>WYBM01000009.1 GCA_011525915.1 Ardenticatenaceae bacterium | reverse complement strand
TGACCCAGGCGGTACACGCCTTAAGCCGGCGTGAGGGAGCGACCCTCTTCATGACCTTGCTGGCCGCCTTCAACGTCCTGTTATACCGTTACAGCGGGCAGACGGACATCGTGGTGGGGTCGCCCATGGCCAACCGGGAACGGCCGGAGGTGCAGCGGCTGATTGGCTACTTTGTGAATATCATGGCTCTGCGTACCAGTCTGGATGACAACCCCACCTTTCGCCAGCTGCTGGCCCGTGTCCGCCTTACGGCTGTCAATGCCTATGCCCATGCCGATGTGCCCTTCGAGAAGATTGTGAGGGCCGTCAGACCTGAACGAAACTTAGGCTACAATCCCCTTTTTCAGACGGTATTTACCTTGCAAGAGGCATTGGAAGCCGTGCAGATAACACCAGCGCTAACCATGCAGTCTGTAACCATTGATCCCAAAACCACGCTGTTTGATTTACGTTTGGAGATGACGGCCGTGGAACAAGGGCTCGTTGGATTCATTGAATATAATACGGATTTGTTTGATGTGGCTACCATAACTGGGATGTTAGGCCATTACCAAACACTGCTGGAAAGCGTAACAAACAATCCAGACCAGCCTCTTTCGGTGCTGGTGTCCTCTATCCCTATTGAGCGCCGCCCATCACCTGGTCAAAACACGGCGCAATCAAAGGAAGACACTCATCCTTCTGATAAGATGAGGGATGCTGTTACGCAGCGGCGCAGTAAACTTTCAGCCCAACGAGACAAGTTGTCGCCAGCCCAACGGGCCCTATTCGAAAAGCGATTACGAGGTGAATAAGTATGAAAGATGATATTGCCCGGCGAAAGGCCAAAATTTTGGCTCGTCGGGCGGAGCTTTCAGCCGAGCAACAAACGCTGTTTGAAAAACAGCTGCAGGGCAAATCGGTTACAGAAAACAGACTGATTCCCCGGAGACAACATCACAGTCCAACGCCACTCTCGTTAACGCAGCATGGGTTATGGTTTCTACACCAGTTAAACCCTGGCAGCGATGTTTACCATGTTTCTGAGGGCGTGCGCCTTAGAGGGCAGCTTAATGTGGCTAAGTTAAATCAGAGCCTCAATGAGGTTGTCAGACGACATGAGATTTTACGGACGACTTTCTCAGCCGTAGACGGGCACCCCATGCAGATCATTGCGCCGGAGGCAGCGCTAACGCTGCTTGTGGTGGATTTGCAGGAAGTTTTGGCAGCGGTGCGGGAAGATGAGGCGCGGCGAATAACTTTGGCGCAGTCAACCTATCCCTTTGACCTGACGGCCGGGCCACTGACGCGCTGCACCTTGCTGCAGCTTGGTGAAGATGATGCGGTATTCTTGCTCACCATGCATCACATTATTTCTGATGGCTGGTCTGTGGGGATATTCGTCGAGGAGATGATTAAATTATACCATCTTTGGGCTCCTGGGCGTGTGTCACCACTGCCTGAGCTATCCGTCCAATATGGGGATTTTGCCCTGTGGCAGCGACATCGGTTGCAGGGGGAAACGTTGCAAACCAAATTTACTTACTGGCGCAAACAATTGGCCGGGGCACCTTTGTTATTAACCCTCCCGGCTGGTCGATTACGTTTCCCTGTTCAGACCTTTTCTGGTAAAGATGAATCCTTTCAGGTTGAGCCTGAGATGCTGCACCAGCTTAAGGAAATCGGCCGTCAGACGGGCGCCACGCTGTTTATGATATTGGAAGCAGCCTTTGCCATTTTACTCGCGCGCTATAGTGCCCAGGTGAATATTGTCATTGGTACACCTACAGCGAACCGTATTTCGCGTGAAATTGAACCCCTGATCGGGTTTTTCGTTAACACATTAGCGCTGCACAACGATCTATCAGGAAACCCCACGTTTCGGGATCTGTTGGACCGGGTGCGGCATGTCATTGTGGGCGCTCAAGAGCATCAGGATTTACCCTTTGATATGTTGGTACAAGAGTTGTACCCAAACCGAGACCTTAGCCACAACCCGATCTTTCAGGTGATGTTTAGTTTTGGGGCTGGTTTTGTCAAAGAAGCAGATACACCGGGTCTACGGCCGAGCCCATGGTCTATGGAGTCGGCGGTGGCGATGTTTGATCTTGTGCTGGGTATGGGAGAGGATAATGGCAGGCTGATCGGCGGGCTGCGATACAATACCGATCTTTTCGACAGCGAAACCATTGTGCAAATGGCCAAACATTTCCGAACGTTGTTAGCTGGTATTGCCGCTGACCCTGATCAGCATATTTCTGAATACCCGCTTCTGACAGAGCAGGAACGGCAACACGTATTAGGTGAATGGCATGGCAGCCCGGCTGAAATAACGAGTGAGGAGTGTATCCATCAGTTGTTTGACAGCCAGGTGAAGCAAAGACCAGACGCGGTGGCGGTGGTGTCTGGCGATCATCATTTAACCTATGGGGCGCTAGACCGCCAGGCCAACCAACTTGCCCGCTATCTGCAAACATTGGGGGCAGCTCCTGAGGTACGCATAGGCATCTGCCTTGAGGATTCTCTGGAGATGGTCATTGGTTTACTTGGCATTCTTAAAGCCGGTGGCTGTTGTGTGCCGTTGCCTCCAGCCTATGCAAACACACGTCTGGCGAGGGTAGTAAAAGATGCCGCGCCGTTATTGATGGTGACCCGGCAGCGTTATGCCGATCGTTTTTCTGGGGAAGGGGTGCCTATTATTTGCCTGGATCAGGCGCAGCCGCTTATCAGCCAGGAAGCCCCCACGCCCCCTACTACGATGATAACGGCCGATAACCTGGCTCAGGTGATCTATGCGATGGCGTCGCCGACCCCTGCGGGTACGATGATGGCGCATCGTGAATTAAGTCATGGGGCAAAAGCACACATTCTATCGCTTAATCTGGATGTGGACGGCCGTATTTTCCAGCCGTGCTGCCTGAGTGTGGCAGGGCCCGTTTCGGGTATCATCTTAAGCCTGTTGGCCGGGGCCACACTTTGTTTGGCAGCGGAAGAGGTTGTGCAGTCTAAGCCGGCACTTCTGGCGTTTTTGCGTCGTTGGCAGGTTACGGCCGTGTTACTCCCACCCCCATTGCTGTCACCATTACCTGTGGCAGAACTGCCAAAGTTGCGTACAGTTGTTGCTATGGGAGA
This sequence comes from Ardenticatenaceae bacterium, assembly GCA_011525915.1. Classification (GTDB taxonomy): domain Bacteria; phylum Chloroflexota; class Anaerolineae; order Promineifilales; family Promineifilaceae; genus CAADGU01. The sequence continues at coordinate 112,061 of WYBM01000009.1, read as the reverse complement.
TGCCTTTCCAGCCAATATGTTTGGGCAATGGACCGCAGACGGACGCCAATGTTACCATATGGTTGGATCAGGGGCTGCTGCCGTGTATGCCGCTGCGGGTGTGGGCCATATGTTGACGCAAAGAGCCGTGATTGGGCGCCCCGCCGCCGACAGTTGTGTCTATTTACTGGATGCCTACCTAAACGTGGTGCCCGTTGGGGTACCGGGGGAACTCTATGTGGGTGGTCAAGGGTTGGCGCGTGGCTATCATGGGGTACCATGGCTTACGGCCGTCAACTTTATCCCCAACCCCTTTGATAATAAAGGCGGAACGCGCCTGTTTAAGACGGGGGAGCGGGCCTGCGCCCGCCCAGATGGTACACTGGAACTACTGGGCCGTGCTGACTCCCCGGTAATGATCCGGGGCCGGCCCATTGAACTGGGGCAAATTGAGACCGTCCTAAGGCAGCATCCGGCCGTGCAAGAGGCCGTTATTGTCGTCCATACGCCCGATGGCAGCAAAGCGCCCCCTGCGGATAGTCAGCTGATCGCTTACGTGGTTTTGCACCAGGCAGATGAAGTGCCCATTTCGGTTTTGCGGCGATTCCTCAAAGAGAAACTTCCTGCGTACCTGCTGCCCTCCCTTTTTGTTCTGCTGGATGCACTGCCGCTGACGCCTGGCGCCCAAGTAGACCAGCAGGCATTACCCTTACCTGAAACTGGGCAGGCAGATGCTACCGCGCAGCATTCGGAACGGGCGGGCATAGACAATGAAGTTGCATCCCGACGGGATGAATTGGCGGCACGGCAAGACAAATTGTCAGCGGCAAAACAAGCCTTACTGATGAAGAAACTACGAGGTAAAAAGGGCACCTCGTAGTTTCTTTGTAAGCACCACGGCCGTCAGGCTATCATTAATCTGCTGTGACTAAGGGTGGTGTGCAAAAACGTCCTATACACGCACGATATTGGGCAAGATAACGGGGCGTGATTGTGTTTTGTGGTAGAAAAAGTTTTGCAACGTTTCACGCACGGTGTCATCATGATTACGGCCGTTTCGCTTCAATTCCCGCTTTAATTCCTTTACCGCCGCATCCAGCAAGACACTTGATTGGTCCATGCGTAAAAACCCGCGGCTAAACAGGCGTGGTTCGCCCACCAGTTTGTGCTTTTTGTCGATAGGCACATAGACGACCACAAAACCATCCTGCGCCAACCGCTCACGATCACGCATCACTAGCTCCCCAATTTCACCCACCAAATAGCCATCCACATACACATCTTCGGCAGGAATGGGCTCTTCTAACCATGCTTTTTCGCCATCGGTTGTCCAGACAGCGCCGTTTTGCAAGATGAACACATTCTCAGCCGCCAGGCCACCTTCTTGGGCCAGACGGGCATGCAGGTGTAAATGCCGTGTCTCACCATGCACCGGAATGAGGAAACGTGGGTTCACTGTCTCCAGCATGATCCGCATATCTTCGCGGCTGCCATGCCCTGAAACATGCACCGTCGCCAGAGCACCGTAAATGACATTGGCGCCGCGTGCAAACAGGTTGTTCAACATCCGTCCTACATCTTCCTCGTTGCCAGGAATGGTGCCACCAGAGACGATAATGGTATCATTTTCATGGACGTGAATTTGCCGATGCTCCCCCTTGGCCATACGGTTAAGCGCCGAGCGCGGCTCTCCTTGTGAACCCGTGGAGAGAATGACCAGATTCCCGTCGGCGACATTATCGGTAATGTCTACGAACAGGCTGTCTGGCACTTTGAGATACCCCAACTCACGCGCCAGGTTTATATTTTGCTGTAAACTGCGCCCGGTGAGCGCCACCTTACGGCCGTATTTCTCTGCCAGCCGCATAATTTCCTGCAAACGGGCCAACAGGGAGGAAAAGGTGGCGATGATAATGCGACGCCCGTTGGCTTCGGCAAACAATGTATCTAACGTGTCTGCCACCAACTGTTCTGTCGGGGTGCGCCCTGGCCGGTCCACATTGGTGCTGTCGCCTAAAAGGGCCAATACACCATGTGGGGTTAATGCCTGTAAGCGCTGCAAGTCTGTTGTGCGCCCGCCTGTGGGCGTTTCGTCCAACTTGTAATCACCTGTGTGTACAATTGCCCCGACGGGAGTATCAATCACCAACCCCACGGCGGCTGGAATAGAGTGGGCCACGGCAAAAGGGCTGATGCGGAAGGGGCCTAAGTGCAGCGTCTGTGTATCGTCTATCACTTCTAGCGTGGCCCGTTCTCGCACATGTGCCTCTTCCAACTGCCGTTCCACCATGCCGATGGTTAAAGCTGTGCCGTAGATAGGTGCGTTGACCCGCTCTAATAGATAAGGCAGGCCGCCAATGTGGTCCTGGTGGCCGTGTGTAAGCACAATGCCGCGTAAGATGTCCTGGTTTTCCACCACGTAGTCAAACTGGGGGAGTACCAGGTCAATGCCATACATATCACTTTCGGGGAACATGACCCCACAATCTACAATAATTTGGTTACGGCCGTATTCCAACAATGTCATATTTTTGCCAATTTCCCCCAGGCCGCCCAGGGGAATGATCTTTAAATTTTTCGCCATAATAAGTTTATTTATTCAAATCCTTTTGACATGCCCTGTGGGCATGTGGTTATAGTTAAGTATCATTATGCTAGGAGTAGTACCAGTCATCAGAAGTCCGTAACCAGTTTTCCGTAGATTATTTCCAGAGATAGGCCAGCACTGAAAACTGTACACTGATAACTGAACACTGATACCGGTCACTTGCTCACTTTTATAAATGGAGTTGCTCCCACAATCCCATCATTTTACAAGCATGGCAAACCAATGGGGCCGGTTTCACATGATTGGTGAACCTCTGTAGCTTGTGTAATGTTTTAGTGAGTTGATTAAAGGCACATCGCATAAAGTTAAGTGAAGCATATCACAAACAGATAAAAATGTCATTAGCGTAACGTAAAAAAGCCCCAGTTTTCCTGGGGAACGGCCGTTCCGAGGGACGGCCGTTTCACCACCTTCCCCCCATAGGAGGGTCAAGGGTGGCTAAACCATGATGATCCGATAGTAATTAAGGAAGTAAGTAAAAGCGGGCATCATATCTTTTGAGGTTAGCACAAGTGGGAGTCTATAATTTGAATGCAGCAGCTTGTCAAAAGAACTGAAAACCCTTAGCCAAATGAATGATAACCCTAAAGGTACGTCTACCTATGTTCTTTATCCTGTATGGGGAACGTTAGACAAAACAAAGGAGTTGGTCCGCAGGCAGCCAGACGGTAAAATAGAGTTTCTAGGGGCAGGTGATCCTAAATCACCCTTCTCCTGTTGATGCCCCCTATCTAATTGCCTATGTAGTCCTGATAGACAGAGACGCCAAACGTGTGCTGCGCGTCTTTCTGAAAGAGAGGTTACCAAGTTACCTGATACCAGCGATGGTTGTTTGTCTGGATAAGCTGCCATTGACCATGGACGGCCGTGTAGACCGGCAGGCTTTACCTGTGCCGGATCAGGATGAGGGAATGTTGGAGCGCGATAGAACAAATCTACTGCAGAAACGGTTTGCTGTTGAGGTTTCATTAAAACGTAATGACCTGCAAGAGCGCCATGCTAAATTATCGGCTGTTAAACGGGCTTTACTTGCCAAAAAATACAAAAGAACCACCAGTAAAGCCCTACGGGCGCGTCTGCAAACAAGGTGCGGAATTGGCAGGCGGGCTGTAAGTGGCCGTAATGTCTAAAAACCAGGAAGTTGTTTTAGACGGCTACTAAGTTGGAGATCACAAAGAATGGGAAGTGGTATTTTATCAACCATTGGAAACACCCCCCTGGTTAAATTGGAGAGGTTTCTTGACGACCCTTCATTAAACCTGTATGCAAAGCTGGAATTTTTTAACCCCGGAGGGAGCATTAAAGATAGGCCTGCGTTTCAGATGATCACCCAGGCCCTGAAAGATGGCAAGATTGACCAGAACACTACCGTGATTGAATCCAGTTCTGGCAATTTAGGGATTGGGCTGGCCCAGATATGTGCCTATTATGGCATTAAATTCATTTGTGTTGTGGATGTTAAGACAACGTTGATGAATCAGAATATCCTCAAAGCATATGGCGCTGTGGTAGATTTGGTAGAACAGCCAGACCCTGAAACGAATGAGTTTCTACAGGCCCGGCTTAACCGGATTCAATACCTTCTGAGTACAATTCCTAACAGTTTTAACTGTAATCAATACGCCAACCTGAATAACCCTCAGGCCCATCACCAGACAATACAAGAAATCTTAATGGCCTTAGATAACCAGGTAGATTATCTGTTTTGCGCAACAAGTACCTGTGGCACGCTTCGGGGATGTGCTGATTATATTGCTCAAAATGGATTAAAAACAAAAATTATTGCTGTTGATGCCCAAGGTAGTGTCATCTTTGGGGACACGCCAAAGAAACGGCTTATTCCTGGTCATGGGGCAGGGCGAGTGCCTGAATTGTATCGCCCTAACCTGGAAACATGTCATGTATTGATGTCTGACTTAGAGTGCATCGTTGGCTGCCGTCAATTATTAAAACGTGAAGCGATCCTGGCTGGCGGCTCTTCTGGGGCCATTTTTTCTGCCATCTTAAAAAAGCAGCAAGAGATTCCCGCAGGGTCAAACTGTGTTGCTGTTATCAGTGACCGGGGGGAACGTTATATGGATACCATCTATTCAGATTATTGGGTGTCTGAACATTTCGGGGATGTGTCACATCTTTGGGAATAGGCACATTATTTTGCGTGTTCGTAAATAAAGTGCATTGGCTGCATGCGCTGGTGTCTTGTCAAAGATTTGGTCCATACATACCATGCAGCCCATGCGCGATTACGTACGACACGCCTCAATTTTCGGGTGAGATATTATGAGTTCTAATAGATTGTTATTACTGAAGGGTGATGATGTTATTTCGCTGTTGCAAAATCGTGAACAGGAAGTTTTAGAGGTCGTCGGACGTGCTTATCAGGTACATGCCCGAGGCCATACAACGCTGCCACACTCTAGTTTTATTCGCTTTCCAGGTATGGAAAAAGAAAGGATTATTGCCTTACCTGCCTATCTTGGTGAAGATTTTAATACGGCGGGCATCAAGTGGATCGCCTCTTTTCCCCAAAACGTAACCAGGGGCATGGAACGAGCTTCGGCCGTTTTGATCTTAAATTCAATGGTCACAGGCCAACCGCTGGCGATCATGGAAAGTTCTACAATTAGCGCGAAGCGAACGGCGGCCAGTGCAGCATTGGCCGCACGTTATCTTTGGGCACAAGATGAGCTGCATGATGTAAGCCTGGTAGGGTGTGGCCTGATTAACTTTGAAACGCTGCGGTTTTTGCTCTCCATATACCCGATGATCAGTTCCGTTCATTTGTGTGATTTGAGTGCAGACAACGCCCTTCAGTTTAAGGATAAGTGCTTACAACTTAATAGTAAGCTGCAGGTGGATATTACCAATGATTTTGCGCAGGTCGCTGGCCGGTCACCGGTTATTTCGCTGGCAACAACGGCCGTGGCCCCCCATATTTCAGACCTGTCATGTTGTTTGCCCAACAGCGTTATCTTGCATATCTCGCTTCGAGATCTATCGCCCGACATCATCTTACAGGCAGATAACATCGTTGATGACATCGATCATGTGAGCCGGGCACAAACATCCATTCACCTGACCGAACAACAAGTGGGTCATAGAGATTTTGTGAGAGGTACACTTGGGGATATTTTAAACGGCACCATAACATCCTCTGTTGGGGACAAAAACTTAACCATTTTTAGCCCGTTTGGTTTGGGCATTCTTGATTTAGCCGTCGCTCAACTAACAGTAGATTTAGCTGCCGAGCAAGGGCTGGGTATAGCCGTTGAGTCCTTCTTGCCCAAAACATGGTTAGAAAGAAGCCCCTGACCCGTTATTTTATGCCGCTGCATTGGTAGGTGAAACAACCAGTTTGGTGATAACATAGTGAGTGATGCCTATATGCAGATAAGGATGAGAACATCATTTTTGATAATGTAACCCCCGCCTGGCTTGAGTATTGTCAGCACACTTTAAAATTCGAAATACCGGAATACAAGCCGGCTGCCTAAAAAAGAACGCGTGGGTAATAGGCCTGTCGCCGAGCCTGTTGGCAGAAAACATGGTCAAGGCCAAACGATTACCGCGTGGAATGTGAGGGAAATGTCTATATCAAGCTCATGGATGCCTTTTTACAGGCCCAAAACAGATACACAGCTGCGGTTGTTTTGTTTTCCTTACGCCGGTGGCAGCGCGTCGATCTTTCGCGAGTGGGCGGCATCTTTGCCGGCTGCCGTAGAAGTTTGCCCTATCCAGCTTCCCGGACGAGAAAACCGCATTCGCGAACGGCCGTTTAACAACGTTACTCCTCTTGTGTCGGCTTTATCCTCAGCCCTTCAGCCCTATCTGGATAAGCCGTTTGCCTTTTGGGGGCACAGCATGGGCGCTCTGATTAGCTTTGAACTGACCCGTCAACTGCGCCAGGAGAACAAACCGGAGCCGCTTCATCTGCTGGTTTCTGGTCGTCAGGCGCCACAGCTGCCCAGCGCCATACCTCCTATCCACCACTTGCCAGAGGTAGAGTTTATCAAAGGATTGCGTCAGTTACAGGGCACACCGGAAGCGGTGTTACAACACGTCGAGTTGATGCAGTTAATGATGCCCATTTTACGGGCAGACTTTGCCCTGGTGGAAACGTACACCTATACCCCAGAAGCACCTCTTGATTGTTCGATTTCTGCTTTTGGCAGCTTAGAGGATGATAATGTTAGTGTTGATGACCTGAAAGCCTGGCAGGTGCAAACACAGCATACCTTTCGCCTGCGCCTTTTCCCCGGGGATCATTTTTATCTCCATACACATCGCATACAGTTGTTACGAGCGGTATCACAAGACTTAACCCACTTATTTAACCGGGTCTTCGCCTGATCTATATGGAGATGTACACTCATTTATGGCGACTGCCACCCACAGATCTAACCCTGGCCGATGATGAAGTTCATGTGTGGCGCGCAACGCTTGAATTATCATCAGCACAAGTGCAGCAGTTAAGGGGCTGCCTGACGGCTGACGAGCTAGGCAGAGCTGAACGATTTCACTTCGAGAAAGACCGGCGGCACTTCATTGCCGGCCGCGGGTTGCTCAGAACGATTCTCGGCCGTTACCTGAAGGTCGCCCCTGGACAGCTGCGATTTTATTACACTTACTATGGTAAGCCGCTTCTAACACCTGAGTTTGCGCAGTACAAGCTCAACTTTAACCTTTCTCATTGCGACGGATTGGCGCTTTACGCCGTTACACGCAATCGGGAAATTGGTGTTGACCTGGAACGCATCCGTACTAATTTTGAGTATGAAGAGATAGGAAAGCGTTTTTTTTCTCCCAGGGAAGTGGCTGTCTTGCGCACTATGCAGGCTGACATGAAAGCAGAAACATTCTTTAACTGTTGGACACGCAAGGAAGCCTACATCAAGGCACAGGGGCAAGGGCTGTCCATGCCCCTGGATAGTTTTGATGTCTCTTTAGTCCCAGGTGAGCCGGCGATGCTGTTGGCCACAAGGGAGGATCCTCAAGAAGCCTCGCGCTGGTCATTGGAAGCACTCATGCCCGCACATGGTTATGCTGGGGCATTGGCTGTCAAAGGACATGGCTGGAGACATACATGCTGGCTGGGGGACAAACTTTAGGCTGCTGAGTGTAGAACCTGGTACCAGGCATCAGAAGTCAGTAACCAGTGTTCAGTGGACAGTGTCCAGTGGACATGGGGGGTAGGCCCTACTGAAAACTGTCCACTGATGACTGAAAACTGATACCGATGGAAGCATCATGGTGTTGTCAGGAGGGGTAATGTCGCTCTCAACGAAAAATGTATTACTGTTCTTAATGGGGTTGGTGCTGTTGGTTTTGTCAGGTTGGTTACTGGTATTGGCACGGCCGTTACTGGTGGCCCTGTCAATTTCGGCGCTGCTCGCCTATTTGTTTAATCCCCTGGTTGTGATGCTGGCAGCTCGCTTGCGCGGAAAACGGTCGTTGGCGGCTGCCGTAATTTATACTCTGGTACTGGCTGCCTTTGCCGGGCTGTTTGCCCTGCTGGGGGCGGTGGCGTTGAACCAATGGCCCCGCCTGCAGCAAGAACTGCAAGATGCGCTGGTGATCATGCAAGGATGGTTGACACGGCCGTTTCCCCTGTTTGGCTTTGAAGTGTACCCCGAAGCTGTGCTAAACGGCCTGCGAGCCTCTTGGGGCAATGCCCTTTCTACGTTGACCATCAGCACCGATGGCCTGTTTTCCAGCCTCACCGACAATCTGCTTTGGACGTTGGTGGTGTTGGTCAGCTTCTTTTACCTGTTGAAGGATGGTCATCGCATCCAGCCTATGATTCTGAGCCTAGTTCCAGCGCCGCATAAGGACGATGCCCGGCAGCTGCTGGCGGAAGTCGATACAGTATGGAGTGTTTTTTTACGAGTGCAGCTGTTTATTTTTGTGGTGCTGCTTATGCTCATTGGCAGCAGTACGGCGTTGATCATCTGGCTGTTTCGCCAGGGCTGGCTGCCGCTGTCACCTATTGGGCTGGCGCTGCTGCTGGTAGGGGTGTATGCAGCCATCCAGCAGGTGGATAATTTGTGGCTGCGCCCGCAGTTGATGGGCCACGCCCTGGAACTGCATCCAGGCGTTATTTTTGTAGGGCTGATTGCCGGTCTGGCGCTGAGCGGTCTGCTAGGGGCGCTGCTCATCGTCCCCATTCTGGCGACGGTAAAGGTGATGGGACGTTTTATTTATACACGATTGACGCTTACGTCTAAGGAGGAGGAAGATTCACACCCAGAGGGTGTGCCATAACCAGTTAGCAGAAGTGGTCTATCCTCAACACCTCACCCAGAACAAAGAGAAAAGCCCCAGAAATGGGGCTTAACTTTGGGGAAAAGGGTGTTGAGAAGAGGGAGGGTATCAACACCAAAATTGTAGCACGTATGTTCTGAAATGCAAAAAACTGCTCAGAATGAGTCGATTTAGAAGTAGATCATCCGTTTTTAGCCCACTTCAGGCCAGCGATGGTTGTTTTCTCATAAAGAAAAAACCTCCGGGAGCGCGGTAATGTCACCGCTTAAGTCTCCCGGAGGTTACCTGGTAGGTGGTGCAGTCAGAGACCGGCCCCAACCAGGTTTAGGTTACGGCCGCTTCATCCAGAAGTCATAGTTGCCAGAGCCACTATAGGAGTAGATGCGCCAGACGTAATACCCTGAGGAGCCATTGTAGCTGATGTACTCCGTGGAGGAGGAGCTAATAGACTGGGCAACCGTTACCCAGCCGAAGCCATTCCACTTCCAAAGGTAGAGGTCGAAGTCCGTACCGCCCGGGCCTTGCAGCCAACCCTGGTGATTGCCAGAGCCGCTGTAATAATAAGTGCCGTTAGGATGGTAATCGTAGTCGCCCGTGCCGCTCAAGGAGCCGGTGTAATGTTCACAATTGGTACACGGATCCGGGTTGGGTGGTGGCGTAGGTGTCGGGTTGGGCGGTGGGGTGCCCCCAGAGAGCGTGTAAAGGAGCAGGTTGGGTGAGCCACTGCCAATCCCCGAGAGACGGCCGCTGGTCGCGTTGTTCACAAGCGCATTGCGCACAGTAGCGGGTGACGCACTGGGATTGGTTTGCAGGTAAAGAGCGGCGCCACCAGCGACGTGTGGTGCTGCCATTGAAGTGCCGCTAATGGTGTTGGTGGCCGAATCGCTGGTGTGCCAGGCGCTGGTGATGCTGGACCCAGGTGCAAATATATCCAGGCATGTACCATAGTTAGAGAAAGAAGAACGGGCATCGGAGGAGGTTGTTGAGCCGACAGTAATGGCTGCCGCCACGCGTGCGGGTGAATAGTTACAGGCGTTGGCGTTGTCATTACCAGCAGCAACCGCATAACTTACGCCGTCATTGATCGAATTGTTGACGGCCGTGTCCAGCGCCGACGAGGCGCCACCGCCCAGACTCATATTGGCTATAGCTGGGTTGGAGCCGGTGTGATGTTGGGTCACCCAATCTACGCCGGCGATAACCCCGGAGTTGCTGCCTGACCCACTACAGTTGAGGACGCGTACCGCGTACAATGTCACTTGCTTGGCCACGCCATATGTTGATCCACCAACGGTGCCGGCCACATGCGTGCCATGGCCGTTGCAGTCGTTGGAGCCGTTGCCGTCATTGATAGCTGAGTAACCGTGCAGGGCACGGCCGCCAAATTGTGTATGCGTACGGCGGATACCCGTGTCAATGATATAAGCCGTCACACCCGACCCCGTCTGATTATAGGTGTACGTGGTGCTCAACGGCAGATCCCGCTGATCAACTCGGTCTAACCCCCATGTTGCATTGGGCTGCGTATCAGAGATAGAAACGGCCTGATCCGCTTCGATGAAAGCAATGCTAGCGTCTTGCTGTATGGTTTTGAGCACGTCAGCCGACATGGTGGCGGCAAAACCTTCTAAGGCAGAAGCGTAGGTAAAATGGACGGTTCCACCTAGACTCTCGACCGTGTCTGCAATGGCTGCTTCCGTGGTGTCAGCCGTTGCCTTATTAAATACGACAATATACCGGTTAGGGATAGCCAATGGGCTGTCCTGGCCTAATACAGGGGAAGGTTGGGCTACGGTATCTTTGCCTAATACCGGGCGAGTTTCTCTGACGCCGCCGGTGCCTGTGTTGGGCTGGCCAAGCACGGGCAGGGTGACGACGACAAGTAAAAGAAGCACCAAAAGCAAGACGAACCGAAAAGATTTGCGGTACATTAATTGTCTCCTTCCATAAGGTAACAACGGGAGTACTACCCATTGTTAATAAAATGAATCCCCAAGATGCTGAAGGCAGCATCTCTTTACCCCTTCAATCCCAGGGTTATTTACAACTTCTGTCAATTGTTAGGAATTGGATAAATCAAACGAGTTGGATAGGGATGCTTTGCACGGTCAGAAGAGTATTCCTCCTTGGTCAATGTCGTCCCTTCCTCACAGATTACGTGGTTGAGATTCACAAAAAACGCGCCCCCTGCTGTTTGTCTAGACAAACAGCAGGGGGCGCGTCCACAAGCCGCCAGGCCTTAAATAAAAAATTAGGCGGTGAGGCAAGCCTTTATTTTTTGTTGAAGTCGCCAAGCTGAGGTTGTTATTCACCCTTGGTTTTGTGTCCACTGTTCTGCCCTATGGAGATAAGGGCAGATTAATAGAATCTAAGAAAGCTTATCCGTAGATAGGATAATAAAAGCTGCAGGCAAAACAAGAACAACCAGGTGGCAGTGCGGTGACAAGTTGTGGCATTCCCCTTTAATCGGCATCTGCCGTTCCAGTAAGGCCACGTCAGGAAGCATCGGCAATGGATGTGGCCAGTTTATGTGCCGTTGGCTCATCTAAAATTAGATCAGTAACATAACCACCGGCAATGGCCGCTTTTAGCCCAGCCAACTTGTTGTAGCCAGATACCACACAAATGGACTTCCCCACCTTACGGAACAGTTCCAATGTTGGCCCACACGCCCGCTCATTGAGTGGAATGCCTTCGTAGCTGCCATCCTGCCGAATCATGATGTTGGCAATATCACCCACGATGCCGTGTTCTTCCATTTCCTGAAAGTCACTTTCTTGTAAGTAATTGCCCCTATAGGCGGCGCTCATTAAGTGGCCGCGTGAGGAGCCAATGGTGTAAAGCAAAATGTCGGCCTGGCGATGCAGTTCTAAAATTTGTTGGATGCTTCGTTCACGCCACAGCGCCTGTTTGGTTTCCGGGTAGTCAAAAAATGTCGGCACTGGAAAAAGATGTGCTTTAGCTTCATAGTTTTTTGCAAACTGGGTGATAAGCCCACCAGGGTGATTGGCGCTTGGATTAGAGACAATTTCTCCGCCATTGAGCTGAACGACTTGTACCCCAACTAATGATTTAGGGGTGAGATTGGCAGCAACCAGGTTAATCGTGCCGCCCCAGGCAACGCCCAATATCATACCGGATTCTATGCATTGGTTTAGATAGTTGGCAGCTACTTTGGCCACTCGTTCTTGCCAGGTTCGTTCCCCGGCAATTTCAGGTACGGGCACAATTTGAACGTTTTTGATTTTATAATGAAGCTTGATTGACTCTTCCAATGAATCAGCCCGTCCACGAATATCGTTGATGCGAATTTCAATAAGACCCTGGTTCCTGGCCCAACTTAAGAGGCGGGATACGGTTGAGTGGGAGACTTTTAACTCATGCGCTATTTTTTTCATCGGTAGATTTTGGTAGTAATACATTTGGGCTGCCTGTAGAGCACTTTCCAGGTGTTTTTTATCCATTCCATGCCTCCTATATGCACAGATTTACGCCTCTATCTTGGCACCGTCTGCAAGTTTGTGCAAATAGCGTGGTATTTCTTGCAATACGCGAGGGGTGCTGGTAAGAATGGGGCAGTGATTAGGAAGATACTCACAGATGATTTTCTGGGATGATTACTCTGTATGGCGTTACCAACCCCCCTTATCTCTGAACGCTTAATATTTGCCCTGGATGTGGGCACGTTAAGTGTGCGCGCCTCTGCGTATGATTACAGCGGTAATGTGTTGGCATTTTCCAATAAAGCGATTGCCCTAGAACAGGTTAGCAGCATCAAGATTGAGCAGGATCCAAACGAAATCATAACGGCCGTCTACCACGTCATGCAGCAGGTGATGGCTGATCCAGTGGTGATGGAGCGGGGTATAGCATGTGCCGGGTTAGCCTGCCAGCGTTCTAGCATTGTGGCCTGGCACCGCATGACCGGTGCCCCCCTGACCCCTGTTCTCAGCTGGCAAGATCGCCGTGCCGTTGATTACCTGAAGCCGTTGGCCAGCAAACAAGTTGACATAAAAAGGAAAAGCGGCCTCTTTTTGTCACCCCACTACGGAGCCAGCAAACTGCGCTGGTTGTTGGATCACTGCCCGGAATTGGAACAGCCGTTAAAAGACAATAGTCTTGTCTTTGGTCCTTTAGCCGCCTATATCATTTTTAACTTGGTAGAAGGTCAGCCGTGCATTGTTGACCACGTTAACGCCTCACGGACTCAGTTGATGGACCTGCAAAAGCATCAATGGTCAGCTGAGCTTTTGCGTGACTTTGGTATAGCCCGAGAACTGCTGCCACAATGCCGACCGACCCAATCGTATTTTGGCAATATTCGTGGGACCAGCATTCCTTTAACGGCCGTTAATGGCGACCAAAACGCAGCCATCCACAGCCCCGGCCAGTTAGAAGATGGCACCCTTATTGTGAATGTGGGCACCGGTGCTTTTGTCCTGCTTTCCACCGGTACCCAGCTTATGCACCATCCCAGCCTGCTGGCCAGTATTGCTAACAGCAGCGAAGAGCACATCACTTACCTGCTAGAGGGTACGGTAAATGGTGCTGGAGCAGCTATCAATTGGGCCGCTGACCAATGGACCCAACCTGACCTTACCACCAGGTTGGGGGCGTGGCTCAATGAAGTTGAAACGCCCCCTATCTTCATCAACACGATTGGTGGTTTGGGCTCACCATTCTGGCGCAGTGAACAAAATCCCTACTTTCTAGGCGAAGGCAGACTGGAAGAAAAGGTTGTGGCCATCATCGAAAGCATTGTATTTCTTATTGCGATTAATCTGGAAGCCATGAGCAATACAGGGCAAAGTGTCAAGCGTATTCGCATCACCGGCGGGCTGTCCACCGTAAATGGTTTGTGCCAGCGGTTGGCTAATCTTTCCCAGCGTGTGGTGCTGCGACCAGAAGTAAAACAGGCCACTTCACAGGGCATTGCCTGGCTGGCTGCCAATCTCAGCCGTGGCTGGCATGATTTACGGGAAGGTGCACATGTCGATTACTTTTTGCCCCAAAACGACCGTCTGCTAAAGGTTCGGTATCGTCAATTCTGTTCAGAACTGGGATGGCGTTAGGGTCAGAAGCAATTGCGGCTGCGAGGAGGAATCATTTGAAGAAGATTTTTAAAGATTTAGAAGGGTATCTTTACCTGGCGCCCACATTAATTATTCTGGGCATCTTTGTCTACTGGCCCATTGTCAGTTCCTTCCAGATGAGCCTGACACGGGTGGCCCCTTTTGGCGGCACCGTACGCTATGTAGGGCTTGAGAATTACCAGCGTCTTTGGACAGAGCTGGTTGAAAAGGGAGAATACTTTAACAATATTAAAGTATCCCTTCTTTTTACATTAGGCACCGTGCCCACAGGCATTATCATGGCTGTTATTTTAGCCATAGCCCTGTCTTACCCTTTGGCCAGACTTTCGTGGCTTCACCGCCTGCTCATCTTTGTACCTATTGTGATAAGCAGCGCCGTTACCGGGGTGATTTTTCGCTGGCTTTACAACCCGGCGACAGGCTACATAAACCATTGGATTGGCCTGGTGGGGATCGATCCGATCAACTGGTTAACATCAAAGGACTGGGCGTTAACTTCTGTCATCTTCGCCGTTGTCTGGCGGCAGTTGGGGTTTAATGTCATTATTGCCCTGGCCGGGGTGCAAAATATAGATTCTACCTATTATGAGGCGGCCAAGGTGGACGGGGCCAATGTATGGCATCGTGTGCGCCACATTACCCTGCCGCTGCTTTCACCAACGCTGTTCTTCCTGCTCATCATCAATGTCATCAATACCCTGCAAACCTTCGCCGAAATTAACATTTTAACCGACGGGGGGCCCGGTCAGGCTACGACGAACATGATTTATGCCATTTTTGTCGATGCCTTTATTGGTACGCCGTTCCGTGGTTATGCCTCAGCGCAAGCCTACTTGCTTGCCCTACTCATCTTGTTCATGTCTATTGTTCAATTTAGAGGCTTTGGCCGCAAGGTACATTACTCATGAAAGCGACTGTCCCTACCACACAACTGAAACGCCGGATCGCCTCTACTGATTTGGCGCTGCAAATTTTTCTCATCGTTGTTGGGCTGATGATTGCCTTGCCCATACTTATCGCCATATTCACCAGCTTCAAATCATTACAGGATATTTCTGCCAACCCCACAACAATATTTCCTCGCGAATGGACTTTTCGGAATTATGTGACGGCCTGGAATGCAACACCATTTGGCCGTTATCTGGTCAATAGTGCTGTTCAATCTGGCATTATTGTCATTTGCCAGATAGTTTTTAGCGTTCTGGCTGCTTTTGCCTTCTCATTTATGGAGTTTCGTGGCCGTGATGTGATGTTCTATCTCATTTTGGGCAGCTTAATGGTGCCCTTTCAGCTGACCTTCATTCCCAATTTTGTGTTGATCAGCAAGTGGCAGTTGGCCAACACCTATGCAGGTTTAACGCTGCCGTTTTTGGGCAGTGCTTTTGGCGTTTTTTTGCTGCGCCAATTTTTTCTGACGCTGCCCAAAGATTTGCACGATTCGGCCGTCATTGATGGGGCCAGCAGCTTCCGTTTTTTGTGGCAAATTGTGGTGCCGCTTAGCCGCGGCTCAATCAGTGCTTTTGGCATTTTTGCTTTTTTGGGTGCGTGGAACCAATATCTGTGGCCCTTAATTATTACCAATGATTCTTCCATGCGAACCGTTCAGATTGGGATCCGCTTTTTTCTTTTTGATCAGGAACGGGGTACGGATTGGGGGGCGTTGATGGCTGGTGCGGTCATTGTGATGCTGCCGACGCTGCTGATCTTTTTGGTAGCCCAACGCCAACTCGTTAAAGGTATTGCCATGACGGGGTTAAAGGGATAATGGTTGAGGACAAACTAATCATGTTTATAACATCAGGCGCTGACCTTGGCAGCAATTGATGTTTCGGGTTGCCATCAGGCAACCTGTTGAAAAGCGTATGCGACCACAACACTGTGGCGCACAAGTCATTTAATTGGAGGAACGTATGTTAAAAAAAACGCTTAAATTTTGGGTTTTGCTGCTGGCTTTGGCCATGTTGGTCGTCGCCTGCGGCGGCGGAACAGACACGCCAGCGGACACGGCCGTAACACCCGAGGATGCCGCCGCGCCCGCTGACGAGGCCGCGCCCGCTGACGAGGCCGCGCCCGCTGACGAGGCCGCGGAAGAAGAACCCGTGGTAGAAGAAGACACGGCCGTTGAACCGCCAGGTGAAGTTATCACCCTTGAATTCTGGCATGCCATGGGTGGTGAATTGGGTGAGGTTGTCGATGAGCTTGTGGCCCGCTTCAATGAGAGCCAGAATGGTATTGTGGTGAATGCGACCTATCAAGGAACCTATGATGATACGTACAATGCCCTGTTGGCCGCCTTTGAAACAGACACCGCACCTAACATTGTGCAAAACTTTGACCTGGCTTCCCAAACCATGATCGATACCGGCCGCCTCATTCCTGCCTACCAGTTGATGGCTGACGATGGTTACGATGCCAATATCTTTGTGCCCGCCGTTCGCGACTATTATTCAGACGAAAACGGCATGGTGGCCATGGCCTTTAACAGCTCTACACCCATCTTGTTCTATAACAAAGCGATGCTGGAAGAAGCCGGCGTCACCCCTCCTCCGGAAGGCGAAAGCTGGTCATTCAGCGAAATGCTGGCCGCCTGTGATGCCATTCAGGAGAGTGGTGTAACCAAATACTGCTTTGCTTTAGGCCAGGTTGGTTGGTACTTTGAGCAGATCCTGGCGAACAGTGGTGGTATGTACTACAACAACAACAACGGCCGTACCGACCGGGCAACGGAAGTGGTGTTTAATCAAGGTATTGGTGTAGAAGTCTTTGATTTTCTTACCGGCCTTGTGGCCAATGGATATTCTGCCAATCTGGGCAATACCTGGACAGACACAGACTCCGTTTTTTTTGCTGGTGAAGCCGCCATGATGTTTGACTCCACCGCCGGCACACGTGGCCTTCAAGATGGCGCCGAATTTGAAGTTGGCACCATGTTTATCCCTTATGCGGACAGCGCCGGGTCGCGTCATGGCGTTATCATCGGTGGTGCGGCCTTGTGGCTTATTGATTCCGAAGACGATGCCAAAGATGCCGCTGCCTGGCAGTTTATGAAGTTCATGGCCGAAGAAGCTCAGCAAGTTACCTGGCACACCGGTACAGGCTATTTCCCTGTGCGTACAGACATCAGCGGCAATACTGACCTGGTCACGTTCTGGGGCGAAAACCCGAACTTTGTGACCGCTATTGCCCAGCTTGAGTCTACAAAAACCATGTTGGATGATGGCAGCACCAACTATGCTGTTTTAGGGGGTCGTGCCGGACCAGCGCCGGCCATCCGTCGCTTCATTGTAGAGGCGTATAGTTCCGTGCTGGATGACGGCATGACGGCTCAGGAAGCGCTGGACCTTGCGGCTGAAAAGGCCAACCAGGAACTGGCCGATTACAACGAATTCTTTCAGTAAATAGTGGAACTGCCAGATCAGCATGATCTGGCAGTTCATATTCATTCTTCAGGTGCAAGCGAATGTTGCATTGGTGCAGGTTATGGCTAATATGTTTCATAGGGTGCACCTTGTCATGTTTGCTTTCAGCGTGTAGTTCTGTTGAACAGATGGAGAGGTCTGAGGGTATGAGGTTTGCATTCATAGGCAGACAACACCTGCCGCCCGGTTTTGATGCTCAGGGGCACCGTGGCGCACGAGGATTGCTGCCAGAAAATACGCTGCCCGCGTTTGAGGCAGCACTGGATTTGGGTGTGACCACCCTGGAGTTGGATTTGCATTTTACCCAGGATGGTGAGGTGGTCGTGTGGCATGATCCTATGATCGATGACACAAAGTGCCGCCTGCCAGATGGCCTCACTGATCCTGACGTGCCTGATCCTAAAAATCCGCGGCGGCGCATTTTTATCAGCCAACAGCCGCTGTCGGTGATACAGGCGTATCGGTGTGATTTAAATCCAGATAACGGCCGTTTCCCTGAGCAAACGGCACACAGTATGCCCCTTTCTGGTGATGACTACCGCATCATTACCCTCAAAGAATTGTTAGACTTTGTAGAACAGTATACCCAGGCAGACCAAAAAACGGCTGCCCAACGCCACAATGCTGCTAACGTCCAGCTCAACATCGAAACCAAGCGTGATCCTGCTCACCCTGACTATATCGATGATGGTTTTACCGGGGCCGAAGCAGGGCCATTTGAACGGGCGATCCTGGACATTGTGCACGGCCGTGCCTTCACCGAGCGTGTTATCATCCAAAGCTTCGACCATCGTTCGCTGCGGGCTATTCGTGAACTGGACGCCCATATCCGGCTGGCCGCCCTTACTTTTGGAGGGGAAGCAGATGTAAAAGCTTATGCCGCCTCTCAATTTAACATCTGGTCCCCCAGCCAGCACGATGTCACCGCTGAACGTATCATGGCTGCCCATGCTGAGGGCTTGCAGGTAATCCCCTGGACGGTCAATGAGATCAAGGAGATGGAGCAGCTGATCACCTGGGGTGTGGATGGATTGATTTCTGACTTTCCAGATCGGTTATTGGGCCTGCCCTCGCCAAAAGAGTGATGAAGCGCTGTACGACGAGCTTATTACTTCTAAGTATTCTGCTGGCAGCGTGCCGGTCAGCGCCAAAAGCTGCACCTACCCTCCAGGTAAGCCCGTTTGCCAGCGGTTTGCTAAACCCGGTTGGGTTGGAAGAGATGCCTGATGGCACGATTCTGGTGGCTGAAGAAGGCACCGGCAAAAACGATCTTTCGGCAGGTGTCTCTATGATCACGGTGGATGGGCAGGTCGGCCGTTTTCTTAGTGGGCTGCCCAGTGGGCGGGATTCCGGTGATTTGTCAGGCGTGCCCTTTATCAAATTATCGCCAGACGGCCGTACCCTGTTTACCGCCCATTTTAACCTTGGGCACCTTTACACCTTACCTACGCCTGATCACTTTTCGCTGGAAACGCCACCCTTAACCCCAGATGATCTGGCAGACCGCATGCTGCCGCTCAATAACGTCCAGCTTATCAACCCGTTTGACCTTACGTTTGATGCCAACGGGGTGCCCGTTGTGACCGACGCCAGCGGCAATGGCGTGGCTAAAGAAACCCATGATGGCACCACCCGCTTTATCCATCGCTTTCAGTCAATTCCCACGGAAAACAGCAGCATCGACCCGGTGCCTACCGGCATTGAACGTATTGGCCGTGAATATTTTGTGACCCTCACCGGGGGCTGCCCCTATCCACCTGGCAGCGGCCAACTGGTAGCCATCGATGAAAACCGTAACGAACGGGTGGTGCTAGACGGGTTAAATATGCCCATCGATGTGGCCCAAGGGCCAGATGGCACCCTCTGGTTGTTGGAATTTGCCCGCTTTCGCCCCGATGCCTCTTGTTTTAGTGGCACGGGGTATCAGGCCAACAGTGGCCGACTCAGCCGCGTGCTTGGCGGGGGCTCCGTAGAGCTTGTGCTGGATGGATTGAACTTCCCTACGTCGGTGCTGCCCCGCGCCGATGGTTCTTTGCTTATTAGCCAGGTTTTTGAAGGTACTGTTGTACGGGTTTACTGGGGCCAGCCAGACGTTGACAACCCTGTGCTGGTGCCCACAGAGGAAGCGGCCGTCTTGCCTACACGCCGCGCCATAGACGATCCGGATGCCGCTTTGCAAGCTGTCATTGCCCGGTATGGTTTACGGCCGTACCCTGGCCACGCTACCCCGGAAGATGATCCTGCCCTGGTGCAGCTGGGGCAGCAGCTCTTTTTCGATCCCGTGCTGTCTGGCGACCAGAACATTAGCTGTGCCACCTGCCACCATCCCGCACTGGCCATGGCCGACGGCCGGGTGCTGCCCATTGGTACCGGCGGTGAGGGGCTTGGCCCACAACGGCAGTTTGTAGAAACGATTGTGCTTGGCCATGAGGCAGACGGTCTAACCACAGGAAACCCGTTCATTGGCGCCTTTGTGCCCCGTAATTCTCCTACCATCTTAAACAGCGCCCTGCTGTCCAGGCAGTTTTGGGATGGGCGGGTAGACGGTTACGCCGGTCCGGTGGTGACCCTAGATGAACAGGTAAACCGGCGGCAGCTCACCGACGCCCTGGCCGCTCAGGCGATGTTCCCTGTCACCAGCCTGCACGAGATGGCCGGGGCCACCCTGGGACATTTACCTCCAGAGAGGATTCGGCGGCAGCTGACCGCACGCCTCTACCAGATTCCCGCGTATACAACCCAATTCGAAGCCCTGTTCGGCACGGCCACGCCAGATATAACCGCCATCGTCACCGCCCTGGCTGCGTTTGAACGGCAGTTTATTATGACGGCTTCCCCCTGGGATGATTATGTGGCCGGTGACATGACGGCGTTGACGGCCCAACAAAAACAAGGGGCACTGCTTTTTTATGGGGAGCGCAATACGGCCGTTAACTGTGCCGGCTGTCATACCGGTGATCTTTTCACAGATTTGCAGTTTTATAACCTGTTGGTGCCCCAATTGGGACCTGGCAAAGGGCAAGGGCCAGACAGGCGCGATGATTGGGGCCGGGCCGGGGTAACCTTTGATGCCCGCGACCGCTTCGCGTTCCGCACGGCGCCGCTGCGTAACGTGGCCCTGACAGCCCCTTACTTCCACAGCGGGGCGTATGCTACCCTCAGCCAAACCATTGCCCACCATGCCAATATGCTGGAGCTGACCGCCAATTATGACCCGGGTGTCTATTTGCCCCCCACCTTTTACAGCAGTGTGCGGCCGTTTAATGCCGCCGAGCAGCGCCTCACGGCCGCACCGCAGCTCATCAACGGTTTGCCGCTAACCGACCAGGAGATCGACGATCTGGTGGCTTTCCTGCATGCGCTGACAGACCCGGCAGCGGTCGATTTGCACCGGTTTATGCCAGAGTCTGTGCCCAGCGGTTTACCACTGGACCCGGTTCCCAGTGGACCACCGGCAGCTTCTGCCGCAGTTGGCAGCCAGGGAACGGCCGCCGCCAATGCTGCCCCTGAGCCGGCAGTGCCTACCACGCTGCACTTTACCAATGTGGCCGCCCAAGTGGGGCTAAATTTTCAGCATGGGGCCTTTCGCACCGCCATTTTTGCCGACCCGGTAGCCATGATGGGGGCAGGGGTATGTTGGATAGATTATGACCAGGATGGCTGGCTTGATTTGTATTTGGTGAACAGCCACGCGGAAGCGGAACGGCCGTATTGGCAAACACAGGGCGGTTTACCGGGCAACAGCCTCTACCGTAATGTGAAAGGACAGTTCATAGAGGTTTCCGTGCCCACAGGGACAGATTTGGCACTGCGGGGCAACGGTTGTGTTGCCGCTGACTTTAACGTTGATGGCTGGCCCGATCTATATATCACCGCCGATGGCCCCAACAAGCTGCTGTGGAACCAGGGAGATGGCACCTTTGTGGAGGGTGCCGCCGTCGCTGGCGTGGCCGCACCGGAATGGAACAGTGCCGCCAGTGTGGCCGATGTGAACAATGACGGCTGGCCTGATCTTTTTGTGGCTGCCTATATTGATCTGGATAACACCATTCCTCATCCCAGTGGGGCATTCCCGCAAGATTATTATGGTTTGCCAGACCGGATGTATGTGAACAATGGTGATGGGACGTTCCGTGAGGTGGCGGCAGCCGTGGGGCTGCATCGTGAGGAGCGTGGACTGGGCGCCATTTTTACAGATTTAGACAACGATGGACGCTCTGAACTGTACATTGCCAACGACGGTCAACCAAACCGGCTGTATACAGCCGTTCCCGATAACAGTGACATTGGCTTCCACTTTGAAGATTTAAGCCTGACAGCCGACGTGGGCGATTCTGGCAGTGGCATGGGCATCACGGGGGGGGATTATGACGGCGACGGCCGTTTTGATTTATTTGTCACCAATTGGGAAGCGGAGCTCAATGCTTTGTATCGTAACGAGATCGATGAAAGGGGTGAGTTGGTGTTCCGCTACAGCACCTATCGTATCGGCATCAGCGGGCTGGGTAACAACATGACCGGCTGGGGAACCCATTTTGCGGATTTTGATCACGATGGCGATATGGATTTGCTGGTGGTCAACGGCCGTGTGCCTGTCTCTAATATGGCTGCCGATGCCGAACTGGTGCGGTTTTACGGCAATATGCAGCAAGAAGGGAAACCAGGCCAGTTTCGGGAATGGACACGCCAGGTGGGGCTGCACCAGGAAGGTGTGGGGCCCTTGTTGGCACGGGGCAGCGCCATGGCCGATTTTGACAATGATGGTGATTTGGATGTAGCCATTAACACCATTGGGGGAACGCCGGCCCTGCTGCAAAATGAGGACGCAAAGGGCCATTGGCTTCAGGTTGGCTTTAATGGATTTTATCCTGGGGCGGTGGTAGAGGTTGTGCTGCCGGACGGCCGTTCCCTGATGCGGGAATGGTTGGTGGGCAGCAGTTACCTGGCTTCTGAAGATCCCCGGCTGCACGTAGGGCTGGGTGATTTTACGCAGGCAGCCCAGGTACGGGTCTATTGGCGCGGGCAAGTATGGGAGGAAACGGCCGTAGCTGCCAATCAGCTGCTTATCCTGCCCTGACGTATTCTCCACAATTTTTAAACTCCCCACACAAACGAGGCAAGATGGCTTAATATACAATGTACGTCCTCTTCACATCTCTTGCAGAAAGGCGTAAGGATAAAGTTATGCTCGAAACAATTCAGCAGGCGGTTAAACATCACGACCAATATCAGATTGAAATCAAGCTCGATTATGAGCTGCACGCCAACCAAAAGACCCTTTACCAAATAGCCACCTACTTTTTTGTGCCCCAAAGCCTGCACATTACTGCGGACACCTATCCGCGGCAATATTTTTACCGGGACGCCCAAAGCCATATTCGCTTAAAAACGCCCAGCCTGAATCTACGAGAATTTACCGATGGGGATCTTTCCCCTTTGCGAAAGATTGAAGCACTGGTGCACAAAAAAGATTGGTTAAGCGACCTGACCTGTCATGACCAGATAGTGACACAGATGAAGCTGCTAAGCGCGATGTTGAAAAGTGCGCTGCGAGAGCATTTTAATTTGATTGAGCGGCGCGTGGCCGAAGTGCAGGCAACACCGCATGGAAAGACCCATTACCTGGTACACAATCTGGTTGATGAATTTATCACTGAGGCCGCCCACGTAACCCAGCGGTATCGCGCTTTATTGGCCGATTTTAATTTACCCAAAGTACCGCCGGCTGTGTTTACGGCTTTCACGTTTACGGATGAGTCGCTTAGCATTTTGATTGAAGAAAGCGCTGTAGAGATGTTTCAGATTGTGGACGAATATTTAAAAAAGACCAATCGTGAAGATTACAAACTGGCCCTCAGCGAGCTGACAGCCCGTGAGACTAAATATCGCAAAACACGCGGGTATGAATCGATTTTAACAGAAGGTGGTGACAATGAGACTTATTTGTATCGTGCCTCCATTTTAAAGAAGTATGCTTCGAGTGTACTCTTTTTGAATACAGACGTACAGCCAGACGGTAAATATTGGAAGCATCTCATCCTGTCTTTCGCCGCCGGCATTGCCATGATATTTGCCACGGCCGTGGCCTTTTATTTCCAATATCAGTATGGCAATTTTACCCTGCCGGTGTTTATCGCCCTGGTTATTGGCTATATGTTTAAAGATCGCATCAAAGAACTGAGTCGCGTCATTTTTGACCAGCGCCTGGAAAAATATTTGTTTGACCGGCGCACTGTCATTCGTACCCAGGATGGGCAGCATCGCCTGGGGGTCTTGCGGGAAAAAGTGCGTTTCATTGATGAGCGTGATGTGCCCCTGTCGGTCATTCGGGCCCGCAATCGGGACCATATCACCGACCTTTCTAACGAAGGCCGGGGGGAAAGCATTATTTGTTATACCAAAGAGATTGAGCTGCACATTAAAAATCAGGCAGAGGTGCTGCGTGGTTTCCCCGAAATTAGCGGTGTGAATGACATCTTTCGTTTTGATGTGCGCCATTTTTTAAACAAGATGGCGGAACCGGTGCAAGAGCGGTTGATTATTCGAGATGGCAACCTGATGCCCCAACTATGCCACAAGGTGTATCATGTGAACTTGATTTCTCGCTATAAAACGGTGCATCCAGGTATCAACAAAGAGAACCGACATTTGCGGCTGATTCTGAATCAAAAAGGGATTCGGCGTATTGAAGAAGTGCCAGCCTTATAAAACCCCTGACGGCCGTTGTGCAACTTGTGTAGTTCATTGAACACCTTCCTGGTTCATCAGGGGTTTCTTAAACGCCAAAAATATGGGTGATCACCGTGGTGGCGGCACCGCCCACACTTTGCATCAGGCCAACCTGGGCATGGGGTACCTGATTTTTACCCGCGGTTCCCGTTAGTTGTAACACGATCTCACAAGTCTGGTAGAGGGCTGTCGCCCCAATGGGGTGTCCTCTCGCCTTCAACCCGCCCATGGTGGCGATCGGAAACCTTCCCTGGGGGCCAATCTGCCCTTCTGCGGCCAGCCGCCAACCAGCGCCCTCTGGCGCAAACCCCACCGCCTCCAAGAGTAAACAGGCCATAATGCTAAAGGCATCATGGACCTCAAAGAGGTTAATGTCACCCTGGGTGATGTTGGCCTGGTGGAAGGCTTTTTGGGCAGAGAGGCGTGCGGCTTCTAACAAGAGAGGGTTACTTCGGTCAGCCATGCGAAAACGATCAGTGGCTACGCTGGAGGCCAAAATGTGAACGGGTTGGCTGGTGTAGGTGTGGGCTTCACTGCGGGGAGCCAACAATACAGCCGCCGCCCCATCGCAGATGGGTGAGCAGTCCATCAAACGCAGCGGCTCTTGAATCACGCGTGAGTTTTTAACGGTGTGGGCCGTAACTCGTTTACGGAATAAGGCGTTTGCATTATGCCGGGCGTTGTCATGGGCATTAACGGCAAAGTTAACGAAGCCATCTTCCGGTACGTTAAATTGGCGGCGGTAGAGGCGCATCAGCTCGGCATTTTTGCTGATGAGGGTCGCGCCAGTGTTCACTTCATAGTGAGCGTCAAGCGCTTTGGCCAAAGCGGCCGTTGGGCCCGCCCCTTCGTTCATCTTCTCCACACCCACAGCCGCCGCCAAATTTGCCTGGCCGCTGGCCACGGCGAGGTAGGCCACGCGCAGCGCCGCCGCCCCCGTGGCCGTGGCGGCGCGTACCTGCAGCGCTTCAACGCCATAAAGCCCTGCTTCGTCGGCCACCAGGGCCGCCAAATGCTTCTGCCCCTGTAACTCGTCGCTGAGCATATTACCTACAAACAAAGCATCTACTCTGTCTGTGCCAGCATGGGTCAGGGCCTGATGGGTCACAGCAGCGCCCAGTTCGCGTAAACTCAAGTCATACTTTTTTTGTATCGGAACCTGGCCGATACCTACAATGCTGACCGGTCTCATGATTCTCCGAATGTTGTACGCTCCGGCCGCGATGGTACAACCAACCGACCCCCAAATCAAGCGTCTTGGCCAAACCCTGGCCGTTGTATGGACCCACGGCCGCGATGCCTGTGCTGCATATGCAGTATAGGCATACGCTGCATAAATGACGAGTGTCATGCCAACTCCTGCATATTGTCACTGTTGTCATGCGGACAAACGCCCTATGATACGCGTATTGTGAGGATGTTCACAAAGTGATTTTGAGGATAACGCTAATGAACCAAATGCTAACAGCAAAGGATGTACAGGAACTCTTACAGGTAGATCGGTCTACGGTTTACCGCATGGCGGAAGACGGCCGTTTGCCGGCCATAAAAGTAGGCCGGCAGTGGCGTTTTGCCGGCCCGCAGATTCAGTCCTGGCTGGCGGCGAACAAGAGTCCGGCATCGATGGTCCAAACGGCCGTAACCACCACGCCTCCTCTTGCCGCACAACTGCCCATTGAATGTGTCCAGCTCATCCAAGATACCTATGCCCAAGCACTTGGCGTCATGATCATCATCACCGATATGCAAGGCACTCCCGTTACCCACTTGAGCAATCCTTGTGGGTTGTTTGACGCCCTTAGCGACGTGCCCCAGCTGTGGCAGAAATGTGTGGCTCATTGGCGCGAGATGGCCGCCGGCCTCAGCCTGGAGCCTCAGTTTGCTCCCGGTTACCTGGGCCTGCTGTGTGCCCGGGCCTTTATCCGGCTGGATACGCAGTTAAAAGGGCAGGTGTTTATAGGTGGTATCGCCCCTGATGATTGGGCGCAAGTAAGGGGCGCTCTTCCTGACCTGGCCCCTGAACTGCAGGTATCTCCGGCGTTGATAGCGGCGCATGCCACGGAGGTTTATTTTTTGGATACAGCTCAAAAACAGCATGTGCTTTCACTCATTCAGCCCATTGCTGATGTTATTTCCCATATTTTACATGAACGGAATCAGATGATGCTGGCAACTTCATAGGCCACGGCCGTTGCCCACATCCCCTGTTCCCAGGAGACACCCCATGAAAAAATTACTCATTCTTGGCGCCGGTACCGCTGGCACCATGCTGGCTAACAAACTCAGCCATGTCCTTAGCCGGGATGAATGGAAGATTACCATTGTTGACCAGGACGAAACCCATTATTATCAACCTGGTTTCCTGTTTATCCCCTTTGGTATCTATGGTGAAAACGACGTCATCAAGCCCAAGCGTGATTACATCCCCCCTGGCGTCGAGATGATCGTCTCTGAAATCAAGTTGATTGAGCCAGATCAAAATCTGGTACATATTGCCAAAGACAATCGTACCCTGCCCTATGATTATTTGATTATCGCCACCGGCACCCATCCCCGCCCCGAAGAAACACCCGGCCTCACCGACACTGATGAATGGCGCAAAAGCATCCATGACTTTTACACCTACGAAGGTGCTGTAGCCCTGGCCAAAACCCTCCGCACCTGGGAAGGTGGTCACCTGGTGATGAACGTCATGGAACTGCCCTATAAATGCCCGGTAGCACCGCTGGAATTTATCTTCCTGGCTGACTGGTATTTTCATCAACGCCAGATGCGTGATCGTGTCAAACTGACGTTTGTCACCCCGCTGCCCGGTGCGTTTACCAAGCCGCGTGCCGGTCAACTGCTGGGCAACATTCTGGAAGAAAAGAACATTAACCTCATAACGGAATTCTATCCGGAGCGCGTCGACGCGGTAGAAAAACAGTTGGTCTCGTTTGATGAGATGGTGGTAGATTATGACTTATTAGTGACAGTGCCGGTAAACATGGGGGCCGATGTCATCGGCCGTTCCGGATTGGGCGATGAATTAAACCACGTACCTGTAGACAAGCATACCTTCCTGCACCAGGAATATCACAACATCTTTGCCCTCGGTGATGCGGCGGCTCTACCTACCAGCAAAGCTGGCTCCGTGGCCCACTTTGCCGCCGAAACCTTCGTGGAAAACTTCCTGCGCACCATCGAAGGCCAGCAAATGCTGCCTGCTTTCGACGGGCACGCCAACTGCTTCATCGAATCTGGATTTGGGAAGGGCATCCTCATTGACTTTAACTATGATGTAGAACCGCTGCCCGGTAAATTCCCACTGCCCGGCATCGGCCCCTTCTCTCTGCTGCAAGAGTCAGAGATGAACCATTGGGGCAAAATGATGTTCCGCTGGATGTATTGGAATATTTTGCTCAAAGGTAAAGAAATGCCCATCACATCCCAGATGACCATGGCCGGAAAATGGCGTTGAGGCCCATTACCTTAAACACGTCATCAGCATTCTATTGGAGAAACTCACATGGACCAACAACTCATGGAACTCAACACCAAACTGGATCGGCTAGCTGAACAGGTGACCTTTCTCACCGAAGAAGCATACCAGCAGCGTCGCCGCCGCCAGGAATGGGAAGATTTGCAAAATGACCTGACCCCCATTGCCGGTGAGGCATATCGCC
Source organism: Ardenticatenaceae bacterium (assembly GCA_011525915.1). Lineage (GTDB taxonomy): Bacteria > Chloroflexota > Anaerolineae > Promineifilales > Promineifilaceae > CAADGU01. The sequence continues at coordinate 84,307 of WYBM01000009.1, read as the reverse complement.
TGACTGTACAGCAGCTCGACGAGATCGAAAACTACGTTCAGCTAGAAGATGGTTTGCGGCTTTTCAAGCGGTTGATACGTAGCACCCGCAATCTGGAAGAGATGCTGGATCAGATGGAAAGCTTGGCAGAATTGGGCCGCGACATCTCTCCGCTCACACAAGATGCCTTTCTGGCGCTGATGACGCGGCTCAATGAGATGGAACAAAAAGGGTACTTTGCCTTTATGCGCGAAGGGATGGTCATTTTGGATCGGGTGGTGGCGGAATATTCCGAAGAAGACGTACACCAGTTGGGCGAAAATATTGTGCTTATTCTAAACACGGTCAAAGAAATGACCCAGCCTGAGCTGATGACCATGCTGCAAAACACGGCACACGCCATGCGTGAAGAAGCACCACTGGCCGATGTTTCTATGGTTAGCATTTTGCGACAACTTAATGATCCGGCCGTAAAACGAGGCTTATCAAAAACATTAACAGTTCTCAAGACCGTATCTGAAAATTGATCTGTTTATAACATAGATGGCAATAAGAATTGCTTAGATGGCCATAAAAATTTGTTGGAGGAACCAATCATGACAACAAGAGAAGTTGCTGGGAAAAATATTACATTTGGTGACGATGGCTTCATGCTTAATGCCAATGAATGGAGTCAGGATGTGGCGCAGGCATTGGCCACAGAAATTGGCATCACACCATTAACCGATGACCATTGGAGAGTCATCAACTTTTGCCGCGAAGATTTTATGGCTCAGGGCGATTCCCCTACGCTGCGGCGCATTACCAAAGAAGCAGGGGTGCCCATAAAAGAGCTGTATCTGTTGTTCCCCAAGGGGCCGGCGAAAAAGGTTGCTTATATTGCTGGTTTGAAAAAGCCCAGCGGTTGTATTTAGAGGAAAGAGCGAGACTTGGGGTTGGAGCGTGGTGTTTTTTAACATGCCACGCTCCAATCGCCTGATTTCGGGAGAAAATCTCATGTTTGAAACGACTGATCGCAAGTTATCCATTATTTGCTCGAAGGGTACGCTGGATATGGCGTATCCAGGGTTGGTGCTGGCCAATGCCGCGCTGATGGAAGGCATTGATGTGACATTGTTCTTTACTTTTTGGGGGTTGGACATCATCAACAAGAAGAAGATGAATAAGTTGAAGTTTGTGCCTGTGGGTAATCCGAGCATGGGCATTCCCACCATGATCGGCGGCCTGCCCGGCATGACCAACATTGCCACCAGCATGATGAAAAAAGAGATTGCCAAACTGGACTTCCCAGAAGTTGACGAGTTTTTGGATATGATTGTAGATGCTGGCGGCAAGATGTATGCCTGCAAAATGTCAGTGGATATGTTCCAGGATATGCACATGCTGGCGGAAGAGGATATTTATGATGGGGTAGAGGCTGTGGTGGGGGCCACCGACTTTATGGAAATGAGCGAAGGGGCGCAAATCATATTCGTTTAGCCATATAGTTGACATAACAGCGAAATGCATCTGGATAGCCATGCACTTCGCTGTACGTAAGTTTTACGACTAGTACCAGTTTTCAGTAATCAGTGTACAGTTTTCAGTGTGGGCTCCTTCGAAAATACCCTCCCGGAGGTTTCTACGGCAAAGGTCATCTGGGATGAACCCTCCGGGAGGGTAGCTTTCATTCATGGTATTGAGCTTAAGCTCATGTCGTCTCCTCATTGTTACGCCACATTTTCATCTCGATCTATAATTGAACTCTTAATGTCATTGGATCAGGATTGATAATCTTGTATCCTACCTTCATGCCTGTCCTTGATTAAAATCATAGAGGAGACCCTATGCCCAAAGTTACCGTTACCTCATCCACCTTAAACATTCGTCAACAGCCCGATGCCGACAGCCCCTCGGCCGGGCAGTATAAAAAAGGGGACGTTGTTCAAGTTATTGCCAGGGTAGACCAACGTTATTTACGTGACGGCCGTTTCCACTGGCTGCTCACTGATAAAGGTTGGATTGCCGAAAAATTTACGGAACCGGTCCTGGCCTACAGCGGCACGGCCGTGGCCTTTACCCCCGCTATGCACGCGCCTGGCAGTGACTGGATGTGGCAGCTGGCTGAAGTGCAAAACTTCATGCGTGATGTTAACCTGCCGGTCAAATTTCTCAGTATCGGCTTTAGCCCTGACTATTGGCAAAATTTCCACAAACCGGAATTTCACCTGGTCCGCATTTACTGGAAACCTGATGGTAAACATTGGACACCAGAAAAAATGTGGCAGGCAGTAAAGCAAGATACGCTGCGCTTTTATAACCAGGGTGCCCGCAAGTTTGAACTGCACAATGAACCCAATTTACCCGATGAAGGTATGGGATATGTATGGCAAAATGGGGATGAATTTGGGCGTTGGCTGGCACAGCTGGCGCAGCTCATCAAAGCAGCTGCGCCCGAAGCGGAACTGTACTATCCTGGTCTCAGCCCCGGGGTGCCCTGGACAAACCAGTTTAAATTTACCGATGCTGCCTGGCCCCATGTGGCTGATCTGATGCATGGCATTTGCCAGCACGCCTACACCGGCACCACCAACAATGTCTCCAAAGCAGTGAATGACATCATCGATCAGGTTACAGGCTTTCAGAAACGGTATGCTCTTGAACGGCCGCTCATCATCAGCGAATGCAGCGTCAACCGCGCCGCACCTGCCAACTACAAAGCCCAGGTATACCGTGCCCTCGAACAAGAACTGGCAAACATGCCCGGTATTGAAGCACTTGTCTATTTCATTAGCCATTGGGAAGCCCCGCCGGAGCAAGCGGCCCATCAAGAAGCATGGATGGGTACCGATCTGTTGTCACAGTATAAACGACTGGCCCGGTAATCATGGAGGATATGCAGGATAATGAAAGCGGTCGGTTTGCAAAGCTCGCGTGAGGTCAATAAGTGTTACCCTATCTCTCTTTGATGTACCATAAAGCTTTGCGGGCCAAGAGGCAAGAATGGCTGAACAAACAAGCACGGTAACGCAGGGTGACGACCTTTCTGCAAAATCTTTAAATGTTCGCGAAAGGCAAACGGAGCATGATAGTCAATATCACCAAATTATCTTCTGCCTGACGCTTGTTCGTGACCTTGCCCGCAATGTGGACCTTGCCCGTAATGTGGCCCATATCTTTAACCGTGACTTTGATCTCGCGCCTAATCCATATCTTACCCCAGCCTTGCAGATGAAAGGCAAGGGGACCCAGACTAAAGCTTTAGGGCAATTGGCTCCTCAATTGCGTAGAGAGGCCAAAGAAGCTGCCCTGGCGCAGGCCTTGCAGATTAAATATGAAGGGTACCGAGCCTATGTCTTGGGACAGTTGGCTTCCCAGCTAAATGGCGAACTGCTTGCCCAGGCCTTGCAGGCCGCCTTACAGATTACAGATGAGGGAAACCGGGCTAAGGTCTTGGCACAACTAGCCTCCCAGTTGAACGGCGAAGCCCGGGAAACCGCCTTGGCCCAGGCCCTGCAGGCTGCCCTACAGATCAAATATGAAGGGTACCGGGCTAAGGTCTTGGGGCAGTTGGCTTCCCAATTAAGTGGCGAACTGCTTGTCCAGGCCTTCCAGGCCGCCCTGCAGATTACAGATGAGAGGAATTGGGCTTATGCCCTGGGGCAGCTGGCTGCCCAACTGCGTGGCGAAGCCAGGGAAACTATCCTGTCGGAGGCCTTGCAGGTGGCCTTGCAGGTTACAGATGCGCGGGACCGGGCCTACATCCTGGGGCAGCTGGCTTCCCAGCTGCGTGGTGAACCCAGGGAGACCGCCTTGTCCCAGGCCTTGCAAGCAGCCTGGCAGATTCACCATGAAGGGGACCAGGCTTATGTCTTGGGGCAGTTGGCCCCCCAACTTCGTGGCGAACTGCTGACCCAGGCCTTGCAGGCCGCCTGGCAGATTGAAGATGAGGGGAACCGGGCTAAGGTCTTGGGGCAGTTGGGAAGCCAACTGCCTGGGGAAGTCAGGGAAACCACGTTGGCCCAAGCCTCGCAGGTGGCCTTGCAAATTATAGATGATGCGGACAGGGCTGAGGTCCTGGGGTACCTGGCTTCCCAGTTGCATGGTGAAGCCAGGGAGAATACCCTGTCTCATGCTTTGCAGGCTGCCTTACAGATTGAAGACGAGGGAAACCGGGCTTATGCTCTGGGGGGGCTGGCTTCCCAGTTGCGTAGGGAATCCTGGGCTCAGGTTCTGGCCTATGATCTGGCACAGGCTCTGGCCCATGATCTGGCGCATGCTCTTTTCCGTAACCCGTCTCAAACCCTTGCCCATGACTTGGCTCAGGCGATTATCGGAGACCTGGCCGCTGCAAAAGGGCTGGCCAAAGTCCTTGATCATTCTCTTGTGCGTGATCTGTCACTTATCCCCAACCGCGACCTCACGCAGCTTTTTGTTATCGGCCGTCTTATCACCCAAAGTATCATTCTTCTCTTATGAGCCTGTCCTGGACAATTTTTACCCTAGGCAATAATCGCTGGCAGTCCGGCTTCTTCCCAGGCAACCATACCACCAATCATGTTTTGCAGATTGTTATACCCTTCTTGCTGCAGTGTATACACGATTTGGGTCGTGCGCCGGCCGGTACGGCAAACGAGCACGATAGGTTTGTCTTGGGGCAAGATAATGGACCTGCTCATGAGTTTGGGCATGGGTATCAATTCCGCCCCGGGAATATGGCCACCAGCAAATTCACCGGGTTCGCGCACATCAATGATTTGTGGTGGTAATGCGCCATTGTTAAGGGATGACCACAGTTTTTGAGGGGTGATATGGGGAATAACGGCCGTGGCCGGGACCAATGTGCCTAAAGGCACCTCTTCCTGACACAAACTCTTAGGCAGTGTTTGGCATTCACGCCAAATTTTCACCGGGCATTTGTAAATGCACACAGCTGGGTCCAAAATCTTATAAAAGATATGTTCTACGGCCCGCTCCTGTGATAAAAAATGGTCAATACCCAGAAACCTGACAAACTCGCCTAGTTTCATCTTTTGCCAGACATCATGGCGCACCCCTACCATAAAAACATCACCCCCATGTTGACGGTACAGGCGCAAAATGGCTTCCAACATGTGCAAACCGCTTACATCACAATGGTTGACGCGGTGCATGCGCAAGAGTAAGAACCTTTGCTTGGGATGCATTTCCATGTGCTGCCGAATTTGATCTTCTACATGATGCGCCGCGCCAAAATACAATGAACCTTCAATGGTTAACACACCCAACTGTGGGCATTCAGGGCTGTCTGGCTGGAAGGCAAAATGCTCAAACCTAGCGTCTGGCACCATCGAATGTACTTCAGGCGCAGATGTCTTGGCCACGTACCGGATAAAAGAAACGACAACCCCGGTTAAAACCGCTAATTGCAAGGGTAAAAACAGTGTCGCCAAAAGGGTCGCCACCATAATCAGACCATCCCCTTTTGAGGTATGCCAGATGCGTTTCATCTCTGCCCTGTCTACCATACTATAAGCAGTGACCAGCAGCACACCGGCTAATGCCGAGCGAGGGATATAAACGGCTAACGGCGCCAACAGTAACATGGCCAACAAAACAGATAGCCCAGAAAAGACGGAACTCAGCCCCGTTTTGGCGCCATTATCATAATTAATGGCTGATCGGGTAAAAGAGCCAGAGCAGGTATAACCGGAGAAAAACCCGGCGGCGATATTAGCCAGCCCTTGCCCCACAAATTCCTGGTTGCTGTCAACATATTCACCGCTTTGGGTGGCAATGGTGCGGGCAATGGACATGGCTTCCACCAGGCCGATAGCCGCGATGGCCAGAATGCCGGTGGACATGGCGTTGATGGTATTGAAGTTAAACAGATCAACGGCCGTAAATGGAGGCAATGTTCGCGGCAGCTCATGCAGCACTACCACGCCCTTGTGACCCAGATCAAACATGGCCACAATAATACTTGCCGCGATCATGCCCAACAGCGCACTGGGCCATTTCCGGTTCCACCGTTTCACCAACAGAATAACCCCCATCGTCAGCATGGCGATAAAGATGCTGGGCCCATGAGATTCCTGCACTTGAAGGCCCAAATTGATTAACGCATCATAAAAAGTAGGCGAACCCGGCAGGTCCAGGCGCAAAATGTGGCGTACTTGGTTAACACTGATGAGAATGCCAGCCCCGGTGGTAAAACCGATAACAACTGAATCGGAGACAAAGTTGACCAAAACACCCAGATGCGCCAACCCCATCAGCAGCCGGATCAGGCCAACCACAACCGCCATTAGGCCGGCCAACATGATATATTCCGGTGAACCAGGCGCTGCCATGGTTGTCAGGGTAGAAAGCACTAATAAAGAGGCTGCATTGGTTGGCCCTGTGTTTAAGTGAGAGGATGATCCCCACAAGGCCCCTACAATGCTGGCGATGATGGCCGCATATAACCCCGTCTGTGGCGGCAGTTCCGCAATAAGGGCATAAGCGATGGCCTGCGGCAGCATCACCACAGCGACAGTTACCCCGGCCACCAGGTCTGGCCGCAGGTTTGTTTTGTCATAGGTTTTTATGAAGTAGGTTGGTCGTCGTAACAAAGTAGTGGCTTCGCTGAGCCACTGCTGTAGGGGGTTAGATTCAGTTGTCGCGGCGGCTGTGCTGCTCATTGTAACTCTCTACTTTGTTTTGCATGTGGGTGATGTGGCTGATGGTTTGTGCCGCTCTTTCTTGCCAGGGCTGCACAAACGGCAGCAGCCACGGCTTATGGGCCACTTGTGTCTGGTAGGCTGTTTGACATTCCCCCACGGCCGCTTCTAAGACCTTCAGCCAGGTGGAAAATTGGTCATACTGCACGGCCGTACGCATTAAGTTCGTTAACAACTGCTGCCGATCTCCAAAGCCACGGGGCAAATCCAGGTGATGTGCCAGACGGCCCACGTCATCACGGCTGAAAAAGATGCCGCTGTAAGCAGGCGTCGCCAAAAATTTGGCAATGTCTTTGAGACCCGTCTCCTCATCGTTAAGCTCATAAGGCGGCGGCATGGCCCATTTTTCAGGAAGACGGCCGGTTGCTGATAGCAGGCTTTGATAATGATCATCAATGAAGGCCAGGGTCAATTCGGCCACGGCCGTATAAAACCCATCCCCTTGCGCCTTGACAGCCAGAACAAAGGGGGGCAGCCAGCGCAGCAAATGGTGTTGCAGGAAGGCTATTTGCTGATGTTGTCGAGATGCGGCCGTTTCTCCAGCCCCCCTGGCCAAGGCCTCGGCTTCTGCCAGACACAAAAAGGCCATAGCTGCTAGTTCTTGCCCTATATGATCTGGGCTATGCTCCGTTACCTCATCAACATACCCCCAATGGTGATAACAATGCCTCACAGACGCCGTGACCTCACCCCCTAACAAGCCACTCTCATCTAGAAAAATGGCCTCATAAGGGAACACGTTAAAACCAAATAACTGATAATGGGCCGCCGCCGCCTCATCCAGATCAAATGGTTTAGGTAAAGCCTGAGCCAATTCGGGCACCGCCTGAATCACAGGTAATACCCCGTTGGTGATACCCGTCAAATAAAGCTGGCCTAATAGCTGGTAACTATGTTGACGAGCGCGCGCGGCTGGTATGGGCGCTAAACCATCTAAAATTGTTGTGGGGTAATTTTTGTTGTAAGAAGGCATACAAATACATTCCTGTTAAGCCGCCAAGAAACGTCACGGCTGCTAATAATGTACCGGCGCCCATTTGGGCGTAAATTGGTCCGGGACAGGCGCCACTAATGGCCCACCCCATGCCAAAAATTGTGCTCCCAAAAACCACACCTTTATGGAACGGTTTTTTCTGGATGACAATGGGTTCCCCATCTATGGTATGGGCTTGAACGCGACGGATGATAAAAACAGAAAGGGCTCCAACCATAACGGCCGAAGCAATTACCAGGTACATATACGCGCTGCGAAAGTGGAACATATCGTTAATATACTGCCAGGAAACAACCTGAGATTTAACCAGAATGACCCCGAACCAGACACCCATCAATAACGTTAGCATACTCTTTTTCATGACTCAACGCTCCTCTCCCAAATTTAGAAGCCAAACAGGGGCAGCAATAACCACGTAGAGATAAGGCCACCCACAAAAAAGAAAAATGTGGCTACCAGGCTCGGCCAATTCAGGGCTGACAATCCCATAATGGTATGCCCTGAGGTACAGCCATCGGCGTACCGCGTCCCAAAGCCAACCAACAGGCCGCCGCCAAACAACAGGCCCACACCTGCCAGGTTTTGGTAACCGTCCGGCAAAAAGACAGCTGGTTCAGCCGATAACAAAAAGTTAGCGATGAAGCCGCCAATGACCAGACCGCCCACAAAGATCAAATTCCAAATGTGGTCGCGCCAATGATAATTTTTACTGAAATAAGGAAGTTTACTTTTTGAGCTGCAAGCAGCGCCGATATGGCGAAAACTGCTAGAGATGCCCAGATTTTTCCCTGTCAAGATTAATAAAAGGGGTACGGTCAAACCAATTAAAGGGCCAGACACATACCAGGGCCACGGTTGTAAAATCCCATCCAACATGACGTCCTTGTCTCCTTCCCAAAACCACTCGGTTACTTTTCAATAGGCAGGCCGGCTGCCGCCCAATCGCGAATACCGCCTTGCAAATTAATGACTTCCTTAGCTCCCTTGGCCTGCAAAATGCTGGCCCCGATAGCTGAACGTGAACCGGTGCGGCACTGCACGACAATTGGTAAGCCATTGACGATTTCCCCTGCCTGTTCCAGCAAATAACCCAACATCAGGTGCCTGGCTCCGGGAATATGCCCTTCATCCCATTCCGTTTGATTGCGCACATCTACAATAACAACATCCCCCCTTAATATCTTCTCAGATAGTTTGACCGCAGTTGCTACTTCATATGCCTGAGGGGCAACACCGGCCTCGGCCAATGTTTCGATAGCGGCCGTTTCAAAGTATCCGGCAACATTATCAATACCGATAGTTACCAGATCGTGTATCATCCCAGCTACATCTTCAGAATCGGCAATCAGGTAAATGGGTTGGTCGTAATCAACAAACCAGCCAGCCCAGGTGTTTAACAAATGAGCCGGCACATTGAGCGTGCCCGGAATATGCCGGCCGGCAAATGAACCCGCCGGACGGGTGTCAATGATCATGGCCCCCGATTTCAATAAGGCAGGTATACGGCCGGCCGGTAAATGCTGGGGTTGCGGCAGGCCGTGCAGAACGGGCGGCCCCTCTTTATTCACACGCTTCATGACCGCAAAATATTTGGGTGGCTCTGGCTGATCGGCCAGTAGATAGCGGACAAAATCATCTTCATCCTCGTAAACCAGCGCTGGATTAAACAGCTTTTCATAACCAACCGTGCTGGAAGGAATGGCCCCCAATCCTTTACCACAGGCGCTGCCGGCACCATGGGCCGGCCATATTTGGCAATAGTCCGGCAGTTGTTTGAAGCGCTGTATGGATTTAAACATCTGCCGGGCCCCAGATTCAGAAGTGCCGGCGATGCCGGCTGCTTTTTCCAATAGGTCAGGGCGGCCAATAGCCCCCACAAACACAAAATCGCCGGTAAAGATCCCCATAGGTTTATCGGCGCCTCCGCCCCTATCAGTCAGGATAAAAGAGATATGTTCAGGGGTGTGACCAGGTGTATGCATGACCTCAAATTTGATGTTGCCTACCATGAAGGTGCGGCCATCGACCAGCAGTTGATGGTCATAGCCGTCCAGATAGAGATATTTCCAATCGTTGTCCCCTTCATCGGATAGATATAGTTTCGCACCGGTGCGTTCGGCCAATTCACGGGCGCCAGACACAAAATCGGCATGGATATGTGTTTCGGCGGCGGCTATGATGCGCATATCGTTGGCTTCGGCTTCATGAAGGTACTGTTCAATATCGCGCGCCGGGTCAATGACAATAGCTTCGCCGGTTCTCTGGCAGCCGACCAGGTATGATGCCTGGGCAATTTTCTGATCGTAAAAGTATTTAAGTAACATAGGCTTCTCCTCTCATTAGCTGAGTTCATGTCGGTTGCTGTTATGGATGAAAGTTTACCCACCGACTGAAAAGGGAACGCAAAGGGAAAGTAAGGGTTGTGTAAAGATTTTTAATCACTGGCTATCAGCGCCATCTGCTTTTCTTCATGAGCGTGGCGACCAAACGGGTTTTCCGGAAGTTTGTAAGCCTCTTTCACCGGTTTGAGAGGACGTTTGAGCCAATACGGCCGTCTTGTGCCATCGGGGCTATAATCAACCGCGCTGCGAGTCATGGCCAGCCATTCCCGGTAAACGGCCATAGATTTCTCTGTATCCACCCAAACATCCCCATACTTCTCATGGGGGGCGGCCTTACGTACATTGATTGCCTTTTGCAGCCAACAGTGGGCCCCGCTGATGGGGTCTGGGTGAACGGCGTGGGTCAGGTTTTGGTGTACACCTACGTCTTGCCACCAGATACGGCTGGTGTCGGGGTCAAACGTTTCCCAGGGGCCGCCTCCTTTAAGGATGTTCAGTTTGTGCTGTGACCCATGTGCTTCCAGGCTGGCGACGGCCGTCATACCTGGATTGCCGCCCATCTTTTCCTGCAGTCGCCAGCGCCCCAGGTGGTGGCTCATGGCGATCACACCCGGTTTGATGCCTTCTGTCACCCACACCTTATCAATAAAATAACCAATCTCCGTCTCTACCCGAATTAGATCGCCGGTTTCTACGCCGCGTCTTTGGGCATCAGAGGGGTGCATCCACACCGGGTTTTTGTGACTTATTTCGTATAACCACTTAGCGTTGGCACTGCGTGTATGGATAAGGGTGGGCAGCCGGAAGTTGGGCAGCAGCAGCATCCCCCCGTTGGCAAAATCGATGGCATCGGGGTGAACGTGGCTCTTGAGCGGCCAGGGAATGGTATAGTCCCGTTCCGTCCAGCCCCAGTCGTACAGGGTAGAGCTAAAAAACTCAAATTTGCGGCTGGGTGTGTTGACACCAACTTTGGCACGGCCGTCTACCATCACGCCAATGGGAGTGTCCCCCTGTATGATCCGGTTCGATTTATCAATGTTAAGATTAGAGATTGGTGGTTGGCGATGTTTGTCCACTGTCATCTCAAATCTCTGATCGCTTATCATCACATCTTTTTCATACGGCACATAATTCTCATGTACCACTTCAAAGGCACCATATTTCCGCATGTATTCGAGCGGCGATAAGCCTTCCTTCGCGGCCGTTTCTGGTAAACCGGGCACTGCATTTTCAAACTGCCAGCGATAATATTCATCAACCGTAATAATCTCCCCTTCGCGGTACGGGCTTTCAAACCATTGACGGACGCCCAGCCGGCCATCGGGGTCCATACGGGCCGAGAGTTCAATCCACCATTCATTTTCTTCCCACACCTCACCCGGATTGGCTTCATAGGTAAAGCGCACCTTTTTGCCCGCCCGCTCCAGGGCTACGCGCCGCACCGGCTGGCGGAATGAAATCCACTGCCCTGCATGGGTTTCCTGGCTGACCAGGTCATGCCGTTCCCCGGCATGACCCATAGGCAGCACATAGTCAGCAAACCAGGCCGACTCATTCCACGTAGGTGTCAGGGCCACATGGCACTTTATCTGCGCTTCGTTTTGCAAAGATTTAAGCCACATGAAACCATCGGGGTTAATCCACATGGGGTTATAAACGCGGGTAAAGTAAACATCTATGGTTCCGCGTCCCTCTTCCAAAAAGTGGGGCAGCAGAAAGCTCATCTCATAATGGGCAAAGGGCCATTCATGGGGGATGTGCAGCTCATTCCAGGTATCCCCAGCCGGCGGCTTTCTGAAAGCGGTGGGGACAAACTTGTTCCAACTGTTGGCTGACGTTCCTCCTGGTGTGCCTACACTGCCCGTCAGAATATTTAAGAAGAACAAGGTGCGGGCTACTTGCCAACCCCCCAGGTTGCCAATACTGGCGCTGCGCCAGGTATGTGTTGCCAGTTTGCCATCACAGTTAGCAATATAATCGGCCGTTTCTCTAAGTCGCTCTATAGGCACTTGTGCCTCCTCAGCTGCCCGCTCAAACGTAAATGCCGCGTAAAGGTCTTTAAGCACCTGGTCAAAATGGTCAAAGTGCAGTGTGGGGGAGCGGCGCAGTAAAGACCGCAGACTGCTGCTATTTACGGATAACTGCCCAGTGATGATGGCCTGCAGCGTCTCTTCCCAATTGACCCAACGGCGCACAAATTCTTTGTCATAAAGATCGTTCTGGATGAGGTAGTTGGCCACGGCCAACAGCACGGTGCTCTCGCTGCCGGGCCAGGTGGGCAGCCAGACATCACTTTTGGAGGCTGTGTTGCTCAGGCGGGGATCAAAGGTGATGATTTTGGCCCCTTTCATTTTGCCTTCCATAATGCGTTGGGCATGCGGGTTAAAATAGTGGCCGGTTTCTAAATGGCTGGAAATAAGCAAAATGACGCGGGCATGACTGTGATCCGGGCTGGGCCGATCAAAGGCGCCCCATAGGTAATACCCCAGCCGCGCCCCGGCGGAACAGATGTTGGTATGGCTGTTGTGGCCGTCTACGCCCCAGGCCTGGATGACCCGATTGGTATAGCCATCCTCCCCCGGACGGCCGACATGGTACATAATGCCATCCTTGCGCTGCAGCCGGCTCTGGCGCATTTTGGCGGCAATTTCAGCCAACGCCTGGTCCCAGGTAATGCGTTTCCACTTGCCTTCCCCACGTTTGCCCACGCGCTTAAGTGGATGAAGGATGCGTTCAGGGTCATAAGTCTGGTTATGGGTGGCCGGCCCTTTGGCACAGTTACGGCCGCGGCTGCCAGGATGCACGGGGTTACCCTCAAACTTTTTAATTTCAAAGGTCTCTTTGTCTACATAGGCTAACAAACCACAGCCGCTTTCGCAGTTAAAGCAGGTGGTGGGAACCAGGGTATAATGACGGGCTACTTTTTTAGGCCATGCTTTGCCATCCCACTCGGTCCAGTTATCCCAATGTTCAGGTGGGGGATATTGGCTAAGACGGCCGTCTGCCTGCTGCACCTCAATCATTTTCACCTGCTGCGGATTGGCCTGGGCAAATTGTGGCAGCGCTTTCCCCGCAGCGTTGGTCATGCCTGGTGTTGTTTGCGCTTTGTTTTCATGGACCTGGAGCATGGTCGTTAAAAAGTTTAGAATGTTCTGTTTTTCACTCATCTGTTTTTCTTCTCGCTTCTTCTCTAATTGACTGTTTGGTCTTTCCTATTGAAGGAGATTTGCAACGAGCCATTGACATCATGGAAAAGTATGCTGACAGCAAAATTGACTTCGTGGATTGTGCGATTATGGCTATGGCAGAGCGTTTAAACATTTCTCGCATCCTGACGGTTGATCAGCGTGATTTTCGGCTGCTACGGCCGTTACACGTTGACGCCTTTTAAGTTCTTCCCTAGTAGCCGTCTAAAAACAACTTCCCGTTTTTGGGGCAATAAGGCTACTTATAGCGCGTCTGCTAATTCCGTAACTTATTTGCAGACGCGCCCCTAGCTGTTGGGTATCTCCTGAGGAGCCATCACAAAAGCGTATTCATACAGGTACAGGCCAACGACCGCGCAGACCCCAGCCACCGCCCCCAGCAGGGGACTGCTAACCAGAAATACGGCCGTGAGCATAAGCAGTAAAGGCAAAACGTGGCCTAAACCCAGGCTGCCCCACCAGAAATGCGTGCGGTAACGGCCGTGGCTAATTTCATGTGCTGCCTTAGCTGCCACTTCTGAAGCATGGGGAATGCCAAATTCACCGGCCAGCGTTATGAACATGTCTACCATGAGGGTCACAATGAAGATGTAGGCCACAATGTTCAGCAATGTGGTAGGGGGGGCAATAAACGGTGACAAAATAAGCAAGGCCCCACTGCCCACCATAAACGCCTGTACCAACAAATGAAAGGGCAGCAAAGCGGACTGCCACAAGTCTCGCCCTTCGGCCTGAGCAAACAGGAAGGCGGTATACACGGCCACACCAACCGCCAGAGGAAGGCCTGCTGCCAGGAAGATGGTGCGTATGACCGGCACATCATAGTTAAACAAATAACTGCCCAACTCAAACAACCACCATAAGCCGGCCAACGTACTAAAGCCCATCAGGAAAACGGCCCCTCGTGTCAGCCAACTGTGCCATTGTGGCCGAATGATGATATAGAGGAAGCGTTCTGGTTTTTCCAGGTCATACACCAGCAGGCCGGTGGTTAGCAGCATAAAGATGACAGATGTAAGGCCCCCGACAACGGCCGTGACCCCCTCAAACGTAAACCAGTTAAACAGCCAGCCCAGACTGAGCACCATAAACAAACCAGAGGCCAGCCCTTTGGTCACCAGGTAAGCCGGCACAGGCCAATGCCAGGGAATTTTATGCTGTGCGTTGTATCCTACCTGGACCATATGCTCGGCCACGGAACTACCAAACTGAATGGGTCCGTTGTAGGGCTGCCCCTGTGTTTGTGGTTTACGAATGGGGGTGCCGTTACTGTGGGTGGTGGGTGATGGCGCATACGCGGGTGGGCGGGCGGAGCCGTGCCCGTTGCCGTTATGATGAAGGGGAATAACATCGGCCCACATAAATGTTTCCGGCGTTCGTTCTGTGGCTGTGGGATGCAGCACCACATCATTCCCCTCAATGTAAAACAACTTGGGTGCTGTACCTTGTTCCGGCTTGCGCACAGTGACCTCATGGCTGGCCAGCACCCGGCTGATCTCACTGTGCGGGTCATTCATATCCCCGGCAATGATGGCATGCTCCGGACAGACCACGACACAAGCCGGTTCCAGGCCAATATCTGTACGATGTGCGCAGTAATGGCATTTGGCGGCGGTGTTTGATTCCGGATCAATATAGATGGCATCATAGGGGCAGGCTTGCATACACGCTTTACAGCCAATGCATACACTGTTGTCAAATTCAACAATGCCGTCTGCCCGTTGGTACATGGCCTGCGTAGGGCAGATGCGCACACAGGGTGGGTTGGCACAATGATTGCAGCGTGTGACCTGAAAATGGCGGCGGTTATCAGGATAGCGACCTGTTTCCACATATTTAACCCAGGTACGGTACACGCCTAACGGGACTTCATTTTCGCTCTTGCAGGCAGTGGAACAGGCATGGCAGCCAATACACTTGCGGTTGTCTATGACGAACCCAAAATTTTGGGATTTCCTGGCGGTAGATATAGGCACATCAAGCTGCATAAACACCTTCTCTCTTTTGTAGGGGCATCCATTCAAATGGGTATGATGAGAATGGATAGACATTATGTCTCCATTATGGGATTTTCAGAGGGCGAAATCAATCGAAAACGGCCGTCTTTACCTGATTATTGCCCGATCATTACAATATCTTTACATAGTGCTATCATACTTAAGAGAGGTGTCTGAAATTGCAGGAAACTATTTGTATGTCTAGAAAAAACCTATCTGGCAAGAGGCTTTATGAATGAGCAAAGCCGCATTCTGGTTGTGGATGATGAGGCCAGCATCCGCCGTATTGTGCGTACGTATCTTGAAAGTTTAGGGTTTGAGGTGAAGTGTATTGACAATGGCCCTGATGCCATCACCTGGAACCGGCTGGAGAAGCCTGATCTGATCATCCTCGATCTAAACCTGCCAGGGATGGATGGTATTGAAGTCGCTGCGCGACTTCGTGAAGAGTCGGATGTGTATATTTTGATGTTAACGGCGCGCGGTGAGGAGAACGATCGTGTTGCTGGTTTACGTATCGGTGCCGATGATTATTTGACCAAGCCTTTTAGCCCGCGTGAATTGGTAGCCCGGGTGGAAGCGGTATTGCGGCGCCAGCGTGATTCAAAACCTTCTTTGTCAAGGGAGCTGATGTTTAAACACGTGTCTATTGATCCAGACAGTTATAGTGCCATTACCCCTCAGGGCCCATTGCATCTCACGGCTACCGAGTTTCAGGTGCTGTGGCTGCTGGCCAGCAATGCTGGCCGGGTGTTAACACGTGAGCAGTTGATTGCACAGGTTTGGGGAGCAGAATTCTATGGTAATGACCGGGTAGTGGATGTCTATGTGGGCCAGGTACGTCGCAAATTGCAAGAAGCTACCGGGGAAGGGTTGATAGAAACGATTCGTGGTGTGGGCTATAAATTTAATGATGAAAGAGTGACATGATGCCTTGGTACAAACGTTTACGCTGGCGGTTGATTGCTTCCCAGTTTGTTGTTGCTTTTGTGGGTGTGGCCATTATGATGCTGGCTACACGGATCATTATTTTGAGTACGGCCCCCAATATTATTCGCCCCCATTTAATGGCGTTAATTAACAACCCGCCCCTTATCTCAGACACAGAGACGCACCTCATTTACGCTTTTCGCAACGCAGTTTTGGCTTCTGTGGCTGTGGCCGCTATGGGGGCCATTGTCGCCGGGGTCTTTTCCAGCTATATGATTTGGCGCACAATCATTGCGCCTTTAAGACAAATGGCTGACAGCAGCCGTCGTATTGCCGACGGCCGTTACAGTGAACGGGTTAGCGTGCCAGACAATACGGGCGAAGCCATGGCCCAACTTGTGGTCAACTTTAACGAAATGGCGGAAGCACTGGAGCGGGTAGAGCAGCAGCGCATTGCCTTATTAGGAAATATATCGCACGAATTACGCACCCCCCTTACCGGCCTTAAAGGGTACCTGGAAGGGCTGCTAGATGGCCTGTTTCCTGGCCATGAAGAAACGTATGGCTTGATGTTGCAGGAAGTGGATCGTCTGAACCGGCTGGTGGAGGATATTCAAAAATTGTCGCGGATGGAAGCGGGGCAAATCTCGCTCAATCTACAGATATTTGATGTGGGTGATGTTGCCCGCCGGGTCCGGGCGCACATGCTGCCCCTGGCTCAGGCACAAGCAATTGACCTGGTGGTAGACGGGCCAGACACGGCCGTCACCGTCCGCGCTGACCCTGATCGCACCGCTCAGGTAATGATCAATTTAGTGAGTAATGCCCTGCGTTATACACCGGAGAACGGCCGTGTTACCATTCACATCCGGCAAAACGGCAACCATGCTGAGGTTGCCGTGCAAGATACGGGCAGTGGCATCCCTGCTGAAGCCCTTCCTTACTTGTTTGAACGGTTCTACCGCGTAGACCAATCGCGTGCCCGCACCAGTGGTGGCAGCGGCATTGGCCTGACGATTTCCCGGCATATGGTTTGGGCTATGGGGGGGGATATGACGGCCGTGAGTGATGGCCCCGGCAAAGGCAGCACGTTTACGTTTACACTACCCCTATAACCTTTACACAATTCTTACACCCTCCTTGTAAGCCCTTTGCAAACGGCCGTTATACTCTCCCCACACTGTAAAACAAAAAGCAGGGTAGCTACCCTGAACACCTGCAAGGAGCTTAGACAATCATGTTCAAAACATTCTTTAACCAGCCAACAGAAACCATATCTAAAATTGAAAACATCACTGCCCCAGACCTGAAAAACAGCCTGGACACCGGCGAACCTGTTTTTTTATTAGACGTTCGTTCCGCCATGGAATACCAGTATGACGGCCATATTCCGGGCGCTCGTTTACTACCGCTCAACGCCTTGTACGGCCGTGTGCATGAACTGCCCGCAGATCAGACCATCGTCTGTATTTGCCGTTCCGGCAACAGAAGCATGATTGCCTGCGAGGCGTTGGCCGCCGCTGGATTTGACAATGTCGTAAACCTGAGGGGCGGCATGTTCGGCTGGCAGGTCGCCGGATACCCCATGCAATAAACAACACGGCCCGGATAGTTTCTGGCTCTTTTTCTTAATTTGCACCCCAAGGCACCTATGGCAACCACAAAAATCATCAATGGCAAATTGGTGGCAAAGCATCAGAAAAAGCCGCTGTTTAGCCACTATCTACCTGTCCTGAGTTGGGGACGTGCTTATCAAAGGGAGTGGCTTGCCGGTGATTTGCTGGCTGGTCTTATCGTGACCATCATGCTGGTACCACAAGGTATGGCTTATGCTTTGTTAGCCGGCTTGCCGCCCCAGGTAGGCTTGTATGCCAGCATCTTGCCTTTGTTATTGTATGGGCTCTTAGGAACCAGCCGCGTACTGGCGGTAGGGCCGGTGGCCATCGTTTCCCTGCTTGTCACCTCCGGGGTAGGGGAATTTGCGGAAATCGGCACGGCCGAGTATGTGCATTTGGCTTTGACGCTGGCTTTGTTGGTGGCCGTTATACAAACGATGATGGGGTTGTTCCGTGTCGGGTTTTTGGTCAATTTCTTAAGTCACCCCGTTTTGGCTGGTTTTACCAGCGCGGCTGCCCTGGTGATTGGTGTTAGCCAGTTAAAACATTTATTGGGCATTGATATGCCGCGCCTGGAATTTCTGGAAACGGTTTTATATGCCGGGGAGCATCTGGCTGACACTCATATCGTTACGCTTGTCATGGGCATCATGGGCATCGCCGTTTTATTATATTTTAAGACCGCACTCGGGCCCCAACTGGCGAAGATGAATGTGCCTAAAGGTGTAGCCATTCCGATCACTAAAAGTGGCCCTCTGGTTATTGTACTGCTGGGTACAATAGTGGTGATGGCCTTTCAGCTAAACGAGATTTCTGGTGTTAAGGTTGTGGGTGATGTGCCGCCTGGTTTACCACCGCTCACCATGCCTTCCCTTGACCTCACCGTCTGGCAAATGCTGCTGCCGACCGCGTTGGCTATCAGTTTTGTCGGTTTTATGGAAAGCATCTCCGTGGCCAAGTCGCTGGCCAGTAAAAAACGGCAAAGGGTAGATTCTAACCAGGAACTTGTGGCCCTGGGCGCGGCTAATTTGGGGGCTGCTCTGACCGGTGGTTACCCTGTAACAGGTGGGTTTAGCCGCTCGGTGGTTAATTATGAAGCGGGCGCAAACAGTGGATTGGCTTCCATTGTAACGGCCGTATGCATTGCCCTCACCGTCATTTTCTTAACCCCTTTATTTCAGTTTCTGCCTCAGGCATTGCTGGCGGCCATTATCGTGGTGGCTGTCTTGGGGCTCATTGATATTAAAACATTTCGCCGTGTCTGGAAATATAACAAAGGAGATGCTGCGGCCATGGCCATTACCTTCCTGGCTGTTTTGGCGATCAGTATTGAGACGGGTATTCTGATCGGTGTGGCTGTGACAATGATCATGTTTGTCTGGCGTACCAGCCGCCCGCATGTGGCTGTTGTTGGCCGTTTAGGCGACAGTGAAATATACCGCAATGTTCTACGGCATCCGGTGCAAACATGCCCCAACGTTGTGGCCATACGCATAGACGAAAGCCTTTATTTTGCCAACACAAAACAGTTAGAAGATACGGTCCTCAACAGCATCACTGGTAACCCGCAAATAGAGCATGTGATCCTGATAGGTACGGCCGTAAACTTCATCGATGCCAGCGCTTTAGAGACGCTTGAATCTTTGCATAAAGAATTAACCGATGCTGGTGTTACCTTTCATCTAGCAGCTATCAAAGG
This sequence comes from Ardenticatenaceae bacterium, assembly GCA_011525915.1. GTDB lineage: Bacteria > Chloroflexota > Anaerolineae > Promineifilales > Promineifilaceae > CAADGU01. The sequence goes on along the minus strand of WYBM01000009.1, from coordinate 64,864 downwards.
CCCGGTCATGGACCGGCTGGTAGATGTCGGCTTTATTAAACAATTTGGTGAAGATCATGTTCATCTGAGTACCCATGAGGCTATGAAGACCATTGGTTGTTCCTTTGCTTAACCATAGCCTTCCCCACTTTTGGAACCCCCCTTCATTTTGGTTATAGTCATAGTCAAGACAAAACAAACAACGCTGGAAAAGACAAACACTTTGAAGCGTTGGAGAAAAGAGTGAACAATTACATTTGCCAGACTTGTGGTACTCAATTTGCGGAAACGGCCGTGGCTCGCTCAGCAGCTCGTTACATCCAGGCACTTACGGCCGTCAGGCCATAAGCAGCGTCGGGAAAGGGTAAGCACTGTGCGGAGCCAGTCTTGGCCCGACATCAGCTGCCGTCCTCAGCATCAGCTGCCGTCCTCAGCATCAGCCGCCAGGAGCAGCTCATGAAGTAACTGCATACAGGTTTCTTGAGAGCGCCCATCCACATCCAACTGCGGGTTCCAGGCGGAAAAAGAAACGGCCACAATTTGCCCGGTTTGCGCCAGGTGCCTGAACACCGGCGCCAACGCCCTGGCCCTGGGACCGCCTTCGGCGACGTAGCTCATCGCAGGTGCGTCCAACGGGTTGATAATATCTGTGTCAAAATGAACGTATAACGGCCGATCTCCCAGGTCATAATCCAACAGCTGAAGAGGATCGCGCAGATGTACCACGTCACACCCGGCAATTAGTTCCTGTTCGCCGGGATCCAAATCACGGCCGTCTGTAAGAATAATGTGCGCTGGTGCCAAAGGTGGAAGACCAAGAGCGTGTAACATCGTTTGCTCGCCTAACCCCACCAACATAGCCAGGGGCATGCCGCCCAGAAAGCCGCTCGGTGTAGTCTCCCAGGTGTTAAAATCGCCGTGAGCATCGAACCAAATCAAGGTTGGCTCAATGCCGGCTCGTTGTAAACCGGCCATCACACCAATGGTTGTACAACAATCGCCCGCAATAGAAACAGGGAGTCGATTGGCGCGAAGGGAGGCGGCGACCTGGTGAGCCAGGGCCCCATGAAGTGCCACCACTCTTGAGGGTACGTCTGTCCCTGACAATGGTTGGTGGTTGACAAACCAACCAGATTTAGCCAGCGCCTCTAACGGAGGTAACGGCTGATCTAAAAAATAAGGGGTCAGAATAAATTGTGTTTTCATAGGATGATCTCTAAATAACTTTCCGTTCCAAACTGCTCTCATCTGGGGGTACCTGATACCGTTATCTGTCTATTGTAAACAACAGTTCTTAAAGCGCTATCTTTTAGGCTCCATTACGTCACTTTGTTTCTTCTGCCTGCCTCAGCAATCCCTGACAAAAGGCCCAAACCGGGAACAAATGAGCTGTCTTTGACGTTAGATAACTGTCAAGGTGAAGCCAAACTTGGCTATTTTACTTGCAAAAAAGGAGAGTTTAACCATGAAACAAAAACGATTACACTTTTTGCTGCTGTTCCTGCTGTTGGCCGTGGTGGCTTGCAGCGGCGTCTCTGGAGGCGAACCAGCTTTTACAGATACACTAACCGGGACCCCATCTGACCCAAACCAGTCTGTTAGCTCGGATGATCCCACGCCTACGGCCCATGCCGAAGAACCTGCGGCCGATGCTGAAGAGACAATTACCGGCCAGGCACAGGTCGAATCCATAGAGATTATGATCCTGGAATCCTTCCCAGTGCAGATACACGCCAGTATCGCCGGTTATCTGGGAGATGGCTGCACCACGCTAGGCAGCATCACCACCACCCAAGAAGGCAATACCTTTTTTGTACAGGTTACCACCCAGCGCCCAGCCGAAGCGATGTGTACCCAGCAGTTGGTGGGTTTTCAAGAAAGCGTAGTCCTGGATGTGTATGGCCTGGCTGCCGGCACGTACACCATAGACGCAAACGGGGTCACCAACACCTTTGTTTTGGAAATGGACAATGTACCGTTCGATGAAGAGACGGGTGAAGGTGATGCACCTACCCTAACACTGTCACCAGAAGATACGGCCGAATTGATCCACCTGACGTTGGAACGCGCCTTGGTAGCCAAAGAGATCCCCGATTATGGGCTGCTGACGGCCGAACAGGATGATATTGTGCTCTCTACGGAAAACATTCCCGCCGCGCTGGTGCCTGAACTGCCGGGGATCACCCTGATATTACTGACGCCAGAGCAGATTCAGAGCCTGGCCAATGAAAAAGGTGACTTCCTTTACCTGAGGTTTTCAGAGATCACAGCCCTTTCTGACACACAGGCGCGGGTAGCTCTGGACAATACCTGGATGCGGGCGGAAGATTCCCAGACGATGTACCTTAGCGGCGGTGGTTTTGTGATGGAATTCACCAAAACGGCCACTGGCTGGATCGGCGAAGTAACAGAAGCCTGGATCTCATAAATAGCGGCAGGCCATAGATAAGGCCTATGCCTTAAAGCAGGCTGACGACAAAAAGCCGGGTGATGTGAAAACCACCCGGCTTTTATGTATTACCCTTTTTTATACCATGCGGCTACTGTGCAATCGTGGAATCATACAGGGGGCCATCATCGATGGGCTCGCCGCCGCTGCCCTGACTCTTGGGTACACCCACCAGCACCTCGCCGGAACAGCTGCTGCCGTGTGTATCTACGGCCGTAAAGTACACGTGGTAGACACGGCCGTTGCCACTTAAGCGTTCGGCTCGTAGTTGGGCCGTGGCTGTACCCACCCCCATGCCATCTATATCGCTCTTATTGCCGGGGCCCATCACCGGTTCATCCTGGAAGATGCTGGTGATGGTGAGGGTCACGGCATCCCCATCCGGGTCAGTCACCCCCAGGATGCTGACGGGGACAAAGTGGTGGTTGGCCGGCCAGAGACTGTAGGGGCTGGCCACGGCCGTGCTGCACACAGGTGCGGCATTAAGGTCTAACCCAATAATCACCGGGTCATGATCAGAGGAGCGGTAAGCGTTTGGCTCATACAGGGCGTCCTGGGCATCCTGCTTAAAGGTCATATCATAGTCCAGCAGGTCAGGCTCATCGCTGTTGATGTGCCATTCTGTTACCCCCGTCACTTGTGCCGTCAGGCTGGTATTGGCCAAGGCATGGTCCAGATAACCGATCTGCCCGTCAAAAACAAAAGAGTAGGCCAGTTCACCCTGGAAGAGGGCTATCAGATCGTTGTAATCATCACTGGTGCCCGGCGTGTCATCAGACCCGGCACGAACAGCGTCAATGGGGTCTTCCTTATCATAAGCGTTTAAGTCACCGATGATGAGGAAATCGGGATCGCCGCTGCCGGTGGGGTCAGCTGCCAGCCAGTCGACCAATGCCTGGGCGGCAGCGGTGCGTGTCAGGTTACAGTTGCCCTGGCCGTCGCCGGCATCTGGATCACCAACGTCTAGACAGGCAGACCCCTTGGACTTTAAGTGATTGACAGCCACTGTCACCCGGGCTCCATCGGCATTGGCCATAAAGGTTTGGGCCAGCACCGGCCGGTTTTTTGTATCCAGGAAACGGCTGTCTACCGACGAATCAAGGATGGCATAACCGCCCACCGGTGTTACCGTGGCGGGTTTGTAAATAAGGGCTACTTTGATGGCATCGGTCCCAATGGGGCCGGTGCTGATGGTGGCATACGTGCCGGCACCTAAAGCGTCATTTAGCCCGGCCACCAGGTCTTGCAGCGCCGCATCGGTGGCGTGGTTTTCCAGCTCGATCAGGCCGACCACGTCGGCGTTGATGGCTGTCAGCGCGGCAATGATCTTTGTCCGTTGACGCACGAACTCTTCAGGGGTATCTGCCCCCCGGCATTGCTGGTTGGCCGCCGGACCACAGATGGAAGCGCCGGTGTCAATGGTGGAGAAGTAGTTAAGCACATTAAAGCTGGCTACCGTCAGGTTGCCGCCTACTGCAGCTGGCGCGGCCGGTCGGGGGTTTTGCTGCGTAAAAGCCGCCCCCTGGGTAGGTTGAATGCGGTAGAGGCCAAAGCTGTGGTCGATGACACCGGTGACTTCTTGCACGGTGTCGCCGCCACGGAAAAGGTTGGTCAGGTCAAAGATATTACCGTTCGGGTGAATGGCCGGATCAGGGTTCTGGTTGGAACGGCCGTCATCCAGCGTGATGCGGTGAAGGGTATGGGATTGGGCCATCAGGATGGCATCGGGTCCCGGTTCCACTACGGACGTAGGCTGCGGCAGCCGCCCCAGCGTGAGCACGATCTCGTTAAAGCGGTCAAAGTTAAAGTATTCAGAGATAGTGAGCGCCTGTGGGAAGCGTACCAGCATGCCTTCATACCGTTCAAAGTCACTGACGGTGCTTACCGGCAGTGTAACGGCCGTGGCGGCCGGCATCGCCGCCGGCGTGGCACACACCAGCATCTCACTGACGCTGCCCAGTTCGGTCAGGGAAGCCCCACCACTGGTGGTAAACTCTATCACCGTGCCGCCAACCCGCACCAGGTCGCCAACCAGCACGTCAACCGCGGCGGGTGCAAACACAAAGATGCCCTCTGACGTGGCGGCGTTCCCATCGGCCTGGCTGTCTTCTTCCTGTACGTAGAAGCCATTTAACTCGCCATTGTCCGGTTGGCCATTATTCTGGAAGTCACCAACGACAACACCTTCAATGACCACCGTTGTGCCCACAAGGGGGCTGGTCAGGCCGCTGCCTTGAATCTGGTGGATAAAGGTAGCCGGGTCCCCACAGCTGCCAATACCACCGCCGCCACCGCCGCAGGCATTGGTTTCACCGGGTGTGCTGGCCTTTAAGACAAAGTCCACATTATTCTGGTTGGTGTCGTTGCCATCTTCACAACGAGAGATGCTCTCGCTGGCCTGGGCACCATCATCAACAAGGCCGGCACCCGAGCCTTCGGTGTAGGGTGCGCCGGTGTTACCTTCATAGCTGACCGCGTCTAGCAGTTCACCATTGTAACGCAGCCCTACAGCATCAGGTGCGCCATTTTGCACCAGGTTGGTATCTGGGGTAACGTCCAGATCACAGTTGGCTACTGTGGCCGCATTGGCGCAGACAACAAAATAGTCTGCGGCCGCCAGGGAGGTGGCTGGCAGCGCAATGGTCTGGTAGATGGCTGCCCCACCACCGTTACCATTAACCAGTTCCAGGGTGACACCATTCAGATTGACGGCCGTGGTGCCCACATTCTTGATCTCTATAAACTCGGCCGTATCCGTGCCGGGTTGGTCATAATCTATTTCGTTGATCACCAGGGTGGGGGTCGTGGCGACGGCCGCATTCACTGCGCCCGGTGTGTTAAGGGCCTCACCCGCGACGGGCGTACCGGTAAACCCGGGCAGCCCGGCGCCGTCAAAGTCGTTGCGCCGCCAATCAGTGGGGCTGCCGGTGTCTGTTCGGTCAGGGATGCGTGAGGCGCCGCCCACCGTGAACGTACCCCCGTCAAAGGTGGGGGTAAGGGTGGTGTCGGCGTAGGTTTGGTCGCCTGCGCCACCATCAGTGACGGCCACCCCGTCTACCAGGCGGGCCCAGGGGGTGCTGTCCAGGGTGCCGTTGTCATCGGTATCCAGGTCAAGCCCCACACTGCCGCTAAAGCCTTCCACCAGCAGCACGGTTACGGTGCCGTTTTCCCAGACGTTACTTTGGAAGCCAGTTGTCCAGTAACCGGCTGCGTTTGTGGTACCCACAGCGATCACACCATCTACGGTGCCCGCACCGCTGCCGTCCCCTTCAATTTGCAGAATAGAAAAGGCAGCATAATTGGTCGTGGCGTCGCCAGCGATTTCCACATATTCGTGGGTATCTGTGCCTACATGATTCAGGACAAATTCATTGATCAGGGGGTCAGCGGCCGCCCCTACAAAGCTTTGGCCACTGTTGACGGCGCCAAAGGTGTTAGGCGCGGCGGCAGCCCAGGTGAAATTTTCATAGGTCTGGCCACTGCCTACCAGTTGTAAGGAGTGCCCAACAGGGGTGGTAGAAGTTTCACTGACGCCGATGTCGGTACTGAGTAATCCATTGGCGGGACCTCCCACGGCCGTGAAGGTGCCTTCGTAACTAAGAAACTGCACCACATTGCTGCTGGCATCTACCAGGGCTACCCCATCAGGTGAACCGTTCTGGAGGCCGTTGCTGGGATACGACACAAATATGGTGCCAAACCCGTTTTGCTGGTTGGGAAGCACACCACTAAGAGCCGTGGTGTCATAGACGGCGCCGCCACTACCGTTGTACAGTACCAGACTCCAACCGGCCAGGTTAGTGCCCGCCGGGCCGGCAATTTCAATGGCTTCGCCGACGTCCGTGCCGACATTATCATAATGGATTTCGTTAATGAAGACACTGGTTTCAGCCAGCACAGAGCCGCCGCTAAATAACAACAGCGTCAGGACAAGGGTGAATAGCAAAGGGATCTGTCGTCGGGTCATTTTTTTCTCCTAATTTTCAAGAACAAATACACAACAATAAGCGGTAAATTGATAATGAGGATAAAACAATCTCTTCCGGCCCATACGTTACACGGCCGTATTTACAAACACTCTTTCGATCTTCCTCAAATTATAGATTTCAGTATAACCGCAGTTTTTAAAACAGAACAGGAGGGTTGCAATGAATGGGTGCAATCTGGGAGAGGGCGCCCAGCTGCTTAAGAAAACTCGTCGCAAAACATCAACCAGCCATAGTAATACCAAAGTGATCACGCAGTGCTTCAGCATAGGCTGCCTCGTTTGGCAGCGCTTGCTCGTGGCGTACGCCATTTTCGGTTTTAATGAGCCGTGTCTCGCTCAAAGTTATGCGCCCGGTGGGTGTCGCTCGTGAACAAAGGCGGCGCTGTGTAAAATGTGAGGCGGGGGCGGTCTGGTGGTAATGGCACATAGCAGCGTAGTCGGGGTAGGCATAAGGCGTTAGGCTGAAGCGGTATTGAGCCTCCCAAGTCTTATCAGGGTCACGCTGCCTCAAAATCAAATGATCGCCGTCGGCATCAAGGCGATAGGCACGTTCACCCTGGTCTTGTTCCCCCCGGTAATCCAGGCGCAATGGCTCACGGAATGAATCACCAAAGCCTACATCCACCAGCCAACGCTCTTCAAGCGTGACCATAAGCGTCATGTGGTCGAATTCTGGTCCGAAGGCTTCATCGGTACTCATCACGGCGGCTGAAAGCATGATCACATGAAAGCCGAGGGCACGCAGTAAGGCGGCAAACAACCCATTGAGCTCGTAGCAAAAGCCGCCACGTTGGCGCCCTATAATCTTGTCAAATAAGGCCACATCATCAAGGATGATTGGCTCCTCCGCATGGATGCTCAGGTTTTCAAAAGGGACGGCCAGCAAGTGAGCCAGGTGTAATTGTCTTAACGTCTCGGCCGTGGGGGCCGGTAAACCATGATAGTTAATTCGTTTCAGGTAAGCTTCAGTGTTCAAAACATCCTCCTATATGAGCCACCATGATTGTAATAACTGCTCTTAAACGGGTCAATGACTACACGCCATTGCCCATCGAGCATCATTGTTTGTCGTGGGTGGACGTTCTGAAGGAGGGGTTTCTCACTACACTTGGGGGAAATCCGTCACTCTAATTGGCGCAGCAGATTGGCCATTTCGATGGCTGCCAGGGCTGCTTCAGCACCTTTGTTGCCAGATTTGCTGCCAGCCCGCTCGATAGCTTGTTCAATGGTATCGCTGGTGACGACACCAAAAGTTACAGGCACACCACTTTGCCAGGAGGCCTGAGCAATGCCCTTGGCCGCCTCACCGGCCACATAATCGAAATGGGGTGTCGCCCCACGAATGACAACGCCCAGGCAAACCACAGCGTCATAACGGCCGCTTTTGGCCATCTTGAGCGCAGCCAGGGGCAGCTCAAAGCTGCCGGGAACCATAGCCACGTCAATATCGGCTTCGGCGATACCATGGCGTATGAGGGTGTCTTGGGCCCCTTGCAGCAGTTTGCTGCCCATAAAATCATTCCAGCGGGAAGCTACCAGGCCAATTTTTAGCCCGGTGCCTACCATAGTTCCTGAGAAATGTTTACCCATGTTTGTTTCTCCTTATTTTATTACACTGTTAAGTTAATTGAGATGTGTGTCTAAATGCTTCATATGACCCGCAGATAACGCCATAGGCTTCTGAGCAGATACGGCCTCGTTACGTTATCTTCTAACCAGGTCTTCGCCTAACCAATGCCCCATCTTTTCGGCTTTGGTTTGAAGATAATATTGATTCTCTTTGCGATGCGGAACCCAGTGTGGGATGCGTTCAACCACCTGGATGTGATGGGCTTCCAGGCCGCTCACTTTAGTCGGGTTGTTGGTCATGAGGCGCACGGCCGTCACCCCCTGATGGCGCAACATGGCGGCTGCCACGTAATATGTTCGGGCGTCAACGGGAAAATTGAGGTGTGTGTTGGCCTCGACGGTGTCGAATCCCTGGTCTTGCAAGGCGTAAGCCCGAATCTTGTTGGCCAACCCAATGCCCCGCCCCTCCTGGCGCAGGTAGAGCAGCAAGCCATGCCCTTCCTGAGCAATACGTTGCAGAGCGGTTTGCAGCTGCTCACCACAATCACAACGAAGCGAACCTAAAACATCTCCCGTCAGGCATTCGGAATGAAGCCGTACCAGCGGGGGCATCCCAGAGATATCCCCCATGCGCAGTAACAGGTGTTCCTGATGCTGGCTGTCTTGATAGGCGATCACCTGGAAATGGCCATAGGTGGTCGGTAATACGGCCGTGGCCACTTTTTTAATCCAGGGAGTATAGGGGGTATCAGGCGCGTAGGTAGGGGCGGCCGTTAATCGGGATGAGGTCACGGCCGTTGGTGGCCGCCCCCAGCCATTCTCCTTCTGGCAACGATACGTCACCAGATCGGCTACCGAGATAATTTTGACATCGTGGCGGGCAGCAAATTCTTGCAGCGCTGGCAGCCGGGCCATGGTGCCGTCGTCAGCCATGATCTCACAAATAACGGCCGCCGGTGTCAAAGCAGCCAGGTGGGCCAGGTCTACACTTGCTTCCGTCTGGCCGCGGCGTTCCAAAACACCGCCATCCTTTGCCCGTAAGGGGAAAACGTGCCCGGGCCGCACCAGATGTTCTGGCCGGCTGTGGGGATCTATCAACACCTCTATGGTGCGCGCCCGATCATAAGCGGAGATACCTGTCGTCACCCCTTGGCGCGCCTCCACAGAAACGGTAAAAGCCGTGCTAAACCCAGACTGATTTTGCGCAGGCGGTACCATCAGCGGCAGCTGCAGCTGGTCTAACATGGCGCCGGTCATGGCAACACAAATTAAGCCGCACCCTTCCTTGGCCATAAAATTAATGGCTTCCGGCGAGGCAAACTCTGCGGCGATGGTCAGATCCCCTTCATTTTCTCGGTCTTTGTCGTCTACGATGATGACAAACTTGCCAGCACGAAAATCCGCAATGGCTTCTTCGATTGTTGCTAAACCCATCACTGCACCTCATCTATAACCATGTTCGGCCAGGAATTCCAGGCTAATGTCCTTTTTTGTAACCAAACGGTGGTTGATAATTTTTTCGACGTATTTACCCAGCACATCTACTTCAATGTTAATTTGATAACCAGGCTTTTGTGCAGACAGCACAATGTGTTGCTGCGTATAGTCAACAAGCATGACAGTAAAGTGATCATCCCTGGCATCTACAACGGTTAAACTGACGCCATCCAGGGCGATAAACCCTTTAGGCACAATGTAACGCATCAGGTCTTCAGGAGCCTGGATGGTCACCCACAACGAATTCTCTTCAGGGCGAAAGGCGGTCACGATACCGGTATTGTCTATATGGCCCTGCACAAAATGGCCGCCCATGCGGCTGGTGGGTGTCAATGACCGTTCCAGGTTGACGCTGCTTCCTTCACGCAGGTGAACCAGGTTGGTGCGGGTGCGTGTTTCTGGTGAGACCCCCACGGTGAAGCTGGCGGCGGCCAAACGGGTAACGGTCAGGCAGGTGCCGTTAACGGCGATACTGTCTCCCAGGCGTGTTCCCTCCAAGACGGTCTGAGCTTGGATGGTCAGTTCATAGGGTTGGCCTGTGCGCTGCACTTGGCTGATAGTGCCTATTTCTTCAACAATTCCGGTGAACATCTGGTTGTTTCTACCACTCCTCTAATCATAAAATCATTGCCGACTTGTGCTATAGAAACATTCTGCAGCTGCCGGGCCAGGGCCAGTTTGGCCGGCCCAAAGCCCTCTACAGGGCTGGGGGCGCCGGCACCACCAATAATAAGGGGCGCTAGAAAAGTGTAAACTTCGTTAACCAGGCCGGCATCAAAGAAGCTGCCCAATACTTGCCCCCCGCCTTCAACCAGAAGGCTAAGTATCTGGCGGTGGCCTAAGGCGATCAGCAGTTGTTCCAGGTCTACCTGGCCAGTGGGCGTTGTCGGTAACATCATTGTTTCTACTTGTTGCCGCTCCAGGGCAGCCTGATGAGCAGCGGGCATGGCGGCGGTCGTGGCCACCATGGTGCGGCCTGGCAGCTCGGGGCTAAAAAGTTGTGCTGTAAGGGGCACACGGCCGTGGCTGTCCAGCACAATGCGCAGCGGGTGACGTACATCATCCTGTGTCAGGCGGGTGGTCAGGCGGGGATTATCGGCGATGGCTGTGCCGGCCCCTAGCAGAATAGCATCCACCGCCTGACGTAACAGATGACCTTGCTGCCGGGCTTCCGGCCCGGTAATCCACTGGCTTTCACCATTGCGCGTAGCAATTTTGCCGTCCAGGCTGGCGGCAAATTTAGCCATGACGTAAGGTCGACCACTGGTAACATAATGGAAAAAGAAGCGGTTGAGATGCCGGGCTTCGGCGGCGCATAGACCCTCATGTACTTTCACACCCGCTTCCACCAGCCGCTGACGGCCGTGGCCGACCACATGGGGATTAGGGTCGACCATAGCATAAAACAGTTCGGCAATGCCAGCGTCGAGGATGGCGTTGGTGCAGGGGGGGGTACGGCCGTGGTGATTACAAGGTTCAAGGGTGACGTAGAGGGTAGCCCCCCGTGCCGCTTCGCCGGCGGCTGCTAGAGCCTCTACTTCCGCGTGAGCGCATCCTGCCTGGCGGTGGTAACCTTCGCCTAAAATTTGCCCCTGCCGTACGATGACTGCCCCGACGACCGGGTTGGGACTGGTATGGCCCAGGCCATGTTCTGCCAGTGCCAGGGCCCGCTGCATAAAATGTTCGTGTTCTCGCATAAAAAACTCCGAAAGATAGTCTCTTTCGGAGCAAGGAAAAGCAACAAATAAATACCCACTCCCTCTGAAGAAGTTGGCCTTTTAGGTCATGACTTACCATGACCAGAGAAAAGCCTCACTTTCTGGTGGAATGGCTGCATTATATATACCACTTACCAACACGCCCCCGTCGTCATCCATAACGCGGGGGCGTGAGAAAAGTGACATACCACACCAAAACCAATCACCCATGCAGGTGGTTTGTTTTGGCGGCTGTTGCATCTTCTCCCATCCGGACTATACCGTCGGCTTCGGCTTCTCACCGAATCCACCCGACCAGGCATATCGCCTGGCCAGGGTCGCGGGCTTGATCAAGTTATAAGATCACACCGCCGGTCGGGAATTGGGTGCATAACACCCTCACCCTGCCCCGAAGATACTATTTTAGGCACCATTTTAAAGAGGATGGGCTCGGCTGTCAATGTTAGGGTGACGGTAGTCACGGTATAAAAAACTTTTGCTGTGATCTTCCCCCATTTTTATGGACACTCAGTTAAGGCTAACTGATGTTGATAATAGGCCTGTTCGTAGGCCTCCGGGCTGAGATAGCCCAACGTCGAGTGGCGACGCTTCCTATTATAGAAGGCTTCAATATAAAAGAAGATGACGCCGGAAATCTCACAGCAATAATCGGAAAGTATATTGGTGATAAAGAAGTGCCTTCCCAATTAGCAAATGAATACGCTCACGTACAAAAACCATTTTTTGACGGCCTCGGCAATTTCATTTTACAGTTCACAGTAACAAAGGATCTGCTGTAACAGAAGTTCTGCAATCTTTGGTAGGGGCGACCCTTGTGGCCGCCCTGAGCCGGACAGGGGCGCGGCGTCTACATCAACGGCGTCAAAGTAGTGGCTGTAATGCGCCAGAAAATGGCGTGAGGGCATACCCGCCGGGTAAAATGGCCCGGCCCAACCATTTTTCTGGCGTAAAGAGTTCTGCGATTTTTGCTTCCAAAGAATAACCCCGACTACGTCATGGTAGTCGGGGTCAAAAGGGTAAACAAGGGGTGTTATCTTTGTATTAGATGGCGTTAGGAACCCTCAACAGTTTTGGCAAAAGGTACCGCTTAAGGCTTTAGAATGACCATGCTCGTGCCATTGCTGTCGCCATCAGGGTCATGGTTAGCACTGGCATTGTATGTAAACGAGCCATGCGTCACATTCGTTACCGTAAACGTCACGCTGCTGGAATTTTTGTTGATGTTATTCTTGTTGATGCTGCATTGTCCGCTGCTGTTGGTAACACAGGAGTCAGAACCATTAGCACCCGCACTCCACAAGCCATTGACGGTGGCATTGGCCAACACATTATCTGAATTATCATGAATGGTGATGGTAACGGTGGCGTTCCATTTGCCGCCCCGACCGGTTGAAGTGCTGCTGTCCAGGTCACCAACATGCATATCGGGCGGCGCGCTGTTTTGCACGGTCACGTTGTTGGCGTCAATTCCAGTTTGCAGGGCACTGTCGGTAGCTCGAGCGTTGACAGTGTGTGCGCCGTCGGCCACGGCCGTTGTATCCCAGTTTGCCTCATAGTAACCCGAAGTACCGTTCCAGACAGCCGGCTGCCAGAGGCCACCGTCGATGTTCCACTCAACGGTCAGCGTGCCGGCCGGATCCTCGTCCGTCACGGCGATCTGAATCAGCTCCGTACCAGAGATAGTGGCAGCTTCCGGCGGATTGACGATGCTGACGGCGGGCGGGTTGTCCGGTTGGCCACCCAAATCGCCATCGACCACAAGGGCGAAGGGTTGCGGACCTTGTGGTACGTTGGCTCCGCTCACCTGGACCGTCCAGGTGCCGGCTGCCGCCGATTGCACATAAACGTTTTCAACGTTGTTGATGTTGTCGGCGCTGCCGCCGGTCTGCGACCAGCCGCCGCTGAAGACGTTCCCCTTGTATTGGGTTCCCCCAGGGGCAGTCACTACCAAATTAAGATCGTTCACCAGGTTGGCGCCGGCGGCGGCGGTAGAGGCAAAATCGCTCCACACCAGACTCACCTTAAGCGCCGAACCGGCCGCCTGCACCGTGAACTGATGGCTGGCTGTGCCGCCGGTGCTGACACCGATGGCGTCATCAACATATTGATGGCTGCCGTCAGTGGCGTTTACCAGATCGACCCGGCCCCAGCCCTCATGGATATTGGGGATGGGAAAATCGTTGTCGTTGGCCCCGTCATTATTCTCGTCGAGCATATCGTGGGCCGAATTGATGAGGGTGGCTTTGACCAGGGCAGCGCTGGCGGCATGGTTTTGCGCTTCCTGATAATAGTCGCGGACAACGGCGGCAGCCCCGGCTGCAATGGGATTGGACATAGACGTGCCGCCCATGTGCTTGTAGGCCACGTTCAAAGGCATACCCCAACCGTCCCATTGGTACAACCCATTTTGCGGGTTAACCGGGTCGCCGTACCCTTGCTGATAGAGGCTGGAATAACCGGAGAGGATCCAGGTGCCGGGCGCGACAACGTCAGGTTTAATACGGCCGTCATCCGTTGGGCCACGGCTTGACCAGGCCGCCATTTGTTCCGCATTTCCGGCGGTAACATCATCCTTGAGCGGATTGGTGGGGAAGCCGTAACGTTGGCCCCAGGTTCCCAGGAAGTTTAGCTGATTGCCCCCCATGCTGCTGCAGGTTTGGCCGGTTTGGTAAGCGTCTGATGATGTGTACGTCAGGCCGGTATCACACTGGTAATTACCCTGGCGATCATTTTCGCTGGCCCCGACGGTGAGGACGTTCTTGGCCGTCGCTGGCGAGCCGGTGCTGTCGCTATCTACGACACCATCGGCATTGTTGTCAAAGCCGTCATTGCCCGCGGAGAAAGTGATGAGCATATCCTGGTTGTTCCAGACAAAGTCATCGGTATCGGCGCTGTCCTGAGTGTAATCACCGGCAGCGTCGCTGCCCCAGGAGTTGCTGTGGACGCGGGCACCAGCGTTGTAGGCTTGTTGGTACAAGGCGTGCAGATCATCGGGCAGGCCCAACAGGTAATAGCCGTCAGGGTAAAGCAAGGCGCATTGGCCTTTCATATCGGCATAATCTTCTACGGCCTGGAAAACGAGGCTGGCGGCAGGAGCTGTGCCTTTACCTTCGCCTGAAGGGCCACCGTCGCCTAAGACAGAGACGGACACATGCGTGCCGTGACCGCTGTCTACGTCTACGGCACCGTCGTTGATGGCAGTATAACAGCCGCCCACACTGCTGGCAGCCCAATCAAATATGGCGGTGACGCGGCCGGCCGGAATATCGGGATGCGCGCCAGAGGCAGTCCCATTGCCGATGCCCGTGTCGGCGACGGCAACAATTTGGGTTGAACCATCATAGCCATTGGCATTGGCGGTATTGGCGCCTAAAATGACACCGGCGCCATATTCATTATGCTTTTCTTTGAACACAAAGTTTTCGACCCAGGCCACATCTAGTACGTTGGCGATGGCATTAAGTTGGGCAGAATTGGCCGTGACGACTAATGTATGATTGGACCGATTTAAAACTTGAGCGCCACTGCGGGCCACGGCCGTCGCCGCCGCTTCCTCAGGGGCCCCACTTTCTATTCTAACCCGGTAAAGATGGGTGCCATTTTGCTGTAGGGCTGGATCGAGCTTGTAGGCTGGCTGGTAAATGCCCACCCAGACCACACTATCCAAAGCATCAACTTGGGCTGCCTGGGCTGGTGTCATACGCACCTTAAAAGCAAAATCAGGAATGTAGCCAAGAATATCGGCGCCAGCAGTCGTTACATCATCTTTCCAGGCCTGCAATACCGGACCAGCAAACTGAACGATGTAATAACCACGTTGGCCTTGCGCATAGCCAGAAACGGCCAGGCCCGGTGGAATCTGAGGTCTTTCACCTGACCCAGGCGTAAATTGTACAGCCTTGAGGCGTATGGCCGCCGTTGACTGGTTGGCATAACTAGTGCCCCTGCCGAAGGCAGCTGTCACGATCAATAATGATAACAGGAAAACGGGCAGGAAGAACATCTTCCGATATTTAGGTACCATAACTTACGCTCCTTTTGAACTTTTTGTGGCGGTCAACAAAGGCTGTCAAATTTGAGTGAGGTATATACGCACTAACCTTATGACTCTAACCTTAGAATACCACTTTCGAGGGGTATAAGCCAAAACAATATAAGCCAGCAACGCCAGGATGCCCGTAGAAGACGGCACACACTTGCAGACCCTGGCGCACCGCATCCGAAAAAATCAGACCGACCTCGATGTTCAGTATGGTAAGGTGCAAACCGAGATGCACCAGTTGTTGGCTATGCTCGGTGTTGTTGTTTAATCATTTTAGCGACAACTTTTTGTCGATGGGGGCTTCTACAAGAAATCTAAGGCCTACCACTCTTTGATAATATCGTCGACGGTTAATCCTAACGTGGTCATACGTTCTTCATCTACCGGTTTCTCCCCTTTGGGCGGTACATAAAGTGTAGAGATAGACATCAGGCGTGCCTCTGGCAGCTGGTACAAAGGGATGGGCTCGATGCGAGAGATATAGTCGGGGTGCGGTGCGGCTTCATAGACGATCACTTCATGGTCACGGCCATAGTCGGCCGCCAACACCTCTGCTAACATACGGATGCCGCGTTTCTCTTTGGTAGCCGTTTTACCCAGGTGTCCGATCACGCCAATCTGCCAGATGACCAGACTGCTGTACGGGTCGTAACGGCGATGGCGCACCAGGAAGTCAGTGGCTTCGAAGCTTTGGCAGCCGCTGACGGCCGGGTCTACGCCCAGGTCAGCAAAGAGGCAATCTTCAGCCGACACGCCGGGACACATAAAGGCCGGGAAACCTTCCTGGTGCGCCTGCTTAATCACCGCATGGGAAGGCAGCACAAAAACCCCCGGATGGCCGTAAAAGACCGCGCACACATGCAGCCCCTGGCGCACGGCCGTCATAATTCGTTCTACCATCTGCCCATAGGTGTCTAAACGGCGCTTGTTGTTGTCGTAGAGAGGAATGAGGGGTTCGGCCGTAACATTAAGCGACTGCATCCACGCCTCGGCCCATGGGCCCGGAATCACATACAGCACCTTATCGGCTGCCCGAATAAAGCGCTCTGCCTGGGCGGTGATATGGGTGCCGTATTGAATGCCCGTGCCCACAATGACGAGTGATCCTGTGGTCATAGTCTCTATCCCTTGCTGAGGTATTTTTATATTTAGCTATCATCACAGAAGTGACCGTTGTGATCCTCGATGGTGATTGTTACTTTTTCCAAATAGCCCATGTATACAATCGTGTCGTTTTCAACATACACCATGCCATGAATTTCTGTTTTTGTGGGTTGCTTTGGATCACATATAGGGCGGCGTGTGTGGATAACAGGTGTCTGACCATTTAGATCATGAACATTGTATAAACTAAACGCCTGCCCTTCTTTCCCCTTTATCGTTACCATAAATTTTTTACCTGATTTGAGCCCGCGCCGGTTGGTAGGCACTAAATTGTGGATACACAAACTAGCGTCGTGAGTTACAGGTGACTGCTCCCCATTTGGCGCCGATTGTTTATAGGATGTTGCTTTTATGCTGTTCGGACTGGCATAAATCTCGGCTTTCTTGTCGTTTAAGTCGATTGTACCTGAGGGTTGATCTGTGGGGTCGGTAAATAGTTGAAATACAACGCCTCCGGCATCATCCATCACATAAAGCCCCCCTTGTTTAACTTGATCTACTTCATTGGGAAAAACATCCTTACCTTCTATGTAAAAAGGCGAGCTGCTAAAAGTTTTATCTCGGGCAACGCCGTCATTTTGGGAACTTGAAACCTTTTGTGTTCCGTCCATTTTATCCCCTTCTGGTACTTAAGCTGCTAAAAATATGCGTTAGCAGCTTAATAAAAATTGTGAAATGACGATTAATGTGGAGAGTTGATGATTTTGTTGACAATGTGCTGTAGTGTATTTGGCTCCTTCAAAACTATCTGGGGTATTGTAGAAGAAGCTAATTTTGCCTGTAGATGACTGGCCTTAAGTTGTGTTTCCCAACGACTAGCCGGGTGTTGGGAAACAAACGTGGCGATCATCAGTACTTGTTCATGCTGCTTCGCCACTTCCAATGGGTGGGTTATATCCATTAAAATGTCTAAGATCAGAGGTATGGCTTCGGTTTGCATTGCTATATCTAATGCCTGGCATAAATGATGCCATCCTTTTTTCTGTTGATCTAACACGCTAAAAATGCGGCCTAGATTTTGCAAGGTAGCTGCTTCACTCCAGCGCGCGTGGCTTTCCTGCGCATATACAAGGGCTTGTTGATAAAGACGGTGTGCTTCCTCTACCTGATTAGAAGACTCTGCCACGGTGCCCAAATGATTCAAAGCCAGGGCAATGCCCGTTTCATAATTAAGCGATTGGCAAAGTTCCAGGCTTTGTTGATAATAGAGTTGGGCCTGGGCATAATGACCCTGATGATAAGCGGTGAGACCTAAAAAACGTTGTGTATTGGCAGTTCCCCACTGGTAATTAAGATCGTCAAACATATTTAAACTGGTCTGATGCCATTTTTGAGCTTCAGCATAGTTACCTAAAGCTTGTTCCACGGCTCCCATAGACATCAAAATATATGCTTGACGGTGTAGATCGCTTAAATTTATGGCCAGTTCGAGTGCCCCTGCTAACAATTGTTTGGCTTCCGTATAATTTCCCTGTAGATAGGTAATCACACCCAGCGTTTGTGTCGCTAACTCTCGTTCGTTTTCCATCTGAAAATGGTGCGTAATAGATAATGCCTGACGTAAAGTCTTTTCGGCTTCATTTATTTTGCCCAATGTATACAGATATTCACCTCGATAAACTGTTAATTTTGTCAAAAGGACATTCGTTTTTTTATCTGCAATAGGCAGATAAGGTTCCAGTTTAGCCAAAGTTTGGGCAAATAGTCGTTCGCCTAATTGATAGCGGCTGCGCATGGCATGATAGTGGTACATTGCCTGAAATGATTGGTTCAGAGCGGCAATACGGCCGTTTTGGGCGGCCCACAACCATGCCTGATACACATTGTCAATTTCTTGACCAATCAAGGTAATGACGGCCGTTTGCTCTGCACCAAACAAAGCCTTTTCATGATGATGCAAGAACGTGGTGTAGTAAGCCATATGGCGTTCCGGCACCCGGTCCGGTTCAGCCTCTAGGTGGGTTAGCTTTTGAGCGGCAAACTGGCGCAACAATTCATGCAGCTCATAATAGTTTTGACCATTTCGGCGCACGAGCGATTTATTCAGCAAACTATACAAGGTAAAGAGCGTGGCATCGGCCACAGCTTGGGCGGCTTCTGCCGTAAAACGCCCGCGAAACACAGAAAGCCGCGCCAACACATTTTGCTCTGACGGCGACAACATGCGCCAGGAGTATTCAAAGACGGCGCGGACGCTGCGGTGACGATCGCTGACATTCCGTTGGGTGGTGGCCAGAAAATCTAAGCTCTGCTGAATCTCATGGGCAATTTGCCAGCACGGCAGCAGGCGTACCCAGGCAGCGGCCAGCTCCAAAGCCAACGGCATGCCTTCGACCAGTTGGCAAATGTGAACGACATGCGTTTCTTCTTTGGGCAGTGAAAAATTGTGCTGGGCCTGCCGCGCTCGCTGAGTAAATAGCTGTACGGCCGTAAATTGGTTCCTGTTGACAGATGGGGGCAGCAGATTGGTTGGCTGCACTGCGGATTGTTCTATGATGGGATTGACTTGCGGGTATGACAAGCCATCGACTTGATAAAGCCACTCTTCGGCCAGGTCCAACCTTTCACGGGAAGTGGTGATGATCTTAAGACCTGGCACCTGGCTCAACACGTTGCTGAGAGGGGTGGTATCATCCACAAGATGTTCAAAATTGTCCAGAAGCCACAACATCTTTTTCTCTTTGAGATAGGCGCCAAACTGTTGGTGGGGTGAGTCGGGACCGCTAAAGGTGAAGTCAAGGAGGGTGGCCACGGCCGTGAACACCTCGTCAACCGTCTGTAAAGGTACCAGATCAACATACCAGACGCCGTCGGGAAAATGAGCCAACTGCTGAGCGGCGGCTTGCAAGGCCAGGCGCGTTTTGCCGACGCCCCCCAGCCCCACCAACGTTAACAGCCGTACCTGGGCATCATCCAGCAAGGTAGCAAGCTGCCCCAGCTCCTCATCCCGACCCACAAAGGAGGTTGGGTTGGGCGGCAGGTTATGCCGATTGGCGGGTGTATCCGCGTCGGGAAAACGGTGTGCGGCCTGGGGTGGCGCAAGGGGGCGCTGGCTTTTTAGCTGCTGGTAAAGGGCCGTGGTGGTGGGGTCAGGCTCAACCCCCAGTTCCTCTGCCAACAGGCGCTGGCATAGTTCAAACTGGCGCAAAGCGGCCGCCTGCTGCCCATTATGGGCATACAACTGCATCAACTGCCTGTGGGCTGGCTCATGCAGCGGATCAAGGGTGACGCAGCGACGGCCGTAGGGAATCGCCTCCAGAAATTCACCACGCGCTTGATACCAACCAATGACAGTTTCTAAAGCATGGGCCAGCAATTGGCGTAAATTTTCTTGCTCAAAAAATTGCCACTCATCAAAGGCGGGGCTGTCACGCAGGCTAAAACCGCTTAAGAAGTCTGCCCGGTAAAGGTCTATCGCCTGTGTGAAGGTTGTCACTTCTGTCTGTTCTGGGGGTAAAGCCAACAGCGACCGAAAGGTGTGCACATCCAGTTGAATATCAGCTTGCTCGTTTAGTTCAAGACTTTGCCGGTGGATGATCAGCCAGCCGTCACCAATCGCTTTTTTAATATCAACCAGGGCACGACGGAGTGACGCTTTGGCCTGCGCACTGTCAAACTCAGGCCAGAGCAGCGCCGCCAGGGTGTCACGGCCGTGAGCATGACCAGTAACAGCCAGGTAAATGAGTAGAGCGGCCGCTTTACGGGTAGCTATGTTGGCAGAAACGCCATCAATGTCGATGTGCAGCGAGCCCAGCAAGGAGAGTGTCAATCGGGACATGCATCCTACCTGTTTTGGTGTGCAAGTGTAACGAACAACAGATTATTTTCAAAAATCTTTCACGTTTTTATTCACGCTTTGGGAACGATAGCTGGGTATGCTGCCCCTATGAACAACGGCTTACACACCGCCACAACCCTGCGTAGAGAGCGTGCGCTTGTCCGGGGCCATGGCCTGGCGGGATGGAAGGCCTACATCACGGTCAACGTGCCGGAAAATGGGAAATTTCCTGGGCAGCAAGTAAACAGGAAAATTTCATACTACTTATCGTTTATTTAACACAGCATTAACATTAGATATATCCATATGGAGGAGTCGACCTTTATGTTCAATAACTAGTGCATTTAAGAATTGAAGGAAAGAGTGTCTTTCAGACACTGGATAAAATAGATCGATAGCTTTGTTAAATATCAAAATGAGGGATTAAAATGTCAAAAAAAGCGGAGTTTGTCTTGGGTGCTTCGGAGTCATTATTCAATCAGATTACTGGCGTGTGGGATACTATTTTAAATAGCGAACGGATTAAGGACAAAGAGAACGACATAGTAATGCAGATTCAAAACTTTACTGATCGTTTTATAAAGATCGAAATGTTAGGTGTAAAACATAAGGAAATTGGCCACGAAGACGCGAGTAATAATGCTGTAGTAACGCAACCGTTCGTTGACAGCAAAGCGATTGACATACGCACTAACATCCGCACTCCCGGCGAAGGAACATTGATTTGGGACAACGCTAAAGTGCACGTAAGATTCTTTTTTGGACATAGTGTGTCTATGGACATCTTTAAGAAGGAAGGAGTACAGACTTTCACCGTGAGATTTACCGATTCTGATGGACCCAAAGATCATATTTATGGCGCTCGGCAAGCGTTTACTGCCTTCTATGAGAATCAAGGCTCAGATCTTCGCATTGGGTTGTCTTATGCAGATGATACGAACACATTCGTACTAATGGTTTTGCAGGGAGAGGGGGATTTTGTTTGATGGGCACATTTGTGCCTTAAAGGCAGAACGCCAATAGTCCGACTAGGTTTTGCCCATTGCTGATGGTGGGTGAGGAGACGGCCGTTTCCCCAACTTATAACTTGTGGATTAGTAGGTTGTGGGTGGGGAAACGGCCGTATTGCCGTGGCGTGCTGGTGAAATAGGGTGATCAGTGAGGAGACGGCCGTTAAGTGCCTTCCCAATTAGCAGAGGATTACGCTAAGGATTCTTAGCCACTTCCCCCTCCTGAATGTTGGTCATGATTGGCCGGCATCTCTTCGTAACCGCGCAAAGCATTGTAGCGCGTGACTTGATGTGGCGACAGTATCTTAATCGTCGCCAGATGGGTGCTGAGGTGGACAAACCGCAGTTGTGCGTCTAATGCCGCAATGGCTTGCAATTGTGCCGCCAGGCCGGTTTCATCAATGGTTTTTGTACGAAAGGCTTCTTCCAGGGCCGCTTCCGCCGCTAAAATTTCTTCTCCCAGGGCAATGGCTTGTGGTTCCATCTTTGCGAACAACGCCTGAATATCAGCCTCTTGCTCGGATGTAAGTTCCAAATCGCTTGCCAAATCCATTACATGACGAGGTCCAGGATAACCATTAAGTTCGGCAGGTAAAGCCAACCCCAGCCCTTTGCCGGTCAGGTAATCTTCAATCGTTTTGTCATCCATACCGCGAAGCTCGCTGTCTAACAATTCGCGGTATGGGGATGGTGTGGGCGTTACGTTTTGCTCTACTGAGGGTGTGCTCTGGCCGCCGCAAGCTGTCATGAGGGCGGCTAAAACCAGCCCCAGAGTTAGGGTACAAATGTTTTTTTGCATTTTTTTTCTCCACTAATTTGGGTGTTACCTCTGTCAGATCAAAGAGGTTTCTATTAAGGTATTGATCCGTCATGGGTGCGCATGGCTTGAACGAGCACTTCCAGCGCGTGCCGAACGTTTTCCTGTTCACCCTCTGGAATATGGGCCAGTACATGGGAGAATTTTGCCTGGCGCGCTTGGGCTAGCTCAACGGCCGCAGCCTCCCCCGCCTCCGTTAATGACAACAACCAGACACGGCCGTCGGCAGGGCTGCGGCTGCGCACAATCCAACCCCGTGTTACCAATTTGTCTATGATACGGCTGACACTACTTTTGGCTAGATTAAGCCGTTGTACCAATTCGTTCTGTGACAACTGGTTTTCTCTGGCTAATTCGGTCAGTGTGTACGCTTCGGCCACCGTTATGGGCTGCCCACAGGGCGTTTCTTCTGGTTTGTGCAACCCAAAAGTGCGTACCAATGTCATCATGTGTTCCTGTAATTCAGATGCGTTCATGTCAAAATAGTTCGTTGATGCAACTAATATAGTTCGACGATACAACTATCTTCACCTTTTGTCAAGGTGCGCTCATAAGCGGTAAAGTTTTAGGGGCATAGCGTCATCTTACGGGTGTGATTGGCTGGCTTCCAAAGCCGTCAGCAGATGCAAAGTCACCAGGTGACCACCACCAATGCTGATCAGCAGCAGATCGCCTGCCGGGATGACCCAGGTACCAGTGGGGAAGGCCGATGACGGTAAGGGGCACGGCCGTGGGGGTGGGTGTGTACGTTGTACGTGGGTGTGTCTGTGGGTTAAGAAGGTCAAAACAGGCGGCCCTGCACCCACGGCCGTATCTCCTCGATGGGCAGCCCCACCATCTGTTTAAATCGGTTGGCCGTCGCCGGGGAGAAGCCAGAATAGTCATTGTTCATAAAAACAAAAACGTCGGTCACATGGTCTAGATGTGGTTGGATTTTGGCTACCCATTGCTGTAAATCAGCTGTTTTGTCTACCAGTTCCCGGTCTTTTGTGCCAAACTGCCCATGTGGGCCAATAAAACGCAGGTACAGAAAGTCGGCGGTGCGGTGGATTGTTTTAGGCATGTGGATGTAGTCGGCGGCGACCAGGCAGACGTTGTGCTGTTCCAGCAGCACGGCCGTGCCTGGTGTACCCCAAGAGCGATGCCGAAACTCCACGGCAAATCGTCTGTTGGCGGGCAGCGCTTTCAAAAAGACCATCAGATCATTAAACCGGTCATGCGTAAACTCTGGCCCAAACTGGATCAGAACCGGGCCTGACTTATCAGCCAACAACGCCACCACTTCCAGGAATTCATGCATCCGGTCAATGCCTTCGGCCAGTGGTGCATCATGGGTGATGGCCCGCGGCGTTTTGGGGCAAAAGGTGAAGTCAGGTGGGGTCACGGCCGTCCAGCGCTGCACCTGCTCCGGGCGAGGCGTGCCATAAAAGGTGGAATCTATCTCTACAGCGTCAAAGTAGTGGCCATAATGCGCCAGAAAATGGCGCGAAGGCATACCTGCCGGGTAAAAGGGCCCGGCCCAACCATCATACGCAAACCCCATGGTGCCAATGTGCCAGCGAACCATGCCTGTAATTATACCAGACGATACCGCTGGCCTCAGATACAATGAGGGGATGACTCCTAAATTTAACGTCTGGCTAGAAATTGACGGCGAAGTGGCGCTTTCCATATGGCGCATCCGCCTTTTGCAGGCGGTGGCCGAGGCCGGTTCTATTAGCGGTGGGGCAGCGCCAATGAACGTGCCTTTTGTTAAACTTCGCCTCGTTATGAAAAATCATCATAACGAAATGACATTGCCCCCGGAGAAACCTGAT
Source organism: Ardenticatenaceae bacterium (assembly GCA_011525915.1). Lineage (GTDB taxonomy): Bacteria > Chloroflexota > Anaerolineae > Promineifilales > Promineifilaceae > CAADGU01. Next base: position 41,036 of record WYBM01000009.1, on the reverse strand, counting down.
GCACGCACGCTTTTTTATCTTGCTTCTTTTGGTACTATTGATGCTTGCCTGCGGCCGGTCAGAGCCACAGGTACTGCGGCTGGCCACCACCACCAGTACAGACGATTCTGGCCTGCTGGCGGCCATCTTGCCTGACTTTGAAGCGCGCTATCATGCCCGGGTAGATGTGGTGGCCGTGGGCACCGGCCAGGCCATGGCACTGGGTGAAGCTGGTGACGCCGATGTTATGCTGGTACATGCCCGCAGCCGCGAAGAGCAGTTTGTGGCCGATGGACACGGCACGGCCCGTTTTGATGTGATGGTTAACGACTTTGTCATCGTAGGCCCCCCCGATGATCCGGCTGGGGTAAAGGGAATGCCTCTGGCGCAGGATGCCCTGGCGGCCATTGCGGCTGCCCAAGTCACCTTTGCCTCACGCGGCGATGACAGTGGCACCCACACCAAAGAGCGCAGCCTATGGCTGGCTGCCGGTTATAACGCTGATCCGGCGGGGGAATGGTATAAATCATTGGGGCAGGGCATGGGCGATACGCTCCGTTTTGCTGACGAGGTCGGCGCTTATACACTGACCGATCGGGGTACGTTTCTGGCACAGCAGGCCAGCCTGCGCAGCCTGGTAGTGTTGGTAGGCGGCGCTACGATTGCCGCGAATGAAGACCCGGCACTGCTGAACCCCTACAGTGTCATTCCTGTGAATCCAGACAAAGGTAATATCAATGTGGAACTGGCACAAACGTTTGTAACCTGGCTGACCAGCGTGGAAACGCAGCAGGCCATTTCTGAGTTTGGTATAGACACATTTGGGCAGCCGTTATTTTACCCCGATTCGGCAGCGTGGCGGGAGCAGTAATGGCCATACTGTGGCAAGCCCTGGTCGATGCCTGGCAGCTTTTGATTTTTGCGGATGCGGCGTTGGTGGCCATCATCACCTTGACGCTGCAAGTTACGGGGGCAGCATTAGTATTGGCTATCATCATAGGTGTGCCCATTGGTGCGGGCCTGGGCTTAAGCCGGCAAATTCCGGCCGGCGGCTGCCTGGTGCCCCTGATTTATACAGGCATGGGGCTGCCGCCAGTGGTGGTAGGGTTGTTTGTGTACCTGTTATTGTCAAACCAGGGGCCATTGGGTGCATGGGGCTGGTTGTTTACACCTGCGGCCATGATCCTGGCGCAGTGGGTGATTGCCTTACCCCTGGTGGTGGGCCTGACACTGACGGCCGTAAGAACTATAGACCCTGCCCTGCACCTGCAGCTCCGCTCGTTGGGGGCCACCCGCCGTCAGCTTGCCTGGACGATTCTGGCCGAAGCCCGGTTGGGCCTGGTTGCCGCCATTGTAGCCGCTTTTGGCGCCATCATCTCTGAAGTGGGGGCCGTGATGTTGGTGGGGGGCAACATTGCCGGGGAGACGCGGGTATTGACCACGGCCGTCATGCTGGAAACACGCAAAGGCAACTTTGCCCTGGCGCTGGCCTTGGGCATCCTCTTGCTCAGCCTGGCTTTGTTGGCGAATTTTATGTTTTATCTGTTGCAGCGGCGGGGGGAAATGAGATAACAGCCGGCAGCCAAGGCTTAAAAAGCCTGCGTTTCAGGTACTGTCATGGTAAAGTGGTGCAACAATACACTGCCAATACCGTAATGCTTCGTGTAAACTTAGAAAATCATGTCCTTAAAAACACCAAAGGAGTTGGAACTATGAGTGAAGATACCCCTAATGTTGATCGCTTAAAAGCTGAGGAACGGTTAAAGGTTGAGGTGCCGGTTGAAGAAGAAGTTATGAAAGTGGAAACTTCTGAGACAGGCCCGGTAGATGTGACGGCTGAATTACGCAAGCTGGGCCGCCAGATGGCGGATACATTACAATCTGCCTGGAACAGCGAGGAGCGCCAGCGTTTTGAGAAAGAAGTGCGTGAAGGCATGCGCTCGTTTGCCGATGAGATCGACAAAGCCATTCAGGAAGTACGCACCAACGAAACGACGACCAAAATCAAAACGGAAGCGACACAGGTGGCGGATAAGGTACAGGCCAGTGACGTGGGCCAGAAAGCGCGGGTGGGCTTAGCCAAAAGCTTGCAATGGCTCAGCGAAGAACTGAGCAGCCTGGCGACCAAGTTTACACCGCCGGAAAAAGAGGGTGATCAGTAGGCAGTAATCAGTGGGCAGTGTTCAGTATTCAGTAATCAGTAGGCAGTGACCGGCCATTTACTGAACACCGTATACTGACCACCTGAATACTTTTTACGCTACCTGCGGTAACACGGCCGTGGCCAGCCCTTCTAATCCGTCGATATCATCCAGGTCCAGCCACTGCAGCATGATGCGCTGCACCCCGGCGGCAGCCCATGCGCCCAGCTGTTCAACAAGCTGACTGCCTGTACCGACGGCGATGCCGCGCTCACGGGCCTGGTCAAGGGTCAGGTTGCGCCGGGCCAGGTGGGCTTGCACGGCCGTATCATCCTGGCCAAACCAACAGCCTGTCATCAGCGAACGGTGAACATCAGCCGGGGCCCGGCCGTGTTCCGCCAACAACCTATCTAACATCTGGCTGCGCTCGGCAAAGATGGTTGGCGGCAGGTAAACACCATTCCACGCTGTTGCATACCTGGCTGCCAGAGGCAGCGTGCGCTGGGGCCCATTGCCGCCAATGAGAATAGGAGGGCCACCAGGCCGCTGTGGGCGCGGCCGCAGCACTGCTTCATGAAGCTGATAGTAAGTGCCGGCAAAATCCAGCGGCTCTTCTTTTTGCAGTAAGTGTTGGATGATGTGCAGCCCTTCCTCAAAGCGGGCGAACCGTTCGGTGAGTTCTAACAACGCCCAACCGTAATTGTGATGTTCCCGCTCTTGCCAACCGGCGCCCAGACCCAGGGTAAGACGGCCGTGGCTTAAGTCATCCACAGCCGCCGCCATGCGGGCGGTCATGGTAGGCTGGCGGAAGGAAACGGGCGAAACCAGGGGGCCAAACTCAAGGCGGTGGGTATGGCTGGCCAGCCAGGTGAATGACACCCACAATTCCAGTGAATCCAGGTCTGGGGGATTGGCGTTGGTGTAATGGTCGGAACGGTAGAGGCCCACAAAACCCAACGCTTCCACGGCCGTGGCCAGGCGCTGCCAACGCGCCCAGTTTAGCCCGTTTTGGCCTTCAATCATAATAGCAACTTCCATGAGTTTGTCTCCTGAAAAGAGTAAAGGGTGAACGATAAAAAGGTGATTGACAAATTATACCAGGGGAGGACACAAGGGCATGGGTTCATAAACTAAAAAGCCCATACCTTCACGGTATGGGCTTTTTAGAGGTCAATGTGCGGAATCAATGATTGCCATTGCCTTGACCTTGGTTACCATTACCGTTGCCATTACCTTTTCCGGGAGGGGATCCCCCATTACCATTACCATTGTTCCCGTTGTTACCATTACCATTGTTCCCGTTGTTACCATTACCTTGATTACCGTTTCCAGAGTGGCCATTACCCTGATTGCCATTGTTCCCATTACCCTGATTGTCATTCCCCTGACCGGGATTGCCACTGCCAGGATTGGTATTCCCATGCCCGTTTCCCCCCCCTTGATTGCCATTACTGTTGCCTGGGGGTGAGTCATCCCCTGAAAGGGCTTGCCGAATCTGGCCCCAACCCAGGCCGCTGGCCTTCATAGCGAAGATATCACCTACCGGGGTGCCTGTTTCTTGACTGAGGTTGTACGCCTGGTTAATTTCGCCAAAACCAAAGCCACCACAGAACCAGCCCATGATTTCTTCATAGGGGACGCTGTACTGGTTTGCCAGGGCGGTTCCCTGTGGGTGTGGATTGGCCCCTGTGCAGTCTGTAGGAGCAGGCGTGCTTGTAGGTGCGGGTACAGTCGCTGTTATGGTAGCCGTGGGGGTAATGGGTGGTGTGGCCGTTATGGTGGCCGTGGGCGTGATAACCGGGGTGGGAGTCAGACCGGGTTCGGGGTTGGCCAGCAGCGCACGTATCTGGCCCCAGCCCAAACCGCTGGCCCGCAGGTCGAAGATGTCGTCGACGGCCGTGTTTGTTTCCTGGCTCAAGCTGTAGGCAATGCCAATCTCCCCAAAACCATACCCATTACAGAACCAGCCCATGATTTCTTCATAGGGGACGCTGTACTGGTCAGCCAGGCTCTGGCCAACCGGGTGAATCTGGTCGTCATGGCAGGCTGGTGTTTCGTCGTCGCCCTCTTCAGGCGTTTCCAGGTCAATTTCGGAAAGGCCGTAGTTAGCAAAACTTTGTAGTAACGCGTTGTCTGAAACCAGCTTGTCTTCTAAGCGTTGGGTCAACACCTCCATGCTGTCTGGCCTGGCATTGGCGATGGTTTTTGAAGCTTGTGTCACTGCCAGGCCGTAGGCGGATAACGCCTCCTGAGCGCGGACCGGCTGGCCGGCGGCCAGCAGCTGCTGTGCTTCCTCCAGGCGCTCCTGAGCTACATTTAGTTGAATGTTAACGGCGCTTTCTGGGCCGGTTGCCAGACTAAGGTGCAGGGACTCCATAGAGCGGTCTAGCCCATATAAGACGTCTCCCGGCACGGCGTTGTCGGCGGCATAGGCGGTGCCTCCACCGACCAACAATAAAATGGCGGAAACTATCAATACTATCCAGGTCATTTGTGTCTTCCTCCGTGTCATAAGGTTCTGCCATGAATGACGAAGCGGCTGCCAAACCGTTACATGGGCCGGGGGGTGAGGCGGTAATTTTGCCAGCAAACTGGCGCGGGCTTGCTGGCGAAATGCCGGCGACGGCCGTATATCGGCTGCTTGTTGAATCAGGCCGGTCAACTGTAAATAGGTTTGAAGTTCAGCCTGATGTTCTGGGTAAGCAGCCAGGCAGTCAGGGATGGTCAGACGGCCGTTTTTAATCTCTTCCAGACAGTCCGCCAAAATATCGGTAAAATCCTGGTATAGTTCTTCACTCATTCGGTCAATCCCTCTGTCAAACCTTCTGGTGACAACATCACTTCTTGCAGCGCTTTGAGTGCGCGGTGTTGTAAAACACGCACGGCTCCTGGCGACCGGTCTAAAACACGGGCTGCCTCTTCAGTATTTAACCCATTGGCAAAGCGCAGTACCAACACATGTTGATGGACAGCAGATAACTGACGCACGGCCGTGAGCAAGCGAGAAACTTCTTCCGTGGTGTCCATATTTAGCTCCAGGTTCATCGTCTCATCTATCACCGGTGTGGTTTCCTCTATCGATAGCGCCTGTTTTGCTGTCCGGTAATGGTCAATAACGGCGTTCCCGGCAATGCGAAATACCCACCGCCGAAACAACGCTTTTTCGGCATAACAACGGGCCAAACTTTGCCAGGCTTTTATAAAAACCGTCTCTGTCAAATCCTCGGCGTCTTGATGATTTCCAATGCGAAAGTAGACATAACGATACACATCGTCCAGGTAATGTTCATACAAGTCACCATAGGCGTTTTTATCGCCCTGATGAGCTTTTTCAACCAGGAAATGTTCTTGCGCTTCGGAAATCATAGACTCTTAATCATAAAGACGAAGAAGGTTATAAAATGTTACACAAGCTGTCGGCTGCTGATGGGCCCTTTTGCAGTCGGAAACAAAAAAGCTCGCCATATGGCGAGCTTTTTACACAAAAAATAAAGGGATCAGGCCGGTTCAGTATCCAGATGAGGCAAAATTTGAGCCACAATCCGGTCTTTTGGTTGGGCGCCGGTGATACGGGCGACGGCACTGCCGCCTTTAAAAAGCATGAGCGTAGGAATGCCTACGATGCCATAACGGCCGGGCACCATGGGGTTTTCATCTACATCCATTTTACCCACCTTTAAGACGCCCTTATACTCTTCGGCAATGGCATCTACGTGGGGGGCAACCATGCGGCAGGGGCCGCACCAATCTGCCCAAAAATCTATCAGTACCGGTTTGTCGGACTGCAAAACATCACTCTCAAAAGAGTCATCTGTAATTACATTGGTATATTGATTTGCCATCATGTGCTCCTTAACACTGTACCCACAAAGGGTTTAAATTCAACAGGTTCTGGTCATAGATACCCCGATAATGACCTTTCTTACCTGAGAGTTTAGCGGATTGGTTTTTAGCGTCAAGGAAATTGGTACAATTAGACTGCGACAAGGGTGTTCTTTAGCTTAAAAAGGATGTGCATGATGGATGAGTTGTTAATTACGAACGGCCGTATCATAACCTGGCTGCCTGGGGTTGAGATGATAGACAATGGCGGTGTGCTGGTGCGTGACGGCCGTATAGCGGCCATCGATGACAGTAAGCTGTTGGCCGAAACCTACCCTCAAGTAAACCGGTTGGACGCCAGAGGCCAATTGGTGATGCCCGGCAACATTTGCGCGCATACTCACTTTTACGGCGCCTTTGCACGAGGTCTAGGTATCCCTGGCCCACCGCCAAAGGATTTCCCTGATATTTTAGAACGGCTTTGGTGGCGGCTGGATCGTGCCCTGTTAGATGTAGACGTGCAGTACAGTGCGCTGGTTTGCTTGGTAGATGCGATTAAACACGGCACAACCGCCCTCATTGATCATCACGCCAGCCCCAATGCTATCAATAACTCACTTGACCAGATTGCTGACGCTGTGGAGATGGCCGGGGTGCGTGCCGGGCTGTGTTATGAGGTGACAGACAGAAACGGCCGTGACGGTGCTCAGGCCGGGCTTGAAGAAAATGTACGTTTTCTTCATTCACTCAAAGAACGTGAAGGTCACTTGCTGGCCGGCACGTTTGGCCTGCATGCTTCGCTTTCCCTCAGTGAAGAGACCCTGGCTGACTGTGTGGCGGCGGCGGCCAAACTAGATACCGGTTTTCACATCCACGTCGCTGAACACGAGGCTGACGAGTACGATTCGCTGCACCGCTACGGCCGTCGGGTGGTGCCTCGCCTACGTGAGGCCGGTGTTTTGGGGCCTAAAAGCATTGTCGCCCACTGCGTGCATATAGACCCGGCAGAGATGAACTTGCTCAAAGAGACGGGCACCTGGGTAACACACCAACCGCGCAGCAATATGAACAATGCCGTCGGTGCGGCCAATGTGGAAGGCATGCTGCGTCTGGGCATACCCGTTTGTCTGGGGAACGATGGCTTTAGCAACAACATGTGGGCTGAATGGAAGGCCGCCTACCTGCTGCACAAGCTGGCCCACCGTGACCCGCGCCGCATGAATGGCCAGGACGTGGTGCAAATGGCCGTCCATAATAACGCTGCCCTGGCCCGTGTCTTTTGGCCAGAGCTGCCCCTGGGTAAACTGGAAACGGGGGCCGCCGCTGACATCATTCTGGTAGATTATCAGCCTACGACGCCGCTGAATGTTGGTAACCTGCCGTGGCACATTCTTTTTGGCTTTGAGAGCAGCATGGTGACAACGACTATTGTTGCCGGTAAGATTCTGATGCAGGATCGGCAGTTGCTGACGCTGGATGAAGCGGACATTACGGCCCGCAGCCGCGAATTGGCCACGGCCGTGTGGCAGCGTTTTGCCCAATTGAGTGCATGAGTTGAGAGTCTGCCATCATGCAAATAAGAACAAATTATCAAAAGGAGTCATGAGAGATTGAAAATAGCAATACTGGGTGGAACAGGAGATGAAGGATTTGGGCTGGGTTTTCGCTGGGCTGCCGCCGGGCATGAGATCATCATTGGCTCGCGACAGGCAGAAAAGGGGGCCCGCGCCGCGGCCGATATGCAGGCACGCCTGCTTCAGGCGCCCCTGCCTCAGGCGCCCATCACCGGCACCGACAATCTACATGCCGTACAGCAGGCAGACGTGGCGGTATTGTCTGTCCCTTACGGAGCACAGGCGGCAACCCTGGCAGCGGTAAAAGAGGCGCTGGCTGGCAAACTGCTGGTCACGGTGGTGGCCCCCACCGGGGAAAAAGCCGCCCGTGTTCACCGCCTGCCAAGCGGCCTGTCCGCGGCAGAAGAGGCGCAGCTGCAGCTTGAGGGTGTTTCCCGTGTGGTGGCGGCTTTTCAGAACATTGGTGCCCATCACTTGTTAGAATTGGACCACACATTGGATTGTGACGTGTTGATTTGCGGCGAAAAGAAAGCAGATAAGGACGTGGTGGCCCAATTATGCCAGGATGCCGGTTTACGCGGCGTCAATGCCGGGGCCCTACAAAATGCACAGGCAGTAGAGGCATTAACGGCCGTACTCATTGCCATTAATGTCATTCATAAAGTGCCTGGGGCGGGGATTCGCATCACGGGAATCTAAAAGTATGCCACAACTTCATCTTATGTCAATCCCCAACATGCCCCATGTTCAACCGGGTGATAATCTGGCTGAATTGTTGTTGGCGGCGCTGGCATCAGCCGGGCTGGCATTACAAGATAATGACATATTGGCTATCGCCCAAAAGATTGTGTCTAAGGCCGAAGGGCGACAGGTAAACCTGGCAGATGTAACGCCCGGACCGCAGGCACAGACCATAGCTGCCCAAACCGGCAAAGACCCACGCCTGGTTGAGCTGGTTTTGCAGGAGAGCGATGGCCAGATTTCGCGGCTGCGCCCAGGTGTGTTGATTGTGCGTCATAGGCTTGGGTTTACCAGCGCCAATGCCGGTATTGACCGTTCAAATGTGGCCCAAACCGGTACCGAAGAAACGGTGCTGCTGCTGCCGCAAGCCCCAGACGCTTCAGCGGAACATGTGCGGCAGACCATGCAAGAACATTTTGGGGTAACCATCGGCGTGGTGATTACAGATTCACATGGACGGCCGTTTCGTTTAGGCACTGTGGGTGTGGCTATCGGGGTCGCCGGCATTCCGGCGTTATGGGACCGGCGTGGTGAGCCAGACTTGTATGGCTATGCCTTGCAACATACTGATGTGGGTGTGGCTGATGAGATCGCCGCGGCCGCTGGCCTGCTGATGGGGCAGGCCGCCGAGGGTACCCCGGCCGTGGTGGTGCGTGGTTTACGCCTGCCCGCCCAACCCGGTACAGCGGCAGACCTGATCCGGCCTAAGGAGATGGATCTATACCGCTAAATAGTTATGAATAAACGCCTGCTTATCTTTTGCCTTTTTGCGCTTTTCCTGGTTAGCTGCCAATCCACTGTCCTTCCTACGCGGGCCAGCCTGGCGATGGTGCCCGGTGGGCTGCCACCCACGTTTACGCCAGTGCCAGGTACGGCCGTGGCCACCCATACGCCCGTTGCTTTCTTGCCTGTGCTGCCCCCCACCAATACCCCTGGTTTTATCCCCACCAACACACCCATACCGCCTACGTCCACCCCCACCAACACCCCCACGCCCACTGTTGACGGCACGGCTACCGTGGTCATCAAGCCCATCAGCGCCTATGGCTTACAAGAAGCCATCCCTTACCAGGCGTTTCCCAAACCACCGGGGGATAATGGTTGGGGCATGCACTGGATTCCCACCGTCAGTCAGGAGCGGGGCGTGGTAGACCAGTTTGTAGCGGAAATGGTGCGTATGCACATTAAATGGGTGGTATTCCTGAACGAAGGCACGAATATCGGCGACAATGATTACCTGGTAGACCGGTTGGTGGCTAACGGTATCATGCCGGTCATGCGTTTGTACCGTGATGGGGTGCTGCCCTATGATGGCAATCTGGCGGCGATGGTGCGCCATTACCGGGCCCGGGGCGTTTACTACTTTCAGCTTTATAACGAGCCAAACGTGAATGTGGAAAACCAACAGGGCTTTGCTAACCCTGACCAGTATGCGCGTGCCTGGGCAGATGCGGCGCGGGTGGTGATGGAAAATGGCGGTTTGCCCGGCATTGGCGCCCTCAGTCCGGGGGGGTCATACAATCACCTGGAATTTTTAGACCGTACATTTTACGCGCTGGCGTATAACGGGGATGCTTATTTATTGAATCATGCCTGGTTGTCGGCGCATAACTATCATGGCACACGGCCGTACAACGACCCCGGCGGTTTTTTGCTTTTCCGTGAATACGACAAAATTGTGCAGGCACATCTGGGTCGGTCGCTGCCCATCGTCGGTACGGAAGGCGGCTCCTACCACCCTGACCCCAACGCCGACCGGCAGCTTATTGAATATCAATATACATACATGCGCAGCCGTGAGCCGTACTTCCTGGCTTTTAGCTATTGGCTTATTGCCAACCGCGCCGGCGGCGGCCATGATTCACAATGGGACTGGCAGGCGCTGATCCGACCTGGTTATACGCACCCGGTGGTCACAGAATTCTTTTACAAGAATGCCCGGTAAAATCTCCTTCGATCATTGACGGTGGTCTGAACCTACTGCTGTGGCGATATAAATGGTGTATGGATGAAAGCAACCTCTAACCTCTCCCCCGTGGTTATTATTACCGGTGCGGCCAAATTGCGGCAGCAAGCTGCTATAAGAAAACGGTAGAGGGAACTATAAAAGGTCATCCCCATTTAATTCCCCGGCCAAGGCGTCCCACAACTTATTGTACGCCTGGAAACGAGCGATGGCGGCCCGCTGCGCCGGTTCGGTGTGCATACTGGCTACAGTGTTTGCTTGCCAGGCGGCGTCACGGCCGTTTTTCATCAAATTTGCCGTGGTCATCGGTTTACCTTTAGCCAATACATCACCAACCCGATGGAATACGGCTGTCAGCCCCAGTTTTGCCAGCTTATCTGCATCCCATAACACCTGCGATTCCAGCCTGGTCAGCGGCTTGTCACGCCATAAGCCCATGTGGTCTTCAATAGCCTGGGCGACACGCTCAATTTTGTCCGGGGGGAAGTCCGTTTCGGGTAAAAATTTGCGGGCAAATTTGGCCCCCTCTCGAGGATGTTTGTCTTTTGCTTCTTTGCGTACATCGTGCAGCCAGGCGGCAGCTTCTACCACATCCCGGTCAGCCCCTGTGAGTTCGGCTAACTTGACGGCCAGGGTGACGACGGCCGTGACATGTTCCCATCGGTAGTTATAAGCAGGTCGGCGTTTGCCAAAGCGGGCCAAGGCTTCGGCGTCCGTGGCATGGCGCAAGGCTTCTTGAACGGCTTTACGCCAGGGCTTGTGGGTGTTTTTCTTCTTGGCAGGCATTATGTTTTAGGGCAATCGGTTATCAATAAGGGACAGTGATGACCGGTTACCACGGCAGCGGCGTCAGCGGGGTGATGCCAAAATACCTTTCTATAATCTGACGTACAATGGGGGCAGCCACCCCCGAACCCTCCCCGGCATTTTCTACAATAACGACCACCGCAATTTCTGGTTCATTGACTGTGGTGCCATCTGGCTTTGTGTACGGGCCGGCAGGCGCATACCCGGCAAACCAGGCATGGGTGGTGCGCGGCGGGTCTTCGGCCGTCCCTGTTTTACCGGCCACAGGCACGCTCAGGCCGTCAAATATAAATGTGGCCGTGCCCCGCCCACTATGGGTGACATCATATAATCCCTGCCTTAAGGCTGCCAGATCGTTGGCTGAGATAGGGATTTCGCCATTCACCTGTACCGGGAAAGGTTCCTCCGGTGCGCCGCCACCGGCACCCAGGCGGTCCACAAGTGTGGGCTGGTAAAGGGTGCCACCGTTGGCGATAGCCGAGAAGATGGTGACAATTTGCAGCGGCGTTACCTGCACGTATCCCTGGCCAATGCCCATGTTAACAGCGTCACCAGGCAGCCAGACTTCCCCAAGTGTTTCCTCTTTCCAGGTCGGCGAGGGAATGGTACCCGGCGCTTCGGCCACACCAATGATGCCGGTGGGCTGCCCCAGGCCAAACTGTTTGGCGATGTCCGGGAAGTGGTTAGGGTTCACATTGTTCATTTCAAAGGCAGCATCGTAAAAACAAGAGTTACAGGAGACGGTAATGGCCGCCTGGTAAGAAACTGTGCCGTGCCCACCCTGCAGCCAGTCTACCTTAACAAAGTTTTCACCCAGGCGGCTCCATGTGCCGCTGCTGTAATAGGCAGAACTGGGTGTATACAGGCCGCTGTTCATGGCCGCGGTGAAGGTGACTACCTTAAACAAGGAGCCGGCGGGATATTGTCCTTGCGTAGCCCGGTTGAGCAACGGCCGTGCCGGATCGCTGTACACCTGACCCAACGCCACCGGCGCATCGGGGCGAGCGGCGTCATAAATGGTGGGGTCAAAATCTGGGTACGAAGCCATGGCCAGTATTTTGCCTGTGTTGACATCCATGACAATAGCCGCCCCAGCCGTGTCTACGGGGAAAGTATCAATGGCGTTAGCCAGAATTTGTTCCACGGCCGTTTGCAAATCCAGATCAAGGGTGGTGTAAATACTGCGTGCCTGCTTTGGCGCTGCTTCAGCCACCGTGGCCACAAACTCACCATTGGGACCAATGACCGTGAGTGTGCCGCCTCGTACCCCGTTTAAATAATCTTCTCCCCATAGTTCAATGCCGTCCAGCCCCACCTGTTCGTCGCCGCGGTAACCCTGTGCCTTATATGTTTCCACTACTTCAGCGGGAATAAAGCCGGTGTGCCCTACCAGATGGGGGGCGGCGCCCGTCTCCGAGAAGATGCGGGCCAGACGCGGTTTTGGTTCGGCCAGCCCCTGGCCAATATAGGGCTGCAGGGTGTTAACGTACTGCTGCATCACGGCTTCCGGCACGTCACCAATAGGAACGTACCAGTTGGGCAGGGCTGCGGCGTAACTTTCTTTTATCTCCTCTGGTGTCTTATTCAGAATGGGACTCAGGGTGTTAAGCAGGCCTGGTTCGTCCTGGATCTGGCCGGGAATAACACCCAGGCCGATCATGGTGCCCTGGTAAGCCAGGGCCCGCCCCTGAACGTCATAGATGTTTGCCCGCGCCGGCAGGCGATCATCCAATACCAGCCGGTTTCCGCCGGCCAGCTCCGGTAAAATGAGCCCTTCATCCCAGATGATCCCCCAACGGCCGTTGTCATAGACCAGCGGCACCGTTAGATCACGGACAATGTCACCCACGGCGTTTGTTTGCCACGTCACCCGCACGGCCATCTCTGCCTGGTTGCCTTCCTGCGTGGCCGAAAGCATCTGGCTGTAAACAGCCCGCACAGTTGCTGTGTCCATGGCTTCCTGGTAGCGGGAAACAAAGGCAGTGCTGTTTACCACTGCCTGGCTTTGGGGCGCCAATAGACTGTACATACCTAACAAGTCACTGTACTCCCAGGCCTTAAAAAAGGCGACACCGATGCCGCTGGCGTCTTCACGGGTGGGAATTTCTGTAGGGATGGGTGTATGGGTGGGCGGTGGCGGCAATGTCACAATGTCGCTGGTATCTTGGGGCACCGGCAGCCTGACCCCCTGACCACAGGCCGCCAACAGAAAAAGAAGCAGAAGCATTACCCGATTTTTTCTCATATGAAGTCCCGATTATAACGAAGACCCCCCAAGTTTCTAAAAACCTGAGCAAAACGATAGATACCCCTAATGCTTTGATTAGAAACGGGTGCTTAACGGCCATCCTGTTACCCATCACGAAAAGCTGCAGCCTGCTGTTCATTGGCCTAAATCCGGCAGCCGCGGCATACTAGTACCAGTTTTCAGTAATCCGTGACCAGTGTTCAGTGCTGGCTGACCTCTGGAAATAGTCTACTGAAAACTGATGACAGACTTCTGGTTACTGGCACTAGCGTTATGGTTGGCATGATATGTTGGCAAAATTGATGGTGACGGCCGCGGCCCGAGAAGTGCATGACGGTGACGTGGTTTTTGTGGGCATGCGGCTGCCGCTGCTGGGCTTTCAACTGGCAAAAAGTACGCACGCACCTCACGCGGTGGGGGTGTATGAATTGGGCATTGTCCGTGACACGGCCGTGCCTGAACCCATCCTGACTATGGGAGACCTGCCCACACTGTACCAGGCCCAATGGCTGGCAGATACCGCCGACCTGATGGGCTTGTTGCAGCAAGGGTTGGTAGACGTCAGCTTCATGGGTGGCGCCCAGGTAGACCGCTTTGGTAATTTGAATACCAGCTATGTGGGGGACCGGCACGGCCGTTTTACCCGCCTGCCTGGCTCCGGCGGCGCCTGTGACCTGGCCAGCCTGGCCCGGCGCCATATCATCATCATGAAACATGAAAAACGCCGTTTTGTGGAAAGGGTAGATTACATCACATCCCCTGGTTATGGTGACGGTGGCCACTGGCGAGAACGAGTCGGTTTGCCACGCGGCGGCCCTAGCGCTGTCATTACCACATTGGGCGTGCTGCGGTTTGCACCAGAGAGCAAAGAGATGGTACTCACGGCCGTGCATCCTGGGGTCACCCCGGAAGATGTCCAGGCGCATACCGGCTGGCCCCTCAATATGGCCGCTGATCTGGAAACCACGCCTATGCCCACCGCCGCTGAACTGGCCCTTATTCAGAAGTTTGATCCCCAGGGCTTCTGGACGGGGCATGACGCATGACATGGCGCGGGGCGTTAGAAATGGTGCGCCGTACCATGACGGCCGTAGGCCGTGCCCAGACCGGCCTTTACCCCATCGAGGGCTTCCGCCTGCATGAACGCGCTTTGCGCGCTGGCCTTACCTTTGAGCTAACCATCTGGACAGAAGCCACGGCGCAAGACAACACACCGCGTGGTCAACAATTACGCGCCGATCTGCAATCGGCTGCTGGCCAGCTGGTCATCATCCCCGATGTAGAGATGCAATCATTGGTCAACGGCCGTGACCTGGGCCACCTGATCAGCCTGGTTAAAATGCCGCCAGCGCCAGACCTGAAAACGCTGGTCACTGGTGTCCCTCAGCCGCTGCTTTTGGTGGCCACAGACGTGGTAGACCCCGGCAATGTAGGCGCCATGGTGCGCACCGGCCATGCCAACGGCCTGACGGCCTTTATTACCATGGGTGTGAGCGACCCTTTTCACCCCAAAGCGGTGCGCACCAGCATGGGCAGTCTCTTCAAAACGGCCGTCTGTCACTACCCTGCTCTTATCCCCCTGGTAGATCATTTGCGCCAGTTGGGGGTGGCCACCGTAGGCACAGTGGCTGAGACGGGTGTACCACTGCCAAAGGCTGCATTTGCGGGCAGGGGCACGGCCGTTTTTATGGGCAATGAATATCACGGTTTACCAGAACACATCATAACACAGCTTGACCAGCAGGTTACCATCCCCATGGCGGCGGGCATTGATTCGCTCTCCGTAAATGCGGCCACGGCCGTGGTTCTGTATGAAATCCGGCGGCGGCAAATAACCTGAAGGGCGGTCGGCGGTCGCTGACCGGCGGTCGCTGACCGCTGGGTTGTTTCAGAGCACGGTGGCTAACCGCCGCACCCCCTCTTCAATCTCTGCCTCTGTGAGGCCGCTAAAACCCAGCAGCATAGACGGGAGCGCAGGTTTGTGCAGGTAGTAGCGGGTGCCCGGATAGACGCCCACGCCTGCGGCGGCCGCTTTGGTGATCACGGCCGTTTCTGTTGCCTCAGTTTGCAGGCGCAGCATGACATGTAACCCGGCCGGGGCACGTGTAAAGTGAACTTTGTTACCCAGGTAGGTGTCTAAAGCGGCTATCAATACCTGCCAGCGACGGCCATAAGCGTGCCGCAGGTGGCGCAGATGGCGCTCAAAGTGCCCTTCGGTCATAAAGTCGGCCACGGCTGCCTGGGTCAGCGTGGGGGCTCCTCGATCTACCAGGGCTTTGGCCTGTACAAACGGTGTCACCATGGCCGGTGGCAGCACCACGTAAGAGAGGCGCAGTGCCGGAAACAGCACTTTAGAAAACGTGCCCAGGTAAATGACACGGCCGTCACCATCCAGCCCTTGCAGTGCGGCTAACGGCCGTCCTTCATAGCGTAGTTCCCCATCATAATCATCCTCCACAATGAGGGCATCATGGGTGCGCGCCCAGGCCAGCAGTGCCAGACGGCGCTCCAGGGGCAGCGTCCCTCCCTGTGGGAACTGGTTCGATGGCGTCACAAACGCCAGCCGCGCCTGGCAGGTGGTTGGTATCTTTTCCACCGGAAATCCCTGCTCATCCACTGGGAGCGCCGTAAGATTGGCGCCAAACAGCCGGAACACCTCAAAGGCCTGGGCATACCCCGGTGACTCTACCAGCACCTCATCACCTGGCGACAGGTACAGCCGCGCTAAAATATCCAGCGCCTGCTGTGCCCCGTTGACAATGACAACCTGTTCGGCCGTGCAATGCACACCGCGCCACTGTTCCAGATAAACGGCCAGCGCCTGCCGCAGCGGGTAAAAGCCGGCTACCGAGCCATACCGCGAAAGCATGACGTCGTCTGTGCTCAAATAACGGTCAAGCAGTCGCCGCCAGATGTCATAGGGAAAGATATGAGGGAAGGAACGGCCAAAGCCAAAATCAATATCGGGCCGGCTAGGGGCGGCGCTGCCATTGGGCTTTATAGCCATGACCCGTGTTCCCCACGATGATAAAGCGGGCTGGAAACTGGCCTTGTCGGCCGTCAACAATGCAAGATGATCGGCCACAAATGTGCCTGCCCCCTGACGTGAGGTTACAAAACCTTCGGCTGTCAGTTGAGCATACGCTTCGGCCACGGTTACCCGGGCGACGCCCAACTTGTTGGCCAACTGGCGTGTTGGCGGCAGCGCCATGCCGGGCGTGAGCGTTCCCTGCAAGATCCCCGCCCGTATCTGCACATATAATTGCTGGTATAATGGCACTGTGTTATCCCGGTTTAGGTGAAAACTGAGGGGCAGCATGGCGCAGTTCCTTACAAAGTGTTATTGATGTTCAGTGATAGGTAAACCGCAGAAACTATTCGAAATTCCTGAAGAGCGTAAACTGCGGTTTCCTCGGGGAATCGGCAACGCCTAAAGCGATCTTAATTTCGAAATATTGTTGCCGATTCCCTATAACTGAATACCAAACGATGATCTAGCCTGAATAGTACATTGACCCGTAGGCAGAGGTAAAGTATGCTGTCTGCCATAGCGTGAAGAGGTAGCCTGCATCATGAGCTATTATAATTCGTCGGAAAGAACACGGCAGAAGAAAGATGCCAAACGCACATCCATGATGACAGCTGCGGTGCGTGTTTTTGCTGAAAAAGGGTATCATGCGGCCACCGTGCGGGATATTGTGCGTGATGCCAACGTCGCCATCGGCACCTTTTACTTTTACTTCCCAGACAAGGAAACGCTGTTTGTCCACCTGTATGAAGAGACGGCAGACTTCTTGCTACAAGCCATTGATCAGGCGGTGAACAGCCGGGTTGACCTGCCTCATCAGTTATTAAAAGGTATCCAGGCTTATGTCAACATTGCTCTATACGAGCCGGCGGTCATTCAACTGTTGCTGGTAGGGGGCGTAGGCGCCGTACCTTCGCTTACTGTCCGGCGAGCGGAGTTTCGGGAACGCCTGATCACCATCTGGCAACGGCCGTTAAACACCGCCATTTCTCAGGGAAAGATACCACCCCAAAACACACGTCGTGTTGCTGAAGCCTATGCGGGTGCCTTTGACGAAAATGTGCTTAACCTTTTGTCCCATCCAGAACCAGATATTGAAGCTGAGACGGCCGTGCAAGAAATGGCCCTTTTTGCTTTACGCGCCGCTGCCTATTCAGGGCCTTCATCGGTATATCCGGCAAAAACATCATGAATCAACCGGAAACAGGTCAGGCCGCTCTCAGCCAAACATCGGCAGAATCGCGCCAGGGAAAGCCTCACCGTCAAAAGCCGCCACCTGTAACTGCATCGCCCCCACTCACCACGGAAGAGCAGCAGACCATTCTGGTGCAAACGGCCAAAGCGCTGCTGGCTACCTCTTCACCGGAAGATCTATGGCACATTATGGCAGACGCTTCCCGCCGTGTTCTGGCGGCCGAGCGCACGGCCGTGTTTCTGTATGATGCAGGCAGCGTAATCTACCCCGTTGTTGAAGGGTTATCAGAAGGGTACATTACGCAGATGTGTCAACAAAACCAGCTTTCATCTACCCTCCAGTTATGGTACCCTCAGGAACCGGTGATTATTAATGACATTTATAGCGATCCCCGTACTGAGCTGCTGCATGAGGTGATGGCGGCAGAGGGCTTCGCCGCCTTCGCTGTTTTTCCCCTGCTTCCCCCAGACCATGAGCTGCTGGGGGTGTTGGTTGTTTACCGCGACCATCCCCAGCCCTTCACCACCGAAGACAAGGCTGCCGGGCAAATGTTGACCCACATGGCCACCCTGGCGCTCAATAATATCATGCTGCTGGCAGAAACCCGCTTGAGTCTGGCGCGTGAGCAGCAGTTAAACGAGATCGCCAGAACACTGGCCAGTGCCCTGGATTTGCCCACCATTCTTGACCATGTACTACGTCTGACGGCAAACATCGTTGAAGCAGATGCCGGCTTATTGGGGTTGGTGATTGATCACCAGGTGATGATGTTCTACCCGTATAATGTCCCCGCACACATTGTGCTGCGGCCAGCTCCCCGTGGGCGGGGGGTGGCCTGGGAAGTAGTCCAAAACTGTGAAACACTGCATATCAAACAGTATGTGTCACACCATCTGGCCCAGAGCAAGTGGATTGAGGTAGGGGTGACGACCTTGCTGGCAGCCCCCATCACCGTTACGGACCTTTGCCTGGGCGTTTTGGTGTTGTTTAACCTAAACCGCAGTCCCAAGGAGTTCACGGCGCGTCAGATTGCCCTGGTAGAGTCCATTGGCCGCCAGGCGGGGGTGGCCATTCAGCATGCACGCATGTATGCGGAAGCAAACCAGCGCTCAGCCGCTCTGCGCAATGCCTTAAACCGGCAGGCAGAATTGGATGATCTCAAAAACAAATTTATTCAGAACGTTTCTCATGAATTACGTACGCCGCTGGGTATTATTCATGGCCACGCGGAACTGCTGACGTTGGGGGCTTTAGGGGAGATTCAGCCGCGCCAAAGAGAATCGGTGGACATCATTTCACGACGGGTGCGCATGTTGATCGATATGGTGGATGATCTGACGGCTATGCTGTCAGCAGAAACGCAGGAAATGCGCCGGGAAGAGATTAACATGAGCCTTCTGCTTTACTCCATGCTGGATGAGTACCGGTTGCAGGCTCATAAGGTCGGTGTGGTGCTTAAAGCGGAGATTACCGATAACGTGCCGATGATAAAAGGAGATATCACCCATCTGCGCCGGGCATTGGACAATCTAACCTCTAATGCTTTTAAGTTTACCCCGCTGGGTGGAACGGTCACATTGCGGTTGTGGCCTGAAGATCAGCAAATTATTATTGAGGCGGCTGACACTGGTATTGGCATTCCCGAAGGACAGTTGAGCCGAATATTTGAACGCTTTTACCAGGTGGATGGTGGGGTTAAACGGCAGCATGGGGGCACAGGGTTGGGGCTGGCGCTTGTTAAAGAAATTGTGGAGGCGCATCGGGGGCAAATTTTTGTGACCAGTAAGTTGGGCGTGGGGACAACATTTCAGATTATACTTCCTGTGGCGGGGCTCTAAATTTCTTCGCTTCACCTCACAGACTGCGGGCCAGAATTTGCACCAGCAAGATGATGCACAAAGCTGCTGCGCCGGCCAGCCAGTCTTGCCGGGTCATCTGGTGAGGGTTCATCGTCAGCAGACGGCCGTGATACCCCCGGGCCAACATGGCATTGTACACCCGGTCACTGCGCTCCAGGCTGCGGCTAAACAACTGACCGATCATATATCCGGCTACCTGGGCGCGCCACAGCAGGGAACCGCCCTGTGCACCCGTACCGGGGTGGCGGGCGCTGCGCGCCTGGCGTGCCCGCAGCAGCCGCACCGCTTCGTCAGCCAGCACAAAGAGGTAACGGTACATAAAGCTGATAATGCTCACCAACACGGCCGGCACACGCAGGTGAGTGAGGGCGTGCATCAGGTCAGGAAAAGCGGTCACGGCCGTGAGCATAATGGCCAACTGCACTGCCAGCCAACCGCGTATGATGATGCTGGCAAACCGCACCAGCCCCGCATCTGTTATCGTCAGGCTAAACGGCCCTATCTGCCCGGTGGCCACGGCCGTGCCCGGCACATTCAATAACACCGTGATCGCCGTCAGCCAAAAGGGAATAATAACCAGCGCCCGCCGGAGCACCATGCGGTAAGGCAGCCGCGCCAGCCAGGCCAGTGCCACAATGCCCAGCCACGTCAGCCAAAACCCTGACCAGGCACCGTCTGGCAGCAGCACGGTGCCTAGAATAGCCACGGTCGTGACCACTACCTTCAGCCGCGGATCGAACCGGTGTACCGGGCTGTCTCGCCCGATGTACCGGTCAAACGTGTTTGCCTGCATCAGTCACCTGGTTACAGTCGTGTGCCGGCGCGGGAGTGTGGGGAGCGGTAGAGAAAACGGCCGACAACTACCACGACGATTGTCACAGCCAACACGCCTACAATCCCTGCCAAAATCGTAGATAACCCCGTTTCGCCCAGGCCGGGGATGGTGTAATCGGGCAAAAGCTGGTAAGGGGCGGCCATCGCCCGGTTCAGAAATGCCTGCTGCCCGGCCACCCAGGCCAACCCGTCTGGGCTGGGCGAAGCAAACGGCGCCAACAAGACGACCAGCAGGGCCACCCCTAACCCCGCCAACACCCAACGCCCGCCACTTACCGGGTGGGCGTCATCCAGCAGGTACGGCCGTGTGCGCATCACAAACGTCAGCGCGGCCACCGTCACCAACGCCTCACCTATACCAATAAGCACATGCACACCCATCATCAAAGGCACAACCAGGGCCAGGTTGGCCGTGCCGCTGAACGCCAGCAGCAGGGCTGTCACCAGCGCCGCGGCCACAATAGACAGCCACGCTCCCACACCGGTCACCGCCAATGTTACCGTTTGTCCCCGGCTGGCTGCCAGCCGGTACAGGCCATACCCCACAAAGCCGGGCACAATGCCCATCACCAGAATGTTGCTGCCCATGACAATATAGCCGCCATCCTGAAATAACAGTGCTTGCAGGGCGATGACGGCCGTCATCACCAACAACCCCAACCACGGCCCCAACACTACAAACGCCAGCGTGGCCCCGATCAGGTGGCCAGAGGTGCCGCCGGCTACTGGAAAGTTGATCATCTGTGCCGCAAAAATGAAGGCGGCCATTACCCCTGCCAGGGGAATAAGCCGTTCGTTGTAATCTGCCTGTGCTTTGCGCACAGCCACGGCCAGCATGACAGCCGTGGCAGCCCAACATAAGAGGGAAACGGCCAGCGTTAAAAAACCATCGGGAATGTGCAGCAGCTGCACAGACGCCAGACTATACAAAGAGAACATGGTATACCTCCAACTTTTGTAATCGATACGCTGTCACCGATTACAGATTACGGATCACCACCCAATCTGCATTGGCCACATACGCCAGAAATGGCCAGATGATTCAGCTCGGCCTGGAAATCTTGTTCCGCCAGTAAATGGTCAACCAGCTTGGTCAGCGCACGGCCGTCCCATTCGGCCGCATACCCACAAAGGCGGCAGACCAGGTGGTGATGGGTTTCTTCTTCAGCCAATTCATAGACCACCTGCCCGCCAATTTCCGTACGTGTGACCAGTTGTAAGGCACACAAAAATTCCAGTACGCGGTAAACGGTGGCCCGGTTTAGGTAAGGAGATTGGGCTTGCACGGCCGTGATCACATCATTTGCCAGGGTATGCCCCCCATGGGCACACAGCACATCCAGCACAAGCTGGCGCTGCGGCGTCATGCGGTACCCCTTCTGCCGAATGCGCCCGGCAAAATCGCGTTCAACGTGAGACATTGACACTCCTTATAGCGATTTATCGCAATAACAACTAATTAAAATTGTACACATAAAAAAGGCGTAGGCAATGGATTGCCAGGAAGCGACAACAACGTGAGTTTGATTAAATGAAGCTGGGGGGTTCTTTTACAGCCAGTTTCGCCGACGTAGGTAATGCAGCAGTATGAGCGTCAGTGTAATGCCCATGACGTTCACCGACACAAAAAGCAGCGAATGAAATTTTTGGGGCAGCAAGTCTACATTGATGCCAAACACAGTGGCCAGCAAGGTGAGCGGCGCGGTAAGAATGGTGATGAGCGTCAACACCCGTACCACGCCGTCAATGCGATGGGAAGCTAAGGTGTCTATGGTATCAGAGAGGCCATTCACCACGTCCATCTGCTCATCCAATGTCGCTTTGAGCTTGGCCAGATGATCACCCAGGTTGCTCCAATAGAGCATCAGGTCGCCATGAATGGCCAATTGCCCTGTTCCAGGGTATTGATGATGTCACATTGGGGTCGCAGAATGTGCCGCAGGGCGATCACGTCGCGGCGTACAATGGCGATGTCATGCAGGATGTGTTCTGTTTCCGCATGAAAAAGATGATGCTCGATGTGACGGATATTTTGGTTGACCTTGTGCATGATCGGGTAACAGTATTCAATCAACGCACGCAGCACATCATAGAGCAAAGGGCTGGCCCCGCATGGTCGATCTTGGGGAACTCCAGATCCTTCAAGCAGTCCTGCAAATTCAGGGGATGAAACTGTGGGTAACGGGTTCGCAGCCGGTGAATATCCTCTGAGGCAGGGCATATGATATTGGTCCAGGTAACGCGACCGTGTATGAGGATGGTTGTGGTCATAGTTTGGAATATGTTTTAC
Source organism: Ardenticatenaceae bacterium (assembly GCA_011525915.1). GTDB lineage: Bacteria > Chloroflexota > Anaerolineae > Promineifilales > Promineifilaceae > CAADGU01. The sequence goes on along the minus strand of WYBM01000009.1, from coordinate 18,552 downwards.
CCTGCCAGCCCTACAATATCGCCTACAGACCGGGCCTGGCGCACAGCATGGCGAATGGCTTCAGCCACCATGGACACAGCCATGTTAGCCACCAGATCAAAATTAGCCGTTACCTGCCCCGTTGCCAGGGCAAAAGCGGTATCGCCGTCATGGGTGGTGTGCACCGGGCGAATGGCAATGGCCAGCCCATCATGGGCCCGCTGCGCCAGCCGGTTTGCTTCAACCTTGCTCAGGATGCTGTTGGTCCACACCACAACCAGCGTGGTATTGGTCAACTGGACCGGCGGCCGTTCCGGAAATTTACGGTACGGGTTCTCTGTAACCAACCAGCCGCCGCCGGGCTTACGTGCCCCGGCCAGCACGGTGCCATCTTCATTAACCACGTCACCCACCGCGTTTACCACGGCGGCCGCGCCTACCGTCACCCCATCCACCACCGCCGATGCCAGACCAACCCCCCCCTTCATGGGCCCGGTGAAACCACCCCACTTCCCTACGGTGACACCGGCCCCAGCGCCCACATTTCCCTGAGCCACCTCAGTTTCGTGGGCATTCAGGCACGCCTGGTAGCCCATAGCGGCATCTGGCAGACGTTGACCCTGGCTGAAAAACAGATCATACACCACGGCCGTGGGCACAATAGGGATCGGCCGTATGGGCGTCCAATGGCCGATTTCCTGCTCTGCCAGGTAACGCATGACACCATCGGCCGTAGCCAGGCCAAAGGCGCTGCCGCCGGTCAATACCACGGCGTTAACAAACTGGATGGGCTTGTCCGGCTGCAGCAGCGTCAGCTCGCGGCTGCCCGGGGCTGGGCCCCGAGCATCGACACTGCCCACCGTCTGTGGCGGACACAAAAAAACGGTGCAGCCAGTATGAAATTCCTCATCTGTGGTATGGCCAATTTTTAACCCGGCAAGGTTGGTCATAATTCTCCTTAACGTGGTGCCAGGTACGAATACCAGTTTTCAGTAATTAGTGACCAGTTTTCAGTGCTGGCCTACCTCTGGAAATAGTCTAGTGAAAACTGATGACAGACTTCTGGTTACCGGTACTGGGCTTACCAATAGGCAGCCCTGGTGCCTGGCACGTCTCACAGTTTACTTCCAGCGTGTCAGAATACTCTCTCGCTGGAATGATTTGATAGTAATATACACCAGGAGTGTGTCGGCGATCAGGGTGATGGCGCCTAACAAAAAAATCAACTCACCGCTGATGATAATCCAACCTAACGATTGGCCCACCACCAGCAAGATGATGGGCAGCACCACCACCCCGGCGAGCTGCTCGGCCACACGCGGGTCGGTAACACGGGAAGAGATCATAATGGCTGCACAGACAGCCAGCACCGTCATCAGCGGCCCTACAACGATGACGGCAAATAACCAGATGGGCGCCAGGATAAACTCTATGGCTACACCGCCGCCCAACATAAGGGCGGCCCCCAGAGCATAAATGGCGTAAGCCAGCCAGGTGGCGGCAATGGCCGGAATGACAGCCGCCAGCGCCTTACCGATGAGCAGTTCCACGGTCGTAATAGGCGTGGCCAGCAGTGGTTCCAGGCTGCGGGTGGCTTTTTCGCCAACGATACTGTAGGCGGCAATCGTGACGGGGATCATCACCGGCAGCATCATAAACAGCAAGGCGTAAAGACTAAGGGTATAGACCATCACACAGTCGCCTTCACTCAGGCCGGTGCACAAATCGCCGAAGAATTCTAACTCTTCTGTTGATGGCGTGCTGCTGACATCCCCTGCTAAACTGCGCATACCCCAAATGGTAAGGAGGGGTAGGGCTGTGAGCAGTAGAGGCAAAAAGAGAACAGAAAAAAGGACCAGCTTATTCTTAAACACCTCAGCCCATTCTTTACCGATGATGGTGCGTATTTTGTTCATGGTCTTACTCTTTACCCTCTGGTGTTTCATTCACCAGTCGTAAGTAAATGTCTTCCAATGAATGGCGAAGTTCGCCCACAAACTGGATATTAGCACCATTGTTCACCAGCAGGCGAATCATTTCCGGGTTATGGCTTTCGGGGTCATCCAGGGCGACGATGAGCTTGTTGTCTACAGCTTCCAGACGGTTAACGTAGGGCAGGCTTTGCAGGGCGGGCTGATGGGCCACGGCCGTGTCAGCCAGGTGAAAGACTACCTGACGGCCGTACATCTGCTGGCGTAAACGTTGAGGTGTATCCACCACCCGCAGCCACTGGTTAAATACCGCCACGCGGTCACATAGGCGGTCGGCTTCATCCAGGTTGTGCGTGGTCAAAAAAATGGTACGTCCCTGGGCCTTTACCTCAACGATAAAATCACGCACCAGCTTAGCCGCTTCGGGATCCAGCCCGGCGGTGGGTTCATCCAGAAAAAGGATGTTAGGCTCATGCAGCAGGGCGCGAGCGATAGCCAGCTTTTGTTTCATACCTTTGCTGAACGTACCGGCGGCGTCGGTGCGCCTGTCCCATAACCCCAGCATACGAAGATACTTTTCTACCTGGCCGGGCACATCTGCTACTTCGTATAGTTCAGCGTAGATGGTCAGGTTTTTTAATGCCGAGAGGCGGTCATACATGCCTGGTGTTTCGGTTAACAACCCTACGTGGCGGCGGATATTCTGGTTGTCCTGGCCGACTTCATGCCCCATCACCACAGCCCGACCGTGTGTAGGGGCGATGAGGCAGGTTAACATGCGTACCGTTGTGGTCTTGCCCGCCCCGTTTGGCCCCAGGAAACCAAAGACCTCGCCTTCGCCAATGTCCAGTGTCAACCGGTCTACGGCCGTATGGCCGTCAAACTGCTTGGTGAGATTTTCCGTGGTAATCATGAATACTTACTCCGTTCTAACAGCTCTTCCGTAGGGGGCATTTCCTCTGGCCGCACGGGGCCGACGGCCGGCAGCGGTTCCGGCTCTGCGGCGGCTGGTTCCGGCGTTTTTAGCCAGAAGATGATGCCCAGACTGACAAGCGCCAGAACACCTATAACTATTTCCGTCAGCAGCATGGCTGTCTCTTGACCGAGCCGTGGCGTCATGTACAGCAGTGTAAAAACTGCGGCGGCGTCTAAAAGCGCGTGCCACAAAATAGCGGCCACCAGCCAGACGATATGCCGTCGCAAAAACGCTTGCAAGACCAACACGGAGGCCGCCAGGTGAAACGTTAAGGCAAAAACACGCTCAAGGGCCCCTACCAGAAGCATATACCAGGGCGAGGCATCCAGCTGGGCCAACTGCGCCTGTACGCTGGCTAACTGTTCAACCGGCAAGGCTGTTAACAGGGCCGGCTGATTTTGGAACATGACCAGCTGCATCAGCCCATAAAAACCCAGCCCTCCCAGGATAATGGCTTCAATGCCTCCATGACCCGCGCCCAGCATCAAACCCTGCCCCCAGGAACGGGCTCTCCGAGCCCAGGTGCGGTAGATAAGATACCGGGCGACTTCTTCAAAGAGGCCGGCGGAAAGCCCCAGGAAAATAGCCAGCGCCAGCAGGTTAAGCGTCACGGCCGTGTCCACCTGCCAACGGCCCAGCACCAACGCGTTAAACGGAATGTGGCCCACCTGAGACAGCACAAAAGTGGCTGCGCCAATACCAAATAACCCCCAATCTGCTGGCCGCCGCGAAGCAATGAAGCCCGCCAAAACCACAGGCATCACCAGCATCAAAGCAAAATTGAGAAACAGCAGGGTGGTTATCATCATACCCGCCTATACGCCAGGGATTGTATCATGGTTTCACCTAAACCTGCGCTCAATTCCGCGGTGTTCTTTTTACGTCCCACTCATGCCAAGCTGCCCAAAATGGTCTATAATCCCTTATAGCAAAAACCAGTTGGCTTTATACTTGTAAACCAGCTTGATGGGTGCCGGTGGAGAAAAAGATGATTGATCCAAAAGCATGGGTTGGCAAGAAAATAGGGCATTACGTCATTCAAACGCACATTCAACGGGGCGGCATGGCTGACGTTTTTTTGGCTGCCGATGAATGGCTGGAACGGCCGTCGGCCATTAAAGTATTGTTCCCTACCCTCAGCAGCGACCCTGATTTTGTGCGCCGTTTCCAACGTGAAGCCAAGACCGTTGCTCGGCTGCGGCACCAACACATTGTGCAAATTTATACGACCGGCGTCACGGATGATGGCCACTACTACATTGCCATGGAATACGTTCCCGGCGGATCGCTGCAAGACAAGCTGAGCAAACTGGCGGAAGAGGGCACCCTGTTTGAGACCATCACAGCTATTGGCATTATTCACCAGGTGGCCGAGGCACTGTCGGTAGCGCACAAGGTTGGCGTGGTGCACCGAGACATCAAACCCAGCAATATTCTACTGCGGGAAGATGGCACGCCGGTGCTTACAGACCTGGGTATTGCCCAGGTCCAGGACAAACCCGGCCTGACCCGCACCCACGCCCTGGTAGGCACACCCACCTATATGTCGCCAGAACAGGCGACTACCAGCCAGGTGGACGGCCGTTCTGATATCTACTCGCTGGGGGCTATCTTTTACGAACTTTTTTCCGGCAAAAAGATGTTTGATGGGGACACCCCCTGGGCTGTTTTGCACAAACACATCACTGAAAAACCACGCCCCATCACAGAAATCCGCCGTGACATTACGCCTGCTACCTGGCATGTTTTACAAAAATGCCTGGAAAAAGAGCCTGCTGACCGCTACCAAACGGCCGATGATCTGCTGCAAGCGCTAGATGAAGCGCTGGTGGCCGAAAATGCCGCCGACCAGGTGGGATTGGCAGGCACCTGGGTGGGCACACAGCCGGGCGATACGGCGACGCTGTTGGCGCGGGAAACGGTCATTGCCAAAACGCCCCTGATGCTGACAAAAACGGCCGTCGTCCAGCCAGAGCCCTCACCCCAACCAAACCTGGAAAAGAAACGGCCGTCATGGCTCATTCCAGCAGCCGTTGTTCTTTTATTGGTGTTATGTGGCGGGGGGGCGCTGGCGGCGGGGGCGCTGCGCGGCATGATTTTACCGCCGGCCACGCCCACCGCTGGCCTTACCGCCATGGCCAGCAGCACGCCGACACATACGGCCGTTACGTTGGCACCCACCGAGACGCCCTTTAATGCCGCACTGGCCTCTATTGAAGCGTTAGCCGTCATCCTCAGTGCCACCCCCGACCCCAGTGCCACCCCTGCTGTCACGAACACAGTGCCGCCTACGACCACCCCTGTGTCCGCACAATCGCCTACGGCCGTGACCACACCCACGACTGGAGTCACACCATTGGCTACGGCCCGCCCCTCAGCCACGCCAAGGGCTACGGCCACGTCAGGTGGTTCCAACCCCTCTGGCGGCACCAGCAGCGGCGGCGGTTTGCCACTGACCTTTGAGGCGTTTGGCACCTGGGTGCGGGGCAACGAAGCCAATGGCAGTTTTACGTCATCGACAGCGCAAGCCCACGGCGGCGCTGCCTCTGGCAAGTTAAGCTACGATTTTGGCACGGCCGATAACGATTACGTTGTTTTCCTGCAAAACAATGCCATCAGCGGCAGTCCTAATGCACTGCAGCTGTGGGTGCATGGGGATGGCGCCGGCCATTTTCTGAATGCCTGGATTTTAGATGCCGGGGGGCAGACGTGGCAGGTGCCCTTTGGCCGGGTGACGCACACCGGCTGGAAACAGATGACCGGTTACATTGACACCGACCAGAGCTGGCCCTGGACAATTATCAGCGGCGGCAGTGATGCGAACGTGGATTACCCCATTAGCTTTCGTGGGTTTGTGTTAGATGACCTGAACAACGCGTATACCGGCCAGGGTACCATTTACCTGGATGATCTGACATCAGCCACCCTCACTGGCACCGAGCCGACACCTTCGGCGGCCACCCCGACGCCGGGGGGCTCGCCTACCAGCGGCGCTACAGCGCCACCGCCCGACCCCAACACGGTAGGCCGCATCCTTTACTCATCAGGCAACATCCTGCTTACCACGGATCCCGCCTGGAGTTCGCCGGTGGAGCTGGGCACCATTGCCAGCGACACATGCAGCAGCCCGGCCAGCACCGTGTCTGGCCAGACGTACTCTTTATACTTTGGGCCCTATTGTGGCATCACCGCCAACGGCACCAGTGTGTGCCAGTCGCCCAACGGCCAGTACGAAGTGTTGACCAACAAGGTGGATAACGGCGTCTACTCCATTGTGGTGCGGCTGGCAGGGGCGGCTGACCATACCTTCATCTACCAGGGTCAGGTTGACCTGGCAGAGGGGATACGCTGGTCACCGGTTAGCAGCAACTTCCTCTTTATTGTCGGTGATACGGTCCATCAGGCGTTTCTTAATGGCAGTTATAACCAGATTATCCCTACCGCGTTTGAGCCGCGTTTTTCGCCCGATGGCAGCCAGATCCTCTACCGCAAGCCCATTGCCGCGGGTATTACCGACGTTTTTGTGGCCAACAGCGATGGCGCGAACCAGCACAATGTGACCAACGTGACGGCCGTGGATAAACGCTGTGCCGTATGGAAAAATTAGCTGCTACAGATCATTCGATTTGCAGCTATTTGTGCAGACTATTGGTCATAAAAGCCTCCAGAATGACAACCAAGCAAGGGAAGCGAAAACAATAGCCCAATGTGGAAGATAACACCTGCCATCATCAGTGGGCTCATAATAGCCATCAATATAGCTTCGTGTCAGTGGCAGAAAGCGGAAGCATTTCCTAATAGTGATCAACCGCAAATAATAGAAGTTGCACCATCAACTAGCGTTCCAATGCATGTGCCTCTTGACACTTTTGACTTTCTCAAGGCGCTACGCCTCATGTTTGAATGGCCTCATATGATATTTAGTGAAAACTTGGGAAGGGATACGGTAGCAGTGAATAGGTCAATACGCTGGTCTACATTTTCGGGGTGGAATCCTTGCGAGCCAATACCGTCTCCTTCTGCCTCTACAAATGAGGAGCAATTTGAGTGCACCAAGTATATTTTGGCAGAATCTTATTATCAGGATGAAGCTACTAAAGTCTTGGTGTTGACAGAAACCATCAATGGTGAGTGTCATATATGTATGCCCCAAATCAGTGGTGCTGTGTTTCTCAAACAAGAAAGGGACTGGATCTTAGACTTCAAGCAGCTTAACTTCCTCTCAATTGGTAGTTGGGGACAGGCACCGCCAGCAGAGATTATTCAAATTGGCAAAAACCGTTTTGGTATCTTGTTTCGTCACCACTTCGCCAGCACAGGTATATCCGGTGAAGAAATTGTAATCGTGACTGAAATAGATGAGTTGTTTAAGACGGTTCTGATAACTGAGTCTACGCTCAGCAATGTGGAAGAAGGATGGAGTTATGAGTCAGAAGTAGTGGTTAGTGAAGAAGTTGGCCGTGACTGGTATGATATTCAAATCATAACGATGGGTGTAAGGAAAACACAAGCAGGTACCAGAGAATCATTTGAAGAAACAAAATGGTTTACCTGGGATGAGATGTCATATCAGATACGTACATCTAATTGACTTAGCAGCTAATCTACACCAAAATAATCTGGATGGGCAAGACGCGTGTTAACAATACCTTCAGACAACCACAAGACTGGTGCCCATTCACTTGGTTGACAGGTGATGGGCACAGGTTCCACACCGGGGTCTTTCTCGCGGTGCCTGAAGCTGGCGTTAGGCGGCATCAGAGATGGACAATATGGAAGAGAAGAGCATCGAAACGAAGCTGGGCCGTGCATCTCGATGGCAGTCAATGCCCGGGTCGAGGGGACTCCGATCGTGTTTCTGCACGGCGTTTTCTTCGACAAGAGTTTGTGGGAAGACTTTGGGAGTAACTTAACGAACCGACCCCACGTCTACGTTGATATGCCGGCTCACGGCCGCAGTTCAGACGTCGGCCGGGATTGGCACCTAGACGAATGCGTGGACATGCTGAAGCAGGTTCTCGACGCGCTCAACATCAAGCGGTGTATCGTGGTAGGCCATTCGTGGGGCAGCATGACTGCTTTGCGGGCGGCTGTCCGCTCGCCCGATCGCTTCGAGGCGTTGTGCCTCTTGAACATGCCATTCAAAAGGGTTACTGGACTTTCGAGATTCGGCTTCCAACTCCAAAAGCCGCTGGCACGGTTCCAGCGCTTCTACGCCAAGCAAGCCGCATCATCCCTGTACTCCAAGGCATTCCTCAAAGCAAATCCTGAGCGGTCGAGTCAAATGCAGGAGCGGCTTGCCGCAAGATCCGGTAAAGAAATCGCACGGGTGATAGATGCCGTGCTTCTTGGCCCACATGACGCGGATGAGCTGGTTGCCCAGTTGAGTGTGCCTGCCTTGTATGTCGTCGGCGAATCAGATTATGTGGGCATTCCGCAAGAGGTCCAATCGGTCACCGTTCCAGGAGGCCACATTAGTCCACATGAAGCTCCAGCGGAAACCCGGCAAGCCATCAAGCGGGTGATCGAGTTGGCAGAAAAACGCGCCTGACAATGCTATTGCACACAAACTGCTACCCTTTATATGACCCAAATGAGTGATGTGCCGGTCATATGGATGAAAGGATATTCTTGATGTTATACGGGGAACGCGTGACCTTACGCGCATTGACTACTGACGATTTGGAATTGCTTTGTCAGTTCAATAACGATTTAGACGTTGAATTAGCTGGGGGTGGTGACCCTCCTCTGCCCCAATCATTATCTCGTCTCCAGGCAACCTTTCAGGGAAAACTGAGTCAGGAAGATCGGGATGGCCCGGAGTTTGCCATTGAAGCGGATAACCAATTCATTGGTCATTGTGCTTTGTTTCATTTTGATCAGGTGGCTCGCACCTGTGAACTGGGCATCACCATTGGTGATAAAAACTACTGGGGACATCACTACGGTCGTGAAGTTGTCAGACTATTGTTGGATTACGGCTTTCGATTTCATAATCTGCATCGCATCTTTTTGTCAGTGAATGGGAATAATGAACGTGCCCTTCATGCTTATCGAGCCTGTGGATTTGTAGAGGAAGGTCGCTTACGGTCGCACGTATGGAATGATAATGGCTATGTGGACTTAGTGTTTATGGGGATACTGAGAAAAGAATGGGCCGGTCGGCAACAAGGCAAGGCAGAGCAGACAAAGACTCGGCCGGTGCGCTAACAATACTTGGAGCGGGGTGACGAGACATGGGCTCGGTTGATTCGTTCTATCTGGCTAACCAGACCTACCGGTCACTATCCGCTTAAGCTGGCGTTGGGGTGGCCCGATAGAGATAATAGCTATGACCGGCAAAACGGTCATTTGGAGGAATAAATGGACAAGGATGCAAATGCACCCAAGCAATGGAAGGAAGAAAAAGTTTCCATAAGAGTGAAACTTTCTGTGTTATGGATTGGGGTGATGTTTTTCTATATGTATGCGGATATCAAGGCATTTTTTGAGACGGTATATCCGGTCAAATCGGAGATCTGGTTGTAAACCAAGGCTTTCTCTTTTACTCGGCCATGTTGATGTCCATTCCGCCAGTGATGGCATTTCTATCGCTGGTTCTAAAGCCAAACGTGAACCGGATCGTAAATATCGTATTGGGGATCATGCATATTTTGCTAGCGATTGGTATATTGTTCGGGCCAGGGGACATTTGGGCTTATTACTACTGGTATTCTGCTTTGGAGATTGGTTTTCATCTGTTGATCGTGTATCATGCCATCAAGTGGCCAAAGGCATTGGGGACCGGTGACGCTGCGTAAAGAACTGGAACAGCATCCCAGCTTTAAGGGGGAGAACATGCCCAGTCAGGCCAGCATTGGTCGCTTTGGGGGTTACCTTGCACTTTGGTCGTCATGGCCGGGCAGCGGGCCAGGGTATGACCGAACGTAACTGATGACTGGGCACTGACAACTGATTACCTGGCAAAAGCGCAAAGTTGTTTTTGAACAAACCCTTAACTTTCATATTGATTGGGTGGGTGTTCTCTCTAAGCCTGGCAGCCAGGGTCCTTGCTGGCGGGGTTTGCCTACCAGTTGGGGGATGTATTTGTTCAGGAAGTAAACGACCGGCAGGCACACGGCCAGGCTCAGCCCTGTCACCAGCATGGCCTGTAGGGTAACCACCCCGCCACCCTCTGCCCAAAAGGGTGCGGCCACGATCTGCTTGTTAAAAAATTCAAAAAAGAGGCCATTTAGCCCCATCAGGATGAGGCTGTGTTCCCCCAGGTAACGCAGTGGCTGGTGCGCGGGCACAAGTTGTGACAGGTAGATGATAAACAGTGTGCCAGTTACGGCCGTCACCGGAAACCAAAACCAGTGGCCATGACTGGACAGCACCATGAGTACTACGTCTACTTCTAGCAAAAAAGGGCCGGGATTACGGCCGTACATCACCCCTGTGCCCACAGCGCACAAGATCGCGGCCAGCAGGATCACGGCGCGCCGGCCATGCCCAACCCCTCCCCGGACTTGCCGCCAGATAACCCCCATTAAATAAAAACCATAGGCTACCAGAGCCTCATGCAGGTACCAAAAGTTTTTGGGCAGCCACAGGACGCCGCGAAACGAAACAAACCATGTAACCCCCCAGCCGACCAGTAAAAACAATACGACGGCCGTCACTTGTGGCCATACTGTCTGAAAACAGCGCCGGCCGCCAAAGTGAAACATTTCCACTGTAAACAAACAGACCAGGAACCAGGTGAGCAAGTTGAAGGCGGGCACCCCTCTGGCCAGCGCCAGCAGCCCGTGGGCGTAGCGTTGTGGCTGTAAGCCATCATGCCCGGCGTGAACCAGCATCAGGCAGGCCAGCGCCAGCAAGTTAAAGAACAAAAATGGGATCATTCGGGCCTTCAAGCGGTAGGAAACATAAGTGGCCAGTGACTCCTGGCGGCGAGACGAGACAAAGCCGGCCAGCACAAAAAACAGCGGCATATGAAAGGCATAAATGAACTGATATTGGGGAAAAACGGCCGTATGCCCGTTTAAATAAAGCACTTCTAACAAATGGCCATAAAAGACCAGGATAATGCCTATAGCTCTGGCGTTATCCAGCCAGATGATGCGGGAAGATGGTGATGTGGGGGAATGTGCTTCAACCATGTATTTTGTCTTGTCAGGCAAATGCCGGGGTGCCGAGGAGAATCAGTGACGGCCGTTCACCGGTACATTACCTTTTTAAACCGGCGCAGTAAACCATACACCAGTACCAATTGCAGGCATAGGCCGGCCACTGCGTAAAACCAGGCGCCCAATTCACCGGCCGCCAATGCCCAGTACACTTTAACCGGCCAGTAGGTGGGCATCAGGCCAAAGGCAATCTGCCAGGGCATGGGCACAAACCAGGCGGCCAGGGGGATAATGAGAAAGACTCCCGATGCCTTGATCAGCGCCAACCCCTGGACTTTATTGGCGGCATAGACGGCCAGGAAAAACATGGTCATGGGGGCCAGGGGGGCAGCCGCCAGGGCGGCCAGCAGCATACCAGCCAGTGATACCTCTGGTGCGCCGATAAGCACCAGAGCAAAGGGGGTCATGACCACCCCCATCAGGGCGGGCAGGCTCATGCGATAGGCGGCGTAATGGATCAGGGGTAAGGGCGTTACTTGCAAGGCTGTCAGGGTGTGGTCGTCCCGTTCGTCCAGCAGCAAGAAGCCGACAACCATGCCATAGATCACCGGGCACATGAGCACCAGGTAACCGTAGATCAGGGGGGCGTATGGCCGTAGATCCAGGCCAGTTTGAGCCTGAACCCTGGTTACCACCCAGGGCCAAAGAAACCGAAAAGCTGCGGCGATAAATACGGGTCCCCATAGCATCCAGCGCAGCATGGAATCACGGCGCACGTTACGGCCGTCAATGGGTCCTAAAGCCTTAATAACCGTGAATACATTCATGATAGTTTCTGCGGTTTGCCTAACACCACAAACCGATAAAACGCCCGGTGTGCCCATTGGAACAAGATGCCCACCCACAGAGCACCATACAGCACCCCATAAACGACCTCCCAAGGGGCGATGGGTTGAAAAGCGCCTTGCAAGAGGGTCAGTGCAGCCTGGGTTGGGTGTAAATACATGAATGGTGTTTGCACCAGGCCCACATATGGCAACAGCGGAACAGAAAGTAAAGTCGTCCAAAAAACGGAGGGGAAAATAAAGCTGTTAAGGCTGTCATAGCGGATGACGGCCACAAACCCATAGAGCCCATTAAAGAAGCTCATTAACATAATGCCAGCTGTGAGCAGGGGGATGCTGTAGTTCAGCCCCATCACGGCCGTAACGATCACCCCATTTTCCACGGCCGTGAGCAGTGCCAGTGTCAACAGCTTGGACCAGAGGTATTCACCCTGGCGCAGCGGCGTCACCACCAACCCTTCTAACACGCCATCATCCTTTTCCAGCAATACCAGCCCGCCGATAAAGTAAAAGGTATTAAGCGTCATATTCCCCAACACCAGCACCGGCAGGGCTAATGGCAGCAGCGCCTCTGGGGCCTGGCTGAGACCCAGAATGAACAAGACGGCCACAAAGGCTGCCGCGTAATAAAAGCCGTGCCGGAATTGCAGCCGTGCATCCCAGCGCATGGCGGTCATTAAGCGTGTCATGGTTCCCCTTCTCTTACGCCAAAGATCGGCCTGTGACCTCAATAAAAATATCATCCAGAGTAGCCTCCTGGCTGTGCAGGGTTTGGATGGCGTCGGCACGCAGCAGTTCCTGAAAACGGCCGTTGTCCCCCAACCCGGCCAGAGCAAACAACTCTTGGGTCAGACAGCCATTTTGCTGAAATTCTACCTGTACCTGAGCCCGGCCGTATTGCAGTTTGAGGGTACGCGGGGCCTCAATTAACTGAACCTGGCCATCTACCAGAAAGGCCACCCGGTCACATAACTCATCAGCCACATACATATCATGTGTGGTCAGAAAAACGGTAGCGCCGCGCTCTTTTTGGGCCCGAATTAAGGCTTTGATACGCCGGGCATTGACCGGGTCCAGCCCGGCTGTTGGTTCGTCCATAAACAGCAGATCCGGCTGGTGCAGCAGGGCCCTGGCCACGCTTAGACGGTTCTTCATCCCTTTGGAGTATTGGGAAACCAGCAGGTCACCATCATTGCCCAAACCAACCAGGGCCAGTAACTCTGCTGGTGGCATGGTTGGGCGGCGGTAAAGGGCGCGAAAATACGCCAGGTTTTCCCATGCGGTGAGCTTTTGGTAATGATTGGGTAGTTCAAAAGAGACGCCGATATGTTCATAGTAATCGCTGCCCCAATGGCGTACTTCCCGGTCCATGACCATAACACTGCCGTCATACTCACGCAGCAGGCCATTTAATACCTTTTGCGTGGTAGATTTACCGGCGCCGCTGGGGCCTAAGAAGCCAAAAACCTCCCCTTTTTCTACCTGAAAGTTCAGATGGCGGACGGCAGGCACGGCCGTGCCTGCATAGGTATAAGCCATATCGGTGACATGTATCATCTTAATCCTTTAACACCTGGCAGGTTGGCCGCCAAAGGCGGCCCGCAACCTGGCCGTGGACAACGTTTACGCCGGCGCCAGTAACCGCTGCAGCAAATCACACATACGGGCCGCACCGGCCTTCAATTCAGCATCAGACAGCGCCTCTACTCGGCCAAACAGCCAGCGGTCATGGGCATCATCTACGGCCATAAGCAGGACGGCCAGCAAATCATCTGGTAGATCGGTGCGGATCAACCCCAGGGTCTGGCCTTGGGCAAAGAGCTGGCCTAACAGGGACTGAATCTGCTGCCAGAATTCTGCCAGCGGCCCTTCCATGGGCAGTGTTTGGGGCAGTGTTTGCATGTTACCGCCGCCCTTCACCAACCCCAGCACCCACGGCCGTTCCCGGTAGAGGGTGAATTGTTGGTGGTAGAGTGCGGTGATGGCTGGCCAGAAAGTGTCTGTAGTGAGGGATGAGGGGGTCAGGTCAATGTGTTGGGCCAGCTCCTGACTATAATGCTGCACGGCCGTTGTATACAGGTCGGCCTTGTCATCAAAGTAGTAGTAAGCGGCACCTTTGCTGATGCCGGCGGTCTCCAGAATCTGGTTCAGCGATGCTTGCGCATAGCCATAAGCGGCAAATGCCTGTGCGGCTGCTTCTAAAATGTGTTCGCGTTTTTCCGGTGATAATTTCTCAAAACGTGGTCTAGGCATGGGCACCTCCGATGATAATAGACTGCATGGTTAGACCGCAAGGTTAAACTGAATGGTCTAGATTTTACATACGACTAATCATGTTGTCAATAAGCGGGTTTTGCGACAGCGTAACATTTAATGTTAATGTCTCTAGTTGCTCATCCATCTGTTCTAAGCCACAATATTGGCATGACAAGCAAACATTTTGTGCTGGTTGCCGGGAACATTGGCGCTGGTAAGACGTCCCTGACAGAGCGGGTGGGTGCGCGGTTAAGCTGGCGCACCGGTTTTGAATCTGTCACCGACAATCCGTATCTGGCTGACTTTTATGACGATATGCCCAAATGGGCCTTCCATTTGCAAGTTTTTTTCATCGGCCACCGCTCACAGCAGCACCTGGAGTTGTATCATGGTGCCCAGTCTGCTATTTCTGACCGCAGCATCTATGAAGACGCCCACATCTTTGCCCGTGCGTTGTATCATTTGGGGGCTCTATCGGAGCGGGATTATCGTGCCTACCGCCACACGTTTGACGTTGTTGTTAAGGGGCTGCCCCGGCCAGACTTGTTGCTTTACCTGAAGTGCCCCATTCCGGCCCTAATGCAGCGCATTCAGCAGCGAGGCCGGGCTATGGAGAGCGGCATCACGGCTGACTACCTAACGCTGCTGGAATCGTTTTACGATGACTGGTTAAACAGTTTTGATTTATGCCCGGTGCTGGTTATTCCCAGCGAAAACCTGGATTTTGTAAACCGGCCGCAGCATCTGGATGTGGTTGTAGACCGTATCCAGGCTAAGCTGGCCGGGAGGGAAAATGTGGTATTCCCTGACTGACAAGGCGCGGTGGTTCTTAGCCGTCAGTTACAGGCACAAGATGCAAAGATGCGGTTAACTTATGGGCAAAATGGGGTTGCACGGCCGTAAAAAATCGCTATCATTCTATGAATCCTGTCTGATCAACAACACGAGGAAAAGCGCGATGAAAACCCATCGCACCTCCCCCAAACTGGCACAAAAAGAAACGCGACTGGAACAATTGGTCGGACAGGCAGAGGGCAGCGACACCCTCTCCTCGTGTTGGTCAAAGCCCGTTAAAGGCCGTCTGTAAAGGCGGCCTTTTCTTTTTGGGCTTACGCAACGCACTTGACAGGAGTAAAATTGGCTTAAAGGGCATTTCTGAGAAGGTGAAGACATTTCAGCCATAAGTCCATTGCTTACAAGTTAAGGTTTCCCTGCTGGTGTCAAGCGGCAAGATAATGCCCAAAGACGAGACTATACATTAGAAAAGAAGGGTATTGATGATTGATGAGACTAAGCTGCCAGTTGTAAACAGCTTTAATGAGTGGGATCCGCTCGAAGAAATTATTGTCGGACGGGTAGAGTATGCTTGTGTGCCACAATGGCACGCCACGCTCAAGGCCACAATGCCAGCTAACCAATGGCACTATTTCCAACAAAATGGCGGCCAATACATTTCAGATAAACTACTAGAGGCTGCCGCCCAAGAGCTTGATGGCTTAACGGCCGTGTTGCAATCTGAAGGCATTGTGGTGCAAAGACCGGCCGCCATAGATTGGGGTGTTCCTTTTAGCACGCCTGACTTTGCGCAGCCATGTGGGCTGTACGCCGCCATGCCCCGTGATTTTTTACTTGTCATTGGCAATGAAGTGATCGAGTCCCCTATGGCCTGGCGTTCTCGTTATTTTGAATTTAAAGCGTATCGGCCGCTGCTCAAAAGATACTTCCATCAGGGTGCTAAATGGACAACTGCCCCGAAGCCAGAACTCACAGAAGCGTTGTACAAGCCCACCTTTAACCCCGCGTGCAGCGAATTTGTCATCACCGAATTTGAACCGGTGTTTGATGCCGCAGACTTTATGCGCTGTGGCCGAGATATTTTCTGCCAAAAGAGCCAGGTCACCAACCAGTTTGGCATCGATTGGCTGCAGCGCCATTTGGGAGAAGCGTACCGTATTCACATTCTGGATTTTAACGATCCCAAGGCAATGCACATAGACGCTACGTTTGTCCCCCTGGCCCCAGGCCGGCTGCTCCTTAACGAACCGTCCAACGCAGCTTTGCCCCCTATGTTTGATTCTTGGGAAATTTTATACCCACCCCCTACCACGCTGCCGGCTGATCATCAGCTCTACTTTTCCTCCAACCGGGTTTCCGTCAACATCTTAAGTTTGGACGAAGAGCGAGTGATTGTCGAAGCACAAGAAACACCGTTGATCACTTTTCTAGCGGACCATGGATTTAAGCCGATTCCGGTGCCTTTCCGAAATTTTATGAGTTTGGGCGGCGCGTTCCACTGTGCCACCTGTGACATTCGCCGCAGCGGCACACTACAATCTTACTTTTAAGCGTCCTAGTACCAGTTTTCAGTAATCAGTGACCGGTTTTCAGTGCTGGCCAACCTCTGAAATAGTCTGCTGAAAACTGATGCCAGACTTCTGATTACTGGTACTAGTATGGGGATTGATGGATGCACCTGGAGTGACCTTTTCATGATCAAACATCTCACCCTAACCCCAGACGACATCCGGGAGATTAACGTGTTGGTTGCCGGTTTGGCCGAACACTTTGACACTCCAGAAGATCCCACATTTATGCACAATGCGTCCATTTATGCTCACAGCCTGCCCATTCGGGTGCGCCAAATCCTGAATGACTTCCGACTGACTGAAGCCAATGACGAAACGATCTGCCTGATCTCCGGCTACCCTGTGGATGACCAAAAAATTGGCCCCACCCCCCCTAACCGTGAACTCAAAAACGATACGCCGCGCACACTAAAAGAACAAATGCTGCTGATCATGTGTGGCTCACTTCTGGGAGAGCCGTTTGGCTGGGCCACACAGCAGGCTGGTTATATTGTCAATGATATTTTGCCGGTTCAAGGAGATGAGCACCGGCAAGTAGGGTCTAGCAGTGATGAGATGTTGATGTGGCATACAGAAGAGGCATTCCACCCGTATCGTTGTGACTATCTGGCTCTTATGTGTCTGCGTAACCCCAATCGAGGGGCAACGATGGTGGCTTCAAACCAGGTTGTCTGCCAATTAACAGAGTCCCAAATTCGCGTCCTGTTTGAGCCGCGTTTTGTCATTCGCCCTGATGAAGTTCACGTTGAGGCACACAAAGTGACGTTACCGAAAGATGCAGACAAAATGGTGCCCAAAGCATCTTTACAACACGCCCATGCTAACATAGCCAGGATGATTAATGAGCCAGAGAAAACGGCCGTTTTCTCTGGTGACCCCACGTCCCCTTACATGATCGTAGACTCCCTCTACCAGCAAGGCACAGATGAAGAGGCTCAGGCCGTTTTTAACATACTCATCAACACCATCAACGAACAATTAACCGAGATCATCCTTCAGCCTGGAGACATCTGCTTCATAGACAACTATCGTAATGTTCATGGCCGAAAATCGTTCAAAGCCAACTACGACGGCACAGATCGCTGGCTAAAACGGATCAACATTACCAGGGATATCCGAAAATCAAGAAGCAGGCGCTTGACCAGCACATCGCGCATTATCTTTTAGGGAGGTGGGGTCTGGCAGGCGTTTTTGCACCAATCCTACAAGATTATTGCACCTCGTCAATGAGCCTATCTATACGTTCCCTGGCTATGGTGATAATCTTAACAGCCTCTTGATTTCCAGAGTCTACGTCTTTCTTTATGTCAGTGTAGATTTCTTTTATCCTTTCGTTAAACTCTACTTCTCCTTGTATAGTGAAAGGGTGCGTTCCCAATAAGCTCCTCTGTTGATCCAGGTATTCATTCACGGTGTCAGTGATATCCGTCAATGCCCGGCTATGTTTGGTCGTTAAACGGCTGTCGCTTGGGATTTTTGTTCGTGTACTGCCGGCCAAAATGGCCTCTTCCTGATTCGCCCTAATCTCTATCAGGTGCAACCGGCCACTAACGTAGCCAAGCTTCCTGGCTATAGAGTCTGCTTGTTTTTGACTCAAATGTGTATCATGGCGTGCCCCCAGCAACTTGGGATTGAGCTCAAAGAGCTTCGGCCGTTTAGCCGGATCAGTTTTTGGTCCTACTAATTCATTGATCATTGTGGTTATGACAGTGTCCGCTGCAGTCACCAGGCTTCCACCCTTCTCGCCTAGCGCAAGCTTTAACACCGCCTGAAAAAGCTTGTCTTTGACAAGGTCTGCTGGTGTTATCTCTGGAATCTTTTTCAGTATTTCGGCTTTCTTTTCTGTTAACTCCTGCACGAATGCTGGTGTGTTTTTTTCCAGGCGTCCTCTTAAGTAGGTGATCAAATCAGTTTTTAACCATATATTAGAGTAATCTTTGATAAAACTTGTCAGATTCGCGACGGGTGTCACAACACTTAATCGTGGTGCCTTAACACCACCTTTCTATTAGCTTTAACAGCTCTTTAGAGGGTCGCCCCCGCCGCTTTGGCGGTGTCCAACGAGGTAGGGGCACCCGGAACATTAACAAT
>WYBM01000106.1 GCA_011525915.1 Ardenticatenaceae bacterium | reverse complement strand
GCTCTAATGGCCAATTGCCAGGCATTTTTGACCAATGACAAACGTTTGCAACGTGTTTCAGAATTAACGGTTTTGATCATTGACGACTTGGAAATATAAACCCCCTAAAACTTTACTAGTCTCGCCTCGCTTACCTAGCCCTTGTCGTCGGGTATTGTGCTAGGGCTACGGCCGTCGCTCCACCAGCTCATTGACATAAGGAAAGGGATGGATATACGGCCGTGGGCCACAGACGGGATAGATGGAAGGGCCACGGCCGTGGGCCGTTGACATGGAAGATGGTGGGAAGACGGCCGTGGGCTATCATCATATTGACATAAGGAGAGGGATGGGTGTACGGCCGCGGTCTCACAGACGAGATAGATGGTAGGGAGGACGGCCGTGGGCCGTAGACAAGGAAGGTGGTGGAGAGACGGCCGTCATGATTGATACCATTTTCTGCTATAATGCCTGGCAATGAGAATAGGCAAAATCATCATTCCCCAGCAAATTCAAGACAAACTGGTGAGTAAGCACCAGGTGGCTGTGGATGAGGCCAGACAGGCTTTATTGAACAATCCCCGTATTCGTTTTGCGGAAAAGGGGCATCAACCTGGGGAAGATGTCTATGCTGCTTTGGGTAGAACATTCGGCGGCAGATATTTGATCGTTTTCTTTGTTTACAAGGCGGACACACATACGGCCGTTATCATTAGTGGTCGAGACATGACCCCAAAAGAGAAAAGGCAATATGGCAGAAAATAAAAGTTCCCTCTCACAGGCAGATAGCTATCTGGCCATAGGTGAGTTTTGGGATGAACATGATTTTACAGAGTTCGATGATCCTGAACAGCCCGATGTGCTGTTTGACATTCAAGACACGGTGCGTATTGAGGCTGGATTGTTGACGGCGCTTGAGAGAGCAGCTGCTGAACGGGGCATCAGTACAGAAACGCTGGTTAATCTTTGGCTGCTGGAAAGAGTTCAATCCATGTCCCCCTTGCTTTAAGCAAACCATTTGCCTTACATCCGTCATTGGGTCAGAAGTAAGTGTAGGGCACGGCCGTTTCTCCCGTTGCCCCGCTCGCCCATCTGGCCGGCCAGTCAGTAGGGAGCCAATGTTAAGCCAGGGAAATGTCCGTTTGGGGGAAATCCTCGCCCACGCAAAGAAGGGGCATAGCCGCCTGTTTGGCCGCCGCATATGACAGACAATCACCAAAGTTTAGCCCGGCTGGATGCCGCCCTTTGCCATATTTAAGCCAGGCACCCACCGCCGCGCCAAAATGAGCCTCCGTTAACGGAAGAACCACACTGCCGGTCTCTTTAAGAAAACGATCCAACGAACCACGTGCATCCCGACCCCATCTAGCGGAAAGGACAATGCCACACTCCACCAACGTTGGTGCGCCTATGCCAACTTCACTGGCCTCAGCCAGCTTGTGAACCAGCTCTTCATACCCTGATTCTTGAAAGAAAATGGCCACGATAGCTGACGAATCTATAATCATATGCCCATCTCTCCATACCCTAGCATCGCTTCCTCTTCTGCTTTCGTCAATCGGGTTCCCAATAAATGTGGGGGGATATGTGACCAGACTTCATCTTCTAGGAAAGCGAGCAGGCGTGCTTCCCCCTGAGGCGCTGCCAAACGTAAGGAGAGGCGTTGACGCCGTTCTTCCAGCGCCTTGCGTACGGCCTCTGTCTTGGACTCACCAGTCACCCGCACCAATTCTTCCAACAGGTTCTCCACATCCTGGTTTTTAATATTTAATGACATTGTGTACCTCACTAGCAAAGATTATAGCTGCTTTACACCTATCATCAAAAAATCTTTATTTCTTTAATAACAGGACCCACGGCCGTCGTCCCCTTCACCTTGCCCCCTGGACATCTTGTCAGTACCATTCCCCTACTTTACCCACAAAGGAGATTACTATGAAGTCAAAATTGTTGTGGATCATGGTGCCTGTTTTGGTCTTGATACTGCTGGTGTATAGTGGTGGAAGCTGGTACTTTTCCAATATCTTGATTGCCCAGGAGACACAGGCGTTAGACACCTCTCTGGCAACAATGACGGAACTGGGGCTGCCGGCGCTGCCGGCGCCAGAAACGGTGGCCATTGACGCCGGTGACGTGACCCTGGCCGGTTTTTACTACGACAATGCCAAGGAGGGTGACTGCGCTGTTTTGCTGCTGCATGGGTACACCGGCACCCGCTATGGCGTGCTGCAATATGCTCCCTTGTTCTGGGAGCGCGGCTGTGATTTGTTGGCGTATGATGCCCGGGGGCACGGCCAGACCAGCGACGCTTACCACACCTATGGCTACCATGAAAAGGTGGATGGACAGGCGGCCTATACCTGGTTGTTAGACCGTACAGGCCTGGAACCGGCGCAGGTAGGGCTGATCGGTGTTTCCTACGGTGCGGCTACCTCGCTGCAAATGCTGCCGCTGCTGCCGGACGTGGCCTTTGTGCTGGCTGATTCGCCCTACGCCAGCCTGGAAATGATTGTCACCCACCAGGCGGTGGCCCAGTTTGGGGCCTGGACCAAAGCGTTTGTGCCCGGCGCCTTTTTCCTTTCGGAAGTGCGGGCTGATTTTGATAAGGACCAGGTATCGCCCATGGCCGCGGTACAAGGGGCTACGGCGCCCATCTTGCTTATTCATTCCCGGACCGATGCCTTTACCCCTTATACAAATTCAGAAGCCATTTTTGCCAATGCAAACCCGGCTACAACAGAACTGCATATCACTGACTGGGGATCAGCGCATGCCCGTGATATTTTCACCGATTACGCCGCCTACCAGCAGATAGTGGATGATTTTCTAGCGGCCCATGTGCCAGACTTTGGGCTTGGTGATGGCCGTTGAGGCTGCGGCCGGTGCTTATGATCTACCAGCGGCCCTGGGCATAGGCCAGACGCCGGAACTGGTAGCCATGGTGGGCGGCGGCGGTAAGACCAGCTTGCTGTTTGCCCTGGGGCGCATGTTGCCTGGCCGGGTGGTGATGACCACCACCACCCGCATCTTTGCGGCGCAGATGAAGCTGGCCGCGGCCGTGTGCCTGGCAGCGGATCTGTCATCATTGGCACAGAAATTAGATGCGCACGGCCGTGTGCTGGTGGTGGGTGAGGTGGCCGGTGAAAAGGCGTTTGGGGTGCCGCCTGACCTGCCCGCTCGCCTGCTGGCCCGGCCAGATGTCGATCATGTCCTGGTGGAGGCCGATGGTTCACGGATGCGCCCCATCAAGGCCCCGGCCGCCCACGAGCCGGTGATTCCGCCGGAAACTACACTGGTCATTCCCGTAGCTGGCATCGATGCGCTGGCGGCTCCCCTGGCCCAGGTAGCGCACCGACCAGAGTTGGTGCTGGCGCTCATTGGTCATGCCTATGCGGCCATACCTCAGCGGCTGACGGAGGCCGACATAGCTGTGTTGCTGGCTCATCCGCAGGGGGGGATGAAAGGCGTGCCAGAGAAGGCCCGGGTGATTCCACTGCTGAACAAGGTGCAGACAACAGATCAACTGCGTGCCGCCCGCCAGATCGCTCGCCACATCCTTTGCCAGCGGCCAACCGCCAGGCGCATTCCCCAGGTTGTTATCGGCGCTGTCAAAACAGAGCAGCCAGTACATGAGGTGCAGCGCCGGGTCACGGCCGTTATCCTGGCAGCCGGCGAAAGTAAACGCATGGGCCAGCCCAAACAGCTTCTGCCCTGGGGCGACACCACGGTGCTGGGCCAGACCATTCGCCATGTGCAGGCGGCTACGGTGCATGAGGTCATGGTCGTTTCCGGGTACGAAGCGGAAAAGGTGGAAGCCATTGCCGCCGCTGCCGGTGTGGCGGCGGTGCACAATGCCCATTACGCCACCGGTGAAATGTTGTCCTCATTGCAAACGGCCGTCCATCACCTGCGCCCCCCGCACCCGGCCGAAGCCATCCTCGTCATGCTGGCTGACCAGCCGATGGTGACGCCAGCCACGTTAGATGAACTGCTGGCCGCCTACTGGCGCGGTGCAGGTGACCTGATAGCGCCGGTATACAACGGCCGTCGGGGGAACCCGGTGCTCATAGGCCGCCGCTACTTTGCCGAACTGCTGGCCCTGCCGCCGGGCGAAGCGCCGCGGGCCCTGCTGCAGCGGCACAAAACGGACCTGGTGTTGCTGCCAGTTGATACCGATTCGGTAGTGCAAGATTTGGACAGCCCAGAAGTGTATGAAAGGCTGCGGCCGTTGTGACCCTGTTCGGAGTTCAGTATTCAGTAGATCAGTATTCAGTAGATCAGTGTTCAGTAGATCAGTATTCAGTAGATCAGTATTCAGTTCACTGACCACTGACTCACTGACCACTGACTCACTGACCACTGACCACTGACTCACTGACCACTGACTCACTACTCTTCCCCTGGCCTGAGGGTATGCAATAACAAACGGCCGTCTGGTTGGGCCACGCCCTCTACACTCACCGGCAGACGTACGCCGCTGTCTGGCTGCCATAACCCTACCCATAGCCGATAATGCCCCGGCGGCAGATCAGGCGGCAGGGGCAGCGTGTGTCGGTCGGTGAGCACTTCGCCGGGTCGCCAACTTTTCGTCGGGCGCAAGCCGCCGCCAGGAACCGGGTCAATCTGGCTGACGATGTTGCCATTGTTGTCTACCAGATGGACAAAGAGCAGGTAATTTTCGGGCGGCTGGTGGATGGTTTGCCAGGTCAGGGTCAGGTCAACGGCCGTCTCACCCACGTCTAACTCATACCCATATAACTGAATATCGTTGCTAAAATTGGCCTTAATGGGCGTTACGTTGGCTGGTAGTTCTGTTTCCAACGGCCAGGGCAGCACCGTCACCGCCCCGTACAAGATTCGTGCCTGAGACCAGGGTCGCCAGAATGGGCGCCCGCCAATGACGGTGTTGCCATCACGCAGCTGCCAGCGCAGCCGGTACTGCCCCGGCGCTGTCTCTGGTGGGAAGTAGAGGCCGGTATGCTCACGCAGCAGTGTGTGCGGCGGCAGGCTGGCCAGCCAACTGGCGCCCAAGGGATCGCTTTGGGTGCGTAACTGGGTGCCATCGGGGGCCAGTACTTCCAGTTCATAGATCAGGTTGGGGCGGGCCTCTGGCCCTGTTTGCCAATAAAGGTTTAAGGGCAGCGTATGCCCTGGCCTTACTTCGTCATCTAAAATTTCCACCCTTGCCAGCGCCAGCCCATTCTCAAAAGCCAGATCAGGTAGGGGGGTGATTTGCGGTGGGGTGGGCCAGGCACTACTGGCCGCGATCGCTACCGTTGTCAGTGGATAGGCTTCGGCAATAGGGTCACCGGCCATACCAGATACCGGCTGCGCCAACAGCGTGTACTGGCCGGGCAGAATGCCGGGTGTCAGCGGTAACTGGTAACTTTGCCGCACCAGGGGGCTGCCTGGCCAGGCGCTGCCTTTAGGCCGCAGCCATTCATCGTTGGTGGCCCACCAGGTAAAGCCGTTGGCGTCTTGCAGCGTAAAGCGCACGGCCGTGCCTGCTGCTGGCGCTTCTCCCTGCCAATATAACGAAAACCAGAGTGTGGGGGCGGCCACCGGTTGGGGCATGTTCAGGTCAATGCCTGTCAGATGGGGCCATGATGGCCATTCCACGAGCAGCGGTTGGGCGCTGGCCGGTAACGTGTTGGCGGTACGCGGCGCGGTTTCGTAGGCGATAGTCCGTACTTCGGTGGTTTGTGCCGGAAAGAGGTAGCTGCCCACTTCGACCAGGTGAGCATCCAGCCAGGCGCGGCTGATGTCATCATCATCACGGCCGTCGGCCGGTGGGTCGGTCACAAACCAGAGACGGTCGTAGACGGCCGCCAGCGTAGTCAACTGCTGCCCGGCCACATCTTGGGCCAGGTGTGGGTAAAGGGGCACGGCCGTCAATGCCACGTCGGGCCGCGTCTGGTAATGTTCATGCAGCGGCAGCAAAATGGCATTATTGTAGATGATGACGTCGTTTGGTCCCGCCCGCTCCTCTACAAACGCGATCATGCCCCGAAAGTCATCTTTGGCGAACCGTTTGTCGGTGTAGTAGTTATGTAAAGATGCTAGTGAGCCACCCACCATGACAATTACCGCTGCGATGGTCATGGCCCCCCATAACGGCCGGTAAGCAGGGCGCCGACTGTGGCCAGCATATCGTTGACCGATGACTGAATACTGGTTACTGAATGCCAACCATCGTTCCCCGGCAAAGACCAGGCCCCAACTTAGCAAAAGCATAAATGCCGGGCTGCCCACCATGATATGGCGTACACCCTGGTACATGGGTTTGATGAGCAGAGAGCCGAGCATCAGCCCCAGCACCGCCGCCAGCAGGTATACCAGCAAGAAGGTGCGTTGAAGGCCGCCTTTGGCCGCATACAGCCCTAAACACAGCAGGCCAAAAGCGGCCACATTGATCAACTGTACGGCCGTGTGCTCAAAATCCACACTGCGACCTAAATGGAAAAAGCGCACCACATCTTGCAGCATGACCAGGGGAGAGACGAGGTAGTAGTTCGCTTCCGCCCCCGTAAACAACCGGGGCACGGTATAAGGGATGAGGGGCAGCGCCAACAAGATGCCGACGATGGCCGTGCCTAACAACAGCCGCTTATACCCGCGCCGCCACAGCACCCAGACCCAAAACAGACCCTGCCCGGCCATTAAGAAGATGGTCACATAATGGGTATACAGCGCCAACCCGGCCATTAAAACGTACAAAAACAGGTAGTGGTAAACAGAGAGCGTGGCGATGGGTGATGGGCGATTAAATGACCCGTCTATCTCCAATTTTCCCACCCCCTGTAACTGCAACGTCCGCCACAATACGTAACTGGCTGCCGCTGCCAACAGCACCAACAGGGTGTACATGCGGGCTTCATTGGCGTAATAAATTTGCAGCGGATTGACGGCCGTGACCAACGCAGCCACCCACCCCAGACGGCCGTTGTGCAGCCGCCGCCCAAACTGGTACATTAGGGGCACAAGCAAAACGCTGGCCAACAAAGACAGGTAACGAAAGGCAAAATCCGTTTCACCCCACACCTGCCGGCTGACGTGAATCAACAGGTAAAAGAAGGGAGGGTGGGTGTCTTTGGTGACCACTTCCTGAATGATGATCCGGTTGGACAATATCTCTAGCACAGGGTAGGATGCGCGCAGCGGCGTTAACCCCTCATCCGTCCAAAAGCTAAAGGCGCTGGCATTTACCAACCGCAGCCCAAACGCCAACCAGATGGTGAGCGATAACAGAGTAACCGCTAATGTTTGTTTCCAATTCCATACCATAACCACCTAAGTGTACCGCCCCTGGGTGGGGCCAGGCAATGTGGTGAAACCATAGGGAGAAATCAGCCCTCTGTTTGATGTTGCATCTTTATTGCCAGACCTTTATGATTGTGATAAATTACACAAATACCGTTAACTGAGTTTGTGAATTGTTGGACAAATGCAGGCAGGTAGGGTATATTTTGCCCGCTGCCAGCCCAGGCTGGCGGCCATTTCCTGCATAAATACAACATCTCCCCATCATAACCGGCGAATGGAAGTGCCGGATATGGTTAACAGATGGTCACGAAGATTAACGAAACCAATAAGTAAGTGAAGAAACGCTGTGGCGTATGGCGTAACCATCGCGTGCATGGTACTGTACAGGGGTTATGGCCTGCGCCTTACAAATTTCCCGAGGAGGTTGGTGGATGGCAACCCTTGCCCCAGATTTTAAGAACATTACAGATTCGCTTCTTAAGCAAATTGAAGGCTTTGACTTTGAAGTAAAAGCCCGCAGTGTGGGTACGGTCACGGCCGTGTATGATGGTGTGGCGCTGGTGAGTGGTTTGGCTGATGCCAAGTCCATGGAGCTGGTGCAGTTTAGCAAGGGCGTTGCTGGCCTGGCGCTGGACTTGCAACCCGGCAGTGTGGGCGTTGTGGTGATGGGCGATTATGCCCTGATTGAACAGGGCGACGAAGTACGGGCCACCGGCCAGGTGGCGGCCGTGCCTGTAGGCAGTGCGCTCATAGGCCGGGTGGTAGACCCTCTGGGTAACCCGATTGATGGCAAGGGACCAATTGCCACCACAGCCACGCGCGCCATTCAACGTACCGCCCCTGGTGTGATTGAACGTAAAGGTGTGGATACTCCCGTACAGACGGGTATTGTCTCCATTGATGCCATGTTTCCCATTGGCCGCGGCCAGCGTGAACTGATCATTGGCGACCGCCAGACGGGTAAAACAGCTATTTGCCTGGACACGATCATCAACCAGAAAGGGCAGGACATGATCTGCATCTACGTGGCCATTGGCCAGCGTGTAGGGCAGGTCGCCCAGGTGGTCAGTACGTTGGAAAAATACGGCGCTATGGATTACACCGTGGTGGTGGTCGCCGGTGCGTCTGATCCTGCCCCTCTGCAATACTTTGCCCCTTACAGCGGCTGTGCCATTGGTGAAGAGTTCATGGAGCAGGGCAAAGATGCTCTGGTTATTTACGATGACCTCTCCAAACATGCCTGGGCTTACCGCCAGATGTCCCTGGTGCTGCGCCGCCCGCCAGGCCGCGAAGCTTACCCCGGTGACGTCTTCTCTCTGCACAGCACCCTGCTGGAACGAGCGGTGCGTCTGCGTGACGAGAGGATCATTGTAGAAAAAGGTACCGAAGTTACCAAAAACACCCAAGGCGTGGACGGAAAGGTTTACTTTGGCAATCTGGAAGAAGAAATTATTGCCCACGGTCTGGAAGCACTGGGTGATCCCAAACAAGAAAAATACGAAGTGGTCAAAGTGCCTGGAACGGGTGGTTCTCTGACTGCCTTACCCATTATCGAAACATTGCTCGGCGACGTGTCCGCTTACATTCCCACCAACGTGATCTCCATCACAGACGGCCAGATTTTCCTGGAAACAGACTTGTTTAACGCCGGGCAGCGGCCAGCTATCAACACCGGTCTTTCTGTCTCCCGTGTGGGTAGCGCCGCCCAAAAGCGGGCCATGAGTAAAGTGGCCGGTGGTCTGAGGGCAGACCTTTCCCAGTACCGTGAATTGGCTGCCTTTGCCCAATTTGGCTCTGACCTGGATGCGGCCACACAGCGTCAGTTGGCCCGTGGCGAACGGTTGATGGAACTGCTCAAACAGCCCCAGTACAGCCCCTGGCGGCTGGACCATCAGGTGTTTATTATCTACGCTGGTTCCCGGGGTTATCTGGACCGCATTGCAGTAGACCAGATCAATCGCTGGACGCGTGAATTTGTGCGTTACATGGACACTGCCCATCCTGAAGTGGGGCAGCTTATTTTAGACAAAGGCGCCTGGAATGATGATATTGAAAATGCTATCAAACAGGCAATTTTAGACTTCAACGCGAGTTGGGGACGGTAATCGGTAATCAGTAATCAGTAATTAGTGTTCAGTGTTCAGTGTTCAGTTTACTGAATACTGGCCTACTGAATACTGGCCTACTGAATACTGGTCTACTGAACAATAAAATGGCTACTGAACGCGAACTTAAGAAACGTATCACCAGTATCAAAAACATTTCGCAGGTGACAAATGCCCTGGCGGCCGTGTCTGCTTCTAAAGCAAACCGCGCCCAACGACAGGTGGAAGCCACACGCGCTTATGCCGGAAAAGCCTTTGAGATTTTACACAACCTGGCTTCTCAACCCGGTGTTGGTTCTACGGGTCATCCCCTGCTTACGGTACGCAGCGAGATTAAAAATGTGGCTATTATTCTCATCACCGGCAATCGGGGATTGGCCGGGGCGTACAACAGCAATATGGTTACCTATACGGAGAGGTTTATCCGGGCATTGGGCCATCCGACTCAGATCATTGCCGTGGGCCGAAAAGGGCGTGATTTGATGATCCGGCGTGGTTACAACGTGGTGGCTTCGTTTGACAACATTCCTGACAGCCCTTCGATTTTAGATGTGACGCCCATTTCCCAACTGGTGACAGATGATTACCTGAGCGGCAAAGTAGATCAAGTTTTTGTGGCGTATACTGATTTTATTAACCTGATCGCTCGCCGGCCCGCGGTGAAACAACTGCTGCCGCTTAAGCCTTTTGATTTTGGCGATATGGCCGTAAACGAATACGTGGCTCATATAGACCTGTCTGGCGTCTCTGAACGAGTCTATAGCTATGAGCCGGGCCCGGCGGATCTGCTGGACGTGGTGGTGCCGCGTTTTACCGATTTGCAGGTATACCAGTCGGTATTGGAAGCCCAGGCCAGCGAACACAGTGCCCGTTATGTGGCCATGAATAATGCCACAGACAATGCGGCCGAATTGATTGAAATCTTGACACTGGAGCGCAACAAAGCGCGCCAGGCTAGCATTACCAGCGAAATTTTGGACATTGTGGGCGGCGCGGCGGCGCTGTCATCATAAGGAAACAGGTGTGCAAGTGCCCAGGAACCACCTGAATACCTGAACACTTTTTTGGAGGAATTATGGCTACAGGGAAAATTTCGGCCATTCGTGGCTCGGTTGTTGATGTGGGATTTGCGGAAACGGAGTTGCCGGAAATTTATGAGGCGCTGAACGTAACCGCTCCGCAGGGTGTGTTGGTGCTGGAAGTACAGCAACATCTTGGTGGCGGGTTGGTGCGCACGGTGGCGATGGGTTCGACCGACGGTCTGTCACGTGGGATCAACGTAGAAGCGACTGGCGGTCCGATCAAAGTGCCGGTGGGCCCGGTGACGTTGGGGCGGGTATTTGACGTGACGGGCAAAGCGATTGACGGCCGTGACACCCCCGTATCAGACGTCTATTATCCCATTCATCGGGATGCGCCCGATTTTCAAGACCAGAGCACGGCCGTGGAACCCTTTGAAACCGGTATGAAGGTCATTGACCTGGTGGCCCCCTTCATTCGCGGGGGGAAGACGGGCATTTATGGTGGCGCCGGTGTAGGCAAGACAGTGACCATCGCTGAACTGATTCGCTCGGTGGCCCGTGAGCATGAAGGGTATTCGGTGTTTGCCGGTGTGGGTGAACGCACACGCGAAGGCACAGACCTGTACTACGAACTGCGCGAATATGGTGTGGAAGAATCAGTGGCCATGGTGTTTGGCCAGATGAACGAGACGCCCGGCGTGCGTTTGCGCGTGGCCCTGACTGGTCTGGCTATGGCGGAATATTTCCGCGACGAAGGGCGCGATGTACTGCTGTTTATTGACAACATTTTTCGTTACGTGCTGGCCGGCTCGGAGATGTCTGCTTTGCTCGGCCGTATGCCCAGCGCCGTAGGGTATCAGCCTACACTGGCCTCAGAAATGGGTATGCTGCAAGAGCGCATCACCTCTACCCGGCGCGGCTCCATTACGTCTATGCAGGCCATTTACGTGCCCGCCGATGATTATTCTGACCCGGCCCCGGTGGCTACCTTTGCGCATCTGGACGCTGTGATCACACTGGAACGCAGCGTGTTTGCCAAGGGTATCTTCCCGGCTGTAGACCCGTTGGCTTCTTCCAGCCGCGCCCTTCAGCCAGACATTGTGGGTGAGGAACATTACCGCACGGCGCGTGAGGTGAAGCAGGTGCTGCAAACCTACAAAGATTTGCAAGACATCATCGCAATTTTAGGTATCGATGAATTGAGCGAAGATCAGAAGTTGTTGGTGGCGCGGGCGCGTAAGATCGAACGTTTCCTGGGCCAGCCGATGTTTGTGGCAGAGAAATTCCATGGCCTGAACGGCAAGTATGTACCGCTGCGCGAGACGGTACGGGGCTTCCGCGAAATTTTAGATGGCCAGCATGATGATTTGCCAGAGCAGTCATTTTACATGGTGGGTAACATCGACGAAGCCGTGGAGAAAGCAGAACGGATGCGGGCAACCGCTTAAATGAGTGATCAGTATTCAGTAAGTTAGTATTCAGTGAACGACTAAACTGTGGACTGACCTACTGAATACAAAACACTGGAAAAGCTATGGCTTTTACATGCGATATTGTGACACAAGAGAAGACGGTATTTAACGGTGAGGTAAGATCCGTAAGCCTGCCAGGTACTGAAGGCCGCATGGGCATCTTGCCCAACCATTCACCGCTGTTGACAACGTTGGGGTTTGGCGAAGTGATTGTGCGTGATCCAAGCGGCGAGGAGCAGTACTTTGCCATTGGCGGCGGTTATGCCGAAGTTCAGCCGGACCATGTGATTGTGCTGGCCGACTCAGCAGAACAGGCAGAAGAGATAGACGTAGAACGGGCAGACCAGGCACGTATGCGCGCTGAACAGGCCATGCGGGAAGGGGTAAAAGAAGACCCGGATAAATATGCGCAGATTCAGGCGGCACTGCTGCGAGCCCAAGTGCGCCTGGATGTAGGGCGTAAGCGAGCCGGCCGTCAACGCCGGGAGATGGCTATGGGGTTTAGCCAGCCGCGTGACGAGGATCACAACTAGCCGTGCCAATTTTTACACCCCATATTGCCATTGACCTGGGAACGGTCAGTGTGCTGGTCTATGTACAGGGCAAGGGCATTGTCTTGCAGGAGCCGTCGGTTGTCGCTATTAGTGAGGATGGGGATAAGACGACCATTGTGGAAGTAGGGCGGGCGGCTAAAGAGATGTACGGCCGTACCCCAGAACAGATTGAAGTGATGCGGCCGCTGCGAGACGGTGTGATTGCGGACTACTTTGTGACTCAGGGGATGCTGGAATACTTCATTAGTAAGGCTTCTGGTAGTTTGCGCCTCCGTAAGCCGGAAGTCATGATCACGCACCCTTATGGTATCACCAGTGTGGAACGGCGGGCCATTCGGGAAGCGGCAATGGCCGCCGGGGCGCGGGACCCTGTCCACCTGATTTCTAAGCCGCTGGCAGCAGCGATTGGTGCTGGTCTGCCGATTGGGACGCCATCGGGCAACATGGTGGTAGACCTGGGCGGCGGCTCTACCGAAGCGGCCGTTGTGGCCATGAACGGCATTGTTTGCGCCGAATCCGTGCGGGTCGGCGGGGTTCACCTGGATGAAGCCATCATCAGCTACATCCGTAAAAAGTACAACCTGGTCATTGGCGAGCCAACAGCAGAAGCTATCAAAATCAAAATCGGTGCGGCTGCAGACCTGGACGAAGGCACAACAATGCAGGTGCAAGGGCGTGACCAGGTGGCCGGATTGCCCAAGACAATAACCATCAGCACCAGCGAAGTGGTGGAGGCGATTTCTGAACCGTTGCAGGCGATTATCAACGTGGCCCGCAGTGTACTGGCCAAAACGCCGCCAGAATTGTCTTCAGACATTATTGACCGGGGGATGGTTTTGACAGGTGGGGGAGCGCTGCTGCGCGAGATTGATACAGTCTTAACGCGAGAAACCGGTGTGCCAGCTTATATGGCCGACAACCCTATTGCCTGCACGGCGTTGGGGGCGGGCAAGGCGCTGGCAGAACTGCCCATTTTACAGCGCAGCATTCCTGACTTATAACAAAACGATGTCAGGAAAATAGAGCAAGAAGCCCGTGCTGCACACAAGCACGGGCTTCTTGCTCTTTTTGTGCAGACATCAAAGGTAAAAGGTCATGCGCTGCAGTTGTACCACGGGGTCACTATAGCTGACATGTACCCCCGCAGGCACTTTGAGATGAATGGGAGCGTAACTAAGGATGGCACAAACCCCAGCTGCCACAAGTTGGTCGGTAATGGCTTGCGCGGCACTGGCCGGAACCACCAGGATGGCCATTTTAACCCCACTCTCGGCCAAAACTTCATCCATATCGGCTACGTCTCTAACTATCAGACCGTCTATTTCTTCATTGATTTTAGCGGGGTCATTATCGAATACCCAGGCAATGTGAAACCCCCGATGTTCAAAGCCCTGGTAATGGGCCAAAGCGTGACCCAGGTAACCGGCGCCGACAAGCGCAACCTGCCACTCTTGGGTCAGGTGCAGAATCTCACGTAACTGATCGATCAGGTAGCCAATGTGATAGCCAGTGCCTTGTTTACCAAATTCGCCAAAGTGAGAAAGGTCCTTACGGATTTGAGCAGAACTGATGCCCAATCTTTGGCCAAGTTCATGGGAAGAGGTGTTGACTTTTCCTTCTTCTTCTGCCAGGCGGGTCAGCTCACGCAGGTAAACCGGCAGACGGCTGATAACGATGTCGGGAATTTGTTCGGTCACTGTGGGTGATCCCCTTGGTTCGTAGTTTTAGAGCATGCCATGATTTGCGCGATTTGTATTCGTGGAAGTTTTCACAATTGTACCATAGGGACATAGGGGCAGCAACTGGGGAGATGAAGGGAAACGCCTGTTTCATAGAGGGGGGCCACGGCCGTGACCGGGAGGTGTGGTTGCTTATCTGAAGCCTGGTGACAGGTCATTTTTCAACGGCGACCTGTTGTAAAACAGACAGCACCCCGGCAGATTGCAGCTGGTGTATATCCGCTTCGTCACGGGCCAACAAGGAGCCCGCAAAGCCCAGGGCGTTGACCGAGATCGTCTGGAATTTTTGCCGGCGCCGGGGAATAACCATCATCCACTCACGGGTGACCAGCAGGTTATAGGGGGCCGGTTGGGGCGGCGGCGGGTCGGGGCGCAGCCCTACGTTGTGCATCAGGGCCCGGTAACGGGAGTGCATAACGGCCGTCCATCCGGCGGCCACGGCCGTGTCTCCTTCCTGAAAGCAGGTTATGGCATGGCGAAAGGGTAGGGCATCTGTATGGCCGATGGCATCGGCGTAAACGGCCGTGGCCACCAGCGGGGTTATGGGTATGGCCGGACCGCCGGTGGCTAACGGCAAGGGCACAATTTGCAAATGTTTATGCTGCTGGCTGGCCCCTGCCGCCCGGCCCGAGTTATAAAACCCCAGCCCGTTAATTTCTGTTAATCCTGTGGCCAGCGCGGCAAAGTCCGCGGCCGTTAACCAGGATTCCTGTTCTTCAAAGTGGCGTGTCACCAACAACAGATGATGGGGCAAAACATGATACTTATTTAACAAACAGACGTAGGTTTCAGAAATGTCGGCCACAAACAAATCTGGATCATACGGTAAAAAGGGATTAACCTGTTCTTTTGTGGCCCGGATTTTGTGTGTGAGCTGCGGCGCCAGATGAATAAGAAACATATGGTCATGGTCATCTTTGATCCACACCGGCTGTGTCTGTATCGGCTGCAAGGCACCACTGGCCA
Source organism: Ardenticatenaceae bacterium (assembly GCA_011525915.1). Classification (GTDB taxonomy): domain Bacteria; phylum Chloroflexota; class Anaerolineae; order Promineifilales; family Promineifilaceae; genus CAADGU01. The sequence goes on along the minus strand of WYBM01000106.1, from coordinate 49,487 downwards.
GGGCATGGGTGGTGGCTGTTTGTGCCCGCTGCCAGAGATAAAGCGTAGAATTGTTGGCCGATAGTTTATCTTTCACGCTGAGCGTATGATAAAGGATGACGGCCGTTTTCGGCAACGTTTTATGGGGGAAGCGTTTCAAAAAAGCGCCTCCTGGCTGAAACCAACCAGGAGGCTCGGCAAAAAAGGGTGCAAATCCATCGGCCGTCGTCCGCAGCCCGTCATCCAAAGGGTTCACGAGCTACAGATGATGGACGACGAGGTTACGCCCCATAATAAAGCAAAAATTCGTACGGATGTGGTCTTAAACTGACCGGGCCAACTTCTTCTTCGTGCTTGTGAGTGATAAAAGTGTGGAGCAAATCTTCAGTAAAGACCCCACCCTCCAGCAAAAACGCTTTGTCTGCTTCCAAAGCATCCAGCGCTTCATTTAACTTGCCCACCGTCGTCCGTACCTTGCCTATGTTCTCAGCTTCGAACAGGTCCATATCGGCCGGCGCACCAGGGTCAATCTGGTTATTAATGCCATCCAGACCGGCCATCAGCATAGCAGCAAAAGCCAGGTACGGGTTGGCTGTGGGGTCTGGGCAGCGGAATTCCAGGCGCTTGGCTTTGGGTGACTGTGAATACATGGGAATGCGTACAGCTGCCGAGCGATTGCGGGCCGAATAAGCGATGACTACAGGCGCCTCATAACCGGGTACCAGGCGACGATATGAATTAGTGGTGGGGGCGCAAATGGCCAGCAGGGCGTTGATGTGTTTCAAAATACCGCCGATATACCACAAGGCTAACTGGCTGATGCCGGCATATTCCTCACCGGCAAACAAGGGCTGGCCATCCTTCCACAAGCTCTGGTGGGTGTGCATGCCGGAGCCATTGTCAGCATAAATGGGCTTGGGCATAAAGGTGACGGTTTTGCCATGTTTCTTGGCCACATTTTTGACGATATATTTGTAAAGCTGCACCTTGTCTGCCATGCGTACCAGCCGGTCATACTTCATATCAATTTCGCATTGCCCGGCTGTGGCCACTTCGTGGTGGTGAACCTCCACCTCAATCCCCGACGCGATCATGGTACGTACCATCTCTGAGCGCAGGTCTTGCAGCGTGTCAAAAGGGGCCACCGGGAAGTAACCACGCTTGTGCGGCACGCTGTGGCCGAAGCCAAAAATGCCGGAGTTCCAGGGGCCTTCTACACTGTCAATCTGGTACGCGGAAGAATATTCACCTGCGGAGTACATCACCTTATCAAAAACAAAAAACTCGGCTTCTGGGCCAAAGTAAGCGGTATCAGCGATGCCGCTGTCTTGCAGATATTTCACTGCTTTGCGGGCCACGTAGCGTGGATCACGGGAGTAGGCCTCGCGGGTGATGGGATCATACACATCACACACCAGGCTGAGGGTAGGGTGCTCACAGACCGGGTCTACAATGGCTGATTCCGGATCAGCCAGCAAAATCATGTCACTGGCTTCGATGCTCTGGAAACCACGAATGGAGGAGCCATCAAAGCCCATCCCTTCCTGAAAGACGGTAGCGGCATCAAACTCTTCCACGGGCATGGAGAAATGCTGCCACTGGCCAAATACGTCGGTGAATTTGACATCGATGATTTGAATACCTTTTTCTTCGATCAGTTTGACGACATCTTGTGGGGTTTTCATGGGTTTTTCCTTACTATTAACCTTCCGGAGGTTCGCAAACCTCCGGAAGGTTTTGCGCAAACTTCAGGTTACTTGATGAACAACATTTCTTGATACGTAGGCAGCGGCCAGAGATCATCGGCCACAATGCCTTCCAGGCTGTCGGCATAACTGCGTACGACACCCATGGCCGGCAGAATAGCGTCACGGATATGTTCAGCTTCGGCCAGAATAGTGGCGGATTCATGCTTGGCCGCCAGGTCAAGTTCGTCCACACTTTGTTTCAGGCAATCTACCAGTTTGGTGACTTCCTGTAACGTGCTTGTGTCTGCTCGCAGGCCGGCTGCTTTTAAGTTTGCGGCCGTGGCTGCCAGTTCGTTCTGGTAACGGACGGCCGCCGGGTAGATCATTGTCCTGGCAATTTCCGCCGTAAGCGATGCCTCTACGTGAACTTCTTTAACGTACTGCTCTAGCTTGACGTCTACGCGGCTTTTTGATTCGCGGGCGGTTAGCACGTTGTACTTCTCAAAGAGGGCAACAGCCTCTGGGCTGGCCAATGCTGGCAGGGCATCTACGGTCGTGCGCAGGTTGGGTAACCCTCGCGCTTCGGCTTCTTTGTGCCACGCTTCAGAGTAACCATCGCCGTTAAAGATAACACGGCCGTGGGTCACCATAATTTCCTGTAAAACGGCCTGCACCGCTTCCGCAAAGTCGCCGGTGGCCGCTTCCAACTTGGTAGCCACATAATCCAGCGACTCAGCCACAATCGTGTTCAGCACCACCAGTGGCCCAGCAATAGACTGGCTGGAACCGACGGCACGGAACTCAAACTTGTTACCCGTAAAGGCAAACGGGCTGGTACGGTTGCGGTCGCCGGAATGTTTGGGCAGTTCCGGCATGGTGTCTACACCTACAAGTAATACATCCTTTGCTTTGGAGGATTTCGCCCCGCCCGCTTTGATTTGCTCATACACATCTGTCAACTGGTCACCCAGGAAGATAGACATAATCGCCGGCGGCGCTTCATTTGCCCCCAGGCGGTGATCATTACTGGCCGAGGCAATCGCCCCTCGCAGCAAGGGCGCGTATTTGTCTACGGCCCGAATGATAGCGGCGCAGAAAACCAGGAAGCGGGCATTTTCATGTGGCGTATCGCCGGGCTCCAGCAGATTGCCCTGGCTGGCGTTGCCAAAGGAAAAATTCAGATGTTTACCAGAACCATTAACACCAGCAAACGGCTTTTCATGCAGCATGCAGACCATGCCATACTTCTCGGCCACGCGTTTTAAGGTGGCCATAATCAGCTGCTGATGGTCTGCGGCCACGTTGGCGTTTTCATACATCGGGGCGATTTCATACTGTGCCGGGGCTACTTCGTTGTGGCGGGTCTTGACCGGTACACCCAGTTTGTACATTTCACGTTCTGCTTCCAACATGCAGGCCAGCACGCGTTCAGGAATAGCGCCAAAGTAATGGTCTTCTAATTCCTGGCCTTTGGGCGGCTTCGCCCCAAACAAGGTACGGCCGGCGGTCATCAGGTCTGGGCGGGCCAGGTAGAAGTGGCGGTCAATCAGGAAGTACTCTTGTTCTGGCCCGGCGGTGGCGGTAACAAGGGCACCGTCATCGTGTCCAAACAACTTTAAGATGCGCTGCGCCTGCACATTGAGTGCTTTCATAGAGCGCAGCAGCGGCGTCTTTTTATCCAGCGCCTCGCCGGTCCAGGAGACAAAGGCGGTAGGAATGCACAGCGTGGTGCCATTGGGGTTTTCCAAGATGTAAGCCGGGCTGGTGACATCCCAGGCAGTGTAGCCGCGGGCTTCAAAGGTGGCCCGGATGCCGCCGGTGGGGAAGCTGGAGCCGTCTGGTTCGCCCTGGATGAGCTGTTCGCCGCTGAATTCGGTCACGGCCGTGCCGCCGCCATTCGGTGATAAGAAGCTGTCATGCTTCTCGGCCGTTAGCCCTGTAAGCGGGTAAAAGACATGGGCATAATGGGTCGCCCCTTTTTCAATAGCCCAATCCTTCATCGCCGCTGCCACCACATCGGCCGTAGAGATGTCTAATGGCTTACCTTCAGCAATTGTTTTCACCAAAGATTTGTAAACAGCTTTTGGCAGGCGCTGTTTCATCACTTCCAGGCTGAAAACATTTTGCGAAAACACTTCTTGCGAAGGCGTCTCGGCAAAATTTAATGGTTTCGAGATCGGCTTGTAATTAATCACCGCCGAAATCGCGTTTAAACGTGCTGTATTTCCACTCATGTCTACAAAAATCTCCTTATGATTAGATTTGCACCATCTTTAAGATTAGCTGGCGATAATCGTCATCGAATTGATGGCCGATTACCGTTTACTGATTACTGAACAGTGACCCCCCGCCGCGCAAAATCTACCGCCACCCGGGCACGTAGATCATCGGTGTTTTTGCCCATGAACAAGCTGTAACGTCCTTCATCTGGGCGCGCCTCCACGCCGATCACCGCATTGCCATTTTCATATGTCGGCAGTGTCAGGCCATGGATGGTTATAGGATCCGTTTCTTTTAACGTAGCCTTTAGCCGCTCCCAATATTCGGGGAATAATCGGTCTGGCCGCAGATCAAATGAGTCACTCAGGCGGTTATCTGCCTTTAAGGCGCTGGCCACGGTTTGCCGCAAATACAACACCTCGACCCCGGCAATAATGGGCACCTCGCGCCGTTCGTCAGCGGCGTAAGCATAAATGTGTTTGCCGTCGCCGGCTTCAAAGACGGGCGCCCAAAAATCTATCTCACCTGGCACCCGCTTTTTTAAATAGAAGATGGGACGGCGCAGTCCCAACGTTTTCATGTTGATGCCCCGTACATGCAGCTTATCGCTTAGCCCTTTTTCGCCTAATATGCCGGCCGCGTGCAGGTAGTCCGTTAGGTATTCACGTACCTTGGCCAGCTCCACATGCCGGAAAACAGGGCCGCCAGGTGTAGTAGCAAATACTTCACTGCCGATGGTGTACACAGGGTAGATGCCGCCAGCTTGCCGGGCGATAAAGACGTAGGTGGGCAGGCGGGCCAGGCTGATCAGGCGAGGTAAAAAGTGGCTAATTTTGCCTGGTAATGTTTCTGGCCGCCCGCTTTCCAGTTCCCAGCCGCAAATATTGACGGCAAAACACTTTTTCATTCCCTGGTAACGTATATCGACCGGCACAAAAAAAGCAGAACCGGCGTTAATCGTTGCCGTTACAATATCCACACGTATATGAAAGGGCACAGTTTCCCGGTCTCCGCTGGTATTAGGTTCAAGTGTGAGTTTCATGACAACCTTATCAGGCGCGGCGCCTTTCAGAGAAGGTGCCGCGCCTTTTACGCATTTAATCAATCACCAGAGGCTACGAGGGCATCGGTGCCTACGGCCGTGGGGCCAAATTCTGGGTAGCTGGTGGTGAAATGTTCAGAGATGTCCAACCCCTCGATCTCTTCTTTGTTAGAGACACGTACACCCATGGTCACTTTCATCGCGTAGAACAGTACCCCCATGGTGGCAAAAGCCCACAGAGAAACTATCACAGTGCCAAACAGTTGGACGCCAAGCTGGCTCAGCCCACCGCCATAAAACAACCCGGCAACTGGTCCCATGCCAGTGAATTCGCCCACGGCCGGCGCCGCCAGCAAGCCCACTGCAATGGTGCCCCACATGCCATTAAAGCCGTGGACGGCTACCGCACCTACGGGGTCATCCACTTTTAAGACGCGCTCCACAAAGTCCAGGCCAAAAACCAGTACCGCTCCAGCTACCAGACCAATGGCAATGGAACCACCCATACTGACGTTGGCGGTACCGGCGGTGATAGCCACCAGGCCGGCCAGGGTGCCGTTAAGGGCCATTTCTGTAGAAGGATGCCCGGCTTTTACCCAGTTAATGAGCAGCGCGGAAATAGCACCCGCTGCTGCGGCCGTGGTGGTTGTGACGGCAATATACCCCAGGCTGGCGTTCATGCCAGAAAGGGTAGAACCGGCATTAAAGCCAAACCAGCCCATCCACAAGATAAAGACACCTAACGCTGCCAGTGTCAGGCTGTGGCCGGGAATAGCGTTGGCTGTACCATCTTTATTAAATTTGCCAATGCGCGGGCCAAGTACCCAAGCGGCAGCCAGGGCCGCAAAACCACCGCAGGCATGCACAATGGTCGAACCCGCAAAGTCGACAAAGCCGCGTTCGGCCAACCAGCCCCCTCCCCACAACCAATGACCAGAAATGGGGTAGATGAGGGCCGTCATGACGGCGCTGTAAATGAGATAAGTTTTGAATTTCAGACGTTCGGCGACGGCGCCAGAGACGATGGTGGCTGCAGCTCCGGCGAACATCAGCTGGAAGAGGTAGTTGGCCCAGTCATAGCCGGCACTGGCATCCAGGGCCAGGTCTGCCAGGAAAAAGTTGCTGGTGCCCACCAGGCCCGCCCTGTCGGCACCATACATCAAGCCAAAACCAATGGCGTAAAAGAGTATGGCCGCCATGGCAAAATCCATAAGGTTTTTCATAAGCAGGTTAGCCGCGTTTTTGCCGCGGGAGAAACCACTTTCGACCATGGCAAAACCAGCCTGCATCCAAAAGACCAGAACGGCCCCTAAAAAGAGCCAGATGGTATCCAGTTGGATAGTGATGACACTGTTAGAAACTTCTTCTTCCTGAGCAAAAGCGGTGCCGCTCATTAAGACAAACACAGCGGCCAGGATAGCGGCCATACCAATGATTTTGAGTGCCCGTTTGTTACAAAACATAGTCACATCTCCCTTTTGCACTTTGATTAGTTCTTGTGAATGAGTTATCTGACATGCCGGTTTGTTGTCAAATAAAAAGGACGCCGCATGTAGCATCAACCTTGTTGCTTCTACATAGGGCGTCCTGGCCTTCACAGTATTTTATTGATAGTTCCCCAATTTAACTGAGACTCTTGTGTCTGTCAACGAACGTATTGGCACAAATTGCCTGGAAACTGGTTGTGCAATTTGCACAGATGGCCTCGGGGCGCCGTGAAGAAAGCCATTTCTGTGTGTGGTGACTTTTCCATAGGTGGGAATCAACTGCATAAAACGCCAAAATGCGGTTTTGGTTTGTTGTACAGTATGACTAATGGTGTGAATAGGGGGGATCGCCTTATACTGTCTATGCTTGGTGTTTAATGGACACCATTGTCATAGATACTTTTTCCCTAGTTTCCCGATGAATGTCCTGATAAATGTGGCGTAATCCATAATGTGTTTACGCTTTACCTGTTGTTCTTTACCAAAACTCTGTTGGCATACATATACGAAGGTGATTGAGTAACGAGGAGACGAAGCATGAAGGAGATAGAACCCCAACAACCTGAAGACGTTGACCAGCAGCGCAGACAAGGTTTTCCGTCTGCGCAAGGCTTGTATGATCCCCGGTTTGAACATGATGCTTGTGGGATGGGATTTGTGGTAGACATTCACGGCCGTCAATCCCACGATATCATTCAAAAAGCGCTCACCGTTGTAGACAGCCTGACCCATCGCGGCGCTAAAGGGGCGGAAGCGACCACCGGTGATGGGGCGGGCATCATGATGCAAATCCCCCATCAATTTTTACAAAAAGTGTGTACTCAAGCGGGTTTTGAACTGCCAGAACCAGGGGAGTATGGCGTGGGTATGGCCTTCCTTCCCCCTCATGATCGCCAGCTTCGCCGTCAACAGCGCCAATTTGCCCACATTGTACAAGAAGAAGGGCAGCAGCTTTTAGGGTGGCGCACGGTGCCCACAAACAACCAGGGGTTAGGCGCTACCGCACTTGCCGGGGAACCATTTATTCAACAAGTTTTTATCCAAAAGAATCATGATATTACAGACCAGCTTGCCTTTGAACGCAAGCTGTTTGTTATCCGCAGGCGGGCAGAAAAAGAGATCGAGGGCCAGCCTTTTTACGTTGCTTCTCTTTCCAGCCGTACGCTCGTTTACAAAGGCATGTTGCTGGGGGAACAGTTGGCCGGGTACTTCTCCGATTTGCACGACCCCGATATGCAGTCAGCTATTGCGCTTGTTCATTCTCGCTTCAGTACCAATACATTCCCTAGTTGGGAACGAGCCCACCCGTATCGGTATGTTATTCACAACGGCGAGATCAACACCGTGCGTGGTAACGTAAACTGGCTGCGGGCGCGGGAAAAACTGTTTGTTACCGAGGCTTTAGGCGGTGACCTGCCTAAAGTGCTGCCCCTCATTGACCCCAATGGCAGCGATACGGCCATGTTTGATAACTGTCTGGAGTTTTTAACACTCACCGGCCGCAGCCTGCCCCATGCCATCATGATGATGATCCCTGAGCCGTGGGATAAACATGAAGAGATGTGTGACGCCAAAAAGGCGTTTTATGAATTTCACAGCCACCTGATGGAGCCCTGGGATGGTCCGGCCTCGATTGGGTTTAGTGATGGCACAGTGGTGGGCGCGGTGTTAGACCGAAATGGGCTACGGCCGTCACGTTATACCGTTACCAAAGATGGCCTGGTCATTATGGCATCTGAAACCGGTGTGGTAGACATTGCCCCGGAAAACGTAGCTTATAAGGGCCGCCTGGAACCGGGCCGGCTGCTGTTGGTAGACACGGCGCAGGGGCGGCTTATCAGCGATGCCGAGCTTAAACATGAACTGGCGCAGCAATACCCCTACCGTGAGTGGATTAACCACCATACCATGGATTTGAGCGACCTGCCGCCGTCCCCGCAGCCTGCCGCTCAGCGGCAGGAAGCAGATGAGGGGACCATCACCCAGCAACAACAAGCCTTTGGCTATACCTTTGAAGATTTACGCCTGATCATTGCCCCCATGGCTCGGGACGGCCGTGAAGCCATTGGCTCGATGGGGGATGACACGCCATTGGCCATTCTCTCTGACAAACCGCAGCCGCTGTACAATTACTTTAAGCAGTTATTTGCCCAGGTCACCAACCCTCCCCTGGACGCCATTCGTGAAGAGCTGGTCACCAGCACCCTTACCTGGCTGGGAGCCGAAGGCAACCTGCTGGATGCCCAACCCATTGACTGCCGCCGCATTCGGCTGCCGCATCCCATTCTGACAGATGAGCAGTTGGCGCAGTTACAGCACATTCAGTTGGAAGGTTTCAGCGCCACCACGCTGCCTATTTTGTATGATGCCAACAAGGGTGGCATGGGGCTGGAGGAAGCTCTGGAAAATCTCTTTGCCAGGGCCGACGAGGCCATTGCCGGCGGTGCTAACCTGCTGATTCTCTCAGATCGGAATGTAAGCCGTTACCAGGCAGGTATTCCGGCGCTCCTGGCCACTGCCGGGCTGCATCACCACCTCATTCGTGTTGGTCAACGCACACGCGTCAGCCTTATTATTGAGTCTGGCGAAGTTCGCGAGGTACACCACTTTGCTGTATTGTTAGGTTATGGTGCCGACGCCATTAACCCATACCTGGCCTATGCCACCATTAAGAATATCATTCAGAAAGAGCTGCTTACCGGTGTCACCCCTCAAGAAGGAGTAGCGCATTATATCAAGGCGGTTACCAAGGGCGTGGTAAAGATCATGTCTAAGATGGGCATTTCTACCATGCAGAGTTACCGTGGCGCCCAAGTTTTTGAGGCACTAGGTTTACATAAGTCTATCGTTGTTAAATATTTCACCGGCACACCTACACGCATTCAGGGGTCAGACATGACCCTGATTGCCAAAGAGGTGGAGATGCGGCACAAGGCCGCCTTCCCGGAACGGCCGTCAAACGGGCATGTCTTGCCTGCCGGCGGCCGTTATCAGTGGCGCGAAGACGGTGAACATCACTTGTTTAATCCGGCCACCGTTCACCGCCTGCAGCACGCTGTACGTGATAATGACTATGAAGCCTACAAAGCCTATGCCCGGGATGTCAATGATCGCACGGCCCAGCTTTCCACTTTGCGTGGTTTGTTTAAACTAAAATATGCTGCCGAACCCGTTTCCCTAGATGAGGTGGAATCGGTAGAATCCATTTGCCGCCGCTTTAAGTCTGGTGCTATGTCTTATGGCTCCATCAGCCAGGAGGCCCATGAATCGTTGGCCCAGGCCATGAACGCCATTGGCGGCAAATCTAACACGGGCGAAGGTGGTGAAGACCCAGACAGGTTCAAAGACAACCGCATCAGCAAGATCAAACAGGTGGCCAGCGGCCGTTTTGGTGTCACCAGCGACTATCTGGTGAACGCCGAAGAAATTCAAATTAAGATGGCGCAGGGGGCCAAACCAGGAGAAGGTGGCCAACTGCCCGGCCGTAAGGTGTACCCGTGGATCGCCAAGGTACGGCATTCTACGCCTGGCGTTGGCCTCATCTCGCCGCCGCCACACCACGACATTTACTCCATCGAAGACCTGGCACAGCTCATCTTTGATCTGAAAAATGCCAACCCGGGTGCACGTATCAACGTCAAGCTTGTCTCCGAGGTGGGCGTGGGCACCATTGCCGCCGGCGTGGCCAAAGGGCACGCTGACGTCATTCTCATCTCCGGTCACGATGGCGGTACGGGCGCCTCCCCACAATCTAGCATCAAACATGCCGGGTTACCCTGGGAATTGGGTGTGGCTGAGACACATCAGACGCTGCTCATGAACGGCTTGCGTGACCGCGTGGTGGTGGAAACAGACGGCCAGTTAAAAACAGGGCGAGACGTGGTGGTGGCTGCGCTGCTGGGGGCAGAAGAGTTTGGCTTTGCGACTGCGCCGCTGGTAGCATTGGGCTGCATCATGATGCGTGTCTGCCACCTGGACACCTGCCCGGTAGGGGTGGCCACGCAAAATCCGGAACTGCGCCAAAAGTTTGCCGGCAAGCCGGAACATGTTATCCACTTTATGCGTTTTATTGCCCAAGATATGCGGGAGATTATGGCCCGATTAGGTGTGCGCACCATTGATGACCTGGTGGGCCGCACCGATTTGCTGGAAGTCAGCCAGGCCATCAACCATTGGAAGCTGCATGGCATCAACCTGATGCCCATTCTGTACCGGCCGCATGCCGATGAAAGTGTGGGCCATTTACAACCCAATGGCCACAAACGGCCGCAGCAGCATGGCCTGGAAGACACCCTGGACGCTGCTGTTTTGTTAGATTTTTGCCGCCCGGCCCTTAAAAATGGGGAGCGGGTCACTGGCGTGTTTAATATTCGTAATGTTCATCGTACGGTAGGCACCAGGGTGGGCAGCGCTGTCACCAGGCAGTATGGGGCCCATGGCCTGCCGGCCGATACCATTACCCTACGTTTTTTGGGGTCGGCCGGGCAAAGTTTTGGCGCCTTTGTGCCCAAAGGCATGACATTGCAGCTGGAAGGCGATGCCAACGATTATGTAGGGAAGGGCCTTTCTGGCGGTAAAGTGATTGTTACGCCGCCGGCTGGGTCTACCTTCTTGCCAGAAGAAAACGTCATCATTGGCAACGTGGCTTTTTATGGGGGCACAGATGGCCAGGCCTACATTAACGGGGTGGCGGGTGAACGGTTTTGTGTGCGAAATTCAGGGGTCACGGCCGTTGTCGAAGGTGTTGGTGATCATGGCTGTGAATATATGACCGGCGGGCGTGTGGTGGTCCTGGGTAAAACAGGGCGCAACTTCGCCGCGGGTATGTCTGGCGGCGTGGCTTACGTGTTAAATGAAGATGGGCACTTTGCCGGGCGCTGCAACCTGGAAATGGTAGACCTGGAGCCGGTCAGCAACGGCAGCGCCGAGGAACTGTACAACCTCATCCTCTGCCACGCCCAATACACGGACAGCCGGCGTGCCTGGGATATTCTGGCCTGTTGGGATGAGATGCGGCCTATGTTTGTCAAGGTGATGCCGCGTGATTACAAGCACATCCTGGAAGCAATAGCTGAAGCCCAAACAACCACAACCCTCACCGGCGAAGCCTTAGCCATGGCGGCCTTCCGCCAAAGCCAAAACCAACACGTGAGGGTATCAGCATAAATGGAGATTAGAGAGTGGGCTTACAGTCAATCTCTAATCTTTACCTAAAAGTTATGGCCAAACCAACTGGATTTTTAGAATTTTCGCGCGAAGTGGGGGCCGATAGGGATTTGCTGACCCGTGTTCAGGATTGGCAGCCCATTCACCTGCACTTGCCCGACGAACGTTTACAAACCCAAGCCGCGCGCTGCATGGACTGCGGTATTCCCTTCTGTCATAAAGGGCGCATTCTGAACCGCATGACCTCTGGCTGCCCTATTCACAACCTTATCCCTGAATGGAATGACCTGGTTTACCGGGGTCTATGGCGTGAGGCCTATGACCGGCTGGCAAAGACAAACAATTTCCCTGAATTTACTGGCCTTGTGTGCCCGGCGCCTTGTGAAGCCGCCTGCACGTTGGGTATCTCGGAACCGGCCGTCACCATCAAAAGCATTGAGTTTGCCATCATTGAAAAGGCGTATGAAGCTGGCTGGGTGACCCCCAATCTGCCCCGCAAGCGCATTGGTAAGAAGGTGGCCATTATTGGGTCTGGTCCGGCGGGGCTGGCCTGTGCCGACCAGTTAAACCTGGTTGGACATGAGGTCACGGTGTATGAGCGGGCTGACCGCGTCGGTGGGCTGCTGATGTATGGTATTCCCAACATGAAGCTGGATAAGGCGTTGGTACAGCGTCGCATTGACCTGATGGCCGAGGCTGGTGTACGGTTTGTGCCCAATACGGAAATTGGCAAGCATGTTGCCGCGGCGGCACTGCGGCAAGAGTATGACGCGATTGTGTTGTGTACCGGCGCCGCCAAACCGCGTGATCTGTCGCTGCCGGGGCGGGAGTTACAAGGCATTCATTTTGCCATGGCCTTTTTGCAGGCCAACACCAAAAGCCTGCTGGATTCTAATCATGAAGATGAGCAGTACATTTCGGCAGCCGGTAAAGATGTGATCATTATTGGCGGCGGTGACACGGGTACAGACTGTGTGGCCACCGCCCTGCGCCATGATTGTGCCACGCTGACGCAGTTTGAAATTATGGATCGGCCACCGGACGAACGTGCGCCGAACAACCCATGGCCGCAGTGGCCACAGGTGTTTAAGCAGGATTATGGACAGGAAGAAGCCACGGCCGTTTATGGTCATGATCCCCGCGAATTTGGCATCATGAGCAAACGCTTTATCGGTAACGGGCAGGGCCAGGTGCAGGCGATAGAAACCGTGCAGGTGCGTTGGGAATCTCATGAGAATGGGCCAAAGCTGGTAGAAATGCCGGGCACAGAACGTACCTGGCCGGCGCAGTTGGTGCTGCTGGCGATGGGCTTTGTAGGGCCGGAAGGTGGGTTGCTGGCGCAGCTGGGCGTTGGCACCGATGAGCGGGCGAATGCCCAAGCGTCTTATGGCACATTTCACACCAATGTACCTGGTGTCTTTGCCGCCGGTGACGCCCGGCGCGGCCAGAGCCTGGTGGTTTGGGCCATTAATGAAGGGCGCAGCGCCGCGCGCGAGGTTGATCGTTGGCTGATGGGGGAGACGGATTTGCCCTAACATCTTTGCCCAGAGATCGGCAGCAAAACAGAACAAAGAAAAGGCGGCTTTACTGGAAAAGCCGCCTTTTTAGGGAAGAGGGGGAGGGATCAGAAGGGATTGTAAGGTTTGTCTTTTGTCAAACTGGCGCTTGTTAGGCCAGCTTGCGTTTTTTCATAGCATTTCCTTTTAGAGACAGCCATAGGGTGGTTATCTCCGAATACAGGCTGGTAACGGGGGATATCTAACCATGAACCTCCTTTTGATTGCCTGGTGAATGACCGTTGGTATGGGGGACAAGGTTATTCACAGGCGTTATCGTTTGCCGGTTGGGGGCCACAGGGTCCGAAGCTTTTAGGAGTGAAAGGTTAAAATGTGTACTGTTTTGGGCCAGTTCTTGCTCATGGACGTAACCGGCGATGTCAGCGCGTTGGTGATGTAGTTGGCCGGCATACATGTCGCGGCACCGGGCTGCTTCCCGCTCAGCCTCTATTTGGGCCGGGGGAGCCATGTGTAAGACGGACACGGCCGTCTCATACGGACTCAGTGATAAAAAGGGTGGCAATTTGGTGCGCAGGCTCAGGCGAAGCTCTCGTTCGATGCGGGTGATGTTACGGCCGTCTACCAATTCAGCCTCAAAATACTGCCCACAAACCTGCTGCAAGGCTTTGCCAACGTGTATATCAAGGATGTTAGTGAGCCATGCGTTTTGGGCATAGGTTTTCTGGCGCATGATATGGCCTAGTGAATGGAGATGCGTTTGCCGCGGTTGGAAAGCGTATAACAGCCCGATGTCTATAGCTGTGGCCAATCCTTCTGCCGTGCGCACGATGCCGGACAGCGCGGCAAAACGGTAAGCGGTGGAAACGGGTTCCCCGTAGCTGCGGCGAAACCGGGAAAGACGATAGTAGCCCCGACCTAAAAAATGGTGAACTTCACCATCTTGAATGACGGGCAGTATGGTGTGGGCGGGAATGTATGTCCAGCCGGCCAGCAAACGCAGTTTATGAATGAGACTGGTGTCTTCTGACATCTTCATCGCTCCTTTAGTTGATGGAAGTCAACTCTGCATCGTTGCCTTCAGCCTGGCTCAGCTGTGAAGACAACATGGAAGCAGCCAGAATAAAGACGGACGGTAACAATAACAAACAGGTCGTCATCACAATGACAGCAATCGGTAGAAATCCAGATACAAGATGCATGGTTTGCTCCTGAGGCAGTATGGTTACCAGAAAGCCGGGCTGGCAACCAAAACGATGCCAAATGGTACACAAGCGATGAGATAACAAAGGCGGGATTTGTGTCCGCAAATGACGAACGCATAAACCATTCCAGCTGTGGCCACAAGAAATGTGGTGTAGAAGGCGTAAAGCCAAATCATTGCCATGTCCATGTTATGCTCCTAAATGACCATAAATGTTCGTAACTTCTGAACGGTTTTTGTCGATGTGGCCATCATAACCGGGGAAAAGAACGGCCGTGCAACGTCTACCTTAAAAAGGCCAACAAAAAAACACCACTGTCTGACACAAGTCTGACAGGGCCTGATCTAAATGTGGCGCACAGTTTTGTTCAGAGCGTGAGGGGCGATCCGGGTAGGGGTTTCTACAAAATTGGTTTTTTAGTTAACGGTGTATTGAGGGAGGGATCCCCTGTAAGAGGTTATTTACCTTTAACAGGCGCAGCCCTTCCAGGCGGAGGGCTGCCGGAAAGAGGGTTTTATAGATGTGGCAGTGGGGGCTTTGCACGTCCCAACGCCCGGTGGCCCGGAACGTCTCCAGAGGACAGCCGCCGCTGCAGCGGTAGCGAAATTCGCAAGCCTGGCAGCCCTCTTTTTCATCGACAGACAGGTTCTGAATAGGCCCGGCGGCCACCATAGGCAGCAAGTCGCCGGTGATGGCCGGTGATACTGACTGATTCAAGTGCATCTGACATTGGGCCAGATGGCCTTCGTGGGTGATAACCAGGTAGCTGTGCTGCACGCCGCAGGTGTGGGCATGCGCTTCGGCCTGCACCCGGTCTAACAAGCCATTGAGAAACGGCCGTGCCGGTAACACGGCTTCAAATTCGGCGTAAGCGGCTAACATGCCCTGAATGATGGCCTGTTCTTCCAGGTCTAGCTCCCGACGGCTGGCACTGAGGATGTTTTGGCGGTAGAAGTTCAGGCTGACGGGCAGGTCACGGGCCAACGCCCAGCGAACGGCCGCGGCCGCCCCGCCTGCGTTTAAACGGGTGATGGTGATGGTAATATCTGGTTTGATACCTCGCGGCAGCAAAACATTATCCACGGTATTTTCCACATGGTGAAAGGTAGCGCCGCCGCCGCGCCACGGCCGTTGCCGGTCATGAGTCTCGCCCACACCATCCAGGGAGACCATCAACTTCACGCCCTCGGCCGCCAGCCAGTCTGCATCTTCTGGGCGCAGGCGCACACCGTTGCTCAACACCACTTCGCGTAACTCCAGGCCGTGGTCGGCGGCCATTTCCAGGGCGGCGGTGTGTAACCGGCGTATCAATGCAAAGTGCAAGGTGGCTTCACCGCCAGCGTATTTGAGCTTGACCCGTTTGAAGCCGTGTGTTTGGGCTGTAAAAAATATCTGTTTAAGCGCGTTTAACCCGGTGGCCTTGTCCATACGCGCCGAAGATTTGCGCACGTAGCAGTAGGGGCAGTCCAGGTTGCAGGCATTGGTGACATGCAGCCAGGCGGTAAGTGTTTGTGGCGTGCGGTGCTGGGGCTGAAAAGCGGCCTGAGATGGCTGCAGCAAAGCCTGTTCCAGCAGTTCAACATCTATCTCCTGTGGCAGCAAGGGTTGGGGGTGGTGGAATGCCTGCCAACGAGTATACGCTGCCTGGTTCAGCACACTGGGCCCCCCCGGCGCATAGGGGCTGTAGACCAGTGTATGTTCGGCGGTAAGGGGCTGAGTGTGGGTGTGGGGCGTGGTGATGAAGGGGGTGGCCACGGCCGTGTCACTGGTTTCCATCGGTGTTACCCCCCACCCTCTATCTGGGCAGGCACAATCATTGTCTACTTCTGTGGCCGCATAATCAAACGCCAGTACAAACGCTTTGTCTGGGCAGGCACAATCATCATCTTGTTCGGTTTGCTCTTGGGTTAACAGGAGGGGGTAGCTGTCCATGAAAGGCGCCTTTTAGTGAGTTACGCGGTTACATCTGCGTTGTAATAGTCACCGAAATTATCCAGCAGAAAACTACGCAGCAGGCCAAAATTTTCAATTCTGATCTCCGCTATGCGGTAATCTTGCGTCGCCTGCTGTTCCGCACGATAAAAGGTAGTCAATTCGCTCTGGTTCATCTTTTTCATGTGGTCATACAGCTCGTTGTAAATGGTGGTCAATGATTCAGAACGGGGCAAGAATAGTTCTGCATACCCCAACGACTGCACGTAATTTTCGGCCGCCTCGCTTAATATCTGGGCGCTGTTTTCTGGCATTCGGTCACGGCCGCCGACAAATCCCCCTTTCTGTTCAGCTGACAAGGCGGCAAAAGCTTTTAGTTTGAGACGGCCGTGTAACCCATAGATTTTGCTCAACTGCTTAAAATAGTGCGTAGGATGGTTAGCCCGCAGCGGTGGGAGTTGGCCCTTTACCAATAACACCCCCGGTTCCACCTCGGCTACCATGACCGTGGCCTTTTCCAATTCCTGTACAGCCTGCTCCCCTTCTCCGGCTCGGAAATAAACCCAGGCCAGATTCACACGGGCGTCCAGCTCCAGCCGGGCCAGCTTCCGCTGATGGGCTTCATCAATGGCTGTCTTTAAGTACCCCTCTGCGTTTGTAAAATGGCGTTTCCAGATGTCTGGCAGCTCTATTTTGTCTTTATCGTTAAGCCAGTCGCGGTAAAGGCAGCCAATTTCAATGTGTGCTTCAATCAGGCGCACCTTTTCTTCACTCCTTTGGAAGATGGCCAGCGCCTGCCCCAAAGCAGATTCCGCTTCGCGGAAAATTTCCTCGGCACCCTCTTCTGGTTTAGGGTCTGCCTGGGCCAGCCGCCGCAGCGATTCACCTAACTGTGTCAATGAGAGGCCAATGAGACGGTCATCGCCTATGTTGCTGGCAATAGCATACGCACGGGCGCAGTACTCCACCGCTTCTCTGGGCCGGTACAGGTCATTCATAATCAGCCCCAGCGTATTCAGAGAATAAGCAATAGGCAGCCAATCACCCACCTGGGTACGCAGTTCCAGCCCATCACGGCAGACACGAATAGACCGTTTCATGCCCATCTCCACCAGCGCACGAGAGAGGTTGTTACGGACAGAGGCTTCATGCGCCTTTACCGAGTTTGGGGGGAGTTGGCGGGTATATTTCAGGCTTTCAGCGTAGGTACGCGCAGCTTTCTGAAACTGGCCCAACGTGGTCTGGCCATACCCTAAATGGTTGTAAGTAAGCGACAGCACAAACAGGAGACGTTGCTCAGCCGGGTGGCCTATAAAACCGTACTCCTCGCGGTCTTCAAGGGCCATCGTCACTTGATCTGCTTCACTGAGCTTTTTTAAATCTTTTGCTTTCTGCCCCAGTTCGTCTAAGGCTTGTTGAATGTCTTTGCCAGTGTAAATGACGGCTTTTTCTCGCCAGCAGCTTCGT
Source organism: Ardenticatenaceae bacterium (assembly GCA_011525915.1). Lineage (GTDB taxonomy): Bacteria > Chloroflexota > Anaerolineae > Promineifilales > Promineifilaceae > CAADGU01. Next base: position 31,787 of record WYBM01000106.1, on the reverse strand, counting down.
TCACCTCTGGCCAGGGTGTGGGTCCAGGCGTGGCGGTCGGGTTCATGTGTCAGAGCCGCTGACGCGTGCTCAATGCCGTCGGCCAGTTCAATGGCCCGGTGGTATTTCTCTTGCAAGATAAAACGAATGATCCACTTCACGGCGTCGTCGGTTTGGGCGGCACGGCGCAAGATCGTTTTTAAATCTTCTGACGGCCGGCCAACACGCGGCCGCTCGTGCATCTCCATAAAGAGGAAGGTGGCGTCATCGTTTAAAATGCGCCACATTTCAGCCTGCACCATCGCTAGCGTTGTTTCCTGGTAGGCGCTCACACGTTCGTTGGCAAAAATGTAATAGGTGTCGTTGAAGTGCAGGTTGGCGTCTATGAGCAGGGTGTAATGCAGATATTCCAGGGCGGCATCTGTTTGTTTGCGGGCTATGTCGGCCCGCTGCCGTTCTTCGCGGGGGGAAATGGGGGGCAGGTGGGTTTGCAGTATGCGTGACGGCCGTTCGGGGCGAATACCTGCCAGATCATCTCGTACATATTGTTCATCTGCCTTGTCCAGTTTTTCTCGTTCGTACCCAGTCCATGTCCGCAGTTTTTTATACAGGTTCTGCCGCGCCTTTTTCTCATTTTCTTTGTCCTGTGGGTCGGCCGCCATGCCATTGGCATAGATGCCATACATCTCATCTTGCAAACCGGTATGCCCGCCTGGTTTACTTTTCACAAGGGAAAGACCATGAATTTCCTGTAACGCTTGTTTAATCTCCTGCAAACGGCCTGGGTTTGGCTGCCACTCGGCCACACGCTGATCAGGTGGGCTGTCTAAAACAAAATGAAGCTGCTCCGCATTCAGGCCGCGCCGGGTACGCACCAGGGTGCGTAAAATCTGGGTGGGCAAGTCATTCTGGTAGGCAAAGAGGAGTTTAATGAACTCGCGCTCAATTTCTCGCTGCACTTCGTCTAATCGCTCTGCTGAGCCGCCAATTTTGGCTTGCAGGTCAGCCCATGATTGGCGTAGGGGCGGTGGGATGGAGGCGCTTTTGTCCATGACATCCAGGTAGAGCGAGAGGCGGATGGGGTGGCCGCCGGTGCAAAGGTGCAGCACTTTGAGTCGTTCCTCTTCCTGGCCGAGCCATTCTAAAAATTCGGCCGAGGCGGCTGTTTCTGGGGCGTCCGGGGAGAGTTTAAGGCTGATGGCTGCAATGTAATCACGTGTTTCCTGCTCGGTGAACGGTTCCAGGTTGATGGAAACCAGTTCACAGGCGGTTTCGGCAGCAACAGCTTTTAACATATCAAAATAAGGGGCGCCTCTTCGTTTGCGGCCGGCGACGAGCAGTGTGATGTTAGCAAAGTTTCCAGCACGAATTTGTTCCAGCAGCCATTGTTGGGTGTTAAAGAGCGTTTCTTCGGGTTTAATCAGCTGCCGTTCTATCAGCCATTCGGAACTGAAGTTGGCTAACTGTTCTGTGGTATCCATGGGAATGACCAGACGACGGTTGGCGGCAGCCTGTTGGAAGTCTTGCCAGAACGCTTTTTCGGCGGCGATGGCTAACGGTTCAAGGACAGTGAAGGCTGCGCCAAAGCGGGCGGTACTCTGGTAGCGAGCGCGGGCGGTGGTGTATTGGTGGAAAGGGATACGGCCGTCCCACAGCAGCGGATCGGCCAGCTTTTCCATAAAAAACTCACGGGTGTGCAGACGAATGTCTGTAAAATCAATCAGGTCAGAGATCAGAATTTGTTGTGCGGCCGTTTGCTGGCTCCAATCATTTTCTGGGCGGGGTACGCCATACACCTCGTGCATCGCCTTATTCCCCAAACGGCGCAACGTCTCCTCTACCAGGCGTGACTTACCCATGCCCCCAATCCCTTCCACCAGTACCAGGCGGCAGCTATCGCCGGGCGCAAAGATCGCCTGGTGAATACGTTTCATTTCCTCCTGGCGGCTTACCAGGTGTGTGGGGCGTTTAATCAGTGCAAATGAGCGTCTGGTACCCATCTTTTCTCTCCTGAACCATCATTCATGGAGAAACCGGTTTTGTTGAAAAGCCCGGTTTATCATGGCAAATCTAAGGTCGCCAATCTACAAATGAGCGGGTTTCCTGCAAACAAGTAAATAGGGTCTCTAATAATCCGTGGCGTTTGCAAAAATTGACCAGCTCGAAAATTTTTCGGCGCACATTATGGCCATCGAGTCTCTCGTAAGGAACCCCTATACAGAGGCAGAGCTCCCTTAATTCATCCTCATTAAAGTAGTATTCGATCTGGTCCATCAATGATCTAAAGGTTGGATAGTGAAAGTCTACAATTTGATTTCTCTGCATTAGAGGACTGTTTTGCCGGAAAAGTGCCCAGAGACGGTAGGCCATTTCCGAAGATATGGTCAGGGTAATAGACGAACTGGTCTCATCGGCCTGAATTTGTATATTCGCCGCTTTTACCTCGGTCATTTGCCTGATGGCGTCAACAACGTGTGCGGTGTTTACCGCTCGAGTTTGCAAAGAGATCGTAGAGGTGGTTTTTAAAACAGCCCAAATAAATTCGCGTAGGCCGTCTAAAAGGATATACCTGTTGGTAAGCGGGTTCGTGAGGAGTTCATAGTCAATCAATTTTTGAATTTGCTTACTAACTTCGGCAGAGGAGATATTTTGGCGTGCGGCCCATTCATCTGCTGACCACATATCAGGAAAATCAGAAATGCCTTCTAACAATGTCATCAGTTCATCAATCTCTCCGGCAATCAGGGGGTTGATCGAGATCAGGGCTGCTTTCAGACTGTCAGGCGTGAGGGGCAGTGGCAGGTTTTGGGCCGCATAGCGGTAGAGAAAGGTGTTAAGACCAGAGTGATTATGTTTATAGGTGGGAATTGAATTGAACAGCGCTTGCACGCTTGTTTTGGTTTCTGGTAGATCTTGAATCAGCTTTTCAATTTGCGCTTCACCCAGGTTAATGTTTTTGTCTTCATTAGAAAAAGTGCCCAGCACGATGTCATTTTCTTCTTTGGCAAACTTGATGGATGGGGAATGCAGCGTTTGCCCTTTGCGGAAGGCAATGACAAACCGTACTGATTTTTCAGAAAAAAAGCGCTCTAGAATTTTCCGTTCAAAGAGATCCCAACTTTCAGCAATGACCTCGTCCCCCTGATCTACCAAGATGATGACTTGTTTATCCGGATAGCATTGGCGGCACAGTTCACGCATGGCTATTTCAATATATTCGCCTTCGTCCATTTCTGGCTGAAAATCTGGAACTTTATCACACTTGTTTTGCAGCTCTTGCGCAAAGTGCTGTACCCATATATTGAGTTTGTACCAGTCAATACCTTGTTTGTTTTCAGCAAGAGGGACCATTTGTGGCAGCAGCGTTTTGACATCAATCCAAAAAACAAGGACATCACCTCTCTGGTCAAATAAACGCTGCACATCCCGCATGAACCAGGTTTTACCCGTAGCCGGGGGGCTGGTAATAAGGAGAACTCTGTTTTGGGTTTCAGTGAGCCACCGGGTGACCTCTGCCAGCTTAAGCGGGCGTTCGACATAGTGGTTTTCGTTAAATGGAAGACGTATGTCAATGGGTTGGGTCATGGTTATTCCCCTGGAATTTGTATCGGTATCGTCAGGGAAGGTGGTAAGGGGGGGCCATCATTCCAAAGCTGGCACATGGTGTTCCAATCTACGGCCGTCACCAACCAATCATCCGGCTCTCTACTAGCATGAACATCCAAAAGTAGATTCGCTAGCTGTAATAAGCGGCGAGGTGACTGATCGGCCGTTTGGATCATCATCTCTTCTAGCCTGTTGGCAATTTCCTGGCCAGCAATGGTGTTGAATCCTCTGATCCAACTTCCTGCACTACGAAACCGATTTGCGATAAGGGCGTGTAATGCTTCTGGTTTATCCCATCTTATTATGGCGGAGAGCGTTTGTGGGGTCAACCAGTCCAGGGAAGTTGCTAGTTTATTGACATGATCTTGCCAGTTTTCAGGCAGGAATAGTTTGGGATAGAGAGGAACAGGGGGTGAGTGGGCGTTGATGGTTTGTAATAATAAGGTCAGCTGGTTTTCTAGTCGTAGATTTTGCCGCTGGCGGCTGTCTACCACATCGATTAAAAGGTAGATTTGGGTAAAGCCCATCTCTTTTGCCAGTTGTGTACCCCGGGAAAATGTTTTTTGGTACGTTTGGGTTTGGGTTGGGGCTGCTGCTTCCAGGGCTAGAAGTTGTTGAAAGAATATCTGGCGGGCTGGCGTGAGGGGGGTGTAACGCACGGCCGCCCGTTTCCAGGTAGTCCACCAGGCAGAAACGCCGACCGGGCTGTTGGACTGGTAACGATCCAGGTGCAGGCGCAGTTTACGGCCGTAATGGGGAATGGCCTCATACCAAAAATGGCCCAGCTTTTCCACCATATCTGGCGCTAAATGGGTCAGTGTGTGCCATTGCTCCGTTATCTGTACAAAGAGATCCGTCGCCAATGCCTGGGTTAAAGAGCGCCAGACGGCCGTTTCCTCATTCACTGGTGCACCTGTCTTACCCAGTGTATGGGACACAACCAGTGTGCTGTCTGGTACAGCACGGCAAAACGCTTCCAACATATAGCGTAAAGTCGTTTTGCCACTGCCAGAGGGCCCAAAAATAAAAACGGGGTTTGCCTTTCTCAGGCTTTCCAGCAGCTCTTTTTGGGCAGGCTCCGTTGGCGGGGGAACATAATAAGAAAAAAAGGGGGGATCTTCTGGGTGTACTAATAATTCTAATTCCGCCGTGGCAAAAGCAAACGGATCATGCGTTAACTTTAATGTTTGCTTGATCAAATGCTCCCGTTTGGAAGAATCGCGTTTTTTGCTGGGTGCAGTGGGCATGGTGTTTTCGGCGATCAATGTCGTTTGACCTTACTTTAACCAATTTATCAATAACAGCGTAGAAAAATTATACGTCACCTGAAGACAGAACGTGCACAACTGTCTGACAACTGTCTGACAAACCGGTTCTGCACCAGAAATGGGGCTAAATCATAAAGTTTTCTAACCAATAACCCTGTTCGCGGCGGTTTTGAATGTAGACGTTGGTTTTCCCCTTCACGGGTTCAACCTTTTCACGCAGGCGGTTGGCGAGTGTGTTCAGATTGGCGACGCTGCCGGCAACCTGAAACAGGGCGTCGGGAGACGGCCGTCCTCGTGCGCCAAACAACTTCTTCATCAGCTCAAACGGCTGGCCTTCCAGAGGAATGTATTGGGGGCCACGCCATACGCCTTGTTTGCCTTCATCCAGGCGCAATACCATGTGCCTTTTGTAGTAGGTGAGCACAACTTTATCTGTTTGTGAAAGTGCCGCATCTTCAAATTCGCAGCCAGTTGCTGCCAGATTGAGGAGCGTCTCGGCCCAGTTCAGCCAACCAGCCAGCGTTTGGGTGCCATAGAGCACCTGTAATTCCTGGCGAGCGCGGGCTAACACGGCCGTATCTGTCAGCATCTCCAAGGTACGTACACGGCCGTCAGTGGCCGCCTGCAAATGACGCGAAACAATAGCCTGTATCTCCTCGTTGGTGTATTCCAGGCGGATAGGGTGAAGACGGCCGTTCACCGCATGAAGCACTTGCTGACGAGTGACGTCTGTTTGGGGCAGCGCCGCCCGAACCGACCAGCCTGGATGTTCCAGCAAGTCCAGCCTGGAAAACAGGCTGATTAAGTCAGTCAGGTGATCAGACATTTCCATTTCGTTCAAATCTATCAACAACGCAATGTGTTTAAAGCCCAACGCCTGCACCAGATCAGCCGATTCACCGATCTGCCCCCAAACCTCTGCTTCATCCTCATCAGAAGCATAGACCTCGTTGAACTGTTCTGGGACGGCCAACGTCGTCTGACGGGTCTGTTGTAACCGGTAAGCCAGCCGCACCAGATTCCGCCGGCCTAGATATTTTTCCACCAGCCAACAGAGAAATTCTTGCTGCAAAGGGTTGGTCTGCACGGCCGTATAACGTCCCGGTTCTGTTTCCATCACATGAACAACCCCGGCCGCCACCAAGGCCATGATCTGGCTGATATGCCCTTTTCCAGGCATTTTGGGGCGCGGGCTGTGGGGCCAGTTTTGGCTGGGGTAACGTACCAGGAGCGACTGCCCACCAACCTGGCTCATCACATAGTCCAGGGCTGTGGTTTTGCCGTTGCCTTGTTGCCCAATAACGGCCGTAGACCCCACCGCATTAGCAAAATTTTCCACCGGCAGCGTGACCTGAAAGCAATGTTCCCACCACTGCCTGTTTTGTTCTGGTGTGCGCATAGTGGCCGGTAAAAACGGCCATCGCTGGTAGCTTTCCATCACCCTGTCTCAAAAGATACAGTCGTTGATGCTGGTCTGTGACCAGGCACCCTGGTAAACGGTTGATGATCTTCCCCAGTACCAAAGGCTTAACACGTGGCCCTATTATAAGCAATTTTGTGCATATGCGAGACAGTTGTGAGATAAAGACATTTATGTTAATATCCTGCCTGTGCAAGGGGAAGCTTGTGTGGCTTGCTGAGTATGATTAGCAAAGACATCGGTTTTAGAGCGGCGTCATGGCAACTATGGACCCAAAACGAGCAAAAAAGTTAGGCGAGCTTATTCAACGGGCGCGCGAACATACCGGCCATTCCCTCGATGAGTGTGCCCGGCTTTTAGGCATTTCCCCAGAGCAATATGCCCAGGCTGAAGCGGGGAAATACCCCGTCTCGCTGCCGGAGTTAGAAGCCCTGGCCATTTACCTGAAAGTCAGCATGGGGTATTTTTGGGGCAGTGATCCCTTACCACAAGAGCCCCCGGTTGATTACCAGGACATGATTGCCCTGCGGAACCGGGTGATTGGCGTATTGCTCAATCAGTTACGGCTGCGGGCGCGCCGGTCACGCAAGGAAGCGGCTGAACACCTTGGCGTGGAAGAGGCGGTGATAGAAGCGTATGAAATGGGGGACACGGCCGTGCCTTACCTTCATCTGGAGAAACTGTGCCGTTTCCTGGACGGGTCGTTAGACCTGTTCATGGATGACATTCATGGTCCCCTGGCCCGGCACGAAACTCGGCAGCAGCTGCTCAAACAATTTGAGCGCATGACGCCGGAAATGCGTGCCTTCATCACCAACCCCGTTAACGTCAGCTACCTGGAAACGGCGCGCAAAATTAGCCAGATGGATGTGGCTCGCCTGCGCCAGATCGCCGAAGATCTTCTAGAAATCACCTATTAGTCGGCGATGGTGGCCAAATAGCGTTGACTGGCAGCCTGAGCGCTGCCAGTTTTTGTTGTGAGGAATGACATGATGGAACCGTCGGCAGACCAGTTAAAAGCCCAGGGAATGCAGTTGTTCCAGCAGAAGCGCTATGATCAGGCGCTGCAAGTCTTTGAAACGGCCGTGACCGCCTACACCCATGAACACCATGACCACGGCCGTGCGGAAATGCTTAACAACATCGGCGTCATCCAGCGCCTCAAAGGAAACCCAAAAGCGGCCATTACTGCCCTGACAGAAGCCGGGGAGATTTTTTCTCAATTAGGCGACACCGACAACCAGGCACAAACGTTGGGTAACCTGGCAGACCTCTATGCCGTCACTGGCCAGCAAGATGATGCTGCCCGCTGTTACGGTGAAGCCTCAGCCCTCTTTGCCCAGGCCAACGACCGGGAAAAACAAAGCCAGGTGCTGCGCGCCTACAGCCTCATGCGGCTGCGCCAGGGGCAATGGTTGGAAGCGATGATGCGCATGGAAGAAAGCCTGAGTGTAAAGCCCCGTTTAGGCCCGCTGCGCTGGTTTTACCGGGGGATGTTGCGTTTTGCCCTGGGGTTGTTTGGCGCCCGGTAAATGGATCAGTGGTCAGTGTGCAGTGAGCAGTATTCAGTGTTCCTTTCACTGAATACTGACTACTGAAAACTGCTTACTGACGCCCAGCGTTCTACAATATTGATGCCAATAAAGGGGCCAAGCCAGCCACAAGGCATTACCAGCAGCGCCATCCAGCCCACAGGGCCGCTTTGTAAGTAACGCTGCGGCGCCAACAGCGCATCGCTGGCGTCTACGCCGGCGGCAATGGTCAACTGCACAAAAAGTGCCTGGGTCACCAGCAGCACCAGGAGCGTGATAATGGTGACGGCCATGCGCTCACCCCAGTGATGCAGCCGCCACAGACTCAACCCCACAATCATAGCCAGAGACCAAAACGTCATATACAAAAATGGCATGTCACACCTCCGTTTGAGTCTAAAATCGGGTTTTTACGGCCTGCTTTTAGGATACAGCCATGGTAGGTGAAGTTCTTGACGATGGGACTACGACCGTGTCACGTTTACCTGACCGCGTGATACCCTGTAAACGAGTTGTGTGCCCCATTGGTTCCCTTTAGTTGAAAAGTGGCAAAATACCTTGCTTAGGCTAAAGTTATAGTCATGTCACTTCTGGCGTATGCACCTCAATTTACACCTGACGAAGCGGCACACTTTGCCCGTGAACTCTATGGCCTGGCCATAACGGCCGTTTCTCTGCCCAGTGAACGTGACCAAAACTTCCATCTCATCGCCACTGACGGCCGTCACTTTGTGCTGAAAATTGCCAACGCCCGGGAAGACCCAGCCATGCTGGAAGCCCAGCAGTTGGCTATGACGGTGGTGGCCCGGGGGAACGGCCGTTCGCCCCACATCATCGCTACCAACACGGGTCAACTTTACGCCACCATCCATGCCGCCGATGGCACCGCCTACTTTGCCTGGTTGATCACCTATCTGCCCGGTACCCCCCTGGGGCATGTGCGGCGGCACACACCTGCCTTGCTTACTGACTTGGGGTACAGTCTAGGCGAATTGGACCGCGCCCTGGCTGCCTTCGACCACCCTGCCTTACACCGTTACCTTCCCTGGGACCTGGCCAATGGCCTGGCCGTTATCAGCGACCATTTGCCGCAAGTGGCTGACCCCACACTGCATGACCTGATCGCCCGCTTCGCGGAGGACTTCGCCCGGCGTACACAGCCCCACCTCACAGGTCTGCGCCACAGCGCTATTCACAATGACGCCAATGATTACAATGTACTGGTAGACGCAAACACCGCCCTCGATAGGCGCCCACAGCGCGTCACCGGCATTTTGGACTTTGGTGACATGGTCTACAGTTATACCACGGCTGATGTAGCCATTGCCTGTGCCTATGCCATGCTGGACAAGCCCGATCCGCTGGCAGCTGCGGCAGCCATCGTGCAGGGCTACCATGCTGCTTACCCCCTGGAAGAAATAGAACTGACCGTGCTGCATGACCTGATTTGCCTGCGCCTGGCAGTGAGTGTGTGCCTGGCAGCACAGCAGCAGCGGCAGCGCCCTGACGACCCTTATCTCGCCATCAGCCAGGAACCAATTCGGCGCACGCTGCCGTCATTGTTGGCCGTACCGCCCCGCTGGGCAGCGGCCGTATACCGTCATGCCTGTCACTTTCCCCCCGTCCCTCGTGCGCTGGCCATCATTCGTTGGCTGCAAGCCAGACAGGGTCAATTTGCCCCTGTGCTGCCCATGGCCTGGCAGACAGCGCATGTGCTTGACCTTAGTGTGGGCAGCCCGCTGATTGACGGCGATGCGTCACACAATTCGGCCCCCCTCTTAGGGCTGCGTCTGAACGCTGCCCTGGCAGAGGCTGGCGCGGCCGTCGGTATCGGTCAGTATGGCGAGGCACGGCTGATTTACACTGCGCCGGCCTTCGCCCTGGGCCAGGCGCCAACAGCCGAACGACGCACCCTGCACCTGGGGATCGATGTGTTTGCGGCGCCAGGGACGGCCGTTCATGCCCCGCTGCCTGGCTGCATCCACGCTTGTGCCGACAATGCCGCTGCCCAAGACTATGGCCCGGTGATCGTGCTGCGTCACGAAACCGACGATGGCGACGCCTTTTTCAGCCTCTATGGTCATCTCAGTCGTGAATCGTTGGCCGAAGTGCGGGTGGGTCAGGCGGTGGCCGCCGGGCAGCCATTTGCCACATTGGGTACGGCCGCGGTTAATGGCGGCTGGCCGCCCCATTTGCATTTCCAAATCCTTACAGATGATTTAGACCTGGGCACAGATTTCCCCGGTGTGGCAGCGGCGTCGCAGTGGGCGGTGTGGCAGGCATTGGCCCCAGACCCCAACCTCATTTTGAATATTCCAGCTTCCCGTCTGCTTCGGCCCGCGCCGGTAAAGGCACAAACGTTGGCCACGCGCCGCCAGCATCTTGGCGACAATCTGAGTATTGCCTACCATGAACCGGTGAAGATTGTGCGCGGTTGGAAGCAATATTTATATGATGAAAACGGCCGTCGTTACCTGGACGCTTACAACAATGTACCCCACGTCGGCCACTGTCACCCACGTGTTGTGGCGGCGGCGCAGGCACAAATGAGCGTGCTGAATACGAACACACGCTATTTGCACGATCTGCTCAACGAATATGCCGTTCGCCTGGGGGCCACGCTGCCCGACCCGCTTACGGTCTGCTATTTTCTCAACTCTGCCAGCGAAGGGAATGAGCTGGCGCTGCGCCTGGCGCGGGCCTACACCAGGCAGCGAGATATGATTGTGCTGGAGACAGCCTATCATGGACACACCACCAGCCTCATTGACATCAGCCCATATAAACACGGCGGGCCGGGTGGTCAGGGTGCGCCCGATTGGGTGCATACTGCCCCCCTCCCTGACGTGTATCGCGGCCCGTATAAGGCGGATGATGTGCAGGCGGGGAGCAAGTACGCGCAGCACGTAGAGGCACTTATTGCACAAGTACAGGCAGCGGGCAGGGGATTAGCGGGTTTTATTGCCGAATCGCTGCCCAGTGTGGGTGGGCAAATTGTGCTGCCGCCGGGGTATCTGGCGGCCGTATATGCCGCAGTGCGGGCGGCAGGTGGCGTATGTATTGCCGATGAAGTGCAGACAGGATACGGCCGTATCGGCACACATTTTTATGGTTTTGAACCCCAGGGCGTTGTCCCAGACATTGTGGTACTGGGCAAGCCCATTGGCAACGGCCATCCCATTGCCGCCGTTGTGACAACGCCGCAAATTGCCGCTGCCTTTGCCAATGGCATGGAGTTTTTCAGTACATTTGGCGGCAACACGGTATCGTGCGCTGTGGGGCTGGCCGTGTTGGATGTGCTGCAAACGGAGAATTTGCAGGCACAGGCGCTGGCGGTGGGGGAGCGGCTGCTGGCCGGGTTACGGCCGTTCTTGGATCGTTACCCCATGGTTGGCGATGTGCGCGGCTCCGGCCTGTTCCTGGGCCTGGAACTGGTGTACGATCGGCAGTCATTGGCGCCAGCCGGGGCAGAAGCTGCCTTTATTGCCAACCGGATGCGCCAGATGGGCGTTTTGTTAGGCACAGATGGCCCGTACCATAACGTCATCAAAATTCGTCCCCCTATGCCCTTTAGCCGTGCCGACGCTGATTTTTTGGTAGCCACCCTGGACGAGGTTCTGGCTGCCGACTTTGGCTGAGAGCCTTGCCGTATGAGTAGTTATGCAAAGAAAAACGTAGAAGGAGAGACAATATGTTGAATGTTGGCGATAGCGCCCCTGATTTTGAACTGCTTTCCGATGAAGGCAATCCCGTTAAATTGTCCGATTATCGCGGACAGCAGGTAGTGTTATTCTTTTACCCCAAAGCGGACACGCCCGGCTGTACCGTACAGGCGTGTGGCTTTCGTGATAATTACCCGACGATCAAAGCGGCGGGGGCCACCATCTTTGGCATCAGCCCAGATCAGCCTGAAGACCTGGCTAAGTGGCGGACCAAGATGGGCTTTCCCTACAACCTGCTGGCCGACCCGGATCACGTGGTGGCTGACGCCTATGATGTATGGGGCGAAAAGAAGTTCATGGGCAACGCCTACATGGGCATCATCCGCAGCCATTTTGTGATTGGCCCGGATGGTAACGTGGCTGACGTACAGGTTAACGTAAAGCCGGCAGATAGTGTTTCCAGAGCGATAGATTTTGTAGGGCAGTCGGTTTAGAGATTAGAGAGGGCGTCTGAAGATAACCTCTCGGAGGCTGCTATGGCAAAGTTTATCTGGGATGAAACCTCCGGGAGAGTGGCTTTCATTCATGGTGGTCGGCGCAGCTGGCGTCGTCTCCTTAGGGAATAGTGATAATCTCTGGGAGAATGAACTGATTATCCGGCAAGAGGGCGCCGTGGACATCCACGGCCGTAGCCCGTACAACCGTTCCATCTTCAAATCGTTCGTAAAACCCTACCGCCAGTTGATACGCTCCCGACGGTAAGTTGGCGGCCTCCAGCCTCACCGACTCTTCAATAACCTCCCCTTCCGTCCACTGGCTGGTAGGGTACGTGCCGTTACGCGGTTGGTTGTCATCTTGCGCCAGGGGGGGCTGACTGCTGTTTGCGGGTATAAGATGGACAAAGCGAGTAAAGTCCGCACTGGTTGGTGCCAGCGCCTTCCAGTAAAGATTCACCTGCAGCATATCAGCCGATGGCGCCAGGGTGTAGCCGTGCAGCCAGATGTTACCGTTAAAAACGGCCGTGGCCTCTGCTATCCCCTCCGGTAAATCATACAGAGGCTCTGTAGCCTGGAAGGCCCATGCCTCCCCTTGCGGCCATACTTCCCCCAGGCGGCGGGTAAGAACGGGCATATGGGGTACGGCCACATCATAAAGTTGAGCCAACAGCACATAAGGTGCTTCGTGTTCATCTGCTGGCAGGCCGAGCGCCAACCAATCGTTCACCCATGTCCCTGCCGGCCACAGAGTGCTGGGCTGAAAGCCATACCCTGGCTGCATATCTGCCAGGCTCAGGAACTGCCCCTGGGCATCTGTCAGGCGCAGCGCCACGTTGTAATTTTGGCTGAGGGGCACGGCCGTGGTCCAGGCCAGTTCAATGGCCAGGGTGTCAGGCATTGGCTGGGTTACCCTCAGGGCTTTCACATCCAGTGTGGGGGGGTCGGTGTGCTGAGCGGCGCTGCTTTTTAGGTGTAACGGCCGTAAAAACAAGGCACCCCTTTCCTGACCCGATGGCGTTAACGCCCCGGCGTCCGCCAGTAAGAGGCGGGGTACCACCAGGCCCGCTGGGGCGTTGTGGGGAATGGTCAGGGTAAAAACGGTGCGGTCGTGGCCAATGAGCTGGCTTGCTTCAGCGATCACCGGCGGCGCTGGCTCCTGGTAACGACTGCTGGCGGGCGTCACCAATTGCAGCGTGGCCTGGCTGCCATATGTCGGGCCAGCCCAGGCCGTGGTTACGGTTAACGTGTCCCCAGCTGCCAGCTGCTCCTGGCTGTATTGGTAATGCTGCAACGTTAGCCCATTACCAAACAAAACACCTTCTGGCGCATGGTGCAGGTAAGCCATTTGGGCAAAATCCCAGGTAAGATCATCGTTGGTCAGTGTTGGCGCTGGCCATAGACGAATGATGAGGGTCACTAAAAAAACAGCGCTAAGGGCTGCCAGCCCATAGACGCCATCACGTTTTAAGCGGCCCCAAGAAGCCCCCCTGGCAGGCCTGAGCAGCCAGATAAGCACGGCAGCGGCTGTTAATGAAAGAAGTTCCGCCCCCAGCCGTATAGGCGTCCGCCTCAGGTGTAGTTCAATGATGTGTTCGCCGGCAGCGGCCACATCCAGGGTGATCAACCCGGCGCCAGGCGACGGCCGTGTCGCCACCTTCTGCCCATCCAGCCTTGCCTCCCACCCCGGCCACTGTATGGTAGGAAAAGTCAGGGCAGCGGGGGAAGCCGTGGTTACCACCCACTTTTGCCAGGTGGTTTTAGCGGCCAGCAAATCGGCACGGGGCAAATCTCCTGCCAGGGCGCGCACCGGCCAGCGTTCGCCGCTGTGCAGCCAGGCGCTGGTGACCATACGCGGCTGGACGGTGTGGGGCAAATATTCCGCGCTGACCGTGGTGCCGATATTGCCGGTGAACCATTCATAGTAAGCCAGCCGCTCGGCCGTCACGTCGGCGTCTGTGAGGATGAGATGGTCAGTTTTCAGGCGGCCCAACGCGGCGATGATGAGCAGCACGGCCGTGACCAGTGCCACTACCCGACGCCCGGGCAGCGGCGTCACCGGTGCCGCCAATGCGCCTGCTGCCAGTGCCCCGGCAAACGCCTGTACTGATAGGAAGCGCCAGGGGAACTGTGTAAATGCCAGCAGCGGCAGCCGCTCCCACAACAGGCGCGAAAGCGGTAAAAGCATCAGCGTACTGCCAACCAGCACCAGCAAAATGAAGTGGCGGCGATACGGCCGTATCCCGTCCCGGCGTCGCCACGTGACCACCATCACGCCCACCCCTACGGCAATGGTGACGGCCTGTACCAGCCCCATACGGAAGGCTTCCAGGCCATCAACACGGTAGTCAAAAAAGAGAGAGTTTTGCAGCAACGGCCGTGTGTTTGCCCCCAAAAAGTGATTACTAAAGTGAAAATATCCTTCCGTCACCGGCCCTAACTGGGCCGTATCTTTTTCCACCAGCGCCGGTAGGAAGAACCAGGCGGCGAGGGCAAAGGCCAGCAGCAGACCGGCAACAACAGGTGATCCATAATCGATGATCCGTACTATCGCTGCCCGACCATGTTGTACGTGGTTATCAGTGGGCGGTGAACGGTGGGCAAACAGCCAGCGGAGGAGGATGTAAAGCAGCAGGAACGGTGAAAAGATCAGCGCAGAGATGTTGTGGCTGAGGATCAGCGCTGCGTAGACGACAGCCATAACCGCTACCGCCTGCCGCCTGCTGAACAGTGAGCGCTGATGGCTGAATACTGTATCCACCGTCCCAATCACCAGCGGATAAAAAGCCATGGCCCAAAACTCGGCCAGGGCGTCGCCGCGGACGTAGATGTTGACCATGTGAAACGGGGCCACAGTGTAGGCAATGGACGCCACTAACCCAGCCCATGCGCTTTTAAACCAGCGCCGCCCCAACGCAAACATGCCGGCTGCTGCTACCAGAAACCCCGCCAATTGTGACAGCTGGATCGCACGCACGTAGCTGAAGCCGGCAAAACGAAACAACAAGGTGATGTAAATGGACAGCGGGGCGTAAAAATTGTAGAACGGGTAGCCGTACCCATAGTTGGCATCTGGCATCCAACGCGCCGGGAAGTGACCGTCCCGCACGGCCGTTTCCAGTTGTTGTAAGCGCTGTAATAAAAATGGGCTGTCGCCGCCCCCACGCGTATTCAACAGCCCAGGCTCGGCCAGCAAAGGCCAGGCAGCCGCTAGAGCAACTAATAAAGCGGCCGCTAAAAAGAGCCTTTGGTGGGAGATTCTCCCCATGAGGGCGGAGACAGTGTTCAGTATTCAGTAGCCCGTGAATCACGAACTGAATACTGAATACTGTTTACTGATTACTGGCTTTCTGCCCACGCAGCACCAGGAAAACAAGCACACCTAATAGTACAATGGCCGTGACCAGCAGCGCCAGGCCGCCTATCGCCAGCAGGCTGCTTCTGCCGCTGCTGCTTGCCGGAGCGGTACTGCCAGTGTTGGTGTTTGCATTGGCATTGCCGCTGTCTGGTGCAGCCGCCACTTCGGTGGGTGCCGGCGCCGGATTATCGGTGCGAATGCGGCTGCCAAATTCCACCCCGACCACCTGACCCAATTGCAAATCTACCATAGTGCTGGCGGCCGTGGTCATTTGCAGGGCACCGGGCACAATTTGGGAAACCGTGTATTGACCTGGTGGTAACCCTTCAAAACAGATTGGCTCAGAAGTGCCGGTGGAAACGGCCTGCCCTACCAGTTGGGTAGTGGTGGCAATGGTAAAGGTGACCCCGCCCATATACCCTTCACCCTCACTGCGGCTGCCATTTGTGTCATCGTCGGCAAAAGCGTTTACACAGACGGTGCCGCCCGGCACGGGTGTCTCAGTGGGTACAGGTGTGTTGGTGGGCACGGGTGTGTCTGTTGGTAGCACTTCTGGTGTGTTGGTGGGCACGGGCGTGTTGGTTACTGCCGGTGGCGGCGGTGGCGGTGGTTGGGTGGGCGCGGGTGGCGGGGTGTTGGTGGGCGGCGGGGCTGCGGCCACCACTTCCGCTTGATCAAACCAGACGTCCAGGTGTTTACGACACTGGTTGACACCGGCCACGCCCCAATTGGCGCTGGTGAAAACGGAAATCTGGCCGCCAGTGGCTGTGGCTTCGATGCTAACTTGCTGCCAACTGTCCAGGGGATTAATGGTGGAACTCCACACCACATCGCTGTCATTCCACAGACCGCTGCCATTGGGGTCAATGCCTACCCGTACATTTGACTGCATTCCGCCGTCTGATGTGTTGGGAAAGTCATTGGAGGAGCCAAATGCATAAACCCAGACGCTGAACCGATACCGGCTGCCGGCCGTCACCGGCACATTCTGGAAAACGCCTGCGCTCCAGGTGTCCCACATATTGCCAATGTGCTGTGACGTGCTGCCATTACGCACCAGTGTGCCATTTGTCTCCGCACTCCAATGTGGGCGTTTATGGTACCCATTGGTACAGTCATTAAACTGGTCTTCACTGCTGTTGCGGTGCCAGCGCCCCCAGTTATTGGCTTCGCCGTTGCCCTGGTAAGGCTGTTCAAAGCTGGGGTTTTGCAGTAGATTTGTTTGGGCATTTGCCGGGGTGTGGTGACCCAAAACCACCAGGGTCAGGGTCAAGATAATAAGTTTGAGGATATGTTTGTTCATAATTCTTCTCTCTTCTCAAGATTCCATAACTTTTGTATGTTTGCCTTATACCCTGGCGCGCACAAAAAAGATGGCCGCCAGGGTAAGCAGCAAGCCTCCAATAATAACAGCAACCAGGGGGATCAGGCTAACTGTGCTGCCCGGCTGGCCGCCGATTGAGGTGGGCGTGGGCGACATAGAGACATCGGCGCCCACCACGGCCGTGTTCCCTGAAGGCGTCTCCAGCACGGAGGGAACCACAGACGGTGCGGGGGCGACGGCCGTAGGGCTTTCCCGCAGGCCGCCAAACGATAGATACAAAATGTCGCCCTGGTTTAAAATAACGGCTTCATTATTGCTGCTGGTCAGCCTTTCACCAGGGGCAATAGAGCGGGTGATCTGGTAACGGCCGGGCACTAACGGAATGCAAACCGGCTCCGATACACCATCGGTGACATAATTGGCAGCCACGGCCTCATCGGTATATACCGTGAAGGCCACGTCCGCTTGCAGCGTTTCATCGATGTCTGGCAGCCCGTTGCTGTTGCTGTCTTGAAAGGCGGCCAGGCATACGGCCGTGAGCGGTGGTGTGGGCGATGGGGCCCGGGGTGAAGGCGGGGGCAAGGTGGCCGTGGGTGTCGGTGTGGCGTCGGCCGTGGGTGTCGCCACTGGCGCACCATAGCCGATGATCAATTTTTGCCCCGGCTGAATAAAGTCCGTCTCACGTAGGCCATTGTATTCTAACAACTGCTGCAAAGTAATGCCTGACCGGGCGGCAATGGCCCACATGGTGTCATTGGGCTGCACAATGGCGTAAATAACGCCGGCTTCGTCTGGTGTGGCTGTAGGCAGGTCTTGTGCCAGTAAAGGCGCGGCGGTGTGTGCCCATAAAAATGCGCTTAAGCTCACTACAAATACCAGATACCACCGATGCTGATCCATCTACCAGTTTTACCCTCGCCTGCTGCTTTTCTCAACCACGACGTGCCCACGAAAGGGGTGCGTTTACCTGACTTATAGAGAGCGTGGATGGGGAAGGTTTACTCATCTCTCATCTTTAAGGAGCCACGTATCGCCTTCAACATGGCCGGTATCATCCTTGACGGGCAATCGTTGGCCGGTAGCCGGATCATAAACGCCCACGATGATGCGCTGGCTGGTGGGGTCATACGGCCGTGGTAAGGTTACCTGCCGTGTTTCGTGTACCACCAGCCCTGTCTGCCACCAGTCGCTGCCCCATAGGCCGCCACCCGGGGGCAAATCTATCTGGGCTATCACCCCTGCCGGCCCCACAACCTGTACAAAAGCGACCAGGCTGGAGTGCACGGCCGTGGCTGCTTCCCAGTATAAATCCACTTGCAAGGTCTGTACCGTATGGGGTGTCACTGTACCCTGCCGCAAGTAGATGGCATCGTCAAAACTCACCGTCTCAGGCCAGCGGGCCGGTAATGGTCGTGCATGGTAACGAATGTAGAGTGGATAGGCCATCTGTTCCAGGTCACCACGGGCCAGGCTGCCCGCCTGCACGGCCACCAGAGCCGGGGGGGTAATGATCTGCGGCACAAAGTTTAAGTCACCAAACTGCCAGGCGTAAATGGAAACGGGCTGACCTGGTTCTGCCGGCGGTAGGCCAAATTCCGGCCGATACATGTTGACGTTATGTAAATCTACTAGATAAGGAATGGCCGGCCACCCTTTTTGTGTGGCTTCGTCCCAGAACCAGCGATCCAGGTAAACGGCCGTGCCCGGTGCTTCTGCCTGTAACTGAGCTGCCAGATCAGCCGCCGCCGCTTCAAAAAGCAGGGCCGTTTCCGGATCATGGCCGTAAGCCGTATAATCACGAACAGTTAACATAAAACTCGCGGCCAGCAGCCCCATGACCACCACACGCCGGACGCTGGTCAGCCAAAAGGGCCACACTTGGGGCCCCGGCCACACTTGGGGCCTCGGCCACACCGCCGGCCGCGCCGCCGGCCACAGCCAGCTTAAGCCAACAGCCGGCAAAAATAGGGCAGCTGGTAAAATGCCGGCGGCGCGCAGAAAGTGCGGCGCATCTTCCGCCAACATAGTCACCCCCAGCATCATCCCCACCCACAGCAGCGTGATAGCCGCCGGCGGCCGCCGCCAGTGGCGCAAACACCAGGCCAACCCTAGAAGAAAAGGGACGGCCAGAAACAGGTCAAACAACGGCCGTGCCGCCGGATTGTGCCGTAAGATGGTGTCACCTCGCCATAGAAACAGCCCCAATGTCCGGCCTGCTTGCTGCCCCAGCATCCCCCAAAAGTCTCCGTGGTTGATTATCGGGTTAAAGATAGAAACCTGGCCAGAGCGCCCTACCAGCAGATCAAGGTGTTGGCTGTAGAAGAGGGCCAGTGGCAGCGTGATGACGGCCGTGCCCAGCCCAAGCCAAGCCACCCCCGGCCATAAGCGGCGCCAGCCCCCATGCCATAACAAAAGGGCAAACACCAACGCCAGCAGCATCGGCGTGAAGCGCACCGCCAGATACGTATAAAAGCTCAGACCATAGGCCAGCCCGGCCAGCAGCCACAACCACCATCTTTGTTGGCGATAAGCCAGTGTGCCCAGCCAAAAGGCCAATGCCAGACAGGGCGCCAATAAAATGATGCGCAGGCCAATACGGCTCAGGTGGATGGTCCATAGGGTGACAGCCCACAGCCAGGCGGCAAACAGGCCCGTTTGCCGGTTAAACCAGTCGCGCGCCAACAGGTAGACCAGGCCGGTGGTTAACGTTCCTACCAGCGCGGCTGCCACTCTAACGGCCAGGATCGTGCGCCCCAGCAGGGCAATGGACACGGCCGTCAGGTAGATGTAAGCAGGCTCACGGCCGTTATTGGCGGTGAAAAAGATGGCATGACGGCCGCCTAAAACCCCCAAAGCATCCAGGGCATTAAAAGCTTCATCCCGGTAGAGGCCCGGTGGCAGGGTGCCCAACTGCCAGAAACGCAGCGCGGCCGCCATAACAGTCGCCGCCAGGAGCAACAAAGCCCACCCCCAGCGGGATGGGCCTGAATTGTTGTTAAGAAACCAGACTTTTGAGGACCTTATATTTGTCAAAGCGGGGCAAGTATAGCAAAATGAGTAGCTGCGTCAAAAAGGATGACGGTATGTTGGAGCGAGATGGCACGGCAGTGTATGGGCCACATAAAAAGATGGACTCCCCAATTTTCTCGCCGGTTATAACATGACAATTATGAAAGTCTTAATGGTATCAAAGGCCTGCCTGGTAGGGGCCTATCAGACAAAGCTAGAAGCAATAGCCAGCTATGAAGATGTAGATCTGACAGTGATCGTGCCGCCTGTTTGGCATGATCCAGATGGGCCGGTGCCCTTGGAACGGGCACACACCGCCGGTTATCACCTGCTGGTGGACCCCCTGCACTTCAACGGGCAGTTTCATCTGTATCATTTCCCTAAACTAAAGCAGCGCTTAGAAAGCATCCGGCCAGACATTCTACACATAGACGAGGAACCATATAATCTGGCCACCTGGATGGCCTGGCGGCAGGGTCAAAAAGTGGGCGCTAAAACGCTCTTCTTTTCCTGGCAAAATCTGGAAAAGCGGTACCCTTTGCCATTTCGGCACCTTGAGAAGCAGGTATTGGCCGGCGTAGATTTTGCTATTATGGGTAACGAGGAAGCGGCCTGTGTCTGGCGCCGAAAAGGGTATGCCGGTGCGTATAAGGTTATTCCCCAATTTGGGGTAGACCCTAAGGTGTTTTGCCCCCCGGCAGGGCGTGATTTGGGGCGTGGGTTTGTCATTGGTGCCGCCAACCGACGGTTAGCGCCGGAAAAAGGGGTCGATGTGCTGCTGCGGGCGGCTGCGGGTTTGCCTGGTATCTGGCGGCTGCACGTTGCCGGGGATGGCCCTTCACGGCCGTCACTGGAACAGTTGGCCCGTGATCTGGGCATTGCTGATCGAGTGTTTTTCGATGGCGCTGTTTCTTCATTACAAATGCCTGCGTATTTGCAGCAGTTGGATGTGCTGGTGTTGTCTTCGCGGACAACGCCCACCTGGAAGGAGCAGTTTGGTCGGGTGCTGATAGAAGCTATGGCCTGTGAAGTGGCGGTGATAGGGGCGCGCAGCGGCGAAATCCCCAACGTCATTGGCCAGGCAGGCCTGCTCTTTGAAGAAGAAGATATTGAAGGCTTACGCGCCCACCTGGTACGGTTGATGCAAACAGATGGGTTACGTGACGACTATGGCCGTCACGGCCGTCAACGTGTCTGGCAGCAGTATACCCAACAGCAAATCGCCGCCCAAACGGTGGCTGCCTATCGGGACATCCTGGCCAAATGAGGTATACTTGACATTTGCGGCTCTGGGTTTATTATCCACATCCCTTTTAGTAAACACGTATGAGTGACGTTGTACCCCAGATAGACGAATCACCGGAAGTGGCAGCGGAGTTACCGCCTGCTCCCCCGCGCACAGCGCGCATCGTGGGCATGGCCCTCATTGTGCTTTCTGTTGCGTTAGGCTGGCTGCTGCTGGTTGGCTTTTTGGGGTACCAAAGCGGCGAGCGCCAACTGGCAGCCCGGCAGGAAAACGAACTGTTAACTTCTCTGGAACGCCAGACAACCCTGGCTGCGGAAAATATTGACCAGGGCAATGCCCAACTGGCGCTGCGCCGCCTGGAATGGGTGCTGGCGCGTGAACCGGCCAACCGTGAAGCCTTGCGCCTGCAACAGGCGGCCCAGCAAGCGCTGAATCAATCTGCTGCGCCCACGCCAGTACAGGCGGCCCCTGCGCCTACGATCCCACCGGAGCCGACGCCCACACCCGGACAGATTACCAGTCCTGAAGCCGAGCTACAGCGTATCCGCCGTTTGAGTGTGAACAAAGCATGGCAAGAATCGGTTACGGCAATGGTGGCTTTTCAGCAGCAGTTTCCCAATTATGAACGCGAGGAAACAGATCGCCTGCTTTATGATGCTTATCTGGGATATAGTCAGGAACTGTTGGTGAATGAGCAGGCCGAGTTGGGCCTGTTTTACCTGGCCCAAGCGGAGAAACTGGGTGATTTACCACAAGTAATGATTGATTACCGCACCTGGGCAGAGTTATACACGCAGGGGATTGCGTTTTATGGTGTTAATTGGGATGCGGCGGCTTACTATTTCCGGGATTTGTGCCTGGCAGCCCCATTTTATGGGGATTCGTGTACCAAATTGCAGAACATTCTGATGGCGCACGGGGATCATTATGCCAGTTTACAAGATTGGTGCCCGGCACAGCAGCTTTATGAAGAAGCCCGTCAGCAGGGCAGCAGCCCCGACGTGGGCGCAAAATTGGATGCCGCCCGTGAGGGCTGCCTGTCTGCTACGCCTACGCCATCTGGCCCGATCACGGGTACTGTGCCCCTGTCAGAAACACAATCACTGCCAGGCGAACCCTTTGTTGTACCTCCGACCGATCCCTAACGATATAATTTCACCATGCCTGAACTTGGAGAAACTTTAAGCGACCGCGAACTGGAAGTATTGCAATGTCTGTCACGAGGAGCGGGCAACAAAGACATTGCGGCGGAATTGTTTATTAGCGAAAATACGGTGAAGGTCCACCTGCGGAACATTTATACCAAACTGGGCGTCTCCAGCCGCACAGAAGCGGCCACAGTTGCTTTGCAGCAGGGGGTTATTGTGATGCCTGGGGTGGACACGGCCGTAACCACCCCCCCACCGTCTGAAACGACCGTCTCCAACCAATTAACACCCGCCGTTGCATCTGAAGCTGACGCCCTACCCCCAGAAAGCCCTCTGCGCCGTTGGCTGCACCATAACCGACGTATGGTGGTTATGGTGTTAGGCGGGCTGCTGTTACTGGCGGCAGTAGCCGTCATTGTGAACGTTCCCCTCCTTAATACGGCCACCACGTTAACCGCTACCCCCTTCGAGCCAGTAGACATCGGCGAAAATTGGAAGACATTACGGCCGCTGCCCGAACCACGTACCGGCATGGCCGCCACGGCCGTGGGTCTTAACCTGTACGTGATAGCCGGAGAAACCACCGCCGGGGTGACAGATTCTGTGTTGGTCTACCACACAACTGACCATACCTGGCAAGAAGTGGCCGCCACACTCACGGCCGTGACGGCAACCAGCGCGGCCGAACTGTTTGGGGAGATATTCTTACCTGGCGGCCGCCTGGCTGATGGTTCGCTCACAGACGTGGTGCAGGCTTACAGCCCCACCAATAATTCCTGGCGGTTTGTTCGTTCTTTGCCCCAGCCAATTGCTGGCGGCCTGACACTGTCCGATGGCAGTTCTCTCTACTTCCTTGGGGGGTGGGATGGTACAAACTACCTGAGCAGTGCCTACGTCTATGACCCGGCGGCCAATAACTGGCGGCCGCTGCCGCCCATGTCACAGCCACGTGCCTACTTGACAGGTGGCGTGATTAAAGGACAGCTTTTTGCTGTTGGTGGTCATGATGGGCAGGCCGAACTGGCCATTTGTGAACAATTTAACCCGGCCGATGAAACATGGACCGCCTGCCCGGCCATGCTCACACCACGCGCCGGCGCTGGCGCCGCCAGCATCGTCAATAAATTGTATGTGATTGGCGGCGTTCATGAAGGGGAAGCGGTGACCTTTAGCGAATTGTTTGACCCCGCCAACACCACCTGGAGCATTGTCAACACCCCTCTTCTGGCGGTAGGCAGTTGGGGTAACCTGGGGGTAGCCAATGTGGAAACCCGCCTCTTTGCCCTGGGTGGGAAACAAAATGAACAAGTGATGGCAAAAAACTATCTTTATTCCCCCCTGGTCTACCAGACCTTCCTCCCGGCTGCGTCATCGGGCGAGAAAGAAGAATAACTTGGGGAGGTGGGCCATACATGGTCCACCTCCAACGAGATGTTAGGTAATCGGCAACACTCATTCAAAATTAAGATCACTTTAAGCGTTGCCGATTCCTCGAGGAAACTGTAGTATACCCTCTTCAGGGATGCCCAACAGTTTCTGCGGTTTACCTAAGCCACAATGTTCACCAATGTATGGGGCACGATGATGATGTTGCGGACAGCCCGGCCGTTGACAAACCGTTGGGCTCCAGCCGTGGCCAGAGCCTGTGCCTGTATCTCATCATCATCCATATCTACCGGCACGGTGATATGGTCACGTACTTTGCCGTTGACTTGCACTGCCAGCGTGACGTGCGCGTCACCCACCATGGCCTCATCGTAAACGGGCCACGCCTGTTGGTGTACCGAGACTGTATGCCCCCAAACGGTCTGCCAGACCTCTTCGGTGATGAAAGGGGCAAAGGGGGCCAACAGGATGGTGAAGGTTTCTACGGCCGTGCGCCACTGCCCGGCGGGCACCTCTTCGGCAGATATGTCACGCAGGAAATTCAGGTAAGTCATCAGGGCGGCCACGGCCGTGTTAAAACGAAAGCCTGCCATGTCATCTGTGATCCGCCTGATGAGTTTGTGCCGCATCCGCTCAAAGTCCTGGTTATCTTTCTCCATTTGCCCTCTGGTGTTTGGTTCCCTGGCTGCCAGTTGCCAATAACGGTCCAGAAAGCGGGTGATGCCGCGAATGCCTACCTCATCCCAGGTGACGCTGGCCTCAAACGGTCCCAGAAAAACTACATACAGCCGCAGCGCATCGACGCCAAACCGGGATGCTACGGCATCTGGTGTGACCACATTCCCCTTTGACTTGGACATCCTTTGCCCGTCGGCAGCCGACAGCAGCATGCCCTGGTTTTTTAGGGTGGCAAACGGTTCGGTGAATGGCACCATACCGGCGTCATACATCACCTTCGTCCAGAAGCGAGCATACAGCAGGTGCATCACGGCATGTTCTGCACCGCCGACGTAGGTATCTACCGGCAGCCAACGGGCCACGGCCTCCGGGTCAAACGGCCGTGCCGCTTCATGTGGGCTGGCAAAACGCAGAAAGTACCAGGACGAACAGGCAAAACCATCCATGGTATCGGTTTCCCGCTGCGCCGGGCGGCCACATTGGGGGCAGGTGGTATTGACCCAGGATAGGATACGCGCCAGAGGGGAACGGCCGTCACCGGCAGGCGTAAAATCGTCTGTTTCCGGCAGGCGCACGGGCAGGTCATTTTCCGGCACGGCCACCGGGCCGCATTCTGGGCAGTGAATGATGGGGATGGGCGCGCCCCAATAGCGCTGCCGTGAAATCAGCCAATCGCGCAGCTTATAAGATACCTGTGGCCTGCCTTTACCTTGTGCGGCCAGGTCAGTGGTGATCGCTTGAATGGCTGCCGCAGAGGCCATGCCTGTATAGGAACTGGCGTTGATCAACAGGCCATGGTCCGTAAAGCAGTGGTCTATGCCGTGTTCGGCCCCGTCTGGGCTGACCACTTCAATAATGGGCAGGTCATAGGTTTGGGCAAAGGCGTGATCACGCGTGTCGTGGCCGGGCACGCCCATGACCGCCCCACTGCCATAGCCCATCAGCACATAGTCAGCCACCCAGATGGGAATGTGTGCGCCTGTCAGCGGGTGGATGGCGTAACTGCCGGTGAAGACGCCGTTCTTTTGCTTGTCTACCGCCTGTCGTTCGATGTCGGTCAGGCGGCGGGTGGCGTGAATGAGGTCGGCCACGGCCGTATGCTGTGCCGCGGTGGCAACGTTCATGACCAGTGGATGCTCTGGAGCCAGAGCAATAAAGGTGACACCAAACAGCGTATCTGGCCGGGTCGTGAAGGTGGTAATTTCATAAGCAGCGTCACCTTGCACAATCGGCGCTGTCATAAACACAATCTCGGCCCCTTCAGAGCGGCCGATCCAGTTGCGCTGCATGGTTTTGATGTTTTCCGGCCAGTTAACGCCATCCAGGTCGGCGATCAGCCTGTCAGCGTAGTTGGAGATTTTGAAATACCACTGTCGCAGGTCCTTTTTCTCTACAGCAGCGTCACAGCGCCAGCATTGGCCATGTTCCACCTGTTCGTTGGCCAGAATTGTTTGGCACTGTGGGCACCACCACTGGCCCCCAACCGCCTGATAGGCCAGGCTGCGCTGAAACAGCAGCAGGAAAAAATATTGTGTCCATTTGTAATAGGCGGGGTCAGTAGAGTTAATTTCCCGCGACCAGTCATAGCTGCACGCTATCAGCTGCATTTGCCGTTTATAGGTGGCCGCAAACTGGCGCGAACTCTCACGGGGGTGGACGTTGTGGCGGATAGCATAATTTTCGGCAGGCAGGCCAAAGGCATCCCACCCCATGGGGTGCAATACGTTATGACCGGTCATGCGCTGGTAACGTGCGGCAATGCAGGTAGGTATGTAATTGCGACAATGCCCCACCGACAGCCCCTCGCCGGAAGGGTAGGGGAAATAATCCAGAATGTAGGTGTTCGGTTTTGTGGGGTCGTCTCCCGTTTTATACAAGTCAATTTGCTGCCAATAGGGCCGCCATCTGGCTTCAACAGTTTTGAAATCATAGATTTGTGTCATTTTTGTACCTCGGCTTATATTTTTAGGCTAACGGATTGCGGTCTACAATGGATGGCCCGGCACCGGACGGCCGTGCCCGCAGCTACGGCCGTGAGCCAACACCTGCTGGCCCCGACGCCGGGCATCGTAAGATGAGTAACATCCCCCGAATGACAAACAATGCTTTCATTACCATGTCCTACCTGATAGAGATCAAAAAAGCCACAGGGCCGAGGCGCCTGTGGCTTTTTGCTGTATAAAGTGTGAAAGCCAATCAGTGAGGCAAACCCCAGCAACGCAAACCAACGCGGCTGCCAAGTAAAAGACCGCATAAGCTTCGTAATGTTTGATTGACGACCATGTTTATCATCTTGGTAAACCCTTTTTGCAACATCTTATCAGGTGCTGCGTAGCAGCAGAGTAACATAGTTGCGCATGAGCGTCAACCCTACATTCAAGGTAAAATCTGGCAGGTGAATTGACAATGACCGATGCTAAAGATGCCCAAACGGCCGTAGAAACGGCTGATGATGAAACAGAAACTGAAAACACGACCGTGCCCCCTGTGCCACCCCAAGAGGAACCTACCCCTATGTCCACACCATCACCAACTCAGACCCAGCCGACCCTTCCCGCCCCGCCGCGAGATGATACCTTTGAAAGGCAGGCGGTGCGCCGTGGCTGCTTTTCCATTGTTTTTGGGGCGGTGCTGGGTGCCCTGGTGGGCATGGCCTTAACGTTGGCTGTCCTGTCCTGGCTCAATAATGGACTGCTAACTTACAACCAGGCAGACGTGCGCCTGCGCCATCAGCTTGACGGGGAGATTGCTACGCGTCAGACAATTCTGCAGGCGCAGGCGACGGCCGTGCATGACATTGCCACACGGCAGGCAGCGGTAGAAACAGAGATGGCCCAAACGTTGGGGACAACAGAAGCAGAAATGGCCGGCCTGCGGGTGACGGCCGTGTACCTGGAAACGCGCATTGCCGGGGCCGGTAACGCTGCGGATACGCTGGATGCGTTTCTTTTGGGGTTAGATGATTTGCTGTCAGACGTGTCCCCCTCAAGCACACCAACACCGACGGTGTCAATGACCGATACCCCCATTCCTTCATCTACGCCTTTAATGACCCCGACCCTTACCCCCACGCGTTAAGGGTTCGTTCAAAAACAGCTTTAGACTTTTGCCAGGTAATCAGTCATCAGTCCAGAAGAACACCCAACTGATCACTGACAACTGAACAGTTGGGGAGTTAACGAACGCGCTTGAAGTGAAGCGTTTAAGCCGTGCGTAATGATTGCCACACCTGGTTTTGTACGGCCGTGTCATTGAACGTAAAGTATATGGTGCGGCGCTGGTGACGGCCGTTTTCAGCCACACCCCCACCCACCATGTACGTAGCGACATCATCAGCATGGTTGGGCCCCCATGTTTCCCGAAATGTAATGGCCAGGGTGGGCAAAGGCGTTTTGCCAAAAACTAACCAGCCCGGCTGGACTTTTTGTATGGTTTGCGCGGGGAAAAACTGGTACAGATATTTTTGGGTATGTTGGGTGACCATGACGCCGTGTTCCCCCTGCGCCGACCGCCAGTAGTCGGCAGGGCGCAGCAGCACTGTGGCCTCTCTGTCTACCAGGGCATAGGTGCCGCTGGCATACAACCTGGCCCGCTCTCCGGTGGGTAATGGCGCCACTTCATCAGGCGGCGCGGTAATCTCATCATCGGTGACAAAACGATGATACCCCAGCCTGGCGGCCCGCCAGTAAGAAAAGTGTACCCACACTACCAAAAGAAACGACAATGCCAAAGCCGATGTCCCCAGGCGCATCACCAGCACGGCCAGCCACAGTACAATCGTCAAAAATTTGATCCAGCCGCCCAGGGAATACCCCAGGAATCGCCGCCACCGGGTGTGGTAGGCAAAGGCAAAGGCCCGTCCCAGATAGGCGTAATAGGTTCGTTTGGGCAAAGAGAATTTCTGCATAACTGTTATACGGTTTTCAGGTGTCTTCTTATTTTATGCGCAAATGGCCAGACCAACCAGATGTAGTTGGCGGGCTTGGGGTAAAGCTGCTTCAAATTGGCAGGCGAGGCGAAACAGGGTAGGGGTAAAAGCCAGGTAAGTAGGGTCAGGAATGGCATATAGTGTTTGCAAAATGAGTCCGTTTGCTTGACATAATTCCAGAAGCCTGGCTTCGGAATTGGCCCGGTAATAGGTAGGGAAAGTATCATCGGCAGCACGGCCGTAAAACCTGGCCACCAGGTATCCCTGCAGCCGGCCCAGCCGCCCCAACCCCCGGTTTAACAGTGCCAGTGGATGACGTCCATTTGGGGTAATAAACACAAACGCCCCGCCCGGTTTTAAGACCCGACCAATGGCGGCAAACGTGTGCGCCGGGTTCACCAAATGTTCCAGCAGCCAACTGGCAAACACCACGTCAAAACTAAGGTCAGCAAAAGGTAAACTGCCGCTCAAGGCTACGGCACGGGGCAGCGCCAGACGATGTTCCCGCAAGGAGAGCCAGTCTGGGTCTATGCCCATCATCTGGCCCAGCGGATGACCCAGCTGTTCTACCAGCCCACCCCGACCACAGCCCATATCTAACAAGCGGGCAGACGGCCGCAGCTGCTGCCGCACTAGCCCGGCAAACACCTCTGTGGCTGGCCGCCAGTCAGGGTGCGTTTGCCGGTAACGTTCCCGCAGTTCGTTTTGTTGGTCTAAAGACAACATGACCCCATTTTACACATAAGAATCGGTTAATCCCCACAAACATCCTGTTTCTTTTTCGCGTATAGCCCGGTAAGATGGGCAGGCTGAATGAATGGAGTAAACGTATGCGACAATGGATTGCCTGTGTATTAAGCATAACTTTCCTGGCGGCTTGCCAGCAGGAAGAGATAAGATCACCCGCCCGACCATACCCTACCGGCCCGGCGCTGGCCACGGCCGTGCCCGTAGAACCAGCAGAAACGGCCGTCTGGGCTCAACCAGGTGGGTTATTGGCAGAGCTGGTTAATCCGGGTGAAACGCCGATGATGTGGCCACCACCTGTACCTACGCTGCCGCCTATGGCGCAGCCGGTGATCACAGATGACCAGCGGGCCACCTGGCAGGCCCTGGCCCACACAGCGCTTCCTGATCGTGATGAAGTGCGTCTGGCGATGGCTTATCGCGGTTTGGCGGCGCCACCACCACCCATAGCCGAGGGTGACCCATTAAGGGTAGGTGACAGGCACACGTTTAATATCACCCAAAATAATACAAATCGGCTGATGGTTATGGAAGCAGTGTTGGCCAGTATAAGTGAACACGCTTATTTCTGGTTTGATACAGGCCCAGATTCCCTGGAGCCAGATCCCCAGATGTTGCCAACCGTAGGGGCCGCGTTTGACACCATGTACGAGACGGCCGTGGCCATTTTCGGCCCGGAAGCCACTCCTGGTGTCGATGGCGACCCCCGCATTCACATTGTGACGGTTTCACCTTGGGTGTTATGTGACGTTACCCCGGCTACGGCCAATGCCTGTGGATTGGCCGGGTATTTTAACGATGCCGATGCCCGGCCCCCGGCCGTATACCCCAATGGCAATGGCCGCGAGATGTTTGTGATGAACAGCAGTTGGTTTGGCGAAGATTTTTTCCTGAACGTGTTGGGGCATGAATTCCGCCACATGATTGAAAATAACTATGACGTGAGTGATGTCGGTTGGGAAATAGAGGGTTCAGCCACCCTGGCTGAAGAGCTGTTGGGTTTCCCGGCCAATGCGCAGCTGCGGGGCAATGCCTTCCTGGAAGCGCCGGATTTACCGCTCAATGAGTGGTCTGCTGCCGACAAGACACCTCTCTACGGCCAGGGTTACCTGTTTAACCGCTACCTGTATGACCAGCTTGGCCCGGATCTTTACCGGCAGTTTAGCCAACACCCGGCCGATGGCCTGGCCGCCATTGACGCCGTAGCCACCGCTAACGGCCTGCCGGTAGACGGTGAAACGATGTGGTTGGATTGGCTGGTGGCGCTGGCCATTCACAACCATCCCCACGCGCCTGATTTTTACCGGTTTGGTCAGGCGGGCCTGAACACCGTCACGGCCGTGCGCTTGAACAAACTGCCCCATGAGATCGAAACCACCGTACACCAATACGCTGCTGATTATTATGAACTGCCGGCCGGTGAGCGGCTGCGGCTTACGTTTACGGGCAGCACGGCCGTCTCTTTGCTGCCCGTCTCCCCTGTTTCCGGCGAACGCATGTGGCTGGCGCAGCGCGGCAACTACAGCAACCCCCGGCTGACCCGCACAGTAGACCTCACTGGCGTGAAGTCGGCCACTTTGGCATACACCGCTTACGTAGACCTGGAACATGGCTTTGATTTTGCTTACGTGGCGGCCTCAACGGATGACGGCCGTACCTGGCAGCCGCTCACCGCGCTTCATATGCAAGGTCTCAGCGCCACAGACGACCCGGCCGGGGCTGCCCTGGCCGGCCGCTTTTACACCGGGCGGGCACAGCATTGGGTACAGGAGACGGTAGACCTGACGCCTTATGCTGGGCAGCGTATCCAGCTTCGATTTGAAGTGGTAACTGACCCTGCTGTGAACCATAGCGGCTTTGCCCTGGACAATATTGCCATTCCCGACATTGGCTTTTACGATGATGTTGAAGTGGAAACGGATGGTTGGGCGGCGGAGGGCTTTGTGCGGGCCACGGCCGTCATCCCCCAAAACTGGCATTTACAGCTGATCACCTTTCCGGATGGCATCCCTCACGTTGTGACTATACCGTTGCCTAAGGGTCAGAGTACGGCCGTGAGCATGGAAACAAACCCGGGTGAAAAGCCACCTATCCTCATTGTGGCCGCCACCGCCCCCCACACCTCACTGCCCGCCTGCTACCAGTTATCGGTAATGGGTGATCCGTAATGGGTGGTTTTAAGGCGCAGCACTACGCGGATCGTAATCTTTAGAGCCATAACCGGCTAAAAAGGATCGGATTTTTAAAATGCTCATTGTCCCGCTTTTAAACAGCGTGGTGTAGAGGGTGAAGGTGTGGCTGACAACGGCCGTCTTACCCTTTAATGACCCGACGTAAACAGGCCAGCGGCCCAACTCATTGAACGATTGCCGGTGGTAGGCTGCCGGGGCATTCTGTGGTAAAAGAGTGAGTATGCATATACGTTTGTTCGGATCGTTCCAGCACATAGACAGCGAACGCCCCCTTGTTCAGGCTAAAGCCCGTGCCCTACTCATCTACCTGCTTCTATTTCCCGATCAGGCCCATCCGCGTGAAAAGTTGGCCGATCTGTTGTGGCCAGAAGCGGCACCAGAACAGGGACGGCGATGGCTGTCCAATGCCCTCTATGAACTGCGCCAGAGCCTGGGCGAGTGCGTCGTGGCCGGAGAGGGCACAGTGCGCCTGCCCAGACGCTCAGGGTGGCAGGTGGATGTCTGGGCGTTTGATCAGCTGACCCAGGTCACCGATACGCCGGCTTTGCAACTTGCCATAGACCTATATGTTGGTGACCTGGTGCCGGAAATTTACGATGATTGG
Source organism: Ardenticatenaceae bacterium (assembly GCA_011525915.1). GTDB lineage: Bacteria > Chloroflexota > Anaerolineae > Promineifilales > Promineifilaceae > CAADGU01. The sequence goes on along the minus strand of WYBM01000106.1, from coordinate 206 downwards.
GTGATTACACCGCGGCTGGCGCGCCGTGAAACCTACCTCGCCACGTTAGAGATGCTGACCGAACACCTGATGAGCCACCATCCTGATTGACCGACAAAACTTATAAAAGAGAACCTTGACAACATCATAACTGCTCGATACAGCAAATGGCCAGAACAGGCAGATGGGCTTGTTTCCTGGAAGCGATGGCAGGAAAGGGGTCTGGT
>WYBM01000105.1 GCA_011525915.1 Ardenticatenaceae bacterium | reverse complement strand
TGCTGTGGCCGGTTTTGTATTGTTTGTCAGGGTGAGGCAACTCAACCGAACGCATGTGCTAATTACACAACAGGCATCTAACACATGCCAAGAATCCAGCTAAAGCTGACGCCCTATCGGGCGTAAGAGCAAGCCGCTTATAGCCCACCGCTGAAGCGGGTGGGCTTTACGGGCTTTTTCTGGTAAAAACCACATCCCAAACCATAAAAGGAAGTTTGCCTGTAAATGAACACAAAAAGTGCATTTTTCTTGAGCCTGACCTTGCTGTTGTTGGCCGCCTTGCTGTTGACGCGGCCGGCGGCGCCCGCCGCCAGCCTGTTTGCACCTCAGGGTGGGCACTCTGCCTATTTGCCGGTCGTCTTTCGGCCACCAAGTCAAGACTTAACCATCTCTGTCGTAGAAATTACCCAGTCCGTCCAGCGGGCCAACAACTCCGTGCCGCTGGTGAAAGACCGTAACACCATTGTGCGTGTCTATGCCACAGCGCCGGTTCAAGGTCCGGTCAGCAGCGTGGTGGTACGGCTGTCAGCTGTGCGCAACGGCGTCTTGTTGGGCCATGTAGATTCGGCGCCTGTCACCATTCCAGTGGCCGCTACCCGCAGCAACCTCAACAGCACTGTCAATTTTCAACTGCAAGCCGCCTGGCTTTCTGGCAGTGTCAACCTGACTGCCACCGTTGATCCCAGCAACACCGTCATTGAAACAAACGAAGGGAATAATTCGCTGGCGACAACCATGAATTTTAATAACGTGCCAGACTTACAGGTGAAAATTGTGCCCATCAACTACACACATACCGGGCCAACACAGCCTGGCTTTTACCCCGCCCAGCCGGTGGATTACATCAGCGATTGGATCATGCGTGCCTACCCGGTGGACAACGTGGCCATTACCATACGCACTCCTTACAACTTCAGCGGCAATTTGCAGACTAGCACCGCCTGGCAAAACAGTCAGGGGACAGGGCTGCTTAACCGGATGTACCAATTGAAACTGGCCGACGGGCACCCTGAAGACACACCTATTATTTACTACGGCTTTGTGCCTATTAACAATGGCGCTTCCCAATGGTTTTCGTCTGGTATTGCCGGCATTGGCTGGGTTGGCTACCGGGAATCGGTGGGCTTAAACCTGGGCCAAAACGATATGACCGGCACGCTGGCCGGGCATGAAATTGGGCATAACATGGGGCGGGCGCATGCCCCCTGCGGCAACCCCGCTAACCCCGACCCTTCATATCCGTACCCGGGCGCTTCCATTGGTGAATATGGCATTGATATTCCCCAGGGGGTATTTTGGGGGCCGTCCACGGCCGTGGACGTTATGAGCTATTGTGACCCGGCCTGGTTGTCTGATTACACGTATATTGCCCTGTACAATGATCAGATCATTAACGGCGCGGCCATTGCCCCCACCTCGGCAGAGAGCATGGTGGTGGTCGCCGGGCTGGCCGATGACGGCGCGGTGACCCTTACCCCTACGTATGCCTTTACCAGTTATCCCTCGACCGCGGCCGAGAGTGATTACCAGGTGCAGTTGTTGGACAAAGCTGGTAACGTGCTGCTGACCCAGACCCTGAAGGTACGGGAAGCTGTCGAGGAAGGGGTGTCTGGGCGGCTGCTCACGGCCGTGCTGCCCCTGGCCGATAGATACGCCACGGCCGTGCGCATTGTAACGGGGGCCACCGTGCTGGCCGAACAACAGCTAACCCCCGCCGCCGACCTCAGGCGCCAGAAAGTGTCTGCCACCCGTCAAGGGGACGTTATTAGCCTGGCGTGGGGGTTGGCCGACACCCCGGCTATCGTCCGCTATTCACCCGATGGTGGCCAGACATGGCATGGCCTGGGGATCGGCGTCCTGGGTGGTACTTTTGCGGTAGAGGCCGCTGCCTTGCCGACTGGGAACAACGGCCTGTTTGAAATCATCCTGGCAAACAGTAATCGCCCCGCGATCCTCCAGGCTGTCCTACCCTAATGACAGTTTAAGATCCCCTCACAGAAAAGAGCGAGGCCGGTACATACAGCCAGCCTCGCTCTTTTTAGGCAAACCTGGCTATACTTTGCCAAGAGAAAGAAATGCCCCCACAAGTCTGCTATACTTATAGCAGCAAATGCCCTATGGGTCAGAAGCCATCCTATTGGAAAGCAGCTTACTGAGTCAGAAGGCAGCCACAACAATACTAAAAAACTTACCCAGATCTCCCCTCATTACTGCCAGGCCTTTACACTCATAAAATAGGGATCAAGCAATGACTGCTAACACGTTTGATGATTTGTACGCTCAGTTCTTTAATCTTTCTCTAGAGATGTTATGTATTGCCGGTTTTGATGGCTACTTTAAACATTTAAACCCTGCCTGGGAAAAAACGTTAGGGTATACCATTGCCGAACTAAGCGCCCAACCCTTCATTGAATTTGTGCATCCGGATGATCGAAAAGCGACATTAGCAGAGGCCCAAAAATTAACAACTGGCATCAACACAATTTCATTTAAAAACCGTTATCGCTGCCAGGATGGCACCTATAAATGGTTGTCATGGAATGCCACGTCTCACCAGGAAAAACAGTTACTGCTGGCTACCGCCCATGATATAACCCCACAAAAGCATCATGAAGAAATTCTACAACGATCCACAGAAACCTTGAGTAAATTAGCGGAAAGTTTACGAGAGCTGCACAAGCTCAGTACCACCTCTTTTAAGAGCTATCAGGAACTATTCTTGGCCTACCTGAAAGCTGGTTGTGGCTTTTTCCAGATGCCCACGGGCATCATTAGCAAAATTGAAGGCGAAGTTTATACCATTGAAGCCGTGGAATCAGACATGACAAGCCTGGCTGTTGGCGACACCTTTGCGCTTAATAACACCTACTGCCAGTCGGTTGTAGAGCAGCAGAAAACCGTTATTTTGGCCCATGTAGGCCAGATGCCCCATATGCGCTCCCATCCTGTTTACCAGAACCTTCGCCTGGAATCTTACCTTAGCGCGCCTGTCTACGTAAACGGCCGTTTATTTGGCACCCTGAACTTTTCATCACAATTACCACGGCCGCAGCATTTTGCCTCCTACGAGGTCGAAACGTTGGAGTTGATGGCCGAAAGCCTGGGCCGGTTTCTTACGGTTCAGCAGGCAGAACAAGAAGAGCAAAAAATGTTTGCGGCTTTGCACCAGAGCGAAGAGATGTTCCGTTCCCTATTTGAATCCGCGACGGTAGGCATTGTGATTATCAATGAAGACGGCCAGATCAAACTCAGTAACAACGCCCTGGAACGTCTTTTTGGCTACCGGCACGGTGAACTGCTAGAACAGTCGATTGAGGTTTTGCTGCCCCTTGCCAACCGCCGGGCACACGTAAAAGAACGCCGTCGCTTTTTTGCGTCGCCGCGCCTGCGCCCCATGGGCACAGGCCTGGCTTTGTCGGGGCAGCACCAGAATGGCAGCCAGTTTCCGGTTGAAGTCAGCCTGGGCACCATACAGATACATGGTGAAACACTGGCCATGGGTTTTGTCGCCGATGTTAGCAGGCAGGTCCAGGCCGAAGAGACGTTGCAGCAGCAAACGAAAGACCTGGCCAGGTCCAATGAAGAGCTGCGGAAATTTGCTTATGCTATCTCTCATGATTTACGCGCCCCTTTGCGAGCTTTATACACATACAGCCAATTTTTGCAGGAGGATTACGGTGATGTGATAGATGAGGATGGCCAGGAATATATTAAAGGGATAGCCGAAAGCGCCCAACATATGGAAGCGCTGGTTGTGGGTTTGCTGGAATACGGCCGTATTGGCCGCGACAGCAAAACATTAAGTTGGGTATCCCTTCAAGATTTATTGGTTAAACTTATTAAACAACTGAATTTGCGGCAACTGGCCGAACTGCACGTACCCGCCGAATTACCTGTTATCCAGGCACAACCCTTCCGCTTGGAGCAAATTTTTAACAATCTGCTGACCAATGCTGTCAAATACAGACGCCCCGATGTACCACCTGTCATTACCATAGCTTGTGAAGAACGTAACAATTATTGGGAGTTATCTGTCATTGACAATGGTATAGGCATTGATGAAAAATATCATCAAAAGATTTTTGGTATCTTTCAGCGGCTGCATACAAATACAGAATATGAAGGCACCGGCATTGGCTTAGCTATTGTCCAAAAGGCAGTGGAAGATCAAGGTGGGGCCATATGGTTAACTTCACAGCCAGGCCTGGGGAGTACCTTTACATTTACAATCCCCAAAACGTAAATGGAAAGTGGGAAATATTTCATGGACAAAAAAGGATTCCCTATTTTACTGGTTGAAGACAACAAACACGATGTACGTTTTGTCAAGCGCGCCTGGAAAATCAACAATATTACCAACCCCCTTTATGTTGTACCCCATGGGCAGGCCTGCCTGGACTATCTGCGCCACCAGGGAGCGTATGCTGATCCTGAGCAATTCCCCTCCCCTGGCATTATCTTAATGGATATTCATATGCCAGTTATGGATGGCATCGAATGTCTACAGCTTATTAAATCTGACCCAACTCTCAAAACCCTCCCGGTGGTCATGTTGACAACCTCTAAAGAAGACGAGGATCGCATTCGCAGTTATGAGTTGGGTTGTAACACCTTTATTCAAAAACCGGTGGATTTCGAGAAATTTGTAGCCGCTGTCCGTGCCTTGCATGCTTATTGGACGCTTTCTGAATTACCTTGAACCCGGCAACTATCGTTTAAAGAGGGACCCTTGCCGTGAATGATTATGCTCTGCAAATCTTGTTGGTAGAAAACGATAAACATGACTACCGTCTGATCAAACGTACCCTGGAAAAGAGTGATTTATCCAACCAGTTAACCTGGGCCCAATATGGCGAAGAAGCATTACGGCTGGTGTTAGGCGTTTCTTTTGACATCATTTTGGTAGATTACCAGCTTCCTGATATGACTGGCCTGGCCTTGTTAGAGCACATCAGACAAAAAGCCAATGCTCCTGTTATTTTTGTCACCGGCCAGGGGAATGAATATGTAGCCGTCAAGGCCATGAAAAAAGGTATACAAGATTACATTGTTAAGGATGGGTCCGGCGACTATTTGCAGTTGCTCTGTTCGGTCATTAACAAAACACATGAACAGTGGCTGGACCGGCAAGCTCATTTACAAGCAAAAATAGATCTGGAGACCGCCCGGCTGGCGCGAGAAGAACATTATCGTCTCCAGGCAGAATTAGCCCGGGTAGAGGTGGCCATCAGCCAACCAAACGAGTTGGAACATTTACTGCACCAAATTACGGCCATGATCACCGAAGTGCTGCCGGCAACCGGGGGCGCCAGCATTATTCTTTGGAACGCAGAAAGCCAGGCCTTTGTCACCAGCGCCTCCACCGTGCCCAACCAGACACCCGAACTAAGCGCGCTGCGGGTTAGACGGCGCAGCGGGGCCACACGTTGGATCGTGGAAAATCGCCTGCCTCTAACTGTATCTGATGTAAACGATGATCCTTTTCAAGCCAATGCGATGCTGCACGAGCATGGCTTGCGCGCCTATGCCGGCGTGCCTGTATTGGCGGGCGATGAAGTCTTAGGCGTGCTTTACGCCCTGGATACGTCACCCCGCCACTATCAAGCGTCTGAACTAAACTTTTTACAAGCACTGGCCGGACGCGCAGCTATTGCCATTACCAAAGTGCGCTTATATGAAGAACTGCGCAGCGCTAACCAGCAGTTACAATACCAGAGTGAAGAACTAAGAAACTATGCCCGGGAGTTAGAACAACAAAATTCAGAGCTAGATGCCTTTACCCATACTGTCGCTCATGATCTTAAATCACCGTTAGGGCTTATACTAGGCTATGCGGATCTTCTGGAAAATGCTCCGGCTGTGGCTCAGGATGAAGCGTTATCAAAAATTACGGCCGTGATCACCCGTTCCAGCCATCGTATGGGTAACATTATTGATGAGCTGCTGCTGCTGGCCAGGGTGCGGCAGGAGGATGTGCAGATGGAGCCGATTCTCATGAATGTGGCCGTAGCCGAAGCCCAAGGGCGTTTGCTCCATCTCATTGATCAATACCAACCAGACCTAGAGATACCGGCTCAGTGGGAACTGGCCATGGGGCATGGCCCATGGATCGAAGAAGTATGGGCGAACTATCTTAGCAATGGCCTGAAATATGGGGGCACGCCGCCCCGTCTGACATTGGGATCAACTTTACAGGCAAATGGCATGGTTCGTTTCTGGATCAAAGACAATGGAGCAGGCATCCCACCAGAAGACCAAGAAAAGTTATTTACCCCATTCACCCAGTTAAACCAGGTGCGCACGTCGGGGCATGGGCTGGGGCTGTCCATTGTACGCCGCATTGTGGAAAAATGTGGGGGGCACGCTGGTGTGGAGAGTGATGTTGGCCAGGGCAGCCTCTTCTGGTTCACCTTGCCGGCTTTTTCGTCGGATAATGAATAGATGAGCAAATAACCAATCAGGCGGGCCCACGGCCGTGTTCCTGTTTCCTGAACCCTGCACTTCAGGTATCCTTAAGAAGTAATCTGTCACAAAACAAAACTAGAGTATCAGATTCTGAATCAACAACTGTGTCATTTCTTACACCTGCCTTTCTGTTCCTTGGCCTGTTGGCCATACCCATCATCTTGCTGTATATGCTGCGGCTGCGGCGGCAGGAGGTGATGGTCAGCAGCACGCTGTTGTGGCAAAAGCTGCTGCGCGACCGCGAAGCGAACGCACCCTGGCAAAAGCTACGCCGTAATTTGCTCCTTTTTTTGCAGATGATCATTCTGGCGGCACTGGTCTTTGCCCTGGCACGGCCGTTTTTCCCCGTACCCTCTGTGGTCAACAGCAGCGTTGTCGTTTTGTTGGACAGCTCTGCTTCCATGCAGGCAACCGACGTAATGCCTACCCGCTTTGAGGCGGCGAAAGAAGAGGTGCGCAGTCTCATCGGGGCGTTGGGGGGGGGCAACCAGATGACCATCATCCAGGTGGGGCAAACGCCTATGGTCATCGCCCCGCCCACCGGTGACAAAACAGCCCTGCGACAGGCCGTAAACGCCGCAGTCCCCGAAAATGGCGCCGCTGACTGGCAAGCGGCATTTGCCCTGGCCGCCGGCGCGGCCCAAGGCTTTGAAAACGCCAAAATCCTGCTGGTTTCCGATGGCGGCCTGCCAGCACAGTTACCACCACTGCCGGCCGAATCGGTTTATATTCCGGTGGGGACCAGCGGCGAAAACCTGGCGATCACCGCCCTGGCCACACGAGAGAGTGACGCCGGTATTCAGCTTTTTGCCAGCGTGGCCAACCAGGGCCAGGTTGACCGGGAAGCCTTGTTGAGCATTTCCCTGGACGGGACCTTGTTTGATTCGCGCCGGGTAAATGTGCCCAGACAAAGCACGGCCAGTGTCACCTGGGAACTGCCACCAGACACGGCCGTGATTCAAGCCCAGCTTTCCAACCACGAAGGTGACAACCTGCCCCTGGACGATACTGCCTGGGCGGTACATGAAGGTGGCGTCAGCAACCGGGCCCTGCTGGTTACCGAGGGAAATTTGTTTTTAGAGCAGGTCTTTTCAGTACTGCCCGGCGTGGAAGCGTTTAAAGCGCCGCCCGATAGTGATCTACTCACGGCAGATGGGGCGGTGGCATTTGACCTCTATGTGTTTGACGGTGTGGCCCTGCCTGATCCCTTGCCGGCCGCCGACATCCTCATGATCGATCCGCCAGTGGGGGCCGGCGGAGACCTGTTCACCGTAAACGCCGTTTTTTCAGACACAGTGGCCATCAGGCTGGCAGATACCCCTTTGCTGCAATTTGTAGATTGGCGTGATGTGAATGTAAGGGCGGCCAAAGATGTGGTCGCTCCCTGGGCGCAAACATTGGTGCAGGCGCAAGGTGGGCCGCTCATCCAGGTTGGTGAGCGCCGTGGCCACCGACTGGCCTTTATCAACTTTGACCTGCGCGATTCTGACCTGCCGCTGCAAATTGCATTTCCCATTTTAATGGCTAACATTACCGGCTGGCTCAGCCCTGGCCGGGCCTTTGACGCCCCTACTGGTTTGCAGCCGGGAGATCCCGTGACGATTGCCCCTGGGGCCAGCACCACGGCCGTGTCTGTCATTAAGCCTGGGAAAACTGGCTGGACGGCCGAGGTCGGCGAAGGCGACGTGGTTTTTGCCGAGACGGATCAGGTGGGGCTGTACCAGGTGCTGCTGCGAGACAGCACCGGCGAACGGCCCGCCGGCAGTTTTGCCGTCAACTTGTTTAACCCGGCTGAGTCCAACATTGCCCCGGCTGCGACGGTGCAAATTGGGCAAACGGCCGTCACCACCGAGGCTGAAGGTGATGTTGGCCAGCGTGAACTGTGGCCGCCTCTGGTAGCTATCGCTTTTGTACTGCTGTTGGTAGAGTGGTGGGTACATCATCGTGGGGCGCGGTTACCAAAGATTAAGGTTCGCAAAACATAAGAGGCAAAAGCTTTGATAGAGTTTACGTTTTACGTTTGAGGCGTTAGTTTTGGCAGGTATGGATTTTGATGAGGCGATAGAACCTGAGGCCGGTCGCGGCCACACCCGCCCGGCCATATGGTTGGCGCTGGGGGGGCTGGCGGGGTTGGGCTTTTGCCTGACGGCCCTCTTCTTTGCGCTGCGAGGGCCCGAACGGGGCTTACGGCCGTTTCGTGGTGATCCCACCACGATTGCTTTTATTATTGATGGCCAACCGGTGTTGGTAACATTCCCAGAATTGAGCGAAAATGCGGCCGCTTACCACAACCAGCGCATTCGGGTGACGGGTTTTTACCTGCCGCTTGCCCCGGCCACCTGTAACCCGCACACAGGGCCGTTGTTTCATTGGTCATTGGTTTCCGAAGGGTTACAGCTCAATGCCCAGGGGTTTGACCGGCCATTGTCCCTGGTTGCCCCCGGCACAACCCTGACGGTTGAGGGTGTCTGGCGGCTCTATTATGGGCCTGCGGGCTGCGGTAAGGAGCCAGAAACAGGGAATTTGTGGTACTTGCAGGTAGAGCGCATTGTACAGCCAAATCCGCTATCAGAAGGGACACGTGATCCGGCAGCTTATCTGTTAAGCGGCGTCAGCACCCCCATCTTTCCCACCATCGGCCCCACAAATACCCCCCGGGCAGGCGCCAGCACTACACCCACACTGATGGGCACCCATACCAGCACGCCTACACAAACGCCGCCAGGCACGGCCGTAACCGGCACACCTACGTTTACCCCAACCGGCGGCGCCACGGCAGCGACACCCACCCGCTTGAGTACCACCCCCACTGGCACACGGCCGTCAGGCACAGTGACACCCACCCCAACAGGCACACTAACCGTCACACCCGGCGCTACCCCTACCCGACCGCCACAACCCACCAACCCCAACCCCTACCCAGGGCCAGGCAATACACCACCTGCACCTACCGCCACACCTACGCCGGGGTATTAGGCCAGGGCTTGAGCAAGGAAGCTGTAAATCCTATGTTTGTTTCTACAGTAAAGATACCACCGGAACCACCAACGAACGCTTATTGGCTCATCTTGCGCGGCTTTCAACTGCTGGTGTTGGTAACAGGCGAACATACCGCATGGCCCCGCATGGCCGGGCCCGACAGTTTGCAGATGGTGCCTGTGCGGCAACATTATCTAGGGTATTTTACAGGGGATGAGCTGATTCATTGTTTTGTGGCCGAGGTAGCCGCAGAGACTGAACCACCTGTAGGCATGGCGTTTGAGAGTCTGCGAGGGTTATACGGCCGTATGCCCGATGATCTTTTATGGCTGGGCGGTCGGGCGTTGCAGATCATTGATTGGGATCGTACCCACCTTTACTGCGGCCGCTGTGGGGCGGCCAATGAACTGCTTTCCTATGAGCGGGCCAAGAAGTGCCCGCAGTGCAGCCTGACCACATACCCGCGCATCGCGCCGGCCATCATTGTGCGTGTCACGCGCCAGGGCCCCCATGGCCCAGAAATCTTGCTGGCCCGTGGGCCGCGCCATCGGCCCGGCTTTTTCAGCGTGTTGGCCGGGTTTGTGGAACCAGGCGAATCATTGGAAGCGGCCGTACACCGCGAAATTAAGGAAGAGGTAGGTATTGAGGTGCAAAACGTGTGTTACTTTGGCAGCCAGCCCTGGCCTTTCCCCAATTCGCTGATGATTGCTTATACGGCCGAATACGCCAGTGGTGACTTACAACTGGAAGAAGAAGAGATAGAAGAAGCTCATTGGTTTAAGGCCACTGAGCTGCCCAGCATCCCCCCCTCCATGAGCATCTCCCGTACCCTGATCGACGATTTTGTGCGGCAGGTAACATGGAGTAAATTTGCGGAAGGATATCAATAAAATAAAGCATGCCCGCGAATAATATTGGCGAAATAGACCTCACATGCTATGGAGTAGAGTATGGACATACCAAAATCAACTTCCTATAAATATGGTAAGGAATATCAACTAAGACAAGTTCAAAAGTATCGGAATAGAAAAAATAATCATTGGAAGATTAGAATCGACCTGGCAAAAACACTTGTGGAAAATTTTAGTCTCCCCAGACTTCAAGGTAAATCTCCCGCGGAAATGACTGTTGTTGATGTTGGTTGTTCAATAGGGACGTTTGCTATTGAATTTGCCCAGATGGGATATCGATCTTTTGGGGTTGATTTCGACAATACAGCATTAGAGATTGCACGCCAACTGGCACGAGAAGAAAATGTATCTCCCCAATTTATCTGCGGTGATGTTTCAGACTTTGGAAGCCATTTCCCCCAAATAGATGTTGCCATTTGCTTTGATATTTTCGAGCATTTACATGATGATGAATTGGGCGCTTTTCTGGCTCTTCTGAAAAGGCATTTGAGTGCAGAAGGTAGTCTTGTCTTTCATACATTCCCTACGCAATACGATTATATTTTCTATGGTAAGACCCTTATCAGATTCCCTTTAATTTTGTTTAAGTTCCTTTCTCCGGCCAAATTTAATATTCTCACCAAGATCTATTCATCCGTTTTAGATATCGGTCATCTGCTGTTACGTGGCTCAACACGTAAAGAAAGCATTAAGGTGCTTGGACATTGCAATCCTTTAACTTTCGAACGGCTGAATGATATCCTACGGCGCGCAGGCTATGAAGTCCTCTTTCTTGAAGCATCTACCCTTTATGAGAGCAAGATAACAGTCCAAAAACGATTTCAGCACCAGCCAATTACTTACCGAAACCTGTACGGAATAGCTATTCCCGCTATTTCCAACAAGTAAATATCTCAGGGTATCCATCCAATCGGGGCAAGGGAAAGTTCTAATTTCCGTGGTTTTGGGTTTAAGTCGCTTTGAACAGGCGGGCGGGGTAGGGGGCATTGGCTTCTTCGGACCAGCGCAGCAGTTCAGGCACATCATCGCCCATCTCCAGGCGGGCTGGAACCAGACGCAAAAAGGTAAGGTTGGCCGCCGGGCGTGTTAGCTGCTCTTCCTGGCTAAAAACCGGTATCCAGGAGCCGGTGTTGACATACCACTGGCGGTAACCGGGGTGGGCCGGGTCGGCCGCATTATCTAGCAGCATAAGGCGGGCGGCATGATCATGACCAAAAATATAGTAACGCACGGGGCCAATTTGTGGCGTAGGACGGCCGTTGACCAACCTGGCTATCTGTTGGGCGGCGGTAAAAAGGTACGGGTCGGTCAACAGTTGGTTAAGCGATTGGAACAGTGCGCCGCTGGCCAACAGGCACACGGCCGTGAAAAACAGCCCTGCTACCATAACCCCATACTCCCCCACGGCAATCGCCCGCACAATACCGACCAGCAGCAATAAAGCCACCAGTAATAATAAAATACTGCCGATCATCCGCCGCGTGGTTTGCCTGGAGTTGGCTTCCATCATGGCCCGAATGCCTGCCTGAATCTCTTGCAGGGGTTCCAGAAAGGGGTCTGCTACCAGACGGCCGTCCACCTGCTGCTTGTAGCGTACCCGCTTACGCACTTTCTGTCCCACTTCCCGCCGCGCCTGTAAATAGTGCCGCAATACCTGAGCAAAGGTCAACAACTGCCCGGGCGCATTGGCCAACAGCCAGAAAAAGTACCGGGTAATGGGCTTAAAATTATCGGCGAAGGGGTGAACACTCTCAACAGCGTTAAAGAAGTAGCGTACAAAGAGAGAACCTTCGGGCAGTTCAATGACATCTTGTACACGGCCGTGGGCATCCACCAGCCGGGGATCGCCAAAGTCGCTAAAGAAGTTCGCCGGATCATACTGGCAACCGTGTTCAATGAAAAACAGGTCACGCTGATAAAGGAACAACTTGGGGAAACGCACGCGCTCTTGTAAAACCGTCGCTGTTAAAGTATCAGGCATATCGGGCAGCCGTGGTAACGGATTTTCCACGTCGCCCTGGGTGACGGCCGTGTGCCATTCCTCATAGGCCGTCACCAGCAGCGCCCGCAGCTGGGCCTGCACCCCTTCCCAGGCGATCTCTACGTCGTGGTTCCCTTTCATCAAAATCAGCTCGTTGCCACCCTGGGCTACAAACCAGGCCAGGGCTTGAAAAAACAGGGGGTGCCCGGTCGCAATTTTCTCCAACTTCCACACCAGGGCCTTTTCCTCTGTGCCCAGACCATAGCGGCGTTCATTGGGGCGCAGGTCAGCGTAGCGCCACTTGCCTGTGGCCGCTGCCAACGCTTCCCCCTCTGCTGGCAAAGAAACCACCTGTAAAAAGTCAAAAATGTCACCATTGACCACCAGACGCCATGGTTTCTGATAATAAAGAACAGCTTCCGGGTTCCGGCTGAGCGCCACATGATGGGCCAAACATTGGGCAAACGGTGTATCCTGGAAAAAATCTTCGTTAGGATGAATAAGGCCAGAAGCCGGGTCGCGCCCCTCGCTCAAATGAAAATCACTAACAATCAGGTAGTTATACGTGGTATCCATAGCCTCCATGTCCTTCTTATGGGAAAGTTGCCCTTGTCTGCTGAGCATGACAATTCATTGTATCTGGCAGGCGCCAGCGTAGGCAAAGTATAGCATAGCCGTTCATTGGCCGTGCAAGGTAATCTGGTTACAATGCGCGCGGCTTGTGGGTGTGGACAGCACAACATGGTAAATTTTCATACGGCTGGCCTAAACCTAACTTCGTTTACCGGCAAGTCTAAAATCACTTAAGAGAGGCAAAACGTGAAAAATTTAATGATAACAGGCGGGGCCGGGTTCATCGGCGCCAATTTCGTTTTATACGTGCTTAACAGGTACCCTGACTACAACGTGGTGGTTTATGATAAGCTCACTTACGCTGGCAACCTGGATAACCTGCTAACGGTGAAGGATCATTCGCATTATCACTTTGTCCAGGGTGACATTTGTGACACGGTCGTGGTGAATGAGACAGTGCAGAAATATGATATTGACACCATTGTAAACTTCGCTGCGGAAACACATGTTGATCGCTCGATCATGAACCCAGATGCTTTTATCCAGACCAGTGTCTATGGCACTTATGTGCTGCTGGAGGCGGCGCGTAAGTACAAACTGGAACGTTACCACCAGATCAGCACCGACGAAGTCTATGGGCACATCCCCCCTGGTTATTCCAGCAAAGAAACGGACAATCTGGTGCCGCGCAGCCCCTACGCCGCCAGCAAGGCCAGTGCAGACCTGTTGGTGCAATCTTATTTCATCACCTATAACCTGCCCGTGACGATCACACGTGGCTCCAACAACATCGGCCCGTACCAATACCCGGAAAAGGTGGTGCCGCTTTTTGCCACCAATGCCCTGGACAACGAACCACTGCCGGTCTATGGTGACGGCCGTCAGATGCGTGAATATCAATATGTTACCGACCATTGTGAAGCCATAGACCTGGTGCTGCACCGAGGGGTCATCGGCGAGGCGTATAATGTGGGCACGGCCGTGGAAATGGAAAACATTGAGATGATCGATATTTTACTGACCACACTGGACCGGCCCCAAAGCCTCATTCACCATGTCAAAGACCGTGAGGGCCACGACCGCCGTTACAGCCTGAACATTGACAAGATCGGCGCGCTGGGTTGGGAGCCGCGCCATACGCCGCGTGAGGCCATTGCCCAAACAGCCCGCTGGTACCGGGACAACGAATGGTGGTGGCGCAAAATAAAAAGCGGCGCGTTTAAGGAGTATTACGAAAAACAATACGGGCACCGCTGGCAGAACAAGTAGACAGTTATCAGTAATTGGTGAGCATGCCCGTGCCGGTACTGCACATGGCGTAAGTCATGTTATACTTACGCCTGTTTGGCAATATCCTGATGAAACAGTTCTTTTTTCTTTTTACCTGTCTGATCCTTTTCCTGGCAGCTTGTGGTTCAGGGGAAACGGCCGTGACGCCGCCAATCGTCCCACCCCACACACCCACTGTGTTGCTTGAAGCGGCCACGGCCGTCCCGACCAACACAACCGCACCAACGGCCGTAACCACCGCCGAACCCAATGCGCCTACGGCCGTGCCCCTAGACACAGCTACACCTGTCCCGCCCACCCCTACGGCCGTGCCCTGGCAGCCGGTCAGCCATATTCAGCTGGCTCCTGTGGCCACCGAAGGACTGCGCCTACCCGTTTACCTTACCCATGCCGGAGATAAACGGCTCTTTGTGGTGCAGCAAAACGGGGTCATTCGCATCATTCAAGACGGCGTTGTCGTTGAAGAACCATTTCTAAACATTCGTGACCGGGTGGGGGCAGAAGCTAATGAGCAGGGCTTGTTGAGTGTGGCATTTCACCCCAATTATGCTCAGAACGGCTACTTTTATGTTAACTACACCAACCTGGAGTTTAACACCACCATCGCCCGTTTCCAGGTGAACTCTGAAAATCCTAATCTGGCCGACCCTGCCAGCGAGCAAATCCTGCTCACCATTGGCCAGCCTTATCCCAACCATAACGGCGGCCTGGTGGCATTTGGGCCAGACGGTTATCTGTACGTGGGCATGGGCGATGGTGGCAGCCAAGGAGACCCCCAGGGGAACGGCCAAGATCCGGGCACGCTGCTGGGGGCTGTCTTGCGCCTGGACGTAGACGTGGCCAACGCGCCTTATGGTATTCCGGCGAACAACCCTTTTGTGAATGACGGCCGTGCCCGCGGCGAAGTGTGGGCGGTGGGTGTACGCAACCCCTGGCGCTTTAGTTTTGACCGGGAAAGCGGCGACTTTTTCCTGGCTGACGTGGGCCAAAACCAATGGGAAGAGATAAACTTCCGGCCAGCGGGCAGCCAGGGTGGCGAAAACTATGGGTGGAACTTTATGGAAGGCACCCACTGTTACCAGCCGACCAACTGTGATACCGCCGGCCTGGAGCTGCCCATCTTTGAGTATGACCACAGCTTTGGCTGTTCGGTCACGGGTGGCTACGTCTACCGCGGCACCCAGTTTCCAGAACTGCAGGGTAACTATTTTCTGGGCGACTACTGCACCGGCTTCATCTGGCGGTTGTTCCCGCAGGCTGATGGCACCTGGGATGCCGCCCAAGTATTGGCAAGCGGCCTGTTGATTTCCAGTTTTGGCGAAGATGCGCAAGGTGAATTGTACGTTCTTGACCACAATGGCGGGGTTTATCAGATACGGCCGTAAACCATAACCCGTTATATGTGATCCATGATCCGGCTTATGTGCAGTGAGCGGTTGCGGCCGGCTAAAGGGGGTAAGCGTGATGAAGATATTAAAACTTGCAGCGGTTATTTTATTGTTGGCTGCCACCGGGGGATTAATTCTCTTACTGAGTGGGAACAGCAACACGGCCCTGTCCGCTGCCCCTCAAACCAGCCCCAATGGCCTGCCAAACGTTACCATGGCCCTCGTCGCTGGCGGCCTCAACCGGCCAGTAGACATCACGAACGCTGGGGATGATCGCCTCTTTGTGGTGGAACAGGCAGGCATCATCAAGATCATTGACAACGGCACAGTTTTACCCGTGCCCTTTCTGAACATCACCGACCGGGTAGAAACGATGAGTGAACAAGGGCTGTTGGGGCTGACCTTTCATCCAGATTATGTCAACAATGGTTTCTTTTATGTCAACTACACTTACTGCACCGAAAACAGCTGCCCAGAATATGGTCCCACGCCCAACCTGTATACTCGCATCTCTCGTTTTGCTGTCACAGCCAACCCAGATATGGCCGACCCCAACAGTGAAGTGATCCTGCTGGAGGTGCAGCAGCCTTACGGCAACCACAATGGTGGAGGGCTCACCTTTGGCCATGACGGGTACCTGTACATTGGCATGGGGGATGGCGGGGATGGCGGGGATCCCCAAAATTATGCCCAGACGCCGGGGGCGCTGCTGGGCAAGATGCTGCGCCTTGACGTAGACGGCGGCGGCAACCCACCTGACTGTGACAGCGACGGCAACTACACCATCCCCCCCACCAACCCCTTTGTCGATGGCGCCGGCGGCAGCTGTGATGAAATCTGGCAGATGGGGCTGCGCAACCCCTGGCGCTTCAGCTTTGACCGCCAGACCCATGACCTGTACATCGGCGACGTGG
>WYBM01000104.1 GCA_011525915.1 Ardenticatenaceae bacterium | reverse complement strand
GGATCATCGTCATTGATGACGACTCTGTGGAAATCTATGACCGCAACGGCAACCTGGTGCGCCACATCCCCACCGACGGCCGGGCCACGGTCATCGTAGACGGCGACCGGATCATCGTCATTGATGATGACTCTGTGGAAATCTATGATCGCAACGGCAACCTGGTGCGCCACATCCCCACCGACGGCCGGGCCACGGTCATCGTAGACGGCGACCGGATCATTGTCATCGATGATGACTCTGTGCAGATCTATGACCGCAACGGCAACCTGGTGCGCCACATCCCCACCGACGGCCGGGCCACGGTCATGGTAGACGGCGACCGGATCATCGTCATCGATGATGACTCTGTGCAGATCTACGACCGCAACGGCAACCTGGTACGCCACATCCCCACTGACGGCCGGGCCACGGTCATGGTAGACGGCGACCGGATCATTGTCATTGATGATGACTCTGTGCAAATCTATGATCGCAACGGCAACCTGGTGCGCCACATCCCCACCGACGGCCGGGCCACGGTCATGGTAGACGGCGACCGGATCATTGTCATTGATGATGACTCTGTGCAAATCTATGACCGCAACGGCAACCTGGTGCGCCACATCCCCACTGACGGCCGGGCCACGGTGACGGTGAACGGCGACCGGATCATTGTCATTGATGATGACTCTGTGCAAATCTATGACCGCAACGGCAACCTGATTCGTCACATCCCCACTGACGGCCGTGCCGACGTCATCAGTTTTGAGGATCGAACTATTACGGCCGATGACAACGCCGTGAAGATGTATAATAATAATGGTGACTTGCTGCTGAACGTACCTACCGACGGCCGGGCCCAAATCACCATCGCCAATGAAGAGCTTCTGATCACCCTGCCTGACGGCACCACTACCACCTATACCTTGTACCCGTCAACTCCGCCGCCCACAAACCACCAGATTTTCCTGCCGATGGTCGTGCGGTAAATGAAGGGAGGGCCATTGCCTAAGCCCAATGGCCCTCCCTCTTCCAGAGGAGACGCCATATGATTCCGCGCATTCCGGTTACGCTATGGGCTTTGGTTATGGCCTTTGGTTTGCTCACGGCCGTGATTGTGCTGTTGGTTGGTCCGGCCGCTTCCTACGCTACCGCCCCCTCTGGGCCACTGCGTTTCGTAGACGAGACAGACCTGCCCCTGGCCAACGCGGACCTGCGGCTGCTCTGTTATCTGGCTAACGGCCCTGGCCGCCCCCTGGCTGACATACCGGTGACTACAAACCATGATGGTACCCTGGCGCACAATTTGCCCGCCGGCTGCCACTATCTGGCTGCCCTCTGGCTGCGCCACACACAGCCTTCCGGCAAACCAGATCACGGCCCGGCTTATAAGGTCTATGCCACCAGCTGGCTGCCTGGCAGCCATGACCTGCTGCCCACTGCCGGCGACGTCAAACTGTATGACAGCCGTCCCCTTGTCCTCTTTAACGTTGTTGCCAGCCTGGCCTGGCAGCCGGGCACCGGTTCGCCTTACCTGGCTCAATTACAAAATGGGCTGCAGCAGGCTTCGGCTTACCTGTATGACCTCACCGAAGGACAGATGGCGTTTGGCCAGGTCACCATATATGCTAACGGCCGTCATTGGGAAGGGGCTGACCTGCGCTTCCTGGCCGCCAATGATTACCGGCCCACAGCCTACATGGGTGGCATTGTGGCCGCAGCTACACCATACACCGCCCCGGCTACGCTCAGCCAGACCGTGTACGCGCCGGGCGCCATCTACCTGGGACGTTACTGGGATGGTCTCGATGCGGCCGACCCGGTTGGCGGCGCCTGGGATAACCCCAACGCTGCCCGCACCCTGGGGCACGAATGGGGCCATTACGCCCTGTTCTTATACGACGAGTACCAACAATCGCTGAACAACGGCAAGGAAGAAACATACTGTGTTTGCCTGGGGTTGCCGGGCGGGGCCTGTACAGCCTCGGCCATGGCATACCATTACACGGCCGTGGCCCTCTGGCATGAAACGGAACACGGCCAGCCTGCCGTCTGCCAGCAAACCGACCAATGGCTGGTTCACGGTGAGGCCGATTGGAACACGCTGCTGCGCTGGGGCAGTATCCAGAATTTGCCCGGCAGTTGGCTGCAGCCGCCGTCATTGCCCCTGGCCACCCAACCACCAGGTGTGGCCGGTGATCTGTTTGGCCATACATCTGGTTACCGCCTTTACTTACCGGCGCTGGCCCGCAGCGGCACGGCCGTGGCTGGTCCCACAGAACCAACCCTTACTTTGGCGCTGGACGGCACTTTCAGCCAGGCACAGCTAGATGCTCTGTATCCCCAGGTCTACCTGGCCGGTCCGTCCCTGGTAATGTACCAGGGGACCAGTAACAGCACACGCAGCGCACCAGCTAATGTGGGGCAAATCACATTGTTGGGAGTCCGTTCGGCGGATCGGGCACGCCTCTATGTGGAGCAGTTCACAACGGACGGCACCGGTGGTGGCCGGTTTGTTTACCCTTCTCCCGGTGGCAGTGACCCGCCGCTGGTCACTGGGACCACACTGACCCTGGTCCCCGACACCTGGGAAGCCAGTCTGGATGTGAGCTACGGTATGGATGGTCCACAGCTAAAGGCCATGACGGCCACGCTGGTCAGCCCAGATGCCCTGGCCACGCCGCCGGTGCTACAGCGCTGCTCACCAGACGCGGCCATTGGCTGCCCGGCCGACCCGGCCTGGCGGCAAACGATGACGGCCAGCGGAATGGTCACCTGGACGGCAACATTTAACGCCCCGCCCGGCGGTTCATTGGCCAAAGTTGGGCTGCTGCAAGTGCAGGCCACAGGTCATGGGGAGATGTGGCGTTGGTTCCAATCGTTGGGTGGTGTTGGCCCAGCGTATGATGACGGCGAAGCACCGCTGCTAGATGGCTTGGCGATGGTGGCGGCTACCACGGCCGTGCCCGGTGCCACCAACCAGGTCATGCTGATGCCCGCTGCCAGCTACGATGCGCTTATGGCCCCTTTGCCGCCGGGATTTACGGCCGTTGTTGGTGTGCCCCTAGACCTGGATGTACTGCTGCCCGGACCCATAGCGCCGCTGGTGTTGACGCTGTTTTACAGCCAGGCAGCCATTGACCGCCTGGGAGCGGCTGAAGGCCAGTTGGAACTGCTGCATTACAGCCGCCGCCTGCACCAATGGCAGGTGGTAGGCGTTTCTGGCCGCAGCCCGGTGTTAAACTGGCTGGCCTCAGTGCCTGTGGTTGAAGATGGCATTTACGCCGTTGGCTGGCGGCCGCTGCCGCCGCCCCAGGCCGACTTTGACGCCATGCCCCGCAATGGACCGGCACCGCTGCCTGTAAACTTTGTGAACCTGTCTGTAGGTGAGTTTGACAGCAGTTTGTGGGATTTTGGCGACGGCACGACCACCACAGAGACCCACCCCGTGCATATCTATGAACTGCCCGGTATCTATACAGTGGCCCTTACCATCAGTGGACCAGGCGGCAGCGACACACTGGTGCAGCCCAATTATATTGTGGTGATTGGCACGCTAAGAGATGGCAAAGCCAACCGCAAGTAGTCGCCCTTACCAAGCCATCGGCCGTGTCAGGTATGTAAGCCGACGACAGGCACCACGGCCGTGTCGCCGGCTAGAGATAGGGTTGTCTTAACAGTCGTTTCTAATTCGCCTTAGAAACGGCATGGTCAACAGGCCTATAGACGCCCTTATTTAACCACCACCGGCAAGTAGACATTGTTGCTAGACTGTACCGCAAAGTTACGTGAAATTTTGTCGCCGGCATGGCTAAACGACCCGACGGCATGAACCCGGCCCTCGTGGCTGATCGCTACCCCGGTAACCAATCCATCGATCCCATTGTTCAGGGGATGCCAGGTCACACCATTCCAACGGGCAATGCGGTTGCAACCGCCTGTGCAGGTGCCGGCCATGGTAAAGTTACCAGCGGCATACAACGTGCCGTCGGTATCTACTGCCAGGCTTTGCACCCTGCCGTTTATACCCCCCTCCAGGCCGCTCCAATCGGAGTTGGTATACTTGGCGATGCGCAGGCAACCTGAAGCACATTCACCAGCGAAGGTAAAGTCGCCGCCAGCATACAACGCGCCTTCGCTGTCAAAAGCCAGTGCCCGTACGGGGCCGTTTGTTGAATCCCCAAAAGGTGCCATGTCGTCCAGAGGTGCCCAGTAGCCTTTCCACGTGGCGATAAACAGGCAATCACCGTTGCAAACACTCATATTGCCAAAAATGTCCTCGAACTCGCCACCGACATACAGGGTATTCTCACTGTCCACCGCCAGAGCGTGAACAGGAGCGTTAACCCCCAAGTCGAGCGGCAACCAGGCTGTCCCACCCCATCCAGCCACATTCAAGCAGTCGGCGCAGTCCACAATTGCAAAATAGCCGCCGATGTACAGAGTGTCATTGCCGTCAACGACCATGGTATGGATAAAACCGGAAACCTCGCTTCCCAACATACTCCAGGCTGCGCCATCCCACCGGGAAACGCCGCCAAACCCGCCGGCATATAGGGTGCCGCTGCTGTCAAACGCCATCGCCGTAACCTCATGGTTCACCCCATTGCCCAGCGCATGCCAGTTATGGCCGTCCCAGCGAGCGATGTTATTACAGCCAGTTGTGCATGTCCCCGCCCGGGTGAATACCCCGCCGACATATAGATCGCCGTTTTCGTCAAACGCCAGGGCTTCAGGAAAACCATCTGGCCCACGGCCGTGTTGCCCTAACGGGCTCCAGGTTCCTCCATTTAATTGGGCCACCGACTCACAAAAGTTAGGGCAGTGATCTAGGGTGACAAAACCGCCGCCGATATACATTCTGCCGCTGCTGTTAATCACTATCGTGTTAACATGATAAAGATCTGTTACAAGATCGCTCCAGGCAGCCCCATTCCAGGTGGCCAGATAACCCGGGCTTCCTGGGCTAAGAGTTTCCTCGGCATAGGCATGCAGGGTGCCGCCGGCGTTAAAGAGCAACTTTGTAACGCGTACGCTCCGTGAGTCATCAAACCCCACACTGCTCCAGGTGGAACCGTTCCATTTGCCGATCTGGCTGCAAGTGTTGCAGGTTAAACCGGCACTGGTGAAATCGCCGCCCACATAAACATGATGGTTGGCATCTACAGCCAGGGCATAGACAATGCCCAATATGCCATTCTCCAGCGCATGCCAGTTTGTTCCGTCCCAGCGGCCGACAGCCAAACAGTCAGGGCAACTAATAGGGCCCCAAAAATCGCCGCCGACGTACACATTGCCCGTTCCGTCCGCCACCAACGCATACACTGTGCCAGACGTCCCCGATTGCAACGGGCTCCATGTGGTTCCGTTCCAGCGGGCAATACTCGCGCACGTCATACAGGAACCAGCACCGGTGAAAGTGCCACCGGCATAAAGCTGGCCATCACTATTGACCACCAGCGCGTGGACAGCGCTGCCAGGCGAATCAATGCCTGTACTGAGCGCGTTCCAGGTTGTACCATTCCAGCTCGCGATCCGCTTACAATTGGCTGTACAGGTACCGGCACTGGTAAAGGTGCCGCCAGCATACAGCGTGCCATCACTGCCAACAGCGAGTGCATAGACGGCGTCATTTGTGCCGGTATTCAAAGCATGCCACTTCATGCCGTCCCAACGAGCGATATTGTTTGCATCAACATCACCGGCGACGGAGAACTCCCCACCAACATAGAGATTACCACTGCCATCCAGAACTGCCGCATGGACTATGCCGTTGGTACCGGGAAGATAAAACCCAGATGCCCATGGTAAGTTGGCCTGAGAGCTGGGAGCTGCTAAGGTAACCTGCGTAGGCATTTGCTGCATACGTGTATGGGCGGGCAGAGAGTTGGTTGGCACGGCGTGTGCAGAAGAAGCCCTGCTGGCCACAGCTATCACGGCAAGCGATAAGGCGAATACGAAGGCCAGCCAGGCATTGCAACGAAAGTTGAATGATACGGTCACAATGATACACTCCTTTTTCATGTAAATTGCCAGTGTCATTGAGTACACGGCTCTTGGTTAATAACTGACATCATACAGAGACAGGTGCGGCCTCCTTCTAGAAGGGAGGCCGCACCTGCCTTGGTGATGCTCTGCAAAATAATGGACCACTCACCAGTACGCTGTTCGGTTGGTTCGGTAAAATCCTACCTTGTAACAGATAATCTTACCCAATCAGCTTATGAAATTCAATCCAGCTTTTCTTAACCCAGGTGCTGGGGATGCTGGCTTCATGTTTACCTGTCCTGGTATCAATAACACACAAAGCAATGGCCAGGATGTTAATGAAGGGTACAATTTTGCTCATCCTGTAAATCCTATGCTCATTGGGAGATGTTATGAACTATAAAGCCTTGATCGTCCTTATCATGACGGCCTTACTGCTGGCGGCCTGCAGCGAGCCAGACCTCACCCCTACACCTACACCACAGCCAGCGCCTACCGACACGGCCGTTCCCACCGCTCTCCCCACCATGCCAGCGCCTACGGCCGTGCCTCCCACGGCCACGGAACCGGCTGGCGACCCGACAGCCATTAGCAGCCCACCAACAGCCACTGACGAAGGCGGGCCTGTGGTTATTACCGGCCTGGTCACCTATACCAACCCCTTTTTTACGTTGGGGGTCGCCGCGCCTCTGGTCATCTTGGAAGACCAGGCCGGTTTTGTAGACCGCAACGAACATTACATCTTCCCCATTCAATCCCAAACATTGGGCCAGATCACCTCGGACTTCTATACTTCGCCTTTCTCTTACTCTGTGGCCTTGCCCATCGAGCCTCAGGGGGCCCTGCGTGATGTAGACTTTGATGATGAAGCCGAACCCGGCGTGCAGGTCTTTGCCATTGCTTATTGGAATAACACCTTTGGCGACCCCTTCCTGGAAGCGCGTGATCTGGGCGGCGGTGGTTGGTCCACTGCCTACGCCTCTACGATCATCAGCCGTGACCCGGAGCAGGAACGGGAGATCGTCGGTGGCAAACTGCTGGTCTATGCGCCCGATGACCAGCAAAGCTTCCCCCAAAACTTCGGCCCAGATGGCCTGCTTTTCACCGGCGACGAAACCATGATCACCCTGGCCGCCGGTTACACCATGGTTACCCTGGACAGTGACCCCTTCACGTTTGACCGCAGCCGTCATCAGCGGGTTGACCTGGTAGAGCCAGACAACGCCGCCCTGGTAGATTATTCCGACCTGGGCTACAGTGCTGCTTTTGCCGCCCTGGTAGATCAGCTTAAGCGGGAGTATGCCTTTACCGAATACAAGAATATTGACTGGGAGGCCCTGCAGGCAGAGTTCCAGCCGCGTTTTGAGGCGGCGGAGGCGGAGGAAGATGCCCAGGCTTACCGCCGCGCCTTACGGGACTTTGCCTGGCGCATTCCGGACGGGCATATTTCTGGGCCGTTTGTGCGGGAGGATTTTCAGCAAGCGGCGCTGGGGGGCATTGGGCTGGCCATTAAGGAGTTAGACGACGGCCGTGTCCTGACCGTTTTCCTGGTAGAAGACAGCCCGGCTGCGCAGGCCGGCATCCAGCTTGGGGCCGAAATCATGGCCATCAATGGCCTCCCCATCACCGAACACATCAGCCAGACCGTTTCTTACTTTGGCCCCTACAGCACAGCCCACGCCCAGCGGCTAGACCAGTTGATTCTGGCCACACGCTTTCCACTGGCCACGGCCGTGAGCGTCACCTACCAAAACCCCGGCAGCAGCCAGGCACAAACAGCCGAGCTGACGGCCTTATCAGAGATAGACAGCTTCACCTATTGGATAGATGAAAACTTTGGCGATGGCCTGCAGCTGCCAGTGGAATACGAACTGCTGGCTGAAGGCATAGGCTACGTGGCCATCTACAGCTTTTCTGATAACGACGTTCTGACAGTACAGTTATGGGAACGAATGATCCGTGACTTTAACGAAGCCGACGTGCCGGCCATCATCATTGATATGCGGCGCAATGGTGGCGGCCGTGGCTTTCTGGCAGACATGATGGCCGCGTACTTTTTCGATGAAGCGTTGGAGTTGGGCAATGTCGCCGCCTATGATCGCGAACGCGGCCAGTTTTATATGGATGAAGACAATCCCCGGCAATTCATCTTGCCGCCGGACGAAAGCCTGTACTATGCTGGTGATATCGCTGTGTTGGTGGGGCCAGACTGCGTTAGCGCCTGCGAATTCTTCAGCTATGACATGACACTACAGGGTCGGGCCACCATTATCGGCCACTATCCCACCGGTGGATTGGGCGGCTCCGTAGACCAGGTGTCTATGCCCGAAGATGAAGTATTCCGCTTCACCCAGGGGCGGGCGGTGGATCCTGACGGCATCATTCACATTGAGGGTCTGGGGGTGGCACCCGATGTAGACGTACCCGTAGATGAAGCTGCCATTTTGGGTGATGGTGATCCGGTGCTGGAAGCGGCCATCCGTTTCTTGCTAAGGTAACCCACTATGGCGGCTGGCTTAGCGGAGACGCAGCCCAAAATTGGCTCATCATGAAGAACGGGGATTGTGTCATTGGGCTGTTCCAGGGGATGTTTGAGAAGAATATTCTAACTTTTAATCCTGGTTGGGACAAAAACGCCAATCCGCTTGATTCTTTCACCGATGTGCGCCGCCTTCAGCAAGAACTTAAAGCACAAAGGGTAAACATTGAGAACGAGGCTGATGAGAGCATGAAGGGGCCAGAGGCGTTCTAGCAGGCTGGGCTTGTAAGAGTCAACCAATCCGGCCAGCATAGCCTGCAATTGTGCTTCGGTCAGCCAACGGCCGTTTAGCATCACCCCCATGCGCTTCTGAATATTGCCCACATCATCCAGCGGATTGGCTGCCAGCAAAATCATATCGGCACGCTTGCCAGCCTCGATAGTGCCAAACTCATCCAGCTTCTCCATCACAACCGCAGCGTTACGTGTACCCGCTTCAATGGCTTCATAAGGCGTCAAGCCAGCATCCACCAAAAGCACCAGTTCTTCATGTATGGAAAACCCCGGAATATGATAAGCCTGGGCCGCATCTGTGCCCAATAGAATACCGGCGCCAGCTTCATGCAAGGCCTCGACCATTTGGCGGTTCAACTCTGTCATTCGCCGAGGATAATCTATCCCCAGGTAGGTGTGGCTTCGGCTGGTCATAGTGTAAAAAAAGGGCGTCAGAAACCGTACACCTGGCGATACATAAACCATACCCGGCTGGTTTTGCAATCGTTCCATTCCCGCCGGTGTCTCCTTGCTCTTAGGGTATTCGGAAAGGGTCACCACATTCCATACACCTGCTTCCCGCGTCTTTTCGGCATAGTCATCCAGTTGGTCTTGGGGGATGATGAACGTCGCTTCATCAGAATCAATGTACCCGGCCAGATGTTCAATCGTCACCTGCCCACTGGCCAGCACACCGTCCAGACCAACCGCAAACGGCACATGCCCTACGACGGGTATATCATTGGCAACGGCCGTTTCCATAACAGCCTGATAAACTTCGGGTGAGAGATGGTCATAAACCTTGATAAAATCAAAGCCCTGTTGGGCCTGCCATATCACTGACTTGCGCGCTTCACCGGGCAGGTCAAACGGTTCTACCATCGGATGAAAGGCCGGGCTGCCCTCCATGATCGGCCCGGCCGTATAAATCGTCGGCCCAAACAGCGCACCCGCTTCAATGTGTCGTCGCAATTCCAGTTGATCAGGCATTCCCCACCACAACTTCCGGCCAGTGTTGCCCCACATATTGCGCACGCTGGTAACGCCATTGGCCACCATAAGCAGCATGTCGTTTTCATATTCGATGTGAACGTGCATATCTGTGAGACCAGGCATCAGATAGTGATCAGTGCCATCCACCACAACGGCTTCCGCCCGAACTTGAACCTGCCCGCTGTCGCCAATCGTCTCAATCACGTTATCATGCACGATGACGGTCTGGTTCCGCAAAACCCGCTCACTATCCATGGGCACCACATTGACATTGACAAACGCCACTGGCGGATATTCTGTGGGTGATTCTTGCGAATATTGATAGATATAAGGTTTATCGAAGGACAACACACCTGTGTTGGTTAAATAGAGCAAACTCAAACCAACAATCCAGAGTAATATGATCATCATTCTAGGCAGATGCGTCTTCATGTTTAATACGCCTGAGCAGGATAGTGTCTCGCTCCCGCAACAATTCCTTGCCACCCATATCAAAACCGAAAGAAAGCTTCAGGGCATCTTGGGTACAAACGGTGATACAGGTCTGGCACAGGCTGCACTCCGTGGAGAGTACACGTTGGTCGTTAAGAATATAATCAGATATGCGGACATCCATCGGGCACATCTTTATACAGGCCTGGCAGTCATTGCATTTTTGGGCTTCACCCCCAATTTTGAGAAGGGCAAAACGAGAGGTGATTTTTAAGGGTACAGACACCGGGCAAACATACTTGCAAAAAGCACGGTTATCTTGCAAAGCATAGGCTAGAATAATGCCGATCAGGTAGTAAAAAAAATTGCCAACGATGAACCAGGCCAGGGCGATCTTGCCTGTGGCGCCTTCTTGAAAATCGAAGGCAAACCAGACGACCAAAACCAATCCCAAACTGAGGACAAAATGCAGATAGCGCAGCCAACCCCATTTGCCAGGCAGGCGTCCGGCCGGGCGCTTGAAGGGCAGCAGATCAAGGATCATCACCGTCCAACAAGCCCAGCCACACCAAATGCGGCCAAAAAACATGGGGCCAAAAACTTTGGCAATCAGGTAATGGGTCACCGCAGCCAGAAAAACACCACCCAGCAAGCCAAAGAATAGACCTTCAATTTGCATGTTCTCCTGACCGGAAACGGCCGTAAACCCGATCAGAAATGAACCAACCAAGAAAAGAGACACACGACGACCCCAGGGTTTCTTCTTTTTGGGAAGTGCCGCATACAAGCCCAGGCCAATCCCTAAGGAAACACCGATATAACCAAAGAAAAACAGCGCCATGATCTCCTCTGACGAGCGCCACATGACGGTCCCCAGGGTCAAAAAGGCCAACATCATGATGACAGGAATGGTCATCTTTTTCCATTGGATTACTTGAAGGTACCCTTTGAGTCTGATTTGGTACATGGTAAACATGGCCTATGCTTCCCTGGATTGGTATCTCATCAACTCTCTAGTTATTGCGGGCCAGGATGTTCATGATTCTGTTATCAGTTTAGCGAAAGGGGGGTGGTCAATCACCACCCAAGTGGGTGGTGTGTGTGGGTAGTTCCTGGTTCTAGCTAAAGCAAGCCTAATTCTTGAGCATGGATAATCGCCTCAACCCGACTGTGGGCATCAAGTTTGCTATAAATATTCTTGAGGTGCCATTTAACGGTGTTAACAGAAAGGTACAATTGCTCGGCCGTTTCCTGGTTAGACAGCCCAGCCGCAATCAACCGCAGCACTTTTAGTTCGTGTTCACTGAGAGGTTCCAGCAGCCTTGGAAGCGCTTGTTTTGGTGGCGCTGCCAAAACAGCGGTTTCACAGGCCACAATTTGTTCTTCCATTCCCGGGGTTAAGTGATGGGTGGCAGCGAGCTGTTTGGCTTTTTCCAAGGCATCCTGAACGTTATCTGCATGGCCTGCATGATGCTCTATTTGGGCCAAGGCCAGGTAACAGCTAATCTGGCTGTCTACATTGAGCCATTTCTCCCCCAATTCCAAACCGCCCAAAGCATACAGCCGTGCATCGACGATATCATCTTGAGCCAGGTGAAGCATGGCCAGCCCAGAATACACACTGGCCGTGACGGGTAAGGGTTGGCCATGACGACTAGTACCTAACCCCATGGCCTGATAATATGCTCTGCCAGATTCTTCCAGGTTACCCTGTTGAAAAAGCATGTCTCCAGCTGAACTTAAGGCAGAGACAGCCACATGAATGTTTCCAGCTTGTACACCAAGTTGGCTGGCTTCTTTCATCGCCTTTATGGCCCGCGGAAAATCTTGCTGTATATAGTAAACCCCACCTAAAACGAAAGCCACAACACAGCGTACCGCAAGGTTATCTTGGGCAAGCAAATCAAACGCAACCTGGGCGTAGTCAACAGCCTGGTCCATAAGCCCCAACTGGGCTGCCTGATAGGCTCGTATGGCAGCAATCTCGCCATGCAGTTCAGCGATATCTTCCCGGCCGTCCAGGTTTTTTTCGGCCGTTGATAAATAACTTTCGATCAGTTCCAGCCTGCCGGCTGATTGACTGACAGATCTTATAAAACAAAATGAAGCGGTCTCCTGAAGTTGGGGTAACATTGTGAGTTTGCAAACTTACAAAAACCAACCCAGGAGACACCATGAATAATCATAACACGCTCTT
>WYBM01000103.1 GCA_011525915.1 Ardenticatenaceae bacterium | reverse complement strand
GTGGGAGATAACCAGGGCTTGTTCCAGATAAAACAGCCATCTATCCCAATCTGCAAAACCAAAGGCGTCTACAAACAATGTTTGGATCAGCCGGTATGCCAGATTAAACGTTTCCGGTGATTCCAGAGTATATTCAAGGGCCCGCAGCAGGTTGTCATATTCCCGTATGACAAAATCGGCCGGTTGGTGATGTGCTTCAATGAGCTTTAGCCAGCGTTCCGCATTGGCCTGCCCTTGTTGCCGCCGCAGTTGCCGCCATTTTTTTTGGTCTGTTATGGCTATGGTCATGTCACTCTAACATTTGTAATAAGAACATTTCTGTTAGACGATGCAGACTATAACGCCGATCAAACAGAGAGCCTCGCAAATCTACCAATGATAATAGGATCAGTTCTTCCAGGCTTTGTTCAAGTGTAGCGGTGGCTAACTGGGTTATTTCTTGGATATGCTCAAGCAAAAAGCCAGTTTCACCTGCTTGACTCAGGGCCATCAGTGTTGTGCGACTATTGTTATCAAGCGATTCCCAGGCTTCCTGGTAGATGTAATCAAAGAGCCCAATGCCGGTTTCATCTTGGCCTACCGTAAGCCGGGACAATACACGAGGCAGTGAATGGAAACGAAGTTGGCCAATAACCAATTTTACCGCCAATGGATTCCCGCCGACAACCCGGTAAATTTGCCGCAAATCTTCATCGGATGCAGCCGATAGAGTTGAAAAACCAGACCGTTTGGCTTCCTGGCGGATCAGTTGAAGCACGGCCGTTTCGCTCAACTCTGGCAGGGAAAAGGACAAAACACCCGGTTGGTCTACCAGTCGCAAGCGAGAGGTGATGAGAAACTTGCTGGGATTTTGCCATTGCTTTAGTTCAGGCAATAGTGATTTGTAGTCGGCTACCGTTTCCAGGTTGTCAATGATGATGAGACAGGCGCGCTGCTCTAGAAAACGTTTAACAAGCCGCTGCTTTTGTAAATGAGAATGACGTGCCACCTCTGGTAAGTCAAACCTGGCGGCCAATTCGTCAATGAGCATGGGAAAGGTCAGGGCTGGGCGGTTGCTCTCTACCTGTAAACGTCCCCTGGTGGAAAGGTGAGTTTGTTTGGCCGTCACCCATACAAATTCATCAAATCGAATGGTTTGGATCAGGTCTCGTGCCAGCCGGTCTGACAATGCAGTTTTGCCCAGGCCGCCCAGACCATCGATAGCAATAATAAAATGTTCCTTTTCGTTTAGCAGTGCGTTGATAAGAACGTCATGTGGTTCGTCTATGCCCACCAATTCCGTGTAGGTAGACGCTTCCAGGCGGGCGATCATCCTTTCTCGCCATTCCAGGCTGGCGTCTCGCTCTAATTGGTTTAGGATCTCAGTGAGATGGTTTACAGCCTGTCTTTGTCTATAAAAAACAGTAGAGCGAGATAGGTTCATCCTGTTAGCGACCACCATAACATCCTGGCGATGTTCATAACGCTGCCGCAATAGTTCCTCGCTTTCGGCGTTTACCACACGCATCTGTTCCAACCCCACGTTCAGGATAGCGCGGTTAAGGGCAGCCGGCCCCGAGTCGGCCAGGCTGCTGTAAAGTTCCTGATCTGATGTGACTTGCAGCCCTAACCGTAGATTTGCCAACGGCCATCTGGCTACATCACCACCGTGCCACAGTCGCAATGCTTCCTGGACATCTTCCGTTGTAATCACGACCAGATTTTTCATTTCTACTTGCCCATTGTTTGCCGCTTTTTCAGTGATCATAAGCAACTTCCTTTTTACCGCAAACGGAACACGCCGTTTTCTCCAACTTTTTAGACGGGATTTACACCTAGTTTGCACCAGGTTAGAACTCTTTTCAAGTGGAAACCTTGTAGCCTTAGACCAATCTGGCATGCACAGAGGCGATTTCAGAAATTTTGTGAGTTTGAATGAGTTGAGGTGACAAAACAAGGAGCAGAAAATGTCTACAAAAACAAAACTAATGATTTTATTGGCGGTGGTGGTTGTTCTTTTGGGGGTGGGGCTGTTGGCGACAATGTCAGTAGAAGCGAGTGGGCTGGGCGCTGCGATTTCCTGGCCGGATCTTACCGGTGAGCTTTGCTCATCATCTTGTTCATCATCAGGCTGAAACACATTGTTGTTTTGCCAGATTCAGGTATCGCAGCCACATACCTTGTGAGTGGTTGGCAGCACGAGGGATAGCATTATGTCATTACTTTATCGTAATCATAAAAAGGCCAAAACTAAAAGCTTTATTCTTATTGGCGATGGTTTTGATGAGCTGGAAGTTGTATACCTTATTCATAAATTTCGACAGGCTGGCCTTTCTATTAAGAGTGTAAGTTTGTTTAACAAGTTGGTTTACAGCCATCAGGGTGTGGGCATAAAAGCAGACTATGCCCTGGCAGACCATCCATTTGATGCCGTTGCCGATGATCTGCTGCTTATCTTACCATCTGGCGGGCGGAACGGTGACACCTTACGGCATGATGCTCGTGTCAGGTCTTTATTGCAATTTGTTAATGAAAGCAACGGCCGTGTCGCGGTGACCGACAGCAAAAGCCATTTAGCTGATGATGTCGGGCGGGTCTTATCGACCGGGCTGTCTTTTCTACAGCCCAATGAGCAGGGGCTGGAAGAATTTGTGGAAACACTCACGGATCAAATGATTTATGCCAGTTAGGTAATCGGCAATAATTTCTTAAATAAAGAGCGGTTGTTCCATGTATGGGAGGCAAAGTATAGGTAGGTTGTGTTGCCTCCCATCATTTTTCACCATAGTTCACGGCCGTACCCGAATCTCACCAACCCATTTGACCTGCCGCAGAGCATCATCCCGTTCGCTGGGTACAATCAGGCGTACCAGGCCTTCCTGCCGGGTTAGGTCACGGCCGTTGATACCGTAAGCCAATAAAAAGGGCATTGCCGGGTGGGCAGCCGTTACTTCAGCCGCCATGACCCGACTACCAAATCCATCACCACTCACTATCTCCAAATGTGACCATCCCGCAGGCACATAACTCTGCACGAAGTCTGGTAGGGCCAGCCCCGTAAAAGTAAAGGGGCCAGAGGTACCATGCCCGGTACTGACAATATAGCAGTCAGTCACACTGGTTTCCGGCAGCACTTTCAGATCAGCAAGCGTGATAAGATGCACACGGCCGTGGGGCAGGATCAGCGTGATCGCCGGGTCTGCTGACGGTGGGTTCGGGTTGGGGTCATGGGCGTGGGGTTGGAGAGGATCGTTTGTTGTCATGATTTAGCAGATTTGTTCATCCAGCAACGGGTCTGTCCCGGTCACAATGACCTACACCTGGCTCCCCTCTGGTAGGTTGGGGGTGGCAAGTAGTTGAATGCGTCCCTCTCCTACGATATTGATAAGTTTTAACTGTTGCCACATGACATTCCTTGTACATTCCCTGTTTGAGGGAATGATTGCGGGCATTATAACCGAAGCCGCTGAATTGTGAGAAGTGACCAGAATCAATAGCGAACGCGAACAGGGTCGTCAAACTAAACAATGTCACAAGATGGCCGTACCCTCTTAGCCTCCATACACTTTACCCTTCGGAGATGATATACTTGGGTTTATGACAGAAAGTAACATTCGCAATTTTTGCATCATCGCTCATATAGACCATGGCAAATCCACCCTGGCTGACCGGCTCTTGCAAATTACCGGCACCCTTTCCGAACGGGAGATGCAGGAACAGGTGTTAGACAGCATGGATTTGGAACGGGAAAAAGGGGTTACGATCAAGGCATCGGCCGTGCGTATGAATTATACCGCGCAAGACGGCCGTACCTACATCCTTAACCTTATTGATACACCTGGCCACGTAGACTTTGCCTACGAAGTCAGCCGCGCCTTGCAAGGCTGTGAAGGAGCCATCCTGGTGGTAGATGCCACCCAGGGCATTGAGGCCCAAACCCTGGCCAATCTTTACCTGGCCATTGAGTCTGACCTGGAAATCATTCCGGTTATTAACAAAATCGACTTGCCGGCGGCGCTGCCTGAAGACGTGGCCGAAGAAGTAGAGAGCGTGACCGGCATCGCGGCCGAAGACGCTATCCCCATTAGCGCCAAAACGGGCGAAAATGTGGCCGCTGTTCTGGAAGCTGTGGTGCAGCGTGTGCCCCCCCCGCAGGTAGATACCCAGGCACCCCTGCGCGCCCTGGTGTTTGATTCCCATTATGATTCTTATAAGGGCGTCATTGCCTATGTGCGTATCTTTGAGGGTACGTTGGATAAACGGCAATGGATCAAGATGATGTCTAATAACGTCTTGGCCGAACCCATTGAAATTGGCACCTTTACCCCGGCTATGAAACCAGCAGATCGGCTGCAGGCCGGTGAAGTAGGGTACATTGCCACCGGCCTGAAAACCGTGCGTGAATGCCGCGTGGGTGACACCATTACCTTGCGTGACCAGCCAGCCAGTGAGCCGCTGCCCGGTTATCAAAAAGTCAAACCCATGGTCTTTGCCGGCTTTTACCCCTCCGAAGGCGAAGATTATGCCGTGCTTAAAGAAGCCCTGGAAAAGCTGCAATTAAATGATGCTGCCCTGGTGTTTGAACCGGAAACATCCAACGCCCTTAACTTTGGCTTTCGCTGCGGATTTTTAGGGCTGTTTCATATGGAAATCATGCAGGAGCGGTTGGAACGTGAGTATGACCTGGACCTGGTAGCCACTGCCCCTAGCGTACGGTATGAAGTGATGATGGCCGGCACAGGTGATATACGCATCATAGACAGCCCTGCTGAATTGCCTGATCCGGCTACCTTTGATGAAGTGCGCGAACCCTGGATGGACGTGCAGATCTTTACTCCAGAAGAATATTATGGTGTGATCATGGATTTAGCCATCAAGCGGCGCGGACTATTGGTGGGGCAGGAATATCCGGCGCCCGGGCGCGTAGTATTACGTTATGAGCTGCCGCTGGCCGAGATCATCGTAGACTTTTACGACAAGTTAAAGAGCGGTACACGCGGCTATGCCTCTATGGATTATGAGTTCAAAGAATACCGCACCTCAGACCTGGTGAAGCTGGAAGTGTTGGTGAACCGCACGGCCGTAGACGCCCTGGCCATGATTGTGCATAAAGATGATGCCTTCCACCGGGGGCAAAAACTTGTCTCTGCCTTGAAGGAGAAAATCCCCCGCCAGATGTTTGAGGTGCCCATTCAAGCCGCAGTAGGCAACCGAATTATTAGCCGGGCCAATGTAAAAGCACTGCGTAAAGACGTGTTGGCTAAATGTTATGGTGGTGATATTACGCGCAAGAAGAAGCTGCTAGAGAAACAAAAGAAAGGCAAAAAACGCATGAAGATGATCGGCACCGTAGAAGTGCCGCAAGAAGCGTTCATGTCTGTCTTGCAGTTAAATGACGACTAACCTGATTCCAGTCATCAGTGTCCAGTTTTCAGTGCTGGCCTACTGAAAACTGGTTACTGACTTCTGATGACTGGCGCCAGGCTTTTGCCGTCGGGTTGTTAGCCAGTTTTGTTACCCAATTGTGACATAAGCGAAGGGTGAACCAGAGCACCTCCGGTTATAATCGGAGACGTGCACGTGAATAAATTTTGAGGCATAACGTATAAGAAAGTGTATAACTTTCTATAGAGCAAAGACGCCTCATTGTCAATCAATACCCAAAGACCTTTTGTAAGTGCAAGCACTCAGGTGTGCAACTTGCAGCACTTGTAGTGTTGCCTGCCTGAAACCTGGGCGCTATCCTGTTAACAGGAGGTTGCTTATGCGTTGTCCAAAATGCGGTTCTACCGACTTTAATCTGTGCCATCCCTGTGAGCAGTGTCAATTTACCGGTGATGTGTTGGCTTTGGAGCGGCTCTCTAACCTGACCTTTTTGTTAGAGGAGTTGGGAACGTGGTCGCGCATACCCCATTCGGTTGTGCATGACTTGCGCCAGCAGTATGAAAGGCGGCGGCGGCGGGCAGCCGTGGGATTAGGCCTACGGCCGTCACCACCCACGGCCGCGGTCGCCATGACTTTGCGCGCTGAATTGGAAAGTTTGCAGGCGGCGCTGGCAGCCATAGCTCGCTGGCAGCGGGCTGGCTGGCTGGATACCACAGTGGCCACCGCCACCATGCAGGACATGGAGACTCGTGTCGCCGAGCTTACTGACCAGTTGTTAGATACACCAGCGTCGGAACCCGTTTTCTCCACGAAGGCCGCGGCCATGCACCTGCTGGCCCAAAAGCGGTTTGTGCTTGACAAGGCTGTGCTTTTCCACGAACAAAAGCAGATGTCTGCGGCCGGGTATCGGGCGGCGGTCAGCTTGCTAGAGGTGGAGATCGAGATGCTGGAAGTAGAAGCCGGGCTGGTGAACCCTACACCGTTAGAAGAAGACCTGACGCCCGTGGAAAAGCCGTTCAAAGTAGGGAGCGCGACCACGGCCGTACGCCGCCGGCAATTCTCCCGGCCAGCGATCACCTGGGACCGCGTCTGGGAAACGTTGCTGTCCGAGCGTACGCTGCAGGCGATCTTGTTCTTGGGTGTGCTGCTCCTTTTTGCCGCCGGCATCTCCTGGGTAGTGTGGAACTGGGGTACCTTTACGCCGGCCGTGCAGGTCGCCTTTTTAGGTGGCTTCACGGCCGTGTTCTATACCCTGGGCTGGTACGTGCACCAGCGAATGCATTTACACGGCTCCGGCATCGCCCTCATCGCCGTAGGGTCATTATTAGGCCCACTTGATTTTTACGCCTTTTATCTGTCTGGTGGTTTCCCATCCGGCAGTTGGCCGCTGGTCTGGTGGGGAGCATCAGTAGTGTGCCTGGTAGTGTATCTGGGCACGGCCGTTCTTATCCAGGCTGCCTTTTTTGGCTATCTTATTGGCCTGGCGGCGGGCAGCCTGGTGGTTGCCAGCTTAAATCTGGTTGGCGTTAACCAGGCATGGTGGTCTGTGGGTGTGGCGGCTACGGCCGTGGCCCTGGTGCTGGCCGGTGAATGGCTGCAAAACAGGCCAGGTCGTTGGCATATAGTGTCTCGGCCGTTTGGCCAGATAGCCCTGGCGGCCGTTGTGCCGGTCATGGCCCTGGGCATAGGGTGGGGTTTTCTGGGACCGGGCCGCGGGCGTAGTTTTCATATGGCGCTGGCAGTTGATTGGTGGTTGGGCGCATGGGTCCTAACCTGGATGGTGCGACGGGTGCGCTTGCAGTCATTGGCCTGGGCCGCGGCACTTTCGTTTCCTGTGGCTGCCTGGCTGACACAGCGCATGCTGTTCATGCCCATGAACATCGTCCCTGCCTGGTATGCCCTGGGATGGGCCTTGTTGATACCCATGTACCTGATACTGGCCTGGCGCTGGCAGCACCGGGAAGATACGGTCATTTACGGCCGCATCCTGAGGCAGGTGGCCACGTTGCTGGTGGTGTTAACGGCCGTGTGGTCATTGTCCGCCGTTCAGGTGGCCGCTGCTGTGCACCTGCTGCTGGCGGGGACCATGGTGTTAACGGCCGTTCTGTGGCAGCAGCCACGCCTATTGTGGGGTATGAGCTTCTTCTTGCTGACGGCCACGGCTGCCTGGCAGGGTGGCCGCGGGGCCACACCTGCAGAGCTTATGCTGCCCTGGGCGTTGTTGGCTGTTATGCACATTGTGGTCGGGGTGTGGGCGGAAGATCGGCCACTGGAAATGAAGGTGTGGTCACGTTTTAAGCTCCAAGTACCCATCACCCATTACACCGCCGTCTTATTTAGTGCAGGCTATTTTCTGGCTGGCCTGTCTTTGATGCCGCCACTCATTCTTTATGATCAACCCTTATTGGCTTATGCCCTGGCTAACTGGATTGGGGTCAATGTCTGGTTGGCTTATCTGGCGCACACAGGTACGGCCGGTGTGCTGGCCTGGTTAGCGCACCAGTGGCTGGCCCGCTGGCGCACCACCTTGTGCCACTGGGGCGCGGCGCTGGCTATTGTGCCCTGGGTCTGGCTGCTGTGGAGCAACGGCCGTGAACCGACCCCCTCCTTAGCTCTGGTGTATACGGCCGTGGCCTGGGGGCTGCTCTGGATTTGTACGCGGGTACGGCGTGTGCGCTGGGTGTACGGCCGTGCCTGGCAGACAGCGGCCCATCTTAGTGCGGTGGCCGCCCTTGTGGTGGCCTGGGGGGCGCAGCAGCCATTCACCTTGGCGGTGGTGCTGCTCTGGCTGGCTGTCTTTTACTTCACAGTTGCCTGGGTAGGGCACAACCGGCGCTGGTTGGGGGTGGGCGGGGTCTTGCTGCCTGCCGGCTGGGCCTTGCTGCTTAACACGTGGGGAGCGCCAACGAGATGGCTCAACCCGGCTGTAGCCGCCATCGTTCCCGGTTATTTTGCGTTTACTGGCTGGTGGCAGTGGCAGCGCATGGAACGGCTGAAACCATTAACCGATGTGGCCCTGGCGCTGACATTTACTCTGGCGTCATTAAACTTCTGGCTCATGCTGACGGTGGCCGAGAGCGATCTGGTTTGGGTGGCGCTGTCACAACTGTGCTTAGGCGGCGGGCTGCTCATCTATGCCTGGTCGCGGCAGCGGGTGGTGTGGGCTTACCTGGGCATCTGGTCTGGTGCCCTGGCCGGGGGGCTGCTGGTTAAGGTATACAGCCACGGCAGCGGACGTTCGGCGGCGCTGGCGGCCTTGCTGGCAGTTGGTTTAGTGTTGACAGAACGCTTTTTGTATCAGTTGGCCTGGCAGCGTGGTGGGTGGTGGCGGCCGGCCTGGCGTTTATATAGACGGCCGTTGCGCCTGACCGGGTGGCTGGTTTCTGCCGGAGCCATGGGGCTGGCGTTGGGGCGCAACCTCATCTGGCTGGGCGGGGGTGTGACACAGCAAACGTGGACGATCACAGCCTTGCTGCTGTTGGTGGGGTTATATGCGCTGGCGGCGCGGCTTTACCGGCGTGAGCGGTTTGCCTGGTTTGCGGCTGTGCTCATGCTGGTTCCCTGGACCATGCTCACCATACGCGGTTGGTATGTGCTGCCCGCACCCATGCTGCGTTGGCATGGCGTAAGCTGGCTGGTGTTGGTGTTGGGATTCACAGCTATCATCACCTTGCTTATGAGGCGGTTGGGTTACGGCTGGTGGCGCCGCCCCCTATGGGTGACAGCACATCTGATCGCACCGTTGGCCTTACTGTGGGGCTTTTGGGATGTGCCCGTCTCGGTGGTAGCCGTGGCTCTGGGTATGGTTTTTTATGGTTCAATGATATGGCTGGACGCCCATTTCCGCCAGAAAACACAGCCAGTGCGAGCTCGCTTTTTGTATGTGGTACTTTTCTTGCTGCCAGCCTGGGCTGTTTACCTGCTGCTGTGGGCCTGGCCGGCGGCGTCGCTAACGGCCGTGGGGCTGTTGGTGCTGGCGTTTGCCCTGCCTCTGCTGACGGCGGGACGATGGGTAACCCGGCACGAACCGGCTTACCGCCTGCCGTTTTATGTATTGGCCTACGGCACGGCCGTGGTAGGCACACTGCTGGTAGCTGAGTCGCGGCCAGTGCTCATTGGGGCGCTTTTATTTGACGCCGGGCTGGCTGTTTTATCTGTCTGGCTGTTCCGCACCCCGGTCTGGTGGTACCCGGGCACGGTGGCCTTGCCGCTGGCTGCGGCACTGTTGTTAGCTGAATGGGGCGTGACGGCTGGCTATGCTTTTGGCTGGCTGCTCATCGGCATCGGCGGCCTGTATACGGTGCTGGCCTGGGTGTTAACCCGCCGGGCATTGGCAGCATATACACCACCGCTGCTGTTAATGATGGTTTTCTGGACGGTTTTCGGGTTGGTTCTGGCCAGCGAAACGCAGTTTGGGGCGTTTGTGGGTTACAGTTTGGCTGCTCTTGTTTTGGGGGCTACGGCCGTGTGGTGGCGTTGGCCAGCCGCCTTTCATCTGGCCGTGGGCCTGGCCGTTGTGCCCTATATCACTGGCTGGCAGTTGGCGGGGGTGGCCGGGGTAACTTTGGGGCTGGCGTTATGGCCGGGCATTTTGCTGGCACTGGCATTGGCCCACTGGCTGGACGGCCGTTGCGGCGTTGAACCAGATGAAACCCAGCCAAAACTAGGCGCTTTTCCCTGGTCACGACCGTCCGCGTGGTTGGCAGCGCTGGCCCAGCGCGGCTGGCGCTGGTGGGCCTGGTCTTTGTATGGCGTGGCCCTTGGCGGCACGGCCGTTAGTGCCGCACTGACGTTTAACAGTGAATGGGGCTGGCTGCTGGCCGTGGTCTGGGGCACGGCCGTGTACACCTACGCGCTGTGGCGTTTTTGGCAGCGGCCGTGGCTGCTGCTGGCCTGGGGCTGGCTGCAGTTGGCAGCCCTGGCCTTTATGCGTTGGCTGGGCTGGGCCCAGTCACCGTCTCAACTGGCACTGGCGTTTTTGCCGGTTACGTTGATCACCGCCCTGGCCGGCCTGGGGGTGGCGCGATGGCGTCAGGAAGCGCCGTTGGTGGTAAATGGAAAACTGGTGATGACCGGTTGGTCACGCCCGTTTTACCTGCTGCTGGGCCTGAACGTGGGTGTGGGCCAGGTGCTGGCTCTCTCAGGCAGTGGGGCGGGCACGGCCGTAACAGTGACCCATGGGCTGCTGCTGGCCGTGCTGGCCACGGCCTGGTCATTAAGTTGGTTTTCCGCTTTCCCGTTGGGGTTGGGTGTGGTGGCTTTGGCCCAGTTTTTAGCCTGGCAGGACGTACCTTTTACCCTCTGGCCAGTGGCCCTGGCCTTGTTGACTCTGGCTTATGGCCTACCCGGTTGTTGGCTGCGCTTCCAACAGCATAAACTGGCCCAGACTGCCATGTGGCAGCAGGTATGGGTACGGCCGTTGTACCTGAGCGGGTGGTTCCTGTCCCTGTTTACGTTATATCTGGCGGCGGCCCGGGTAGATGTGATGGCCTTATGGGTGCAGCTGTTGTGGGGGGATGTCTGGTTGCTGCAGCTGCCCGCCGAACTGCTGTTGGTGCGTGTGCTGCTGGTAACCATGGCGCTGATTGGCCTACTTTATTTGACAGCAGCGCTGGTGGAGCGCTGGCGCTGGCTGGGGTACGGTGCTGTTCTCATGCTGTTGGGCTCATGGTGTGGCTGGCTGTTTTTATTGGCTGAACAGTCGGAGCTGCAGTTTTATGCCATGCCGGCTGGCTTCTATTTGTTAGGGGTGGGCTGGGCAGAATGGGCCTGGGGCAGCCGGCGGCTGGCCCGCTGGGTTGACCGGGCAGCGCTGCTGCTGCTTTTGGGTTCGCTTTTCTGGCAATCATTTGGGCCCTATGGCGGCGTCTACGCCCTGCTGATGATTTTAGAGGGGCTGGCCATTGCCTGGTTTGGCAGTATGCGCCGGGTGCGGCGCTTGTTATATGCGGGTATGGCCGGGGTTGTGGTGGCCGTGTCTGGCCAACTCGTTGAGCCTCTTTTGAACGCCAATACCTATGTGTTATTGTTGTTAGGCGGGTCTCTGGTGGCGTTGGGCATTGCTCTGGAGCGCCGGTTGGAAAAAGTACGCGGTTTTTCTAAAGAGATGCGCGGGCTGCTGGAGTATTGGGAATGACATGAAAACACAACTCATGCGCTCTAAAAACCTATGGATTGCGCTGGTCTTGCTGCTGGCAAATGGCTTTGCCTGGTTGTTACTGTCCGGACAGGGTCGGGCCGATTGGCCGGAAGCAGCGCCGATATTGTACCCGGAAGTGGCAGAAATTCGGGCGCACTGGCAGGCGCGGGACGCGGTTGGTGAACCGTTCCGGCTGGTGATCACTGACAAGATGGCCGCCGATACGATTGCCTGGTTTATCGACGGCCGTGATCAGCTGCCATTTAGCCGTCCTTATGTGGAGATTCACCCGGATGGCGTGGTGGCCCGAGGGCTGCTGCACGTGGGGGGCTTGCGCACGCCGGTGATGGGCCGGGCCACTGTCACCTTGGACAATGGCAAACCGGTGGGCCATGTCCAGGAATTGGGCATGGGTGGTGCAACGGCCCCCAATTTCTTGGTAGACATGGTGGCCCAGGCCCAGGCCGTCTATGATAATTTGCAACTGCCCATTGAACTCACTCGCCTGGAACTGCGTGAAGGGGAAGCTGTGGTGGAAGGGGTTTACCGCTGATAAAGGACGGTAACGATGAAAACGACCAAAAGCAGATGGCATAACGCATTCATCGGGGTTTTGTTGTTTGGGTTGGCGTCTCTGGTTCTTGTGGTTCTGGTGGTGGTCAATTCCCTGGAAGAGCAGATTTATACTGAGGATCAACAAGAATTTTTGGATTATGCCCGTGGTCGGGCTATCACACAGGCGCCGGTCACCACGAACTTTTTGAGCTACGCTAGCGGCGCGCCGGGCGTTATGGTGGCTGGCGCAGACGCCGAAACTCAGCCGGCTAACTTTTCAGTCTGGGAGAACCATGTACAGGCCACCCTGAAAGCGCGTTTTGAAGAGCAGGAGAGGGTTAGTGTTACCCTGTATGATCTGGACTTTGAAAGTGAATACCACCTGCAGCATTCGCCTACCGGCCTGACAACCACGTTGGAGTTGATCTTTCCCTTTCCCGCCAATCTGGAGACATTAAACGATGTGCATTTTGAAGTGGATGGAGAAGAGCCTCTAGATGTGCAGTACACGCCGCAGCAGATACGCTGGCTGACAACCCTTAACCCCGGCGCTGAGCATGATATCCGCATTCGATACCGAGCCGATGGGGCCAGCAGCTTTTCTTATGGTTTGAGCCAGAACCGGCGTACAAACCAGTTGGATGTGGTGATCGTGATAGAGGGCCTGGCAGGCAGTGAAGTGCCTCAGCATTCTTTGCCCACCACGGCCATCGCGCCCTTGTCATCACCTGGGGAGACCTTCACCTGGCGTTATGATAACCTGGTAGCTAATCGTGATATTTATCTGACATTGCCGCAGCAGTTGAGTTTTGCTCAGCGCGTTGCCAGCCTGCAAGATGACTTTGCCATTCTGGGCACCATGGCCCCTTTGCTTATGCTTTTATTTCTGGGGACATTGATCATTGTCTTCCGCAGCGAAGGTCAAAGCTTGGAATTGCCCGGCTATTTGCTGATGGGCTTTGGATTCCTTTTATTTTATCCGTTATTGACCTTTTTGAGTGGATTTGTGGGTGGGCTTGTGGCCGCACTGGTGGCTTTTGTTGTTGTTGGTGTCTTGCTGGTGGGGTTTTCCTGGCTAATGACCGGCAGACGGAACATGATGTGGTGGATGGCCTGGTTGTTATTTATCTTTTTGGGGGTCATTTCTTTGGGTATCTTGCTGCCTTTCCGGAGTTTGCTTTGGGTAACCGGGGGGGTGATGTTGGTGGGGACCTTGATGGTGGTATATGCTAAACGCCCGTCCCCTCTAACGCCATCCTTGGTGGATGAAGCCCCGCCCCCCACGGCCCCTGCCGAACTTGAAGTAAAGGCAGCTGAGGAGTCGCCGCAACCGTCTTATAAGCCAGCAGATATGGTTGTGTCTTCTCCCTCACCGCCAGCAGCACACGTTCATTGCCCCCAGTGTGGGCGAGAACAGGCCGATGACTATGCTTTCTGCCCTGGCTGTGGGTATGACGGCCGTTTTCTGCGGCAGTGTGCCCATTGTGGGCACGGCCAGGTGGTTTCCGGGAACGTGACCGTGGTGTACTGCGTGCATTGTGGTCAGTCGCTATAATTGCATGCATGTACCGACGACTGATCTTTCCATTATTAAGCCAGGTAGACCCAGAGACAGCACACGAACGGACGTTGTCCTTATTGGCATGGGGCCAAAGTTGGGCAGGACGGCCGTTTTTGCACCGCTTAGCCGGCCACATTCCCCGGCAGCCCGTGCACCTGTTCGGCCTGACATTTCCTAATGTATTGGGCATGGCCGCCGGGTTTGACAAGGATGTGCGGGTGGCCAGTGGGCTGGCTGCCTTAGGGTTTGGCCATGTGGAAGTAGGCACGCTGACGCCTCGGCCACAAAAGGGCAACCCGCACCCGCGTATATTCCG
Organism: Ardenticatenaceae bacterium; assembly: GCA_011525915.1. Taxonomy (GTDB): domain Bacteria; phylum Chloroflexota; class Anaerolineae; order Promineifilales; family Promineifilaceae; genus CAADGU01. The sequence goes on along the minus strand of WYBM01000103.1, from coordinate 58,042 downwards.
TCTGATGTTGGACCAGGCGCTGATCAACCGCATGGGGTTTCCCAACGAGGGGGTAGAGACGGCCGTGCCCCACCTCAAAGCCCTGGCCCGGCAAAAACGCAGCTTTATTCTGGGCGTCAGCCTGGGGAAACAAAAAGAGACACCGCTGCCTGAGGCGGCCCAAGATTACCTGGCGGTCATGCAGGCGGTGTATCCCTATGCCGATTACCTGGCGGTCAACGTGAGCTCGCCCAATACGCCGGGGCTGCGTGATCTGCAAGGCGGCGATTATCTAGGCCAACTGCTGCGGGTGTTGGTGGGCCAGAATCAGAAGCTGGCGCTTCAGTTTCAGATAAGGCCACGGCCGTTGCTGGTCAAAATTGCGCCAGACCTTACCTGGCCGGAGCTGGACGGAATACTCACGGCGGGGCAAGATGCCTCTGTAGATGGCATCATCGCTACCAATACCACCATCAGCCGGGAAGGGTTGTTAACGGCCGCACAGGTAGAAGCAGGCGGTTTAAGCGGCCGGCCGTTGGCGGCCCGCAGTAACGAGATAATTGGGCATATTCATCAGGAAACCGGGGGACGTTTACCCATCATTGGTGTAGGTGGTATCTTTACCGCCGCCGACATTCAAGCCAAGCTGGACGCGGGGGCGTCGCTGGTGCAGTTATACACCGCGCTCATTTATGAAGGACCAACCTTACCCGGCCGCCTGCTCAGAGCGTCGTCAAAAAAACGGTGATAGACCTGTCAAGGGCCTAATTTGCCAAGTAACCAGTCATCAGTGTCCAGTAATCAGTTTCGAAATATTGTTGCCGATTACCTAGTACCAGTAACCAGAAGTCCGTCATCAGTTTTCAGTAGACTATTTCCAGAGGTAGGCCAGCACTGAAAACTGGTCACTGATTACTGAACATGGGGCAGGTAGTTGGGGCGGTAAGATGGCTTTTCTCTCAAATGCCGCCCTGCGTACATCCGTCGTGGTGGAAACGGTAGATTAACGTCCTACGCAACTTGCCCTACGTTGGCTATAATGCCCCCGAGAGTTTAAATCATGAGACAAAAACGACTAGAAGCAACAGTACACGGCCGTGTGCAAGGCGTCTCTTTTCGCTACTATACCCGGTTAGAGGCGCAGCGATTACACCTGATGGGGTGGGCCGCCAATCACCAGGACGGCACAGTGCGGGTGGTAGCTGAAGGGCCAGAGGCTGCTTTACAAGAGTTTATGACCTATTTGCACCAGGGCCCGGCCATGGCCCATGTCGCACGGGTAGATGTTACCTGGTCAGAGGCTACGGGTGAATTCCCGCAGTTCTCTGTACGTTGGATATAACCATGTTAGAGGAAAAACTAAGCCTGGAACGCCAACGCACGGCCTGGATTGTTTTGTTTACCAGTTTTACGGTGTTTGTGCTGCTTTGTATTTCGACACCTATCCTGATTAATGCCTTGTTACAGAACTCCACCCGGTTGCTGGACATTTGGGTACAGGCCAATCAGGGTACCGTAGGCATTGATGATCGGGCGGGGGGGCGCCGGGCGGTCATTGTTGGTGATGCCGGGCAGGCCATGACACCAGGCGAGCACGTATTGACCGGGAACACGGCCACCGCCCTCATTATGGTGCGCCTGCCAGAAAGCAAGCAGATGGTAGCCGCTTTTCAGATTTATAGTAACACCGATTTCCACTTGTTGGAGGCGCAAACGCCGCGTTTTAGCGTCAGCCATCACGGCCGTGACCTGAACGTTCGTCTGGACACTGGCCGGGTGCGCCTGAATCTGGTTGAAGATGAGGAACGGCCGTCTACCATTTTGCTGATGACGCCGCAGGGTGAGGTGACTATCAGCGCTCCTGGCCAATATGCCATCGTCGTTACTCCGGAGGACACCCAGGTGACGGTGCAAGAAGGCATGGCCAACATCACGGCTGAGGGTGATACGATGGGCCTGCCGCGTGGCGCTCGTGCCCGCATCCCCACCGGTGGCCCGCCACAAGGGCCACTGGGTACAGAACGCAACCTGATCGCCAACGGTGACTTTAGCCGTGGCCGCGAACAGTGGATTTTAAATCCCTGGATTGTCGATCTGGCAGCGCAGCCAGAAGGCCAGGTGCGCACCCTGGATGTGGGTGGTGAGCATCGGCTTAATGTGGCCCGGCAGGGGGTAGGGCATGCTGAAGTTTCCCTACGCCAATCTATTAACCAGGACGTAAGTGAATTGACGTCGCTGCGCCTGCTTATGACTTTCCACATTTTGAATCAGACGTTGGGAGTGTGTGGTATCAAGGGCAGTGAATGTCCCTTGTTTGTGCGCATCAACTATGTGGATGAAAACGGCGCCAGCAACACCTGGCAGCAAGGGTTTTATGCGGCCGGGGAGGTAGACCCGCTGCAAACGCCAGACAGTTGTATTACCTGTGCCATGGTGCAGGGTCCCCATTTGCGGGTGCCGCTGGCGCAGGGCTATTTTTTTGAGATCGCTGATTTTCGGGAAGAACTGGCCCGTCACGGCCGTGTGCCGCCGCGCCTTATTGAAAGCATTTCTCTGATCCTTTCTGGGCACGGCTTTGAAGTAGAAGTTAATGACATTGCCTTGCTGGCTGAGGAATAATCGACAATATACAAGGAAAAAACCATGGCAAAATTTATCATCGAAGGAGGCCATCCTCTCAAAGGCACTATCACCGCCAGTGGCAACAAAAATGCGGCGCTCAAACTGCTGCCTGCCTGCTTGTTGACAGAGGAACCGGTTATTTTACACAACATCCCAGACATTCAAGACGTGCGCGCTACGTTTGATATTTTGCATGATTTAGGCGTGGAAACGGCCGATTTGGGTGGCGGCAGCTGGCGCATTCAGGCCAGAGAGATCCGTAAAACGGTGCTGGACAGTACCCTTACCGGCCGTACCCGTGCCAGCTTTGTCTTTTCCGGGCCGATGCTGGCCCGCCTGGGGCAGGTGACGTTGTCATTGCCTGGTGGAGACGTGATTGGGGCCCGGCCCTTAGATACCCACGTGCGGGCGCTCAAGGCGCTGGGTGTGGATGTAGACATGCACCCGCGAGGCCAGTTCCATATGAATACCGACGGCCTGCAAGGGGCCGGCTATCTGCTGCTGGCTGAAGCCAGCGTCACGGCCACTGAAAACAGCGTCATGGCTGCCGCCCTGGCCAAAGGTGAAACCCTGATTGATAACGCCGCCAGTGAGCCGCACGTGCAGGATCTATGCCATTTTCTTAACCGCATGGGCGCCAACATCACCGGCATCGGCAGCAGCCGCCTGACTATTCAAGGGGTAGACAAACTTTCCGGGGCGGAGTTTCGCATCGGCTCAGACTTTATGGAAGTGGGCAGCTTTATTGGGGCCACGGCCGTGACTGGCGGTGAAGTGCGCATCAAACAGGCTGAACCGAAAAACCTGGGCATGATCCGCCTGGTCTATGAAAAATTGGGGGTACACTGGCTGGATGATGGGGAAGATATCATCATACCCGCCGCCCAATCGCTGTGCATTGAACCTGCTTTAGGGGGGCGCATTGCCGCAATCAAACCTCTGCCCTGGCCTGGCTTCCCACCGGACCTTATGAGCATCGCTTTGGTGATGGCCACCCAGGCCCAAGGCTCCATTTTATTGCACGACTGGATGTATGAGAGCCGCTTCTTTTTTGTGGATCATCTGGCCTTTATGGGCGCCCGTATTGTGCTTTGTGATCCACATCGTGTATTGGTGCAGGGGGGCAATGGCTTGCAAGCCAACCCGCAGGGGGTGCCCAGCCCGGACATTCGTGCTGGTATGGCCATGATCATGGCCGGCCTGTGTGCCAAAGGCGAGACCGTCATCCACAACATTCAGCAAATTGAGCGCGGCTACGAACGTGTCGATGAAAAATTGCGTGCCCTGGGGGCCCACATTGAGCGGGTGGCGTAAGCTCAAAGTAGTTCCGCAGCCTTTACTCTAAACCACATACAAACCATGCAGGCCAGCGCCTTAAACCTGGGCAGTAGCCCAGTTCTGTTTGGCAGAGCCAGGCAAACAGGCATTGACGGCCGTACCCGTCCGTGATATAGTTGATACATCAACTGTTGATATATCAACTATGTGTGCGTACACTCATCTGGCTAATAATATGAGCACGCTTTCCCACTTCCCAACATGAGATATGTGTTGTTTGCCGGCGGTTTACCTATCAGGGTTGTCACCGCTAAATCCAAGAAATGTGGAGCCTGTTTGGACTTTGCCCAAGTCTGAGCAGGCTTTTTTGTTTATTCTGTCATCGGGCAAAACACCGTTTTGCCCCTTAATTTTCACACCATGGAGAGAGAGAAATGAACCGTCATGCAAGTTTCCCCGGCAGGCTGTTGTTAAGCGGCCTGCTCTTTTTGCTGTTGTTAGGGTATACCCTGTGGGCTACGGCCGTGTTACCGGCCCACGCCCAACCTCAAGCGGTATCACCGCCCACCGCTGCCCTGAGCAAAAACACACCGGCCGTGGCGCCGCCGGCCGCACCCAATGTACCAGAGATGACCGACTGGTGTATGGCCGGTTCCTTCCAGGACTGGAACAATGCCAGCGATCCCTTGAATGACAGCGGCGTCAGTGGTGATGTGGTGGCCGCTGACGGTGTCGCTTCACTGGCCTATACCGTGGCCACTGCCGGCCGCCATGAATTTAAGGTGGTGGAATGTGGCAATTGGGGCAATGCGTACCCTTCACAAAATGCCTGGTTTTACACCACATCACCCAACCAGGTAGTCAGGTTCACTTTTGATGAGAATGATCACAGCGGCGATGCTGGCGCTGCGGCCGTGCCCATGACCAACATCGTCAACGTTTCTGGTGATGATGTGCCGTTGAACTTCACGGCCGTGGGCGACTGGCAGGACTGGAACAACAGCGACCCCAATACGGCCATGGTACCCCTGGGACATGGTTATTTTCGCCTGCTCTTTAACGTGGCTGCCGCCGGGGCACATCAGGCCAAAATTGTGCAGACCGGTTCCTGGAGCGAGCAATTTGTAAGCGATGGCCGGGCCATTGATGGTGGCGTTATCAATTTCACCACTACCGGTGTCAATGAGCCGGTGGTCTTTTTACTAGACAGCCGCAGCGGCCGTGTCACCATCATCCCCAATGGCAGCGGCGGTGGTAACTGGTGCCTGGCCGGTGGCTTTAACGGCTGGAATAACGCCAGCACCCCGCTTTATGATGATGGCAGTAACGGCGATCTTATTGGTGGTGATGGGCTCTATTCGCTGGATCTTGCCATAGCCAACACCGGCCGTGACGAATGGAAAGCGGTGGAATGTGGCAACTGGGGCAACGCCTATCCTGCAGACAATGCCTGGGTCATAACCACCGTCCCCAGCCAGACGGTAAAGTTCACCTTTGACATCAATGACCACGGCGGTGACGCCGGGCTGCCGCTGATCCCCAGCCAAAACATTGTGAATGCCTGGGATGACCTACCTGCCAGCTTTACCGTTGTTGGTCCCTGGCAGGGTTGGAACAACAACGACCCGGCTACGACCATGACCAACCTGGGCGCCAATACCCACTTGTTAACCGTCACGTTCGCCACTGCGGGACTGTACGAGGCCAAGATTAGCCAGACAGGGGATTGGAACAATCAGTTTGGGGATGACGGCCGTAACAAAAGCGCACCTACCACCCAATTTAACATCTGGAATGTGGGTGACATGGCGCACGTTTATCTGGACGGTAACGTGGGGCGTTGGGCCATTGTGACCCCGCCGCCGGGTGGGGCCGGCCATGACAACAACATTTTCTGGGATGACCTGGGGCATGACAGCCGTGACACGCTTTATCGCTCGCCGGGCGGCCCGGTGATCACCGGCACGGCCGTGACCCTGCGTTTGCGCGCCGCCAGTAACGACCTCACCGCTGCCCGTGTACGCCTGTACAATGATCGTACCAACGCCCAGGCTTTCCTGAACATGAGCCTGGCCGCTGATGATGGCACCTATGAATGGTGGGAAGTCACCTTGCCCATCAGCCTGGATCCCACCCTGTATTGGTATCGTTTTATGGCCATTGACGGGACGGCCGTGGCCTATTACGAAGATAATGCTGCCCGTGACGGTGGTTGGGGACAGCCGTTTGCCACCAGCGTTGACAACAGCTGGCAAATCTCGGTATATGATCCGGCGTTTCAGACGCCTGACTGGGTGAAAGATGCGGTCATCTACCAGATATTTCCGGAACGTTTCCGCGATGGTGACGCCAGCAATAACCCGCCGCCCGGCCGCTTTTTCTACAATGAGCCCGGCGGTACCATCTACCGGTCTGATGGCACTGGCGGTACGGCCAACCCCTGGAACCAGGTCGTTTGCGACCCGCGGGAAACGGGTGACCCTTGCGCTGGCAGCTACAGCAAGAATTTCTACGGCGGTGATTTGCAAGGTATCATTGATAAACTGGATTACCTACAAGATTTAGGGGTGACGGCCGTTTACTTTAACCCCATCTTTGAATCCCCTTCCAATCATAAATATGACACCACAGATTACAGCATTATTTCCCAGGATTTTGGCGACTTGCAGACATTTATCACCCTGACGCAAGAAGCGCATAACCGGGGTATGAAGGTCATTTTAGATGGCGTGTTTAACCACACGTCGTCTGACAGCCTTTACTTTGACCGTTACGGCCGTTACATTACCGTAGGCGCCTGCGAAAGCCACACCAGCCTGTACCGGGACTGGTTCTTTTTTACAGATGTCGCGCCGGGAACAGGCGCCTGTGTCAGTTCCACCGGTGTGCCTAACGCCGCCAATTACACCAGTTGGTTTGGCTTTGACAGCCTGCCCAAGCTTGATGCCGCCAACCCGGACGTGCGCGACCTTATCTTTGCCGGTGGCCCTGATGCCGTGGCCTTAAAGTGGCTGCAATATGCTGATGGCTGGCGTTTTGACGTGGGCGGTGACATTGATCCCGGCACAGCCCACGATCCTACCAACGACTTCTGGGAGCAGTTCCGGGCCACGGTGCGAGCCCACTATCCGGAAAGTTACATGGTTATTGAAGAATGGGGCAACGCTTCCTCCTGGCTGCTGGGTGGCGAGATGGACGCCACCATGAATTACCAGTACAGCTCGGCCATGCTCAGTTTTTGGCGTGATACCACCTTTACCGATAATGATCACAACGCGGGCAGTTCGGCTGGGCCGCTGGCACCGTTGGCGCCGTCGCAGTTAGACGGCCGTCTGCACAACTGGATCGAGCGTTACCCGCCCGAAGCTCTGCACGCTATGATGAATTTGCTGGGCAGCCATGATACCAATCGCCCCCTGTTTATGTTGGACCACAATGCCGCCAACGGCACCGATGACACGCCGCTGCAAAACCCCAATTATGATTGGAGCGAGAGCATTGAGCGCTTAAAAGGGGTGGCCATCTTGCAAATGACGCTGCCTGGCGCCCCCACCATTTATTATGGTGATGAAGTAGGTCTGGTGGGCCCCACCTATTACTATGGGGGTAAATGGGAAGATGACCCGTATAACCGCCAACCATACCCCTGGCTAGATGAAACGGGACAGCCGTTTTACACTTTCCTGCAAAGCCAGGCCAATCAGGATGCGCTTTACAACTATTACAGCCTACTGACTAATGCCCGTCATGATCACCCGGCTTTGCGTACCGGCAGTTTTGATACGCTGCTGGTAGATGATACAGCTAGGCTCTATGGCTACGGCCGTAAACTGCCTGATCACAGCGATGCGGCCATTGTCATTCTCAATCGTGCCGGTACCATGGCTGCGCCGGTGACCCAGACCGTCACCCTGACCCTGACGGGCTACCTGCCCTATGGTGCTGTCTTTACCGACACTTTCTCTGGCGACACCTATACCCTTGATAGCAGCGGTTTGTTGACTGTTGAAGTCCCAGGCCAAAGTGGTGTGGTTTTGGTACTGGCTGCCCCCATGGCCGCGCCGCCAGATGCAGTAACCGACCTGGCCGTGACAGCCACCCGCAACCAGGAGGTAGACCTGGAATGGAGCGCCGCCGCCGGGGCCACCAGCTACAACGTTTACCGCAGTTCTGTCAGCGGTGGCGGGTATGTGTGGGTGGCCAACACCACGGCCGTGAGTTACACCAACACCGGCCTGCAGAATGCCACGCCGTACTATTACGTGGTTGTCAGCCGTGATGACACCACCGGCCTGGTGAGCGGCCATTCTAATGAGGCCCTGGGTATTCCTGCCCATGACCTGACCACGGCCTGGTACAATCTGCAATGGCCGGTGGAAATCACGCACACCATCAGCACCATTACCCCCACGCCTGACATTTATGCACAGTTGTTTATAAACAGTTTTACGGGTGGCAGCGGCCCGGCCCAGGGCATTCGGGCTCAGGTGGGCTATGCCCTTAGCGGCACTGCTCCCCTGTCCACCACGGCCTGGGTATGGACAGAAATGAATTATGCCAACCCCGCCGGCAATAATGATGAGTACGTGGGCAATATGCTGCCGGATGTGATAGGTGAGTTTCATTACATCTCTCGCTGGAGCAGTAACGGCGGCGTCACCTGGTATATTTCTGACCTGGGTGGCCCCGGCGACAATGATCAGCCCGGTTTGCTGCACGTACAGGCCAGCAGCGACACCACGCCACCGCTGACGACCACCCTTTACCTGGTGGGCACATCAGCCGCCAGCATCAGCCTGAGTTGGGATGCCGTAGGTGACCCTGACGTGGCCGGCTATGAACTGTACCGGCAGACTGTGACCGCGCCTGGGTTTGTGCGCGTGGCTTCCCTGGCCAGTGGCACAACAAGCTATGAGGACACGGCCGTGGTCACCGGCGAAACTTATGACTATTATGTGCTGGCTTTTGATACCAGCTTCAACCGGGCGGCGCCCTCAAATGTGGTCCAGGCCACGGCCGAAGCCCGTTTTGTAGCCGTCACTTTCCAGGTAGCGGTGCCTGAATACACGCCGGGTACGGTTTACCTGGTGGGTGATTTACCAGAATTAGGCCCCTGGAACCCAGGTCTGGTCCCAATGAACCAGGTTGGTAATACCAACGTATGGACGTACACACTGCCTATTCTGGATGGCGCCCAGGTACAGTACAAGTACACGCGCAGCTCGTGGGACACCGTAGAGTCATGGGGCAGCATTGTCAGCCTGAACAACCGGCAGGTAACCATTGAGTATGGTTCAAATGGGGTGCAGCTTGTGGACAATACCGCCACCGATTGGGGCAATGGCCCGGATGATGAAAAAGCGGTGCAGTTCTGGCGTGACCCCATTGTGGTGGATTACGCGCCTACCGGCAGCAATGTCCCGGTCAACACCGCCATTACCGTCACCTGGAGCATAACGATGCAGACTGACACGGACTTTGATGTCGTTGGCCCGGCTGGCCCCATTTCCGGCGTGTTTGTTTATGACAGCAGCACCTGGGCAGTCACGTTCACGCCAGATGCAGCCCTGGCCACCGGCACAACGTATACCGTGACGGTGGCAGGGGCGATGTCCGTAGGGGTGCCGGGCGGTGACACTGGTGTGCAGCAGGTGCCGGTGCAGTGGGCCTTTACCACAGTGCCAGAGCAGATGATGGCCGGTTTTAGCAGCAACACGCCTGTCATCGTCGGGGAAACGGCCGTATTCACCAACACCACCACCGGCCAACCACCCCTCAGCTACACATGGGACTTTGGTGATGGCAGCCCTGTAGTAACAGGTACCCACCAGGTACATGTTTATGATGATCCGGGTGTATACACAGTAACCCTGACGGCTACCAATGCGTTTGAAACGGCCGTGGTTACTGGTACGTTTGTTGTTAATCCTCTGGCTCTGGCCGCCGGTTTTGCCAGCAATTCGCCCATTGCGGTCGGGCAGACAGCCGTGTTCACCAACACCAGCACCGGCTCTGGCCCCCTGAGCTATGCGTGGGACTTTGGGGACGGCAGCCCGGTGGTAACAGACACCCATCCGGTACATCTGTATGCTGCCCCCGGCGTATACACGGTGACGTTAACGGTGACCAACGCCTGGGAGACGGCCGTGGTTACCGGCCTCTTTGTGGTCAACCCCGCTGAAGGTTACTTCATCTTCCTGCCGGTAGTGGCCAAACCTTAACAAGACAAGACCAGCAGGGTGGCAGCCTTTGGCTGCCACCCTACCACTGCCGCAAAGCTGTTTGTGATAAAATGTACAAATTATTTGACCTGTACCCGTCAATCATTATAATTTCCCTCTGAACCACATAACCCACCCCCACGTCCCCCTATTACTGTGGCACAATGTATCTATCACCTATAAAGAGGAAGGCGTATGTATAAAATTCTGATTTCTGACAAACTGGGGGCCGCTGGCCTAGAGCGGTTAGACCAGATCACAGAGGCCACCTATGATTTAAAAACGGGCATGAGCAAGGAAGAACTCATGGCTGTTTTACCTGCCTATGACGCCCTGATCGTACGCAGTGAAACCAAGGTAGACGCCGATGTATTGGCCGTCGGGCAAAATTTGAAGGTTGTTGGCCGGGCCGGTATGGGCGTAGATAACATTGACGTGCGGGCGGCTACGATGCGCGGCATCATTGTCATGAACACGCCGCAGGCCAACAGCATTGCCACCGCCGAGCAGGCCATGGCTCTGATGCTGGCTGCCAGTCGTTACACCGCACAGTCACATTCTTCCCTGGCTGCCGGGGAGTGGAACCGGTCACAGTATACGGGCATGCAGCTCTACCGCAAGACACTGGGTATTGTGGGGTTTGGCCGGATTGGCCGGCATGTGGCCAAACGTGCCCAGGCGTTTGGCATGGAAGTGCTGGCGTATGATCCCTATGTCTCTGAAGAGGTGGGTCGTGATCATGGTGTGACGCTGGTTGACCTGGATGATTTATTGGCGCAGGCTGATGTAATCAGCCTGCACACGGCTTTGATGCCGGAGACGGAAAATATGATTAACGCCGAGACCATTGCCCAGATGAAGGATGGTGTGATCCTGGTGAATGCGGCGCGTGGTAAGCTGGTTGATGAGGCGGCATTGGCCCAGGCGCTAAAAAGCGGCAAGGTAAAAGCCGCCGGCCTGGATGTTTATCGCCGGGAGCCGCCGGTGGACAGCCCGCTTATTGGTTTGCCCAACGTGGTACATACGCCCCACCTGGGGGCAAGTTCTTTGGAAGCACAGCGAGACGTAGCCACACAAATTGTAGACCAGATTTTAGATGCGCTGCGTGGTAGGGATTTTCGCAATGCGGTGAATATGCCGTTTCCGGCCGGGCCAGGGTTTGACGAGTTACGGCCGTATATGACGCTGGCCGAAAAGCTGGGCCTGCTTCACTGTCACCTGGCAGAAGGCACCATTCGCCGGGTGGAAATTGAAGTGCGTGGGGATGATGTGGACGTACTTATCAAACCGGTAGCCGCCGGACTCTTAAAGGGTATTTTGCAAAAATCAATCTCTGAAGAAGTGAACTACATTAATGCCCCGGTATTGGCTGAAGAGAACGGTATTACCACGTCGCAGACTAAAGGCCTTACCCCCATTGATTATCCTAATCTCATTTCTTGCAAGGTGCAGTGGGAGAAGGGGGAGCGGCTGTTGGCCGGGGTTCTTTTTGGCGGCAGCGAACCGCGCCTGGTACAGGTGGACGAATATAAGCTGGAAGCCAAACCTGTAGGTGAGGTGCTGGTATTGCGGAATAAGGACGTTCCCGGTGTTATTGGTCAGGTGGGTACGATCTTGGCTGCCTATGAAGTGAATATTGGTGAATGGCGTATGGGGCGTGATAAACCAGGGGGCGAAGCGCTGTCATTTATTAACCTGGACAGCAAACCAGACATGGCTGTCTTAGATGCATTGGCCAAGATTCCGGCCATTACCAATGTCAAGTTGGTAAGCTTATAGGAGGATGGTATGGAAGGGCCCAGTAACAAAAGTTACCGGGCCTTTTTTACTTCGGCAAAATGCGCACGCGGCGGCGGTTGCCTTCCCCCGTGCTTTGGGTATAAACCTCAGCATACTCACGCAGCGCCATGTGGATAACGCGGCGCTCATTGGGGGGCATAGGTTCCAGACTAACAGGACGCCGTTGTTTGATCACTTTGCCGGCCATGCGTTCAGCCAGCCGCGCCAACGCCTGTTTACGCCGTTCCCGGTAACCTTCAATGTCTACAATAAAGTCAGCCCGTTGATGCAGGCGATGGCCGACCATCAGTCGGCCAATGTATTGCAGTGCATTCAATGTCTCACCGCGGGGGCCAATCAACACACCCAGGTCGCGGCCAGTCACCTGGATCAGGTTAATTTGCCGGCCCGTAAGATCATCTGGTTCGGTGACAACGGCCGTGATCTCAGCTTCGATTTGCATTTTTTGCAGCAAGGTATGCATGATATCCAGGGCGGTATCCCGTTCCTTTTCCAGTTCTTCTGTGGAAAATTCGGCCAGTACGGCCGTGCCGCCGGCACGGCCGCCTTCGACTTTACCTTCTTTTGGCGGCGTTGGCTGGCGTTGGGGCGGTGATGGTTGGCGCCTGACGGGCGGCGGTGGGGGTGGTGTGGGTGCCACGGGCGTAGTTACCATAGGCACCAGGCGCACGACGGCTTCACGCGCCCCCAGACCCAAAATGCCCTTGCTGCCTTCGTCAATAACGTCTACGATCACGTCATTGCGCTTTAACCCTAACTGCGCCAGCCCGGCTTCAACAGCCTCCTCAACGGTGGCGCGTCTTATTTCAATATTACGTCCTTCACTCATAAGTTAACCCTCAATTCCACTCGATGACAGCAGTTACAAACTCATTTCTTCTTTTTCTTTCGTTTGGATGTACTCTTTTTTGCTGGCGGCTTTGCGGTTTTGGCCCAGACTTCAGGTTGTCCCGCAATTTCCTTTTGGGCCTCTGTAGAGACACGGCCGTTGGAGGAAGACACTGCCTCTGCGGGCTTGCCTGATTCCTTCAAATCCTTTCCATTTTCTCGGGCTGTTTTTTCATTTTCCATCACCTTGCGCGTGTAATATCCCTGGCCAATACCTATCAGATTAGAGAGGACAAAATAGATGGACAACCCTGCTTGAAAAGAAAGGGAGAAAAAGCCAAACATCAGCGGCATGGTATATTGCATCGATTGGGTCATGGCCGCTGTAGGATCGTCTTGCTGCTGCTTTTTCTTTTGATCCGCGTCTTTGTTTTGGTTGCGCTGCGCCGCTGGCGTAGAAATGCGTGTTTGTACAAACATGGTCACAAACACCAAGATGGGTAACACGTAAAAAGGATCAGGCTGCCCCAGATTCATCCACAAAAACTGGCTGTTGATAGGCAGCAGGGCGGTGAGGTCAATAAAGGAATAAGCGCGCTGCGTTAATTCCAATAGAGATTGGGGTGTCGTACTCAGGACAATGCGCAGGACCGCAAACAAGCCAAACAAGATGGGCATGGTGGCAATAAGTGGCAAACACCCGGTCAGGCTCTCAGCCGGGTTATACCCGATTTTGCCGAATTCCTCTTGCATTTTTTGTGGATTGTCTTTGTACTTTTGTTGGATGGCTCGTATCTGAGGCTGCATTTCCTGGGTACGGGCCATGCTGCGCTGCTGCCGCATACTCAGCGGCAGCATAATGATGCGCGTGATAACGGTAAAGATGGCAATAGCCACCACAAAGTTGCCCACCAGGCCATACAGCAGCAGCAGGGCATTTAGCATGGGGTCAATAATCGCCCCATTCCATATAATTGAAAATAGTTCACCCATAACTTATTCCTACACTATTCCAAAACGGGTAAATACGTCCACTTTGGATCGCCGGATTCCAGGTCGAAAGCGGCCAGGACAGCCAGTTCGCTCTGCATAGCCACCACAATCACATCGTCTATAACAACAGGGGTCGCAAACAGCGGTGAATTCACGGTACGCTGCCATATTTCTTCGCCGCTGTTGGCGTCCAGGGCAATAAGCAGCCCTTCATCTGTCTCCCGATTCCCTTCAGAAGCAATGTACACCCGGCCATCGGCCACCACCGGACTGGCCTGAACAGCCCCCTTGACCTTTTGGGGTGTCGGTAAAAGGGTGCCAGCCACCTGGCGCATTTCGTTGACAGCGACCTGCCATAACAGGTCGCCATTGGCGGCATCTACAGCGTAAGCCTGGGCGCTGCTGTCGACAAAATAGAGCCGGCCGTCTGCCAGCGCTGGTGCACTCCAAATCCAGTTAGTGGCTTTTACCTGCCATTGCTCTGTCCCGTCGTTTATGTCCAGGGCATGTAGTGCATTGTCATAGGCGCCAACATAAACCAGTTTTTCATCGGGATTTACAATGGGTTGAGCGGAAATGGCGCCGTCAAGTTCTGCCTGCCATACCTCTTTGCCAGTGTCGGCATCCAGCGCGTAGACGTGTTTATCCAGCGACGTAACGTAGAGTATGCCTTCGTGGTAGGTAGGTTGGGCCCATACTGGGCCATCGGTGTCAAAGCGCCATATTTCCGCGCCAGTGTCGGCATCCAGGGCCAACAGGTGGCGGTCGGCGGTGCCCACATAGGCTATATCACCCACTTGCAGCGGCCCGGCGATGATTTTGTCTTTGGCGACGATGCTGTTGGTCCAGAGTGGGGCCGTAATCGTGTTCTCTTTCTCTTCCAGACTGTAAATAGAAACTTTAATAGAAGGGGAGAACATGCCGCCGGCCGCGCCGTAATCCCCAAGAATAACACGGCCGTCTTGCACAGAGGGCGCTGCATTAAACTGAAGAGCGCGATTTTCAGATTTGTAGAGCCAACGTTCTGTCTCTGTAGCCGCATCATAGGCCGCTACCGCCGGGCCGTAAGCCACGTAAACGGATTGTCCGTCTGTGGCGAGTCCTGGCCAGTTTTCATTGCTAACGCTTGAAGCAGCACAGCCGGTCAGCAGCCAACCAACCAGGAGGGTGAAGAGTATTAAGGGCCGTCGCAACGGCCGTTTGCCTGTAAACAATGAATAACCTCCGCTTTCATCCAGTTCAGGGAACAGGGTCGTACCCACCGGGGTTTAGAGGGTGGCAGCGGGCAATACGCTTAATCGCCAGCCAGCCACCTTTTAATAGGCCATATTTTTCGATGGCTTCATAGCCATAATAGGAACAGGTGGGTTGAAAACGGCAGCTTGGCGGTGTGTAACGCGAGATAAACCTTTGATAAAAACGAATGCACCCAAGGGCGATTTTTTTCATGTCTGGTAAACCCTTAAAGGCTGGTTTCGCCTTGAGGGGTTATTAAAAGTTTCGCACGCGCCAATAATTGCAAAACGGCCGTTTCTACCTCCGCATAAGATGCCTGAGGCAGTGCCGACCGGGCAATTAAGACACAATCCCAACCTGGTTGAATCTCGTTCAAGTGCAACCTTACCGATTCTCGCAATAAACGCCTGGCCCGGTTACGCCTGACCGCTTTGCCCACGCGCCGGCTGGCAATAAATGCAAAGCGGCTGGTGTCGAGTGAATTTGCGTGTACCAGTAAAATCACCAGGGGATGACGCCAGCTGTGGCCTTCCCGCCGTACCCGTTCCACGTCGGCCGGCCGCCGCAAACGGTGAGATGATTGCAGCATAAAGGTCCGGCCTGAAACAATTATTTACCGCCACCCCACCGTTTCACCGAACGGTACGCCGTGGCTGAAGTCGCATTCCAGTTCACCTTTTTAACGTGTTCGTTCATGCTCACAGATAACTGCTGGCGGCCTCTGGCCCGCCGGGCATTAATCACACGGCGGCCGCCCTGGGTCTTCATGCGGGCCCGAAAACCATGCACACGCAGGCGGCGGCGAATTTTGGGTTGATAAGTACGTTTCGGCATCTCTCAGTCTCCTAAAAAAAACCAGGGCAAGATGCCCTGTGGATTTAGTAAAGTGATGTGTTAAATTGTACGGATCATGGGCAATAATGATGCCTATAATCACGCAAATTTAACCTATCGCTCATTCACGAAGCGACGGAAGATTATACTCGTGTGCCTGAGGGTGGTCAAATTCAGGCACACCAGTTTAAGCTCTCAACAGCCTAGCAGGTTTTAACGCCTGTCAGCGCTCATTTTCCATGAATGTGTCCATGGCCGCAAACAACGCTTCCAGGTCTGCCAGTTGCAGGTCACCCATATGGGCAATGCGGAAGGATTTGCCTTTTAAATTGCCATAGCCATTGGAGATGATCATACCATGCCCTCGCAGGAACTTGTTGAGGGCTGAGATGTCAATTTCCAGGTTGTTTACGGCCGTGGTCACCGTTGGTGATTCATAACCTGGGGCCGCAAACAGCTTAAACCCTTTGCCTGTTACCCATTGAATGGTCCGGTCACGCATGGCCAGGTGGCGGGCGATGCGCGCTGTCATGCCTTCAGCCAGGATGTGGTCTAACTGCACATCGGCGGCGTAAAGCAGAGACACTGGCGTGGTGGCTGGGGTCTGGTTCTTTTGCAGATATTTGTCCAGATCCAGAAAATCAAAATAATAGCCCCGGTTGGGTACCGTTTTGGCTTTAGCCATGGCCCGCTGGGAGACGGCACAAAAAGCCAGGCCAGGGGGCAGGGCAAACGCTTTCTGGCTGGACGTAAGCAGCACATCCAGGTCCCATTCATCAAATGGCAGGTAAGCCCCAGACAGGCTGCTGACAGCGTCTACGATGATGATAATGTCTTGTCCGTTAGGTAGCGCGCGAATGGCGGCGGCAATATCGCCAACAGGGCTGGCAACGCCGGTGCTGGTTTCATTGTGGGCTATGGTCACGGCGTCAAATTGGCCGCTGACCAGCCGCTCAGCGACCGGTTCTGGCAGAATAGCCTGACCCCATTCCACCTCATAAACCTCATTGGCTTTGCCGTTGCCCACGGTAATTTCTGCCATGCGCTGGCTGAAGGCACCGTTGACGCAGTTGAGTACTTTTTTATTGACGGTGCAGCGCACAGAGGCTTCCATAAAGCCGGTGCCGGTAGCCGCTGCTATTTGCACGCGCTGTTTGGTCATGAAGACCTGTTGCAGTTTGGGTTGGATGCTGGCAATAAGGTCGCCGCATTCCGGCATACGGTGGCCAACCATCCATCGGCCCTGGGCATCTAAAATCTCAGGGCGAACTTCAGTCGGACCGGGGATAAATAGTTTGATGTGCGGTGCGGAGTGCCTGAAAGAATTTTGATTTGAGTCGGTCATTGTTAAAACTTAATGCTCCTGTTTGTATAAGCTGAAAACCTTTATCGAATATGTCATGGTGCGGGCTGGTTTGCAAAAGACGGCCTGCGGCTGGGCCTGCAGCCAGAACCAGCAGGGGGGCCAGGCTGGGGCTGTGCAGGAAAACGGGGGCTTCACTGCGGACACGCTGTCGTTCAACAACGCCGCCAAAACCAACAAACACGTCTACGGCTTTGCTGGCCAACAGGTCACTGGTGCCGTCGCCAATGAGCAGGGTACGACCAGGCTGTTCCCCTAACAGATCTCGTACGATCTGCGCCTTGCCGTCGCTGATGGTCAGGGCGCCTTCTTCATAGTCCAGATAGCGCTCCGGCGCAGGTTTATCTGTTTCCAGGCGTACTTCTTCCCACCAGCGGCCGGCCAGTTTGTCATAGTCTACATGAACGGCGCGGATGTGCTCACGGGGAACCCCCAGGTGCACGCCAAATTCGGCTACCGGTTCGGCCAGGCCACCACTGATAATGTACACCTGGTGGCCTAATGTTTGCAGGGCGGTGATCACTTCCCGCGCATCTTCAACCACGCGCCTTTTATAAATGCGCTTGACCTCACGTATCTGCTCACGTGTGGGTTTGATGGCCTGTAACCGTTTGGCGTAGACATCTTCCAGGTCCAGCTTGCCGTCCATAGCCGCATTGGTTAATACCTCGACGCGCCATTTTTTGCCGACGGTTTCAGCCAGGATGTCTATACCCTCCACGGCCGTAAGGGTTGAATCGCAATCAAAAAAGACGTGTTCGTAAGGCGGCCAGCGCATAAATCATACCGGGCGTGTGCAAGTTCAGGAGATATGGTTGTGCTTAAACACCTGAACGGCTGGATCTTAACTCTAAGGGTTCGTTCAAAAATAACTTTAGACTTTTACCAAGTAATCAGTCATTGGTATCCAGTAATCAGTCCAGAAAAACACCCAACTGAATACTGGTAACCGCGCACTGGTTACTTCAGAACACCATGTTCATGGTAAACAAGCTCTAAGTGTACCAAAGTGGATTGTAGCGGGTAGGGGGGGGATTGCCAAAAGTTTTACAAAGTGGTTGTGCAGTTTGACGCCGGTAGGCTGGGGGCAGCATCTAACGGGTGTGGTTGTTGGGGGTGACGGCCGTGGTTCACTCAGCCTGACACAACTCATCAAAGTATCTGTTTGCCCAAACAGGTAGTCGCCCAATGTTATAACAACGGTGCGTATGGTTGATGGTGCTGTGATGTACTTCCCGGTGTTAAAATAAGTTTCACCACACTTTATTTGCGCTTATTGATGCCCCTGTTAAAATTTTATTATTGTTTTTGACCCTGAATATCTTATGATATAAAGCCAGTCTAACCAATGAATGAAGAATTATTATCCAAACTGCGCGTCATATTGGAAACCCACTATAATTTAGATGAACTCAGAATTCTCTGTTCGGAGTTAGGTGTGAGTTTTGAAGGGTTAAAGGGGGAAACCAGGCAGATCAAATCTCTGGAACTAATTGAGCATCTTGAGCGTCGTCATCAGGTGCCGAAACTTGTACAGTTTATTAGAGAGAACCGCCCTGATATCAAGCTGCCTCCCGAAATTCAATCACCAGGTCAAGGCTTATTGGTTAACGATCAGGGGTTTCCTCGTCAAATAACAGGAAACCCTTTTCCAGGTTTACGGCCGTATTCAGAAGATGATGCTCCTAGATTCTTCGGCCGTGATCAAGATAAGGCTGCTCTGATAGAAAAGATTCATACCGACAATGCCCGTTTTGTGGCCATTATTGGCCAAACAGGATGTGGCAAATCTTCATTGGTTTTTGCCGGCCTGTTGCCTGAACTAAAAAGGCAAGACAAGCAATGGGTGACGATAAGTTTTACACCAGGAGAAACAAGGAACACCGGCCAAAAACCGACCAACCCCTTTGAATCATTGGCCAATAAATTGCAACCAGAATTAAAGATGTGGAGTGCCGATAACCTGGCTACGATGCTCAGGCATAGCGAGAAACGGCTGACTGACCTGTGTGGCAGATTTAAGCCGAAGCGCGTCTTGATTTGCATTGATCAATTTGAGGAACTCTTTACGCTTGTTGAGCCAATGTATGTCAATCAGTTTGCTAAAATGCTCTGGCACACGGTTAATCAGGCTGAAAATGTAAGAATTGTTATCACTTTAAGAATGGACTATTATCCAACTTGTTTGCTTGTGCCTGATCTGGTCAAACTGTTTGATTTAGGCCACACCATGCTTTTGAAATCACCTAATGCTGGCTCGCAGCTAACCGATATTATCTACGGTCCTCTGGAAGGGACTGGGGTCGAGTATGAGCCGGGTTTAGTGGACCACATTATTGAAGATGTTGTAGCACTAGATTATCAACTGGCCCCCTTAGCCTTTACCTTATCCAAGCTTTATGAACTTCGAGAAGGGGCCATCATAACCCTGGCGGCTTATAACAAACTGGGCGGCTTAAAAAACTCGATGCAGGGTCAGGTAACAGAAGTCTTTCAAACGTTAAGTGAAAAAGAGTTGGTGACTATTACGCGGCTGCTTTCAAAAACAGTAGCCGTAGAAAGGCAAGATTTTGGCCGCATCTATAAGGTTCGGCCGGTAAAGCTCCAGGAGACAAACCCAGGTTTGAGCAAAATACTTAATGCGCTCAAGAATGCTGGCCTGATAATCGAAAGCAATAGTGGTGACTTTGAAGTGGTGCATGAAGTCCTTTTTATGAACGACAATATCCCACATTTTAGCGAGATTATTAGGCGGAAGATCGAAGACGGCCGTTTGCTGGAGCAAATGCGAAGCGCAGCCAAAGAATGGAACGTGAATGGGCAAAAACTGGAGTTCTTATGGCCTCAGGAAAAAGTACAGCCTGTCTATGAAATATTGGAACAACAGAGTGCAGCCACAAGCGAAGTAGACTCAAACCTTGCTAATCCCGGAGCAGTATGGCGTAGAGTTGTTTCACCCAACTCAGACTTGACACAATATGAAAAAGAGTTTTTGCGCCCCGAAGTTGAACGCCTGGTAGAGTTTCTTGAAAAAGTAGATATTGATCATAGTCGTCGTGCCCAACTAGGTGAACGTCTGGCTCAATTGGGAGACCCCCGTCCCGGCGTTGGCGTAGACGATAATGGGATACCTGATATTGTCTGGTGCGAGGTGGCCGATGGTGAGGTGAATGTACATGCGGAAGATGGCGCTTTATTAGATGGGCACGCCGTTAACGGTTTTTTGATCGCTAAATACCCGATTACAAACCAACAAATGACGGCTTTTTTTGAAGCCGAAGACGGATATAGAAACGCCGAGTGGTGGGAAGGGCTAGCTACCATTCAAGATAAACCAGGCCAACAAACCCCCCCATTTGCCAATTACCCGGCAGAATGGGTTTCATGGTATCAGGCGGTTGCCTTTTGTCGGTGGCTTAGTTCTAAGATGACCAATTATGAGATCCGTTTGCCAACGGAATGGGAATGGCAATTGGCCGCAACGGGGGGTGATCCCATCAGAGCTTACCCCTGGAGTGATGCTTGGAATGGCGCTTATGCCAACACCAAGGAGAGTAAACTTAGCAAAACCGTTGCCGTAGGCGTCTATCCCCCAGCATCTGCCGCTCCTTGCGGTGCTCTGGATATGTGTGGCAATGTCAAAGAATGGTGTCTAAATGAATTTGAAACGCCTGAAAGCACGCATTTATCTGGCACGAATAGGCGGGCTGTACGTGGGGGTGCCTGGTTTGATGAACCTAACAAAGTGTCTAACTTCATAAGGGGGTTTGATAGTCCCAGCGGCCCGATTGAAAAAAACTACCGGGTAGGTTTCCGGGTTATGGGCATAAGGAAAAGCTAAAGCCTGATATCAGGATTAAAAAGCTTAAAGCAATTTTTGCCATGCTGTTTTGCCATATACAATGCTCTGTCAGCTTTATCTAGCAGCTCAACTGGCTCTTGTCCATCCAGGGGAAAAATGGAAATACCAACACTAAACGTCACCATTAACTGTTGTTCCTGAACGACAATAGGCTTGCGAAACGCTTCAACCACTGCCACCGCAATATGTCTTGCTTCCTCAACCGATTCAACTTCTTTTATAAGACCAAATTCATCACCGCTCATGCGAGCGAGCATGGACGTGGGAGGCACAGCCTCTTTTAAGCATTGTGCTATGGTATATAGCGCCTTGTCCCCAAAGCGATGGCCGTACCGTTCGTTTGCCTTTTCGAAATTATCTGAATCCATAAAAAATATGGCCACCATAGTCTTTAATTTTGTGGAAGAATCTATCAATGCCTCTAGTCGCCGCCAAAACCACATCTGATTCGGCAACAGGGTTGTCAAATGGTCATATTCTGCTACGTAATGTAATGTCTTCTCTAATTCATACTTCTCGATCAATGTGCCAAGGTGACAGGCAATGATGGATAAAAACTCTTGATCTTCAGCATCAAATGGTTCTTTAAAGGCTGGCCTTTCAAGCATAAGTGCACCGATTGTTCCTGATCGGGAAATAATTGGCATACAAATTGTGGGGAATGAAGATAGCCGGGTATTAACAATCAGGGAAGAATGGATAACTTCCTCAAGTAAGTTTCTGGTGGCCTTATCAGGCAACAACGCGGGCTGAATTTTGCTCCCCTCATCTAGCGCAAAAAACCTCTCCCTATCGTTCTCATATGACTCTTTCCCCAGACCTATACAGGCGCGTTGTGCCTGCAATGAATGAAGCAGTTCACCAAGTACGTAAGCTATTAGATCGACTTTAGAGCGCGCTACCACCATGTTTGATATGGTGGTAGCAAGCAGCGCTATCCTTGTACTCATTCATGTGATGATAGCGCAAGCTGCCTATTGCACAAATTACGCGAGTCAATTTAGCTACAGGTTCTCTAAATGACCCGGTTGCGTATTTCTGAACTGGCATAGTCCAGCACCCAGACGACAATGGCGATGGCAATCATCATGACGGCCGCTTGCCGGTATTGGAACAAGTTAATGGCCTGTACCAGCACAAAACCAATACCGCCACCGCCGGCGAACCCAAGGATTGTAGAGAAGCGTACGTTGATGTCCCACCGGTATAGGGTAAAGGCGATAAAGGGGGGGACGATCTGGGGAATGACGGCGTAGACAACGGTTTGCAGGCTGGTGGCGCCGGTAGCTGTGATGGCCTCCACAGGCCCCTCTGCAATGCTTTCTACCTGCTCGGAATAGAGTTTACCCAAAGCAGCAATGGTGTGAATGGTTAGTGCCAGCACCCCGGCAAATGGTCCTACACCGACCCACACCACAAAAACAATCACGTAAATAAGCGGCTCAATAGACCGAATGACATTAAGCACAAAACGAAAGAGGGTGTATAAGACAAAGCCAATAGGGAACGGCCGTTTGGGGGGGCTGCTTACCCCGGCGACAAGCATGATCACGCTGCCAATGACGGCTGGGTATAGGGTCCAATAGGCAGGGTTGTCAAACTGCCAGAGCCAGTTGCACAAAGAGCCAGTGCCGTAAATGAGAATGGCCGTGGCTAACATCGCCGTGATCCCGGTGATGATTCGCCCGGGCATCTCTGGCGCCCGTAAGATCGCTTCCTGACCGTAGGTGGCGCCCAGCGACGCACCTACCAGCCCTAGCGAAAAGCCGACAATAAATGGTGACAGTACGGTCACACTTTCGGATAAAAAGCTGATAAAACGCCCCAGGAATGCCGGCCCCCCCAATTGAGATGTTACCCTATCACCGAACTCAATGCCCATATGTGCCAGCAAGGCGACGGCAAAAAAAACGATGGTCATAACAATCATGACACGGATCCATTCGGTGAACGTCCGCATACGATTAAATTCTTCTGAGGAAAGCGCAGAGGGGCCTACCTTCATAAGAACGGCCGCAAAGATGAATGACACGATAGCTATGCCCGTGTTGATGAGGGGGTTAGGGGTGAGCGTTGCTGCCAGGTCAAGCAGTAGTGTGGTGACCCAATTGCCCAGAAAATAACCCAGCGCCAACAAGATCACGGCCGTCATCACCGCCGCTAATGGTAACCCGACGTTGGCCATCAGATTCCGGGCGGCCAGGAATGAAATAGGCACGGCCAGCAGGGTGCCCACCGTGGTGGCCGCAAGTGCCAGCAGCACCGTTTCTACGATTTTATCAATTGTAATTTCAGATGCCTCGCTCAGGCCAATGATGCCTGTGCCCAGGAAGCCCCCGCTGGGCCATTTCTCTTCAATTTCAATGCGCTGGGGGTCGTCAGACGGCCGTATGTCTGGCATTGTAAAGCTCGCCTGGAACACCCCGTCGGCGTCGGTGCGGAAGGCAGCTAATGCCCGGGTGGTTTGTACATCACCAGGTGGGTGCCAGCGGACAATGCCGTTTGTACGTGGCCGGAAACCCGTACCATTCACCACGATAGTGTCCTGGGTGGTGCTGGCGCAGTTAGGGGAGATGGCTGCGGTACGGCCGTCAGACAAGGAAAATTCTGACTCCCTTTTTTCCTGCACGCAAGGTATATTGACGGTGATGTTCATGGCCCTTTTTTCTTCGCTGTGCTCAAAAAAATCGGGCCGCGCCAGTGACCGTATCACGCGCGTTACAGCTCGCTGGCGGTTTGCATCTTGCGGTTCTTCAAAATTTATCTTGGTAACATCAATGGTATAGGCATATAACACAATAAGCGCCAATGTGGCTATGATAATTGTCAATACACGTCGGGGTGACCGTGTTTGTTTTTCCGCTTGCTTCATGCTTCCTTCCCGTAAACCATCAATCGCCATCCGCAGACCATGAACCGCTACCCGTTTTCCAGATCACCCATGCGGGTTACGGATGACGCGCTTCGGATGATACATTAACCAATGCGCTGGGCGTCCTCTCCGTAAATCTCTTTGAAGCGTTTGTCGTCAATGTCGGCCGGCCGGCCCTCAAAAACCAACCGTCCCTGGTTTAAGGCAATGACCCGGTCGCCGTATTGCTGCACCAGGTCTAAAAAGTGCAGGCTGCACAAAACGGTGATACCGTCTTCTCGGTTAATCTGTTGCAAATGCTTCATGATACTGTGCGCCAGCACCGGATCCAGGCTGGCCACCGGTTCATCGGCCAGGATAAGTTCCGGGTCTTGCATCAGCGCCCGGGCAATGCCCACCCGCTGCTGCTGGCCGCCGCTTAACTCATCGGCCCGATTGTTGGCCTTATCCTGAATGCCTACCCGTTTTAGACTTTGGTACGCTTTTTGTATATCGGCTGCGGGGAACCGCCCCATAACGCTGGTGATAGAGTTCACATAGCCTAAACGGCCGCTCATCACATTTTTTAATACCGATGATCGCTGCACCAGGTTAAAGTGCTGAAAGATCATGCCGATCTTGCGCCGGGCCCGGCGCAGCTCTTCACCGGTAACGTGTGAAAGCTGCACATCATTCCACCAGATCTCACCTGATGTTGGTTCAATCAGCCGGTTGACACAACGCAAGAGGGTGCTTTTGCCAGAGCCACTGAGCCCCACAACGGCCAGGAACTGCCCGTCAGGCACTTCAAAGCTCACGTTTTCCAAAGCGACGGTGCCATCATTATAAACTTTTGTCAGATTAATGACTCGTAACATATGAGGGAAAAAAGAGAGCCGGGTACACGCCCGGCTCTCTTTGCTCGTAAAGAATTATTCTCCCAAAATCTCTTCTTCGGTCATGCCTAAAGCCTGGATCATAAAGCGGATGGGGTCATAGGCAGCATCAGTGGTCGGTTCGGCGCCGGTCCAACTGTAGAAGGAGTCAGAACAGAGGGTAACCACACCTTCCGGCGGTTCCTGGCAGGCATCAGAGGCCGCATACGCAGCTAACGCCTTGATGATCTCCTGGGCCTGATTGAGGGGGAACTCTGGCCCGAAGGAAACGGTATCATTGGGGATGGGGTCAGAGATGGCCAAAATCATGGTGTCTTCAAAAATCGTAGGAATGGTTTCCATGGCGGCGGCGCGGGCGTCCAGAATGCGGTAACCACCTTCTGTGGGACCGCCGGCCACAAAGACACGGCCGTCTACAAATTCCGGCCCTACTTCTGCATCGCGCCAGATTTCAGGGCTGTCTACTTCTGGGTTCCAGCGGCGGTCTGGCAACAAAGGCGGGCTGAAGAAAGCAGTGGCAAAGTCTACGTCACCCTGGGCCACAGCCACCATGGCCTGGGTGTGGCCACCGGTTTCTACCGTTTCACCAGGCTCAACCCCAGCGGCCGAGAGCAATGCCGTGGGTACCAGGTAACCAGAGGTAGAGGTAACGCTGGGCGCGCCCCAGGTTTTGCCGGCTAGGTCTTCAAGTGATTCAATGCCGCTGTCAGCACGGACGACAATTTGCGCCCAGTAAACGGGCCAGCCAAAGCGTACGGCTGCATTGCCTACCTGTACACCACAGCGTTCATTGGCCAATACGTATCCCAAGGCCGGAATAAAGCCCACGGTGTCATCCGGCGAGGCACACATGGCTTCAATGGTGGCGGCATAGCTGTTGGGTACACTGACCTCAAACTTGTAGCCGGTAGCGGCCTCTAACTCTTGTGCCAGCAGCTCACCACCAGAAATGATGACGTCGGCTTCCACAGAGGGGACAAAAAGAACCTGAATGGGCCGCTCTTCAGAGCCCAAGGGAGCTTCATCACTCATCGTTTCCACCGTTTCCACCACCGTCTCTATTTCCGTGACGACACGGGTGACTTCCACGGGAACTTCTACCTCTACCGGGACCTCTTCAGTAATGGTTTCTTTGACCACTCGTGTGACTTCTACAGTGGTGGGTTGGCAGGCAATGAGCACCACTGATAGGAACGAAAAAATAACGGAAAAGGTCAAAATACGTTTGTAACTCATGAAAATCTCCTCCTAATGGGGTATCTGACACCTGCCGTCTCATTAAATGTACAGTGGCAGATGTCACAAACTCTACGAGCGCCAGAATTATACCTCCAATGAGGATCAAGCCAAACTTGCAGGTTCAGGGCACCGCCTGATTGGTGGCTTGTTCCAGTTCTTGTAACACGGCCGTCACCGCTTCCCCATTGAGCAGACGGCCGTAAGCGTCTGTCATGGCCTGCCAGATGTCATAATTGCCCGTCGGCGCTGGCGGGTTTTGGGCCTGAGCCATCAGGACGAAGGCGGCGGCATAGGCGGGGTTTTCCAGGAAGTGGGCGTGTAAATGATCGGCTGCGGCCGCACGGGCGGGCAAATAGTCGTTAACCCGTGCCCAGCGCGCCTGGGTTTCTGGGGAGAAGAAGTGCTTAAGGAAGAGCCAGGCACCTAGTTGGGTTTCCGGGTTGGTGTGCATGATGGCGAAGTCTGGCCCGGTGATAAAGGGAACGGCCGTGTCTGTGGTATGGGGCAAGGCGGCCACCGACCAGGTAAAGGGGGTGGTGTTGTGGGTATTGACAGCCCGGCCATAAAAATACAGGCCGCGTGAGGTGCCCGGCCCAAACAACGTTTGCTGGCGGGCAAAATGCTCTTGATAGTCAAAGCCAGAGGCAACCACGGCACACTCATCCTGAAGCAGCTGCTGCAGCATGGTCATGGCGGCCGTGGCCGCTGGGGTGTCAAATGTAAAGGTATGGGTGGTTTCGTTGTAAACGTCGCCGCCAAAAGCCGTTACCCAGGCCAGGAAACTGCCGCTGGTGGGTTCAATTTCGTAACCGGTAATCCCTTGCGCCGGATCGGCCGCGGCACAGGCAGCCTGGGCAAAGTGGGCCGGTGTTAGCGGTGCCCCCGTAAACGGCAAGGAAAGGGAGGCCAACCACGCTTCATTGACATACAACAGCTCCATAACACGGTGGAGCGGCAGCCCATAGAGCGGCTCTGGCCGGTCTATGGTGGCCGCCGGGAAGAAGTCAGCCAGGTCTGGTGGGCTGAAGCCATAGAAGGGATGGTGCACATACGGCCGTAAATCTACCACCGCCGGGCCATACGCTACTATCTGATTGGGAAAAGCAGCCACCAGGCCGGGTCGTTCAGCCGGTTGGTCCATGGCGGCCATGACCCCATCGTAAATAGCGTTATAGCCTGGTTTGGGGATCATCTGAACAGTGACACCATAAGGGTTTGACGCATTAAAGTCGGCCACAATTTCCTCAAGGACGGTTTGGGCAAAGCCGTCATAACTGTGCCAGAAAATAACAACAGCGGCGGGTTTTAAGGTATCAAGCTGCCCATAAACCGCCGTGTCTGGTGTGGCCGTGGGGGTAGGTGTGATGGTGGGTGGGGGCGAAGGCGTCAGGGAAGGCGCCGGCGTCGCCGAAGAGGTAGGTGATGGGGTGGCGGTAGGCGTCGCTGTGGGTAAATGGGTAGGGACGGCCGTTAACAAGACGGTGGCTGTGGGCGGCACGGCCGTGACCAGGGCCGCCGATTCCTTTGGGCCGGCCTGGCATGAGAACAAGACAGTTAAACAGATATAACCAACTAAAAGTAAATACCAACCTGTTTTAGACATGGCACACTCCTGAAACAAAACTGGCTGGTAATTATAACGGATGTTCGTTTAATGCCAATTCATTGCTGGCTCCAGGATGGCATGCTGCCTTCAACCAGGAATTGTTTGGGGCCGCCATGAATGGGGATAATGTAGATTTGGCTACGGCCGTCTTCCACAATGGGCAGCACCAGAGCAGTACTGTCTGGCGACCAGATGCGGTGGCTGAGGGCATATTGGTCAAAGAAGGGCAGAAATTGGGTAAAGAAGGTAATGGTAGGGGTGAAGGTCAGCAATAATTTACCTTCGCCTGTGGCTACGTCAAAGACGATCAGCTTAAACGTGGGCAGGCTAACTTGGGCGCCCGGCCTGGCTAACACGCGTTTGGCGGGCAGTGCCACATTGATGTCCCCGCCGGACAGGCTGGGCACAAAGGCGGCAATAGCCCGGCCGTTTGGTGACCAGAAAAAAGCGGTTACCAATTCCCGACTGAGCAGGTTCACCTGCCCCGTGGCCACGTCCATCAACCGAAGCGGGCCGAAGAAATCGGTGGCGTCTGGCGCCTCTGGGCTGATATAGGCCAGTAACGCACCATCTGGGCTGAGGCTCATGGCCGTTTGCCCGGCATGGCGCTGGGCCTGGTTGCTGCCAGTGTCGGTGTCGGCCACCACAATCTGGCTGTCCAGCCGGGCGCGCTCTTCGGCGTATACCAGAATACGGCCGTCCCCTGAAATGCCCGGCGCTTGGAAATAGCCAGGAGTGGCGATGGGGTCACCATCTTCATCGCCGGCTGCCTCCAGCAGTTCCAGGCGGGCGCCCTCCCCGGCAAAACCGCTGTGGATAAGCAGCTGGCGGCTGTCAGCCGTCCATTGCCAGTACAACGGGCCGCCAATGGTGCGCAGCCGACTTTCGGCTGAACCATCGGCCGGAACCAGATGTAAGGCCATGCCTTCCGGATCACTGGCTAAAAAGCTGATGGTCTGGCCATCTGGTGACCAATAGAGGTAAAACGGGGCGGCACGCCGCGCAGAATATAATCGTTCTGGTTCCGTGCCTTTCTCATTTTCGGCCATCACCACAATGGAACCGCCGAGGCTGCTGCTGCCAATGGCGGCAACCCTTTGCCCATCGGGCGACCAGGCCGGAAAGTTAAAAATATCTCGTCCTGTGCTGACCAGGCGCTGATCACGGCCGTCAGGGGCAATGGTAGCAATCTGACCATGACTGTCTACAAAGGCAATGCGGTTAATAAAGGCCACGGCCTGGTCTGGGCTGTTGGTGGGCACGGCCGTGACACTTTGGAGGTTGGTGGCGGCCGCCAGGGGTGAAGGGGAGGGGGGGATGGTCTGAGTGGGTACGGCCGTAGGCGTGGGTGATGCCGGCGTGCGTGAGTACCACAGCCAGGCCAGCCCCGAAAGCGAAGTACCCACCAATGACACGATCACGATGATAGCCACAATGATCAGGCAGCCAGGTGGGCGGCGTTGGTCTGGCTCCAGGTAATCCCAGAGTTCAGGTTCTTCAGGTTGCGGATCGTTCCCATACATTGTTTCACATGTCCTCAAGATCTGACAGGTTTTAGGCCGCTATGGCCAACCTGCCCGGTCTGAATGTTTCCTATCAAGGTTGATTTTACTGCAATCGTGATAAAATCGCGGTATGAAGCAAGAACAGTTTATGGATGATTCACAAACAGGGGATGTAGAGCAGCCGATATCCCTGATGCCACGCTGGCTGCGCGGTGCCGGTTTTGTATTGGGCATTTCTTACCCGGTATTGGCTATTTCTACCTTTTTTCGGGCCGCTTACCAGCTTTTTTTGAAAGAAGGGGTCACTAATTATGTAGGGCCGGTGCTCACGGCCGTGGCCTGTACCTGTTACCTGCTGGCCACCATCGGGTTTTTTGTGCGCCAGCGGTGGGCCTGGCGGCTCTCGGTCAGTGTGCTGGCTTTTGAAACCTGCATGACCTTTATAATAGGTACAGTGACGGTGCTTTACCCAGAGGCTGTTGGCAGCACAGTGTGGCGTTACTTTGGCATTGACTATGGTTTCTTCCCTCTTTTTCAGCCGCTTTTAGGCTTAGCCTGGTTGTTGCACCCT
The DNA here is from genome assembly GCA_011525915.1 of Ardenticatenaceae bacterium. GTDB lineage: Bacteria > Chloroflexota > Anaerolineae > Promineifilales > Promineifilaceae > CAADGU01. The sequence continues at coordinate 28,358 of WYBM01000103.1, read as the reverse complement.
ATGACCCGCGCCGCTTATGAGGAGGTGAAGGCATGACGAAGACAGCTTTTGCCGGCTTCCCGGCAGCTGGCCTGCAATTTTTAGAGGCGTTGGCCCAAAACAACAATAAACCATGGTTTGAGGCCCACAAAGCGGAGTACCAGGCGTATTTATGGGAATCAGCTGTCGCCTTTGTGGCCGCTATGAGTGCCCGGCTGCCGGCCGTTGTTCCGGATATTCGTGTAGACATGCGCACAAATGGCAGTGGTTCGTTGATGCGCATTTACCGAGATGTACGCTTCAGCCAGGATAAACGGCCGTATAAAACGGCTGTCAGCGGCATGTTCTGGCAGGGGGCGGGCAAAAAGACGGAGTGTCCCGCCTTTGGCTTTCACCTGGATGCCCAGGGGATGGACCTGATGGCCGGCATGTTTGTGTTTTCTAAAGAACAGTTGCGGGCCTACCGGGAAGCGGTGGTGGATGAGAAGCTGGGGCCGAGGTTGGTGACGGCCGTCACGGCTGTGACTCAGGCTGGCACCCATGACATTGCCGGCAAGCATTACAAGCAGACACCACGGGGTTTTGACCCGGACCATAACCGGGCTGAATGGCTGCTGTACAATGGCCTCTATACGCACCCCACGGCGGCACTTTCTGTTGCTGATGTCACCTCGCCCCATCTATTGGACATTTGCCTGGACCATTTTCAGAAGATGGCCCCTGTGCAGCAATGGCTGGTTCAGGCGCTGGCTTCAACCTGAGCGTGAAACAGCAGCCTGGACGGTTCCTGGCACAGCACCCCATGCGGGTGCTGCCATAATTTAGTGGCCGGCTCGAGGGCAGGGCGTGGTGCCAGCGGATAATGATTGATCAGCGCCTCTAGCGTGTCAGCCGGTTCCTGCCAGATATCTATAAGCTGCCCGGCCAAAGAGAAGACACGTGCCTGTGTGTGGACACGGCCGTGTCCCTTGACCTTTAACCCCACCACGACCGTGTCCCGCCCAAAAGCCAGGCCCACATCGGCGATATGTTCGCCAGTCGCCAGGGGAGGCAGGTCAAGATCATAATTCCCTCGGTTTGTCTGCACAAAAAAGCGATACGCCGCAAAAACACGATGATACCCGGCGATAGCCTCGCTGTAAGGCGAAGCCTGGAACCAGGTTTGGTTTTTATGGGCGGTGGCGATGGCCTCTTCCACGTAATGGCCGTTTTGCACCGAACCGCGCATGATCCAGCTGCCAGCAAGGCGGTAGAGGTGTTGGGCAGTGGCGGCGAACACGGCCGTGTCCCGAAAAGCAGCCGTTTCAATCATCGTTACGGTTTGGGGCTGGCTGCCGTCTACGTCTAGAATGAGCAGTTGGGGCCGGTGGGCGGCGTTCACTGCCAGGTAGCGCCCACCAAACAAGGCAAAACGGGCGCCCGGTGCGCCTGTAAACAGAGTCGTTTCAGTCAGCTTGCCGCCTATACCTAACCGTCCCAATGTGTAACAGTTGGCCTCATATAAGATGATCACGATACGGCCGTGGGGCAACATGGTGACATGCTCAATGAGGCCGTTGGTAGTCACCAACACTTTTTCATGGCTGCCAATGGTGGGGCGGGGTTGATGGCGGGCGGCAGCCGGACGGCGAGTGGTCGCCGCACGGCGGAAGGCATGTGCCAGCAAAGAGACGGGGAAAGACGGCCGTTCCCCTCTGGCAAAAACGCGGTGGAGATGGTGCAATAAGTCAGGTGAGAGGGTGTCCAGGGGCAGGGCATTGGGTGGCAGGGTTACGGCCGTGTCTAAAATGCTCACCCCCGCCTGGGCCCGTGCCGGGAGCGATTTGTACTGTGGATGTGTACCGCCATAAGGATGCACCCCCAGCAAACTTTTAACCAGCAACACGGTAAATGCGTACCAATCTGTGTGCTCGCTGAAGTAGGGGCGGGCGCTAAAATCAGTGATGCCATAGAGGTGCGGATCAAGGAAGGCGGGCATGGCTACCGGGCAGGGGAAATGGGCCACCTGGTAACTGTCGGCGTCGATAAAGGCCGGCTGGGCAGTGGGCCATACGGCGGAGGTAAAAAAGAGGTTGGTGTCATTGAGGTCGCCGATGATGACACCAAGCTGGTGCAACTGGGTGAGTGTGGCGTGAACCTGCTGCCAAAGGGAGACGGCCGTGGCCGGGGTGAGGGGGTGTTTCTGGCGAAAAAGGGGGTTTGCCAGTTGTTTGCAGGGCAAGCTGTGCGGCGGCAGCAGGGGCATTTGGAAACCAATCACCTTTTGTTGCGCATTGGTAACCGGGGCACAAGGGGCGAGCACGGTCGGGGGTAATTGAGACGCCAACCCTGACGCAAACAGGTAGTCAAGTTTATCTTGATGGTTTGGGGTAGGCCGGTGATAGAGTTTGACGGCCGTGTTGTTTAAGCGAAATACCATGCCCTCGCCGCCAGCCTGAATAAGATCGGCGGCATCTACTTTTATAGGCTGTTGTTGCAGGTAAATGGTTTGCATCAGGTATCCTTTGTGTCTTTTAGACACGATTATATTAGTGTCTTAACTACACTTTGTCAAGCCGGAAAACTGGCACCAGATCTACCAGGTGGCAAACCCTTGACCCATATGGCACATAACCTGTTAGTCCGGTACGGTTTACACTTTCCCCTTTATAGTGGATAATTATGGGTACACCAGGCAGTGCAACAATAACAGCAGTGCAATCCTGGCTGAAAGGCAACGAATGGACGACGACTGATGGACGAACGCGATCCGCTAATTGACGCCACCTACAAGACCATCAATAATCTCCAAACAATTGCCCGTTCACAGCGAGTGCAAGAATTATCATCTTTGTCATTACCGGAAATAGATGAAATCGTTAGCAAGATCGCCCGTATTGTGCCGGCCGGTAATGTGCCCGGCGTTATCCTCAGTGATCTGCTACGCTTGCCACAGCGTATTCCGCCAGTGGAAATGGTGCGCCGTGACATCAACCTCTTGTTTAAGGGGGTGGAACAAACCTTGATAGATAAAGCTGTAGTAAATGCTTTCTACAATGTGCCTGCCAAAGTCTTAAAGGGGTATCAATGGCTTCTGGAGTTGGCCGGCAAAGACCCGGATCTCTCTTTTCCTGAAGGCACCTGGCAGTTTTACATCGATTATGCACTGCGCGATGATACCGCACGCCACACCTGTGAGACCTATGGCTTTGACACAACGTTGAATCAACACAAGCTGCCCCTGTCGCCGGTAGACAGGGTAACAGCCTGGGCGATGGCGGCTTCTCATTGTCTGCACCAATACTATGACCTGCTGGAAAATGAATGGCGGGAACGGGTAAGCATCTATATCTTGCAGGTATTAACTGCCGGGCGGCCAGATGCCGCACACTTTCAACGGATGTACCGCCTATGGGATGCCAAACGGCCGTATCACCGCGGCCAGGATGTGCAGCCCCACGAAAATTACCCGGCTTACCGCCGCCGCAAATTTGATGAATTTTTGGCGGTAGCTATGGACGGCCTGCCTAAATCTTTGGTCACAGAATGGCGTCAGAAAGTGCGGGAAGCTGAAAGCCATGGCCTGGCTGCTTACCAGCGGCAAATGAGTATTCGGGCTTACCTGGAACCTGGTGTGTATGGCGAGATGCGTAAGCCAGTGCCCTTGGAATCGGCGCATATCGGCATTATTCACCAGGCGCGTTATTATTTGTTGCCCATTTGTATAGAAAACTCGGCAACCCCTGTGGACGTGGGCACGATGCGTATGCGTGTGGCCACATTGATGGCCCATCCGGCCCAAAATCCCCCGGCTCAACTGCATAAACTGGCGTATGTCAAACGGGCGACGATGGCCGAAATGCGTGATGACCTGCCTGAAGCTCTGTTAAATGAGCTAGATGGTTTACGGTTAGCGCCCATTTGGTTCAACAGTGATAAGCGTTCACGGCATTTACCATTGTCCGCCATTCGCCAGGGTGAACGGGGCATTGGCGATCATCCCCTGACAATATTTGATACCGGTGAAACCTTTGTTTTTGATTTGTCCCACATTTTCTTTGATGGTGTATGGGGTGTGGCCCTGGCCGAGATTTTGACCAACGAAGCTTTATCATGGGCCGTTCATTTAAGCCAGATGCCGGCGGCACAGCCGGGCACAAAACGGCCGTACTCGCCGGCCCTGCACGTTCGCCCTGATGACCAAAAACGGTTTGAAGCTGCCCCCCAGGTGGCCACGGAAGCCAGCGCAGAAACGCAAGCCGTAGACATGCCCGCCATCCTGTCACTCCGGGAATTGTTTAAGCAGCGCAATGAGCTGTTAAGCATGACGGTGAATGATCTGCTGATGTTATACCGGGTGATTCATGTGGTAGGGTACCGGCCCTCGCCGGAATTGGTAGAGATGTTGGAACGGCTCAAACAAGAAAATGATGCAGCCGCCCGGGCGGCCGCGGAAACAGCACTTACGGCCGTGCGCGCCGGCAGCACACGCAACCCCGCTATTTTGGTGCCTGTAGATGCCAGCAAACATTCCCCACGAGACCGTGTCTATCCGCTGACGTTAGAGATCCCGGTGGCCCAGTTAGATGTTATTGGCCTGCACCAGCGCTCGCTGGCGGCACTTAATGCCTATGAACGAACCACCCGCAACCGTGAACATGGCTATGCCCAGTTTGAAAAATTGCAAAAGGAGTACCTGGCTATACTGGCCGGCTTTGGCGGCGGGCTGGACCAGATCAAAAAAATGGCGGCCTCTGGCGACAGCAAAAGCATGGATACCATTCGGCTGTTGGCCAATTTGCCAGTGCCGGTGCAGCGGTTTTTGGATAGAATCCCCAGCCAGTTTGATGCCGTCAATGACATGTTAAAGGGGCGTGAGGTTTTTTCAAATGTAGGCCAGGTGGCCACCACCAGTTCTCTGACACGGTTTATGACAGCCAAAGATGACAATGAAAAGAAGGAACTGGCCTGGGGGTTGATGACCGATGCTGACCAGGTGATGCGCATCACGCTGCGTGATTTTCGGCCACATGTGCGCATGCTCATGGCGGTAGGCCGCCCTGACCTGGCCATCCTCATTGCCACTGACCTGTTAGAATCTTATGCGGCTGGCCTGAACCAATATGTGCGCGAAGTTCAGCGCATCACTGCTGCCCAGTTTAAGCAGCGCAGCTTGTTCTCGCGTAATTAATGGATATAAATGCCTGAGTGTTTATGCTGACATCTGCACACTCAGGCCTCTGATCACGGAGTTATACTTTTGCTTCAAGATTCACTGCTGGGGCGTAAAATTGCCAGCTACCGCCTGGAGCGCCTGCTGGGTCGGGGGGGGATGGGACAGGTATATTATGCCTGGGATGAGACCCTGGATCGGCCCGTAGCGGTCAAAATGCTGGATGAACGTTACCGTAATAACCCGGTGTATGCCCAGCGCTTTGTACAGGAAGCCAAAGCGTTGGCCCGGTGGCGGCATGAGCATATTGTTCAGATTTACTATGCCGGGGTAGAAGAGGGTGAGGGTGAGCCCCTTTATTACTATGCTATGGAATTTGTGCAGGGGGTAGACCTGGCCCAGGCTCTGGCCAAATATGCTGCTGAAAGCCGCCTGATGCCCCACGATGACGTGCTGCGTGTGGGTGAAGCTGTAGCCGCCGCCTTGGATGCGGCTCATAGTCACGGTATTATTCACCGGGACGTAAAACCGGCCAATGTGTTGATTGATACCCACGGCCGTGTTGTTCTTTCTGATTTTGGCCTGGCGATGGATGTGGCCGAGTCAGAATCCGGGCATGTGGTGGGGTCGCCGCGTTATACAGCGCCGGAGCAAGCACGCAAATCGGCTGCCGCCGTGCCCCAGTCAGACCTCTATTCGTTGGGCATCATGCTTTATGAGATGCTGGTAGGGCGTGTGCCCTTTGATGATCCGTCATCGACCAGTGTGGCCGTACAGCACGTCACCCAGCCGCCACCGCCGCCGCGCACAATCAACCCGGCCCTGAACACGGCCGTGTCTGAAGTCCTGTTAAAAGCCCTGAGCAAAAGCCCTGAAGAACGTTACCGATCTGGGCATGAACTGATGGAGAATCTGGCCCTTGCTTTAAAAGGCACCCGCCGCCAGGCAGACGAACTCTTGGGCCAGCAGTTAGACGAATATCAGCTGGCTGAATTGTTAGGGCAAGGGGGCATGGCTCGTATCTACCGCGGGTATGATGTACGCCTGAAGCGCAGCGTGGCCATCAAGGTGATTGATGCCACCTACCGTGCCGATGCCGATTACCGCGCCCGTTTTGAGCGTGAAGCCCAGGCCATTGCCCAACTGGAACATCCTCATATCGTGCGCCTGTATCGCTATGGTGAAGTTTCTGGCCTGTTTTACATGGCCATGCAGTATGTAGAGGGGCGTGACCTCAAGACCATCCTGGCGGATTATAAAGAACGGGGGGTCAGGATGCCGTTCCCAGAAGTCAGCCATATCATTCGTGAAGTGTGCCAGGCGCTTGACTATGCCCACAGCAAAGGCATTATCCACCGCGACATTAAACCGTCTAACATCATGATTGACGCTCAGGGGCGTGCCTACCTGACCGATTTTGGTCTGGCGCTGCTGGCTGATACGGAAACGAAGGGGGAGATTTTCGGCTCGCCTCACTATATTGCCCCCGAACAGGCCATCTCGTCAAAGGGGGCCGTGCCCCAAAGCGATCTTTATGCCGTCGGGGTCATTTTGTATGAGATCGTTACCGGCCAGTTACCATTTGATGGCGCCGAACCGCTAGAAATTGCCATGAAGCACCTCAGCGACGAACCGCGGCTGCCGCATGAAATCTGGCCAGAGATAGACCTGGCCCTGGAAGGGGTCATCATGATGGCCATGGCCAAAAAGCCGCTGAAACGGCCGACAAATGGGGAGGAGCTGGCCGATGCCCTGGACCGGGTTTTAAAATTGACGCCGGAACCGCTTTCTATTTTAGAGCGGGAGACGGCCGTGACTACCCCGTTACCCCTGCCCCAATCACCGGCCATTCCCATCTCCACCAAAAAGCGAGAGCTGCCACCCATACCAGCCGCGGTGAATATACCGCCGGGGCAAATGGCCGCTAAACCAACCACCGGGGCACCAGAGTCAGCCATGCACCAGTCCAGCGGCCGCAGCTGCCTGGCGTTCTTGTTGTTTATTTTGTCTGCGGTGCTGCTGGTAGGCTTTATTTTTATCGGCTTCTACTTTGTGTTTATTGAGCAGCGCCAGCCCGATGATTTTATGTATTTGGCGGCCAACGGCGGCTGGCCGGCAACAGCCACACCGCCGCCCACGATCACCGCCAGCCCTTCGCCCACGCCCACCCATACACCGACCGCGTCACCCACCACCACCGCCACACCGCCGCCCACGAACACAAACACGGCCGTGCCCAGCCATACCCCTACGTCCCCTTCTGGTGTCTTAACAACACCGGCTACACCCACGAACACGGCCGTGCCCACCGCCACCAACACGCCCACCATCACACCTACCCCCAGTGTTACCCCTTTTATCTTTGCCACCCGCGAACGTGACGCCATGCCCATGGTATTGATTCCGCCCACAACCTTTATGATGGGGGCAACTAAAGATGATCCTCTGGCCGAGGGGGATGAATTTTCTTTGCATGAAGTAACGGTGGATGGCTATTACATTGATTTATATGAAGTTACGGTAACCCAATATGCTGTGTTCATCAACGAGATTGGTGGCTATGTTAGCAAATGCAATGGCTTTCTTTGTCTGGCTACCCATTTTGAAACCATTAACAGCTACATGACCGATGAGTTGACCGGGTATATTGCCCGGCCTGGCTTTGAAAACCACCCCATTAACAACGTCACCTGGCATGGCGCCGACGCTTATTGCCATTGGGTAGGGGGCCGCCTGCCCACAGAGGCGGAATGGGAACTGGCGGCGCGGGGACATGACGGCCGTCTCTACCCGTGGGGCAATACCGTACCAGATGATACCCTGGCCATCTTTGGCAACCCGGCTTTTACCAATTTACAGGCGGTAGACAGTCGTCCAGATGGCCTCAGCCCATTTGGCCTATACAATATGGCCGGGAATGTTAAGGAGTGGGTGCAGGACGGTTATGACGCTATCTATTATGAACGTGGCGAGACCATCAACCCCAGCGCCCCGGCCGCCAACAACTACAGTGAACACGTTTTACGGGGTGGCGGCTACCGCAGCCCGGCAGCTGATCTACGTGTTACCAACCGCGAGGCCGAGCGGGCTACCGAGTTTCAGGGTATCTCTGACGTGGGTTTCCGCTGCGTCGTTCCCGCAGACAATTAAGGGACGCCTGCCGCTGGATGCTGCTTTGTGTGAAACCCGTCCTTCGACGTGTTATACTCCTGTGGCATATCATCTAAAACCTGGTATCAGTTTTCAGTCATCAGTGTGCAATTTTCAGTAGGGCCTAACGCCAGTAAATGTCCACTGAAAACTGGTTGCTGGCTTCTGAGTACTGGTATTAGTCATGGAGAAGCCCCATTATGAAACAATACCTTGACCTGATGCGTCATGTGCTGGCAAACGGCCGTGAACGTGCTGACCGGACGGGTGTGGGGACCCTGGGCGTTTTTGGCTACCAAATGCGTTTTAATCTGGCAGATGGCTTCCCGGCTGTGACCACCAAAAAACTGCACTTCCGCTCCATCATCTATGAACTGCTCTGGTTTTTAGCTGGTGACACAAACATAAAATACCTTAACGAAAACGGCGTCACAATCTGGGATGAGTGGGCCGACCAACATGGTGACCTTGGTCCGGTATATGGGTATCAATGGCGGTCGTGGCCTACGGCCGATGGCCGGGCCATTGACCAGATAACCTCCCTCTTGTACCAGCTAAAAACCAACCCACATTCGCGGCGGCATATTGTCAGCGCCTGGAACGTGGCAGACGTAGACAGCATGGCGCTGCCCCCCTGTCATTGCCTGTTTCAATTTTATGTGGCTGATGGCCAACTTTCCTGCCAACTTTACCAGCGCAGCGCGGACATTTTCCTGGGCGTTCCTTTTAATATAGCTTCTTATGCCCTGCTGACGTTGATGGTAGCCCAGGTCACTGGCTATGAACCGGGAGAGTTTATTCATACGTTGGGTGATGCCCATCTGTACCAGAATCACCTGGAGCAGGCCCGGCAGCAGCTTACCCGCCAGCCTTACCCGCTGCCGCAAATGAGGTTAAATTCTGACGTTACCGATTTGTTTAACTTCCGTTATGAAGATTTTGAACTGATCCATTACCAATGTCACCCCTCGATAAAAGCCCCCATCGCTGTGTAGGGAACGTGGAAGGTGATGCTGGTTTGCCAGGATACCCCCGTTTTATGATGATTTCTCTGATCGTGGCTATGGATAAGAACCGCCTGATTGGGGCTCATAACGCCCTGCCCTGGCGGCTGCCCGATGATATGAAATGGTTTGTGGAGCACACCATGGGCAAGCCGGTGATTATGGGGCGAAAGACGTATGATTCGGTGCCGGCGAAGTTTAAACCGCTGCACGGCCGTCACAACATCATCGTTACCGGCAATCCCCATTACGAAGCGCCTGGTTGTACTGTTGTCCATTCATTGGCGGCAGCCTTAACGGCCGCTGGGGACGTGCCGGAGGTTATGATTGGTGGTGGCAGCCAACTGTATGCGCAATCACTCCCTTTGGCCAAACGTTTATACTTAACCCTGGTAGAAGGGGAGTTTGTAGGGGATGTTTACTTCCCAGAGATAGAATGGTCGGGTTGGGATGAGGTATTTCGTCAGGACCATGCTGCCGACGAACGCCATGCTGCTGCCTTTACCTGGCAAATTCTGACACGGCCGTAATTTGATAGGGTCAGCCTGTTTAAGGGCAGCCGCCCCTGGCACCAGGCAACTGATATCTGCGCTAATGCACGCTAATGTATTTTAATCGCCCGTTTGGGTGATGAGATGTTGCAATATCAGGCCAGTGGCGCGAAATAGGCAGCGCCATCAGGCCACCATATCTGCGATTGGTCAACGGCCGTGGGCATATATGTGGGTGGAAGGTTTTTTTGTCAAGCCGGTTCTCTTAAAAATTGGTTTTTTTTAAGATTCAGCGTTTCTAAAAATGTTCCAGCTTTTAAGGCAAAATCCCCCCATTTTCATTGCATCCCGCCAAACCATCTGTTAGAATGGGCTTGCCGTTGTAAACATATCTGCATAGTAAATTCGCCGTTATAGTGTGTGCTGTTGGTCGCTGCGTGACGCAGAAAAAGGCACAATGAGTGATTGGCAAAGAGGATGCGGTGTTGGGTTGAGGAAGTTCCCCAAGTAAAAACTCCTGTTGTGTAAACAACGGTCAATAATACCCTTATCTACAACTAATACCCATTTCATGACCTGTGGTCATGCGTCGTTGCTTGCCTGTTGGTTTGCAACCCTACTGTGTAGTGGAATGATGACAATGACACCTGAAGCCGCCTGGAAAGCCACACTTGGAGAACTGGAGTTACAGATGACCAGAGCAACCTTTAACACCTGGTTAAAAGATGCTTGTCTGTTGACCTGTGACGATGACGTATATGTGGTGGGTGTGCGTAATGATTATGCCAAAGATTGGTTAGAGAACCGTCTGCGGGAGACTATCTTGCGTACCCTGACGGCCATTGTGGGCCGGTCAGTGGAAATACGGTTTGTGGTATGGGCTGACGAGATCATTAAACAACCAGAAATAATGCAGCGGGATGACACCCCCTTAAAAGCAAGCAAAGCCAACCACAAAACAACAGCAACAACGGTGGCTAACCTTAACGGCCGTTTTACCTTTGCCTCCTTTGTGGTAGGAACCAGCAACCGGCTGGCTCACGCCGCCGCTCTTTCCGTAGCCGAAAATCCCGGCCAAACCTACAATCCCCTCTTTATTTATGGTGGTGTTGGCCTGGGTAAAACCCATTTACTGCACGCCATCGGCCATAAATGTATGCAAGACGGCTATATTGTCTGTTACATCCCCTCTGAAACTTTCACCAATGACCTGGTACAATCCATTCGTAATAAAAAGATGGCGGAGTTCCGCGAACGCTACCGTACGCCAGATGTCCTTATGATCGATGACATCCAGTTTATTGCCGGTAAGGAAAGCACTCAAGAGGAACTCTTTCACACATTTAATGAATTGCACAGTCAGGGCAAACAGGTTGTCATTTCCAGCGATAGGCCGCCCAAAGCCATGGTTACGCTGGAAGAGCGATTACAATCTCGTTTTGAGTGGGGCTTAATGGCTGACATTCAAATGCCAGACATTGAAATGCGTAAAGCTATCTTACAAGCAAAGGCAGAAGAGTGCGGCGTATTTGTACCTGATGCCGTCATGGATTTTGTTGCCCAGCATGTACGCAATAACATTCGTGAATTGGAAGGGGCCTTTAACAAAGTGACGGCTTATGCCCAACTATCGGGCACATCGGTTGATCTGAAGCTGGTAAATATGGCCCTGGCTGACTTGATCCGCCGGCCAGAAAAGCTGACCATTGAGCAGGTTTTTGCTGCCGTTTGCCGTTATTACAGTGTGACACTAGATGACCTCTCAAGTGCCAGCCGTAAGCGCACAGTCGCCTACCCACGCCAGATGGCCATGTACCTGGCGCGCACGGAAACAGACGCTTCCTTGCCTTTAATAGGAAACAAACTGGGCAGCCGGGACCATACCACCATCTTGTATGGGTATGAAAAGATCGCGGCCATGATTGAGATGGATCCTACCGTGCGCCGTGATTCTTTGGAGATCAAAGCCGCCATGTATGACGCCTCAGCGGCTTATATCTAACTGGCAGCGTGGCTGATCTAGCTTATATTGGCTGACGCTTGCATGTTTTGTTTGCTCCCCTCGGCAGCGAGGATTGAGGGATTACGGGAAGAGGAGTGACACATAGAGTCCCTCAATCCTCGTCACTTTTTCACAAAACCACAGCCGCTTTACACATTCCCCGTGTAGGGGCTTTCGTGTATACTTGCCTCCATGCCCTCGTTTGTAAACCGCTTGTTTAATCTGCGCCCACATGAATGGCCACGCGTCTTGTTGCTGTTTTTAATGGCCTTTATGGCCGTAACGGGCATTACCTGGGGGAAACTGACGGTACAGCCACTTTTCTGGAATGTGGTGGGGGTAGACCGGTTGGGGTACAGCTTTGTTGTAGAAGGGCTGCTGGCCATTGCCCTAGTAGTGCTTTACTCCCCTTTTGCAGACAGGCTGGCAAATGACCGGTTGTTGATAGTCATTGCGCTGTTGAGCGCCACGGCCGTGGCCGGCGGCTGGTTCTTGCTCCAAGCGGGCAGCCTGCAGGCTGGTTACTTTATGCTCTACCCCCTGTTCACCGTGATCCCGTTTATTCTCAACTTACATTGGTGGACGTATATTACCGGCTTCTATGACGCCCGCGCCGCTAAACGTATTGTGCCTGTGCTGGCTTCTAACGCGCGCCTGGCCGGGGCATTTGCCGGGCTGAGTGTAGCCGGTTTAACCAACTGGTTGGGGTCGGCAGAGGCGGTCATTGCCCTTTGGGCCGTATTGCTGGCCGTTATGGCTGTACTAGTATGGCTGGCTCCTTTTATATGGCAAACATCCGGTCAGACGGCCGTTACTGCCCCTTCCCCATCATCTTCCACCGTTTCATACACCCAGAGTGTACGCGATGGTTATCAATACGTTGCCAATTCTCCCTATTTGCGCTGGCTGGCTATAGCCACTTTGCTGGTTACGCTGCTGCTTACCCTGCTTAAATACCAGAGCAGCGACATCATCAATGCCGCCTTTAACAGTGACAGTTTGTTGTCCCAACGGTTTAGTTCGGCTACAGATTTTCTAGGCAAGTTAGAAGGGCTTACCAACTTGCTCATGCTGCCGGTGCAAATCTTCTTGTTAAGCCGGTTGATAGGCAAGAGCGGTCTTAACAAAGCCAACCTGCTTTTTCCTTCGGGCACAGCCGGGGTGGCCCTGACACTGCTAGGTTTGAGCCTGATATCATTGACACCAGGATTGATTATCCTGGGCGCCCTGGCCTACCTGACGGCAAATGTCTTTAACACCACCTTCCGCAACCCCATAGATAACCTGCTGTACAATGCCGTGCCCCTGCGAATGAAGGGGCGCGCACGTGCGTTTGTGAACGGCATGCTGGTACCCACAGCCTCCTTGATCGGTGGCCTGCTTTTGTTGCTGCCTTTTGTGACAGGCACAACGTGGTTTTTACCAGTACTGCTGGCAGTGGTAGCGATCATTTATTTTGCTGCGGCGGTCCGTGTCAGCCAACATTATACCAATGCGCTGGTTTCTATGTTGGAACAGGAAGATTATTCCTTTTTATTGGATCAGGAACCAGTTGATCTTACCGTGACAGATGCGGCTACTTTAGAGCGGCTGCAGCAGCGCTTGGCCCAAAGCCAGAGTGATGAGTTTACCTTGTTTATGGTGACGCTGATCAGTGATGTGGGGGGCAGCGAAGCCGTACCTATTCTGGCCGACCTGGCGCGCCACAGCAATACCCACATTCGCACGGCGACATTGGACATTTTAGCAGCCACCGATGCCCGCAGCCCGGCCGCGCATGATTTGTATGCTGAATTTTTACAAGATATGCATCCCCAGGTGCGTCGGTCGGCACTGGCAGGCCTGGAACGGGTCAACGGCCGTAGTCAGGCACCATACCTCAGCATGGCGGCGGCCATGCTGGCTGACCTTGACGTGGCTGTGCGTACCCAGGCGCTGCCAGCTCTGCTGCAATATGGCGATGTGGCCCAACGGGCGCAGGCGCTGCAGCTGGTGCAAACTATGCTGGCCAGTGAAGACAAACCAGAACGTACCCATGCCTTACGTGTCTTGGGCCAGACAGAAGACACCAGTTTTATTGGCGAGATCATCACCGCGCTGTCTGACCCTTCTGACCCGGTGCGGCTGGAAGCTGCACTCATTCTGGAAGCGTTTTCGGCGCAAAAACTTTCCCAGCAAGCTGCTGATGCTATTGTCCTGGTCATGAGCCCATTGCTGACAGACCCGGTAGAGCGGGTGCGTGAGGCGGCATTGGTGACGCTGGCCCGTGTAGGTGACCATCATACCTACGGCCGTCTGGTGGAATCGCTCAAAGACCCCAGCCCACAAATACAGGCAACGGCCGTGAACACCCTTACCAGTCTGGGCAAAAAGGTGATCCCCATGGTGCACCCACAGCTTGATTCACCTAACGCCCAATTACGTAAAATGGCTACCGTGATTCTGACACGGGTCAACCGGCGCGAATATGGGCCGCTGGTGACCGCCCAGATTCAGTCAAACTTGCTGCAAATGGCGGAAAACGCAGGCTACCTGGATGCTTTGGAAGCCATTAACAGTTATGCCGCTGTGGGTGTTTTACAGAATGTATTTCGTGAGGCGAATGACCGTCTGGCGGACCAGATTTTTTTCCTGCTCACGGCCGTTCAAGACAATGCGGCTGTCCGGGTTATCCGGGAATCATTAGCCAGTAAGGTGCCCCGGGTGCGCGCCAATGCCCTGGAAGCATTGGAATCACTCACCACGCCGCAAACCGCCGAAGTGATCGGCGCCATGTTGCACCCTCATGCCCCTACCGCCGCAATCCTTGACGTTTGCCGGAAAACGTGGGACATGCCGTTCCCCACCACGGCCGAGGCTATGGAAAAACTGGTCACAGACCTGGCTGTTGAACCGTGGCCGCGGTCTATTGCCACCTTTGCCCTAGGGCAAATTGGGCAGGCGATGATAACGCCCCAAAAAACGACGGCCGTACCGCCAGAAACGGCCGTGCCTGAATCTCTACCACCCCCGGCTGAACCAGACGGCCGCCATGCTGATGTGTCGCAGGCACTGCTAGATGATGACCCAACGCCAGCGACCGAAACCCATCAGCCCGGTAAAATGGCTAACCGGCAGCAGACCCGGCGTGACCGGGCGGCCAAAGCCAGCAGCTTGCTAGATATACTGGCTGGTGAGGCGCATACCGGCCAACCCACGGCGTCTGAGGTCGCTCAACCAGAAGTGCCGGCCACGCTGGAAACGCTGTACTATCCGCCGCCGTCTTTTGCCAAATCACTGCCCATCACCCGGGTGCTGGCCATGCTTACCCAGGCCAGCCTGGCCCCGGAAGAGGGCGTACGCCTGGCCGCCCAGCATGCCCATGAGATGATTGCCGGGAAAGGCCAGCCCCAGCTAAAGGAGAGTGCGATGTTATCGACTATCGAGCGCATCATATTTTTAAAGGAGGTCCTCTTCTTTCGCGAAATGACGGTGGATCAGCTTAAGGTGTTGGCTACCGTATGTGAAGAGGTGTTTTACAACGAAGACGCTACCATTTACAAAGAAGGTGATGCCGGTGGGGTGCTGTACGTGGTTGTGCGCGGCCGGGTAAGCATTGAGCGGGAATCCCGACGAGATGCAGTGGCCCGGCTGGCAACGATTGAGGCGTATGCCTATTTTGGTGAGATGAATTTGTTTGATGAGAGTCCACACACGGACACGGCCGTAGCCTTGCAAGATACACTCACCCTTAACCTGCGCCGCGAACCGCTTATTGCCCTGGCCCGTCAATATCCTGATTTATCCCTGGAACTGATCAATGTTCTCAGCCAACGCCTGCGCGAAACCACTGATCAGGTGGCCCGGCTGACCAGATCACACCCGCGCGCCTTGCATAAAGTATTTGACCAATTGGAATAACCACCTACCATGATAATCCGTCTGGCTACTCTACATGATATTCCGTCTATTACCGATATTTATAACGAGGCTGTTATTCATACATGTAACACCTTTGACACCATACCTAAAACCATTGCAGAACGCACCCAGTGGTACAACCACCACATGCCAGACTACCCCATTCTGGTCGCTGAAGATGGTGGTGAAGTGATTGGTTTTGCCTCAGTCAGCCCATGGTCTGATCGGCCGGCTTACGGCCGTACAGTTATTGCCTCTGAATACATCAGGCTGGACTACCGGGGCCAGGGGATTGGTAAAAAGCTGCTGTTAGCGTTGCTGGATGCGGCCTATGAGGCTGGCTACCACACCGTCATGGGTAATGTTTATGCAGGGAACACCATTAGCCTGCACATGGTAGAGTCTATTGGGTTTCGCATCGTCGGTCTGCTTAAAGAAGTAGGTTATAAGTTTGATGAATGGCTGGATGTCTATCTGGTGCAGCATATAAAACCAGGGGTTGACCCCTGACCCATGTCCAATTGACCATTCCCGGCTTTCCGTTGACGATAAGCATACCTGTAATAACTGTACTGTAAAACCTAAAGTGAAAATGACAACAGCAGCTTTACCGAAACAGAAGAAGAATAGGGAACAAGAACAACACAGACAGGACTTTAATGTATTTGCTGACGAATATGCGCAGTATCGGAAAATTGACCCCCCTGTGTTAGAAGGTTTGATCAACACCGGACAGTTGCATGGGAACAGCCAGGTTCTGGAAGTAGGGTGTGGTACCGGCAATTATGTTATTGAAATTGCCGCCCGAACCCATGCCAGGTGTTACGGTTTGGATCCAGCTGAGAAAATGTTGACACAAGCCAGGACTAACCCCAACGCCAATGGCGTCCAATGGTTTAGCGGCTATGCTCGTTACCTGGATTTCCCCGCTGAAACGTTTGATCTGGTTTATACTGTAGATGTCAGCCACCATATTCAGCACCCATCAGCCTATTTTCAAGAGGTAATGCGTGTTCTCAAGCCGGGGGGCAAGGTTTGTACAGTAACAGATTCAGAGTGGATCATCGCTCACCGTGAACCTCTGGCAACCTATTTCCCAGAGACCATTGATGTGAACCTGGCCCGATACCCCACAGTAGCTCAATTGCTGGCCTACATGCAGGAAGTTGGCCTGGTTAATGCTGCTGAAAAGATGACCGACTATCCTTATATGTTGTATGACGCCGCCGGTTACCGGAACAAAGCATTTTCGTCATTGCATTTGATTGACGAGGCCGCTTTTCAGAAAGGCCTGCTGTGGCTGGAGGCAGATCTAAAAAGTGGACCGTTGTTGTGTCATTCTTACTATTTATTGATTTGGGGTGAAAAACCAACTTGAGATTTGGTAAACCGCACTTTTTAAGAACTATGTTGCAAAAAACGTTTGTCATCATCTGGATTTTGCTGTTAATAGGCTGCACGGCCGTGGCTGAGCCTGTCATCAAGCCTACGGCCACACCCATTGTCATTCCCACGTCTGAACTCAAAGACCGTACGTTACGGCTCTTCTGGTGGCAGGCGCCTAATGTCATGAACCCCCACCTCACCAGTGCTACCGCTGACCGGGACGCCGCTCGCCTGATTTATGAACCGCTGGCCAGCTTTAACGCTCAGGGTGAATTGGTGCCCATTCTGGCTACCGAGATCCCGTCTTTTGAAAATGATTTGCTTGACCCTGATTTACAGTGGGTGCGCTGGCCGATCAAAAAGAACCTGCGCTGGTCAGACGGCAAAGCGTTTACGGCACATGATGTTAAGTTCACGTACGATTTTATCCGGGAAAGGCAGACAGCCACGGCCAGTACCTACAGCGCCATAGCCAGCGTAGATGTGCTGGATTTATATACTGTCCAGGTCAACTTTAAAGATACCAACCCAGCCTGGGCGCTGCCTTTTGTGGGCGCGGAAGGGATGATCATTCCCGGCCATATATTTTCTAATGAGGATGCCGACGCCATCACACCGGTGGGTACCGGCCCTTACCAGCTTGTTTCCGCCAACACCGCCGAGGTTTTGTTTTTGGGCAGCGAGCTGGTGACTACGGTGAAGTTTGTTTACGAAGCCAATCCCTATTACCGGGGATTTGATGATTTGTATTTTCAGCGCATTGAATTAAAAGGGGGCGGTACGGCCGTAGAAGCCGCCAGCGCTGCCCTGGAATTTGGGGACGTGGATTTTGCTTATAATTTGCAGCTGGAAGGGAGTGTGCTTACAGAAATGGTAGAAGCGGGACGAGGCAAGGGCCGGTTGCTGAGCAGCCTGGGTGGGCGTGTAGAACATATAACCCTGGCTCAGGTAAACCCCAATGACGCCGCCCACATAGGGCCACACCCGTATTTCAGCACCCTGGCAGATGAAAGCAACACCCTTGTTTTGCAGGCTATTGCCCATGCCGTGGATAAGGAGGCTATTGCCGCCTTGTATGGGCCTACAGGCGAAGAGGCCAACGCCATTTTGATGGCCCCGGCGAACTTTCGCTCTTCCCAGGCGTTTTACCCTTATGATCTGGACAGGGCACAAGAACTGTTGGCACTGGCCGGTTGGGTAGATGCTAATGGCGATGGCATTGTAGAGAAAAACGGCCGTCCCCTGTCTATCACCTTTCGTACCGGCTCCAACGCCCTGCGCCAGGAAACCCAGCGCATTATCCAGGAATCGCTTAAGCAAATTGGCATTGATGTAAAGATTGACATCAGCGGCCAGTTTTTTAGCACCAGCACCACCATTCCTAACAGCCTGTGGGCGGGCACGGCCGACATGCTCTTGTTTACGAATGGTAACCAGACGCCAGACCCCAGTTCGTATATGCGTGAATGGACGTGTGCCCGGGTCCCCAAAGAGAACAATGGCGCCTGGTCAGGTGTTAATGTGGGTCGTTGGTGCTATGCACCCTATGATGCCCTCTATGAGCAGGCCGTTGTGGAAACAGACCCGCAGACCAGGGAGCGTCTCTTTAAGCAAATGAGCGATATGCTGGTGGAAAACGTCATTGTTATTCCCCTCATCAGCCGGTCACGGGTATCTGGCGTTAGCAATGAAATTGAGGGTGTGAACCTCACTGACTGGGATTCTCACCTGTGGAACGTGCATGAATGGAGGCGTGTGCCATGATCGAAGCAAACTCCTCATCCTCTGAAAGTGAAACACCCCTGGATGATGCGGTTGACAGACCGATGAACACGGAGGCAGGGGTGCCGGTTACGGCCGTGTCTCAAAAATTTTCCCCCTTACGCCGTATGCGCATCAGTCGCAAAATCACCATTGGTTTTGCTATTCTGGTGCTGCTGACGCTCATCGTTGCCGGGTTGAGCTACCTGAGCAGTAACGACGCCAGCCAGAAAATTGAAAGCACCAACCGGCTGCGTGTGCCCATTGCCCTGGAGGCGGCCGCCGCCGAATCTAACCTGCTGCGCATGCTGTCTACCACCCGCGGTTACCTGGCCCTGGGTGATGAACGCTTCCGAAACGATTATCTGGCGGCGCGCATTGCCTTTGAGTCAAATCTGGACAACTTAGAGCCGCTGCTGGCCGCCGAAGGCAGCGAAGACCAATTGGCGTTGTTGGGGCAGCTGCGTACCGCTCTGAACAATTATGGTGAAAAGGCAGAAGAATTATTTATACTGCGTGATGACCAATTGGCGCGGGAACCGGCTTACAAAATTGTAGCCACAGAAGGCACAGAGCTGGCCGGCAACGTTCTTCTAGATACCCAGAAATTGATTGACGATGTAGCCAAAGAACCTGCTGTGACCGATGTGGCTGTATTGGAAGACCTGGCCGAGTTCCAAAGCTCTTTTCTGGCGATGCTCTCCGGTTTGCGCAGCTACACCACCACGCGCAACCGCAGCTATCGCAGTGAATATATTGCCAACAGCCAGGTGAATGACCTGGCTTGGGCGCGGCTGCAAGCGCGGCTGGTACGGGGGGAACTGGACGAAGATCAACAGGCACTTATAAACACTATTGATGAAAACCGCACCGCCTTCCTGGTACTGCCGGAGGAGGAGATATTCCCGGTGTTGGAAAGTGATGCCTGGCGACAGGATTTGTTGTTGTTTCGTGATGAATCGGTACCCCTGGCCGACCGAATGTTGGCGCTGTTATACAACATTACGGCCAGCCAGCAGTTGCAGCTGCAAGTGGAACTGGCCCAGGGGAAAAACAGCCTGACCAACTCACGACAGCAGACGTTAACCATTGGCTTCATAGCTATTTTGGCAGGTGTTTTCCTGGCGTTTGTTTTGCGGGCGAATATCGTCGGACCGGTGAGCCGGTTAACGATCGTGTCTGAGCGCATTCGTGGCGGCGATCTAGAGGCACAGGCCATAGTGGAGTCCGCCGATGAGATTGGGGTGCTGGCGCTCACCTTCAACCGCATGACCGGGCAGCTGCGTTCCACGCTGGGTCAGGTGCGCCAGGAGCGTGATCGCGCCGACAACCTGCTGCATGTCGTCATTCCCATCGGCGTTGAACTTGCCTCAGAACAGGATTTTGACCAAATGCTAGAGAAGATGCTGGTGGAAGCTAAAAGTTTCTGCCAGGCTGACGCCGGCAGCCTCTACCTGCGCACCGAAGATGATATGCTGCAGTTTGTTATTGTGCGCAATGATGCTAAAAACCTTACCCAAGGGGGCACGTCTGGTAACGCTGTCACTTTCCCGCCGCTGAGGATGGTTGATGAACACGGCCACCCTAACCGTCAGAATGTGGCTGCTCAGGTGGCCCTCACCGGTGAATCTATCAACATCCCGGATGTGTACGAGTCTGAAGCGTTTGACTTTTCCGGCCCGCCGCTTTTTGATGAGCAAATTGGCTACCGTACCCACTCTATGCTGACCATCCCGCTGAAAAACAGCCTGGGGGATGTAAAAGGCGTGCTGCAGCTGCTTAACGCCAAAGACCCTGACACGGGCGACATCATCCCCTTTGACCCTAACTTGCAGCAGATGATGGAGTCTTTCTCCTCGTTGGCTGTGGCTGCTTTGGAAGCGTATATTCGTGAGCAGGCACTGCGTCAGGAAATTCAACAGTTGCGCATTGAGATTGATGAGGCAAAATTGCAGAAGACAGTTAGTGAAACGGTGGATTCTGATTTCTTTCAGGATTTACAAGCCCGTGCTGCCGATATCCGCCGCCGGCGCCGATCAAACCAGGCAGAAGACAAGACGGTAGACAGTGGTCAGTAATCAGTGGTCAGTAGACAGTGGTCAGTAATCAGTGGTCAGTAATCAGTGGTCAGTAATCAGTCTGGAAGAACACCCAACTGAATAGTGACAACTGAACAGTGATCACTTTACAACACCAAGTTAATTGTAAACGAGCCCATAGGAGAATCATGTCTCATATCATATCTATTCATTCGTTTCGCGGGGGAACCGGGAAGTCTAATACCACCGCCAACTTGGCCGCCATGCTGGCTATGAAAGGGAAACGGGTGGCCGTGGTGGATACAGACTTAAATTCGCCAGGTATCCATATCCCGTTTCAATTTGACCTGGAAGCCCCTGACCTGGGCTATGTCTTAAATCATTATTTATGGGGTGAATGTGAGATTCAGGATGTGGCCTATGACATCACGGCCAACCTGGGGACTGGCATTCCCGGCCAGGTTTATCTGCTGCCGGGCAGCATTAAAACCAGCGAAATCTCGCGGCTGCTGCGTGAAGGGTATGATGTCGGGTTATTAAACCAGGGTTTTGATGACCTGATAGATGTTTTAAAGCTGGATGCCCTGCTGGTGGACACGCACCCCGGCTTAAGCAATGAGACACTGCTCTCTATTGCCATCACCGATATCCTCTTGATTACGCTGCGGCCAGACTACCAGGATTACCAGGGCACGGCCGTGACTGTGGAAGTGGCCCGCAAGCTGGAAGTGCCCGATATGCGTCTGATCATCAACAAAATACCTGAACGTTATGACTTTAAGCAGGTGCGCGAGCTGGTGGAAAGTAAATACCGCTGCCCCGTGGCCGCCATATTGCCTCATGCTGATGAAATGATGACCCTGGCCAGCCAGGAAATTTTTGCCTTGCGTTACCCCCACCACATTATCTCCCAGGAAATCAGAACGTTGGTAGATTCGTTTGGTTTCTAGAGGTGTAGGCCAGCCAGAGGCTGCCAACCCTCTGACGGCCGTTCGTTAGCTGTCATGCCACACCTGATCTCCATCCATTCCTTCCGCCGGGGCACCGGGAAGACCACGCTAACCGCCAACCTGGCAGTGCTGTTGGCGCAGACCGGGCGGCGGGTGGCCGCCATTGACTTGAACCTGGCTGCGCCCAGTTTGCACGTGCTGTTTGGCCAGGACGAAGGGCACATGCCGCCACCCATCAACGATTACATTTGGGGCGCCTGTGACGTGGAAACGTGTGTGGTAGAGGTAACACGCCAGATGGGGGTTTTAGGCAACCTGTTTTTGGTAGGGGCCAGTACACAGCCGTCACATATTGCCCGGATGCTGCGCGGCGGTTATGTTACTCACCTAATTGGTGATGCCTGCCAGGAGCTGATCGAGACCCTGGCGCTGGATTTTTTACTGGTAGATACCCAGGCAGGGGTGAGTGAAGAGACACAGTTGGTTACGGCCATGTCTGATGTGGCTCTTATTGTTAGCCGGCTGGATAAGCAAGACCATCAGGGCACGGGCGTGTTGGTAGAATTGGCTAAACGGCTTCATGTACCATACCAGGGGTTGGTGGTGAACCAGGCGCCAGCGCATTATGATGAAACAGCCGTGCAGACCCACTTTGCCAATGTGTATCCATGTGCGGTCACGGTCGTGTTACCCCACTCCCAGAACATGATGACGTTGGGCAGTTCCGGGGTCTTTGTGTTAGAGTACCCGGCAGATGCGGCCACGGCCGTGTTAAAAAAATTAAGTCATTGGGTAATGGCCCCGACAAATCTTTAAACAAGCATGTTGTGCCGTGAAGTCATGGGCGGTTTTTGGTAGTGGCAGCGCAAATGACTCATTCAAGGTGTGACGAATGTGCAAAATCTGGTTGCATGCTGCTCAACGAAGCAACAATTTGCGGAGAGAATCATGGGTAAAATCATCTCTATCCATTCCTATCGTGGTGGCACCGGCAAATCAAACACCACCGCTAACCTGGCTGCGACCATGGTAGCAACAGGTAAACGTGTGGCCGTGATAGATACGGATATCCAATCCCCTGGTATTCACATCATTTTTGGTTTGGGCGAGGACGCCCCACAGCCTGAATTTGCCCTTAATGATTACTTGCATGGACAGTGTGAGATCGAGCAGACGGCCATGGATATTACACCACACCTGGGCGCGAACCTGGCCGGACGCTTATACCTTATCCCATCCCGCACCCAGGCCAGCGAAATTGCCAAGATCATCCGGGGGTACGATGTGGGCCTGCTGGTAGATGGCTATGAACAGCTGATGTCGGCATTAAACCTGGATGTATTGCTCGTGGATACCCATCCTGGCCTGAACAACGAAACCCTTATGTCTGTCAGTGTCTCCGATGCGGAAGCGATCATTTTGCGCCCAGATTATCAAGATTACCAGGGCACGGCCGTGATCGTTAGCATCTCGCGCAAACTGGGCGTACCCAACCTGGTGTTGGTGGCCAACAAGGTGCCAAAGTCCATTCCCCTGGCTGATCTACGTGCCCGGCTGCAGGCGCAATATACCTGCCCTGTGGGGGCCATACTGCCCCATTCTGACTCCATGATGGCCCTGGGCAGCCAGAAAGTGTTTGTGCTGGCTTACCCCGACCACTTCATTGCCAACCAGATTAAACAACTGGCCAACACCTTGCTCGTTTAAACGGAACACGTACCCAAGGATAGTGAGTGAGTAAACATAAGAAACATGACTAAGATACGATGGGGATTGTTATCAACGGCAAATATTAACCGGCGGGTCATTCCGGCCATACGCCAGTCGACCAGGGGCGTGTTGGCGGCGGTGGCCAGCCGCAGCCAGGAGTCAGCCGATAGTTACGCCCAGCATTGGGACATCCCGCAAACCTTTGCCAGCTATGAGGCAATGCTGACCTCGGACGCTGTGGATGTTGTCTATATTTCCTTACCCAATCACCTGCACGCTGAATGGGCGGTGCGTGCCCTACGTGCTGGTAAACATGTACTCTGTGAAAAACCTTTTGCGCTGACACTGGCAGACGTAGACCACATGATCGCCACTGCCCAAGAAACAGGGCTGGTGCTGGCTGAGGCGTTTATGTACCGTCACCATCCACAGATGAAGCTGGCTGGGGAGTTTGTGAAAAACGGCCGTCTTGGTGACATCACCCTTATTCAATCCGTATTTAACTTTCAGTTTAAGACACGTGATAATATTCGCCTGGTCCCTGAATTTGGAGGTGGCTGCTTGTGGGACGTGGGCATCTACCCCGTCAGCTTTGCCCAGTACATTATGGAAGGGGTGCCAGAACATGTCTTTGGCAGCCAATGGGTGGGTAACAGCGGGGTGGATGAGTTTTTTGCCGGGCAGTTGGTTTATAGCCACGGCCGTATGGCCCATATTAGCGCCTCGTTTGTGACCCCCTACCACACACGTTCTGTTATCATTGGCACCAGGGGGCGGTTGCGCATGTCACGGCCGTTTACGGCCGTGGAAGACACCGAAATGGTCTTCTTCCCCGCCGACGGTGAGCCAGAATATGTGGATGTGCCCGAAGCCCCCCTGTACCTGGGTGAAATCGAAGACATGCACAGCGCTATTCTCGATGGTACGCCCCCCTACCTTACCCTGGCTGAAACCCGTGACCATGTTCGTACCGTGTTGGCTCTGTATGAATCAGCAAGTTCTGGCAAAGTGGTTTCCTTCACTTAACCCAATGGTGACAAGTTAAGCCAATTTTCGCCTGTTAAGCTATTTCATAGCTGCTGTCGCCGGATCAATCCGGCTGATAGATAAAAACCTGCCTGAACTTGGCCGGGGCTTTGCTCCCCCAAGGCAGGACTAAACCCGTTGATTTCAGGACAATCCCAAAATTCTGCTGTGCTGCTGTAAGTGTTGTGCTCATAACAATTTGAAAGAAAGGGTGGGTACAAATATAGAACATCGGTGCTATAATTCTAGGGTGAAGTTTCGCCGCCAGAAATCCACCTCCTTGCGCCGCAGCCAGCCTATTGACTGGCACAAAGTGCTGCTGGCGCAAATTCACCTGGCCGGTTTACCGGAGCCCAAGACCGAATACCGCTTCCACGCCCATCGTCAATGGCGTTTTGACTTTTGCTGGAAGCCGCAGTTGGTAGCCTGCGAGATAGAAGGGGGGATCTGGATGCAAACAGAAACTGGCCGCAGCAAAGGCCACGCCCACCCAGAACGCTTTGAAAGTGACTGTGAAAAGTACAACGAAGCCGCCCTTTATGGTTGGCTGCTCATTCGTGTCACCCCCAAAATGGTGCGTGACGGCCGTGCCCTGGACTGGTTAGAACGCGCCCTGCTTACCGATTAACAGACATCACCATCTTAATGCCAGACCAGCCGTTACCCAGGTTTGTTTTCTTTGGCCGCGGGACAACCCCCCCCGATTTTAGGACATATTCATAACCTCCAGATGTTAGGGTAAAACGCAGTTTCTAATCAAACCTATATTGCATAAGGAGAGCAAACCTGATGAAACAGTTGAAAATTTTACTCTTATTGGTTCTTTTGTTTGGTGTGACTGGCGCCCTTGTCTCCAGCACCCAGGCGGATACTTCACCCGCGCTCAAGATTGAGCCGGGCTTGCTTCAGACCATGGAAGCGTCTGGCGAGGGCCTCTTTTTTGTCTCTATGACCCAACAGGCAGACCTGAACGCTGCTTATGAGGTGGAGGAATGGCAGGAACGAGGCGAGATTGTCTATGAGGCGCTGCGCCAGACGGCGGCCACCAGCCAGGCAGACCTGCTGCGTTACCTGGAAGCGCAAAAAAGAAATGGCAAGGTTAAGGCCTACAAACCTTACTTCATCGTGAATATGGTGCTGGTAGATGGCAGCTCTGATGTGCTGAATGCCCTGGCAGCCCGTGAGGAAGTGGCTTACATCTATGCAGCCCCCACGCTTTACCTGGTGCAGCAAGTGTCCCCAGGCGTCCTGGTGGCAGAGTGGGGGGTTGCTCAAATTAGAGCCAACGATGTATGGGCGGATTTTAATACCAAAGGCGAAGGTATTGTGGTGGCAAACATTGATTCCGGGGTTGATTATGATCATCCAGCCCTGGTAAACCAATACCGGGGCACCGTCACGGGCTCCGATGATTATAGCTTCTACGATCCGGCCAATGATTGTGGGGGCACCGTCTGTGATGATAATGTTGTCAGCCACGGCACTCATACCATGGGCACGATGGTGGGTGATGATGGCACCGGCAACCAGATTGGCGTGGCCCCAGGTGCGATGTGGATCGCCGCCAAAGCATGTAACAACCTGGGTGCGTGCAGCTCTGGTGACATTCTGGACTCCATGGAATGGATGTTAGCGCCTTGTGCTTTTGGTGAGGCGCCGGGCCATGTTAGTTGTGACCCGGAAAAGCGCCCAAACATTGTCAATAATTCTTACGGTGGGCCGGGCGTGAATGGACTTTACCAGGCGGCGGTGGATGCCTGGCATGCATCAGGCATTATCCCTGTTTATTCTGCCGGTAATTCTGGGCCTGGCGCTAGCACCGTGGGTTACCCCGGAAATTATTGCAACGTCATTGGCGTGGGGGCCACCGACAGCGGTGATGTGATTGCCAGCTTTAGCAGCCGTGGTCCCGGCCAGGTGGCCTGCCCAGACAAGCCTGATGTGAGCGCCCCTGGCGTAAACATTCGTTCGTCGATCGATGGTGGTTTATACGATACCTTAGATGGGACTTCTATGGCGGCCCCGCATGTGGCTGGCTGCATTGCCCTGATAAATTCCCTGGGAGTGAACATGACCTATGATGATGCCTTTAATGCCCTGACCACCACGGCCGTAGACCTGGGTGCTGCCGGGTTTGACAATGATTATGGTTACGGCCGTATTGATTGTTATGCCGCCGTCAGCAGTTTCTCTTATTGCCAGGGTCATATTGTCACGCTGGCCGGTACCAGCCTGGCTGACACCCTGGTGGGTACACCCGGAAAAGATGTCATTCATGGGTTTGAAGGGGATGATACCATTTACGCTCAAGGAGGTAATGACATTATCTGTGCCGGTGACGGAGATGACACCGTCTATGGTGGCCCTGGCAGTGACTCTATTCGTGGCGGCCCGGGTGATGATGAGATTCACGGCGGCGACGGCCGTGACGCTATCTATGGCTTGTACGGGAATGACACCCTGTACGGCGGCCAGGGGTTAGACACACTTGATGGCGGCGCAGGCGACGACTTCCTCTATGGTAAAAACGGTTATGATTTCCTGGATGGTGGTCTGGACACTGACTACTGTGAAGGTGGGGCAGCGGAGGATGCTTTCCTCAACAGCAGTTGTGAAACGCAGGTGCCCTAAGGCTGCCGTGTAACCAAACCTCCCGGAGGTTACAAACCTCCGGGAGGTTGATTTGTTTTTCATCTTCCTTTGAGCCGGGTATAAATTCCTATATAATTACCAGACTTATCTCGTGTCATGTGGAGGTTGCCATGAAATCCAAATATTGCGCATTGTTGTTTGTGCTGGGGTGCCTGGGATTTTTGTTTACCATGAAGGCTGCGGCTCAAAGTCAGCCGGCCGGGCAGACGGAGCAGCGCGACCCAGAATTTGAAAAAGAAATCTATGATCGATTAGCCACTATAAACCCTGAGGCCGTACCTCTGTTTCAGAGCGCTACCGCGGCCATGGACGCCGGCGATCTGGAAACGGCCGAAGTCCATTTTGAACAGGTATTAGATCTAGCGCCTGATTTCCCTGATGCGCTGCGCCGTTTGAGTTATGTTGTGGCTGAATCAGGTGATCCCCATAGAGCCGTCACCCTGGCCCGGCAGGCCCTGGATGTTGATGAGTCTGCCACCAATAGAGCCGGTCTGGCTAAGGCTTACCTGATGACTGGGACACCAACCAACGAACAACTGGCGCTGGTGAGTGCCCTTCAGGCCGCCGAGGAAGCGCCTGATGACCAGTACGTGATGGTTGTGTTGTTGATGTCTGGGCTGGCGACAGAAAATGTGGAGGCCATTGATAAAGCCAGCAGCCAGTTAATGCATTTGCTGCCTGAAGAGCCCCTCGGCTACTTTTTTCAGGGGGTGGTCATGGCCGAAACCGGTGATTGGGTCCAGGCAGAAACATTGTTGGCCCAGGCCCAGGCATTAGGCTGGCCAGCTGAAGAGGTACAGGCTGTCTTGGCGTCACGGCCGTTTCCCTGGGTGCAGATAGTGGGGGCGGCCATGTCTCTATGGTTGGTGGTCATGGTTATTTTGTTTCTTTTAGGGGCCTTTTTCAGCCGCCTGACCCTGAGAACAGTCAAACAAGCCCAAGCCCACCACACGTTTCAAGCCACCACGGGTGAGCGTCGGCTGCGCGCTTTATATCGGCTGGTGATAACGCTGACGGCTATCTATTTTTATCCTGATTGACCGACAAAACTTATAAAAGAGAACCTTGACAACATCATAACTGCTCGATACAGCAAATGGCCAGAACAGGCAGATGGGCTTGTTTCCTGGAAGCGATGGCAGGAAAGGGGTCTGGT
>WYBM01000102.1 GCA_011525915.1 Ardenticatenaceae bacterium | reverse complement strand
TGGGACCACCGCCAGCCACTTCCACGCGCACATCATCAACGGCCGCTTCCACCAGGCTGGCGCCGGCCGCATCGGCCGCAGAGATGAGCAGGTAGACCGTCTGGCCAGCAAAGCTGTTGAGGCTGACGCTGGCGGTGTCCCAGACGGCATCGTCATTGTCGGCCGCGCCCAGCTCCTGGAAGACCGTCTGGGTGGTGCTGCCTACCACCTGCACCCGCAAGAAGTCGTCACTAGAGGAGTTGCTGTAGTGGGCCAGGTAGTAGCTGAAGGAGAGGGTAATGTTACCCGAAGACGGCAGGGTGATGTTGGGCGAACGGATGGAGGTGACCCCGCCGTCGATGTCATAGGAGCCGGCGCTGCTGCCGGCCAGGCGACCGGTGACCAGGTCATTGCTGCCGCTGACGGTGTTGTCCAGTTGTTTGGGGCCGTTGTAGTCTACGCCTTCGGGGTTGCCGCGTTCCCACATGCCGGTGGTGGCGGTGTCACTGCCGTTGGGGTTGACCGTCCAGCCCAGGTTGGTCTCGAAGTTATCGAAGAAGATGGTGCTGCCGGGTGGTGGGGTGTTGGTCGGCGGCGGGGGAGTGGTGCTATTGTTGATATAAAGAAAGATGGCGCTAACGGCACCCCAGTTGTTGGCGCTGTCACGGCCGCGGACATAGATGATGTGGCGGCCCTGACTCCAACCGCTGGTGTTAATGCTGGTGGTAACACCTTCGATGGTAGAGTTGAAGCTGCCATCGGTGGCGGACATAGCCACGGCCGTGCCGCCATTCCAGGGCGCCGTGTCTCTGTAATATTCGGCAGCGGCGATATTCTGGGTGGGTTCCGTGCCGTTGCTGTTGTTATAGCGCGTGTCGTTGATAGTGGCCGTCAGGTTGACAATGGTTCCCGCGGGGACGCCGGGGGGGGTTGAACCCTGGCTGAGTGCCAAATTTAGCGCGTCAGGGCCGGCGGGGGTCATATACGGTGTGCGTCCTACCTTTAAGGCGTACATCAGAGAAGGCATATTGGCCGGCACGAGTGTGTTTTCAAAGTAGCTGCAAGACTCAAAAAATTGTGTGCCCAATTCATAGGTGTAGGCGGCTATACCTAACTCACCATACACAAAATCATCGGTAGTGCCGTCAGTGGGATAAAGACCAATGGCCTGCTGAGGTGTGTGGCCGTTAAAGTAAGCTAATTTACGACCGAGGGTTTGAAACTGTGTGCCATTGCCGGTGGGGTTGCTGGTGTAACCCCAGGGCCAGAGTATTAATCGCCCGGAGCTATGGATGTCGATATATAGCCCGGAGGTGTCTAGCGGGGCCGGAGCCGTTTCACCGGGTGGCCGGCTGTCTGGATAGTTAGCCCGGACGTAGTTAACTACGGCCTGTGTCTCTGGTTCGGAGTTGGCGCTGGCCCCACGATAGGTTTCACTACATTGACTGCCACTGGAGCCGCCGCAGCAGCCCCAATTGTAGGGGAAGTTGCGGTTAAGATCGGCCCCTCGGCTGTTACTGGTGGGACTGCAATAATTCTGGTTGGTATTTTTACGCCAGAGGATGCCGGTTTCAGCCTGTTTACGGCCGTCGGGGTTTGTGTGCAGCATTAAATGCACTTCATGATGATCCATAATCCAGGTCGTGTCGGCGTCTGTGCCATAGTTGTTTACCAGGTTTTCCGCCAGGCGGGTCATCAATTCGGCCGTAGTGTATTCGCGGGCATGGATGGCGCTGGTGAAGAAAATTTTGGGTTTAGGGCCTGGGATGGCAGAATTGGTGAGTTTTAATACCTGCATGTCATACCCAGGCAGACCGCCGGCCGTCACTTTTTCCCAGGAGTTGCCTACATCGCTCCATGTTGCCAGTGTCGGATAATTGGCCACAATAGATTGGGCCGTGCTGAATGTTTCTTCCACCGTGCGGTAACAGGGATACCCAGGAATTGTTTCAACAGCATCGCCAAGGGGTTCTGCCTGTATGTCTGCATATTTCTTGGTTAAGGCTTCGTCTACCTTCGTTTGCAAGCCAGAGTCTTGCAGCTTTGCATACTCTTCCGCAGAGACAGCCAGTACCAGATATCCTTTTTCGTAGTTTGATTCCAGGGGTTCAAAAGAAATAGCAATTTTGCGGCCCATTTCCAGGGTGTCAAAATAAACCCGTACCACCAGCCCGTCATCAGGAATAGCTTCTGCCAGGGCATTTCCTTCCTGCCGATTACGGGATGGCCAGACAACCGCCATAGCCAATCCGGCCAATGCTAATATGAAAAAAAGTCGCCTCTTGCGCATCGTGTTTCCTCCTCACTTTACTTTGTAGGCCATGTCATAGCATTAAGAATATGAAGATGTCAGATAGTTTAATTGGCTGAGCGACCACCCCCTTTTTCGTGGTTTGTTATCTGTCGGGAAGACCCCGCAGGTCGGCTCATGAGCCACCCGCGGGGCCTTGTAAGGAAGAAAAGTTTGGGGAACTCCTTATAACAATACCCGGAGCTTGGGAGATGTCTGGGGGAAATGTATGGCTGCCTTATAGACGAACATAGAACGGGTTGGCTGTGGCCAGCAACCCGGTAAAAGGGCAAAGCCTGATGACAATAGTGGGGAGTATGTGGCCAAAAAATAGGTAAATGGGAGTTTGATATTGCCTGAGGAGGTGGGTAGGCAATATCTGTGGTAAGCATGAAGCTAGAAAGAAGATCTTTGTCTTTTATGTGATACACGCCACACTTGGAAAAAATACGAGCCTCAACAAATGTTGAAGATGCAATAATGGTATGTGTTACCTAGAAATTGCCTCCAAAGTGGAATGAGGCAATTTACTGGTTTGGTGGCTGGTTCTCAACAAAATTGAATCATCATCTCAATGATGTAGAAGTTGATGAAGTCAGGATACCAATGGGTTAAAATTTTGGGATTACAATACAATCAGGTTGGGTAATGGTGTTAGTTAGGGCATAACTATAGACAAATGTAATGCAGGTTACGTTGTTGAAATTTTAACCAGTCATTTGAGAATGTCAAACAGTATTTATAGATATTTGCAATTGCAACTATAGATGTTTTCTGGATTTTAGGTGTCATTGACCCTTCTCTAAACCCGCTTTATACTTCTGCCAGTGGTTATTTATGCCCAAGCGGAGGCATCCTGATGGCAGAAACACATCCAGTGGTTGGCTGGGAAACAGAATCCCCAGTACCTGATGGCTACCAGTTTAATGCGTATTTGCAGGCTAGAAACGGCCGTCTCTACTTTGAAGATTTAAACCTGGCCAGCCTCTTTGGCCAAGAAACCCCCGCGGTCAGACCGCTGCCCAGCCCTTTGGAGGTTGTTTACCTGCCGCTGATCCGGCAAAAGATAGCGTTTATGAACCAGGTTTTTGCTGAGGTGACAGCGGAAGTAGGGTATACCGGCCGTTTTTACTACACCTATGCTTCCAAGGCCAATGCTGCTGAAGAAGTGATCCGCACCACACTGAGCGCCGGCGCCCATCACGAAATGTCTTCGACGATCGACGTAGACATCGCCAAGCTCATGATCCAACAGGGCCGGCTGGCCTCAGACCGCATGATTGTGTGCAATGGGTTTAAGGCAGCCGGGTCACAATATGCGGCCAATATCTTGCAACTGCGCCAGCTTCATAAAAATGTTGTGCCGGTTATTGAAGCCATGGGTGAACTATCTTCTTTCATCAGCTCCGGCCATTCGTTTGACGTTGGGCTGCGCCTCAAAAGCTATGGTCACCATGCCAATGAAAAGGAGATGCGTGCCGCTAACTCCCGTTTTGGCCTGGGCCTGGATGATATCTGGAAGGCCGCCGACTACATCGCCGCTGCGCCCAACCTGCGGCTGGTGATGTACCACAATATGGTTGGCAGCCAGATCGTAGACCCAGAGGCGTTTGTGAGGTGGCTAAAACCGGGTGCTGAGGTATATGCCCGGCTGCGACAGCGCCATGATACCTTGCACATCTTTAACTTTGGTGGGGGGATGCCTGTAGGCATGACGTTAGATTTTGCCTTTGATTATCATGACTTTGTACGGCGGCTGTTGACGATGTTGCAAGAGACCTGCCGTCGTTATAATGTACCGCCGCCAGACATCATGGGGGAATACGGCCGTTACACCACGTCTGAACATGGTGCCCACCTTTTCTCTATCATTACGGCCAAAGAAAATGATTCCAAACTGCCCTGGTACATCATTGATGGCTCGATTATGAGCTCATTTCCTGATAGCTGGGCATTGGGGGAGCATTTCATCGTGCTGCCGCTGAACCATCTGGATAAGCCGTTTCAACGGGTGCAGTTGGGCGGCATCACTTGCGACAGCGACGACGTGTACCCACCCAAGCCCAGCCCATCACCCCTTTATCTGCCGGTGGATACAGATGGCCTGTTGGTGGGCTTCTTCAGCGTGGGCGCCTATCAGGAGATGTTGGGCGGTGTGCGCGGCAGCAAACATTGTGTGCTGCCCGAAGCGTATGAGTTGATTATAGAAAGAGACCATAAGGGCGATTATGCCTTCCAGATCCTGCAGGGCCAGACCCCTGATGACGTGCTGCGCAACCTGGGTTACCAGATATGAGTCACGTTGTGTTTATGAAATGATTGCCGTGTTGGTATAGATAATCACTGGACAGACGGTTAATGGTGGGCAACTATGAATAAAGATACCCTTCGCAAATGGCTAATTCCTCAATGGGGAAAAGTGAAACCCCCCATCACCCCTGGCCTTTACCATTACATGCGCGCCAGCGATGGCTTGTATACCCGCTTTCATCTGCGCGTAGAGCCAGACGGCCGTGGCCTGCTTATAGCCAACGCTGCCACGGCGGCTCGCCTTTCCCCTACGGGCGTGCTCATGGCCAAAGGCGTGCTAGAAGAGCAAGCCGAACATGAGATCATAACAAACGTACAGGCGCGCTTCAAGGGCGCGCCCACAGAGATTGTACAGGGAGATTTGCAGCGTGTCTCCGGTATCATTAACATGTTGCTGGCTCCGGAAGACAACACGCCTGTCTTTAATCTGGATGAGCTAAACCTGACGGTGTTTGAATCCCAGTTATTTGCGCCTTTGGAAGTGAGCGTGCCCCTGGCAGCACCGGCGCAGCTTGTGCTCTTGTTAGACCAACTGTGGCAGATCGGCATTCCACACGTTACCTTTTTGGCGCCAGAGACCCCGGAGCCAACCTACCTGATACGAGCCATAGAACGGGCTGAAGACCTGGGCATGATCGCCGGGGTGCGCGGCCGGGCTACTGACCTGGCCCACGGCACGCTGCTGCATGATATAGCCCTGGCCGGTGTTGATCACATCACCGTGTTGATGGCGGCCGCAGACACGGCCGAACATGATGCCCTCCTGGGTGTTGGTGATCACGAAACAGCGACCCAACTGCTGGCTGACATCCAGGCCAATGAAGTATACCCCGTGGTTGAAATCCCCCTGGTGGAAAGCACACTGCCTGGCCTGGGGGAAACGCTGGCCGCACTGCAAGCCCGCGGCGTCCACACCTTCTCCTTTTTTGCTCTGGTGGCTCCTGATGGCCTGAGCGACGAAGAACGGGCGGGCGCGCTGCCTGCCCAGGCGATGCCGCAAACGGCCGATTGGATAGAAGAAACGGCCGACAACCTGGACGTACGCTTTATCTGGCAGCCGCCGGTGCAGCGCCACCCGTCCCTGGCATTGACCCAGCAGGTGAGGCAAGGACCGCGCTGCAGCGGTGATGTGGCCGCCCGTATCGAACCAAATGGCGATGTGATCCCGCCGCGTGGCCCTTACCAACCGGCGGGGAATGTATTTCGTGATGCGTGGCAAACGATCTGGCAGCATGATGCCTTTACCCGTTACCGGGAACGGGTTGCCGCGCCAACACGTTGTGTTGACTGCCCTGGCCTGGCCTTGTGCGCCGCTGACTGCCCTCGTGAGCCGGCAGGATGGAGTTTTCAGTAATCGATATTGTGGTATTTCGTATTCGGTGCGAGCGTTTTACTGAATACTGACCCACTACATACTGAACACAAAAGGGAAAAATTGTGATAAGAAACGGCCGTACCCCCCTTTTCCTCTGCTTTGCTTTGCTTCTGGCGCTGCTGGTAGCGGCATCACCGATTGAGGCGCAGACCTACAGCTTTTCTGTGCCGCAGTTGTACATGCAGGTGTTTGTCAACCCAGATGCCTCGGCCCGGATTGTGTATGACATCACGTTTCAAAACGCTTCCTTCGCCAGCCCCATAGACATCGTAGACATCGGCACACCCCACAGGGGGTATACGCTGAGTAACTTCAGGGCGGCCGTGGACGGCCAGGCCATTACGGACATCCGCACCTCTGAATACATTGACGTGGGGGTAGAAATTCACCTGGGCGACCATGCCATCCGGCCCGGCCAGCGGGGAACGCTGCACGTAGAATTCACAATGCCTGACATGGTATACAAGGATGTGACCCGAGATGGCTATGCCTCGCTGCAAATGACCTCCACCTGGTTTGATCCTTCCCTGGTAACTGGCTCAAGTGATATCTGGATCGTTTTTCACATGCTGCCAGGCATTAGTCCAGACGATGTGTTGTTTCAGGATGTCGCCTTTACAGATAAGGCGCTGTTCGAAGAACACGCCATCGTTGGCTGGCGCTGGCCCGCCGGCCAGGCTACCCTGGCCTATCCGGTAGGCGCTTCGTTCCCCACAACGGGCCTGACACGGGTGGTGGAACAATCACTGTTTGACCTGGTCTTTAAATGGCTGGCCGATCACCCAGAAGTAATGGTTGCCCTGGGCCTGGGGGCGTTTATCTTGATGGGCATTGCCTTTTTTCGTTTTTCCGGCGGCACTGGTTTTTCTGTGTTTGCTTTGTTGGGCTGCGGCCTGGTATGGCTTATGATCAGCAGCCCTACGGCCGTGCTGCTGGCCTGCCCTGGGGCTCTTATACTCTTCGGATTTGTGGAGTTCCGGCTGGCCGGGCGTAAAGATAAATACCTGCCCGCCATTACCCAGGTGGAAGGCGGCGGCATCAAGCGCGGCCTCACGGCCCCAGAGGCGGCTGTCTTGTTGGAGCTGCCCTTAAACAAAGTGCTGCTGCTGGTGCTCTTTGGTCTGTTGGACAAGGGGGCATTGGCATTAATAGAGGATGATCCGCTGCGTGTTAAAGTGCAACGGCCGTACGTTGCCATGCAAGATGACCGCAAAGAACGTAACGAGCAGCGGCGCAAAGTGGCCCAACAGCAAGGAGTGGCGCTGCGCGTCTATGAGCATCATTTTCTGGATGTATTGCAAGAAAAAGAGGGCGAACCAGTCCATAAACTGGATTTTAGCGCCCCCATGAAGACGCTTATTCGTAGTGTCGTAGACCGTATGAAGGGCTTTGACCTCTCAGACACACAAGATTACTACCGCAAAATCATTGCCCGGGCGATGACGCAGGCCAAAACCATAGGTAACGTGCCCGAATTGGAAGCCCACCTGGACAAGACCTGGCCCTGGATTTTTCTGGACAATGAGTATGATCGGTCGTTCCGACGGCGAGATTACCATTACTATCCGACGTGGGTACGGCCGTATGTCCATCCCCATCAGGCTGCCCCCAGTGCCCCGGCGGCCGGCGGCCCGGCTTATGGGGGCAAAACTAGCTTCAGCCAGGTCGCTGCCGGTTTTGCCGGCTGGACAGAGAATACAGCCGGCAAACTGGCCTCTGCTATCTCGCCCACTTCCTTACAGGCCAAAGGGGCGTCTGGTGGGTTTATCAACCTCAGCGGTGCAGACAAGGTAACGGGTGACGTCTTCAAGGCGTTGGCCAGTTCCTCTGGCGGCAGTGGTGGCTCATCCTCTGGCGGCAGCAGTTGTGCCTGTGCCTGCGCCGGGTGTGCCTGTGCCTGTGCCTGTGCCGGTGGTGGGCGGTAGGGGGGAGTGGGGTGAGGGGGCTGTGAGGCGTACTTAAACACCTGGCCCCAGATCACACGCAAACGATGCCTGCCACGTATTCTTTGCCAGACGCCACCTTATTAAGGGCACAGGCGGCTTGGTTGGCCCCAGCGCGGGGGCGACTGCTGCGGCAGATTGGCATTGCCCACCGACAGCGGATTTTGGATGTGGGGGCAGGTTATGGCGCCGTCACAGAGGAGTTGGTGCGGCGGGGTGGAGGGCCGGTGGTGGCGCTGGACAGGCAAACGGCGGCGCTGCGGCAGGTGGCCGCCGGGCATCGTGTGGGGGGAGATGTACTCAGATTGCCCTTTGCCGGGAGCGCATTTGACCTGGTGTTTAGCCAATGTGTGTTGTTGTGGGTAGCAGATGTGGCCACGGCCGTGGCTGAAATCTACCGGGTATTGGTGCCGGGCGGCGTTTTTATAGCCCTGGAACCAGATTATGGCGGCATGATAGAGCACCCACCGCAGATAGCTACCCGGGCGTTGTGGCTGGCCGTGTTAGGGCGGATGGGCGCTGACGTGTACATTGGCCGTAAGCTGCCCGGCCTATTGGCTAGGCAGGGCTTTCAAATTCGGGTGCGTTTGTTAGAGGAAGTGATGGCCGGGTCTGCACAACGGTTTGACTTTTTGGCTACCTTGCCCTTAACAGCCGAAGAAACGGCCACCCTGACGTACATTCAACACGAGTCAGCCGCTTTACGGGGGGCATGGGCGCAGGTGGTGCATTTGCCGTTTATGCTGGTGACGGCCGTAAAGGAGTAAATGGTCATCATGAGTGGCTGTTGTCTAATCCTCATACAAATCATGATAATTCAGCCAGGCCATTGACCAGGGCAAATCAGACTCATCTCTACCCTTTGGTAAGAGATCCATGAAATGATACGCACCGTTTAGCATATCAAGACCACGAGCATAGGTGGAATAGGTGTGATAGACGGTGCCGTCCTCGTCTTTGTAAAATACTGAAATGCCCGGCCGTTCATCGGTATTGTCATGGGGTTTGTAGTTATATCTGGCTGTTCCGTCAGCAACGCTCTCCGGTGTAAAGGAGACATGGTAATCATAGTTGAAGTCAGAGTTATACGATGATACCCATTTGAAACCCCAGCCCATGTTGGCTTTGTAGTGTTCTATTTTGGCCAGCGGGGCACGGGAAACTGCCAGCAGCGTGGCGTCCCTGTTAGCGATGTGCCTATCTATCCCGTTGAAATTATCTGCCCAGAATGAACAACTTTTGCATCCCCGGTCGCTCCAATCGGGGCCATACATAAAGTGGTAAATAATGAGTTGGCTCTTGCCAGCAAAGAGATCAGATAATGTCTCCTGCCCGGCTGGCCCCATGAAGAGATACTCCTTGTCAACTTTTGTCCAGGGCATGTTTCGTCGCTGCTGACTCAGGGCATCCCGAAGCTGCGTAAATTCTTTCTCCTTCGCCAAAAATTCCTGCCGGGCCTGATACCATTCTTCGCGGGAAACGATTTTGTGTGCTTTCATGATTTAACCTCCATAGGATAAGATAGTGTCAAGCTGTGTAAGTATTGTGCTCCAACCTAGCTCGTGATTGCTTCGTGACGTTTCGTCTAGGAATTTAACGTGGACTAGCTCGATATGTGTTCCTTCATCCACTTCTTTAAAATGAAGGGTGACAGTCGAACCTGTAACGGAGAAGGGAGATTCCCAGGAGAATACGATTTTGGAAAAGGGCTGAAGCTTCAGATATTCGCCCCCATGAGGTATTTCCTGATCGCCTGCTGCCATGATTATGGAAAACCGACCACCTTCACGCGCATCGGTCTCTGCTCTGGGCACGGTCATGCCCTCTCCTGCAATCATGAATTGAGCGAGCATGGCAGGATTGAGCCAGGCGTTGTACACAGTTTCAATGGGCGCTTTGATGGTGCGTGATACGCTTAAAGATAGCTCCGGCATTTCAGTTTCCTCTAGTAACAATCTTTCCAATCTTTCCAATCGAATTTCCCAGATAGAGCGTAGATTTTGAAACCACTTGTCAATGATTGTTACTGGTTCCAGATTCGCCTCTATCAAATGTTCACGACCAAACTTTTGGCGCGAGACCAAACCGGCAGACTCTAACACTTTGATGTGTTTGGAAACCGCGTTTAGGCTCATGGCATAATGTTCGGCCAAATCTGTTACCCGGGTTGGCCCTTCTTGAGCCAATGTTGTTAGAATCGACCTTCGGGTAACGTTACTGGTAACTTTCAGAATCTTAGAAAGTTGTTTCTGCTCTTTGTCTTTTCTATCAACCATATGGTTGAATATATCATGAAAATCAATATTGTCAACCAAATGGTTGAATATTTGGGAGTTTTCAGTCAAATGTTTTGAGGGTTTGGGGTTCTGGCAAAAATAATCGTGTGATGATATATGTTAAGAATGAAAACCACTCAGGATGATACAGCTTGTCAAATCATGAAATAAGGACCATAAGGACACACTGTGCAACGTAGTGAAAGGGCTTACGCACAACTGATGGACAACTTCACCGGATGGGCGCTTCGTGAGAAAAACATCCGAGCTGTAGCTGTCATTGGGTCAAGGGCACGGGTAGATCATCCCGCTGATGAATGGTCAGACCTCGATGTGCTTATTATTGCGCGTGACCCAGCGCGTTATCGGCGATCAATAGAATGGGTGAGCCATGTTGGCAATCCTTGGTTGACCTTTATTGAACCAACAGCGGTTGAGGGTAGATGGGTACGTCATGTCTTATTTGAAGAAGGGCTGGACGTGGATTTTGCCTTCCTGTCGGTTGATTCGTTGCGGCGGATGGCAGCGGGTAGTATGCCAACAGATGTGACGGATACGTTACGACGTGGGACACACATTGTGCTGGATAAAGATGGCCTGGTTGCCCTACTACAAACATCTGCTATTGTGTCTCAAGTAACTCGCCCCTTATCACAGGCCGCTTTTCTTGAGGTTGTCAATGACTTCTGGTATTACGCCGTATGGACAGCTAAGCATTTGCGACGTAGAGAGTTATGGTGGGCTAAGCGTGGATGTGATGGTCGTTTGAAGGAACGGCTTCAGCAAATGATGGAATGGCATGCTTGTGTTATGAAAGGTCAGACGCATGATATATGGTTTCAGGGACGATTTCTGGAAGAGTGGGTCGATTCCCGCGCTTTAGAAGCATTGCGCGGGGCATTTGCCCATTATGAGGAAGAAGACCTGTGGCGGGCTTTGTTTGTAACGATGGATTTGTTTCGGTGGCTGGCTGTGGAGACGGCAAATCAATTACATTATTCATATCCTGCCCTTGGTGATGAGCGTGTCACAAAGTTGGTAAACTACCTGTTTTCTGAAAAGTGAGGCTATGTTCAAACTGCGGCCCAACGGCCGTCGCCCTTCTTTTATGACCGAATCCTGGTGGGCTTAAACGGTCGCGTGGCGCCTATAGCGGGAAATGAGTATGGACATTAAGCGGGATGAGCTGCTGACTACAGCCGGATTCTCGCACTTTAGTCCTTTCGCTCATGGCAAGGGTACACCATCCACATAAATGGGCTGTACCATACTAAAGTCAAAGCCGGCCAGCCCTTCGGCTCCCAAAGTCTGGACAACGGCCGTGACAGCCTCAATGTTTTCACGTAATCGGGCCACATGCACCCCTCGGCATACGTCAGGCAGGGGTGCCAGCCATTGGCGCAGCCGCAGCAGCATTTTGGCCGCACCACGGTAGTTTCC
Source organism: Ardenticatenaceae bacterium (assembly GCA_011525915.1). GTDB lineage: Bacteria > Chloroflexota > Anaerolineae > Promineifilales > Promineifilaceae > CAADGU01. The sequence continues at coordinate 81,278 of WYBM01000102.1, read as the reverse complement.
ACGTTCAATTTGGTATATGGCGATGCCGAACTGCAAAATGCCCCGATACAAGTCACGCCCCAGCGTCTGGTCTTGTGTCCACGCCTCTTCCAAGGCATCATGGCATGTGTAATAGCTGCCTTGATTAAACAGGGCAATGCCCATACGGGCCAGATCAGACAGCGGCGCGGCGCAAGCTTCTGCCAGGGCATCATGGTCAAGAAGGTGCGCATGTTTGCGAAAGATGGCCGGCATGTCAGAGACGAAGCGGGAACGGGCGTACACAGCATCTGCGCCCAGGCTTTTGGCTGTTTGAAACAGGACTACATCTTCATGGGGGCCAAAAGCGATCACGGGTATGCGGCGGGTGGCGGCGGAAGATTTGAGCGCTGGCAGCCAGCCAACCCAGGGAATGGCCTTGTTGGTCAGGTCAAACAGCAGCAGCGTTGGCTGCCAGGCCGTGATTTTTTGAAAGAGCTGGCCTTCACGGCCGTGTAACAACTCCCCCGGTGTCTCTCGGGGCGCATCTGGCGTCACCTCGCCGATATCGGCTGCTTTTTCTACCCAGATCATCTTAAAACCGGCCGCTTCTGCCGCTTTTTGAATCCTGGTGGTAAACATCAAATCGGCCACAAAACCGACGATGATGGGTTTATGTTCCTTTTGCATAGCTCCGATTTTAACAGAAATGACGGCTACACGGCCGTCACTCCCACCTCTCTTGTCTCTTTCAGCGCCTGCCTGACCGGATCATGGACTAGATGGTAGTTAAGGAACACGGCCGTGACAAAAAGCCACATCGCAGTGCCCTGGTGAGCCAGAGCCAGCCACAATGGTACACCAAACCAGACTACGCTGATGCCCAATACAATTTGCCCGCAGACCAGCCCGCCAAACGCCAGAACCGCTGTGTGGATCGCGGCCGTCTGTGGCTGCCGGCGCGTTTGCCAGTATACTACCCCGGCCATGATCAACACGGCAAAAGCCAACCAGCGATGGATAAAATGCACCGCCATCGGCCCTTCCAGCAGGTTCAGCCACCAGGGCTGAATCTGAGACAAAAGGTTTTCAGGCACAAGACGGCCGGCCATCAACGGCCATGTGTTAGATACCCAGCCCGCCTTTAACCCGGCCACAAAGCCGCCGTATGAGATCTGGACCACCAACACAGTAAGCATCATCGCAGACAGGACAAAAGTGGTGCTCCTGAAAGCCCCCGGCACACGTGGTGGAAAATGATACAGATGGTTAAACGCCGTCCACAAGGCCAATGCCAATAAGAACAATGCCATCAGCAGGTGAATGGTCAGACGAAAATGATCAACGTGAGGGTGATCTTCCAGCCCACTGCTGACCATGTACCAACCTAAAAACCCTTGAAAGGCAAACAAGACAACAATAGCCACATAGACAGCCGAGCGGCGCCAGGGAATGGTGCCTCTGGCTAAAAAGAGTACCAGGGGAATGAGAACCACCAGGCCGGCAAAGCGGGCCAGCAGACGATGGGTATACTCCACGTAAAAGATGCGCTTGTAGGCATCCAAGGTCATGGTGGTGTTGATTTTTTGAAATTCCGGGGTCTGCTGGTATTTGGCAAATTCTTGCTGCCAGGCATCTTCGCCGATAGGGGGAATGACGCCGCTGACCGGGTTCCATTCTACAATGGATAACCCAGAGCGGGTCAGCCGCACATAGCCACCCAAAACTACCATGAACATGATCAACCCACACACCACAAACAGCCAGGTGGTGACTTTTTTGTTATCGTTTTCAGATAAATCCATTGCTTTCTTGCCCCTTTGAGTGAGCTGCCACTGTTGACCGCCCACCGTTAGAAGCGATTTTAACAAAGTTGCATGAGGGAGGCGACCTACTACATATTAATGGCTATTGTATGAACGGATCCTATCAATACGCTAAAATACTGTTCAGCGATTGCACTTCAGGATATATGGTGAATTATGAATTCAATGTCGGTAAATAAGACGCATTTCATTCTCTACGTTAAAGACCAGGCCCAAAGTACAGCCTTTTATACACATGTTTTAGGTTTTCATCCTGCTCTGCATGTTCCGGGGATGACGGAGTTTGTGTTGTCAGAGAGTAGCATTCTGGGTTTAATGCCTGAGGTGAGCATTAAACGGTTACTGGGAGATCGTCTGCCCGATCTGGCATGGGCGGCAGGCATACCGCGTTCCGAACTATATTTGTACGTTGAACATCCCCACGACTATCATCAGCGAGCGTTGGCTGCCGGTGCTATCGAGTTGAGTGGTCTTGCGGATCGTGATTGGGGCGATCGGGCAGCCTATAGCCTTGACCTTGATAGCCACGTCCTGGCATTTGCCGAGAAGATTGCATAGTGATACGGTGAAATGTCAAGAGGCAAGACAAGCCAAAAATCACCGAAGCGCGAGCAAGCTGCCGCAAACCCGTCACGACCGATGACGGCGATCTTTTTGCGTCTTTTTCATCGATAAACGGCCGCAACAGCGTATAATGGCTTAGGCACGAACAAGTTAGGTGGCACATTCATCATGAAACAACTTTTTATTATCTTGAGCCTGGTAGTTCCTATAGGTCTGCTGACGCTGTTTAGGCTATTTCCCGGTTGGGACCCCATCTGGCGGCAGCCGCTGCTGCATTTTTACCTGGTTACATTTTTTACGTTTACGGCCGTGGTGGTGGCTTTGTTCACCGCTTTATTACTGGGCCACCAAAGCCGGCCGCGCCACCAGTTATTGGCCACTGCCTTTGCCGTCATGGGCCTCTTGTTTTTTGTCCATGGCATCACCACCCCCCAGGCCATACTATTTACGCCCAATCCGGGTATTCGTTGGGCTGCCTGGCTGACACTGTTTGTTGGTGGCCTGATCTTTGCTGTGGCCACGTTAGATAAACCACAACGGCCGTTACAACTGCAGTATCTTCGTATCATTCATGGGGCGTTGGTGTTTTTCTGTGCCGGGTTTATTCTCATCGTGATGTTCCGGCCGCAGTGGTTGACGGCCGTTGATGAACAGGTGGCCCCCTGGCACGAGCAAATTGTGGCGGTCAGCACCTTTCTCTTTTGGTTATTTGCGGCCGTTGGCCTGGCGCGGACGTGGCGGCAAACGCAAGGGCGTGTCGATGGCACCATGGCCCTCATTGCTGCCTGGATTGTCATTGGCACGGTGAGTTTGCACGTGTTCACCGTGTGGCAGTTTAGCTGGTGGATATACCACATACAATTGTTAATGGGCGTGGTGCTGGCGGTGGTCATTCTTGTCTCCGAGTATGAGCAGCTGCGGCGCTTCCGCCTTACGCATTATTATGCAGTCATTGGCCTGATCATCACCGCGGCGCTGGCTTTGGCTGCCTCCCATCTATTTTCCCGGAGTGTAGAACGTTACCTGGTTTTCCAGATAGCAGAGTCAGAAATGATCACGGCCGTAGTACAGGCCCGTCTTAATGGGCTGATCATCGCCAGCTTATCCCTGGGGTTACTCTATACCTTGATGCTTGTTGTGGTCCACCGGGCAGATCGGCTGCTGACAATTCGTAATGATGAACTGGTACAGGCCTATGCCAATTTACAGGCGGCCGAAGTGATGCGTGATGACTTAACAGACATGATCGTCCATGATTTGCGCACCCCGCTCACATCCCTCGACCTGAGCCTGAACTTGCTAGAGATGTCCCTGGTTCGTCCAGAGCCAGACAAAGAGTACTCTCGTTTTCTGGCCGGCGCTAAAGATTCGAGCCAACGTATGTTGCATCTCATCAACCAGTTATTAGACGTGGCTCGTTTTGAGGCAGGACAGCTGCCGGTGCACCCTGAAGTTGTTCACCTGGAAGCGTTGATTTCAGCAACCGCTGCTTCTTTTGCCTCCCAAGCAGAGGCCAGCCACAAACAGATAGAGATAGACATTTCCCCTGGCCTGCCGCCGGCCAGCCTTGACCCGGAATTAATAGGCCGTGTGTTAGAGAACCTGGTAGGAAATGCGCTTAAGTACACCACTGCGGAAGGGCACATTAGCTTGCGTGCCCGGCAAAACGGCCAGGCTTTTCTGGTGCAGGTGGCCGATGATGGTGAGGGCATCGCTCCAGAAGCGCTTCCCCGCATCTTTGATAAGTTTTATCAGGTAACGGACGAGGCTGGCAACCCCGTGCGCCGGGGCACGGGATTGGGCCTGACCTTTTGCAAACAGGTGGTTGAAGCGCATCACGGCCGTATCTGGGTAGAAAGTACCCCCGGCCAGGGCAGCACCTTTTCTTTCACCTTGCCCGCTTAAACGTGGTAGGCGTGTTACGGGGCCGGGCACACGTCCATGGCCGTCAGACTGGGGTTCCCATAACCCAGGTCTATCAGATGTCCGGTTGGGGCTTCAGCGGCCTGTAACGCGGCCGTTACCGCGGCACAAAGCGACGACGGATGTTGGTCCCCCGGCGAATGTCTTAGAAGTGTGGCCGCTGCCTGGGTGATGGGCGTGTCTGCGTAGTTGCTTTCCAGCCACGTCAGGCGGTCGTTGGCCCGGTTGGCCTGGCCTTGTAACAAATCAATCAATATCAGGCGGAAGGCGGCAAACTGATCGATCGCCCCGCGCACGTCTGCTTCAGTGCCTTCCAGCAGGGGGGGAGGCGTGATCAAGGTTTCGTCGTTGATAGCCTGTTCATACAGGGCCAATGCTTGCTCCAGTGTCTGGGGGTTGTCAAAAGCAAACAGATCGTTGGCTTCATACAGAATGTGGTGACGATATTGTGTGGGGTCCAGCATGGTAGCGGCCAGGGAGACGGCCGTACCGTCCCATGCCCACACCTCTGTGTACAGGCGCACAAGGCCGGCGCCTACCGAACCAATATTACCCCCATGCACCAAAAAATCATCCCAGCCGTCGCCATTGTGGTCGGCAAAATAGGTGTCCGGGTAACTGACGTCAATGATGTCAACTTCAGAGCCATCAGCCGCATTGTGCCCGGCAACAACGTTCTGTAACATGCCGTTGGCATAGTGCAAAATCTGGTAAAGGCCGTGGCAGGTATGAGCGCCACATATCGTCTGGCTGATAACTGTTTCCGGCTGAGTATCACCATTCATATCGGCAAAACCCACAATGACCGGCGCCACGTTTTCCCACATCTCTGGTGTTACTGATTCCGGGTACGTCCGGTAGAGCACCCCGCCCGCGCTGATAACCCACAAATTGCCTACAGCCATGGGTCCAGCTACCGGCCCTTGTGCCGGCGGGTAAAGAGTTAGTACCCACTCGGCGCGGCTATCGGCGTTCAGATCAATAACGTGCATATCTTCGGCCTGAAATTGCCAGCCCGCCGCTTGCAACCGGGCTTGTACTGTATGTGGTTCCACCCCAATTTCCCAGGCCTGGGTCAACCATATTTCCAAGCCGACCCAGTCAGCCGGGATTGGCCCCAGCTGGTCAGGGGTAGGGGAGCCTGGTAAGGGTGCTTCCTCTGTTTCTGGTACAGACAAGATCATGTGTGTAGGCTCCAGGGTGACGGCCTGGCCGGTTACGGCCGTGCAGGCTACGCTGCTTAATCCCAAGAAAATACACCACATGGTCAAACAAATGCCTTTAAACATGGTTTTCTCCTGCTAACATTTAAGTGATGTCCAGAGTATACGGTTAGCAGGACGGCCGTGTCTGACGTCTTTCCGTCAATTGATCAACGATCTGTTATAAAACGGTGGTCAATCACGCTTAAATTTGCTGTAGTCCGGCGCTGCGTAGCGTGTTTTACCACCGTCGCTCACTTCCATCATTGCCCGCACCTTCATTTGCAGGCCAAAGAGGGTGATAAACCCTACGGCATCTGACTGGTCGTACACGTCTTCCTGGCCAAAGGTAGCAAAATCTTCGCGATACAGGCTGTGAGGGCTGTGCCGCCCCGAAACAATGACATTACCTTTGTACAACTTCAATTTTACCCAACCAGTGACTGTTTCTTGTGTTTTGTCTACAAACGCTTGCATCGCTTCGCGCAAAAAGGTATACCATTTGCCATCGTAAACCAGTTCGGAATAACGCACAGCTTGCTGTTCTTTGTAATGCATGGTGTCCCGATCCAGGCACAATGTTTCCAGTTCGTGATGGGCGGTGTACAAAATGGTGCCGCCGGGTGTCTCATAGACGCCGTGTGATTTCATGCCCACCAGCCGGTTTTCCACCAGATCAATGCGGCCAATGCCATGTTTGGCACCTAGCTCGTTCAGCTTTTCTACAATAGCCGCCGGGGGCATTTGCACATCATTCACGGCCGTGGGCGTTCCCTTCTCAAAATCAATCTTCACATATTCCGCTTCATCCGGGGCCTTCTCCGGGGAGACGGTCATCTGGTACATCACTTCCTCCGGCTCTTGTGCCGGGTTTTCCAGAATGCCACCCTCGTGTGACAGATGCCACAGGTTGGCGTCACGGCTGTAGATAGACTTTTCAGTATGGGGGACGGGCACGTTGTGCCGGCGGGCATAAGCCAGGGCATCTTCCCGCGAGCGGATATCCCATTCGCGCCAGGGGGCAATCACCTGTAAGGTAGGGTTAAGTGCCTTGTAAGTCAGTTCAAAACGTACCTGGTCGTTTCCTTTGCCGGTGGCCCCGTGGGCCACGGCGTCAGCCCCTTCTGCTTCGGCAATGGCTACCTGCCACTTGGCGATGAGCGGACGGGCTACAGAAGTGCCCAGCAGGTAACGCCGCTCATAAATAGCCCCCGCCTGCATCATGGGAAAAAGAAAATCCTTGGCAAACTCGTGGCGCAAATCTTCAATGTATACCTTGCTGGCGCCGCTGGCCAATGCTTTGGCTTCCAACCCCTCCAGCTCAAAGTCGCCCTGGCCCAGGTTGGCGCAGAAGCAAATGACTTCGCCACCATAATTTTCTTTAAGCCAGGGGACGATAACACTGGTGTCCAGCCCGCCAGAATAGGCCAGGACAATTTTAGATACTTGTGGTTTTTCTTTGGGTTTTTTAGCCATAACGGAAACTCCTCTTTGAAATTGGGTTATTGGGATTAAGTCATTGGCAAATTGCAGAACCTGTCCGGAGCTTGCCAAAGGGTTGGTGATGGGGGCATTGAGCTGCAGAAAGACGGCCGTTTCGTCGCAGGCATGTCTTACCGGGCACTGCACACAATCGCGGTAAACCTTTTCCGGAAAACGTTCCATACTGGTGACGGTAAAACCGACACTCTGAAAAAATTTTACGGCGCGGGTGAGGGCAAAAAGGGTGGGTACACCTCGCAGCTTGGCTTTGGTGATCAGCTCCTTGACGATGGTGCGGCCCCATCCCTGCCCCTTGACGTCATCATGCACGGCCAGCGAACGCACTTCGGCCAGGGCTTCCGTGTAAAAGAGCAGCGATACGCAGGCGATAACCTGACCATCATGTACGCCCACCAGCCAGTCATCTAACGTTTGGGTAATGGACACGGCCGTGCGCGGCAGCACATCACCACGGCGGGCGTGTTCGTTGAGCAGCGCTAAAATGCCGGGAATGTCTGTGGGTCGAGCGGGTCTAATATTCATCTATGCCAGGCACGCCGCCAGAATGTCTACGGCCGTATCAATCTCGCTTTTATTCACCACCAGCGCGGGTGCCAGGCGCAGCACATTTTCGCCAGCGTTAATGAGGATCAGGCCCCGTTCGCGGGCGGCAGCGATGAAGGGGGCCGCCGCCTCATTTAATAGTACACCGACCAGCAGCCCTGCACCGCGCACCGCTACGATCTTGTCTGATTCCAGTGTCCGCAGCCGGTGTTGCAAATAAGAGCCATGAAAGCGCACCTGCTCCAGGAACTCTGGCCGATTGAGGCGATCAAAAACAACGTTGGCGGCGGCGCACACCAGGGGCCCGGCGGCAAAAGTGCTGCCATGGTCGCCTGGTTTGATGACATCGGCTACCTTTTGAGTCACCAACGCCGCCCCAATGGGCAGGCCGCCCGCCAGCGGTTTTGCCAGTGTCATGATGTCTGGTTGAACGCTGGTATGCTGGTGGGCCCATAGTTTGCCCGTGCGCCCCAGGCCACATTGCACTTCGTCAAAGATGAGCAGTGCGTCGTGCTGATCACACAACTGGCGCAGCCCTTTTAAGAATTCGGGTGTGGCCGGGTTGACCCCGCCTTCCCCCTGCACCGGTTCCACGATAACGGCGCAGGTCTGGGCATCAATAGCGGTTTTGGCTGATGCCAGATTGTTAAATGTGGCAAAGACCACATCGGGCAGCAGGGGGGCAAACGGGGTGCGGTACTGCTCTTTGTAGGTGACGGCCAGTGCGCCCACGGTACGGCCGTGAAATCCGCCGCTGAAAGCTACAATTTTTGTTTTGGACATTGATTGACCATTTTTATATTCTATGCTCTGCTCGCTGTGGTCTCGCCGGGCATATTTGCGGGCAAACTTGATGGCCGCTTCATTGGCTTCTGCGCCAGAATTGCAGAAGAAGACTTTGTCGGCAAAGGAGCTTTCTACCAATTTTTGGGCCAGATGCACCTGGGGTTCGCTGTGGTACAGGTTGCTGACATGGGTCAGCCGGGCGGCCTGAGCGGTCACGGCTGCCACCCAGGCCTCATCGCTGTGCCCTAACGCCGTCACGGCAATACCCGCTGAAAAATCGAGGTATTCACGGCCGTCGCTGTCGGTCAGCTTTAGCCCTTTGCCGTGGGTGAAAACAATAGGCGGCCGGATATAGGTCTGTAAGACATACGCTGATTCTGCCTGGATAATTTCTTGTGTATTCATCTTAACAACTACTCCCATCGTCAAATTCCATAGACTTAGACATGATGCGGACGTCTTGCCGCAGTTCCCAACCGTTGTTTTGCCAGAAGGCGACACCCATTTGGTTGCCGCCAAAGATAAAAAGGTGACACTTTTGAATACCCGTAGTGTGCAGCGCGGCCAGCCCCCGGGCCACTAACTGTGTGGCAATGCCCCGCCGCCGATACGCCTGATCCACGGCCAGGTGATGGATAAACCCACGACGGCCGTCATGCCCACACAAAATCGTACCTACCAGGCGGTCCTGATCCAGGGCCACAAAACTTGTACCAGGGTTGCGTGCCAGGTATGCTTGTATGGCTGCCGGTTCATCGGCACTGCTCAGCCCCACCCCTGGTGTAACCTGCCAAAGCGCAAAAGCTGCTTCGTAATGATTCATTGTAAATTCGGTGATCATGTTTGTTTTGCTGGTTCCATCCAGAACAGGGTAATACCGGACGAGCAGCCAACTCCTTATCTTTGTGTTAATGATTTAGACCTAACTCAGCCCTGGCCGGCCCCAACAATTCCGCGGCAATCTGCTGGTGTACCAGAGAGGATGGATGTCCGTCAAAGGCACTAGCCGCAAAGGTTGTCTCCGTAAATGCATGGCGCACATGGGACAGGTCAAGCAGATGAATCTGGTCAGTGAGTATTTGGGTCTTCACCAATTCATTAAAGGTGCTATCGCTTTGCAGAACGGGCAGCCAGAGGATCAGGTAGGGAATATGGTTCGCTTCGGCGACGTCCCGAAAGTTCTGCACATATTTGTAAGAACCCGGCACGCTTGGCAGGGGTGGCTGCGCCAAAGACGGTGCCAGTTTCACCCCAATATCCCGCAGAACATAGAACAGCCGAATATTTTGCAGGAGTTTGCGCAGCCGCCAGTTTTCTTTGACAAGCCCGTTGAGCGGGTCATAAACATAGCCGGTAGGGTCCACGGCACCAGTGCGTGAAAGAACAAAGTCCTGGGGCACAATGGCCATGATCACCAGGTCAGGCTCTAATGCCAGCATCCGGTTTTCAAGAGTGGCCGTCATCTCTCTGACCGAGTAACCTGAGACGCCAAAGTTAAAAACGGTCACAGGTAATCCGGTTTGTTCTGCCAGGTGCTTTTCCAGAACTGCCGGGTAGGTTTCCTGGACATCGGCCACCCCCTCGCCGAAAGTGATGGAATCACCGGCGATGGCAATGCGTATTTCACCAGGTTGTTTATGGGGATAGGTTTTGCCGGGAACATCGGCCCGAAGTCCCAGGCTGTCGGTCTGGATAAAGATCTCCCCCCGTGCCCGGACTGATTCCAGGTTGGGGGTATGTACGTAAGCAATGTCATCAGATGCCGGGTAAGGCATATAAATAGGATCATAAATATAATGTTCAGCGTATCCCCACCAGCGTACCAATCCTTCGAGCGCCAGCAGGGAAAGCAGGCTCATCCCGAAAGAGGCCAGGAGACGCCGGGTTATGCGGTTAATGTCGGGCCTGAGTCTACGTGTCATACTCCAACCATTTCCTATTAAATGTCAACCGAACAGCGTGCCACCGTCAGCGGCTAATCCGGCCAGGTTTACAATCCGGGCCTGGGGCACACCCTGAGCCACGGCCGTGCACGCCGCCCGCACTTTAGGAATCATCCCTTCGGTAATCACGCCAGTGGCGATCAGGCTTTCGGTCTGGGTCCTGGTAAGGCGGGGAACGATGGTCCCATTGTGCAGCACACCGGGCACATTAGAGACAAAGTTCAGCACCGACGCCTCTAACGCTTTAGCCACGGCGCTGGCCGCCTCATCGGCGTTAACGTTGTAAGTGTGGCCGTCTAAGCCCAGGGAGATGGGGGAGAGCACGGCCGTAAACCCTCGTTCTGCCAACTGTTGAATCAGGCTTACATTCACGGACACAATTTCACCGACGTAGCCCAGGTCGGCGGCCGGGTGCAGCTTCTTCTGGCAGCGCAGCACACCGCCATCTATGCCAGACAGACCCACGGCCGTGACTCCGGCGGCTAATAGTGCACGCACAATCAGCTTGTTGCTCTGCCCAGACAACACCATTTCCGCCACCATCAACGACTCGGCGTCGGTGACGCGTAAGCCGTCCACCTTTTGGGAGACAATACCCAACCGGCTCTGTAGAGAAGCAATGGCTTTACCACCACCGTGCACGATGACGGCCGTTTGTCCTGTTTGCAGCTGAATGTGCTGTATGCCGTGTGCCAGCCCGGCCAAAAATGCCGGGTCATCCAGTTCATTCCCACCAACTTTAATGACTTGCATAAGCATGCTCCTGGCCTAGGCCTTTACTCCTTAGATTTCTTGTGGTTCGTTCAAAACAACTTGAACTTTTGCCAGGTAATCAGTCATCAGTGTCCAGTCATCAGTCCAGAAAAACACCCAACTGATCACTGACAACTGAATACCGAAGAGTCTTCCAGGGTAATAGTTACGGCCGTCATGTCAGATCAACCCCGTTGTCTCATCAAGTTGAAAGACAACATTCATGTTTTGTACCGCCTGCCCGGCCGCGCCTTTTAGCAAATTGTCGATGGCCACGGTGATGATCAGGGTGGCGCCGGCCTGGGCCAGACCGATGACACATTTGTTGGTGTGGGTCACATGGGCCAGGGTGGCCACCTGGCCCGGCGGCAGCAGGCATACAAATGGCTCACCAGCATACATCTCCGTATACAGAGCGGCTACGTCGCTCAGCGTCCACTCCCCGGCTATGGTGACGTAAAGGGTAGAGAGGATGCCGCGGGGCACAGGCAGCAGGTGTGGTGAGAAGATGAGCGGTGGGGCATCGGCCTGCCACCAGCTGATGATCTGCTCCATTTCTGGCAGGTGACGGTGGGCGCGGCCAATTTTATAGGGGGCGAAGTTATCATTGACATTCATAAAGTGGGTAGCGTCGGTGGCTGGCCGGCCGGCGCCGGAGACGCCGGATTTGCTGTCGGCGATGATGGGACCAGTCATGGAGAGGTAGTCTGTAGGCAGCGGCCGCTGCAGCAGCGGCCGTAAGCCCAACAGCACACTGGTGGGGTAACAGCCGGGCACGGCTACCAGGTCAGCCCCCGGCAGTTGGTCACGCGCCCATTCCGTCAGGCCATACACGGCCGTGCCCAGCAGTTCCGGCGCCGGATGTTCCCGACCATACCATTGCGCGTAGACAGAAGGGTCGGCCAGGCGAAAGTCAGCACTGAGGTCAATTACTTTGCTGCCTGCCTGCAGCGCGCGCACGGCCGTGGCTGCCGCTGCTGCGTGTGGCAGGCACAAAAAGACCACATCCACCGTCTCCAGGGGGGCCTCTGCCTCGTCAATGAGCGGCAGAGGGGGCGCCTGAGGGTACACGGCCGTCAGCGCCTGCCCGGCAAATGATTGTGACGTGGCGAATTGCAGGTGAACGTCCGGATGCCTGGCTAAAATCTGCACCAATGCGTGCCCGGTATACCCTGTTGCTCCAAAAATCCCAGCTTTAATCATGGCTCAATCTCCAATCTGCAAAAAAAAACCGCCAGACCCCTCTTGGTATGGGTCTGGCGGTTGGCCTTCGTTCGTTCATCTGTTTGTGAACTTAAGCAACCTCAACATCCAGACCTATGGTCTGGCTACGGCGGCGGATAAGCCAAGAGGCAATATGGTTCACAGAATAGTTCATCGTGGGCAGAATGGTAACAAAGAAATGGCAGACGTCAACGGCCGTGAAAAACTTTGGATACCTTTGCTGAGAATGGGTGCTATTTCATAGACAAATTGCCTAAAAAGTGGCTGCGAAGCAAAGACATCATGGTTTAGCCCAGTTCTTTGAAAGTTGATAATGGGCTGTTTACCTCTTGACAAACTAATGATATTAGTTTATAAACTAATAAGATTAGTTTGTAAGGAGAATTTCGACGATGAAAGTAACACAACATGGCCAAAACCTGTGGCAGTTGACCCGTCTGGGGGCTTTTAACTGTTACCTGGTCCGTGAAGCAGAGGGTCTGACCCTGATTGATACCAATATGAGTGGCAGCGGCCGGGGCATTTTGCAGGCGGCGCAGGGTGTTGGCCTGCCTATCACCCGCGTGACGCTGACCCATGCCCACGCCGACCACGCCGGCTCGTTGGATGCGGTATGTGCCCAGCTGCCGGAGGCAGAGGTTGCCTTTACGGCGCGCACGGCCGCCTTCTTGCAAGGCCAGCGTGACCTAAAGGCTGATGAACCGCAGGCAAAATTACGCGGCAGCTTTGTTAACCGCACCACAAAGGCGACCCGTCTGCTGCAGGCGGGCGACATGCTTGGTTCACTGCGGGTAGTGGCAGCACCGGGACACACACCTGACCAGGTCGCTTTTTATGACGAGCGAGATGGCTCTTTGATCGCCGGTGATGCTTTCCAAACGCAGGCAGGTACGGCCGTGGCCGGTGTGCGCCGCTGGTTGTTTCCCTTTCCAGCTATGGCCACCTGGCATTTACCCACGGCGCTGGCGACGGCCGTTGCGCTGCATGCCTTAACCCCGGCTCGGTTGGCAGTGGGCCATGGTCGGGTGTTGGAAGGCCCGCTGGCGTCTATGAATGCGGCTATTCAGGTGGCGGAGAAAATGGTGAATGGGCAAACGCAGATGGCTTGACAGGGAGTTGGTCATTGCCAGAGCAATAGAAATGGCTGACAGTGCCGGCAGCGTGACGGCCGTATCACTTACCGCTCTGGCGCGGGCGTTGGATATTCGGACGCCTTCTTTATACAACCACGTGGCCAGCCTGGAGGATTTACAGCACGGCATGGCCGTGGCTGCTTTGAGGCAGTTGTTAGAAGACCTGCGCCGGGCCTCTGCCGGGTTGGTAGGGCGGCCAGCGCTAGAAGCTGTGGCCTGTACCTACCGCCGTTTTGCGCAAGCACACCCGGGCATTTATTCGCTCACTATTGGGGCGCCAGACCCAAACGACAAGGAACTGACCGTGTTATCTCAGGAACTGATACACATGCTGCTGCTGCTGTTGGCTTCTCTGGGTTTATATGGTGATGACGCCATTCACGCCATTCGTGGGCTGCGGGCCATCTTACACGGCTTCACCTTGTTGGAGATGGCCGAGGGGTACATGATGCCCCTTGATCGCGATGAGAGTTTTGAGCGGCTGGTGAAAGCCTATCTGGATGGTATTGATGCCGTGACAGATTCAGCTTTAGAGGCGTGAGACGCAGTCTCGTAAGTATGTGGAGGCGTTAGGGACATGGCTGTTGTAAAGGCGTTTAACCTGGTGGTGCGTTTTGTGGTGGAATTATGCTTGTTGGCCGCAGTGAGTTATGGCGGATTCCAACTGGACGGCGGCTGGCCTGTGCGCATGGCGGCCGGTATTGGCGCGCCGCTGCTGGTGGCCGGAGTGTGGGGTCTGTTTGTGGCCCCCAAAGCATGGCGACGGCTGCCAGAACCGTGGCGTTTGGGGCTGGAGATTATTCTCTTTGGGTGGGGTGTGGCTGCATTAGCAGCGGCAGAACGGCCGTTGCTAGCCGCCGCCCTGGGCATTACCTTTTTCTTCAACCGGGTGTTGGTAATGGTATGGAAACAGCAATGATAGATACCATTCAGTGCCGTGATCACTCCATAGAAATGGTGGCCGCCACCCCTAGATGATCAGAAGCGGTGTCTGTGGTAATGAGTACGTTGGCAGCGGTTAGATCAGCCGTATACCAGATATAATCCAGACGCCTGTCCGGGTTGGTGGAAGAGTAGGTATAGCCAGGGATGATCCCGGCTGCGGTGATGGCATCTATAAAACCGGCGTCATGCAGCATGATCATCTCTGGGCTGTCAGGCCCGGCATTCAGGTCACCGACAAGTAGAGTGGTTGGCCGTTCTTGCCAGAATGCCAAGATAGCCTGTGATTGCACCACCCGGATGCCGCTGTCTTCTTCTAAATGGTGGTAATGGGTGTCAATAATATTCAGGGGGGCCGCGGCACCTATATCAATCTGAGCCAGAATGAAGCCGCGATGCAGCAGCAAATCATCAGGCGGCAGGGCGTGGGCCTCGCTGGCGATGATGGGATAGCGGCTGAAGATGGCGTTGCCCCATGTGTCTCCTTCCGTTGGGTTCCAGACGTAAGGCATACCCAGTCGTTGGCCCAGCCATTGCAGCATATCAGTTGAGCCATTGATGATCCAGCCGCGTGACACTTCTTGCAAAGCCACCACGTCCGGATTTTGGGCTTCGATGGCTCTGGCCAGGGCTTCCAGGTTGAGCTGACCCCAGGGGTTGACACCGTTATGCAGGTTATACGTCATGACCCGTACCGGGCCACCGGAGGGTGTCACGGCCGTGGGTGTGCTCCAGGTAACATATTTAAAAACGACGATGGCCGCCGCCACCACCACCAAAAGGAGGGTGCCACGAAAAACAAACGGCGGGGTTTGTCGCCCTTCTGAGGGTAGTTGGCGGCTGGCGGCCAGCGCCGCCAGAATGATCAGCAAAGCGGCGGCTGGCGGTAGTACGGTGTTGGGAAACAGGGGCAGTTGATACCCGGCATAATAGAGGAAAATGAAGATGACAAGCAAAAGCCAGCCCATGCCGTTGGCAATGGTGATGTTGCGGATGGTGTGAGCACGGCCGTCACCGCCGCGTGTGTTTAACAAGACCAGCATCAACAGGCCGCCCAATATGCCCTGGCTAAGGATCAGGGTCACGGCCGTGCTCCAGGGGGCGTTGTTGGCCATAAGGGCCAAGGTGAGCAAAATAGCGCTGGCCACGAGCACGCCAATCAACCCCATACCGCGGCTGGCCACAAAGCCAGCCGCGCCCAACCCTACCAGCCCGGCCACAGTAGCCAAGGCTAAGGTGATGGGCAGCTGCCAGCCGGCGCTGGCCGAAAGCTGCGCCAGATTCAGAAAGACGAGCAGTTGTAAAAAGATAAATGGCCCTATCATGGCCCAGGGCAGGGCGCTTTTGAAGGGCGCATCCTGGTCTTGAGGCGTGGGCGGCAGTTGAGACAATACCCTGGCCAGGCAGCTCACTTGCAGCAAAACCAGCCCCAGCGCGGTGACGGCATTGGCCACGCCGGGCTGCCAGTTAAATTCATAGGTGTTGTACAGGCCGTTCAAGAGGATGGCCAACAGAAGGCCTAGTTCCAGGCCGTAGCCGAATTTAACCATCTCCGGTGGTGGGCACGGCCGTAACGCTGCCAGGTAGACGGGGAAAAACAAGACAAAACAGACGGCACCGATGATGCTCAAGATGAGGTAAGCCAGGGGGGCGTCTGGCCAAAGTTGCAGCGCCAGCCGCACGATGGCCACGCCAGCAACGGTGACGATGAGTAAAACGCGTGAGCCTAACAGCCGCCGGAATAGTTCCGCCAAAAAGCCGAGGGTGAAGACAAGCAGTGCCAGCGCGCCAATGCCAATGGCCGTCCAGCCCATCCTATCACCCAAGACGTATAGCAGCAGCGGGAACAACGCCCGTAAAATCTGAATGCCAAACAGCATGGTGAGCGCAGGCAGACCGATGGCTGCCCACAGAGTTGTAAATGTATGATCTTTGCCGGGCATGGTGATGACCCTCCTTTTGTTTGCCTGCCGTAACTATATCACTGCATAGAGCGGCCACAAAAAATGCCGTTTCTATATATGACCCACTGAACAGCCGTTTGGTCATATTTCCCTCAAGGCTGAGTTGAGATAAAATCAACTGCACTTAAATGAAATGAAGCAAGGGTAACTCAGTAAAGAAGTTGATGCTGTTGGTGATTTGTTTTACCATTTCAAACTCATGAAAAATCGGCCGTCACCACGGCATAAACGCTCTTCCGGAGCTTCGGAGCCTCCAAGAGGATTCGCTCAGCTCAAAAGCCAATCATGAACGAACCAATACCGCTTTGTATTTCGCAACCCCGGAGGCCTTATGTCAAAACTCTCTGATGAAGAAATTGAAGAATTGTTAGAACAACTCGACGATGAATTTGAGGAACTCTCTGAACAAAGTGAGTTCAATGACATTTATAAAGAAGTTGATCAGATAGGGCATCTGATCACACAACTTTCTTTGATGATCCCGGCGGTTCGCCAACGTGGTTACGTTCATTCTGGTCAAATGGAGGATAAACTAGCCGCTTACGCAAGCCGCTGGCCGCAAATTGAACCAGAAGTTAATGAAAATATTGAAAGCAGCATTGATTATCTGGATGATTATAAACAAGATGCCGAAAATGATCTCGACAAAGCAGATGATACCTGGAAAAACAAACATATTGATGCGGCTCAACATTCCATTAGCCTTTTCGCCAAGGAAGTAGATAAAGCGCGAAAAGATGTCCAGAGTATGTACACTCCGATTCACATTGGACTGCAAGAAGTAGAAGCTGAACTGGAACAAATCGTTTGGATGCTGGATCAGATTGAAGAATCCCAGGAGATTCGTTTACAGCCCGCAGAAGGCCCCTATGCTGCTGTCGAGGCGGAATGGGAACTGGATGGCAAAGAAGGGCCGGATGGTATTCTGTTCCTGACAGATCAACGTCTGCTGTTTGAGCAAAAAGAAAAAATCGCCAAAAAGAAATTCCTCAACCTAATCACGACTGAATCAGAGCTGGTGCAAAAGTTACTGCTCAATGTCAGTATCCCGGAGATTGAATCTGTTGAACACAGTGAGGAGGGGGGCTTTCTAGGGATGGGCAAGGCCGATGTTTTAAAGCTGGTGTTTGCCTCATCTGCTCCAGTAAGCCGTGCTCGTTTTCACCTGAAAGGACAGGATTCTTCTGATTGGGCAGCCTGGATCAAGAAGATGCAAACGGGCAATGTTGACCGTGATCGGGTGCAATCAGCACGGGCTGAAAGAGAAAAGGTTAAGGCCATCACTTTCCCAGAGCAGTGTCCTGGCTGTTTTGCAGCCTTGCCATCGCCGCCTCATGGCGTAACGACCGTTACTTGTGAGTTCTGCGGCCGTACCATTCAGCCCCTTACGAAGTAAGATCAGGTGACTTTAACAAAGCCGTACCCTTATCACCCACAACCTGGCTAATTGGATAATCAATGCCTATGTCCTGTACTGACGGGATATAGGCGTGCGCATGCCTATTCATGACAATGTCTACCCTCTTTGTTAACCCATTTCCTATATTGAGAATTGCTGGCCGGTTAGCCAGTTTGTTACTTGAAACTACAAGGCTTAAGATAACGAGGTGTTTTATGTCCAAACGATGGATGCGTTTATTGGTGATGGTGGCCGTTGTGTTAACGGCCGTATCAGTGTTGGCACAGCAGCAGCGGTTAATGGCGAAGAGCGCTGGTGGGAACACGGCTGCAGCCTGTTCCCAGGGTATGGCCGGTGAATACCCTTGTGAACGGGTAGATTTGCTTTCCTTCACCCCTAAAACGGCCTTAGGTGCCACCATGACCCAAACCAAAGTAACCAACCCCTGGGGCTGGACCGACCCCCAAACGGGTAAAGAGTACGTGATGATGGGGATGCAAGAGGGCGTCGCCTTCATAGACATCAGCCAGCCTCTCACGCCCACTTATCTGGGCATATTACCAACCCATTACCTGACGGCCCCCCTGTCGGAGTTTCGGGACATGAAGGTATATCAGAATTATGCCTTTATCATTGCCGATTTTCCCAGCCAGAATGGCCTGCAAATTTTTGACCTCACCACGCTGCGCCAGGTAACAACCCCGACTACTTTTTCCGAAACAGCCCATTACGCGGGCATTATGGATGGGCATCACATCTATATTCATCAAGAGACAGGATACGCTTATATTCCCCGGCGCAGCAGCGGCAATTGCTCGACGGGTACCACCATGATCAATGTGCAAGACCCACTTCATCCCACTGACGCTGGTTGTTTTGCGGAGGGCGGGGTTGCCTCCGATACCAACTGCGTGTTATATCATGGCCCGGATGCCACTTACCATGGGCGCGAAATATGCGTAATTGGCAGCGATGACAATCTCATCGTGGGAGATGTGACCACTAAAACCATGCCAGTTGTGCTGGCCATACGATCATATGCAAGTGCATCTCGCATTCACAGCGCCCGGTTTACCGCAGATCATCGCTATATTGTGTCGGTAGATGTAGACGATGAGCATCATCATGGGTACAACACACGCATCTTCATTTGGGACGCAATGGATTTGGACGATATATCAGATGATCCCGTTTTCTACACTGGCCCGACCACTGGCAGTGACCACATGGTATGGCTGCGTGGAGATTTTGCATACATTAGCAATTTAAGTGCGGGCGTACGTATTTTGGATTTGCGCCGCATTAGCGAGGGAGTGTTGACCCAGGCGGCTTATTTTGATAATTACCCGGCCAGTAATTCTCCCGGCCATCAACATGGTACATGGGCTATTTTCCCTTACTTTGAGAGTGGGGTGTTGGCGTTGAGTGACCGGGAAGAGGGATTGTTTTTGTTACGGCCGTTACTGGAACAGACATTCCTGCCAGTGGTACACCGATAATACCACCCCACGCTCCATGGCTGACCAGGGCATGACCGGCTGTATCCAAGGTCTCATAAAAACGGCTGTTTCCCACACATTGGGAAACAGCCGTAGGTTTTGGTGTTTTTCTGATAGCATTAGTACCAGCTTCAGTAATCAGCATACAGTTATCAGTAGGGCCTAACGCCAGTAAATGTCCACTGAAAACTGGTTACTGACTTCTGATTACTGGTACTAGCCATTGGCGCCGGTAGCCAGTCCTCCAGCTGTTAGTGGGTCATTTGACACAATTATCGCCATTCCTGCCAGAGCAAACAATGACTATGTCCAAAGCAAATGACCCACTAGGATTAAGCCTGCCAGGGTACATTGACACTTCTTTGCAGGTTTCAGGTGATTGGTGCCCTTGAAGTAGTAACCGCCTCTGGTACTGGCTGAGTTTCTGCTAAATCGGGCAGCGGGTTATGGCATTTGTACTTCAACGGTGATGAGCTGACGATTTCTGGTCGGCAGGTTAAACACATCACTGGTGGCCAAGACCGAACCGCTTTCCTGGGTGTAAATCACCCAACGGAATGGGCCTTCGTTGTAATTAGCGGGGTAGACCCACCACGTTTTCATGTCGGCGTTACCTTCGTCCAGGTGGCCGCGCCAGCCCTGCACCTCATACCATGTGCCTTGTTCGTTTTGCCATTCCACGGCCGTCCATGCACCGGGCGCCGGTTTAGACGTATGCAAGCGAATGGCAGCCCCCGTGACGGGCGTTGTGATGATCACAGGTGTAGGGCTGGGCGTGGGCCGTGGCGGCAGACCTCCACCAGCGGCCACCCCCTGTACCCAGCCCAACGCGGCCAACAGCAAGAGCAAGGCTGTGGCCAGCAGAAAAGCAACCAATAAGCGACGGCTGCGTGTGTGTAACATGAACGTTCTCCCTTGATGACAGTGTTCAGTATTCCGTTATAGCCCACTGAACAGTGGCCTACTGAATACTGAACACTGAACAGTGCTTACTGAACCATTGTCCCACTAATATTATTATATGCCCCACCGCTGATTTCGTGGTTTTCCAGTACGCTGCCGTAGTTGGTGTTGGTATGGGCGGAGTCAACCTGGGCATATACCGGTGTGCCAGTCGCCAGGCCGCCAGAGAATGCACTCAGGTCAGCCCGATAGTAACCATCGTTTAACGTCAGGGTGAGGGTCTGGCCGGGGTTAAGCGTTATACCGCTGACACCCCACACCATGCCTTCGTCAGCCACAAAGGGCCACGTCTGGTTGACCATGGTGGGTACCGGATCAGGGTCTATGTACACGTCTACCCAGAAGGCATCTGTCACGGCCGTACTCCCCAGATTTGTCACCGTTACTACCACATTGTTGGCCGTGGCCGTCAGGCTGCTAACCACCAGGTCAGGCGCGGCAACTGCGCCGCTGTTGAACATGATGATGGGCAGATAGATGGTCCTTTGTTCCACTGTCACCACCAGGTAGTCCACACCGACGCCCGTGTCATCATCCATGACAGTGAGGGTGACGGTATAGACGCCGGGAGCGCCAAAAGTGTGGGTGGCCGTCAGAGAGCCGGTGGTGGTGATGCCGTCGCCAAAGTCCCAGAGGATGGTGTGTGTATCTAACGTGCCAGGGTCTGTGAGGACACCGGTGAAGCCGAGGGCGGTGCTGGCTGCACCGATCTGATCTGGCCCGGCATCTACGGTGGGCGCGATGTTATGCACCATAAGCGAGGTAACGGCGACGTCGCTGCCGTTATTATCATCTTGTAAGGTAAGGGTCACGGTATAAACGTCGGCCGCGGTACCACTGGGGTCATCATCCAGGTATTGATGGGTTTCGCTGAAACTGCTGGTGCCGGCACCGTAGGAATAACTATCAACGTTGCCATCGCCCCAGGCCACGGTCAGGGTGAAGGTGTCGGCTGGGCTAATTTCCATGATGCTGCCGGCCAGGGTAGCGCTGTCATTCTCGTTGATAGGTGTGGTGAGGGTGATATTGTTCAGCGTGGGTGGCACGTTGTCTACCTGCACCGTGGTTGTTTCGGTGTCACTGCCGGTATCGTCATCGGTCAGCGTCAGGACAATGTCAAAGTCGGTCAATGGGGCGCGACGGCCGTCATCCTGGTAGGTATGGGTTGCCAGAAAACTAGTGGTGCCGGCCGGGTAATTAAACGTGTCAGTGATGCCATCAGCCCAATCAATGAGCAAAGTAAACGTATCCAAGGTGCCTGGATCACTGATCTGTCCGGTAACGGTAATGGCGTTGTTTTCAAGAATAATCAACGGTGTGGCCACGACGTTAAACAGGTTCGGCGGCACGTTTAGGATGGTTTGCACGGCCGTGTCACTGCTGCTGCCCGTATCATCGTCCGTGATGGTGATGGTCACAACCACATCATCGGATGGCGTGCCAGAGGGATCATCATCCAGGTAGAGGTGTGTTTCGCCAAAGCTGGTGGTACCGGCACCATAGCTAAAGGTTTCGGTGATGCCGTCACCCCAATCCACGACCATGGTAAAGGTGTCTAGTGTGCCCGGGTCGCCAATGTCGCCGCTGAGAAGGGCCAGGCCATTTTCATCTACGGCCGTGGTTGTCAGATTGCTCAGGGTAGGGGCGACGTTGGTGATCGTGACCAGCGTGGTAGCGGCATCACTACCGGTGTCATCATCGGTCAACGTCAGGCTGATGGTGACATCGTCGGCGGGGGTGCCGGAGGGATCATCATCCAGATATTGGTGTGTTTCGCTAAAGCTGGCAGCGCCGGCCGGGTAATTAAACGTGTCCGTGATGCCGTCGCCCCAATTTACCACCAATGTAAACGTGTCGGCCGCGCCGGGGTCGCTGATGCTGCCGCTGAGAGTCGTTGTGCCGTTTTCAGCCACGGCCGTGGCGCCGATGCCAGACAGGGTGGGGGCGATGTTGTTCACGGTGACGGCCGTGCTGCCGCTGTGGCTGCCGTTATTATCATCGGTCAAGGTCAGGCCCACCGTATAGCTGTCGCTGGGTGTACCTGTAGGGTTGTCATCAGTGTACACATGGCCTTCGCTAAAAGTCGTGGTGCCCGCGCCGTAACTGAACGTTTCGGTAATACCATCGCCCCAATCCACCAGCAGCGTAAAGCTGTCAGCCGGGCTGGGGTCGCTGATAGTACCACTGAGGATAGCGGTGTCGCCTTCATTCACCGGGCTGCTGATAGCGACATTGGATAATGTCGGGGGTACATTGTTCACCGTCACAATCACGCTGCCACTATCGCTGCCGGTGTCATCATCGGTCAGCGTGGCATTGATAGTGAAATCGGCCAGCCACAGGCGCCAGGCTGCCAGGGCATCATCCTGGTAAACATGGGTGAGCGTGAAGGCCGTGGTGCCCGCTGGGTAATTAAACATTTCCACATGGCCATCGGCCCAATCGACCGTCAGGGTGAACGTGTCCGGCATGCCCAAGTCGGTGATATTGCCGGTGAAGGTGAGGGTGTTGGTTTCGCTGATGACCGGTGGTGTCGCGGCCAGGTTAAACAGATCAGGCGCGGTATTGTTGACGGTGACAGTGACCACGGCCGTGTCGCTGCCGGTGTCATCGTCGGTCACTGTTAGGTTGATGGCATAATCGTCAGCTGGTGTGCCTGTGGGATCATCATCAGCGTACACGTGCGTCTCGCTGAAGTTCGTGGTACCCGCCGGATAGGTGAAGGTGCTGGTCAGGCCATCGCCCCAGGTGATGGCCAGGGTGAAGGTATCTTGTGTACCGGGGTCATTGATATCACCTGTCAGGGTGGCGCTGCTGCCTTCATTGATGCTGGGGGTAACCGCTACATTTGCCAACGTTGGGGCCACATTGCTGATGGTGGCCGTCGTGGTGGTGGCGTCGCTGCCGGTATCATCATCGGTCAGCGTCAGGTTGATGGTGACGTCATCTGCTGGTGTGCCTGACGGGTCATCATCCAGGTATGGGTGTGTTTCACTGAAGCTGGTTGTGCCCGCCGTGTAGGTGTAGGTGTCGCTGTTGCCGTCGCCCCAGTTTACCAACAGGGTGAAGGTGTCTTGGGTGCCCACATCGCTGAGACTGCCGGTGAGGGTGGTGGTACCGTTTTCATTCACGCTTGTGGCGCTGATGCCGGAGAGCGAAGGAGCCACATTGTTCACGGTGATCACGGCCGTGTCGCTGTCTGTGCCGCCATCGGGTTCATTGACGGTGACGGTGACGGTGACGACGTCTGAAGATGTCCCAGTAGGATCATCATCCAGGTATTGGTGTGTGGTAGTGATGGTTAAGGCGCCGATGGGCAGGTTGATAGTATCGGTCATGCCATCACCCCAGGTGATGACCACTTCGTGGGTTTCTGGGGTGTTGGGGTCGGTGAAGGTGAGACTCAGACCAACTGTATCGTTTTCATTGATGGTGCCGGGGGTAACGGTGAGGTCAGTGATAACCGGGGGAGCATCGAGGCTGGTGGTATCGGTGGCGCTGTTGTTGCCGGTGTCAGGGTCGGTGACACCACCAGGCGCAGTGACGGTGGCGGTGTTGGCCAAGGTGCCCGTGGCCGCAGCATCAATGGTGGCATTAATAATGTAGGTAAGGGAACTACCAGGAGGAAGGGTGACGGTGTCGGCAATATCGCCGGCACCAGCGGCCGTGCAGGTGGCACCACCGGTGCCAGCACAAGTCCAGGTGACGCCGGTGAGGGCAGCAGGGAAGGTATCGGTGACGGTGGCATTGACGGCCGTGCTTGGGCCAACATTGCTCACGGTAATGGTATACGTGGTAGATTCGCCAGGGTTAGCCACCGTCAGGCCATCTGTTTTGGTGATAGAGAGATCGGCCGTGGGTGTCAGGGTATCGGTGTCAGTGGCGCTGTTATTTGCCGGGGTGGGGTCAGTGACGCCGGCAGAGACGGCGACAACAGCGGTGTTCACCAACGTTCCGGTAGCCCCAGCGTCGATCAAACCGCTGGCGGTGAAGGTGACGGACCCACCCGCAGGCAGGTTAACGGTTTCGTTGATATTACCGGAACCGGCGGCCGTACAGGCAGCCCCACCGGCACCTACACAGGTCCAGGTGACGCCGCTCAAAATGGCCGGGAAGGTATCGGTGACCATCGCCATGGCATCGGGGCTTGGCCCGGCATTGCTGGCGACAATGGTGTAGGTTACAAGCTGGCCGGGCACGGCCGTAGTCTGACCGTCGGTTTTGGTGATGGCCAGGTCAGCGGCGATCTCCACCGTGGTACAGGTGGGGTCATTGGGCGTACCTGTATCCGGGTCATCGGTGAGTACATCACCAAAGTTGCTGCCGCTGATGGTGGCCTGGTTGCAGAGGGGGTTGTTGGCCGGTGGGAACGAGGTGTTGACCACCACCTGGAAGGTGATGGTTGTGCTTTCACCTGGTGGCAGGGTAAAGGGGCCAACCGTGGTCGTGGCTTCAGGAGCTTCAGAAGCAAGAGCTTTGGTGAAGGCTTCGGTGAGGGCTTCGGGGGTCAAGCCGTTTGTAAGCGCTTTGGGGCCCTTACCAGCCGCCAGTTTAGGATTGTTTTCACTTTTAGGGGCGGTATCGCTGGTGAAGAAGGGCAGTGCGGGGTTCACGGCCGTGGTCCCTATGGTTTGCTCAGCGGCCGGTCCAAAGGTTATGGTGGAGGGCAGCGGCGGGTTGGTACAGGTTCCGTTGAAGGTAGGTGTGCTGCCGGCTATGGTGGCGCCGGCATTGGCTGCTGCCAGTGCGGCCGTGGATGCCTGCGTGATTTGGCCCACAGAAGGGGCAACAATGCTAAAGTTAATGACCCCAGGTGAGCCCCCTGCGCCATTGTCATTTCCGCTTATATGGTAACAACTGTTGGCCGTGTCAGATGTGCCCAGGTGTATTTCATTTTCGTTGTTGTCTACATCAATATTGATCAGGTCATTGTTGACAAAACGTATCAGGCCGCCCGGGTTGGGCGCGCCTAGTCCCAGGTCTTCATCAGAGAAATAGCGAAAGGCTTCTGATACGGTTTCGCGGATGGTATTGTTTTCAATGGTCAGGTTTAAGACGCCGCGATGGTCGCGGTTTAACACTTGAATGCCGTCATCCCCCACACTGTTAAGGTCAAAGGTGTTGTTTTGGATGAGGATCGTCCAGGTGAGTAAGTCGCCTGGCGGGCCGGTGAACCCATCCAAAGCAATGCGGGCGCCATCACCAAAACCAGCGGCGGCATCCATAGAGACAGTGTTGCCGCTGATGGTGCCGCTGACATTACCACCCGAAGACCCGGCGCTGGCAATGACAATACCTTCAATGGTATCGGTGAGCGTATTGCCGATGATGTCAAAGGTGACCGTCGCCCCGTTTTGGCTGATCACATCAAAGCCGCCGCCAGAGGGGAAGTTGTCGGGGCCGCCACCATCGGTAGTGGTGTTGTTGGTGAGATTGACATCGTTTGTGCCTGAACTGCCGCCGACAAATTGAATGGATGGGCCTTCGATGTCATCGAAGGTCGTATTGTCTACGTTTAACTGGATATTGGCCGTGCCTGAGGAAACAACACGCAGGGCAGTGGTGCCGAAGGTGTCATGGTTGTTTTCAAAACGGGTGCCATTGTTAATGTTGAGGGTTAACGTACCGGCGTTGTTTTCTAAGTAAAGCCCACGCTCCAGGAAACCCTGGACGAGCACATTGTTTAACGTTAAGATGCCGGTGACATTGGCTGCGCCAGGGGTGGAGAAGGAAAAGGCATCTTCTTCGTCGGCATTGCCAGCGTTCAGTACGGAACTGTTGTTCATGGTGAAGTTGTTGACGCCTGTGCCAAAGACACCGTGCCGGCCGGTGGTATTGAGGGTCATCCAATGAAGGGTAACGTCATTGACGTTGGTTAATGAAATGCCATCGCCGGTTGTGTTTTGAATGGTGCCACCGGTGCCGGCGCTGCCAGTACCGGCCACGGTAAAGGCGCCACCCGTGTTGTTTTCCAGGTAAATGCCGTTGGTGCTGCCGTTGGCGCTGACGCTGCGGAAGGTAACGCCGCTGGCGCCAATGGTCATGTTGCGGATGTTCACGGCCGTGCCTGTTGTGGTTGTAACGGTATTGGTTGTGCCGGTGACATTAAGCGTACCGCCGCCGGTAGCTGTGAATGCCTCATTGGTGCCTGTGTTCATTGTCAGGCCGCCGGTAAAGTTGAGGGTCGCACCAGTGTTATTAAGCAGTGTGATGCCAGTGCCGGTAGCCGTCACCGCCCCAGATAAGGTTACACTTCCGCTTGTCTTGTTTTGAATGAGTACGGCATCGGCGGTGCTGTTGTTGATCGTCCCTGCATAGTCAATGGTGGCTGTGCCAGCATTGACGTTCAAGGCATGGCTGCTGCTGCTGCTTAACGCCCCTGAACCTAAGTCGAGTGTGCCAGCCACACTGCTTAAGTTGATGTTGTTAACACCGCCGCCGGCGGTAATAGCGTTAAATGTGGCATTGGCCGTCCCTGTTGTCAGGGAGAGGCCGCCGTTACCGGTATTAATGGTGACATTTTGGGCAGTGAGTGTGCCAAAGTTTGTGCCGGTGATGCCAAAGCTGGTGGTACTGCCAACAGTGATGCCATAAATGGTGTTATTTGCGGCCAGCGTAATACCAGCTCCGGCGGCGTTGGTCATAGTAGGGTTTGTGGCTGCCGCCGGAAATGTGGTTCCGGTAGGTGGTGTCATGCCGGAACAGGTTTGCAGATCAGAGCCGTGCCCGCATAGGCGCTGCCCATCTTGCATAGTTAAACCACCGGTGTAATTGCTCCCCCGGTCATAAACAAAAATCACGTCATTTACGGCGCTGGCCGCCTGGGCCCCACTGAGGGCATTAAAAGGGGTGGTAGAGGTGCCATCACCACCCCCAGGCGCATCGCTGTCTACCCACCAGATACGGTTGGTAATGGTAAAGGTGACCGTACCGGTATCGGTAAGGCCGTGGGGATCGGTGACAGTGTAAGTGAAGGTATCGGTGCCTGTAAAGCTGGCGGGAGGGGGGTAAGTGAAGCTGCCGTCTGGGTTAAGGGTAACGGCGGCCCCTTGTGCCGTGGTGCAGGGGGCGCAGGAGGCCGTTAAGGCACCCCCGTCAGGGTCAATATCATTGGCCAAAAGCCCTGTGCCCACCGGGTGGGTGATGTGAGTATTGCCAATGACGTTGTAACTGTCATGACGCCCAATGGGCGTGGCACGTAAAGAACCACCAACAACGGTGACTTCCGTGTCGTCAGTGATATCGGTGAAGGTGGTGGCCAGAGCGTCTTCATCGCCGCTGTTGCTGACCACAATGTTGTATTCCAGCGTGTCACCGGGATCAACTAGAGTATTGCTGTTAACATCGTTGACGAGAGTATCGGTTTTGGCAGCGGTAATGGTGACAACTTCGGGAGCGTAGGCGGGGGCGGATTGGCGCGTGCTTTGGCTGCCTTGGGGGCTGCTGCCCGCATGGGTGGTGGCAAAAGAGAAGGCGAGGAGAAGAGCAACGGCCGTGAAAACTTTAGACATGTTGCGTGGCATACGAACAGACATAGACGACTCCTAAAACAGGTGTTCGGTAGTTGGTGTTCGGTAATTGGTCATCAGTTTAGCGTTGAGCCCTGATTACCGATTATCGAACACCAATGATTATGATCGTGGTGGGTAAACTCCTTGCAGAGCAATACAAAAATAAAGTGTGAGGTAGGGCTGTAAATTGTTGTGTGGTTGATTGCCACCGGCAGGAGCGATCGTGTTGGCAGACATGGCAGCCAGAGAATTGGCGGGGCCGTAAAACGCCTGGGCCAGCGGGGGAACGCCCGTGTAGTTCCCGGCGGGATTACGTTCCCCTTCTTCGTCTGTGGCGCCCAGAGAGGCCACCAGGGCATGAGCATGGGAGGGCATTTCACTTTCTAGCAGTGTGACGGTTTCTGTACCGGCGGCTTCACCCAGGTGATGTTGGCTCAGACCGGGACCCTGACCAGGGTGCATAGGGGCCCGGCCTTGTAGATTGGGCAGCGCAAAGGTGGTACGGCCGTCGCCCCCATATGTGGTACCCAATAGCGAGAAAAGCGCCGTGTTTTGGGCAATGGGCAAAAGCTGCCCATCACACCAGGCCCACCCTCTGGGGGCAAAGTTAAAGGGGAAGATGCGAATTTCAGCAACAAATGGATCTGTCATAATAAGACTCCTTTATCAGTTGGGGGAAGGGTAGATCCCAAAGAGGGAGATGATAAAATTAAGGCACAGATACGGCTGGAAGTTGGTGTGCGGTTGGCTGCCGCCAACAGGGGAGATCGCCGGAGACGCCATGGTGGCAAATGGCCCCGTGGGGATGTAAATGTCAACGGTGGGGGTAGCCAATACATTGCCGCTGGGGTTGTTGTCAGAGGCATTTCCACTTGAAGCCAGAAATGGATGGGCGTGGGCGGGTATTTGTGATGTGGTTACGGTGACTTCTTCCGCACCACCTGTTTGGCCTATGGTAAAACTATTTCCTTGATGAATGGGAAGCCGGCCACGCAGGTCTGGCAGGGCAAAGGTGGTTTGCCCATCGCCGCCATAGGTTGTGCCAATGAGTGAAAAAAGCGTGTCATTTTGCGAAATGGGTAAGAGCTGCCCTTGGCAGAACGCCCAGCCAGCCGGGGCAAAGTTGCCGGCAAACAGTCGAATTTCACCAACGTAAGGTTGGGCCATGGTGTCATGCTCCTTTGTTAATTGCGCGAGGGAAAAATGCCCTGCAAAGCAATACAAAATGAAATGGTCAAGAAAGGTTGCATATTCTGGTGGGCCTGAGAGCCGCCTGTGGGCGCGGCTGCACCCGCGTTCATGGCCGTCAGGTTGGTGGCCGGGCCGTACACTTGAACAGCCGAACGGGCATAGACATTGCCGGTAGGGTTGGCGGCCGTGGCGTTGTTGGTGGAGGCATTCACCCCATGGTCATGGGTTGGCAGTTCCGCCAGGCTGAGGGTGTGAGCCTGCTCGCCGCCGCGTTGGCCCAGGGTATGGCTGTTGCCGACGTGAATGGGCACAGAGCCACGTAAATCTGGGAGGGCAAAGTTGGTACGGCCGTCCCCACCATAGGTTGTGCCCAACAAAGAGAAGAGAGCCTGATTCTGGTTGATAGGCAAAAGCTGACCATTGCACAGCGCCCACCCCCGTGGGGCAAAGGAAAAGCTCATCATGCGTATCTCGGACAAAAATGGTTCGCTCATACGACCTCCTTCATAATTGTGTCAGGGCCAGGCAAGGGAATGTTATGTCCGCCTCGTCCTGACGATATTTGGGTTTTCTTTATTAATAGACTGTGGTAGACGTTCCATAAAAATGTGGAGCCCTTGTTGGGTCACGGCCGTGAATCCCAGCCGTTGGTACAGGCGCAAGGCATCTGGGTTGATAATTTCTACGTGCAGTGTCACGGGGCAGTTGGTCTGGTCACTTTCTTGCAGTAAATCACCGATGATCTGGCCACCAATACCCTGGCGACGATAAGCCGGCAGCAGGGTGATGTCCATAAGGCGGATATCCGCCGGGGTCCGGTGAATGTAGAGGCGGCCAATCGGCTGACCTTCTTTAAGGATGATGAGGTGTTCCGCCTTTTGATAGTGGGTTTCATAATGATGCAGCTGCGCCAGACACTGCATTTCCAGAAAGTGCGTTTTTTCTACGTCTGTCCAGGGGACGATAGCCATTTCTGCTTCACGCGAAGTGGCGTAGACGGTCTGGATAAAAGGTAAGTCGGCGGCAGTGTATGGGCGAAAGGTAATGGTATAATCGCTCATCTTAATGACGGATTGACAATGGCTGGAGAGGAACTATGTTAGATAAAGTCACAAAAGAAACCTTTGAACCTTATGTGGATCAAGTTTTTACCCTTGATTTAGATGGACAGGGCAGTGCACCCTTGCAGTTGATAAGTGTCGTGCCCCATACGGTGCACCCTGGTTATCGGCGAGCCGTGCCTGAAGGGGCCATCTTACGACAGGAAGGTTTTACGTTGACGTTTCGCGGCCCAACACGACCACCGCTGCCGCAGGGCACGTACAACCTGGAACACGAAATCATAGGAAAGTTGGAAATGATGTTCCTGGTGCCTGTGGGGGAGGATGAAAACGGCCGTTATTACGAAGCTGTTTTTAATTAGGTAAACCGCATAGCATCTGCCTGTTACCTGGTACGCCATAGTCGGGCGTCTGATGACTGTAACTCAAAGGTATATCCGGTACAAGCCAGCTTGGCCATCACCATGCCATCTTGTTGTGTGACAACACTATCAACGGAACAATGAGCGCCAAAGTTAGCCACCAACTGCCACGTTTTGCCCCCATCTAAAGATTCAAACAGTTTGCCATCCTTGGTGCCCTGGTATAGTTTGCGGCGGGTGATGGGGGTTATCCCTTTGGCGGTCACCAGGTAAGGTCGGCCCAGACCAACAACGCCTGTCATGGCTGATATGGTAGTAATCGTGAGAAATTGGCGTCTGTTCATACTTTGCTTTTTCCTGTGTCTACAATGAATTCTACGAAATAAACCGATACGGTAAGGGTGGGATGATGGGGGCATTATCCTGACCAGCCAAGATGTGGAGAGGGTACAACTTCTCTCTCTATCATTCATTCGACGGAACGGCATAAAACCCCGCTTAAAAACGAGCTGCCACCATAAAAACAAGGTTGTGATTTTGATAAGGCGAGTTGTCAACATGAAGTGTATAGCAACAAGCTGATTCTGCCATAGCACATCATGATCCTAACATCAGTTTTCAGTAATCAGTAGGGCCTATCTCTGGAAATAGTCTACTGAAAACTGATGACGGACTTCTGGTTACTGGTACCAGCATGAGGCAGCAATCTAACGAAACGGCTGAACGTCAACGGCCGTTGATGTTCAACGGCCGTCAGGTATTAGACTAAACAGGCTTAAATTTAGACTCAAGCTGAGGGCGGCTCTGTTATGCTTCTCCTAACAAACAAATTCTTTTAAGGAGATCAACATGCGTAAACTTTATTCACTCTTATGTCTGGCCATGTTACTGGTGGGTTTTAGCTATTCTGCCTCAGCAGATAGTGGGCGCGAATACCTGATTGTTTTTGATCGCGTTTTTGTGGAAACCGGTACCAACCCTCGGGGGCAAACGCCTCAGCAGGTTGCCAGGCAGCTTGCACTTGAGGTAGAAGGGCTGTCTGGGTTTGAGTATGTACCGGATGTTGGCTTTGTGGCTGCCCTGACCGAAGCAGCGTTGGATACCGTTTTGGTACATCCTGATGTGAGTATGGAATTTGAGTGTTACTGGGGGGTTTGTACCTGCCAGGGTACGCTGGATTGCGCCTGGTTGAGTTGGTATTGTGGCAAGCTTGGCGGTATCTCTGGTTTTGATGATGAGTGTTTTTTGCCATAAGCAACTTCCACATGTCTTGTCTTCCAAGCCGGTTTGATCTGCATGGCAGGTGACCAGAAACAAAAAACGGCCGTTTCCCAATGTGCGGGAAACGGCCTTTTTTGTACCTGGGTTACGCGTGTGGCGTAGGAGTGGGACACGCTCCCGGCTGGCAGTTGGGTGGTGTGGGTGACGGTTCGTGGGGCGGTGTGGCCGTCACCGTTGGCGGCAGGGGTGTATGGGTGCCACAACGCACCGGGTCACACGGGGGCGTCGCCGTGCTGTGCGGGGTGGGGGTATGGGTGGCGCAGTTAGCCCCCGGCACGCAGGTAGGGGTGATAGGGGGTGTGGGCGTGGCGCAGTGGCTGGGGCTGCAGGGTGGTGTGGGTGACGGTTCGTGGGGTGGTGTGGCCGTCACCGTTGGCGGCAGGGGCGTATGGGTGCCGCAGCGCACCGGGTCACACGGGGGCGTCACCGTGCTGTGCGGGGTAGGGGTGTGGGGGTCGCAGTTGGCCCCCGGCACGCAGGTAGGGGTGATAGGGGGTGTAGGCGTGGTGCAGTGGCTGGGGCTGCAGGGTGGTGTGGGTGACGGTTCGTGGGGCGGTGTGGCCGTAACTGTTGGCGGCAGGGGTGTATGGGTGCCACAGCGCACCGGGTCACACGGGGGCGTTGTCGTGCTGTGCGGGGTGGGCGTATGGGGGTCGCAGTTAGCCCCCGGCACGCAGGTAGGGGTGATAGGGGGTGTGGGTGTGGTGCAGTGGCTGGGGCTGCACGGTGGCGTGGGTGACGGTTCGTTGGGCGGTGTAGATGAAGGCTCGCCGGGAGGTGTAACCCGTGGTGTTTTGGTGGGGTGCACGGTAGGTGTTATTTGTGGCTGGTTGGTGGGTGTCTGGGTAGGCGGGTAAGCAGGCCAGCTTACGGTGACCACATCATCATTCACGTGGATGGCCATGGCCAATAATTTACCGGTGCTAAGTACCCGGGCCTTTATTTGTAGTAAACGCCCGACTGCCGGGCTGCCGGTCACGGCCGTGTTGGCATTAATTTGCAGCTTTATGCCATTGACAAGCCATTCACCGGGGGAGATGGTTTCTAATACGCCTTCAAATTCTACCAGCGCCGGTTGACCAGCGGCGATAAGGCGTTGTATCTCCTGGTAGCGTTGGGTTTGAAACTGTGTTTCCAGGTCCTGCCTGGCCTGCGGATCAAACGTAAGCGTCAATTGTGTGCCTTCCCAGGCGCGTTTGACCGGGTAGAGCGCTTCGCCGGGTAAACTTTGGGCCGAGGCGCCAATGGCAAACCCACTGCCAATGATAAATACGAGTAGAGCCAGGGCCGTGGCTCGCCAGATGAGTTGCATGGTGATTCTCTCCTTGTTCAGTGACCGGGTAAGTCGCTGTTTCCAGGCAATAAAGGGGAGATGTGTGGGTGGGGCCGCAGGTGAGGCAAACACGGCCGTGGCGGCGGCCAGCATTTTATCTTTACCTGCAACTGTAGCCTCGCTAGAGGCCGATAGTTCAGGTAGGGCTAGTAGATGAGCTGACAATGTTAACAAAGTGGCGAGTTCGCCACGTTTGGTCGGATAATCAGCCAGACAATCTTCCAGCGTAGCACCCTGACGTATTCGCCCTACACATTCGTCTAAAATGGCGTCTAAATCAAGATGGTTCATAACGCATCTCCCTTACCAACACACGTTGTAAAGCGGCTAATGCCCGGTGCTGCAGCGACTTCACCGCTCCTTCTGTAATGCCTAAAAACGCGCCTATCTCGGCGTTGCTAAAGCCTTCAACAAATTTTAATAAGATGACTTGCTGCTGCGCCTCTGTCAGATGGGGTATAGCGGCGATGAGGTGATGATGCCCCAGACGGGTATGTGCCAACTCTACAGGATCAGCGGTGTCATCTATCAACGTCTCCGGTAATGGCAGCCATTTATGATGGGGGCGACGGAGGTGCATCTTGATGGTGTTCCCGGCGATGGTATAAAGCCAGGCCAGAAACGGCCGTTCCCGTTCCTCATAAGTACGAATCCCTTTGACCATGGCTATAAAAACCTCTGCGGTCAGGTCTTCAGCCAGGGCTGCGTCACCCACACGGTACAGTACGTACCGGTAGATGCGCAGCTGGTACTCGTCATAGAGAGCGGCTAACGCCTGCTGGTCGCCTTGTTGGGCCCGTTTTACAAGCTGCTTGTCATTGCACATGTGGCTGCATTACCTGCTTATACCCCGTTTAATGCATCGGCAGGCAAAAAGATACGGCCAGGTTTTGATTTTGGTGATAAGGGAGTTGTTTATGACGCCAGCGTCACGGCCGTGACCCCCGCATAATCCAGCCGCATCTGCCACTTTAGTTTGGGTGTCAGCGCCTGGAACGTTGGCACGATGCCCGCTTCTGACTGAAATCGTTTCTCTAACCAGAAATGGTGTGGATCATACAGATTGTACTGGTAGCGCAAGGCCGGGTTATGGCGGTTATTCCACAAGAGCAGCAAGTCAGGGGTAAATGTATTCCGGATATGATGCAGGCCGGCTTGCTGGGTTACCTCAATGAGAGCGCGCGCCTGAGAGGGCGCCAGCACAGGCGCAAACTCATTGAGGATCAGAGGGTTTTCTACGACCTCTTGCCATCGTTGGGAGATGCCCATTTTGGCCTGGGATTCCAGCTTAAAGGCGTGCAGCATGGCCATGACTTTTTCACCGGTCCGGTCACGGCGGGCCAATAGGGTTGGTTCATCTGTGCCAATGGTGACCGTAAGCTGGCTGGCCTTTGGCAGATTGACGCCGCCGATATGCACAGTTTCGGCATGCGCATTATGCCGCAGGTGGCAGGAGACAGGCGAATCATCCACCATGAGGGCCACATAGAGTGGATAACGGATGCCATAAATGTGCAGGCGAAAGGAACGGAAGTCAGGAATGTGGGTCTGGTGACCAGGCACGGCCGTGACCGTTATCTCCATCTCTTTGCCGCGCCACGTCTGGCGAATGTCCGTCAGGCTGTAGTCACCTGACTGGTAGGCGGTTGTTTCACCATCATCTTCATAGAGCCTAAAGTGCCCGTCGGCCCCGGCAAAAACGCGAAGGGTCAGCTCTACCGGGTTGCCTACGCCTCCCCAACCGACGGTAGGACCAAGCGGCACAATCGCCCCCGCCGGGGCAAAAACAGGAATATCTGCCAGTGAGCCATACTGCGCGTGCCAGTTGCTGCCTGGCACATATTCGCCGCTAAAAAAATGGTACCAGTCACCGGGCGGCAGCCATACCACCTGGCGGCTGAGGCGCGTGTCGGCGTCAGCCGGTTCTACAAAAGGTGCGGCGATGAGTTCGCTGCCAAAGGCATATTGTTGTGGGCAGTGGTAGGCGGCTTCTTCGTCCGGGTAATCGTGATACAGCGGGCGGAAGGGGGGAATGTGTTCTGTATGGTTGTGCCATGACTGCGTATAGAGATAGGGGATGAGCGTGTGGCGCAGCTGCATGGCGTCTTTGGTGACGTGGTACGTTTCGGCGTCGTAGGCCCACGGCCGTCGTTCATGGAATGGGTTTTTGGTGCTGTGCAGGCGCAAGATGGGGCTGAATACACCAAACTGTACCCAGCGAGCATATAATTCACTTTCCTCTACGCCAAAAAAATGTCCACCAATGTCGTGACTCCACCAACCGTAGCCAACGTTGGCAGCAGTAGCGGTAAAGTATGGCTGGAAGGCTAATGATTCCCAATTGACCCAGGTATCGCCGGAAAAGCCAATAGGGTAGCGGTGATTGCCCAGGCCGCCCCAGCGCGAGAAGACAAATGGTCGTTTATACCCATTACGCCCCAGATCATAAAAATGCAGATGATTAAGCCACCAGAGCGGGTCCAGCCCCGGCAGTTCACTGAGGGTGCCTTGCTGCCAATCCATCCACCAGAAATCTACCCCCATCTTTTCCATGGGGTGGTGCAGCAGTTCAAAGTAGGCATTGGTAAAGGCGGGGTCGGCAATGTTAAAGTCAATGGGCTGGTTGGCCGCCGGGTCCAGACCCAGGCGGCGGGCCATAGCGGCATATTGTTCTTCATGCGGCCGTACACCCAGCGCCGGATGTAGATTTAGCGCCGTCTTTAGACCCAATTCGTGCAGCCAGCCAACAAAGGCATCTGGCTCCGGGAATAGATCGCGGTTCCAGGTGTACCCTGTCCAGCCGCTGGCCTCGCCAACGTCGGTCAGATGCCAATCCATGTCTACGATACAGACGGCCAGAGGGATCTTGTGGGTGCGAAACTCCTCCATGAGCCGGGTGAGTTCGCTTTGAGTATAGGCCCAATAGCGGCTCCACCAGTTGCCCAATGCCCAGCGCGGCAGCAGCGGCACGGCGCCGGTCACTTTGCTGTAATCTTGCAGACAGGTGCGGTAATCACGGCCGTAACCAAAGAAGTACATATCCATTGCCTGGCCCGGGCGTGGTTCCAGCCAGCCATCTTCGCGGAAGACCAGGGTGTGGGAATCATCCACAACCGCCCAGCCAGAGCGGGACATTAACCCCGGTTCCAGAGGGGTGCTGCCGCTGATGGTATCCAGGGTGCGGTAGGTGCCGCGTAAATTGTTAGGGTCTGTATCGCCGTAATGCCAGGTCATTTCATTTTCTAACAGGGTGATGGTTAATGAGTCCGGGGTAAATGGCTGCCCGGTCTGGTAGCTGAGGTGTAGATGTGCTGTCTGGATGTGTAAACGGCCGTCTTTTTCTGATGATTCAAAGGCCGGCACAGGCTGGTGACGAAACCAGAAGGTCTGGGAAGCGGCGTCCTGGAAACGGCCGTGTGGATCATACTCCAACCGGATCAGCCGTGAAGTTAACACGGTAAACCGCGCCTGCCCGGCCACCAAGACCGCTTTTTCATCGGCTGCAGGTTGGCGAGGAATACAAAAGTGTGTCGGAACTGGGGACATGTCTTCTCCTTCTCAGAGATGTCATGAGTAAGTGAAACTTATTGTAGCATATCCTGCAGATGACGGGCATTGACGCTTTGGTCCGCAGTCCCCTATAGTTGCGTTATAATAGCCATCTGTAGTTTGTTCATCCATACATGGAGAGAGGTTTAACATGGCAAAAATTTATAGACATCGTAATAACGCCCCCGATGAGTATGTAGGCAAGGTAGACCCAGCCAACGGCCGTGTTTACAGCGATCGGTTTGGACCTGATGATTACGTTGGCCGGGTAGATTACCAAAAAGGGGAAGTCCATGCCCACCAGCGCGGCCCAGATGAATACCGGGGACGTGTTGATGATGGGCATAAGATTTTTGCGCACAAGTTTGGCCCGGATGATTATGTGGCCCGGGTGGAAAAAGATGGGCGCATTTATCGGCACGTAAAAATGGGGCGAGACACTTACCTGGGGCGGGTGGATGAGATGCAGCATCCTGTGGAAGCCGCCGCTGCCTGGTTTTTCTTTTTTGCGGTGGACGAGTCGGCTAAGTCTGAGGATGCTGCCAAATAAAACATTCGTGAGCCTGAACGAGCGCAGCGGGCGGTTACGCCGCTGGCTGCTTTACCTTATGGCGGCCGGGGCGCTGTTGGTATTGGGGTTTTATGCCGCTTCAGACCCGGCGGCTGTGGCCCACAACCATGCCTTAACCGGCGCCGACTGGTTTGGTGCGGCCGTTTGCCACCGTATCACGGAACGTTCTTTCACCATAGTCGGCCGTCAACTGCCTCTATGCGCCCGCTGCACTGGCATGTACCTGGGTGTATTTCTCTCCTTCCTGGTGCTGCTGCTGGCGGGGCGGGCACGGTGGGGTGAGCTGCCACGACTCCCTATTTTGCTGACACTGGCCGGGTTCATTGGGGTGATGGGGGTGGATGGTCTAAACTCATACACTCACTTTTTCCCTGATTTCCCCCATGTCTATGAGCCGCGTAACTGGCTGCGGCTGGTAACGGGCATGGGGGCCGGCTTGGCCATGGGGCTGATCTTGTTTCCGGCGCTGGCCCAGACGTTATGGCGTCATCAGGAGCGGCAGCCGATCATCGGCAATTTTAGGGAACTTGCCGGGGTGCTGCTGGTGGCAGGCACGGCCGTGCTGCTGATCCTTAGCAACCAGCCTGCGGTGTTATACGTATTGGCTTTAGCCAGCACGGCCGGGCTGCTGCTGGTGCTGACGGCCATTAACGCCATCTTGTTGTTGACCCTGTTACGGCGAGACGGGCGGGCGGTTCGTTGGCGAGACACGGCCGTGCCCTTAACATTATGCCTTATCATCACCATCATGCAGCTTGGGGTCATTACCTTTATTCGCCTGCAAGCTTTTGGTACCATTGCCGGTTTTCCTGGCCTTTAGCCAGTATGTAGGGCTCAGTTACCTTACTGCATAGTGGCCCACTGAACGCTGTATACTGAGCAGTAGAGAGGATCGATATGTTAAACGTTATCAGCGCCTTTGGTTTGGCTGGCGCGTCTGGCCTTAACGCTTATATTCCGCTGCTTATTGTGGCTGTGGCCGCCCACTACCCGGTGGACAGCCCGGTGTTGAAGCTGGCCGAGCCCTATAACATGATCGGTGAATGGTGGGCTATTTTGATCATCTCTATCTTGCTCATCATTGAAATGTTGGTAGATAAAATACCGGCAGTGGACACCCTGAACGATGGCATTCAGACCTTTATCCGGCCGGCCGCGGGCGCTATCTTGTTTGCGGCAAATGCCAACATCATCACCGATGTGCATCCGGTGGTGGCCCTGGTGGCCGGCTTATTGGTGGCCGGTGGTGTGCACGCCGTGAAGACAACGGCCCGGCCCGTGGTCACGGCCACGACGGCGGGAACAGGTAATTGGGTAGTCAGCCTGGCAGAGGATATCACGGCCGTAGTGATGACGGTGTTGGCCATCTTTGTGCCCATTATTGCCGCTGTATTAATCCTGGTTGGGATGTTTTTTGTCATTCGCTTCATTCGGCGGCGTCGTCGCTACAAAGGGTACGCTGTTTAAGTTTAAAGTCAGCCACCCTATCGGGGCTGCCTGCGGTAGGGTGACGGAAAGTTTTGCTTATGAATGACCGAGCAACGGCCGTGGAAGCAAATGATCGGCGCAAAGGGTATTTGTCTTGTTTTTTTATGGCCCTGGCCTTTATTTTACCGGTAGGGGGGTTTGTATTTGGTTGGGGGCGCTGGGATGTGCAGACAGGGGCAACATTAGGTGTGGGAATATTTGGCGCGTTGATGTTAACGGCCGTGCTTATTGCCTTGACCATTGAGCACCTCTCCTGGCTCTTTACGTTTCTGCCGCTGCTTTCCAGCTTCATTTACACCATCGCCCCCGATTTTGTGCCCGGTCCGGTTGAAGACGCCATTGTGGTGGGGGTGGGGGCGTTTTTTACGCTGGTGTTGGTGATGAAAAAGATAGCCCCCGTCTATTTGCTGTTGGCCGTCCTGGTAACAGGGGTGTATGCCTGGTTCGGCCGTGAATGGTTCCCTGGTTTTGTAGACGAACTGGCAGTATTCCTGGTCGTATTGCTGTTGGGGTTTGCGGCTCACCGCAATTATCGTGGACGGTTAAATACACCAGAAAAGTAGCCGTTTGCTCATCCCTCCCTGACGGTTACTTCTTCGGCCACTTCTTTTAACTTTAATTGTGCCTGTAAGCCAATGATGTGCGCCTCCAGCGTTACCAAAGCGTGGTGGTGGGTGGAAAGTTTGTCATTTTCGGCACGCACAAAGCGGGCAAAGGGGGCTACAGTGTCTTCGATCCGCTGTGCCCCGCGCCGCATTTCGCGGTCAAATTGTTCGGTCAGGCTGGTCACGAGCCGCTGGCGCATATCCTCTAACTTTTCTTCAAGTTCTTTTTTGGCTTTGCGACGGCGTGAGGGCAAGATGATGATGCCAAACGCGGCGGCGGTGATCCCGGCCAGAATGCCGGTCACATCAATCCAGACCACATGGGCGGCCGCCGCAATGGCTACGCCTACGCCCACACCAATGCCGGCCAGCCCG
Organism: Ardenticatenaceae bacterium; assembly: GCA_011525915.1. GTDB lineage: Bacteria > Chloroflexota > Anaerolineae > Promineifilales > Promineifilaceae > CAADGU01. The sequence continues at coordinate 41,826 of WYBM01000102.1, read as the reverse complement.
GTGCTGACAACGGCGTTGCGGGCCGCTTCGGCCATTTGCTCGGCTTCCCGTTCCCGGTCATAGCTTTCCACGGCGCGTTCGGTAGCGGTGCCGATGCTGTCAATGAGGCGAGCGCGGTCATACGCCAGCGAGCCTTCTTTGGGGCCACCCTGGCCTACGATGCGGTTGTCATAACTTTCTTTGCGTTGGGCCATATGGTCGGCCACGGCCGTCCACTGCCGTAAATCCTGCTCTACCATCCAGTCGACTAACTCATTCACATGGTGCTCAATTTGCCGCGGCGTTTCGGCCACAACTTCTTCTTCAAATGCGGCTTCCACTTTTTTGGTGCGGATCAGGTCTGGAATACGGCCAAAGCGGATCATCTCGTCAAAAAAGCCGTCGCCCCGGTTTTCCATGCCCAACAGCACATTGTCAATCTGGCCCATGCGCGCCTGAAAGTTGCGCTGCATATCTTCATCGTAATAGACCATTTGCCGCTGAATATCATTCAACAGCTGCTGGTCAGCCTGTAATGAGTCCAGGTCACGTTCAATACTTTGCAATTGTTGGCGGGCCAGCCGCAAGCCTACACCCAGAGGATTGAGCAGTTTGAGACGGAAACGGCCGTCGTCGTCCAGGGTATCATGAATGAATGCTTCCAATGGTTCAAAACCGCTGGCTGTCCATAAGTGGGGCTTCCCCGCTTTCGCTTCCTTGGCCTGCCGCGCCGATACGGCAAATACGGCCGAAATCTCACCAATCAGGGTATTGGCGGAGCTTGTCACAAAACTCACCACCTGTCCTCGCTCCGCTTCACCAGACAAAATATCCACCTTGTTCACCACCAGCACAATCTTTTTGCCCCAATCCCGAATTTGGGCCAGGAAAGCGCGTTCGCTTTCGGTAAAGGGCCTGTCCGCCGAGGTGATAAACAATACCAGGTCACTGCGGGGGATAAATTCTGCCGTCAGCGTTTCATGCTCGCGCAGTATGGCATTGGTGCCTGGTGTATCTACAATGCTGATTTTTTGCAGCAGAGTTACGGGAGCCGTTTTTACCCATACGCCTTTGGGGCCGGGTGTCTGCCCCAGGGTTTCGCCGTACTTCACCAGGTAGATCTGGCTGGTGGTAGGGGTGACGCCTTCCTCTTGCAGCGTCTGGCCCAACAGGGCATTGATAAAGGCAGACTTGCCGGAATTAAACTCCCCAGCCACCACCAGTAAAAACAGGTCATCCAGTTGGCGGATGGAGTCGGCCAGGGCGGCCCGGTCTTCAGGGGAGGCGTTGGTGTCGCCCAGCAAATCACGCAGCTGGTTTAATGTGTCTCGTGTATGTTTGAGCAGTTCTTCCTGCTCTGGCGTCAAAATTGCTTCCATACGGCAAGTATATCATGGGAGTGAACAACTGTTTAGGTGTCCAGGCATTCGGGTGCACACATAAACAGCTAAGGGTTCGTGCAAAAATAACTTTGGGCTTTTACCAAGTAATCAGTCATCACTGTTCAGTCATCAGTCCAGAGGAACACTCAACTGAACAGTGATAACTGAACGCTGATTACTTCAAAATACCAAGTTAATTGTAAATGAGCCCTAAGCACTTTTAAGATGAGAACAGGATTGATCTTCCTGCCTTCCACGGCCGTTTTTGTTATACTGCCCGGTTGCTATGCATAAGCCATTTTCCTGGAAGCAAAGCGCGAAGGAACACGCCGCCCGTTGGATACGGTTTCGCTGGTTGCAGCGTTTGATGATTTGGGGTATCTATCTGGTTGTCCCGCGCCATCAAGTGGGCATCAATGTTGTTGCTCTGGATGATGAGGGACGGGTTTTGTTGTTGAAGCACGTTTTTCACCCACATGCTCCCTGGGGGCTGCCCGGCGGTTGGTTGGGGCGGGGTGAAGAACCAGCAGCATGTGCCTTGCGTGAATTACGGGAAGAGACAGAATTAACGGCCGTGACCGGCCCCATTCTACTGGTGGAACGGGATGAAGACCTGGGTAACATCAATATTATTTATCAGGTGACGGTGCAGCCCGGCCCTATGCAGTTAAGCGGCGAGATTTTAGAGGCCCGCTGGTTTGTGATGACCATGCTGCCGCATCCATTGACGCCGTTGACCCGCCGGGCCATAGAGACGGCCGTGTGTTTGCAGGAGAACTTCTAGAAAGATGAACCGTCGATCAACCCCCGGTGCCGGGCAATGGTTAACTGTCTCCCTTTTGGTGGTGGCTTCCATTTTTCTGCTGGTTAAGTTGTTTCAATATGCTACCGTTCGGGCAAATTACCCGGCCGGCCTGACCATTGCCGGGGTTAATGTGGGCGGTATGTCCAGGGAAGAGGCCAGCGAGGTATTAAACAATCAGTTCATTGAAGCGCCGATCATCATCTTCCATAGTGATGAGCGGTTTGAAATAGGCCCCAGCCAGGCCAAATTCCAACTAGACCTACCTACTATGCTCAGCCAGGCTGACTATGAACGATCGCAGCAAGATTTTTGGGCCGGATTCTGGGGCTTTTTATGGGACCGGCCGGTGGAAGTAAAGCCCGTGCCCATTGCTGCCACCCATGACCGGGAGGCGCTGCGTGATATTTTGCTGGACATTGCCACGTTGATGGATAAACCTTCTCAGCCCCCTCAACCCGTTCCCCAATCCTTTAGCTTTCAATATGGGGAAGCGGGCACCCGCACAGACATTGAGGCCAGTTTTGCCAATGTGGAAGCTGCCCTCTATCGCCCCAATACGAAAGAGGCCCCCCGTGAGGCGCACCTGGTGGTACGTCCAGACAAGGTGACGCCGCCTGAAAGGAACCTGCTGGTGCGCCTGCTGGTTAATAACCTGCAAGATTTTGAACAACTGCATAACGGTGTGGCCAGCCTGTTTGTGATGGATTTAGAAACAGGCCGGGAGATTGCCATCAATGAAAGTGTGCCGATGTCTGGCATGGACATGCTCAAGGTGCCAATTGTGTTGGAACTCTACCGTGTTTTGGATCAGCCGCCAACGTTAAGGCAGCGGCAGTACATCTCAGACACATTAACGGCTTCCCAAGACAACACCGCGGCGAACGAACTGCTTAAAATTATTGCCGGTCAGGATGATCTCTATCTGGGTGCGCAGCGGGTGACGGAGTCCTTGCAGCGGCTGGGCTTGCAAAACACCTTTATCACCGTGCCTTATGACACGGAGCCACGCGCCGGAACCGCCAAACGAGAGACTCCGGCTAACACGGCCGCACAGGTGCGCACAGCCCCTACCCCTTATATTCAGACCACCGTCGAAGATATGGGTTCGTTACTCTCTATGATTTACTATTGTGCCGAAGGGATTGGGGGGGCATTTACGGCCGTTTATGGTGACGCGATTACCCCCGATGAATGTGCTACTATTCTCGCTTTTATGGCCCAAAATGACATCGGCAGCCTGATCGAAGAAGGCGTGCCCCCTGATGTGCCGGTGGCGCACCGGCATGGCTGGCTGGCTGATACCCACGGTGACGCCGGTGTGGTTTTTTCCCCGGGTGGTGATTACGTCTATGTTCAGTTTCTGTACAAGCCTAACTGGTTGGAATGGGAAGTAAGCTCCCCGTTGGTGGCCAATATGTCACGCGCTACCTATAACTTCTTTAATTTTGATCAACCGTATCTGGGAAGCAGCCGGGCTACCCAATAACCAATATGCTTAAAGCTATTCAAAAGTTCCTGACCGGATTATTGCTTATCCTCCTCCTCTTATTTCTGGGGTATCAGGCGGTTATGTATTACCTGTCACGGGATCATCTGCCGCCCGGCATGACTGTGGCCGGGGTTGATGTAGGTGGCCTGAACCGGGAAGAGGCTGCCCAGAAGGTGCAAAAAATTTATAGCGCCCCCCTTGTGCTGCATCATGCTCAGGAACAGGTAGCACTCAACCCCGGCAGCGTAGGGTTTACCCTGGACCTGGAAACAATGTTAGATGAGGCAGAAGGGTATAAAGCGCAGCAGGCTTTCTGGCAGGGGTATCTACAATTTCTGGTTGGCCGTTCCCTGGATCCGGTGCAGATTGCTTTAAAGGCTGCGTATGACCAACAAGCTTTGCGGCATCAGCTTAGCGAGGTAGCGGCTTACCTGGACAAACCGGCCACCGCGCCCCAACTATTGGTAGACGAAGGGGATTATAAACCAGGCGAACCGGGTTATGTGATGGATATAGATGCCAGTTTGCCCCTGGCAGAAAAGGCGCTTTTTCAAGCTAAACCAGCGGATCGTGAGGTGAACCTGGTGCTGCTGGCGCAGGAACCCATAGAGCTGAACCTGGGTGTGTTGGAAGAGCAATTGCGGCGTGAACTGGCCAGTGCCAGAGGGCTGTTTGGCAGCGTCTTTGTGATGGATTTGCGAACCGGGGAAGAAATCAGCATCAATGCAGATGTGGTCTTGTCTGGTTTGAGCATTCTTAAGATCGCTATTTTTGTGGAAGCTTACCGTGTTTTAGACCGGCCGCCAAATGAGTATGAACAGGGGCTGTTTTTTGACACGGCCGTGCGCTCCAGTAATTTTGGCGCCAACCTTCTGCTGCACGTCATTGCCGGTGAAGATAATACCTATGAGGGGGCTGCCCTACTCACCGCCTCCATGCAGCGGTTGGGCCTGGTCAATACCTTTATGGCCATTCCTTACGATGCCGCCATTGTCTCTACCCGGCCAGAGACATACGTGACCCCCGCAAATTCCCAACCCAATATACTGACCAACCCAGATACCGCCCGCCAGACAACGGCCGAAGACGTAGGCACACTGCTTTCAATGATCTACTACTGTGCTCAGGGTGGCGGCACGTTGTTAGCCGTCTATCCCGGTGAAATCACGCCGGAAGAATGCCAGGCCATCTTAGACTTGATGGTCCAAAACACGGAAGGCAATCTCATTCGGCTGGGGGTGCCGGAAGATGTGCCCGTTTCCCATAAACATGGCTGGGGTGATGGCCTGACACATGGTGATGCCGGTATTGTCTTTTCATCTGGGGGCGATTATGTTATTGTAACCTACTTACACCAGCCAGATGGGTTTATTGTGTCCGAACAGAGCTTTCCCATCTTGTGGGAACTTTCGCGTCTGACCTACAATTACTTTAATTACGAACATCCTTACCTGGAAGACCCCAGAGTGCGGGCGGAAAGAGAAGCGGCCGCACGGGAAGCAGCGTTGGCCACGGCCACCGCCCAGGCGTTAGAAGCCGAGGCCACGGCCACGCCCACCCCTTAATGGTTAACCCGCTATGGCTCTTCGGCAGCGGTTTATGGCCTACGGTTCATGAAACATAGACAAGGAGAGAATGATGGAATACAGGCGATTGGGCCGTACTGGCCTTAAGGTTTCGACAATTTGTTTGGGCACGATGCAGTTCGGCTGGACGGCCGATAAGGACGCCTCGTTTGCGGTGATGGATACGGCCGTGGCGCTGGGCTGTAACTTCTTTGACACCGCCGATGTGTACTCCCGTTGGGTTGAAGGCAATCCCGGTGGTGTGAGCGAGCAGATCATTGGCGAATGGCTGGCTCAGGGCCACGTCCGCCGCGATCAGATCATTATAGCTACCAAAGCGCGGGGACCAATGGGGGATGGTCCCAATGACCAGGGATTGTCACGCCACCACCTGATCAATGCTGTGGAGGCCAGCCTGCGCCGCCTGCAAACAGATGTTATTGACCTATACCAGATGCACTCGTTTGACGAGGAGGCGCCGCTGGATGAAACCTTACGGGCGCTGGATGATTTGGTGCGGGCTGGCAAGGTGCGCTATGTGGGCTGTTCCAACTACCCGGCCTGGCTGCTCACCAAAGCACTGTGGATCAGCGACGTACAGCGGCTGGTGCGCTTTGACAGCTTGCAGCCCCATTACAACCTGGTGCATCGGGCCGAGTTTGAGCGTGAGCTGCTGCCTTTGTGCCTGGATCAAGGCGTGGGCGTCATCCCCTACAGCCCACTGGCCGGTGGCTTCCTCACCGGTAAATATCGTCGTGATACACCGCTGCCTGATTCGGCCCGCGCCAGTGGGGTGCGCAGCCGGTATATGCATAAGCAGGGGTTTGCGGCCGTAGATGCCCTGGAAACTGCGGCCCAGGCACATGAAGCGACCATCGCTCAGGTGGCCATTGCCTGGTTATTGGCAAACCCGGCCGTCTCTTCTGCTATTATTGGGGCCAATACCGTGGCGCAGCTCACCGAAACCATGAAAGGGGCAGACGTGCCGCTAACGGCCGCGGAAAAAACACAGTTAGACGCGGTGACAGAATGGAAATAGACAAAAGATGAAAGTGGCATATCTCTCCAGAGGCAAGCTGTACTTTAAAGAGGATGACCTGGCGACACGGGAAATCCACAGCGAGTTTGCCGATGACTTTATCAATCGCTCAGTGCAGCGCTTTCAACAGCAGGAGTGGAAGATCAAAGATCCCAACTCTCCGTTTGGCCAGTTGTGGGGGTTTAACCAGCCTGATCCACAAAAGGTGATGGTGCAAATGACCGGGATCACCCAGGGCACGCAGCCCGGTGAACTTCTCTACTCCTTGCAAACCGACACCATTGGCGGGCTGTTCCTGTACGATTGGCAGAAGGGCAGCGAAAAACGGCTGGTTCACAAAAATAACTTTTACGTCAAAGAATTGGCCCGGCATGCAGACAGCGGTGAGGTCATTTGCACGCAGTTCCAGGAAACGGGTATGGCCAACATTGGTCTGATTCAAGGATTCCGGGTTGTGCCCTTGACGGAAGGGGATTCTGTAGACGAAGCACCAGCGTGGATTCCAGGAAACGGCCGTCAACTCTTGTTTCAGTCGGCCGGTGTGGCCCGTAACCCTGCCGGGTACCCGCTGGGCATTGGCGCTTTTGCCATTCAGCGTCTGGACCTGGACCGCAGTCATCTGGAAACGGTGTTGGCCCACCCAGACTCTGATTGCCTGCTGCCGCACATGGATGAAGAGGGGGCGCTTTATTACATCAAACGGCCGTATGAACCATTGGGCCGGCGCCGCTCGGCCGTCGATACATTCAAGGATGTGATATATTTCCCCGCCCGGTTGGGCCAGACGTTTATAGATTGGCTTAATTTCAAATCATGGATGTATTCGCGCCGGCCGCTAACCATGGCCGGTGGTCCCAAAGTCGAAGGGGATGACGTTCAAATGGTCATTTTACGCGGCCGCCGCATTGATGCGGAAAAAGCCATGCGCCAGCACACGCGCAAAACAGATGCCCCGGCGCTGGTGCCCGCTTCCTGGGAGCTGGTAAAACGCCATGAAACCGGTGAAGAAGTGGTGCTGGCCAAACACGTGGTGGCTTTTGACGTCAACGCCGCCGGGGATGTGATCTATACAAATGGTACGGCCGTGTACCAGTTAGATGCTGCCGGTAAACCCCAACGCCTGCTCAAAGGCAAGATCATTGACAACGTCTATCTCATCCACGCCTGAGCTGAAACGTAGAAACTACAGGCCGCCGCTTTTCATTTTGGGGCTGCTGTTGCTGCTGCTGGTCGTAGGAGCCTATCTACGCCTGTATCGGCTGCATACCAGCCCCATTTGGGGTGACCAATCCATCCTCTACAGCATTGCCCTGGATTGGGTGAATTGGGGCAAGTTTCCACTGGCAGCCAACAAATCGTCGGCGGGGGCTATGAATCCGCCGCTGATTGAATACCTGATCGCCCTGCCCCTGTTTGTGCGCAAGACGGTGATGGCCCCGTTGTGGTTCCAGGCAGCGTTGAGCCTCACGGCCGTCGCCCTGATTTATTTTCTGGCGGCCCGCCTCTTTAACCGCACCACCGGCCTGCTGGCCGCCTTTTTCCTGGCGTTAAACCCCTGGGCTATCTATTACAGCCGCCTGATCTGGAACCCCAGCCTGGTGCCGGTTTTTGCCACACTGCTGCTCACGGCCGTGTTGTTGTACCTGACGACACAAAAGTGGCCGTGGTTCATGTTGGCCGCGGCGGCGCTGGCCCTGACTACCCAACTCCACCTTAGCGCCCTGGCGCTGCTGCCGGTGTTGGCTGTGATTATGATTGTTTTTTGGCGGCGGCTGTGGCCGGGGAACTGGCGGCGTGCCCTGGCCTTGTTTGTGGGGGCGGCCCTGGTGTTTTTGCTGCTCTACCTGCCTTACCTGGTGTTTGAACGTGCCGTAGGTTTTACAGACTTCAAAGCGTTGACCGGCGTGTTAACGGGCGCCCAACTTTCCACGCAGGCCCACCTGGAAGGTACGGTCGTTAATGCCGCTGCCTTTTTTATTCTCTTAGACCTGGTGACGGGCAGCCACTTTCTGGCCAACCAGGTGAGCGCCTGGCAAACGGCCGTGCCCTCGCTGCCTGGCCTCATGCCTATGATGCGCCTGTTGAGCGTGACAGCCGTGTTGTTTGCCACTTTATCCCCGCTCATCTGGCGCCGCCGCCACCCCGGTGAACGGCTGCCCCCGCCGCAAGTGGCGCTGGTGGTGGGCGTGGTATGGGTGGCCCTGCCGGTGCTGCTGTATGTGCGCCATTCACAATATTTGCAGCCTTACTTTTTCTTGTACTTGCTGCCGCCGGCCATCCTGCTGCTGGCCGCCCTTTGGGCCTGGTTGTGGTCGTTTGTCCGGCGCATACGCCACCCCGCCGGGCGGCGCATCATCCTGGCGCTGGTGGCCCTGCCGCTGCTGCTGTGGGGCGGCTGGCAATTTGCCGTTTACCACACCGGGCTGGCGCTGGCCGATGCCGTGGACCTATGGCAGCGGACCACCGCCGGGGACATACAGCAGGCCGTCACCTATCTACAGCAGCTGCAGGCGGCAAACCCGGCCTGCAGTGTCACGCTGCTGGCCGAGGGGTACCAGCATGATTCCTCACCGGTGGGGCTGGTGGAGCCGTTTTTATACCCGGTTGATGTGCGCCTGGCGGTGGTGGGGCGGGGTTTTATCATGCCGGGTGGGTGTACGTTGTATGCGGTCACGGCCGTTGACCCCGTGGCCCAATGGTTATTAGACAGGTATGGTACCGGGCTGGCCCCACTTATAACCCTACAAGGAAGTTGGGACTTTTACCAGGTGGATGGCACCGCTTTTGCTTCGGCACGTGTTACCCAGGCTGCCTGGCAAAATGGTCTGGAACTGGTTGATTGGCAGATGGGCAGTGATAGGCGGCCGGGCCAGACCGTGCCTATAACCCTTACCTGGCGCATTACCCAGGGGCAACCGCCGCTGACCGATATTCACTTTTTTACGCATCTGTTAGACACCACCGGCACGCTGGTAGCCCAAGACGATGCGGCCGTGGTGCACCCGGTGTATTGGCGCCAGGGGGACTTTCTGGTGGCCCAGTTTGCCATTGTGCTGCCCCCGGACCTGCCGCCAGGCCCCTATACGCTGCACACCGGCATGTATACCTGGCCGGACATTGAGCGGGTTCCCCTGACCACTGGCGAGACGGCGTTTGTGATAGAGAATTTGGAGATTGCAGATTAGCGATTGACCGATCACCAATCTCCACACGGCTATGCACACACAAAAAGGCTTTTATTTACGCGGAAAATGGCAGGTTGCGCTCACGGGCCTCATGCAGCGGCTGGGCCGCCAGCGCTTTCATCCGGCACACTTTGACATTGTGCCGCTGACCGTGGAAATACCCCACCTGGCGAGTGCGTTTGCCGGGTACCGGCTTGTGCAGATCAGCGATATTCACCTGGGGCATTGGGTCACGGCCGAACGCCTGCACGGCATTGCCCACCTGGTCAATGCTCAGCAGCCTGACGCCATTGTCATCACCGGTGACTTTGCCTCTTATGTGCTGGAGGGGGTGCTGGTTGACCTGACAGCGGGATTACAGCAGTTACGGGCCAGAGATGCCATGCTGGCCGTCATGGGCAACCATGATCATTGGTTGGATGTCAGCCGGGTACGCCGGGCGGTGGCCGATGCGGGCGTGATTGAGCTGCAAAATGACGTATACACGGTGCGGCGGGGCACGGCCGTGTTGCACATTGCCGGGGTCGATGACATCATGGTAAAACAAGATGATCTGGCGATGGTATTGGCCAAGCTGCCACCAGATGGCCCGGCCATCCTGCTGGCGCACGAGCCAGACTTTGCCGATGTCAGCGCTGCTACTGGCCGTTTTGCTTTGCAGCTTTCCGGTCATTCTCACGGTGGCCAGATTGTGTTACCTCACCTGGGCCCACTGCGGGGTCCTCTGTTTAGGAAGTACCCCCACGGCCGTTACCAGGTGGGTGACATGGTACAGTATACCAACCGCGGCCTGGGCACAAACATGATTCGCCTGCGCCTTAACTGCCGGCCGGAGATCACCGTCATCACCTTATTACCCCATCATCCTCCTGCGGCCGCCGCCGCGCCACCAACAGCGTAAGATCATCAAACTGAGGGGCATGGCCCACAAAGGCGGTAACAGCCTTAAGGATGTCGGTGGTTGTTTGTGATGCTTCACGGCCGTGGCCGTTTTGCAAAACAGCCCATAACCGGGCCTCACCAAATGCCTCTTCATCACCATTTTGTGCTTCCGTGATGCCGTCGGTGTAAGCGGTCAGTACGTCACCCGGCAAAAGCTGCACCCGCTGCTGCTGCCAGGCCATACCGGGGTAGATGCCCAGGGGAATGCCGGTTTTGGCCAGTTCCAGCCGCTGGCTGCCGGCCACATAAGGCGGGTTGTGCCCGGCATTGGCATAAACCAGCGTGCCCGCAGCTGTATCCAACACACCGTAAAAGACAGTCACAAACTGGTCTGACTGCGTATCGGCCAGGATGCGTTCATTCGTAGCTTGCAGAACCCGTTCGGGTGCATGGGGATATTCCACGGCGTAGGTGCGCAGCAGGGTGCGGCTGAGGGCCATGTATAACGCTGCGCCTGTGCCCTTGTCCGCCACATCGGCCACCAACAGACCTATGCGGGTGTCATCTAATACCACAAAGTCATAAAAATCCCCGGATGTTTGCCGCGCCGGTACCAGCGCGGCCGCCAGCTCCCATCCGGGCATCTGGGGAATTTCGTGGGGCAAAAAGCTGGCCTGGATGTGCCCGGCAAAGGCCAGCTCCTGGCTCATCCTTTGATTTTGCAGCATCTCTACATGGGCCTGTGCCCGGTAGAGGGCTGCCCCAATTTGCGAGGCCAACCCTTGCAGGGTGGCCAATGAGTCAGCCGTTTTGCCATGAATCTGGTGCCGAATTAAATAAATGCCACCGGCCAGCGTGTGGGCCAGGGTTGGGTCTTCGGCTTCCTGGGCCTGAATTTTGATCATGAGGGCATCGCCAAATATGCCGGTCTCTTGGGGCATCACCACGTCTGGGATGGTGATGATGGGTTCTGTGGCTGTCCGCAGCCTGTCCCAATTGACGGTGCTGGTGTGGCGAGCCTGAGGGGGGTGGGTGAGGTGGAATGTGGGCCACACGGCCGTGTGTGTTGCCGCATCTGGCCCGGGGAAGATAAAAATCTGGACGCGGTCATTGATGAACAGGGCGGGGATATGCTGCTGCAGCACACGTTCCAGTTCAGAGGCATCAGGTGATGATTGCAGCAGCGCCTCGCTGAGCCGTTCCAGGTGGGCCAGTTCCCGGTTGAGCCGCCACTGCCGTAGATTGGCGCTGCTGAGCCGGTAAATAAGCTGGTTGATGAGGATGATGCCCAATAAAAAGAAGATAAAGTGGCCCAATCCAGAGAGAGACAGCGACAGGGCCAGCAGTATGGAAAACGGCAGGCTTAATAGTGCCAGAACCGCCATGCTGCCAATAAACCGAAGCGCATTGCCCTGCCAGTCAGGCAGCCCGGCCAGCCGATTGATTTCAATGATCACAGGCAGTAACAAAACAGCCGGCAGCAGGATCAGGGTCAGCGTGCTGGCTGCCAGCGGCCCCCAGGTCGTATCGTTTAAGGAGACCAAAGGGTACAGGCCGCCAAATGCCTGGTATGTGGCGGCGGCGGCGAGCATGGCCAGCAGCCCAATACCCACTTCTTGAACGAGCAAAGACAGGGTGCCCCACACAGGATTTTCATTATAAACGTGCAAATAACGGGCGGTTTTAAGCGTCATCACCAGGCTGGTGATGACGGCCGTCCACAATGCCGAAGGCCCCAAGACCAACACGCCAGCCCACATGACCATGGTCGCCAGTGAACTGGTAAGGGTAACGTTCTTATCTTTGCCAAAATTCAGTTGTAGGGTGAAGCTGTTGAAGTCCAGGATGAGGATAACGGCCGTGAGCACCACCATCGCCGGCCATTCCCGAAACAAGCCCACCCAATCGGTGATCACAAGCAGCCACGTCATGGCCAGCACCGCCAGCGGTGCCAGAAAAAACAGGGGGATGATGGCCGCGGTGGCCTGCATTTGTGAAGGCTGATTGTATCTGGCTACATCGGGCCATAACCTGAGGGTTAGTTTGTACCAGCGGTTGTTTTCCATGCCATTATCCATGTCTGCACAGCAATCGGGAGGTATTCATTGGCGACGGCCGTGATTAATTATACCTCAATTCCCGGGGGTTAACGGCCGTTCACAGGCAAATGGCAGTATATTGCTGCTTTATCTCACTTGACAAGAAAGGCCAGATACAGCGAAAATCTCTTTATACAGGTCACATCCCCCAAATAACCATAAGACCGGCCTATTTGTGTATAGCTTTTGGTTCTTGGTACAGGTCATCAAGGTCGGACCTTAACTCAGACCTTGCCCCAACCAAACCAAAAGGAAGGAGGATGAAATGCGTTTTAAGTACGTTGTTTTTAGTTTGATACTTGGTATGGGATTGGTGGCGCTTGTATTAGGGCAGAGCCTTGCACCAGCCAAGGCAGATTTTGTGACAACCGTCGCGGCCGTACAATTTTCCACACCAGATGATACCGAAGATTACGTTTACAGTAGTTGGCAATTGCCTGCTAATGCTCCGTTTGCCTTTACTCGTTTTGATGCTGAATATTCGCTCACTACAGGGCATGTTTACGTGTTGGGAGGGCGCTTAGCGGATGGCAACACCGACGGCAGTGTATGGGAATTTGACCCTGTCACCGGTGTTTATACCGATACGGGGACTGATATACCCGTGCCCATTTCCAACTACCAGATTGCCCGTCTGGTAGAGAGTGGTGGTGACGAAGTTTTTGTTGTTTTCGGCGGGCGGCCAGCATCTGGTGGCGTGGTCAACACTGTTCAAGGGTATAAGCCTGGTACAAATAGCACCGTTGATTACACTACGACTGATCCCCTGCCGGTTCTCACTGCGCCTGGTGGTGTGGCTGTCGTCAACAATATCGCCTACATTTTTGGTGGGTTTGATGGTGTAGCTGTCATTGATGATACCTACATCTTTGACATTACGGCCGCACCCGGCAGCCGCTTTACCACCGGTCCAGATTTAAATCAGGCGCGTAGTTACATCCCCAATGCTGTGGTAGATGGTTTTGTCTATGCCATGGGAGGTGATGATTTTGATGGCGCCGGTTTGATTCCCTTACAGATTGCGGAGAAGCTGGATACGGTCAGCCCGACAGCCTGGGATGATGTTGGTGTCACCGATTTGCCCATTGCTTGTGATGAAGCCCCGGCGTTTGGTTTTGATTCAACGATAGCTTATGACCTCGCTGGCGCCATTGTTATCGCCGGCTGCGGCCAATGGTCTGGCGAATTGGCAGAAGCGCAGTTATATGATGTTGCCAGCGACAGTTGGGATATGACCTTTCCGGATTTGAATGAAGCGCGCCGTAACCACGCTGGCGCGTTTGTGCCTGCTGGTATTGGGTTGAATGGCCAGCCTGGCATGTGGGTCTGGGGTGGCCGCCAGGGGGCTGATTCAAATATTCTGGTAACGCCAGAATATTATAATGTGACGCCGCTCACAGACTTCACCCTGGTGCCGCGTGACCAACTGGTGGAGGGGATTGGTACGATTGTGGTCAACGTGGGAGCATCGAACCGCAGTGGCAGTGATGAGACCTTTGACCTGAGCTATTCTAGTACACTCACCTGGGCCATGAGTGCACCATCCAGCGTCTTTGTAGCCGATGGTGATTTGGTTGCGTTTGGTATTACCGTGACCGTGCCATTTGATGCCGACTGTGCCGACGTAGATGTCATTACCATTGACGGTATTGGGCAGACAAACACCACGTTGACCGATACGGTCCAGGCGCAGGTGAAATTACTTTGCGAATCGGGTGTAGCCGGCACAATTTACGACGCCAATACAAGCCAACCCATTCCCGACGCCTACATCTACATCGAAGACGTAACAAACAGCGCGAACGTAGGAGAGGCTTTTGCTGATGGCGACGGTGATTATCTTATCCTGGACATGATCCCAGGTGATTACTATCTGTCATCATCGGCAGAAGGGTATCAATTCTCGGTCTTGCCTGGTGGCTGGCCAACCGGCGCTATTCAAATCACGATTCTGCCTGATGCGGTCACCCTGCAAGATGTCACACTGAATGCACCAGTTATGGCGTGGTCAGATTCATCTTATGATGAAACCTTGCCGCCTGGGCAGCAAGTAACACAGACATTCATCATCACCAATGACGGTACGTCTGATTTGTACTTCTCATTGGGCACTTTCCAACCAGGCGTCACCCCGTTGCAACCGTCGGAACGACCACAAGTGCCAGCGTACCGTATTGACCCACGCATTTTGGAAGAGCTGGCGGCCTCAGGCTCCGGTGTAGCTGATTTCATTGTCTTTATGGCGGAACAAGCTGATCTGAGCGCCGCTTATAACATGGGTGACTGGAATGCACGTGGCCAATATGTGTATGAGACACTGGCGGCCACGACTGAACGGTCTCAGGCTGACGTGCGCCACTGGTTAGATAGGCAAAATTTGCAGTATCGGCCGTTTTTAGCCAGCAATGGCTTATTAGTGCGCGCTGGTACTTTGGAGACGGTTCATGCGTTGGCAGCTCGCACCGATGTCGCTTACCTGTTGGCCAACGATAAAATTACATTGGAGACACGCCAACCATCTTTATGGCAGTTTATGGGGGTAACACTGCGCAACGTTCTTTCCCCCGACACCGTCGGCTGGAATATTGAGATGGTTAATGCAGATGATGTATGGTTGGCTGGTGTGACTGGCCAGAACATCGTCGTAGCCAACATTGATACGGGCGTAGAATGGACGCATACCGCCCTGGATGACCAATATCGTGGTGGTGCTGGTGATCATGATTACAACTGGTATATGCCTACCTTTGGCTGTGCCGGGCAAACCCAACCCTGCGACAATGATGGGCATGGTACACACACGATGGGTACGATGATAGGTAGTGATAACCCCACGGATCCCATCAATGCCGTCAACGGCATTGGTGTGGCACCGGGCGCCCAGTGGATTGCCTGCAAGGGTTGCGAGTCGAACAGCTGTTCCTTTGAAGCGCTGTTGGTTTGTGGTGATTGGATGGTAGCGCCTACCGATCTGAACGGTCAGAATCCTGATCCGGCGCAAAGACCCCACATCGTCAACAATTCCTGGGGTGGCGGCGGCGGCGATTTCTGGTATGGCGGTGTGGTGGGTGCCTGGCGCGCTGCCGGCATCTTCCCACAATTCTCGGCCGGTAATAGCGGCCCGGTTTGCAGTACAACCGGCTCACCTGGCGATTATGGCCGTAGCTTCAGTGCCGCCGCTGTAGATGACGGGTCAAATATCGCTCCTTTCTCCAGTCGTGGCCCGGCAGACGTGACTGGCATCTTAAAGCCCAACGTCAGCGCACCCGGTTTTGAAGTGAACTCGAGCCTCCCGGGTAATTCATATGGGATTGCTAGCGGTACCAGTATGGCTTCGCCTCATGTAGCGGGTGTAGCAGCATTGCTGTGGTCGGCCAAACCAGAACTAGTCGGACAGATTGAGGGTACAGCATGGCTGCTGTCGCAAACAGCCTTCCCCTTGGAAACGGCTGAGACTTGCGGCGGACTTCCCCCCATGGCGCATCCCAATAATACCTTTGGTTGGGGTCTGGTGGATGCGTATGAGGCTTTTACAGATACGACGGAAATCGTCATACCGTGGGTAGAAATGGTTCCTGCAGGTGGCACCGTTCCCCCTGGAAGTTCAATGACAGTACAGCTTATCTTTACTGCGCCTGCTCAACCTGGCGTTTATACGGGCACATTGCAGCTTACAGCTGATGAACCCTATAATCCTGAGGTGGCGATTCCGCTGTCATTGACAGTACCGCCGGTGGCGCCAACAGCCAGCTTTAACCATAACGGGCCAATTGTACTGGGGCAAACGGCCGTGTTCACCAACACCTCAACTGGCACCGAACCACTCACCTATCTATGGGATTTTGGGGATGGTATCACCAGTACACTGGCCAACCCGACACACATTTACACGGCGGCAGCTGTGTACACAGTGACGCTGCAAGCCACGAATATCGTCGGTTCCAATGTAGCCACGGCCGTGTTTGAGGTTGAGGAGAGTGCTTACTACATATTCTTGCCGATCATCATGAAACCAAACTAGCTTAAGGCAATTTGTGGCGAATGATGACCTGTAAACAAACAAGAAGGCCGGTTCGCCCGGCCTTCTTTATTTTGTGCCGGTGGTTGTTTGGAGCAACGACCCAACAAGACTCGCTACCAGCGGGCCATTGCCAGCCTGCCGGCCAGCAATGGGCAGACGTACAGCTATAAAGCGACCTATAATCCGGCCACGGGGGTGGTGACGCTGTGGCGGGATGGGGTGCAGTGGGTAAGCTGGACGGACAGCACTCCCTTAACCTCCGGGCAGTACATCGCCCTGCGCACCAGCCAGAGCAGTGTCAGTTTTGACAATGTGCGGGTATCGGCGCAGAGTGGGGTGGTGACGTACCCGCATGCGGATCACCTGGGCAGTGTAAGCCTGATGACAAACCAAGTTGGCAGCGCCCTGGTCAACACCACCGCCCGGTATTTCCCGTTTGGCGACTGGCGCACAAAACCCACAGCCGACCTGACAGAGTGGGGCTTCACCGGCCACCGGCACAACAACCTGGGCAGCGGCGCCAACGACCTGGGGTTGATCTATATGAATGCGCGCTTTTACGTGCCCGGCCTCGGCCGTTTTGCCTCCGCCGACTCCATCGTGCCGGACCCCGCCAACCCTCAATCCTTCAACCGCTACAGCTATGTGCTTAACTCGCCCCTCAATTTCACCGACCCATCAGGCCACCGCACTTGCTCTGCACAGGAAGCCGAAATGGATTTTGAAACCTGTGACCAGAACCTGGGTGCGGGAGACAATTATGGCTATGGCGATCTCTTCAACAATGCCTTTCCCTACTTCTATCTTGATTATTTGTTGAGGGCAGCAAGAGGTGAGATTGATGCAGGCCAGTTGATCGGGGAAACACTGGACGAAGCTATCTTCCGTCTGGCCACTCAATCAACAGCAAAATACGTTGCCAATTTTAGCGATGATAATGCTCTCGTGGGAGGGATGAATGCGATATTTGGTGAGCACTATATCGACCCCATGCCTTCTGATTTCTTAAATCAGGATGTGAGTTTTATCATTGCGGCTGCTTATTTCTCCGATGCTGACCGGATGAATCAATTAGGCCAATTACTGGCAGGCCAGACCCCAACAGGAATGCCGTGCAGCTTTAGCGCTGACACATTAGTGATGACGGATGATGGCCTTATACCCATTAGCCAGGTGACATTGGAGACAATCGTACTAGCTTTCAATGAAGAAACCGGCGAAATTGACTATTATCCTGTGATAGCCGTGTGGGTACATGAAGACCCGGTGATTGTTTACCTGACGATTGACGGAGAGACCGTAATCACCACTCCCGAACACCCCTTCTATACCAGTGAAGACGAATGGGTAGAGGCGGCCAGCCTTCAGCCCGGCGATAAAATTCGCAATGCAGCATGGGGTACAGGCACTGTAAAAGCCATCACATTTACAACCACACCCCAAACCATGTACAATTTCACCGTCGCCACTGCTCATACCTACTTTGTCGGCTATGCTCAGTGGCTTGTTCATAATGATGGGTGTTTACCATCTTGGGTAAAGGACGGTGGGACTTTAGTAAACTATGGGAAAAACTTACAGAGCGAATATAAAGCAACCGGGTCCATTCCTTCTACAAATCAATTAGATATATACATCAAAAGAGCTACGGAATATGGTGTTCAAGTGCGTCTCGATCCCCCACATCCTGGTACGCCCTGGAATGTGCCGCATCTGAATGTTGGGAGTTCAGGTCAAGTACATATTCCAGTTCCACAAGGCTATACGCTTCCTTAATAAGGCTTATAGTATTACTATCATGAAACTACTAATCTTAGGTCTTCCAAGAAATATACATACCGAAGCTCCAATATACCGGGGCGTGGAGCGGATGACTCCATATTATTGTGAGGAACTTGACGAGGAGCATGAAGTAAATAGGGCTTTTATCTGGTATTGTTCTGCGGGAGGGGAGGAGGGAGTAGTTTATGATTTGGTGAAGGCTAAAGCGCTAGTGCAAGCGTATAGGCAGCTTAGCCCACCACAATACTTTGAAATAGTATCTGTACGTGAATTGCACGATATTCCTGATAGAGAGGCACCAAGTGCATTCTTAGGATTCGACCTGTGTGCTGGATACAGTTACTCTCTTTTAAGTTGGGGACTAGAGTTTGATCGTACCCCACCGGACGATATGTCACAAGATGATGCATTTAGGATACTGCAACCCTTGTTGAGACTGATAAGGAGTTTTTTTCAGCAACAGTTAAATATAAATGGTTTATTCAGTGATTTTTCTATAGCTAATTACTGTCTTGAATGCATGATGGCCGTACAAAAGATACGACCTGGAATTTGGGAAAATGAAGACATTGAATTCAAAGTCGTTGGTTTATGGCAATTGGAGTAGCCCCCTGTCGTGGCAGTTTTCATCGGCATATTGGCTTAGCCCCGCCAGGTAAGATAGATGTAGCGTTAACGACCGTGGCCCCAACATTTGAAAGATAAACGTCTTGATGAGACGTTAAGCCACTCTCGGTTTTGTTAAGGTGGCTTACTGCCCACTTCCGCCAGGGCATCAATGCCCTGGCTTGTTACTAACGCCAGATCAATCTGGCTTAACGGCCGTAAAGCCCCTGGCGGGGGCGTTCGTGACAAGCCCGGTGATTGATCACCGGGCGGCTGCGGCCGCGATAGGCATGAGGTCAACGCCTGACATGGGCCGGGAAATCTTAACGTAGCGCCCATGGGATGATGAGAGGCCACGGCCGTGGGCCTGTTCGAAAGATGATGATAGTGATACGCCCGTGGGCCCAGGGCGGGGTCATCAGGTTGGAAGTAGGTGTAGGGCACGGCCGTTAAGCACGAATAAAAATGGTACAATAAGCCCTGATGGAACTTCACTGCACTGTTTCACAAAAAATCATACGTTGGTAGGCGCGACTCTTGTGGTCGCCCTGAGCGGGGCAGGCACAAGACCTGCCCCTACCAAAGGTCATAAAACTTTTGGAACAACGTCAAAGCAGGCCGCCCCAGCTACACTACCGGATAATAATCTTGCCCAGAAAAGACCGTTTAGCGTCATCAGTAGTTGAACCAGGTTGTAGAGGTTGATAGCCCTGGCCACGTGACTATCATGAGAAACGCAACAGCCTCCCACTTCCATGTGCCCGACCCGGAAATGGCCGCCTTTTTATACAGCTTGCGTGAATTTGTGCTGGCGGAAACGATGGCACTACGGCGCCAGATCGAAGCCATCTGGGCAAAACCGCTGGCGCAACGAGTGCGAGATGGGTTCGCCGTGGCTGCCGTGCAAATCGATGAATTTCGCCGGGACTCGCAGTTGGTATTATCCTGCCCGGAAAATCAATCTCGCTTTCGGCCGGGAGATATCCTCTGCCTCAACCGGGGGGATCCCTTTACCTACCCCCATTTCATGGTCAATCTGGACGAAGATGAGGAAACCCGGCTGGTCGTCTCTGCGGATATCCAGGGTGATTGGCAGGAGTTATTCCGGGAACGGGACGGGTGGATTTTAGACATGGGATTTTTGGACTTGAGCAGCTATGTGTTGGGCGCATTGGCCGATGCGGGGGACACACTCGTCGGGCGCACCTTCGTCCTGCCCTTGCTGATGAGGCGGGCCCAACCTGTGATAGACGCCGATTGGTACGGCCGTGGCCTGGCCATTGGTGAAGCCGCCGGGCTGAACTGGCATCAGTGCGAAGCGCTGGCCAATGCCTATGCCGCCGATCTGGCTGCCCTGGTTCAGGGGCCACCGGGGACGGGTAAAACCCGGGTGCTGGCTGCCCTGGCCAACGCCCTGGCCAAAACCGGCGAACGGGTGCTCGTTTGCGCCTTTACCCATCGGGCCATCAATAACGCCCTCAACGCCATTCTTAAGGCAAACCCACACTGTCTGGCCATCAAGGTAGGTCACTCTGCCCGGGCCGATGATTTGCAGGCGCCCAACTTTGACACCTTTCACGAATCACCATTGGCTGATAAAAGCAGCGGCTACATCGTAGGGGCTACCCCGTTTGCGCCGCGCACCAAACGGCTGGCCGGGGTCGAGTTCGACACCGTCATATTCGATGAAGCCAGCCAGATCACGCTGCCCCTGGCTATTATGGGCATGCTGGCCGGGCAGAAATACATCTTCTTTGGTGACCAGAAACAGTTGCCGCCGGTGCTTACGACCCGCCTCACCGGCGGTGCCTTGCGCAGCTCTATATTTGAGTACCTGGCCGACAGCCAGATGAACAAGATGCTGGCGGAAACCTACCGGCTCAACGACGTATTAGCCGGGTGGCCCAGCCAGCAGTTCTACGGGGGCATGCTCACCCCGGCGGCGACGGCCGCTTCACGACGTATCGAGTACCCGGCCCCTCCCGCCCGGCTGGCAGACGTACTGCACCCGAATCATCCTAAAGTGTTTTGGGATCTGGCACATCACAACAACACTGCCACCAGCCATAAAGAAGCGGCGGCAGTGGTCAGCCTGATCACCACTTTGTTGGGATGTGGTTTTCCGGCCGGGGAAATTGGGGTGGTGGCTCCATACCGGGCGCAGGGGCGGCTGATTCGTAATTTGCTGCGAGAGTATGTGCCGGAAACGGCCGTGCAGCGTCAGATCATCATTGATACGGTGGAACGGATGCAGGGACAGGAACGGGATATGATCATCCTCTCTCTCACCACCTCTAATCCTGGATTTGCCGCCACTGTGGCCGACTTCTTTTTCCAGCCGGAACGCTTAAATGTGGCCATCACCCGGCCGCGGAAAAAGCTCATTATTGTCGGCAGCCGGTTTATCCTGAATACCCAGACAACAGACCCCGGTCTGCAAGAGACCGTCTTCTTACTGGAAAACCTGCTGGAAAGCTGCACCTACATTCCGGATAGTCATGACCTCGCGCCGGAACTATGGCTGAGTAAATGGTAAGCTCATGGCTCAGTTGAACCCGGCCACCCCTTTCCCTGGCTCCTCCCCGGACCTGATTCGCCTGTTTTATCTATTCAAAAGGCTGCCGGATGATATCACCGTCACCCAGCGGCTGCCGCATGGGGAGCAGCCAGCCCCTGATTTTTGGCTGGCGTGGGGGAAGCGCGTACTTTTCCTGAGTGTCTCTCCGGCCACGGCCCAAGATTTAAGCCGGGTGCAGCAGCCAGATTTGTTTGGCCAGTCAGCCGTGTCCATTGGCCTTGCTGAAGATGGGGCCCTGACCGCTTTTGTTCACCAGTTAAAATTGGAAACACATCTGACCACGGCCGTGCTCTTTCCCCATCTCGCTGCCAGGCAAATCCAGCCCCTCCGGCCTGATTCGGCCCGGGCAGCCTGGGTGGGAAAGGAACAACTTACCCCAGAGCGGCTGCCAGACTGGCTGGCTGACCAGCTATCATCTCCGCTCACCGCCGGCCAAATGGACCATATTCGGCAGCACTTCTCCCCAGAGGTTATTATCCCGGCCGCTTTTACCGTCCGCCAGCCGGTAGCACGGAACACAGAAGCCGGTTTAGCCCATTACTTGCTGGATTATGACCAGGAGCAGGCGCTCAAGCTGGACCTTAACCTGCCTAAATCCGGACATGATACGGCCCAAGATTTCCAACTGCGGCTGGTCAACGGTGTGGCCGGCAGCGGCAAGTCCCTCATCATCATTTACCGTGCCTTCATGCTGCGCCGCCTGTTTCCCCACAAACGCATTCTGGTACTCACGCACAACCGGGCGCTGATCCAGGATTTGCGCCGCCGCTATGCCCGGCTCAGCGGCGGCGACCAGGGGGTGGAGATGCAAACCTTCATGGGTTGGTGCCGCCGGCAGTGGCCAGCAGATAAACCTCCATCCACCATTATCCGTTTCCGGGAACGGCTGGAATTGGTCACCCAAATCTGGTACGAGCAGCTGCGCCATACAACCATGTCTGAAACTATGCTTCTGGATGAAATCGATTGGTATAAAGACCGGTTTTTATTCAGCGAGGCGGAGTACCTGGCCGCAGACCGCACCGGGCGCGGTTTTGCCTTAGGCGACTCCATGCGGCGGCGGGTGTATCGGGCGATGAACAGTTACCACCATGCCCTCCGCCAGCGGCAGCTCATCGATTGGGGGGATATCCCGCGGCAGCTCTGGCGCTATTGGCATGATGGCGACGTATTCTTGCCCCGGTATGACATTATCCTGATAGACGAGGCGCAATTTTTTGCCCCGATCTGGTTTGAGATTATCCAGCGCATCCTTACCCCGGAGAGTGGGCACCTGTTCTTAGTGGCCGATGCCAGCCAGGGCTTTCTGAAGCGCGGCCAATCCTGGTTGGCGGGCGGCCTGGAAGTGCGGGGCCGGGTACATCGTCTGACCAAAAGCTACCGCACCACTCGTGAAATTCTAGATTTTGCCACACTCCTTTACCGAACCCGGCTGCCTGCAGCAGATGAGGCTGTGGTGGTGCCAGATTTGCTGCATATGCCCCAGGGGGTGCTGCCAGTTGTCATACCTCTCACCAGTGAACAGGACGAGATAACACGGGTCATCAACGAAATTCGCCAGCTCCATGAAAGTGGTGTTCCCTGGAAGGATATTTTAGTTATCCATGCCAGCCGTGAAGAGATTTCACACATCATCACCCGATTAAATGCGGTCTTTGGGGGCCACACGGCCGTAGACCCCGGTCAGGATGAACCGCAGGACCAGATACGGGTCTGCTCCCTGAATGCGGCCACCGGCCTGGAAAGCCCCATCGTATTTTTGCTGGGTATTCACGATCTGTATGAAAAAGAGCAAAGCATCCGCCTCTCTGAAGAAGAACGGGCCGACCTCATCCGGGATAATACACGCAAACTCTATATGGCCATTACCCGCGCCGGGCAGCGCCTGGTCATCACTTATGTTGGCCCGCTGCCAGATGTTTTAGACCAAAAAAGAACAACGCGGGGCTGCCTAAGAAATGCAAGGCAATGAGGCGGAAGCTGTCGCTGCCTACTGGCGTCTCTGGCACGACTATCCGGCCGGCCCGTATGCACTGATGGCGGCGGCAAAGCTGGAGGAGAAATAGGCTTATTCTGGTTTTATTGTGAGGGTTAGAGGCCACGGCCGTACCGCCCGTCATTCCACAAAAATTTCTACCCGCTCGCCGCCCTCTTCGTCGGTCACGTCCAGCACCTTCCCTTGCTGGCCGCTGCGCACCGCGGCCAGCAGTTGGTCAAAGTTTACCCCCTCCATGTCCGGGGCAAAACGTGCCCCCATCTTCAGGCCTACATTCACCAGGCCAAAGGGAATATTCACGTTCACCTTGTTGCGGCCGCTGCTTAGTTCGGTGATGCGCACGCGGAACCAGCGTGGATTGCTGGCCCCCTTTAACGGTTCAGTGGCTGACGCCGGGCCTTTTTCACGGCCCAGGGCACGCAGTAGTTCGGCGCCTTCTACGGCGCTGATCTTGCCTTCTTCAATCATTTTCAGGATTTGCATGCGTTCTTCAGCAGTTGCCATTGTTACAATCCTCTTTTGCTCAGGTTTAGGGACAAACAGGCTCCAGTAAACAAAAGGTTGCTCTTGCCCGTCTTGCCCTGGTACCAGTAATCAGAAGTCAGTAACCAGTTTTCAGTGGACATTTACTGGCGTTAGGCCCTACTGATAACTGTCTGCTGATTACTGAAAACTGATATTAGATATCCAGGTCTAAACGCATATGTGTCAGGGTGCGCCGCGGTGTGAAATTGGCGGTGCGCAGCAGGTCATTCATCAGTTCATCATGATCCGGGTGCTCTATGCGCACGTTGCGGCGAGGCATCTGCTGCAGGCGGCGCACCATCTTGGCCACCAACGGCCGTGTCAGCTGCCCCTGCCGCGCCGGCTGTACCCGAATGAGCGTGGTGTGGGCCTGGGCCCATTCGCTGGCTATGTGCAGCAGCCCGGTTAATTGATTGTTTTCATCATCAGTCACCCAGCTTTCGGCGCGACGGCCGTTGACAAAATTGGCAAACCGGCCCCACAGCGTTGTTTTGTACACGTCTGGCGGCAGCACTTCCGGCCAGTTTAAGTCCGGGTGCAGGCACATCCGGTCCAGGGCAAATGCTTTTTGCCACTCGTGACCCCGCAGTTCACGAATGCGGGGAACCGGCATGTCTGGCGTTGGCTCTATGGGCCGCAGCCGGGCCACCGATGAATGCCAGGCTGTCATGCTGCCCAGGGTGACAAAACCAAGTGATTTGTAAAGTGCTATGGCCGGCGCATTTTCCTTGACGACCTGCAACAAAATCTGACGGCCGTGTCGCTGCTGGACCATCTTTTGCACCTGGGCCATCAACAAGCGGGCAATGCCTTGTCGCCGGTACTCCGGATGCACGGCCATGTTAACCACCAGGTAACGCCCTGGTACTTTGGTGGTCAGCACCGTCACGTTGCCGACGATACGGCCGTGTTCTTCCCATACAAACCCCAGAGCCAGCTTGCCTGCTGCCGGGTTTAACCGCCATAAAAAAGAAGATCCTTCGCTGGCCCGCGCCGAGTTTGAAAGCATTCGCTGCCCTTCGACGTCCAGCGTCCCACTAAAAACGACCTCCAACAGCTTCAACACCTGGGGAACATCCCGGTTCAGGTTAATAGGGCGAGGCCCACTTTTGGGTTGTTCATGGGTTGGTGACGTGATGATCATGCCATAATTCTACATCAACTATCACCAATGCAAGCAATGAACATGCTAGTATCAGTTTTCAGTAATCAGTGTGCAGTTTTCAGTGTTGGCCTGCCTCTGGAAATGGTCTACTGAAAACTGATTACTGACTTCTGATTACTGACTTCTGATTACTGGTGCCGTCCACCTGGCGCGCCCTACTCCAACGCCTCTAACAAAGTGGCTGCCTCATCCGGCGAGATAATGCCCTGCTCCACCATCTTTAAGATTTTAAGCTGCTCTTCGGGTGAAGCTTTGGCTTTTGCCGCAGGCCGGACCGGTGCGGCAGGGCGATCGGGGGCCGCAGGGCGGCCTGCCTGCCGTTCGGCCTGCTGGCGGGCTCGTTCGGCCGCCCGTTCAACCTGGCGGGCGGCCTTTTCTGCCTTCTCGGCAGCCTTTTTTCCCATCTTTTCTGCAAAATCAGGGCCGAATTTGCTTTCAATCTGTGCGGTGAGACCAGAAATGGCTTCATTGACCTGGCGGCCGATTTGTGTGCCAAGATCAGCAAAATCAAAGCCAAACGAAAAATCATCACTTGTGGCATCTGTCCATCGTTTGTCCACGAGGTGCTCCTCCTTTAACATAATGCGCCCCTTGGCCGTAAAGGTAGCGGTTGTTTCGCCATCGCCAATACGGCCGGTGAGAGTGTTGGCCGCCTCTACTTCTTTTTCCAAAGACAGCCGGTTGACAATGTGGGGGGCGGTAGCGGCGAAATTAAGCGGGGCATCAGACGGCCAACGCACAATGATGTCCCCGGCGGCTTCAAAGGTGTGGGTGGTGGCGCTCAGCCCACCAAAGAGGCGAATATCGCCCTTGATATTTTTGACACTTGTCTGCCCACCCAGGTTGCGCAGGTTAACATCACGTGCCCCTTTGTGGATGGTAACGCTGGCATTAACAGAGCGCAAGCTGACGTCGCCATGGCCTTCTTGCAAGTCAAGGCTGCCTTCTACCACGTGCGCGGAAAGGTCGCCATGGATGGTCTGAATGGCCACGTCGCTCACCCGCTGCAAGGCCGCGTCACCGTGAATGGTTTGGGCGCTGATACGGCCGTTGGCATTTTTCACAGACAGGTCACCATGAATGGTGTTGATCTTGGCGAGCCCTGACCCATGGAGGACAGCGTCACCACGAATGTCACCCAGGCTCACATCACCGCTGATGTTTCTGATGACCAGGTCACCGCTGACAGCCTCAATGCCCAGGCTGGCTTCGGCCGGGAGGATGATTTTCAGATCACCGTTGCTGCTGATGGTCAAATGGTCCGGCGTTTCCTGCACCACGGCGTCATCACCCTTGACGATAACGGCCGTTTCCATACCCGCTTGTATAACCAGGTCACCGCTGCAGTTAGGGATCGTAATCTGTGGTGTCTTTGAGGTAAAGAATTTTTGTTCAGCCATTGTCATACACCGATATTGGTCATTGGGTTAAAGCCCAATCACTCAATCAATAAACACTTGTACGTGTTCACCGCCTTCTTCGTTTTCTACGTCTACCAGGACACCGGGCTGCATCATCATGTCTTCTACATCATGCCAGTTTAGCTCGTGAAGTTCCGGAGCCAGGCGGCCACCAATCTTCAGACCCAATTTGACAAAGCCCAGCGGAACATTCACAGTGACTTTGTTGCGTCCGGATGCCATGTCACGCACACGTACATGCAGCCAGGAAGGCTTTTGGCCATCACCGGCCGCTTTAAGTGCTGATTCGGGGGTGATAACTTTGGCGGGCACGGCCGTTGCCGTTTCTGCTGGTTTGCTCAATAAATCAGCAGCCTCATCGGCTGAAATTTTGCCCTTGGCTAACAATTCTAAAATTTCCATGCGACTTGTGGACATAAGATTCCTCCAACCTGCTATTTATTCTCCGCGAAGCAAGGCCATGGCTTCATCGGAGGTGATTTTACCGGCGCTTAAATCTGCCAGAATTTGCTTTCGCTCATCAGGTGTCAATTCCTGAGGCGCTTCGCCTACTTCAAAGCCCATAGCCTTGATCACTTCTGTCAGGCGGCTGCGCACTGCCGGGTAAGAAAGCCCAATTTCTTGTTCTACACGGTTGATTTTGCCTTCGCATTTCATAAACGTCTCCACAAAGCTCAATTGCTCTGGGGTCAGCTCATACAGGCGGCCTAACGAAAAATGCCCTTCAATGGTTGTGTCACAGTTGCGGCAGTGCAGCCGCGTGACGTGCAAGGTATCATTGCAAATAGGACATTGACCAATGACTGGGTTCATACATCTAGCTCCTTAGGGTTCGTTCAAAAGTAACTTTGGACTTTTACCAAGTAATCAGTCATCACTGTTCAGTAATCAGTCCAGAGGTAGGCCAGTACTGACCACTGACCACTGACCACTGACCACTGATTACTGACCACTGATACTAGGCCTGTTCCAATTGGAAACTGCCCGTTGTCACCTTGGCTTTGATGTGGCCTTCGCCCGTGCCAAGCACGCCCCGCAGCCGCTCCCCAACAATATGACGCTCCCGGTGCTGCTGGCGAAGGGGAAAGTCACATTGCAGGCTACCAATGGTGGTGGCCGCATCTAAGTGGGCCGCCGGTTCCTTGTGCAGATACAAGCAGATATCGCCGGTGACGGTTTCGAAGCGATGCTTAGTCGGGGCCAAAATACCTTCATAGGATAGTCTACCGGTCGTTATTTTGGCGTATATAGGGCCGCCCAGGTCTGAAAGCGTGGCGTCACCGCTGGTAACACGGGCGGTGACCGGGGCTGTAATGCCGCTGATGACCAACCTGCCGGCAATCATTTGGGCATTTATTTCACAATGGGCGGGAACATGAATGATGAGGGTGACTTCACAGTGTAAACGGCCGTTGAATAAACGCTTACGTTTGGATGCATTCTCGGCCTGTTCGTAGCTTCGAGCAGCCCGCACATAGACGGTGGCATCTTCACGGCTGACGGTGACCGCGGCGTTTTCTACCTTGGCGTCAATGGTGACGATGTGGCCGTCATGGGGACGAACTTCGGCCCGGCCGGCTTCCACGTGTAAGTTCAGGCTGCCGCCTGTGGGGGGCAGGGGTTCTTCATAGTGTAACTGCTTCATAGTATGTCGCTTAGCCTTAGCAATGTTGGGCCTGGTTTATACAGGTGACCCTCTTGCCACTGAAAAAGATAGTGACATAGTAATTGAAAATCTAAATAATGTCAAGCTATATCTTAGAATTATTTACAAAGATATTGTAATTATTTACATGGCGCGAAAGTATCTTAATGGATTAAGAGGGGGTTATATGATTCTGTTGAGAGAGTTTTGTTCAAAAGGGAGGGGTTCAGGGGTGTGAATTTGCACAGTAGAGGGTTCCACTTGTTTTACGGGGGAGTGGCGCAGACGGAACGAGCGTAACGGAAACCGGTTGGTGGTTGTGGCTTCTTGCAACGTGAGCAGCGCGACATACCCAAAGCCCAGCATACACGTGGCCAGAAACAGTAGTGACCCGGCATGATGATGACTGGCCGCCAGCATGATGCCAGCCAGGGCATAAAGCGCCAGAAACAGCTCAGCCAGGACGATCCAGTCTATAGGAGCGGCGTCATCCGCGATCCTGTTTTGGTCTCCTTGTTTTGGGGTACGAACAAAGGGGTGGTGATGACCAAGCAGCGTCTGTAAGATGGCGCGTGTTCCTGTGGGCGCCATGCCTGCCGCCACCAGCAGCAGCGCCGGGAAATGGCGCAAACGGCCTAACCAGTTGGGGTAGAGTACCTGCTGGCCCATGATAAAAAGCAGAGGTTGGCCCAGGCCGATCAGCGTAAACAGCCATAACCACGATGAGAGCTGAATGTCCCATACTATCAGAGGGATTTGCAGCAGCAGCAGTAGGATGACCAGGCCGTGTGTACAATACGCAGACATGGTGAGCAGGGCATACAGCCGGGCGGCCAGCGACTGTTCATGCGCCGTAAGAATGGGCCAGGCATATTTGCGCAGGCATTGCAAAGAGCCCTTGGCCCAACGGGCCTGTTGGCTTTTGTAGGCACCGATGGTGGCTGGCAGTTCTGCCGGTGTGATCACGTGGGGCAGAAAACGAAAGCGCCAGCCCTGGAGTAAGGCGCGGATGCTCAGGCATAAATCTTCACAGATGGTATCCGTTTGCCAGCCGCCGGCGTCTTCCAGGCAGGCGCGCCGCCAGACGCCGCCGGCGCCGTTAAATTTGGGGAAAAGGTTGGCACGGTGGCGTACGGTCTGCTCCATGATGAAGTGTTTGTCCAGGGCAATGGCTTGCACGGCCGTCAGCGCCGAAGCGGCATCATTTAAATGTCCCCAGCGGGTCTGGATCATGCCCAGACGGCCGTTGTCTATAAAATGAGGGATCGTTTGCTGCAAAAAATCTGGCTGTGGTTGAAAATCAGCGTCAAAAATAGCCATAAAGTCGCCGGTGGCGGTGCTCATGGCATGGGCCAGCGCGCCCGCTTTGTAGCCTGCACGCTCCGCCCGGTGTACCAGCGAGATGTTGATCCCCTTGCGTCGGTAATAGGCCACCAACCGCGCTGCTTTGGTAGTGGTATTATCGGTGGAATCATCGATGACCTGTATTTGCAGCCGGTGCCGGGGATAGTGCAGCCGCACGGCCGCATGGACGAGCCGTTTGACCACAAACGGTTCATTAAAAATGGGAAGTTGAACAGTTACAGAAGGAGGATTAGCGGGGAGTGGCGGCACCGGAAAGGTATCATGGCGATGGCGCCAATATTGCCAGAGTGTGTACAACCCCAGCAGCCCATAGACGGACAACGCTATCAGCGTCAGCCAATAAACGACAACAACCAGAGCAATCATTCAGGTTCTTTTTCATCAGCGCGTTTGATAAATGTTTTGAGACGTTTGTTAAACGTCCCTCGTGGTAACAAGACTTTTCGGCCGCAGCTCTGGCACACCAACCCAATATCAGCACCAATGCGTACAACTGTCCACTCATAACTGCCACAAGGGTGTGGCTTGCGCAGGCGCACAATGTCACCCACATGCACTTCCACATACATAAGGCTGGAATTATAAGCAAGCTGTTTGGCAGCGCAACTGCAATAAGGATTTAGCAGGAAGATGACTGTCCATTCTAAGGCGTAACTAAACAAGCATGATGTGATTCGCCGCGCCTATAGACGCGGGGTATACTTCACGGCCGTATCATTTTACAAACAAGGAACACCTTTCATGTTATTGTTTTTACGCGGTGCAGATTATCCCATACCCACGGCCATTACTTTTGTCATTGTCTTGATTTTTGCCTTTGCCTATCATGAATTGGCGCATGCGGTGGTGGCTGACCGCCTGGGTGACCCTACACCCCGCTCCGTTGGCCGCATGACCCTGAACCCCATCCCCCATTTAGACCGCACCGGCATGATTATGGCCCTGATCATCGGCTTTGGCTTTGCGTTTACGCCGGTGAATCCACGGTATTTCCGGGGCAATCCGCGCCGGGCTTTTGCCCTGGTGGCCATCGCCGGACCATTGGCCAATTTGCTCATGGCTTTGCTCATGGGGCTGCCTATTCGTTTGGGCCTGGTTAGTGTGGCCCCGCCTTTAGAAGTGCTGCCCTCCCTCTACTCGTTTTTGACCTTAGGTGTTTATTATAATTTGCTTTTGTTTGCCTTTAACCTTATTCCGATCCCACCGCTGGATGGATTTCGCATTTTGCTGGGCATTTTACCCCCCGATATTTCCGTACAGTTAGAACAGCTTTACCGTTACAGTTTCATGATTTTTTTGGGTGCTTTTTTCTTATTACCGGCCGTTGGTGTGGATATTATTTCAGAAATTCTAAGGCCCGTGTTTGCCTTTTTCTACCCATTGCTTACGGGTGGTTTGGCGCCACTGTTTATTTAACCCATGCGTTACCGTGTATGGCAGTTGTGGCAGGCGTTACGGTGTGATCCCTTAACGGTAGAAACCTGGGCAGAGGTGCAGCGTGTGCTGACCCCGGCGGAAGCCGAATTGTTTGCCCGGCTGCCGGCCAATGACCAGTGGCACAGCCTGCGGGTGCTGCAACTGCTGCAAAAGGCGGGGCATCATGAGCCAGCGTTGCTTAAAGCGGCGCTGCTGCATGATGTAGGCAAGACCCACCTAAACGTGACCTTGGTGGACCGGGTGGTAGCGGTTTTAGGTGGCTTGCTGTGGCCGGGGAGAACGGCCGTATGGGGTGACGGTGATGGGCGTGGCTGGCAGCGGCCGTTTGTGGTCAGCGCCCAACACCCGGCCTGGGGCGCAAAGATGGCCACCAATGTAGGTAGTGACCCTTTAACCATTGCCCTCATCCGGCGGCATCAGGAAAAAGTGCTGGCCGCAGAGGATAGCTGTGAAGAGCGCCTTTTGCGTGCCCTACAATGGGCAGATAACCAGAGTTAGGTAATCGGCAAAAAGTTTTGGAAAAAGAGCCAGCGAATCGCGGCCGATTACTCGAGTAAACCGCGAGAAAACGCCTCTTTTTACATCTGAGAACTTTGCGCGGTTTACCTGGCGTCTGATAAACAGCTGATGGCTGTGCTGGCCACATATCAGCGACGGAGAGAAAGATGAAAGCACAAACAATTACCATCATTGGGCTGGGGCGTACCGGAGTCTCCATTGGGTTGGCGGTTAAAGAAAAACTGTCGATGACCGTAGTAGGGTATGATACCCGGCCAGAAATTGCCCGAGCCGCCCTGGAGGAAGTGAAAGCCGTAGACAAGTTGGAGTTAAGTTTGTATAAAGCGGCCAGCAGGGCCGATCTGCTGGTCATTACCACGCCTGTGTCTGAGTTGGAAGAGACCTTACAGGTTATAGGGGGGGAGATACAGTCACATACGTTGGTGCTGGATTTTTCAAACTTAAAAGGGTTGGGACTGAAGTGGGCCAAGCAGTATTTACGGCAGGGACATTACGTAGGGGCGTCGCCGGTATTAGCCGCCAACTGGCTGGCCGACGGCCGTACCGAAAATACCATCGCTTCGGCTGATCTTTTCCAAAACAGCCTGTTTTGCCTGATGCCGGCGCCAGAGGCTGACCCCCAGGCGGTGGAAACGGCCGTCAATTTTGGCATGGTGTTGGGCGCCCGGCCGTATTTTATTGACGCTGCTGAATATGACGGACTGGTACAAGGGACTGACACGCTGACGGGTCTGGTGGCGGCGGCCGTGTTTAAGGCCTTGCAACAATCCCAGAGTTGGCGTGACATGCTGCGCTTTGCCGGGCTGCCATTTAGTGTCGCCACCCTACCCCTGGAATACCATAAAGCCATGGCCTTTATGGCCCTGAATGATAAGGAAGCCACCTTGCACTGGCTGGATGCCGTCAGCCATGAACTCCACAACCTGCGACGCCTTATTTACGAAGGTGAACCAGAGGTAATGACGGCCATGTTAGAAAAGCTGAGCAATGAACGTGATAAATGGCTGCTTAAACGCCAGGAAAATGATTGGGATGAGCGTGACCGTCCTGATGTGCGCCAACCGTCTATGATGGCGCATATGTTTGGCGGCCTGGCCCCAGGCAGCCGGCAAAAGGAAGATAGAGATTAATGAAAGGGTGACGCTTGGTGCTACTACCCGTCATTAGAGATTAGTAACCAGTGTTCAGTAACCAGTGTTCAGTAGACCATTTCCAGAGCTGGGCCGGCCCTGAAAACTGCACACTGATGACTGAAAACTGATGACTGCACACTGCTACCAGGCTAACCGTCACGCTTAAGCTGCCCCATGACTCCATCTGAAATAGCCCCTACCCCGCGTTATAAAGCTGTGGATACGGCCGTTACCCGGCCGTTACGTATCCTCATGGTGGCCCCTACCTCCTTTTTTAGCGACTATGGTGGGCATATTCGCATTTTAGAGGAAACCCGTGCCTTACAAGCCTTGGGGCATCAGGTGGCCATTGTTACCTATTATAAAGGAAGCGACATGCCAGGGCTGGATATTCGCCGCACCCGGCCGCTGCCCTGGCGTACGGACTACGAAGTTGGCTCTTCACGACACAAACTGGCCTTTGATGTTCTCCTGGCAGGGCAATCTTTGGTAGAAGGATGGCGTTACGGTCCCGATATTGTGCATGGCCATATGCACGAAGGGGCACTCATAGGCAGCATGGTGGCCAAATTGCTGCGTGTGCCCCTGGTTTTTGATTTCCAGGGCAGCCTGACAGCGGAGATGGTAGACCACAAGTTTTTAAATAGAGACGGCCGTGGTTATAGCTGGGCCTTCCGCTTGGAAAAGTATATCAACACATTGCCGGCGGCCATACTCACCAGTTCCCGCCAGGCCACACATCTGCTGCAAGATCAATTTAACATTCCTCCTTCCTGTTTGTATCCGCTGCCTGATTGCGCCGATACGACTCGCTTTAACCCTGATCACTTTCCGGCTGACATGAAACAACGCCTTAAAGCGCAGTTGGGTGTGCCCACAGACCGGCCGATTGTGGCCTACCTGGGTCTGTTAACCGATTACCAGGGCATTCCGCATCTCCTGCAGGCTGCCGCGCACCTCAAACATACCGGCGGACTCGCCCATTTCCTTATCATGGGGTATCCCAATGTTGACCATTATCGTCAGATGGCGCAACACCTGGATGTAAGTGATATGGTGACTTTCACCGGTAAAGTTGAATACCGTGATGCACCGGCCTTTTTGTCATTGGGGGATGTGGCCGTCGCCCCTAAGATGTCTGCTACCGAAGGGAGCGGCAAATTGCTTAATTATATGGCCCTGGCCCAACCCATTGTAGCCTATGATTCGCCGGTGCATCGTGAATACCTGGCTGATCTGGGCGTTTTTGCCCCCCTGGGGGATGTAGCCGCCTTCACCCAAGCCATTGCTGATCTGTTGTCTGATCCGCAGCGCCGCCACCAGCTGGGCCGGCAGTTACGCCAGCGGGCGACGGCCGTCTATAGTTGGCAGCGTGCTGGTGAAGAGATCGCGACCCTTTACCAAAGCTTGACAAAATAGATAATCGTCAATATAATTTTTGTTCGCTGTTTAGCAAAGTTTAAAAGGGGCGTGAGTGTGGAAGGGTGTGGTTGTAAGAGACCAAACCTTTAAGAGGTCTATAGCAAAGTGATGACAGGGGTGCGACAACGTATGGCGTTGCACCCCTTATTTGTGATTAGGTGGGGCGATTTGCCAAGTTGCCCAGCCATTCAGTAG
Organism: Ardenticatenaceae bacterium; assembly: GCA_011525915.1. GTDB lineage: Bacteria > Chloroflexota > Anaerolineae > Promineifilales > Promineifilaceae > CAADGU01. The sequence continues at coordinate 7,591 of WYBM01000102.1, read as the reverse complement.
CGTAGGGACGAGGCAGTTGGGAAACCAACCCTTACTAGTAACAAGGATTGCGGCACCATACTAGTATCAGTTTTCAGTCGTCAGTGTACAGTGTTCAGTGCTGGCCTACCTCTGGAAATAGTCTGCTGAAAACGGATGACGGACTTCTGATGACAGGTACTAGTTTGCAAGAAATGTGGTATTTAACTGTCGCGCCAATATATTTTTAGAGGAGCAGGGATATTTAAATGTCTAAATTACCCATCAAATCATATGCCCGGATGACCGATCCGCTGGAATTGCCTACACTGATCGATGTTCAGTTAAATTCGTTTCAGCAATTCATAGAAGAAGGTCTGGCGGAATTGTTTGATGAAATCTCTCCGATCGAAAGCTTTAGTGGAGATTTAAAGCTTTATTTCCCCAGCAAACACAAAGAAACAGAAGGTTTTAACCTTAAATATTGGTTTGGGGAACCTAAATACAGCGTTGAAGAATGTGTAGAGCGTGACATGAGTTACGCTGCCCCCCTCTATGTAAACGCCCTGCTGTACAGCACTGACCTGGACCAGCCCATTGTTCAGGATATTTTCATGGGTGACTTTCCGCTGATGACTTCGGCCGGTACGTTTATTATCAACGGTACCGAGCGGGTGGTGGTCAGCCAGCTTATTCGTTCCCCTGGCGCTTACTTCGAAGTCCAGGAAGAACGGGCGACAGGGCGCCCGCTGGCCATGGGCAAGCTTATTCCTGATCGCGGCGCGTGGATTGAGTTTGAAACGCGGAAGACCGATTACATCACCGTCAAGTTTAACCGCAAGCGCACGGTGCCCGTATCATTATTTTTACGAGCGTTAGCGGCCGTAAGTGATGGTCTGGAGAACCCGGTTCTAAAGAGTGGCACCGACGAAGAAATTCTGGCGCTTTTTGAAGACATCGATACAAACGGTGAGCATCTTTACATACAGGGCAGTATTGAGCAGGAACCGCCGTGGGATGCAGAAAAATCAACGGCGCAGCAGGCGCTCATTGAGTTTTATAAGCGTATGCGCCCCGGCGACCCGCCCACGTTGGAAAACGCGGAACAATATCTGTTTGAACAGTTATTTGACAGCCGCCGCTATGATCTGGCGCGTGTCGGTCGTTACAAACTCAATAAACGGTTAAATTTGCAGGACGCGGTGCCCTTGGAGCATCGTACGCTGACCCAGCATGATATTGTCAAAGTGGTGCGTCACCTGATCAGGATCAACAATGGCCTGGAAGGCCCGGATGACATTGATCACCTGGGTAATCGTCGGGTGAAGACGGTAGGTGAATTGTTGCAAGCGAAATTGCGGGTGGGTCTGCGCCGCATGGAACGGGTGGTGAAGGAACGGATGTCTATTCGTGACAGCGAAACGATCACCCCCGTGTCGCTCATTAATATCCGGCCAGTGGTGGCATCTGTACGGGAGTTCTTTGGCAGTTCACAGTTGAGCCAATTTATGGAGCAGGCCAACCCGCTGGCCGAACTGACCCACAAGCGCACGCTCTCGGCATTAGGCCCTGGTGGTTTGCGGCGAGAACGGGCCGGTTTTGAAGTGCGTGATGTGCATCACAGCCATTACGGCCGTATTTGCCCCATTGAAACCCCAGAAGGGCCGAACATTGGTTTGATTGGGCGGTTGGCGGCTTACGGCCGTGTGAATAAGTATGGCTTTATTGAAACCCCGTACCGCCGGGTGCGCAATACGGTGGCCGCTGCTTCTGACGAGTTGGTGGGCCATGATGTATTCACCGATGTTGTTGACCCTGATACGGGGGAGATCATTGCGGCTGCCGAAGAAATGATTACCGAAGAGCATCTAAAGGCTATTCGGGCGGCAGGCATAGAAACCGTTACCGTCAAACCTTATATCATTGACGAAATCATCTACATGTCGGCCGATGAAGAAGACCATTACACCATTGCTCAGGCCAATGCACGTTTAGACGAAAAAGGCCAATTCATCGATCGGCGGGTTTCTTCACGACGCAATCAACAATTCCGCTTCTCATCGGTGCAGCGTATTGATTTTATTGATGTGGCCCCGCGCCAGATTGTGGGTATTTCTGCGGCCCTCATTCCTTTCTTGGACCACGATGACGCCAACCGGGCGCTCATGGGATCCAACATGCAGCGTCAGGCCGTACCCCTGCTCAAGCCAGATGTGCCCATTGTCAGCACGGGTATGGAGAGGCATGCGGCCGTTAACTCGGGACAAATTATCCTGGCGGATCAAGATGGCGAGGTTGTAAGTGTGACCGGGGATAAAGTTGTCCTGATTAGCGAAGATGGCCCACGCACGTATAACCTGCGCAAGTATACCCGCTCTAACCAGAGTACCTGCATTGACCAGCGGCCGGTTGTTGTCAAGGGCCAGCGCGTCAAAAAGGGTGATGTCCTGGCCGATAGTTCCTCCACAGCCTATGGTGAACTGGCCCTGGGCCAGGATGTGGTTGTCGCTTTCCTTTCCTGGGAAGGCGGAAACTTTGAAGATGCCATTCTGGTAAGCGAACGCCTGGTACGTGAAGACCGCTTCACCTCCGTCCACATTGAAAAGCATGAAGTAGAGGCCCGTGACACCAAATTGGGGCCTGAAGAAATTACGTATGATATCCCCAACGTCAGCGAAGATGCTCTCAAGGACCTGGATGAACGAGGGATTATCCGTGTTGGTGCCGATGTCAATGAAATGGATATTCTTGTGGGTAAAATCACCCCCAAAGGTGAAAAAGAACTTAGCCCAGAAGAAAAACTGCTGCGTGCTATCTTTGGTGATAAAGCCCGCGAAGTGAAGGATTCCAGCTTGCGGCTGCCGCATGGTGCCCGGGGAAAAGTGGTTGATGTTCACGTTTTTGATCGTCAGCATGACCGTGATTTGCCGGCTGGCGTAGAGACGATGGTCCGGGTAAGTGTAGCGCAGCGGCGTAAATTGGCCGTAGGTGACAAAATGGCCGGCCGTCATGGCAACAAGGGCGTCATTTCCAAAGTTGTACCCATTGAAGATATGCCTTATCTGGAGGATGGCACGCCCATTGATATCATCCTTAGCCCGCTGGGGGTGCCCGGACGCATGAACATTGGTCAAGTTCTGGAAACCCATCTGGGTTGGGCGGCTTCTCATCTGGGCTTCAGGGCCATTACGCCTGTGTTTGATGGCGCTAATGAGATAGAAATCGCTTCTGAATTGGCCCGTTCCTGGCTGGTTGAACATGCCTGGCAAATTGCGGTAGAGTGGGCCTGGGATTGGCTCAAAGAGATTGAGTATGATCTGGCGTCTTTAACAGATGAAAATGAAGCCCGGCGCCTTTTTATTACCAGTTGGCTGAGCGAGCATGGCTATGATATTGAACGGTTGGAAGTAGATGAGCGCTATGCTCGTTTTGCCGTGGCCAGTGAATGGCTTGCCAGCCGTGGTTGGGACGCTGCGCTGATTTTTCCATCTGATTGGGACAGCCGGCCAAAACTTAGTTGGATGGCCAGCAATGAAACCGCTATTGAGTGCTGTGTGCGTGAATGGTATGCGGCCATGCTTGAAAAGTATGGTGATGACTTGTCAGAAAAAGTCAAAGTTGATCCCAAGAAAACAGACCAGGCTGAACTTCAAGAACTGGCAAACATCATCATGACCGAAACCCATGAACCATTGCCTATTTTAGGTAAGGAAAAGCTCTTTGCCGGGCAGAGCGGCAAGCCATTTGACCAGCCCGTTACGGTTGGCATATTACACATGCTTAAACTGGCCCATCTGGTTGAAGACAAAGCGCATGCCCGTTCCACAGGACCCTATTCACTGGTAACACAGCAGCCATTGGGCGGTAAAGCCCAGTTCGGTGGCCAGCGTTTTGGAGAAATGGAAGTGTGGGCTCTGGAAGCTTATGGTGCCGCCTACACACTGCAAGAAATGCTCACTGTTAAGTCAGACGATGTTCAGGGTCGTGTAAAAACGTATGAAGCCATTGTCAAAAATGAGCCTATCGAAGAGCCAGGTGTGCCGGCTTCTTTCCGGGTGTTGGTAAAAGAACTGCAGAGTTTAGGGCTGGCTGTGGAAGCTGTTACCGATTCAGGTGAGGTCATTCGCTTTGGTAAAGAAGATGACAAACGTGGCCGTAAATACGCTGGTACGGGTCTTATGGACCTGGCGCGCAGCCGCCGGTAATTTCTGTTTGACAAGCTACCTGTTTGTGGTAGAATCAAAATTCGTATGTCTGCCCATAACAGGTAACTAATTGCGTAGTTACTAATTGAATAACAAAGCACATGCGGAGGCCATCGAGTTACTATAACTACGATGGCCTCCATTTGTCGGATAATGATGTCGGGTTGTCTGCTCAGACAGCGCGGCATCTATTTTTGATTGTTAGAAGAGTGAAGTTTAGCAACTAAGGAGAAGGATTAGCGTGCCTACAATTAATCAACTTGTACGCAAGGGTCGCAAGGCAAAATCGAAAAAAAGTACTGCACCGGCCTTGCAATATACGTTTAATTCTTACAAACAACGGCGTACACGTCAGGCAAAAGGGGCACCCCAGAAGCGAGGGGTTTGCACCCAGGTCAAGACCATGACGCCCAAAAAGCCCAATTCAGCGTTGCGTAAAGTAGCACGTGTGCGTCTGTCTAATGGAATTGAAGTGACAGCCTATATTCCAGGTGAGGGACATCGTTTGCAGGATCACTCTGTGGTGTTGGTACGTGGTGGTCGTGTAAAGGATTTACCTGGTGTACGGTACCACATTGTGCGCGGTACGTTGGACGCCGACGGTGTGGAAAACCGGAAACAGGGACGCTCGAAGTACGGCACCAAGACACCGAAGTAAGCAAAACGGAGAATATATTATGCCAAGACGGTATCGTCCAAAGAAACGGGATGTTGAGCCTGATTTAAAATACAACAATGTTCGGGTGGCCATGTTCATTAACCGCCTTATGAAAGACGGTAAGAAGAGTGTGGCACAGCGGGTTTTGTATGACAGTTTTGATCTGATTGAAGCCCGCGCTAAACGACAACCTCTCGATGTGTTTGAGCAGGCGTTGGATAATGTTAAGCCACAAATTGAAGTAAAGCCACGTCGTGTAGGTGGCTCTACTTACCAGGTGCCGATTCCGGTAGATTCAGAGCGGCAGATTTCGTTGGCAATGCGCTGGTTATTAACGGCCGCGGGCGCCCGTGGTGGTCGTTCGATGGCGGAAAAGCTGGCCAATGAGTTGATGGATGCGGCCACCAATCAAGGGTCGGCCGTGAAGAAGCGTGATGATACACATCGCATGGCTGAAGCCAATCGGGCTTTTTCCCATTTCCGCTTTTAAGAGAGAGTATTGGTAATGAGTCGTTATACATTAGAGCGAGTCAGAAACATAGGCATCATTGCCCATATTGACGCCGGCAAGACAACGACCACTGAACGGATCTTGTATTATACCGGCCGTATTCATCGCATGGGTGAAGTCCATGACGGCACTGCCACCATGGATCATATGGTGCAAGAGCAGGAACGGGGCATTACGATCACGTCTGCGGCTACGACTACCTTCTGGCTTGATCATCAAATTAACATCATTGATACACCAGGTCACATTGACTTTACGGCTGAAGTTCAACGCAGCCTGCGGGTTTTAGATGGTGGTGTTGTTGTTTTTGATGCCGTGGCTGGGGTTGAGCCACAGTCAGAAACCGTGTGGCGCCAGGCAGACGAGTACAATGTGCCGCGTATCTGTTTTGTGAACAAGATGGATCGTACGGGGGCTGACTTTGTGCGTACCATTAGCATGATCCGGCAAAGACTTGGTGCAAATCCTATTGCTATTCAGTTACCCATTGGCAGTGAGTCTAATTTTCGGGGAATCATTGATCTACTGAAAATGGAAGCGGCCGTCTGGGTTGATGATGATCTGGGTACGGAACCCAAGATTGTAGCAATTCCCGAAGAGATGCGGGCAGAGGCGGAAAAAGCGCGTAACATCATTACAGAACGCATCATTGAAACGGATGATGCGCTGATGGAACGTTACTTGGAAGGGGAAGAGATCAGTACAGACGAGCTAAAGGCGGCCTTGCGGAAAGCGACGGTGACAAATAAGGTAACCCCCGTTTTATGTGGTTCATCACTGCGCAACAAAGGTGTACAGCGCGTCTTGGATGCTGTGGTGTACTACCTGCCTTCCCCTTTGGATGTGCCCCCCATACGTGGACAAAATCCGGATACGGGTGAGATGATAGAACGCACGGCCAGCGATAATGAGCCGCTGTCTGCGTTGGTGTTTAAGATTGTAACGGACCCTTATGTGGGCAAACTGGCATATTTCCGTGTCTATTCTGGTGTTTTGACCAGCGGTGATACGGTGCAAAACACTACCAAAGGGAAGAAGGAGCGCATCGGCCGTATTTTGCGCATGCACGCAGACCATCGTGAGGATTTGAAAGAGGTGCGTTCTGGGGATATTGCCGCCACCCTGGGTTTAAAGACAACGTTTACCGGCGAGACCCTGGCCGATGCAAAGTCACCCATTATATTGGAGGCTATTGATTTTCCTGAACCGGTTATTTCGCTGGCAATTGAGCCTAAAACGAATATCGATCAAGAAAAGATGGGTGTGGCTCTTCGTTCGCTGAGCGAAGAGGATCCAACCTTCCAAGTAAAGGTAGATGATCAGACCGGCCAGACGGTTTTGTATGGGATGGGCGAACTTCATCTGGAAGTTTTAGTCGATCGGCTGCTGCGTGAATTTAAGGTGGCGGCAAATGTAGGACAACCGCGCGTCGCTTACCGCGAGACGATCACCCGATCCGTAGAAAAGGTAGAGGGCCGTTTTGTGCGTCAGTCTGGTGGTCGTGGGCAGTATGGGCATGTCATCATCCGGCTGGAACCGCTGGATCCTGGTTCAGGTTTTGTCTTTGAAAATGCCCTTGTTGGGGGCACCATTCCCAAAGAGTTTGTCAGACCGGTTGAAGCCGGTATCAGAGAGGCTCTGGAAAGTGGTGTATTGGCTGGCTACCCTATTGTAGACCTGAAGGCCACCCTCTATGATGGCTCTTTCCATGAGGTAGACTCCTCTGAAATGGCCTTTAAGATCGCTGGCTCTATGGCCCTGAAAGAAGGCGTGCAGCAAGGTAAACCAATCTTGCTGGAGCCTATCATGAAAGTTGAGGTCGTTACGCCAGAAGAATACACGGGCGATGTGATTGGTAACCTCTCTTCACGTCGTGGCATGATTGATGGTATGGAAGTGCGAGCCGAAGGCTTGCAGGCTATCAAGGCCCGTGTGCCTTTAGCAGAGATGTTTGGTTATGCTACGTCTTTGCGTTCAATGACACAAGGTCGTGGCACGTTTACGATGGAATTTGAACATTATGCCCCGGTAAGCGAAGCGATTGCCCAAGCAGTCATGAAAGGCGGCCGCTAACTAACCCTGGGGGATCATAGAATTGATAATAGAAAATAGTTGGAGAGGTAAGGGATATTATGGCTAAAGAAAAATTTGTGCGCGAGAAACCACACTGCAATATCGGGACAATTGGCCACGTCGATCACGGCAAGACCACGTTGACGGCAGCCATTACCAAAGCACTGTCCCTCAAAGGGATGGCCG
>WYBM01000101.1 GCA_011525915.1 Ardenticatenaceae bacterium | reverse complement strand
GTAACTCTGCCCAGGCGGCTTGACATTCTTTGAAAAATGCTTGTAAGGGGAATTTCTTTACCATGCCCCATAGTAATTACCTGGTTTGCCTTCTTTGTCAACCAATTTCCCAAATTGAGAATTGCTGCCATGTATCTCAAGTAATGGGTAACACTATCATTAGTATACCCGGTAACGTCAAGAGATGATAGGGAGAAGTGCGCGGCTCAATGTGAATTTTGTCCGGTCACGTTATAATCCGGCCCATGTGGAATCGTCTCATAAAAAGTGGGGGGTGGGTCATGCCAGCCGCCGCTTTAGGCCTGTACAGTGGCCGGGTGTTAAGCGAACTGTACGCCTCACATCTTTATTTTCCCATTAACTGGGCTATCCCCCTGGTGATCACGGCCGTCACCCTCTCGTTAGCCATCCTTATTACCAAACCACATCCGCTGCGCGAAACCTGGCCTCTGCTGTTTTTATACATTTATGTCGTTTATGGAGAAGCGGATCCGTTGGTCTGGGTGGGAGTAGGAGTAGTCACGGCCGTGTGCCTGGCGCAGGCAGCCGGTGAGCAGGCAGTGGGTGGCATGAGGGCAAATGGTCGCTGGCTGATGGCCGGTGGGTTAGGGTTGGTCATGGCTGCCGCCGGCGGTTTATACCTGCTTACCCTGTCACCCGGGCTGCTGCCAGCCGATAATGGCGAATTCCAACTGGTAGCCGCCCGTTTGGGTGTGGCTCACCCGCCGGGCTTTCCGCTGTACACCCTGCTTGCTCACCTGATGACCCGCCTGCCCATTGGTGCCACAGCCGCCTACCGGGTCAATGTATTATCTGTGCTCAGCAGCACGGCCGTGCTGCTGCTGGTTTACGTGACGGTGCATGACCTGACCCAGCGACATCTGGCAGCAGCTACGGCCGTGATCGCTTTGGGTACAGCCACCACCTTTTGGTCGCAGGCCACAACCGCCAACATTCGCAGCCTGACGGCCCTGTTTACGGCCCTGGCGCTGTGGGCATTGGTGCGCTTTTACCAGACAGCAACCCGTCAGAAGCCAACCAACAAAGATCACTGGCTGGTGGTGCTGGCATTGGCGCTGAGCCTGGGCATTACCCATCACCTGTCATTGGCATTCATGGGTGGGGTATTTCTTATAACTGTCGTCGTGATCGATCCCTCCTTGGTACGGACACCACACCGCTGGGGGCGGCCGCTGCTGGCGGCATTGGCGGGTCTGCTGCCCTTGCTCTACCTGCCCCTGCGGGCAGGGGCCGACGTGCGCGGCGCCAGCGAGCAATTAGCTACGCCAGCCGGCTTTCTACGCCACTTTCTGGGGTTAGGCTTTCAAGGCGACTTTTTTTACTTCATCGATCCTCTTGTTTTGAGCCTGCGCCTGGGGGTGATGGGCAACGTCATGACCTTCCAGTTTTCTCCCTGGCTGCTGCTGGGGATGGGGATAGGGTTGGCGCTGCTGTTCTGGCGCGAATGGAAGCTGGGACTGTTGCTGGGGGGAGCCTTTGCTCTGCACACCCTTGTCACCGCTATGTATCGTGCCCCACAAACGGTGGAATACATGCTGCCGGCTTACATACCGGCTGTGTTGTGCCTGGGCTACGGCGTTGGGCAACTGGCACCGATGATGACTACCCAACGAGTCGGTTGGTTACGGCCGTTGGCCCTACTCTTTGCCGCCCTGATGTTTACCGCCACCTTGCATCAGGGATGGCAGCGTTGGCCCAGTTACTGGCAGCTGCATCTGGCGGAAGACGCTAACGATTATGCGCAAGGCTTGTTAACGGCTGCCCCACCAGATGCCATCATCCTGGCCAACTGGCACTGGGTGACACCGCTGTGGTATTTGCAAGAGGTGGCCGGGCAGCGGCCTGATATCACCGTGCGCTACGTGGCCCCCGGCGCAGAGCCCTATGGCCAGACATGGGCGCAAGCCATTAGTGTCGAAACGAACAACGGCCGTGACGTCATCGCCACCTGGTATGACGCTGCCGCTTACACCGGGCTGCCATCACCGGAACCCATGCATGAAGCGTTCTGGTTCCGCCAGCAGCCGCGCACCACCCTGCCGGAAGATTTTGTACCGTTGACCCATATCCTGGCCGATAACGTCCAGTTAGTAGGTTACCATCTCAGTCAAACTGAGACGGAGATCTGGCAAGACGTTGTGCTTACACTGGCCTGGCAGCCGCTGCCTGATGCCCGCCTGCCCGTCTCTTTGTATGCCCACCTGATGGGGGGTGACGGCCGTTCTTATGCCCAATCTGACCAGACCATCATCCCATCGCCAACAGGGTTGACCCTCACCCAATTTCATCTCACACCCCGCCCAGGGACGCTCCCCGGCAGCTACATGATTCGTGTTGGCAATCAGGAGGCCGCCGTTTCTCTTGGCACGCTCGACGTCATCGCTATGAGCCGGCCGCCCGCCACGCAAAACCGGGTTTATCGCCACCTTGTGAATGGCGACGCCCGCCGCCTTATTGGCTATGATTGGGATCAGACGCTGTCGGGGCAGCCGCGCCTGTACCTGCACTGGCAAACGGCTGACGGGTACATCACTGAAACACAGGATCACCCTACGGCCGTACCCCCCCTCAGCGGACCATGGGGTATTGTCACGGCATGGTGGCCCCCCCACAGCCAGCGGTGGCCACACTATGTGCCCCTGGCCGATGGCCTGGTATGGATGGGCGAATCACTCACCTCCGGTTACGAGCCATTCACCAGAGGAAACACTTACGCCTGGCCACAGCGCTTTACCACCAACCGCCCCATCTTACGTGATTATGTGGTTTCTACGCGGCTGGTGGGGTATGAAGCCGACGGCTTTCACTGGGCCTGGTGTGATCTGGTGGACTATGTTCCGGCCATGGGAGCTATTCCCACCTTAAAATGGATTGCCGGCGAGCACATTACCTCGCCCCACCTCATTGACTACACACAAGAATCACCGACGTATGAAGCCTACTGCCAGAGCCTGAAGCCAGCGCCAGGCGCACCACTGTTGGCGGTGGCCGAGCAGGCCGTACCGGGCCAAGCGGTCGGCGGCACGTTGGTGATGTATGAGGCCTTCAGCCAACGGCCGTTGCCCATTCTGGACGAACGGATTACCGGGCAATTTTCCTGGATACCGTTGGGGGGTACGGCCGTTGGCGAATAAAACCGGGCGCTTAGTGTACTTATAAGGGGAAAACGCCCGCAGCAACCACCTCCTCAAGCAATTTCTAGCCAAATCATTGACTAAATCCCCCCCTCAGATAAAGTTCTCCGGGATATAAGGAAAAGGGAGGGGAGACACCCTTTTGAGGAGGCAGTGATGTTAAAGTTTTCTCGTCGACATGTTATAGGGTTTCTTCTATTAGCAGTTGTCGTGTGGGGAGTGTGGCTGATGGTACAGCAGCCAGGCTTTACCTCTAACGAAATCGCACAACGCGATGCTGCCGTACAGTTATTAATCCCCGGTGCACCAAACACAGTTGAGGTTTTCCGTGATACCACGGATACCACGGTAAGCGAGGTCAAAACAGGGAGTTCGGCGCCTGCCGTCTCTTTTGATGGCGATCTTCGTGATCTACCTCAGATTGGGCCGGAAGAAAAAACCCTGGGTATCGAGTTTGAACTGGAAGGGATGGAGAAGCCTGACCCCAACTTCATTGATCCCGTCCGCCAGAACTTGCTCGCGCCAGAGGCAATGCCCAGCCCCAGCCAAAACTTCGCCGGCTTAGATCTGACAAACTGGGGCGCTGGTTGGCCACCTGACACTCAGGGTGATGTTGGCCCTAACCATTACATCCAGGCTGTTAATACCTCTATTGGCATCTATTCTAAAACCGGTACCCAGTTAGCTGCCTTTACCTTTGACACCTTGTTTGCAGGCACGGGCACGCCGTGTGATGCCGACAACAATGGTGATCCGGTTGTGCTCTATGACAATGTCAGCGGGCGTTGGATCATCACCGATTTTGCCTGGACCAACACCCAGAATGGACCTTATTACGAATGTATTGCTGTTTCCAAGACCGCCGATCCCGTCTCTGGCGGCTGGTGGTTTTACGGGCTGCGCGCCGATGATGCTTCTCACCCCTGGCTGAATGATTACCCCAAAATCGGCGTCTGGCATGATGGCATCTATATGACCGCCAATATGTTTGACTGCCTGACCAGCACCTGTTCCAGCGCCAGTTACAAAGGTGTACGGATCTGGGCGCTCAACCGCAGTGAATTGATCAACGGTTCTCCGCTCAATTACCAACTGGCTGACCTGGGTTCCGCATACTTCAGCCTGCTGCCAGCCAATGCCAAGGCCACTATGCCTCCGGCAGGCACGCCCAACTATCTGATGTCGCTGCAAAGCTCCACGACAATGTACACCTGGAAACTGGCTATTGATTGGGCCAACAGCGCCAACTCTACCCTCACCGGGCCAGTCAGCACCAGCATCGCTTCTTATTCAAACGCTGGTGCTGTACCTCAGGGTAGCTCTTCCGTCAATCTTGACTCGTTAGCCGGGCGCTTGATGGCACAGTTACAGTACAGCAATGTCGGCGGCACTGGTGCCTTATGGGTCACTCACTCTGTCGCTTCTGGTGGGGTGGCCGGCATTCGCTGGTATGAATTCCGCAACCTGAGCGGTACGCCCTCTGTTTACCAGCAAGGCACCTACCAGCCTGACAGCACTCACCGCTGGATGGGCAGCGTGGCCGTAGACAATCAGGGTAATATGGCTGTCGGCTACAGCGCTTCTAGTTCAAGCATTAACCCCCAAATTCGTTATGCCGGGCGTCTGGCCGGTGATGCGCTCAACACGTTAGGCCAGGGCGAAGCAACCCTAATTGCCGGCACGGGATCACAGACTTCCTACACCCGTTGGGGTGACTATTCGGCCATGACAGTGGATGTCAATGGCTGCACGTTCTGGTACACGACGGAATACTATGCGGCCAACGGCACCAACTGGCAAACGCGCATTGGCTCCTTCACCTTCCCCAGCTGCAGCGGCGGGCCCACCCCCACCCCCCCGCCTACACCCACCAATACGCCCACCCCCACTCCTTCAGCCACACCGCCACCATCTAGCGGCATCATTTACGTCAGCTCCAGCACAGGCGGGACGGCCGGCGGCGTCTCATTCCAGGATGAAGACATTCTGGCCTACAATATCAGTACGGGGGTGTGGACCATGTTCTTTGATGGTTCGGCTGCGGGGGTGACAGTGGACCTCAACGCCTTTGATATCCAGGCTGATGGCACCATTTTGATGAGCTTCGACACGGCCGTGACAATTGGCAGCCTGGGCACGGTAGATGACTCAGACATTGTGCGCTATACCCCCTCTACCGGCACTTTCGCCTGGTACTTTGACGGGTCAGATGTGGGCCTGACAACCAGCGGCGAAGACATTGACGCCATCGGCTTTGCGCCAGATGGGCGGCTGTTGATCAGCACCACGGGCGATCCGAGCGTTACCGGCGTTTCCGGGTCTGACGAGGATTTGTTGGCTTTTGCAGCCACATCCCTGGGCAGTACCACCGCCGGTACCTGGTCCCTTTACTTCGACGGCTCCGATGTAGGTCTAAGTCAAGCTTCTACCGAAGACACCAACGGTGTATGGGTCAACAACGCCACCAACGCCTTATACCTGACCACCCTTGGAGCGTTTAGCGTGACCGGAGTCAGCGGCGATGGCGCCGACATTTTCATTTGTGTACCCGGCTCCCTGGGTACAAACACCAGCTGTACTTTCAGCATGTTCTGGGATGGCTCCTTACATGGCTATGCCGGGGAAGTTGCTGACGGCATTGATATTGCTCCGTAACGTGTGATTTCCTAACAACCCGTAAGAGGGTCTGGCCGGTCAGGCCGGCCAGACCCCATCGCCATTAACCCTTTCCTTTTCCTTAAATCCACCCCCAACCAACCTGATATCAACCCTTCATCCAGTTGAGCGTTTCTTGGGCTTGCGACCTCCCCGGCCAGGACCATATCTCTGTTCAGTTCCTGGGCGTCGCCCCTTGCGACGATCATTGTTGCCGATTACCTTACAGCCAACGGGACTACAAGTGTCACCAGTTGTTTTCATTTATGTATAAGGCGCTGCAGCAACATTGCTCCTGTTAACATCTCATGGTACGATGGCTCTGGTTTAGTAAACTCGGAGGGTTTCTATGAAGAAAAAGCTGCGGGGTGTAAAACGGGCAGATATTCAACTAGATTATGATCTGTATCGGGTAAGGGTGCCTATGCGCGGGGTGGCCGATGCGTTTCTTTCGGTGCTGGATCTATGGCCGGAAGGGGCCGAACAAACGATCATGTTTGTACATGGCTACGCCGGGGTGTTGGAATCATGGGAATACCAGATTAACTATTTTGCCCGCCATTATCGCGTGGTGGCCTTTGATCTGCGCGGCCATGGCCAGAGCGACGCGCCTTATACCGATTACACCATGCATGAGATGGTGTCTGACATTCAGGCTATCGTCGAGGAGTTGGGGCTGCCAGAGAAGTTTATCCTGGTAGCGCATTCGTTTGGCGGCTCGATTGCCGTGGAATATGCTAACGCTCATCCGGAACAGCTGGCCAAACTGGTGCTGATCGCCACCGCCGGCGAATACCCTCTGCCCAAAGCAGCCCGCCTGGCCATGCAGTTACCGGCAGATGCCTTACGGCCGTTCTGGAAATACCGCCCCAAGTGGGATGCCGAAATCCACGTCATGAAACGTATGGCCCAAAACAATATGCTTAAGTGGAACGGCTGGTCCTTGATGCGTAATATCACCACCCCCACGCTGGTTATCACCGGTGAGCGAGACGTCTATTTCCCCCGTGCCGTATTTGAAGATGTAGGCAAGATGATCCCCAATGTTGAGGTTTATGACGTGGGTGCGGCCAAACACAAAGTGCAGTTAGAGCGCCACCAGGCGGTGTCGCGGGCCATTGAACGTTTTATTGATGACGCCGACAAGGGTTCCTGGCGCGGCCGTATTCAGCGGGAAGACCCCCTGGCCAGCCGCATCTGGATCCGCAGTTACAGCCAGGGCACGCCGCCCACCATACCCATTCCCAAACGGCCGTTGTTTACGTTTCTGGACTCAGCTGCCGGCTGGGTGCCCCGACAAACGGCCGTTACTTTTTATAACCGGCACATCAGCTACGAACATTTACTGCAACGCACCAACCAGTTTGCTCAGGTCTTGCACGGTAAGGGGGTACGCCCCGGCGACCGGGTGATGCTGGTGCTGCCAAACATGCCGCAAATGATTACCGCATTTTACGGCACGTTAAAGGTGGGTGGGGTAGTGGTCATGCCCAACCCTGACGCCAGTGCCGCACTCATTGTGGAGCAGGTGCGGCAGACAGAACCCAAAGTGATCGTGATGCTGTCCAGCTTTGGCCGGCTGGCGCAAGAGATCAAAGCGCACACCGGCCTGGATCAATTTATTTTTGCTGACATTCGCCAGGTGGTTAAACCCTCTACCTATAAAAAGTTGATCGACCGCTGGGGTCTGCCCGAAAGCCAGCCAGAGGATGAGGCCATTATGCGGGCCATTGGTCAAAATATGGTAGACCTGCTGCAAGACGCGCCACCAGTAGCACCTGCCTTTGTCCATGTCCAAAGTGAAGACCTGGCTGCCATTCTTTTCACCAGCGGCACAACCGACGTGCCCAAAGGCGTTTGCCTGAGCCATTACAATCTGGTGGCCAACACCTTACAAACCCGCCACTGGATTCCAGACTTAAAGTACGGGCAGGAAGTGTGCCTCTCTGTGCTGCCCATCATTCACAGCTATGGCCTGATCAACGCCATGAGCCTGCCTATTGCTCTGGGTGGCACCATGATTTTGCTGCCAGTTTTTGACACACAAGAGGTATTGGAACACATTCGTGACTACAAGGTGAGCATCTTCCCCGGTGTGCCTTCCATGTATACAGCCATTAACCATTTCCCCAATGCCCGCGAGTACGGCTTGAGCTCCATCAAGGCGTGTGTCAGTGGGGCAGCCCCATTGCCCATCGAAGTGCAGGAAGAGTTTGAGAAGTTGACCCACGGCCGTCTTGTTGAAGGGTACGGCCTGACCGAGGCTTCCCCCGTCACCCACGCCAATCCGCTGTATGGCGTGCGTAAGCCCGGTTCCATCGGGGTGCCCATCCCCAACACCGAAGCCAAAATCATAGACCTGATCACCGGCGAAGATGTGCCACCGGGCCGTATTGGCGAGATGGTCATTCGCGGGCCGCAGGTGATGCAAGGTTACTGGCAGCGCGAAGAGGAGACAGAGGCACTGCTGGGTGATGGCTGGCTAGACACCGGCGACGTGGCCGTGATGGACAATGACGGTTATTTCCAGATTATCAGCCGTAAGCGTGATACCATCATGTTTGGCGAGTACAGTGTTTACCCCCGCGATGTGGAAGAGGTACTATACGAAAATAATAAAGTGATGGAAGTGGCCGTGGTAGGCATTGGCACGCTGGTCGGTGAGCAAAAAATCAAGGCCTTTGTTGTTCCCCGCCCCGGCACCCATTTAACCAAAGAGGAACTGATCGCCCTCTGCCAGCGCCGCCTGGAACCCTATGCCGTGCCCTGGGAGATTGAGTTCCGTGAATCCCTGCCCAAATCATTTATTGGCAAGGTGCTGCGCCGGATGTTGGTGCAGGATGTACCTCAGTAATCAGTCGGCAGTATTCAGTATGCAGTCATCGGTGAACAGTGATCTGATTACCGATGGTGTTGGGAAATGGCCATGATGAACAACCTTATCACCTGGCAGGACCAATCAGGCCAGCCCATTCAAGTGAACCAGTCAACGCTGACGCCACAATCCCAGCTATTACACATCAGCCTGCCATGGGGTGGGTTTGTGTGGCACCGGCCGACAGGGGTGTTGGTAGAGAAAGACGGCCGTACCGAAACTCTGCCCATCACCGACATCACCCGCCTGGCCTTGTGGGCTTTTGTGGGTCTGGTCATTCTGGTGAATATGCGGGTCTTATTAAAAAGCCTCAGGTCAAATCGTTGATTCACCTGAAGAGGAGTGCACTATGAGCGAAAGCCGTACCAAACTAGCGATTGAAACGGTCCCCAATCAAGAACGGGCCAATGAATTAATGAGCAAACTGTTTGACATCACCAAACCAGAAGCTATCTACAGTCAGCCGCTGACAAAAGGCGACTATACCGTTATTACCGCCTCCGAGTTAACAGCCGGCATAGGTTTTGGATATGGCGGTGGCAGTGGCAGTGTTTCTCCGGAAGGCCAGGAACCCGGCACCGGTTTTGGCGGTGGTGGCGGCGGCGGTGGTGGCACCCTGGGCCGCCCGGTAGCGGCTATTATCATAGGCCCAGATGGTGTGCAGGTGGAACCTATCGTGGACGCCACCAAGATCGCCATCGCCTTTTTTACCGCCCTAGGCGCCATGTGGATGGCCCTCAGCCGAATGCGCCAGGCCGCCAGGAGCGGCAAGCTAGATTAAATTGCCAGGTCCCGTGTACCTTGCCATCACCCTCTTTCCTGATTAAACTCGCCTGTTAGGATGAGTTTGTATGTAGATGACACCCAACCAGGCCGGGAGCAACCGCGTGAAGATGATTTGCGGGCGCGGCTGCTGCGGTTTTACCTGCTGTTTGCCGGGATGCTGCTCGTGGCTGCTTTTTCCGTGGCCCTGGTGATGACCAACCGGTTAAACCAGCAGGCACAAACGGCCGTGGTCCAACACGCCCAGGCCATCGCCCGCCAACTTGATGCCCTGCCACCAGAGACGGAATGGCTGGCCCTGGCCGGGTTAGATGGCAGCGCCCAACTGCTGATTGTGGGGTCTGACGGCCGTATCCAGCAGCAAAGCGGCCGCCCGTCATTGCCTGACGAACCCGCCTGGCAAAGCTGGCAAACCGGCGTCATTCGCCAGATGGCCGCGGCCGGCGGCTACTTGATCACCACCGACCCCGAAGGCAGCCGCTGGCTGCACGGTTATGCGGCCACGCCGGACGGAACACGAGACGTTCTGCTGCAGCTGCCCACGGCCGTGGCTTTTGCCCATACACGTCTGCTGGATCAGGTTTGGGTGATCGCCTTGATGATGTTCCTGGCCGGGGGGCTTTTCTCCTGGATGCTGCTCTCCCACCAAATCATCAAACCACTGGAACAACTGGAAGTGTACAGCGGCCTCATACGCTGGCGCGGCCAGATGCGCCCGGAAGAAAAGGCCCAGCTAGACCAATTGGCCGCCCGCTCTGACCAGATCGGCAGTCTGGCGCGCTCCCTTATGGCCATGGAGGCAGACATCCATACCCGCTTTGTGCAGCTTTCCACGCTGCTGGAAACCGGCCGGGCCGTGGCTGCCTCGCTGGATGTGATGGCGGTGTTGAACAGCATTTTAGAACAGGTGCAAAACCTGTTTCATGTTGAGCGCTGCGCCATTGTGGCCCTGGATCAGCGGGCAGGGGTTTTTCGCGTGCGCGCCAGCCGGGGGTTGTCTGATGCGTATGTCAAGCAGCTGCGCATTACCCCCAGTGAACCCAATTCCCCTTCCATGCGCGCCCTGCGCAACCAGGCGCCGATCCAGGTATCCAACACTGAAACCGACCTGGCCTTCACCGCCTTTCGGCCGCGCGCCCGGGCCGAAGGGTATCAGTCAGTGCTGGCAGTGCCGCTGAAAACCCAACATGCCCTGCCGGCAGTGCTGCTGTTGTACAAGGCCGGGCCCTACCGTTACAGTTACAGCGAACTGGAACTGGCGTCCAGCTTTGCTTATCATGCCTCTATTGCCATGGAAAACGCGGCCCTGTATGCACGCACCGATGAACGCTTGCAGGAACAAACCCGCCGCCTGGAAGCGATTGTGGAAAGCCTGGCCGACGGCCTGATTTTGGAAGGGACTGACGGCCGTGTGCTTTATTGCAACCACCAGGCGGCTGAATGGTTGGGCGCGTCACGTCAGGATGCCCGGCAGCAGACGGGAGCGGCACTGTTTGCCCGGCTGGCCGCCACCTTCACCAACCCAGACAGCGCCCGGCAGCAATATGAAACGGCCGTGGCCGGCCACGGTGAGCACACCTTTGACGTGGTGGCCGAAGGAGCCCACGGTCGACAGCATGACCTGCGCCTGCATCTCTTTGCCGTGACGGACGCTCAAGGCGAGCCTCTGGGACGGGGCCAGTTATGGCAAGACATTACCAAAGACAAAGAGCTGGATCGGATGAAGTCAGCCCTGCTCTCTACCGTTTCCCATGAGCTGCGCACGCCGCTGGCCACCATCAAGGGATATGCCAGCACGCTGCTGGCCAATGATGTGGCCTGGGATGCGGCCACACAACGGGAATTCCTGCAAACGATCAGCCAGGAAACCGACCGGCTGACGATGCTGGTAAAAAACCTGTTAGACCTGTCACGTATGGAGGCCGGCCTGTTGGACATTCACTGTGAAATTTACTCATTGAATGATTTATTGGCCGAGGTCATGCGCTCCTTTACGCCGCCGATTTACGGCCGTGTTCACCTGCAGTTGGCCGCTGACCTGCCGCCCATTTCCATAGACATCTCACGCATGAGTACCGTGATGCGCAACCTGGTAGATAATGCCATCAAATATTCGCCACCAGACATGCCTATTGAGGTCCGTACAGCCCGGCAAAATGGCGATATAACGTTTACCGTGCGTGACTTTGGGCCAGGTGTGCCACCGGAACTGGCCGACAAAATTTTTGACCGCTTTGTACGCGCCGATAACCGCCTGACGCGAGAAGTAGGTGGTGTGGGTCTGGGGCTGGCCATTTGTAAAGGGTTTGTAGCCGCGCACCACGGCCGTGTCTGGTTCCAGCCGGCCAACCCCGGGGCCCTCTTTGGTTTCACCCTACCCATTCAAGACGCCTGCGATGATAATATCTACCAATAACGCCAACATGAAAAATTGCGGCATCATCCCTTTTAACCCTTGCCTGTATTTGATGAGGCTGACACCTACAAAAAGAAAAAAGTTGCCCAGCATCACTGCTATGATAAACCAGGCCAGGGCGTGGGCCTTTACCACCTCAGTGCTGGCTGCCAACATCAACGCCATGGCGGATATAGAAAGAAACATAGTGGGCAGGTTCCAACTAAAAAAGATCAGCAGTTTGACTGATTGGGGTAACGGTGCGCCTTCCACTCGGACTATCATATGCTTCTGGCCCCAAAGGGCATGGCCAGCCGCAAAGATCAACAATAACACGCCAGCTACCAGGAAATAATAGTTCATAGGGAACTCCTTTTCAGCAACATTTAAGCAGTAATATAAGCTAGAATGAACGCCAAATACAGGCAAAACCATGCCATTTACTGCCACTAGAAGCGCTTCACTTAAGCCCATTGTCCCCAGTGATAGGCGCAGTTTTTATGAACTCTTGAAAAACGAACCAACACTGTAGAGAATTGATTATGACAAAAATCCTGGTTGTAGAAGACGAAAAACCTTTGCGTGAGTTTATCAGCCGTAACCTGGCAGCGCGGGACTTCCAGGTATTTAGCGCCAGCAATGGCCTGGAAGCCCTGGCTATTTTTAATACAGAAACGCTTGACCTCATCATCCTGGATGTGATGATGCCCCATATGGACGGGCTGGAAACGTGCCGTCGCATCCGTCAGGTGTCTACGGTGCCAATTATCGTCCTTACGGCACTGGGTGAAGAAGCAGACAAGGTGGCGGCACTGGATCAGGGGGCCGACGACTATCTGGTAAAGCCGTTTGGCATCGATGAACTGCTGGCACGGGTACGGGCGATGATGCGGCGGGTAAATTGGGAGAAACGGCCGTCTACCTCTCATGAACTCTTGCAATACGGAGACATTCAACTGGAGCCCAACGCCAACACTGCCACCTGTCGCGGTGAGCGGCTTAAACTCACCCAAACCGAATATGACCTGCTTCATTACTTCATGCGCCACATTGGCCGGGCACTGCCCCACCGCACCATTTTGCAAGCAGTATGGGGGGCAGAATATGGCAATGAAGCTGAATATCTGCGCGTTTACATCGGCCGACTGCGCCGCAAAATCGAAGAAGACCCGGCTAATCCCCATTACCTTAAAACTGAATACGGCATCGGTTACCGCTTTGGCAGCTAGGCCGCCCTTGTGGGCACTCTGAGCATCGTTAACCCCAAGATATTTACAACTTATTTATAATTCACCACCAAAATTTATGCCCTGATCACAGCTTTTGTTTTATCCTCCACCTAATCTCGCCCTCAGCGGCGAACTTTACCCATACCCACATTCTTAATGGAGGAAGAAGCGATATGTCTCACCGAAAGAAGTCATTACTGTTTTCCCTGTTTGTGATGCTGGCCCTCTGCCTGGCTGCCTGTAGTAGCGGCGGCAGCGAAGAATCAGCCACTGAATCAGATACCTCGTCTACCACCACAACCGACGAGACAATGGCTGAGGAAACCACGGCCGATGAAACTGGCAGTGATTGCACCGGAATCATTACGTTGGGCGCGGCCGTGTCTGAAACCGGCAAATATGCACGCGAAGGTAAAGACACACGCCAGGGCTACAATACCTGGCTGGCCTGGGTCAACGATGAGTATGGCGGCGTCAAAGTTGGCGATGCCTGCTACAAAGTGGAAATCATCTACTATGATGATGAAGGTGACCCGGACACGGCCGCCAACCTGGTAGAACGGCTTATCACCGAAGATGAAGTAGATTTTCTGTTAGGCCCTTATGCCAGCGACCTGACCATGTCTACCAGCGCTATTGCAGAGAAGTATGGCATCATCATGGTTGAAGGTAATGGTGCTTCTGAAGATATCTTCAACCGCGGCTTTAAGAATATCTTTGCCGTCCTGACACCTGCCGGAAATTATGCCCAATCCGCCCTAAAATCTCTGTCCGATATGGGTGCTAAAACGGTGGTGGTTGCCTATGAAGATACCGCCTTCCCGGCCTCCGTTGGCCAGGGGGCTGTTAAGTGGGCCGAAGAATATGGCATGGAGGTACTGGCCATAGAAACATACCCCAAAGACGTCGCCGATGTCTCGGCCATCATGACCAAATTCCGTGATTTAGACCCTGACGTTTTTGTGGGCGGCGGTCACTTTAATGATGCTCTGCTCTTTGTCAACGCCGCTAAAGAGCTGGGCTTTGCGCCAGATGCTATGGTCATCACCGTTGGCCCCAGCAACCCTGATTTTGTGACGGAAGTTGGCAGTTCCGCCAACTACATCATCGGCCCTACACAATGGGAAGCTAGTATGAGTTGGCAAGACAGCTATTTTGGCACGCCAGCCGATTATGCTCAACGATACGAAGCAATGTGGGGGGAACCGCCCACCTATCAGGCGGCCGAATCCACTGCCACTGCGCTGGCCTTGCAGTTGGCCATCGAGAACGCCGGCAGCCTGGAAATGGATGCCGTGCGTCAGGCGTTGTATGATCTGGACGTGGAGACCTTCTACGGACCTATCAATTTTGACGAGACAGGTAAAAACGCCGGCAAACCCATGGGTGCTATCCAGATTCAAAACGGTGAAATTCTGGTTGTGGCTCCACCAGAAGCGGCCGTAAGTGACCTGCAATACCCCATGCCTGCCTGGGAAGACCATTAACAGTCAGTAGGCAGTAACCAGTATTCAGTAGGCAGTAACCAGTATTCAGTATTCAGCAAAACCAACTGAATACTGAATACTGCACACTGATCACTAACATGAAGGACACCTTATGGACCAATTCACACAGGCCCTGATCAACGGCATCATGCTTGGCGGCTTTTATGCCATCATGGTGCTGGGTTTTTCCATCATTTGGGGCGTTATGGGCGTCATTAATCTGGCGCATGGCGAATTTATCATGGCGGGCGCTTATACGACCTGGTTTTTAAACAGGGCATATAACCTAGAACCTCTGATAACGCTTGTCATTATCATCCCCCTCTTTTTTATTGTTGGCTATGGTTTGCAACGCCTCCTCATCAACCGGATCATTGACCGGCCGCATCTTATCTCACTGCTGGTGACATTTGGTCTGGCCGTGATCATGGCCAATGCCTACAAGCTGGCCTTTACGGCTACACCACGCTCGGTGGAGACGTACTTTAGCGGCTTCTGGCGCTTGAGCAACGTCACCGTCCCCGTCACCAAAAGCGTGGTCACCATCATGGCGCTGCTCATTATGGCCACCTTGTATCTCTTCTTACAATACACACGCCTGGGCAAAAGCATTCGCGCTGCCGCCCAAAACCGGGAAGCCGCCCGCATTGTAGGGATCGAGATCGGGGCGGTGTATGCTTTCACCTTTGCCCTTTGCATCGCTATCACGGCGGCGGCCGGCACGCTCATTAGTCCCATTCAGCCCATCTTTCCTTTTATGGGTGGCCCTTTGACACTCAAGGCGTTTGCCATAACGGCCATGGCCGGCCTGGGTAGTATTCCCGGGGCGTTGTTTGGGGGCATTGTGTTGGGACTTATTGAGACCTTTGTCGCCACATACGTGCCTGGTGTAGGTACCAATCTGGGCATTGTCTCTTCTTACGTCATCCTGGTGTTGGTGCTGGTGCTACGGCCGCAAGGCCTGTTCGGCGGGCTGAAAGCAGCCGTGGAGGTAAGCTGAGATGAAGCCGTTGGTCACCGCCTGGGAACAATATCACCTGGGAAAGTGGAGCATATTAAGCCTGGTGATGCTGCTGCTGCTTTTACCGCTGATCCAATTTATGGTTCCAGAGCAAAGGCTGGTTACAAATTCACTGTTATTTTCATTCACGCAGTTGTTTATGCTGGTGACCCTGGCCAGTAACTGGAACATGACCGGCGGTTTCACCGGTTACATTGATTTTGGCCATGCCGTTTTTTTTGGCCTGGGCGCTTACGGCACGGGGATCATGATGGCTAAAGTGGGTCTGCCATTTGGGCCTTCATTAATCGTCGGAGGGGTCGTTGCTGCCCTGTTTGCCGTGTTTATTGGTTCAGCCACCCTGCGGTTAAAAGGGCCATATTTTTCTATTGCCATGTTGGGCACATTTGTGGCTATGCGTGAGATCGTGCGCGTGGCCAGGCCGCTGACCGGAGGTGGTTCGGGGCTGACCCTGCCTCCTTACCTGAACCGGCCGCTGTTTTATTATGTGACCCTGATTCAAGCGATTATGGTGGTGGGTTTTGTCTGGTGGCTGATCAAACGCACCGCCTTTGGCAAATCCCTCATTGCCATCCGTGAGGATGAAGTGGGGGCAGAAATGCGGGGCATTAATACTACCCTGCACAAGATCACCATTTTTTGGATCGCCGCTTTTTCCACTGGTGTGGTAGGCGGATTGTGGGCTTTTCAGAATACCTTTATCAACCCAGACGTGGTGTTCTTAGAATCACGAACGGTTGACCTGGTCATGATCACCATGTTAGGTGGTTTGGGCACCGTAACCGGGCCAGTGATAGGCGCTACGGTTATTTATTGGATGCGTGACGTGATCTGGGCCAATTTCCTGCAATTCCACTTGATTGTGCAAGGGTTGGTACTGATCCTGATCGTTTTGTTTTTACCCGAAGGCATTGTAGGCACGCTGCGTGATCGTTCAGGCACAACTATTGGTCGCCTGTGGGGCAGGTATTTCACCACAGGGGCGGACATAAACCACGAGGAAGCGGAGGCTGGCACATGAACGCTAACAAGGAACCGATGCTGGTCGGCCGTAATGTGAGTAAGTATTTTGGCGGCCTGGCCGCGCTGACACAGGTAGATTTTGAAGTGTATCCGGGTGAAATTGTAGGGCTAATTGGGCCAAACGGCAGTGGCAAAACGACCTTGTTCGATTGTCTGAGCCGGGTACAGACTATCAACAAGGGGCAGATATTTTTTAAAGGGGAAGATGTAACCCACAAGAAACCGTACCAGGTAGCACATATGGGGTTGGCGCGGACGTTCCAGGTCATTCGTGTCTACCGCCAGTTGACAGTGTTGGAAAATATGCTCCTAAGCCGCCAATGGGGAGGGTTAGGGGTGGGCAAATTGTTCCGCCAGTACCCCGCCTCGCTTGAAGCGCGTGCGCATAAGCTGCTTCACTTTTTGCAGTTGGATCAGCTAACGCATGAGGCCGCGGGCACTTTGTCTGGCGGCCAGCGCCGGCTGCTGGAAATTGGCATGGCGTTAATGCCCAACCCAGACTTAATCTTGCTCGATGAGGCTACGTCTGGGGTGAACCCAACATTGATTGAAACGATCAAGGAACGGATCAAGGATTTGAACGAAAAGCAGGGGAAAACGTTTCTGCTGATCGAGCATAATATTCAGTTTATTGCTGACTTGTGCAGCCGGGTTTTTGTGTTGGATTATGGACAAAAGCTGGCTGAGGGAACGCCACAGGAGATCATGAATAACACGGCCGTCATTGAAGCCTACTTTGGTGCGCATGAAGGGGGTGAAGATGATTAAGCAGATGAACAGACGGCCGTTGCTGGAAGTGCATGATATTTATGCCGGCTACCAGCAGGACTACGATATTCTAAAAGGTGTTAGCCTGCATGTAAAACCCGGGGAAATTGTGTGTGTTATTGGGCCAAACGGGGCCGGCAAATCTACTGTTTTTAAGACACTATATGGTTTTTTATCGGTACGGCAAGGGCGTGTGCTTTTTAACGATCGCGATGTGACCAACATTCGCCCGCAAGATGCCCTAAAAGCTGGCATTACCATTGTGCCCCAGTTGCGCAGCGTCTTCCCCCAAATGACGGTACAGGAAAACCTGGAATTGGGCATGTACCTGGAAAAAGACAAAACGCGGGTAAAACAGCGCATCGAATACATACTGGCGCTTTTCCCACGTCTGAAAGAACGAGCCCGGCAAAAAGCCGGCACGATGAGCGGCGGCGAACAACGCATGTTAGAAATTGGCCGGGCGCTCATGTGGGAACCCAGGTTGGTATTGATGGATGAGCCGTCGGCCGGGTTGGCACCCATGATTACCCGCACCATCTTCCAGAACATCCGGCGCTTAAACCAGGAAATTGGCCTGACGGTTTTGATGATCGAACAAAATGCCCGGCAAGGATTGGCGATCAGCCATCGTGGTTATGTGCTGGAATTGGGGCAAAACAGCTATGAAGGCACCGGGCAGGAGTTGTTGGGAAATCATGAAGTTCGGCGCGCTTTTTTGGGTGGACAATAACCACAGGTCGCCCGCAAGAACCCAGAGTTTTTTTACCCATTTTTGTCAAAATGGGTTACAGTTACCTCTGGTACACCACCATGGATAAAAGCCACCCTCCCGGAGGGTTCATCCCAGATGACCTTTGCCGTAGAAGCCTCCAGGAGGTTATTTACGAAGGAACAAAGCATGAAAAATTTACTGGTGAAAGATTGGATGCAAACCAATGTGATTTCGGCTGACCCCCAGATGGGCATGCTGGATGCCCACAAATTAATGCGTGAACGTAATATCCGACGGCTGCCCATCGTCAAAAGTAAAGGGGAGTTGGTAGGCATTGTCACTCGCAGTGACATCCGCAAGGCAGAGCCATCCGGAGCGACGTCATTAAATGTGTGGGAGATCAATTATCTGTTGGCCAAACTGCAGCTGCGCGACATTATGACCAAAGACGTTATCATCTGCAAGCCAGATGATACCATTAAGACGGCCGCCTTAAAGATGGAAGCCCACAAAATCGGGGCGCTGCCTGTGGTGAATGAAAAGAACCACGTCGTGGGCATCATCACCGAATCTGATATTTTCCGGGTGTTGATCACCTGGTTTAACGAACAAGCAGGTGAAAGCTAGGCACTCTGTGGCTGGCCGAAATCGCCAGGAGATAAGGCACAGAAACCAGGTGTTCTCATTTGACTTTTGCCCTGGCGTATGGCAAAATCTGCGTCCGCAAGCCCCTGTAGCTCAGAGGATAGAGCACTGGCCTCCGAAGCCAGGTGCCCGCGTTCGAGTCGCGGCAGGGGCATTACAGTGACCATCTTGCGGACCGTCCCGCCCACCAACGTTTGACGGTCCTTTTTGTTTTCTTCGTAGCGAGGGCACAAAAGTCATGGCATCTCTTATGAACGATCAATTTGATTTCTGGTTAGGTGAATGGGCGCTGACATGGGAAGATCACGGCCGTGGGCACAACAGCGTCACCAAAATCCTGGGCGATAGAATCATTCGTGAAAAGTTTACCACGCTGCACGACGACAAGAGTGACACCCCATTCCAGGGCATGAGCGTTTCTGTCTACAATGAAGCGACCAATCAATGGAAACAAACCTGGGTAGACAACCAGGGGAATTATCTGGACTTTGTAGGGGGGTTCAAAGACGGCCAGATGATTTTATCTCGTGAGACCATCATTGAGGGAAAGCCCGCCCGGCAGCGTGTGATCTGGGAAAATATTCAGGCAGACAGTTTGGACTGGCTCTGGCAGCGCTCCGATGATGGCGGGCAGAGCTGGCAAACACTCTGGCACATTCATTACAGCCGCCAGGCATAAGCTTTGCCTCATCCATCAATGACAGGGGGATTTGGGGGTGATTGTCTCTGTCTGGCAGCCGCCAGTTGTGATAATCTCCACAGTCAAAAACAACCTTCCCTATACATGATATGAGGTAACGATGACAACAAAGAGCTATGCTGCCTTGCCGGCCAACCAGGTGCGCCGCACAGACCGGGCAGTCTCAGATGAAGCGTGGATACGCGCCCTCTTACACCGTGCCCCGGTAGGCTACCTGGCTACGGTACACGACGGGCAGCCATTTATAAACAGCAACATATTTGTGTATGATGCCAAACGGCACGTCATCTATATGCACACCGCTCGGGTGGGACGTACACAGGCAAATGTAGATGCCTATGAGAAGATTTGCTTCACGGTGACAGAGATGGGGCGGCTGCTGCCGGCAGCAGCCGCCCTGGAGTTTAGCGTAGAGTATGCCGGCGTGGTGGTGTTTGGTACGGCCGTCATTATTGATGACCCGGCTGAAGCCACCGATGCCTTACAACAACTGCTGGACAAATACGCCCCTCACCTGCAAGCCGGGCAGGATTACCATCCGCCGACACCTGAAGAGTTAAAACGCACGGCCGTCTACCGCCTCACTATCGAAAGCTGGAGCGGCAAGAAAAAAGAGGTCGCGCCGAACTTTCCAGGGGCTTACTGGTATCATGAAGTTGGGCAGCCATAAAGAGCAGGGATGGCAGACGGAAACATGGCACAGGTTAACGGTGAACGAGCGTCTTCCACCAAACGGCCGTTAACTCACGAAGAACTAACTGATATCATAGACTTATGTTTGTGGGCCGGGCAGATGCTGCTGCAGCACGGGGCTAACAGCCTGCGGGTAGAAGAAAGCACACACCGCTTTGGCACCGGGTTGGGCTGTGACTGGCTAGACATCATCGTGCGCACCGAATCACTGACAATGACAGCCTCCAGCGGCGGCGAATTCCGCACAAAGACGCGGCGGGTGGTGCGGTTGGGCGTGAATATGTGGCGGATTACAGCCATCAATGACCTCAGCCGCCGCATAGAAGAAGGGCAAATAGACCGGTTTCAGGCCCGAACGGAACTGGAACAAATTGATGCCACGCCCCCAGAATACAGCCGTTGGCTGGTGATTATTGCGGTCGGCCTGGCTTGCGCCGCCTTTAGCCGGTTGTTTGATGGCGATTGGCCGGTTTTTGGCATCACCTTTCTGGCCGCGGCCATCGCCATGTATGCCCGGCAAACGCTGGTGCGCCTGCGCTTTAATCCGTTTCTGGTGGTGATTGCCTGCGCCTGCCTGGCCGGGTTGGTTGCCAGCAGCGCTACGTGGTTACATTTGAGTCCTAAACCACAGGTGGCTATGACGGCGTCTGTGCTGCTGCTGGTTCCCGGCGTCCCGCTTATCAACTCAGCCCATGACTTTATCCGTGGTTACATAAGCAACGGGGTTGCACGTGGCGTCATGGGGCTGCTCGTTTCGCTGGCCATTGCCCTGGGGCTGCTCATCGCTATTTTGCTGACGGGGGCCGGGTTATGAACACGGCCGTCTTGTTTTTTGAAGATGCTTTGTGGTCAGCCGTGGCGGCCGTAGGGTTTGCGGTGTTATTTAATGTGCCCCAGCGCGCCTTGCCGGGCTGTGCCCTGGCGGGCGGCCTAGGCCATGCCATCCGTACATTGTGTGTACAGGCCGGCCTGTCATTGGAGTTGGCCACCCTGGCAGCGGCCACGGCCGTCGGCTTTATTGCCGAACTGTTGGCCAAACGATTGTCCACACCACGTATTGTTTTTGCCGTGCCGGGCGTCATCCCCTTGGTACCAGGTGTGCTGGCCTACCAGACGCTGTTGGGCATGTTTGAATTGGTAGGGCTGATTGATTTAAACCATGTGGCCGCCGCCGATGAACTGGTAGCCACGGCCGTGAGCGGCATCAAAACCGGCCTGGTCCTGGTGGCCATTGCCCTGGGCATCATTGCCCCTAATCTACTTTTCCGCCGTCACAAACCTGTGGTGTGACGGTAAATTGGAGCATACTGTATGGAGCGTGGTGGCACAGCTTATCAGATTCGTCAATGTCTACACGAAGCATGTCGGTTCCGTTTTCCGGCGATGGATAGCACGGGGACACAATGCCCACAGTGCGGCGCGGCCACGGCCGTGGCCGCGGCCGTGGCCGCCGTCCCCCATACCAAACGAACCACACCCCTGCCCCCGCTCGCCCATCGGCAGCCCGTTGAAGTCCTGTTAGACAACATCCGCAGCCTGTATAATGTGGGGGCCATCTTCCGCACCGCCGATGGCGCTGGCGTCAGCCACCTGCACCTGTGCGGCATCACAGCCACGCCAGAACACCCCAAGCTGGCAAAAACAGCGCTGGGCGCCGACAGCCAGATGGGGTGGCATTACTACCGGAATGGGCTGGACACGGCCGCAGCCCTACATAACCAGGGGTATCACCTTTGGGCACTGGAAGACAGTGCCACAGCCCGGCCACTCTTTCACGCCCATAGCGTGAATGACGGCCGCCCCATCCTGCTGATTGTAGGGAATGAAAACGTAGGTGTAGACCCGGCCATCCTGGCCCTCTGTGAGCAGGTATTGTATTTGCCTATGCACGGTGTCAAAGATTCACTTAATGTGGCCGTTGCTTTTGGCATTGCCATTTACCATCTGCAGTTTGGTGGGATCAGCGGTTAGCAGCAGAAGGCAAAAGCCAAACGCTAAAGGAGGCAGGCGATGCCCAAAAAAACCAAAACGATATGGATGGGTGAAGTGGCTGGCACACCACTGGGCGAAATTTGGGTGGCCGGCTCGCCTGACGGCGTCACGGCCGTTAATTTGTGGGGAGATCGCCTGCGTTTTGCCGCTCTGGTACGGGCCTTAACCGGCAGTGACCCGGTTTATGATCCGGCGCAGGTGGCCGAAGCTGCCCGGCAGCTGCATGAATATTTAGGCCAGCAGCGCACCGTCTTTGATCTGGCTGTTGACTGGTCGGTGCTGACCCCGTTCCAGGCGGCGGCGCTGCGGGCAGTATACGCTGTGCCTTACGGCCGTCTGGCCACCTACAAAGAGATCGCCCAGCACATAGGGCGGCCCGCGGCCGTACGGGCTGTGGGCCGGGCCAACGCCACCAACCCCATGCCTATCATCATCCCCTGCCACCGAATTTTGGGAACCGACGGCAAATTACACGGCTACGGCGCGCCTGGCGGCCTGGAAACCAAAGCCTGGCTGCTGCGCCTGGAAGGAAGCTGGCTGTTGTGACAGCCAACATCGGCCACCGGTTAATGGTTGACCACTGACCGATGACCTGTGACCTTACAATTACTGAGCGCTGAGAACGACGGCCGTCTCACCTACCTGGGTATCGGCCGTCACCGCGTAAGCGGAAAGCCGCCATTGGCCGGGAGCCGCAGGCAAGGACATGGTAAGTTTGGCCTCGCCGTTATAGTCGGTGACAATGGTTGGGTTCCAGATCACACTGTTGTTAAAGTCAGCCATTGGTTGGACCGGGCCCCCCCATCCACCACCACATCCACAACCACCCCCCTCGCCATACAGGTAGCGCATGGGGCGCATGGCATGGTACGTCTGCACCAGATTGTCCTGACGGTTGTGAAAGATAGCCGCCAGGCTGCCAGTGTGGGGCGAATGGTGCCCATAAATGGTGGCGTCCACCAGTGCCAGTGCTACCTCTGCTGACATGCCTTCACCCTGGCCGTTGGTGACACGCACCGTGATTTCGGCCGTCTCGCCAGGGGCATAGGCCACTTTATCTGTGTCTATGGCCACATGTGTAACATGGGCCGGGTTGGTGACAACAAGATCCACAGAAGCCGTTTGCAGGGTGTAATCTGGCAGGCTGTTCCAGGTAACGTCATCATGGGGCGCGCTCACAAACACGGCCGTCTGCGGCTGCCAGGCATTAAGCGTCACATGCACGTTGGGTGTGTCCTGCTCCGTCAGTGGCAGATCAAGCAAGGTCAGCGGCGCAGTGAGCTGTACCACTTCGTAGCGGTACAACGCACCGCGGGCAATGGTCAGCAGCGCCGGGCCGCTAAAGCCAGACCTGACAATGAGGCGCGCCGTCTGGCCAGGGTAATGCTTATCCTGGTCGGCAGCCAGGGTGAACGTGTTGGCACCATAACGGCCCTTGTAAGCGGCATCATAAACAGTGACATGGGTTGTAGCTTCAATAACATGGCCGACGGCATCCGTCCCCCAGAGGCGCAGGCGATAGTGACCAGGGCGGGCAATGGTCAGGTTGGTAACGGCCCGGCCGTCAACGCCCGTACGCAATGTCGTGGTCTGGTGTGTGGCCGTATAATCGTTATCAGCTTCGTCATAGGCCAACGCCGCCAGGTGTAAGGTGCGGTTAGCGACAGGTTCCCCTTTTAGAGTCGTCAGCACGGCCGTCGCCGGAAAGGCGGTACCCGGCGCTTGCAAATAGCCATTCACCTGCAGCGTAACAACGTTGGCCACGTTAGCCACCTCGGCAACAGCAAAACCATGCGCCGTCTGCTCGCCCTGCTGAACGGCGGCGGTAATCGCCCACATGCCATGATACACCTGCGGGTTACGGCCGTCTGTGTGTGTAAAATAGCCGATCTCTGCCGGCAAAGTGACGATGGCCCGGCCTTTGGCGTCCGTCCGGCTGTAAAAGGTGTCTCGGTGGCTGTCTAACCAACTGTCCTGTGTTGTGGGCGCGCCAAAGCAGCCACCCGTATTGCCAGATTCCAGCAAGGTGATGGTCACAATAGCGTTAGCCACTGGCTGGCCATTAGCGTCGTGGCTCTCAATGGTCACCGTCATCTGCTCACCGGCGGCGTAAATGGGGGCATCGGTGGTCACCGTCACAGAAAAGGGCGTTTCGCTTCGGGGCTGGACGGTAAAGGCTGTGGTGTGTGTGTGCCCCTCAACGGCGCTGTTCAGGCGGTAGTCGCCCGGTTCCTGGGGTAGTTGAAAACGGCCGTGAACCGACCCAAAATGAGAGCTTAACAGCGTCTGGCT
Organism: Ardenticatenaceae bacterium; assembly: GCA_011525915.1. GTDB lineage: Bacteria > Chloroflexota > Anaerolineae > Promineifilales > Promineifilaceae > CAADGU01. The sequence goes on along the minus strand of WYBM01000101.1, from coordinate 13,240 downwards.
TTCTACAGGCTGCCACCGCGATTTGGCCGTGTCAAGCTGTTCCAGAGAAACGACCACGGCCGTACCTACCGGAATCATTTGTGGGTCGGCGTCTTCACGCCAGCGAATAATGGTGCGAAAGAACACATCATCACCAGGGTAATAAACGGGGCGGTCTGTGTATGTACCTATCTGGTAACGGTCGGAAGAACGTGCCCGGCTTGAGGCACCAAACGACCTGTTCAACTGCACGGCAACTATCTCCTCACCGTGCCTGGCCACCACGATAATGGCCGCGTCATCTGCGGCCGCCGTAAAGGGGATGAGCGTCGTACCATCAGCGGCGGTACGGCCGTTAGCCACAGGGGTACCCGCCTGGTAGACGGTAACGTCGGCGTCGGCTAAGGTGCGGCCGTCGGCCGTTTGCACCCAGACCAGAAGGTGGCCGGCATCTTCTTTCACCGTCAGCAGTAAATCACTGATAATCAGCAGGAGCCGATCCTCAATGTAACGACCCACTTTCATATCTAAACGATACATTCCTGACGGCAGACCGGGCAGCATCGTTTCTTGGGGTATCGAATACCAATCGGGCCTGATCAGCGTCTGATGCCAACTTTGCACCGGCTCGCCGCCTTCCCAGGCATTGTCATGGAGCCAGGCATCCAGAGAAACGCGGGCCAGGTCAAAGGTGACGGCTTCGGGGCTGTCTTGACGGGCGGCAAATTGCACGGCCTGACGGCCGTCCCGGCTTAACACCTGCACCCGCGGCCCACTGCCAAACTCGCTTAAGGTTTGCATGTGGACGGTGGTGAACGTCCAGGTATACGGCTCTGTGAGGATGGGCTGGCCATTGGCATCCACGGCCGTGGTATCCAGCGTCACCGTATAGGTGGTATGCGGCAGCAGCCGATCGGTAATGGAATGCAGTTCTAACACGTTGTTCTCATGCCATTCCAGGTTACCGGGCACATGCGGCTCGATGCTAAAGGCAGCGCGGGTTTTTTCCTGGTCCATGAGCCCACTAAAACGCACACTCACGGTTGTTATGGGCGACCACTCACTGCCGGCTTTAGGAAGCACTTCCAAGATGGTAATAGGGGCAACTGTGGGTACAGGGCTGGGGGGGCTGGATGTAGGTGTGACCGCTGCACGGGTAACGTCTACAGAGCCGGTTGTAGGCAGGGGTGGGGGGGGTGTTGTCGTAGGCGGCATGGTCGTGGGGGTGGCGGGCACATCTGTGCTGGCCGGCGGCATCTGCTCGGCGGTGGCTGTGACTTGCATGCGGGTAGGCAGCACCGTGGGCACATCCAGGGACGGCATCGAGGTAGGTACACAGGCCGCCAGGCCAATGAGTATGCTTAAGGCTACCAGCATAAGATATGGGAGTTGTCGCTTCACGGGTTGTCTCCTGATGTGCTAATTGTTAGGTGATCGGCAATGTTTCGCCCATTCTTTGTTTGAAACATTATTGCCGATTACCCCGGGCACCATAAGAACAGCATAAACAAGCCAGGCGCCCACTGCCTGACGGCCGCAACCCCATTCCCACACGTTTTTCCCACGCACGCTACGCTGCAAGCGCGGACCCAAGTAATTTTTGGGTACCAGCCCCACCTATGGTAGGATTAGCAAAAACCTAGAGGGTATCTTATGAATGAGCTCCCACCTCGTTTAGCCGAAATTGTAGAAGATTTTAACGTTTGTCAGGGTCAGGAAAAGCTGGAATACTTGCTGCAATTTGCCGAAAGCTTGCCGTCTTTACCAGAGTGGCTGCAAGGCAGACAAAACGACATGGACCAGGTTCATGAGTGCATGACGCCTGTGTTTATCTACCCAGAAAAAAATAACGGCCGTGTTATCTTTCACTTCGACATTCCGCCCGAAGCGCCTACCGTGCGCGGTTACGCGGCCATCCTTAAAGAAGGGTTGGATGGGTGCACACCAGAAGAGGTCACGGCCGTGCCTGAACTTTTTCACCTGGAAATGGGCTTGCAGCAAGTGCTCTCCGGGCAGCGATTGAATGGGATCACCGCCATGTTGGCTCACATAAAAACACTGGCCAAAAACGCCAACTGACAGTTTGCGCCACACCGTCCTTTGGTCTACAATCCGCCAGCCGACGGAGAAAAACCGCCTACCCTACAACACCATACAAACCAAATTGAAGAGGTTCTTAGCGCATGAAAGAGTATAAAACAGGTCAGATTCGCAACGTGGCTCTCGTTTCTCATAATGGCGCGGGTAAAACCACCCTGGTGGAGCGCGCCTTGTTTCACACGGGTGTCACCACCCGCATGGGCAGCGTGCAAAACGGCACGGCGGCCATGGACTTTGAAGAAGAAGAAATGGTGCGCAACAGCTCCATTGCCACGGCTATTGCTCCCATTGAATGGCGTGAGCATAAAATTAACATCCTGGACACGCCCGGTTACGCTGACTTTATCGGTGAAGTTAATGCCGCCCTGCGTGTGGTTGAAGGGGTGGTCGTATTTGTAGAAGCGGTCGCCGGCGTTGAAGTCGGTACAGAGATCGTCTGGCAGGCGGCTGTGGAACGCAATCTGCCGCGCATTGTGGTCATCAATAAGATGGACCGTGATAATGTACGTGCCCAGCGAGCCTTGAACAGCGTGCATGAAAACCTGAAAGGCAATTTTGTACCCTTGCAACTGCCCATTGGGGAAGGCCCCCATTTTCAGGGGGTGGTAGATTTGCTTTCTATGGAAGCCCGCCTGGGTGACAAGGATGAGCGTGGCCCCATTCCCACAGACCTGGCTGACGCTGCCGCAGAAGCGCGTATGGCCGTCATTGAAGCGGCAGCCGAAGGCGACGATGCCTTGATGGAAAAGTATTTCGAGGATGAAATGCTTTCTGACGAGGAAGTTGTACGTGGATTAAAACTGGCGATGCAGCAAGGGTTGTGCATCCCCGTTATCTACAGTGCACCGCAGGCAGGTATTGCCGTCGTGCCCCTGCTGAGCGCCATGTTGCGCCTGCTGCCAGCACCAAATGCCGTTGGGCCGTTCACGGCCGTAGCCGCTGATGGCGCACAGGTGGAATACCCGGTAGATGACACTTCCCCCCTGGCCGCCTTCATCTTTAAAACACGCGAAGACCCCTACGGCAAAATGAGCTATCTACGTGTCTATGGCGGCCTTTTGGAATCAGATAGTCGTGTATGGGATGCTACGGCTGACAGCGAAGTTCGTGTGGGCGCCTTGCAGATCTTACGTGGCAAAGAGCAGGTCACTGTGCCCAAACTTCACGCCGGGGACATTGGCGCTGTGGTCAAATTGGGCGATTCGGGTACCAACGATACCTTGTGTGATCGTGGAAACAAGCTCAAGCTTGCGCCGCTTAGCCAGCCACACCCCATTGCCCAGGTAGCCATCCATCCGGTTTCACAATCAGACGTCGCCAAGTTAAGCCAATCCCTCAACCGTCTGACAGCCGAAGACCCCACCCTGCACTGGTATACCGAACCGGCCACCCGTGAAACGATCCTGGCCGGTATGGGCACTACCCATCTGGACATCGCCGTCAAAAAGGCGCACTCTAAATTTGGCGTCAACATGACCACAACCATTCCTACGATCCCTTACCGGGAAACAATTACCCGCACAGCACAGGCAGAATACACCCATAAGAAGCAGACTGGCGGCGCCGGGCAATATGCCCGTGTTTTTTTACGTGTGGAATCACTGGATGATGATGCCACTTTTGAATTTGCTTCTGAAATTTTTGGTGGGTCGGTCTCCCAGCCTTTTGTTGCCGCTACTGAAAAGGGGTGCCGCCAGGCGTTGGAGTCTGGCCCTATTGCTGGTTTCCCCGTTGTTGGTGTGAAGGCCATTATCTATGATGGCAAGGAGCATCCGGTAGACTCCAAAGAAATTGCATTTCAGACCGCCGGCCGGGAAGGCTTTAAGAAGGCAATGCTGGAAGCCGGGCCCATTCTACTAGAACCTATTTATACCGTCACAGTGACAGTGCCGGCCGATAATATGGGTGACATTATGGGTGACCTGAACAGCCGCCGCGCCCGGGTGTTAGGCATGGATCAGGATGGCACCAAGAGCATTGTCCGCGCTGAAGTGCCGCTGGCGGAGATGCAAGGATATAACGCCGACCTGCGTTCCATGACCCAGGGCCGGGGAATGTACAGCATGGAGTTTTTGCACTACGGCCGTGTCCCTAACCATCTGCAAGACAAAGTGATTGCTGAAGCAAAAAGCAGGCGCGAAGAAGAGTAACCGGCATAACTGTCAGTAAACATTATAGAGACAGGGCGTCCCTGGATGTGGGGCGCCCTTTTATTTTACGCCTAACCAAAAAGCCTGACCAGCGCCAGAGAAAACCCCGGCAGTACATCGCCACCTGCCAACGTATCTTCTGCCAGTAGAATGCGCCCATCTTGCAAAGAGTTGTAAACAGTCACTGTGCACGTTTCCGGATCTACTAACCAGACCAAACGGACCCCCGCCTGTAAATATTCGGTCACTTTTTTTTGTACGGCACTGGCCTGGTCAAAGGGTGATAACACTTCTGCAACCAGGTCTGGGGCAATAGCCCAAAAACCGGGGGGTTCGCCCTCTGGGGGAATGCGCTCGCGAGCCACAAAGGCCACGTCTGGCGCCCGCACCGTATCTGGGTCTTCTTCAATAGTAAAGCCGGTCTCGGCCGCATAGACAACACCCAGGTTCTTCTCTTCCACGTAGTTCCATAGTATCGCTCCTAATCTTAGAGCTATTTTCCCATGCTGGGTCCCTGCAGGCGACATTGGCTCCAATTCTCCTTTTACCAGCTCGGCTCTGCCACCATGATCGGGCATTTGGTAAAGATCGGCGGCCGATAACAACGTCTTTGTCTGTCTCTTTGTCATCGTTTCCATGAGCACACTCTCCTAAAGGGAGTATAACATATCATGGCAGAGAGGTGGGGCAAAAGAAAAAGTATGAGATTGGGAGTTTTACTCTCCCAATCTCACGTGCTGTTTACCGGCTCACAAGCGGCAGCATGACCTCGTACACGGCCGTGCCGTTTAATAAACTAAAGTCGGTAAAGTGGTCGATCTGCATCGTCACCAGGTTGTTTTGTGTGTCCACTACATAGCTGTCAGGGATGGTCCAGCTTTGGGTAGAGGTACTGTAATACGCCGGTTTTAAGCGCTCTTCCCGCAAGTTCAGCTCGTGCAGCGCGGCTTCATCGTAGCTGAAGCGAATGATGACGTTCTGGTTAAAGTGGCTGGTGATAGGTGCGCCCGTTGCATCGGTGGCAATAAAGGCATAGCCATATTTGTACAGCCGGGCGTGATGCTGGTGTGGGAAGGTGGCAATGGGCGTAATGTGCAGTGTCACCTGGCCAGCTACGGGCATGGCGCCGGCGGGTATAAAGATGTCTGTACCATCGGCCAAGGCCACGTGCTGTGGCTGTGAGGCATCAAAGGTGACCACCACCGGCCCCGGCTTGGGGAACGGCCCGGCCAATGCCAGGTTTAGCGTTTCATCACCGCTGCCCATGACAATGTGGGTGCGAACGGCATAGAAGCTGTGGGGTGTTTCCAGCACCGCGCCAATGTGCCAGCGCATGTTGCTGAGCAGGCCCAGCTCATAGGTGTCACCCAGGCTCACGGCCGTATGTGTGGCCGCCCCATCTTCACTATAGGCCCAGATGTGCACACGGCCGTCGCCCATCCCCTCGGCTGCTAGTGATACTGTGCCTGTTAACGTCACATCCGGCTCACGAAACTGTAATACCAGGCCGGTTGTGGGTTGGCCCGGCCGGGCGATGACAGCATGTTGGGCCGGGTGCAGCCACATGTTCGGCGCATCGGCATGGTGGGCATGCAAGTTGTAAGCTCCGTAAGGCACATGCAAGCGAAATTCACCATTGCTGTCTGTTTGTGCACGCAGCGTCACCTGGCCGATCTGGCCGCCCAGGCCATCGGCCACCACCACGGCCCCTGGCATGGGGGCGCCGCCAGGTTTTAAGACAACGCCGGTGATGAGGCTGTCCTTCTGCGCCACCGGCAGCGGCACGGCCAGCGTTTGCCCTGCTTCCAAAGGCACAATGGTATGATGGTCCAGCGGCACATACCCAGAAGAGGGGGCCACGTTATAGCTCAGATGCCATAATCCGGCGCTGACCCCCAGGTGATAAGTGCCATTGGCCGGGTTAATGGCGTCATTCACCCAGGCGAAGGGGTTGTCTGCCATGACCTGACCGTTGACGCCGGTAGGCACAATTTCATGGCGGGGGTCCCACAAGGCGCCAATGATGTGTGCGTTTTTGGGGATAACCGGCACGGTCAGGCTCACCACCTGGCCGCCGCTGACAGAAACCGGCTGCGGCCCACCGGGAATCCAGTGGCTGCGAGAAGGCAGATGCACACCCACCTGGTAATCACCATCGGGCAGGTAGATGGTAAAGCTGCCACCATCAATAGGCGCACCATTGACCGGGCCGCCCTCATTGGCGGCGGCCGCCCACCCGGCAGCGGCCACCGGGTGACCTTGCAGGGTAACCAGTTGGCCGGCAACCTGGTTGTTGGCTTCGGTCAACGTGAAGTTGACGCCGGTGATATGCTGCTGGCTGGTGAGGGTAACGGACACGGCCGTGCCCAGATAAACGTAAGGCATTTCCGGCGGCGTGTGTGGTTTGGCCTGCCATTCCCCGGCCGAGACGGCCAATACATAGCTGCCATCTGGGTTGGTCATCGTCTGTGTGCCCAGGTGGTCACGCGTCCAGGCCGTTACACCTACACCACCAACACCCTCACCGGCGGCATTCTGCACCACACCGCTGATGGTGGCGTCACGTTCAATGAGGGTGAGTGTGCCTACATTCAGTGTGTCGCTGATAGGGGCATAGATAGGCTGCGGTGGCGGGCCAAAGTAGGCGGGATCATGTGGCTGCACGTGCAACATGTAATTACCGTGAGGCACGTGCAGTTCAAAGCTGCCATCAGCCGGAGCAAGGGTAGTGTGACGGCCGTGGCCTTCATTATTCCGCAGCCCCACCGTGACGGTAAAAGGTGGCGGGCTGCCATCGGGCATGGCCACACTGCCTATGACGGTGGCATCGGCGGTAAGCACTTCAAAGTTTACCGTCTTAAACTCTGGCTCCAGGTCATCATCAAAATGCACCAACAGCGGCGGATTTGTGTAAACCCAATGGCCAGGATTAGAACTATCGGTTGGTTCTACTGTCAGCCCCCACAGGCCGCCGCTCAGGCGCAAAAGGTAGCCGCCGTCTATACCAGAAAGCGTCTCCTGATGGCCTGGATGATCCAGCCGGTTGGCGATGATACGGGCGTTGGCTACCGGAATGCCGGTATTTGTTTCCACCACCCCTTCTACGACCTTAGGTGCGCTGCGCAGCATGATAGTGCCTGCATCCGTAAAGTCCGGCGGCACGGTGAAGGTGAACGTCTCAGAGCGAACCAGGCCGCCTGCGTGCCAGGGGGGTTCGGCCACCAGGGTGTAGGCGTCTGGCGCCAGATCACCAATGGCAAAATAACCGGTACCGCTGGTCTCATCACGCCGGTGCTGGCCCCCGGTTTGCCCCCAAACATGGACGACCGCACCGCTCACAGGCACACCATGGGGGTCGGTGACCACGCCAGCGATGTTGGCCGGGCGCAGCGTCAGAGAGATGGTCTGGCTAAGGTCGGCAGTTATCGTCAGCGGCTGCGGCAGCGACAACCAGTAGGGGTCATTTGTAGCCGGGTGTGCCTGGATACGATAGGTGCCAGTGAGCAGCCCACCCAGTTTAAGGGTGCCGCTGAGGGCATGGTTGGTCTGGATGAGATGCCCGTGCCGGTGAACGGTGACCACGGCCGTGACCGGCGTCACCCCATCCGGCGCGTACACGGTGCCAGTGACCGCTGGATAGGTCAGGGCCATAACACCTACATCCGCCGGGCTGCCCATCATGTGAACAGAAACGGGCAGCGAAGGCGTGTAGGCGCTTTCGCCTGGCACTTTAGCCACAAGGATATAATTACCGTTGGGCACCGGCCCCAGACTAAAAGTGCCAGTGCTGTCATCTACCTGGGCAGTGCCAAAGCTGTTGCCAGCAGGTGTTAACAAATGTACGAGGGTCAGCAGCGGCGGCAAGCCGCCATTTGGGTCTGTGACTGTACCGGTGATCATATTGGCAGCAACCACTGTCTGCGGGGCAGCTGAAGCTGCACTTAGTGCCGGCAGCAAACCTGCCATGATCAGCGCCATCATGATCATGACCAGGCCGCCCAACCCTAAGAATCTTTGAGAACCACGGGGGATTTTGTTCATAGTGACCTCCTTTGAGATGTCATAAAGCTTAGGACAAGATGAGAGGCAGTCTGAATGAGGTTTGTTAGGGATGTAATGTGGAAGTGTAAGGGGTTTGTAAAACCGTCACGGCCGTGATGGTGCTTTGTCTGCCTGGTGTTGGGGCACATACCACCAGAAATTGATGGGAAACTGGGGATTGTGTGTGCGTAAACCTGCCTGGCTGCTAAGGCTAACGCCCAGCTTTTTTAACTTGCACTGCTGGTAAAGCGCGTCAATAACCTGCCACCGTTCCCGGTCTCGGTGGCTCAAATCACCTTCGCGGCCAAGAAGGGACAACTGGCCGGTTTTGTGACCCTGCTGCCACACCGGGTATTGGGCATAGTGCGCCCGCGAGTAAGACCCCATGCCTACAAACAGGTCAGCCAGCTGCACCAGCGGCTCATGGTCAGACTGGCAGGGCACAATGTCTTTAATGTGAAATGTTTTACGGTAACTGAGATCAGCTCCTGTTATGGGTAAGCGGGTGGCTTCCGCAGAGACGGCCGTGTTATGCTGCTCCAGGTATTGGTGAATTTCCTGCCAGGCCAAGGCAGAGTGCTCATCTGGGCGCAGCTGCCAGACCACCTCATCAGGCCAGCGCAGGCGCAGCACGTTGTGAAACAGGTGAAAGTACATACGCTGCAGATTGGCAATGCGATCCGGTTTGGGGACGCGGTGACGGCCGTCACCCAAATCCCATGTTAATACATCTACACGCAGGGCACCGGCCAATGCCTGCTCAATGGTATACTCGATCAGGCGCATGGCGGCAAAACGGCGCTTGGCGCTGTGCAGCTTTTCCCACTTAAATTCCGGCACGGCACAAGAGGTTAACAGGTGAGCCAACTCAGCTTTCATGCGCCCGGCTTCAACCCGCGCCAGACTGACCAGGGCAATACCGGGGTAACTGCCCCGGTTATAATTGGTCTCATCGGCAAAAGCGATGTGCGTGGCAGGTGACTGGCTCACACAGCCATTTTACCGCCAGGGGGCAGCGAGGGCAAAAGGGCTGCCGCCTGGCAGGTCGTGGTGCCCGGCATAGGGCTAAACACCTTGTGCCGGGCACTGTCCATTGGCATCAACTGCCAGTGGCTCTGGTATATGGTTCCGCCAGCGTAGATTCAATGGCCGCACGACGGCCGTCTTGGCCTTCAGCTATCACCTCTGGCAGCAAGTTTGCCAGTAACAGGGTAGACAATGTTGTCTCGTCTGATTTGGCGCTGTGGTTCACCACAATGGGGCGCGGTGCCTGCCGCACCAGGTGTTCAGCCACATCCAGGCGGCGCACAGCCAACTGATAATGCAAAACGGCCTGGTTGTCTTTGTAAGAGCGGCCTAGCCGGTGTAAGGCCCGTGCCTCATTTTCGGCAGACTTAAGTTTGGCCCGGCCTTCGGCTTCAATCTCTAACCGGATTTTTTCGGCTTCGGCTTCTTTCTTTTGCAGCATCTGCGCCACATCTTCACGCGCCTTGTTGATGGCTTCTTGCACGGCGATCAGCTTGGCATCACGCTCTTTCTTGGCCCGTTCAATCTCCAACAGCAAGGCATCCTGGCGCCGTTTGCGGACCAACTCCCACTCTTTTTCATAGGCGGCCAACTCTTTGGCGATCTTCTCACGGGTAGACAGATTGTCCTGGTATTGCTGCGGCAGCTGCACATCTGGGATATTGGCACCGGTGATACGCACACCGTAGGCGCTTAGCTGCCGGTTCAAAGTTTCTTGCATATCACCCACGTCGCTGCCGCGCAAATCATACGCATTGGCGGTTTCCACCTGGCGGCTGCGGCGGCGGATGGCATCTTGCACGGCGCTGCTGAGCACCACGTCAAAGTTACTGGCGCCAATGCGCCGCACAAATTTTACCGGCTCCTCGATACGGAATTTAAGGAAAAACTCAATGGAGCGCAGCGGCACGTTTTCTTTGGTAGGGCAGGCCAGCACCGGCGCGGTGTAGGGAATTTCCGTAGAGGTATCTACAATAAACTCCACTTTGTCCCAGGGCCACCATAAAAACTTTCGGCCCGGCCCCATAACCCCAACGATCTTCCCCCATTTAGAGACGACCCCGGTTGTTCCCTGTTCAATTTCCACCCGGGCGCTGCGCCACCACACAATGCCCCCGATGGCGGCAAAAAAGGCGCCGCTTAGAATGGCCATGAGCAAGGCAAAAGGGAAACCCAAGCGCCAAAAGCTCCAGAAGCTGGTGACAGCCATATAAACAGCCACACCTATCCAAAACGGTCCCCACAGCTGGCGTTTATCTTTAGGAATAACCACCGGGACCAACGCCCCACGATCCCCGGCGCGCAGCACGCGCTGCACACTGTCCCACGTGGTGACGACCTCTTTAATACGTGAAAAGTTTCTACTAACAGCCATTTTTTATCTCCGTAACAGGTAACGACCTTATGACGTCTTCCCTACCAATACCGCTTGCGCCAGCTCCGGGTCATCCATAACCGGATCGATCTCATTGACGCTCATCAACTGTTCTTTATCTTCTACCAGATCATCAAGCTGGCTCATTCGTTCCTTGATGCGCTTCATGATCTGGTCAGCGCGGCCCTGGATGGCCCGAATGTCTTCCTGGGTATAGAGTGGTTTGTCTTCCACGCCCAACATCTCCCGGGCCACGGCCATAAAGTCAATGTGATTCTCTTCGGCGGCGCCCAGGTTCACCAATTTGGGCAGGCGATCAGCAATCGCCTCTACTTTGTCCAGAATTTCCTGCTTGTAGCGGTATTCCAATATTTCCGGGTAATAGGCACTATTAACGGTGCGGATATCTAAGGCCTGCGCTTCTAACAGGGCGGCGTTGGCTTTGGCCTCACTTTCCGCCTCGATCAGCAGCTGCCGGGCGTAGGCATTGGCCTTGTTGACCGCCTTTTCATGGGCGGTGTCAATTTGAGCCTGATGCGTAGCGATCTCTGCCCGAATTTCAGACAGGGTCTGCCGCAGTTCAGCCAGATCACGGTTCATATCACCCTCATCCTGGCTTTTGCGTAAGTTAAGTTCATATTGGTAGGTATAAGCTTCCTTAGCCACCTTCACCACTTCCGGGGCTGCCAGGTCAATACGGTACTCCTGGCTGGAAGGCTCTGCATGGGTGATATTGGCATTCACAAAACGCACAGCGTGTGCAAACTGCCGGTTAAGGGTATCCAGCACCGATTGGGTACTTTCGCCCACCAGATCATAAATATCTGCCGCCCGCTGCTCATAGATGAGCGCCCGTGTCACTTCGCTGATGGCATGATGCAGCTTTTCCGAAAAGCCATTCACGCCGCCCAGGCGGAAGATAAACTCTTCCGGGTCTTCGATGCGAAATTGTAGGAACAGGTCCACAGAAGCATTAACCCGGCCAGAAGTAGGCGCTTCCCGAATGGGCGCATTATAGGGATACTCTTTGGTGACGTTGACAATGTAGCTGACCTTGCGCCGCCAACTGGTGGGGCCAATGCCCAAGTATTTCTGGCCAGGACCAACCACTTCTTCTAACTTGCCGAAGCGGGTGATGAGCGCCTTGCATCCATCGGGCACCATAACAACCCGGCTGCGAATAATGATAAACGCCGTCAGGATAAGCAGCAGCACCCAGTAATGGGCACCAAAAAAGATGCTGGGGCCTGTTTGCACCCCAAACCAATCAATAAAAACATTGGTTAACCGGCTGAGAGACCAGCCCAAGAACCCCACGATCCCCAGGACAAAGGGCACAATGAGATAAAACAACGTACCTGAGCCTTTAGGAATCACCACCGGCGAAATAACGTTGGTATAACTTTGGGTGGTGTTGTCTTCTTTAGGGAAGCTGCGATTAAGGATTTCAGCCGCCTCTTCCAGGGTAGCCACCATTTGTGAGATCTGGGTATCGGCCGTATCTCCCCGCTGGCGCGCCGACAGGAAATCTCGGGCGTCAATCTTAAACTGCTCAAACTCTTCAGATTGAACAATGGTAGCGGCCGTACGCACGAAGTTTTGGATATTACTGGTCATAGTCCTCTCCTAAACGTGGCTTGCAAACCAGGTACAAGCCCAAAACAATTAACTACAAAGAGCGATAACCACGATGGCTATACTGTTAGCGCTCTTTACTGTCAATTGTGATGACAGGCTGACCAGATAATCTATCTATGCAGCAGGCTGATACCTGATTATACGTCGTTTCAGGCAGGTGGTTGTAACGGCCGTCCATCAAAAACCGACGGCCGTTAATGACACTAAAACTTAAAAATTTGCCCTTTGGTAGGGGCAATAACTTCTGTGACAGCGATTATTACTTAAAGTTCATGTTGACTGCTTTTATAGGCGGGTCGGAGACTTGCTCCTGAAATCCTCTGGTCTCCAGCCATTCTGCCACCTTTTCTGAATCTTTATGACCCATTGCTGTTAAGAGCGAAAGGCTCTGATAGCCTTTATGATACGCGTCTGCTAGATTACCTTTCTTGAATTCGGCTTGGGCTAAACCAAATGAGGCCATGGCGACCAATTCTTGAAAGCCCGCGGCAACAGCAATTGTCAAAGACTCAGAAAATGCCTCGTAGGCCAAGTCGATCTGTTGAAGATTCAGTTGAAACTGTCCCCATTTGTTTAAGATAGTACAAATATCTACTTCATTTCTAATCTCACGTGCTTGCTCCAACCCGCTTGAGAGGCAGGCAGTTGCTTGTTCGCTCTCCCCACTTAAACCAAGCACTTCACCTAAACCAGCTAATAACTGGCTTATTGTGTCGTTGATCTGGCATTCTTGAGCCAGCTTTAATCCTTCCCAGTAGAATTCCTTTGCCTGTTCATAATTGCCAAGATTTTGGGCTATTTCTCCTAAATGTGACAGGATGCTGCTGATGATAGAAATATAACCTCGTTCCTGAGCCTGTGTCAGTGCTTTTTCATATAAATCTTTGGCCTGATCATAATCACCCTGCTTCTGCATAAGGTTGCCCAGGTT
>WYBM01000100.1 GCA_011525915.1 Ardenticatenaceae bacterium | reverse complement strand
CGTTGCCCGCCCCATTTGTCTTGCTTGTGAGACCACGGCCGTCTCCCTTCCATCTCTCTTGCCTGTGGGCCACGGCCGTACACCCATCCCTTTCCTTATGTTAATGTGATGAGTGGGCGACGGCCGTCTCAACGCCATCATCTTTCAAACAGGTCCGCGGCCGTAGCCACCCCATTTGTCTTGCCTGTGAGGCCACGGCCGTTCAGTTTGAAAGGACAGATCACAACTTAAATAATCTATGGAGGAAAAACAATCCTCAATATTATAATTAAGGAAAACATAAGCAACCCAAATAATAAAATAAACCTTGCTATCCATTTGTAACTTTTAGAAGTAATGTATCTATTGGTTTGAGAAGTTAATGGTAAGTGTAGTTGCTCTGCGTACTTGTTTAACTTGATGAGCCATTCTTGGAAAGTAGCATACTGAAACCAAACCATATAATTTAGGACTATGGTTATTATAAGCAATAGAAAGATGGTTAAAAAAAAGCTTTGAACGCCGTGCATCTTACCTTCTCCTTTGACTCAGATCATCGCTGCCAGATCCAGGGCTTATCTGTACCTGCATCATAGAGCAACCACCCATGCGTCACACCAATACCTACTTGGGGAGTCCTGGCTGCACTCAATTTAGCACGTGTTTGCTAGCACATAGATTTATGTCAATCTAAAGTCCACATAATAGCACCATCTTCTAATGTAATACCATTATCAAAGGTATCCCATTCTGAACATGTTCCCACCAATTCAGCCTGATCACTTGCTTTCCTATCCACTGGCGGCAAACAAACCCCCTCACATTGACTGGAGTTTGTACATTCTTTATTGGCATCTGTCGTTGGCAGTTGACATGATGTATGAATGCTGCTTCCCCGCCCATAATATGACAGCCAGTTTCCCCCGAACTGCTCACAACTAACTTCTGAATAAGGACGGAAACCTTGAATGTAATCAAACCCATCTATTCCACCTTCCTGATTAAGTACATAAACATCTGGAATCATATCCCATTCTGAACAACGGCCAACGATAGACCCATCTTGTACGGCAAGCCCTTCTTCGAAGTTCACGACACAAAGGCCATCACACTGTTCCGAATTGACACATATACTTCCTGCATCTGATGTAGGTAATTGGCACCACTCTTTGATAGCGCCATCAAGTTGCTCATGCCAGACGCCATTTTCGCCTTGACAACTCATTTTGTCTCTTATTTGCCAGCCAGCGAGTGTATTCCCATTGTGTCTGTTTGGATGATGCCGAAATAAGAAAGTGACGAGAATCAATGACGTTATGATGGTTATCAACATGTAACGAGAACGTACATTCATCGATCATGCCCTCCGATTCAACCAATATAGACAAGCAGTATTAATCTAGTTTGACTTATTGAACACGCTATAACTCTATTAAGCATACGATTCCATACTTTCCCCATTTCCCCTCGCTGTGGCCGGTCTTCCAGACTGTGTCACGCCGGTTCACCTGAATCCACCCCACCGCCGCCAACAGCACATCTGTTTCTCCCAGCGGCTGAAGCCGCCCATACACCGCTAATGAAAACTGCCACGGCCGTCTGCCCACCCATCATCTTTTAAACAGGCCCACGGCCGTCCCACCCATTTGTCTAGCTGGTGAGGCCACGGCCGTCTGCCCACCCATCATCTTTTAAACAGGCCCACGGCCGTCCCCCGCATCTGTCTCGCTTGTGAAGGCACGGCCGTACACCCATCCCTCTCCTTATGTCAATATGATGATAGCCCACGGCCGTCTCCCCACCATCTTCCACGTCAACGGCCCACGGCCGTACCCACCCCATCTCTCTTGTCTGTGAGCGCACGGCCGTAAACCCATCTCTTTTCTTATGTCAATATACTGGTGGGGCCACGGCCGTAGCCATCCCCTGTTTATGAACGCTATCTAATGTCCCCTATCCACATCTCAAGTGGAACTTCGTCAAAATTGTCCCACGCTTGCACTTGCCCTACCAATGGACCAAGCCCATCTCTTCCATTCAGTATTATTTCAGGAGCTTTCGGGTCAAAGAGAAAAACATGGCGAATAATCATGTCAGGAGCTATGGCCAGCGTATGGATGTCTAATGGTTCAAACTCATGAATGTGTATGGCTATACCGAGCTCACTGTATATTTGAACAAAATGAATATGATAGCCACCATGAATAGCATTTCTCCTTACAGCCGAATAGCGGTCTGGTTGTCCTAAATGTTCCCAAGTATCCTCTAAGGTGATTGGATAGGGTTCATAAAGTGGTATGAGCCTCAACAATTCAGCAGATCCATTTCTTATGAAGACATAAACGATCACGTCATCATTCTTATCTAACCAACTACATGTTTTTTGTACATTGCTATAAGTAGTACAATCAACAATGGATTGCATCGAGGATGATTCTGATAACAAGATAATACGCTCAATTTCTTCATCGTTTGAGTTACCGGGTCTGCTCTCTCTCCAGCAGGGATCAAAGCAAGCCCTATTATTAGAAAACAAAGATGTGAATATATTTTGGTTAATGTCTTCTTGGTTGAGGCTCAATACAACAGCAGAAAAAATGACAAACAGTAAGAGAGAAAGCAACAAAAAGACAGTTATGGTTCTTTTAGATTTTTTGTAAGTCAATTGATTACCCTCTTTTGGTAATTGGTTAGCTTCACAACGTTTTGCTAGGTAATGATTCCGTGAGAATGATGATGGGGACCGGCCTCTAAGCCGGTCCCTAAGGATTGATGAAGATTATGCTACTGTTAAGAGAGAACTGGTTTGATGATTTTCAGTCTCTACATTATTTAAGTCAGTTCATTTAAAAGGATCGTGAGCGGGTGGGCCAAGACTACAAATCGCAGATTGGCATGGCAGGTTTGGTGAATAAAAGCCAGCATTAGCCTTATATACGAACTCTTGGAAACCCAATGCAGAGTAAACTGCGGTGAGTCGATTTGCAGACTTAGGATTTGTATGTGGGTCGAAATACACCTCCAAGTTGATAAGTGCGTCCCAATCACCTCCAAAAAAAACGGCTGCCCATGATTCAGCGGCATCTTCGTGAGCGTATGTGGCATATGGGCTAAATCGCCCTGACGCTGGTCGATAACGAGGACACGCATCAATGAGGAAAGCATCAACACTACAACTACCTTTTGCCCCTGTATATTCTGTGTGATATTCAGTCAAATATGAGTCATAGTACAAATCCCAAACATGTCCCATCTCGTGCAATAGGGTAAATCTTGCGCTTTCGTTATTTTTCGAGAATGTACCATTAAATACTACAATACTATCTGGATTAACGGGGTCAACCATAGCACGGTAAATAGAATGATCTATGCGACTACGATTAATTTGTACTCCGTTATAAACGTCATAAAGTGACGTATAAACACCCCCGAACAAATCTTGAAGCGCAAGAGCTAAGATATTCATTTCACCTAATGTCCAAGCCCCTGTAATACTGACCTGGTAACTTCCTTCTAGACCATCACGTACTTCCACACATTGATCGTGTAGTTCAACGGACTCCTCCAAAGTTTGACCAACATCGGCGCCGCAATGTCCGCTTGGATCTATCATTTTCAAGGGATTATTATAGACATAACTATACCGGTTAAAGGATTGTGGATTATTTGGGTCAGGCACGATGGTATCAGCAGAGGCAAAACGGCCGAGGCCGGGCACGTAGAAGCGGGCGTTCATGTAGATCAGCCCCAGGTCGTTGGCGCCGCTGTTGTTGTGTTTGTGGCCGGTGAAACCCATGTCCGTCAGCGCCGGGTTGGTGGTTGGCTCGGTGCGCCAGTCACCAAAGGGCAGGTAGCGGGCCACACTGCCGGGCACCAGGCTGCCGTTGGCGCCGCTCAGGGCGCTGGCGCTGCCCAGGTGGTCGCTGTGCAGGTAGGTCACCACCCCGCTCTGGGCCGTCACCCGCACGTTGTCAAAGTTCACGCTGCTGCTGCTGGTGCGCAGGGCCAGGTACGCCCCGGCGCTCAGCGGGCTGCTGTCTGTCCAGCTCAGCCGCTGCAGGCCGTCGCGCCACAGTGTCACCACGCCCGTGGCCGGGTCATAGGTGGCCTTGTAGCTGTACGTCTGCCCGTTGCTGGCCGCCAGGCTGACAATGGCCCGCTGCGTACGGATGTTGTTGATGGTTTCGTAAATGCGCACATAGGTGGCGTCTTGCCATACCAGATAGCTGCTGCCGTGTTCGGTGCTGCCGGCCTCGCTGGCAAAGATGTGCATGCCGGCGGCGCGGCTGCCGCTGTTAAAGGTGGCCTGCCACTCAAAGGTCATGGCGCCGGACTGGGGCAGGGGGTAGCTGCTGTTGGTGGCCGTGTGGGTGGTGCTGGTCTGGCGGTAGGCGCCGCCGCTGACACTCCAACTGCCGCTGTGGGCCGTCCAGCCGTCGGCGTTGCCGTCATTAAAGTCATCTTTGGCCACCAGCCCCGTCTGCCGCACGGCCACCGCCTGCCCCGCCAGGCTGTAGGTGGTGCGTTGGCCGGTGTCGCTGCCCTTGACGTCCTCTTCGTAGCCGGGGAAGGGGTAGTAGGTGATGGTACCATCCGGCTGCACCGTTTTTACCCGCTGGCCGGCGGCGTCATAAAAGAACTGGGTGGTGCTGCCGGCCTTGACCACGCTGGTCAGGCGGTTTTCCACATCAAAGGCCTGCGTGTAACTGCCGTCAAAGGTGCGGGCGGTCATGTTGCCGTGGGCATCGTAGCCAAAGGTGCCGGTACTGCCGCCGCTTAAAGCGGTGACGCCATGGGGGCGGACGGCCGTCAGCCCCGGCGTGGGGTAGGTGTAGTTGGTGGCCACACCGTTGAGCGTGCGCTGCTTCAGGTTATCCAGCACGTCATATTGGTAAGCCAGTTGGGTGGTGCTGCCGCCATCCAGGGCATAGAGTTCAAAGTCATCCACTTCCACATCAGCCTGCACGGCCGTGAGGAAGATGTTCCCGGCGGTCAGGTGGTTGACCACGGCCGTGAGCAGCAGCTTCCCATTCAGGAACAACTGCACGTGGCCGTCTATGACCTGCACTTTAAATTCATGCCAGCTGTTCAGGGGTACCGTCACCGGGCTTTGGGCCACCGGTGGTGACAGATACTGGCCGTTCTGCCTCAGCACCACACTGCTGGGTTTGCCGCCGGTATTGTTTGGCCGGATGGTCACCGCCACCGCATTTTGGTTGGTGCTGTCTGAACGGAATTCCAGGTTTAAGGCGGCATGGTCCACGGTGGTGCTGTGATACTTAAAACGGAAGGTGGCCATGAAGTCTGCCAGATTGGTGGTGCCGCCGGCAATCAGCCGGGTGCTGCAGCGGGGACAGTCGTTGTCTGGCTGGCGGTAGGAACCACTGCCGCTGGCTGCCCAGGTGGGCTCCACATCCGGCGCCCAATTGTTCCCGTTTGTAAATGTATCGGTAAACGTGCCGCTGATGGGGTACGCTTCAAAGTCATCGACTCTGACATCAGACCAGATGGCCATCAGGCGGATGTCACCGCTGCCAGGGTTGGCAATGGCGTTTTCCACCAGCAGGGTGTCATTCAGGTAAAGGCGGACGTAATTATCAATGACCTGGACATACAGTTCCTGCCAGGCGCCCATAGGCACGGTCTGGTTGACCACGTTCACTGCCTGGAAAGCGCCGCTTTGTTTCACCCACAGCCCACTGCCATAACCGCCGCCGTTTGTGGGCCGAATGCCCACCAGGTAGCTGTTGCCCGCCTGGTCATTCAAAAACTCTAAATCCAGGATGCCCCAGGGTTGGCCGGTGCTGGTATAGCGGAAGCGGTAACGGGCCGTAAAATTGCTCAGGTTGGTAAAGCCGCTTCTGGTGAGCTTGGTGTCACACTGGGTCACGCTGGGGTTGGTGGAGCAGGCATGCCCCACGTGGCGGTACTCGCCGCCGGAAACGGTCCAGTTTTGGCCGTAGATGGTGGGCTGCCAGTTGCTGCCGTTGGCAAAGGTGTCCAGCATGCCCGTATTAAACTTGTGGATCTTCAGGTCATCTACTTCCACGTTGCTGTAATAACTGACCAGGCGGAAGCTGCCGGCCACATTGCGGCTGACGGTGGTCTCTACCAGCAGGGCATCATTCAGGTACAGGCGCACGGTGCTGCCGGTGGCCTCTACCTGCAAGTTCTGCCAGGTATTGAGGGGCACGGTGGTGGCATTGGTGGCAATCTGGGTCAACACGCCATTTTGCCGAACCCAAACACCGCTGCCATAACCGCCGCTGTTTGTGGGGCGAATGCCTACGGCCACCGTATTCTGGCCGCCGGTGTCACTGCGGAATTCAAAGTTGAGAATGCTCCACGGTTGGCTGGCGCTCAGGTAGCGGAAGCGGAAGCGGGCCACAAAGTTTTGCACGTTGGTAGCATCGCCGGCAATCAGCTGGGTGCCACACCCCTGGCAGTTGGCATCGGTATGACGGTAGGCGCCGTTTTCCACCACCCAGGTGGGTGACTGGGGAATGGCCTGCCAGTTATTGGTATTGGTGAAGGGGTCGGAAAGGGTGCGCTCGCCATAGGCGGCCGCCACCAACCGGTTTAAGTCATCATTGACAAACGCGTTGGCTTCCGTCTTGGTGGGTTGAATATCCCGTATGCCCAGAATGTTGCCCACCGGGTCATATTGATACTGAAAGGTATAGAGGTTGTTACCGGCCAGCTGATGGGTCAACTGCTGTAAGCGGAAGTTGCCGGTTTCATTGGCATAGCTCATGGTGGTGTTGGCCCCATTGCCGCGCAGCAGTTGGGTCAATTGGCCCCGTTCGTTGTAGAGAACATTGCTCACCAGGGTTTGGCCGTTGGCCAACGTCAGGCTGTTTTCGCCTTCACGGTCATAGCCGATGGTGGTAACGTCATTGTTAGGGTATTTAACCTGTGTGGGGCGCTGCAGAGAGTCGAAGCCCAGGGTTTCCATGCTGTATTCACGGCCGTCTAGCCAGCGTGTTTGTTTCACGGCACGGCCGTGGTCATCATAAAAGGCCTGCTCAAAGTTTTGGGCCGGATTGGACCCCCAACTCACCTGGGCCGGCTGGCCCAGCCCCCAGGCGGCCGTGTCGTAACTATAGCTGGCCAGATGGTTGGTGCCGCTGGCCGGCGCCTCGGCCAATGAGGCCGGGCAGGCCGGGTTGGCGCCGGGCCAGGGCTGGGTGGTGTACCCCACCTTACGCTGCAGCCGGTTGAGCACATCATAGTAAAAACATTGGGCGTGGCCATAAAGGTCATTGGTGTTGGCCTCCTGGCGCACCATATTGCCGCTGGCATCATAGACATAGCTCCACAGGCCCATGTCCGGGTCATCCATGGAGATTTTGCGCCCCAGGGCATCATACGTCATGAGGGTGCGCATGAGCGGGCTGCCCTGGCCATTATTTTGTGGCAGGCGCTTAATCACCTCGGTTAAGTTGCCGGCAGCATTGTACTTATAGTGAACGTCTACATACGCCGTGTACTGGCCGTCTACATTGCCCAGCGCATTGCGCACCATCACCAGTTGACCGCGGCTGTTAGTAAAATTATTAATAATATGGCCATTAGCGTCACGGGCCTGGGTCTTACTCAGAATAGAATCGCTGTTAACCGTCAGGTAATTGACCACGCTGTAGGTATTGTCGGCCACAGCCCCATCAGGCATGGTCACGGTTTTCACCCGGCTCAGGGCATCATAGGTGGTGGTGGTGTGCGGCAGGCTGGCACAGGCCCCACTGACATAGCCGGTGTTCGGCCACCCGGCGCGTTCATGATAAAGGGCCACGTCAAAGGGAGCGGTGACACATTTCACCTGCCCTAGCACGTTGTACTCGGTAGAGACAATCAGGTCTCGCCGGGAACTTTCGCCATCTACACTGGCCCACGGCGCCTGCTCCTGAATCACCCGGCCGAAGCCATCATAATAAGTCTGGCTTTTTAGTTCATAACCAGGACTGTTGGGGTCCTGCTGCGGATTGGTATACACATTGGGGCGCACCTGAGCCGTAATGACAAAGGGGTCGCCATTAGTCAGCCAATAGGTGCTGCCGCCGTTCCACAGGTTATCCCAGTACCGGTAACGGTTCATGGGGGTGCCATCGTTAGGGTTTGCCAGATCGCCGCGGTTGTCCCCCGGCCCGTAAGTGGCCCACAGACGGCCAAAGGGGTCATACTCATACACGGTTTGAATTTGCTGCAGCGGATTCGTGGCATCAGCCACGGCCCGCACGGCTTTCAGCAAGCCCGTTTGCGTCTGAAAGCCGTCCAGCGGCACCAGGGCATTATCTGCCCCCTTAAACCCATACACGTCAAAGTAGGTGACCTGGTTGGCAATATCCGGCGCCCCCGGTTCTTCGGCGACCATGGCCCACACCGGGTATAAACGATAATCCTGGTCATACCCGATGGTGGTCTGCGCCCGGCTGGGTGTGGTGGTCATGATCACATTGCCAAAGTCATCATAGGTGGCCCGGCTGGTGGTAATGAGCCCATTGGTGCTGCCGCCAATGGTGGTGTCACCAGTGATGCCCGTTTTGGCCAGGCGCAGTTCTCCCTGGGTGGGCGGTTGCGTATGGCTGGCCTCATTGTCGTAATAGGAGAATGTTTCCAGCAGCAAGTTTTGCCCTGGTTCACCGGCATAGGTAGCCTGGTAGGCAGCCAACCCCACCAGCCACACGCCGCCGTTGGTGGCGTTGGGGTAATACGTTGACACGGCGCTGCGGTACGGCGGGGGTTCCGGCGCATCGGCGCTGGCATACCAGCGCGTGTGGGTCAGGTTGCCATACTGCTGGCCGCCCTGGTAGGCCGGGTCATAGGCATAACGTACCTTAGAAGAAATGGCCGTGGAACCAATGCCGTTGTCATATTGCCAGGACTTGCTTTCATGGGTAAAGGTAAAGGTGACATCATTGGTAGTATCACCATCACTGCCATTGGCAAACACCTGGGTGGTGTAAGCCGTCTCGCTCTTCTGCATCACTAGGGCCATCACGAAAGGATTGCCCAGGTTGGGAGTGCCGGTTTGTTGGCCGACCGTTTTCCCAAAAAGATGTTTGCTGGCGGTGTTGTAGTCGGTGGTCCGCCGTTGGAAGGGGGTGCCATTTAAGTCATTGATAGTGACACTTACCTGGCTGTGGCCGCCAATGTTGCCGTATTCGGGGGCACCGGTTTGCTCGCCCAGGCACTTGGGGCCAATGTCCCCGGCGGTCTGGTTATAACAACGGCCGTTGTAAGCATAGTCAATGGTGGCGATATGGCCCCGGCCGTCATCATTGGTCACCCGGGTGACAAATACGTTATGGCCGATCTGGGGGTAATAAATTTCATACTCAGCTACATAGTTATAGCTGTTCACCACACGGCCGTCGTGGCTGTAGGTGAACTGCGTTTTACCGCCATAGCCATTATTGACCTCCGACAAATATTTGTAAATGAAGCAGTCACCATACCCCGGTTCGTAGTAATGGGTCTTATCCTGGTAGCTGAACTGTACCGCCGGCAAGGCTACGGCCACTGGCTGGAGTTCTTCCGGGTCGGTCATAAACCCGTAAGGGGTGATGCTGTTAATGATGCGGGTGCGGGTGGTGCGCTGCTGGGTGCCATGTTTGCCGGCGGGGGGGCCTTGCAAACAGCCAGGGTTTTGAATAGACATCGTACTGGCGGCGATGCCATATTGGCGAAGGGTGGCTCCCCCGTGCTGCACGGTAACAGTCTTCAGGTAACTTTCGCTGTCGTAAGCAAAAGAGATGATGGTGGCCGGAGTGGTGGTCAGTTGGGGCACGGTAGACGGCACGGGGCCGGTATCCACGGCCGTGATGCGGTCCGGGTAATTGTAGCGAATGTTTTGCAGCAGGCTGTCATACGTCCAGACCTTATGCACACATCCACCTCCCCATGGGCACCAAAAGCCTGTGTCTTCATAATGGGTGCTGCCCGTGTCAAAGCCGTTGGTGTACTGGTACGTCATCTGGTTGCCGTGCCGGTCTGTCACCGTGTCTATGTGCCAGGCCATCACCTCAATCTGCGGTGTATCATTATTGAGTTGTTCTTTCTGAATGGTGCGCGTATTGGCGGTGTACCCCAGGCGGTAGTGCGTGCCGTCACCCGTTTCCACCACCCAATAGCCGCCGTTGTTGTTGTCATAGTTACGGCCGTTGTAGCTATAAATGCGCAGCGAGGGCATATCTTTAGCGTAGAAACGCTGGACATTCCCTGTGGCGCCGACTTCTTGGGTTAACTCGAAGCCGGCGCCATTCAGGACCAGACGGAATGTGTCTGGGTAAAGAAGGTAATGCGACTGGAACTTAACGCCGGTGCGCACAATGCTGATCTCATTCATGGACCAGCCGGTCGCTATCCGGCCTAGAGAAACGCTGCGAATGGCGCCGTTAAGCGCCGAACTGGAATAAGACAGGCCCAACGTTGGCTGCAATCCGTGTCGGCCTGGGGGCACCTCAAAGGGGTATTGGAAGGCGGCGGCACCGCTGAATTCAGAGACGGTAGGCAGCCGCCACTGCGGCGCCCATGCTTCCGGCCGCCAGCCGGTAGTCCAATCTGAAAAATGGGTCACCTCGGCGCTGATAAGCCCCTCCGCCTGGTGTGTGGTCACCGGCACTTCAATCCACTCACCTGGTTTGGCTTCATTTTCGTAAGCCAGGAAGAACTTACCACCTTCCTGGTTTAAATCATAGCCAAAGGAACGTAAATCCAGCACCAGGCGTACCGGTTTGCTGAATTGGGTCACTGACTGACCGTCTGCGGCCTGCACGGCCTCCAGTTGGAAGCGTAAAAAGGCTGCTTCGTCCTGGTAAATGGGCGCCGTTCCCTCTGCCGGCAGGGCCATAACGTCGATCGGTGCCGGCTGGCGCTCATCGGTGACCCAGGTTGGGGTGAAGGTAAGGTCAACCGGTTGGGAGAACGTCTCCTTTTCCACCACGATACCCAGTACATCGTTTTGAAAGCGGATGCCGCTGTCTTCCTGATAGGACACAGCCGCTTTTGTCGTCTGGTTCAGGGCCAGGGGATGTTCACTTGCCAGCGCTTCTTCCGAAGCAGCGGACGGGGCCGCGTCAGTGAGCCGGGCGCCAGGCGGCAGAAAATCTTCCAACTGCTGAGCATCGGCCGGCGGCTGATAGGCCATCTGCGCTGGTCTGGCGTCCGCCAGCACCGGGTCGCCCGGCGCGGGGGCCGTGGTGCCGTCTCCCCCTCCTTGGGCAGACAGCGCCCGTGGGGTGGCTACGGGTAAGAGTAAGACAAATAAGGCCAACAAGGCCAGGCGTACAAATGATGGGAAACGTAACATGATGAGAGTTCCTCCTTGCAGGAATACATTACAAAGTTAGTGTGCTGCTAAACATTCCCTGAGGGATGATGATGATCTTACTACTTGGTACTCAACGAAAGTTTGTGCCATTTAACGAGATTAGGTAATCGGCAAAAAGTTTTGGAAAAAGAGCGAGCGAATCGCGGCCGATTACTGGAGTAAACCGCGAGAAAACGCCTCTTTTTACATCTGGAAACTTTTCGCGGTTTACCTAAAATGGATGTATGGTCTCAACTGGCAGCGCAGAAGGCAGTCGTTGGGGAGAACTAAAGATGATGATAAATCCTAACAGATGAATGCCCCCCACAGGACGATGGGGCAGAGAAGATATGATGTTGTACACGGTAACCTCCTAGGTTGATGAAATTTCTGTGATGCATACCGTACTGGCGGCTTCCTATCACCCCGACCGCAAGTCATATGGCAATGCGGCCACACTATACTTTGGTAACGCAACAAAATCGCAACAGACCTCGTATTTGAGGGTATAATTGGCAGGTTCCTTTGGAACTTCTAGGGTTCTGGTCTTGCCATAGGAAACGAAGTAAAGCATCCTAGAGGGCAGCGATGGCCTGAGAATAACGGGGCCCTGGCCATCCTAAAGGCCCGAAGTGGAAAAACAAGTCGTCAGGAGTTATCGATGATGGAGTCGAAGTTAAAGTTATATCTATTTGGGCCGCCTCGTTTGCAACACGCGCACCAGGAAGTGGTCATAAACCGGCGCAAAGCCCTGGCCTTGTTGGCTTATCTGACGATGGTCCCGGGCCCCCAGGCGCGAGATACAGTGGCGGCGCTGTTTTGGCCGGAGGTAGACAATGCCAAAGCCAGAGCTGCGTTACGGGGAACGCTGCCAGCCCTTACAGGGAGTCTGGGCCAGGAAGTGATCCTGTCAGACCGGAAAACAATTCAACTGAACCCTGAGCCGGCCTTATGGGTTGACGCCCTGGCCTTTCAGAGGTGCCTGTCTGTGTGCCAACAACACCACCTCAGGCCTACCGATGAGCTGTGTCCGGCCTGTCTGGCACAGCTTTTAGAGGCTTTTCCTTTGTATCAGGGGGATTTTATGGCCGGGTTCCACCTGCCAGACAGCCCTGACTTTGATGCCTGGCAACGACAACAAGGGGAACTGCTGCGGCAGCAGTTGGCTGAATGCTGCCAACGTTTACTTCATCACGAGTTGAAACAAGAACAGTGGGGGCCAGCGCTGGCCTACGCCCGGCGCTGGGCCGAGGTTGACGAATACAATGAAACAGCCCATCGCCATATTCTGACGCTGTTGGCTGCCTGTGGTCAACTCACGGCCGTACACCACCATTACCAACAGTTGGCCCACACCCTGGTCACAGACTTGGGGCTGGCCCCTCAGCCAGACACCACGGCGTTGTATGAATCATTACACGGCCGTACATCAGCCTCTGCGCCGGTGGCAACGGCCGTTGATACGCCGCCCCCGCACAATTTGCCCGTTTCCCTGACCCCCTTTTTCGGCCGGGAAACGGAGATTAAGGAAATTACCGAAAGGCTGGCCACCCCGCACTGCCAGCTTCTTACCATCAGTGGGCCAGGCGGTATGGGCAAATCTCGGTTGGCCATAGAGGTAGGCAGGCGCTGCCTGTCTGCTCGCCCACACGGTGTCTTTTTTGTGCCCCTGGCGGCGGTAGCTTCGCCGGAGCTGATTGTGACCACCATCGCCGATGCCCTCAACTTCCGGTTTTATGGCAAAGAAAGCAGCCGGCAACAACTGCTGAATTATTTAGGCCAAAAAGAGATGCTTCTCATTCTGGACAACTTCGAGCATCTTTTAGCCGGGGCTGATATAGTGCTTGATATTTTGCAGCGTGCCCCCCAGGTCAAGCTGTTGGTCACCTCACGGGAGTGCCTTAACTTTCAGGCGGAATGGCTCTATGAAATTGATGGCCTCCCCGTCCCCCCTCAGGAAAACCTGCCGCTCATTCAGGACTTTGCTGCCATTCAGTTATTCACCGAGCGGGCACAGCGGGCGCGGGCCCATTTTTCCCTGGCAGAAGGTGAAAAAAGCTGTGTGGTTCACATTTGCCGGCTGGTGGAAGGCATGCCGCTGGCCATAGAGTTGGCTGCGCCGCTGGTGCGAACCCACGCTTGCCACCAGATAGCCGCCGAGTTAACCCGGAACATTGCCCTGCTTCAAACCACCATGATCGACGTTCCGCCGCGTCATCGCAGCATGCAGGCCGTTATCACCCAATCCTGGCAGCAGTTGACACCCGAAGCGCAGTTATTGGCCCAAAAGCTCTCCGTTTTTCGGGGCGGCTTTACCCTGGAAGCAGCCGCCTATGTGGCGGATGCTGCGCCCCCCATGCTGGCCAGTCTGGTGGATAAATCATTTTTGCGTGAGGTGGGTCACGGCCGTTTTGAGATGCATGAAATTCTTCGACAGGATTTAGCAGGAAAATTATCAGAAGACAGTGAAATCGTGTTTTCTACAGGAAAAAAGTGTGCGGACTACTTTTCTGGATTTTTATGCAATCAAGGTCGTCTGTTAAACGGAGAACAAACATTAACAGGGCTAATTGCTATCCAAAACGACATCAAAAATATCACCTTCGCCTGGAATTGGCTGTTAAAAAACCAGAGACTTGATGCATTAGATGACCACTTTGAAAATCTGGTACTCTATTACGATGTTGTTGGGCACTACGAAGAAGCCGAATTACTTATTCAGCAGTCGATCAACTTTTTGCAATCACTGAACCATAAAGATGCAAAATCAAAAATACAGATTCAATCACTTTTGAGTCAATTTTATATGAGACTGGCGCGATTTAATAATTACCTGGCTAAATATGATCAAGCTCTTATCTCGGCTAACCATAGTATCCAGCTTGCTCAAGAGTCTAAGAATGTGAAGGTTCAAGCACAGGCTCATTTTCAGTGGGCACATACCCTGCTTTGGCAAGGCCAATATAATGACGCGCTTGAGCATATTTCAACAGGTTTGACGCAAGCGAAATTGTTAGAGTTACCCGAGTTGATAGCACAGGGGTATTTTCGCTTAGGTATCTATCATTGGTTTAATGGAGATTATGATGAGGCAATAACGTTAAGTAAAACGGCATTATCTCTTTATGAGGAAAATCCTGACTTACGGGAAAACTTGGGCTTTAAAGGGGATGTTTATGGAAACCTCGGAATCTACTATCGTTACAAAGGAGTTAGTACAGAAGCAGAAAAATATTACAAGAATCAACTACTAATTGGGCAGAGAATACACGACCGATCAAAAGAAGCCAGCGCATTAAATAGTTTGGGAGTATTCTACCTCACGCAAGGTCACTATGGTGAGGCTATAGAATATGTCCAAAAAGCATTATCTATACACCTTGACATTGGCCAACGCAGTGGAGCCATTGCCGCATACTCTAATTTGGGAGGGATATATTTACAGTTAGGTGATTATCCTAAAGCGCAAAACCACCTTGACATGGGGATAGAACTTTGTAACAAAATTAACAGTCCACATTATCTTGGAGATATAATCAACTCCCTGGGTTTGCTTAATTTACATTCTGGGAAGTATACAATATCTACCAATAATTTTCAGGAGGCTCTTAGGCTATACCGCGTTACTAGTTTCAAATACGCGGAAGGAAAAACCCTCAGTAATTTGGGGATAATTCACTCTCATCAGGGCAGTTATCAAACCGCCGATGACTATTTTAATCAAGCCCTGGACATTTGGGAAAATCATAGAGACCCTAGAGGCGAAGGCTTAACACTGGCGGGGCTAAGTTTGAATTTCCTCCGTAGATTTGAAAGTGAGCGGGCCCAAGGGTATGCAAACAAATCAATAAACGCTGCGCAACAGGTGGGTGATTTACCACTTGAATCAGACGCTTTACTCTTTCTGGGTCACGCGTTAATAGACCTAGAAATGATTACTCAAGCGAGGCAAGTTTATGAAAGAGCTTATGGGATTAAAAAGGATCTAGGGCATCCAAACAAGCCACTAGAGCCAATGGCAGGTTTAGCTTTTTCGTATTTTTTAGAAGGAGATTATGCTCAAGCTCAGTCATTGGTCTACAGCATCTCAAAACATCTAAAATCTGGAACTCTAGACGGAACAATCGAACCTTTCAGGATTTTTCTTATCTGTTACGAAATATTAAAAAGAGTAGATGATAGCCTAGCTGAAGGTACCATCATTCAAGCGCATCGAAATTTACATGAATGGGCAGAAAGAATTGAAGATTGTGAATTAAGGCAGTCGTTTTTAACAAGTGTCCCGGTGAACAAGAAAATCACTGATACTTATAAGATGCGCAAACTAACGATAAAGTGACCATTATCAAGAACATAGTTGAGGGTAGCAAAGTTGGGAGAACATTTTACGATACATCCGAGGTTCACTTTAACCAGACAAAACAGAGCACAATCCGCAGCCTTTTGTGGAACTTATCTAAGCTCCCAGGCCGTGCTCGCGTAGTTTTTGCACCACTTTGTAGGGCATCAGGGGAATTTCATGGAACCAGACACCAGTAGCATTGTGTATGGCCGCTACCAGGGCCGGGGCCAGCGGCAGGTATGGCATTTCGGCCATGCCGCGCACCCCCCAGGGGCCCAGGGGGTCAGGGTATTCCAGAATGACAGAATCGACACGAGTAGGGATGTCTTTGATGCCCGGAATGAGGTATTGGCTCAAGAACGGGTTTTGGATACGGCCGTCCCTCACCTGCAAATCTTCCATCACCGCATACCCAAACGCCTGCACAATGGCCCCTTCAATCTGGCCCTCAATGAGTGTGGGGTTGATCGCCTTGCCTACGTCGTCGGCACACACCACCCGGTCCACATGCAGGTGGCCCGTTTCCAGGTCTACCGTCACGTCTACCACCTCGGCCACGTAGCCGTAGGTGAAGTTGGGAGTGCTTTTACCCGTTTGCTCATCAAACATCTGGGTACGCGGTGGTTCGTAGCGGAAATGGCCCACCGCCGGACGCTCTTCCGCTTCCCAGGCAGCCAGGGCGCGGGCAGCCGCGCCCCGAATGGCGTTGCCGGCCATCCATGTCAGCCGTGAGGCCGATGCCGAACCAGAGTCACCACTGGTGGCCGTGTCTGACAGCTCCATGACGACTATCTCTTCCGATACAAACAGAGCCGCAGCGGCCATCTGGCGAAAAACCGTGTGGGCGCCCTGCCCCACATCGGCCCCGCCATGCCGCAGCACCACCTTTTCGATCTCGCCACGGCCGTGTATCTCAATGGTGGCATCACACCGTTCCGGGAAACCAAAAGAGAAGCCTATATTCTTAAAGGCACAGGCAAACCCACGGCCGTGCCGCAGCGCCTGTGTGTTGGGCCGCAGCGACTGTACACTGGAAAACTGATGGCCACTTGCGGGTTTCTGATCACTGTGCCATTCGGCGGCGGTGGCACAATCGGCAATCACCTCGGCCATGCTGATGCCGGCCGGGGGCGGCGTTTGCACCGTTGTCAGGCTGCCTTCACGCAGCACGTTTTTCAGGCGTAGTGCTACCGGGTCCATGCCCAGGGCCTCGGCCAGTTTGTTCATCTGTGTTTCCGCCGCCAATGCGCCCTGTGGCCCGCCAAACCCCCGGAACGCCCCTCCCGGCGGATTGTGCGTAAGAATGGTGTAGCTGTCTATATGCGCATGGGGGATTTCATAAGGGCCGGTAACGGTAAGGTGCAGGTTGCCCAACACTTTGGTGGAGGTATAAGCATAGGCGCCGCTGTCCAGATAACATTCGGCGGATACGGCCGTGATCTTGCCTTCTTTGGTGGCCCCCCACCGGGTACGTATGGTGCCCGCGTGGCGCTTATGGTGACCCATGATGCTCTCTGGCCGCGTCCAGATGACACGCACGGGCCGACGAATGCCCCGTTCATGCAAACGTAACGCCGCCAGGGCCATCACAATTTGCAGCGACATATCTTCACGCCCCCCAAAAGCCCCGCCAATAGCCGGGTACATGATGCGCACTTTTTCCAGCGGCACATCCAGGGCATGGGCCACCTGCATCTGGTCTTCCACCGTCCACTGGCCGGCAATCTGCACTGTTACCCGCCCATTATCATCTATAAAACTCACGGCCGCTTCTGGTTGCAGATATGCGTGTTCCTGGTAAGGCAGTGTGTACTCACTCTCCACCACCACATCCGCTGCCGCCCATCCGACGGCCATATCTCCTTTGCGAATGCGGTAATGTTGAAGAATGTTTGTATCATAGTCTGGATTGATGATCAGCTCATCCCGCATAGCTTCTGCCATGTCGGTAATGATAGGCAGCGGCTCCCAGGTGATGGCGATCTTGTCACGGGCCAATGCTGCTGCTTCTTCCGTCTCAGCCACAATAAGGGCTACCTGGTCTCCTTCCCACCGGCTTACGTCACAACCAGGTTTGGCGCTGCCCAGCCCCACCAACACCGGCTGGTCTGGCAAGATCAAACCATATTCATTCACCGGTACATCGGGCGCCGTAAAAATAGCCACCACACCGGGCACAGCTTCGGCGGCACGCAGGTCTATGGCTGTCATGCGGGCATGCGGCTGATGGCTGAACAAAACCTTGCCGTGCAGCAGCGATGGCAGCGTGATGTCGCCGGGGTACAGCGTGGTGCCAGTCACTTTACCGGCCGCATCTACACGGGGGGAGGAGTGGGATGGGATCATAAGTTAGTGGTCAGTATTCAGTGATCAGTATTCAGTAGTCAGTGGTCAATAAACTGATTACTGACTACTGGTTACTGACTACTGGTTACGGATTACTGGTTTAAAAGCGGTTATCATCAAATGGATCTTTGTTGCGCGAATGCATGGTTGGGTCACCGGTGCGGCGGCGGCCTTCCGGGCTGGCCAGCATAAAGCCAAATGAAAAGACGATCTGCATGACGATCACCATCAGAAACATGGTGCCAAACTTCGCCCCGGCCAACGGCACATCTCGCGGAATTTTTAGATCCACATAGTAGATTTTTTCCGTTAGGTAACCGGCGCTGAACATATATTCTGTGAGAAAGTAGGCTACGGCAAATGAGATCCCCAACCAGACAACCATGATGAGGGTCCGGCCGGTCAGGCCCTTACGTTTATTTAATTGTTCCTGTCGTTTTTTTTCCAGGCGCATATCTATAACCTCTAGCCCGTATCCATCACCCCTACGCGGTCAGCCGTCATCGGCTGAGGGTATAAGGATAATGGATTACGAAACACCCATTGCTGCTTTTTCGACCGCTTCAATGATTTTATAATAGCCGGTACAACGACACAGGTTACCGCTAAATGCTTGCTGAATCTGCGCCAGGTCAGGGTGGGATTTTTCGGCCAGCAGTTTAGCCCCGGCCATCAAAAAACCGGGGATGCAGTAGCCACACTGTACGGCACCCGTTTCCATAAATGCCTGCTGCAGCGGATGAAGAGCACCTAACTGGTGATGCGCCAGTCCTTCAATGGTGGTAATGGCCGCGCCATGGGCCCGCGGCGCGGGCACCAGACAAGCCATGACGGCCATACCGTCCAGGAAAACTGTGCAGGCGCCACATTCACCTTCGGCGCAGCCTTCCTTGGTGCCCGTCAAAAACCCTTCTTCGCGCAGCCAGCGCAGCAAGGTTTTGTGCACGCCACCCACGGCCGCTACCGTCTCCCCGTTCACCACCGCGGTGATAGGCATTTGGGCATCATGGCTGGCCGCAAATTGGAGGCCGGTGGGGCAACGGCCGCGGGTCTCCCCCCAAAGCATGACCGGGTCAGCGGGCCACTGCGCCCGTTCATGGCCGTCACGCAGCGTCATCAGGGCTCGTTTTGTTAATACCCGCACCATTTCCGTACGGTAGGCAGCCGGGCCGCGTACATCATCAATGGGCGCTGCCGCGGCCATGGCCAGCCGGGCAGCCTGGGTGATGACACTTTCCGTCAGCTTTTGCCCGGCCAGGTAATCTTCAGCGGCCCTGGCATTAATGATGGTGGGGGCCACACTGCCGAGGGTGAGGGCCGCTGTGTTTACCGTCTGGCCATCAGCCTTAAAATCCACTATTAGCGCCAGGTGAATGACCGAGATGGCCTGTGCCCGGCGCAGCCCCAGCTTGACAAAGATGCCGCACGCTGAGGTCGGCGGTGGGATAAAGGCAATGTCTAACAACATCTCATCGGGCTGCATAACCGTACGGCGTACCCCGGTGTAAAAGTCAGCCAGCGGTACAATGCGTTGACCGTTCATAGATGCCAGCGTAACGGAAGCATTCAGGGCGCGCAATGGGGTAATAGTATCGTTAGCCGGGCTGGCGGTGATCAGGTTGCCGGCAATGGTGGCCCGATTACGCAGTTGGGGCGAAGCTACTTCCAGGCAGGCCTGGGCCAGTGGCAGAGCCTGGGTTACCAATAGTTCAGAGGCGATGACCTGGTTGTGGGTGACCAAGGGGCCCAGATGGATACGGCCGTCTCCGTCTTGGGAAATAGTGTCCAGGCCCGGAATGCGGGTGATATCGATGAGGGTTTTTACATCACGGCGCTGGCCACGTTCCAGCTCCAGTATGAGGTCTGTGCCCCCGGCGATCAGGCGGGCATCACGGCCGTTGTGGCCCAGCAAAGCCAACGCCTCCTTGACGGTAGTGGGCGTTTCATAGCGTTGAATGAAATGGGTGTAGGCATCCATACACAGAGTATAAGGGGGCCGATGGGTGAGAGGCAAGTATTTACGTTAAGTAACCGTCTAAAAACAACTTCCCGTTTTGCCGAAGGCAAGGTCACTTCAAGCTCGCCCATCCATACCACAACTTATCTATGGACAAAGTGACCAGGAACTGTATGTGGTTGAACATCTTATCACTGTGCCGGCGCCGCGGCAATACACCAGTTTGCTACCCAACCTGCCTTGCCATTATCATGCAGTGTTATAAGCGAAAAGCCTTGCACAAAAGAGTCACTACCAGGGGGTTGAATGCGCTGCTCGTTACCGGCCTGAATAGAAATGGGGAGGTCTACAGGGAAAGCCAGGTTATGGTTTTGGGTTTCAGGGCGTTCACTGTGGCCTAAGATCAGATAACGGCCGTCGGCTGCCGTCCCACACTGCCCATATTGGGCACATGTTTCGCTGCAGGCCAACACCACCTGCCCCAAGGGCGGCTCTGCCGGCAGTCCTTCTTGTGCCCCGCCCCCAAAACAGGCTGTAAGCAGCCACACCAGCACCAGCCACAAACCGGGCGACCTATGAATGCGTCTCAGGCGAACCATGCCCGAAAATGCACGACGGCCGACAACTTTTTCCATTGGATCAGCTTCTATCCCAAATAGATTCACCATCCAGAACACGCTGCACTTGCTGGCTAAATTGATCCGGTTTGATTGGCTTACTGATGAAACCATCAAAGCCTAGTTGGCGAGCACGTTCTATCTCGGCCATCAAGGTGCCCGCAGAAACAGCCACCAGTTTGGCCGAATGTAACGTTTCGTGGTTACGTACTTCAGTCAGCAATTCGTAACCGCTTTTGCCCGGCATATTAATGTCTACCAAAAACAGGTCTACTTGAGGCAGGCGTTCGGCAAAAGAGATAGCAGAATCCACGCTTTTACGCGCATAACAACGGTTTGCCCCACTCAGACGCAGCAGGTCCAGCGTGATCAATTGGGCATTGGGATCATCTTCTACCAGAATAATGTAGGCATTTTTGAGTGTTAACGTTTTGTCCATAAGATTGGTGTGGAGTGTATCAAAACGGCCGTAAGCCGACAATAGTTGCGTTGGTTGTTAATCTCGCCCAGGCATTAACCACAATCAGGTGGGGTAATAAACAATTCCTTTGTCACCGACACGCCGCCAGAAATAACCTCACCAACACCCGTCAGGGCACCGCCTGTATGGCTGACTTCAACCGTTACGCCATCATTAACAACGTTGGCCGCAAGCTGCTGGCCATTCCAGAAATAAGTGTATGTCCCATTACCACCCTGACCACGCATAAAAATGGATTGGGTCCAGCGCTGCCCCTCACACTGGCCGGTGCCGGACAAGGGGTACAGGTCCAGCGTTAATGCACTGGTCACTGGCGCGCCGCGACCATCCGTACTGCCGCTAACAATAGGCAGTGCTGCCACGTCACCTGACCATGTTACCCGATCTCCAAACACAAACCCGGCTTCGCCGTCAGCGGTGACCACATATAACCAGTTGCCATTTTCAGAACGGCCAGACACAGTGACCTGATCGCCAGCATCGACAAAGGTAACTTCGGCACTGCTGGCGTCTGGCGTCT
Source organism: Ardenticatenaceae bacterium (assembly GCA_011525915.1). Classification (GTDB taxonomy): domain Bacteria; phylum Chloroflexota; class Anaerolineae; order Promineifilales; family Promineifilaceae; genus CAADGU01. Next base: position 93,826 of record WYBM01000100.1, on the reverse strand, counting down.
GGTAGAGCGAAGCGCTCACCAGGGCGGTGGCCATGTTGGTCATCTCTACCGTAGGCGTGACGGCCGTTGTGGGTGTTGGCGTCGGTATGTCAGTAGGTACCGCTGTAGGCATTGCCGTTTGGGTGGGCACGGCCGTGTCTGTGGCCGTAGGCGCCAGTGTGGCCGTCTCTGTAGGAGGCACGGGCGTCAGCGAAGGCTCTGGTGTGGCCGTAGGGGCGTCTGTAGGGGCAATAACTGCGACCACAGTCGGAGGGCGGGTAAGGGCGTCATCGCTTCCCTGGTTACCAAAGGCACTTCTTACGACGCCAAACCCCACCACCAACAAAATAAAGCCAGCGACCAGGGCAATAGCCACCCAGGGCAGCCGACTGCGCGTCGTTTTTTTGCCCGTGGGTCTTTCTAACATGGCTGCCTCTGGCGGCACAGGTTCCAACGGTGCGGTCGGGGGCAGTGGGTCTGGCACGGTAACATGATCAACAGGCGGTTCGGCAACAGGTTCAGGGTCAGGCTCAGCAGGCAAGGTGACGGCCGTGGCCATGACATTGGTGGCCACCTCTGCCGCTGCTGCCCCACCAGCCGCCCCGTCAACAGGCGTCTCCGTGACAGCAAGCGGTAAAACAATAACAAAGGTAGACCCTTTGCCCGGTTCACTTTCCAGGTACATACGGCCGCCGTGACGTTCGATCAAATGTTTGGTGATCGGCAGCCCCAGGCCGGTGCCTATTCGCTTACGTGCCGGTGACTCATTTACCTGGTGAAACTCCTTAAAAATTGATTCATGATGCTCTGGGGGTATACCAATGCCTGTGTCCTGGACCGCAATATAAACCTCATCCCCTTCTACGCTAACCCGCAGCGTGATGGCGCCTTCCTCTGTGTACTTCACAGCATTGCCCAGCAGGTTAATCAAAGACTGCTTAAGGCGCATTTTATCCACGATAACAGACGGCCACGCTTCAGGATAATCTCGCACCAGGTCCACTTCGCTTTCCAAAAGCAGCCCCCGCGTAGTGGTCATGGTCTCTTCACACAACACGTGAAGATCACATACCTCCAATTGTAACTTAAATTCACCCGCCTGAATTTGGGCCATGTCCAGCAAATCATTTAACACAGAAAGCAGGTGCCAGCCTGATTTTTCGATGCGCTCCAGGTAATCAATCTGCCCCTCGGTGACCGTTCCCCGGCCCCCCAGGCGCACGATATGCGCAAAATTGACAATTGAGTTCAAAGGGGTACGCAGTTCATGGCTAACGTGGTTCATAAACCGGGTGCGTATGTCCCGTTCATCTAACGCCTCTTGCCGCGCCCGGTCTAATTTTCTATTGGTGGATTCCAGCTTGGCGTTTGTCCACTGCAGCTCTTCTTGAATGGTAAATAATTCATCACGGCGCCGCTGCACATTGCGGTGTAGATCACTAACGGACTCTACCGCATATTGCCACTCCATAGCCGACAAATAAGCAATAGCCGCCAGGGCCAGATTTACAAGGATCGGGCCGCTAATAAACGCTACGGTTTCGGGGGCAATGCCAAATTTAAGGGCAGCCACCACCAGGATAATAAAGCTGGACGCGCCCCAGGTGAGCAAGCCGGTTTCCGCCCGTTTGAACATACTGCTGGCAATTATAATAACGCCAAAAAAGTAGGGGACGGCGCCACCGGGCTGCCACTCCTGATAAAGCAGCAAACTCAGGATGCCCAGTTGTATAATCAGGAAGAGGTCGGTGCTGGCCTCTACCCTCTCCCGCTGCAGCAATTCCCAGGCCACCCACCCACCCAAGGGGGCCACCACAGCGATGACCCAAAAATGCCATACCTGGGTGACAGAGGTAGAACTGATGGTTAAGATAAGGCTGGTGAGGACAGAAGCCGCGGAAAGGACGGGAATAAGAATGCGTGTTGTGTCAGTACGTAGTTCTTGAGAATATGCCTGGTTCATAACGCTATTGTAGGTAACGGCCGTACCGCCTACCATTTATTGGTGGTGAAAATGCAGGTAACTATGGTCAGGTTTTGTCATCAATACAAATTCAGTATATAGGACAGGCTATTCTCTTTCATTCACCCATTAGTACCCTGGGAAATCAGCAATCGATATTTAGGAAATTGATGGCCGAACCGCTGGTTATGCGGTCATATAGCCTTCGCTAAAGATGTCAATCATCAAACGGGCGTCGCCCAGGGGGTACAGGATAGGGCAGGTAGCGCCGCTGGCAATATAGTCCCGCACTTTGGCCTTCACCTCTGCCGGTGAACCACTGGCTGTACACATTTGTACAACGTCATCAGGCACCAGGCGCATGGCTTCACGGATTTGTTCATCGGTGGCCGGCCAGGTGAGAACCTGGTGAATATCATCCAACAACTCCTGGCTAACGCCGCTGGCTTTCATCAGGTGCGGCTGCTGGCCCAGGTATTGGGTCATCATAAAACGGGCTTTGTCCAGGGCTTTTTGGCGGTCATGGTCTACTGAGCAAATGACCAATTGGGGCCGGTCAATATCTTCCAGGCGGCGGCCAGCACGTTTGGCGCCGCGCGCCAGGGCGGCCATGGCGGCAGCGTTATAGTCAGGGTGCACCAGATAGTTCAGACAGACACCATCAGCAATTTCCCCGGCCAGCTCCATCATTTTCATGCCAGTAGCCCCAATATAGATAGGTACGTGGCGCGGTGCTTTACGGCCGTAAACCACATCCAGCACAATATCATCCACATGATGAAACTCGCCATGAAAGGTGACCCGTTCCATAGTAAGCAGGCGGCGCAGCACGTCTACCGTTTCCCGCATAGCGGCCAACGGTTTATGCCGCTCAATGCCCACCTTACGCGCCAGTGGGTCCCACCAGGCGCCAATGCCACAAATGATGCGGTCCTGGGCCAGATCATCCAACGTCAGGAACGTGGCCGCCAACAAGCCAATGTTGCGTGTCCAGTTATTGGTCACCCCACTGGCTACCTTGATAGTGCTGGTAACGGCGGCAAAAGCCGCCATAGGGACGATGGCATCACGCACCAGGCGGCTTTCCGCCTGCCAGACGGCTTCAAATCCTTTGGCCTCTGCGTACTGTGCCAGGGCCATACCTTCTTGCAACGAGTGGGCGTCTTGTAAATAGAGAGCGGCACGATCTTTAGACATGGGAGTCTCCTTTTCCAGTATTCAGTAAGCAGTATTCAGTAAGCAGTTTTTACTCTTCAGTACACTCTCTCACTGAACACTGCTGCCTTTTAGTTAATGAACTGTACGGCCGCCGCCAGCACTTCTTGGGCCAGCCGGCGGCGGCTGGCAGCATCTGTCATGACCGTATCCAGGCACACGGCCGTGACCTCGGCAGCCGCGAACTGCCCTTCATCTTGCCGGTCATACACAAACAGGTCAAGGAGGTCGCCATAATGTTGGGCCACGGCCGTGGCCGATACCTCCAGCCCCATCTCCTGCATCATCTTTGCCGCCGGCCCCTTGATGGCCTGACCACCCACAATAGGGCTGACAGCCACCACAACCTGTGGTAAATCTTCCAACATGGCCCGAATGGGATAGACGTTGAGGATGGGGTCTATACTGACAAATGGGTTGGAGGGGGCAATGACCACGATGTCTGCCGCTTCCAGGGCCAGGCCGGCGGCGTGTGTGGCTTTGACATCTTCCGGGAGGATGACCCGGCTGACAGGCGGCTGCCAACGTTCACGCACAAACCAGGTCTGGAAAGGCAGGGGACGGCCGTGGCTTTCAACCAGGGTTGGCGCGGCCTGGTCACTCATAGGCAGAATGGTGGGCTGAATGGCGAAGTGCAGGCAGAGGTGCCGGGTTACGGCCGTGAGTGATTGTCCCTTATGCAGCAAATGGGTACGCACCAGGTGCGTACCCAGGTCCAGATCACCCAGACGAAACCAATCTGGGCCACCCAGTTGGGCCACTGCGCCCATGGCCTGCCAGCTTTCCCCGGCACGCCCCCACCCTGTCTCCAGGTTGGCCGCACCGGCCAGCGTGTACATCACCGTGTCCAGGTCTGGGCATATGGTTAACCCCAGGTGCTGAAAATCATCTCCCGTGTTTACGATGATAGTTAACTGCGAGGGAGGCATAATTTGCGCCAGACCATCGGCCAGCTTGGCGCCACCCACGCCCCCGGCCAGGCACACAACCTGGTAATCTGTTAATGGTAATTGGTGATCACTCATCAGTCACTTGCTATGGCCCATGTGTGATTGATCTGGTGAAGGGGGCATGATGTATGGATTACCTGTGGCCGTCATTCATCACATAGCGCGACACTGACTCGGCCATCAGGGCCACGCCATTGATCATGGCGCGTTCGTCAAAGTCAAATTTAGGGTGATGATGCGGGTACGTGTACCCTTTCTCTTCATTACGGCCGCCGATGAAAAAGTAACAACCGGGAATTTCATCCAAAAAGAAGCCCATATCTTCAGAAGCCATGGTACGCTTTTCCACAATCCGGTCAGCCCCTATGATTTTTTTAGCCGCTTCGCGGACCACGGCCGTGGGTTCTGGGGCATTGACCACCGCCTGCACAATGGCAATTGTTTCCATAGACGCTTTGCAGCTAAACGCTTCGGCCATACGTGTGGCCATTTCCAGAATGCGGCGGTAAATAATGCGATGAGGGTCATTGTTATAGCTGCGCACGGTTCCTTTCAGAATGGCTTTATCAGGGATGACATTAAACGTGGTGCCTGCCTTAAATTCACCAATAGAAACCACCACACTTTCTTGCGGATTTATGTTGCGGCTGACAATGCTTTGCAGGGCAGCCACAATGTGCGCGGCAGCCACAATGGGGTCATTGGCCAGGTGAGGAGCGGCACCATGCCCGCCATGCCCCTGTATGGTAATGGTAAAAACGCTAGAGGAGGCCATACACGGGCCTTCTACAATGCGCACATTGCCGTACTCTTCGGGCGTCCAGACGTGCATGGCAAACGCCACGTCTGGCCGTGGATTCTCCAGCACGCCATCGGCAATCATAGCAAAGGCGCCGCCCAGCCCTTCTTCGGCCGGTTGGAAAACAAACTTCAAACGGCCGTGCATCTCCTCACGATACCTGGCCATAATCTTTGCCAGCGCCAGCCCCATGGCGGTGTGGCCATCATGGCCGCAGGCATGCATCACACCCGGATGCCGCGACGCATACTCTATGTTGCTCTCTTCCTCAATGGGCAGCCCGTCCATGTCAAAACGCACCATAACGGTCGGCCCGTCTTCAGGGCCATCAAGCAGCCCCACAACACCCGTCTGGCCAATACCACGCTGCACCTCAAAGCCCAGGGCATCTAACCGCGCCGCCACAATCCCAGCCGTACGTGTCTCCTCAAAACCTAACTCCGGGTAACTGTGAAAATCACGCCGTGTGGCTACCATTTCATCAAACAGGGCTTCTGCTTCTTTACGAAAGTCTAGTTTTAGCATTTAGTTGATTCTCTCTCAAATCACTTCCCCTCCAACCACCAATACATAATACAAAGTATAACAGGAATGGGGTGATAATGCTGATTTTATAACCGGGCCGCCACATACGCTACGGCCATTTCCCACGCTACCACCTGGGTCAATAACTGCTTCTGATAGAGCGCAGCTACCTGTGACACTTCTTTGGGAGTCACACCAGCCGCTTGCAAACGACGCCCATAGCTGGCCCTGTCACCCACTGTGTTTCCTTCGTCAAACCAACGCGCCAGATGTGCTTCTGTGATCTGGCGCTGGCTTACTTCTTTTTCAACCTGGACGCGAACCTGGGTGAAGCCCGCTTGCGTAAAAGCGGCCTGCACATCCGTTTCATCCCAATTCACCAGAGGGTCATTTTCATCATGGTAAATGGCTTCCTCGGCAGCGGCCACCTTTTTGTGCAATTTTTCCTGCCCTGCCCAGGTCACCAGCCGGTACAGGCGCTGCCCATGCCGGGGAATGGTTTGTACCAGGCAGACACGGCCGTCAGGCATCAGCCTGGCACCCAACTGCCGGATGGCTTCGCCATCCGGCATCCGTAACCCATCAGGGCTCTTTAACCCGCCTTCAGCCGCAGTGAAGAGGTTGCGGCCGAGAATGCAGTCAAACTTCAGGCCAGTTTCGCCACGTAAATCAAGCAGGTAATCAAGCTCATTCAGTTGGCCGATGAGAATAGACGGCCGTTCAATTTCCGGTAAACGTGCGGCCATCTGGCGCAAAGCTTCACCTGCTTGCAGGTCTGGCGTCAGCGCCCACACGCCCCCCTCCGGCGCCTGCCGGGCCGCTTCCCACGTCAGCAGCCCTGACCCGGCATGCACATCCAGCACCAGATGGTGGCGCTGCACGGCCGCCAGCGTAAACAGCCGGTCACGTTGGTGGCCTAAATTTCGCCCGCTGTTGCTGATGGTGCGCTGCAACCAGGCATCTCTGGTGCGGTTAGCGGGGCTGGTGGTAAGAACTTCTCCAAAGTCTGTGTGCCATTCATCCATCGCCAACATGGCAGCCAACTGCGCCTCACGCCGCCGCGCCACCTGCTGCCGAATGCCCTGTTCATATCCCTGGTCTGAAGGCTGGTAAAACAGCTTGCCCTGCAGCGCCGCTGGCAGGTATTGCTGGGCCACCCAATGGTCGCGGTAAGCATGGGGGTACATATAACCCTGGCCGTGGCCAAAGCCTTCTTTGTCCCGGTTGGTATCACGCAAATGGTTGGGTACCTCTGTGTCTTGTTCTTTTTCCACGGTGGCCCGGGCGTCAAAAAAGGCGAAGGTGGAATTAGACTTGGGGGCAGTGGCCAGATACAGGGCCGCCAGCGTCAGGGGAAACCGGCCTTCAGGCAGGCCAATGCGCTCAAACGCCTGCCAGCAGCTTAACACCACCGTGATAGCGTTGGGGTCAGCCATGCCCACGTCTTCCCCGGCCAGAATGGCCATGCGGCGGAAGAGGAAACGAGGGTCTTCGCCAGCGTACTCCATCTTGGCCAGCCAGTACATGGCGGCATCGGGGTCAGAGCCGCGCACACTTTTGATAAAGGCGGAGATAGTATCATAATGCACATCGCCTTCTTTGTCATAGAGGACGGCGCGACGCTGGATAGATTCTTCAGCCACTTCCAGGGTGATATGGACACGGCCGTCACCATCCGGCGGCGTCGTTTCTACGGCCAACTCCAACGCGTTCAACACCCCCCGGGCATCCCCATTGGCCACATCTACCAGGTGGTCAAGGGCGTCTGGCTCAATGTGAACGTGAAGACGGCCGTAACCCCGCGTTTCATCCGCCAATGCCTGCTGGGCAATCTGGTACAGGTCTGCCGGCGCCAGCGGCTTTAGCTGGAAAATGCGGCTGCGGCTGACCAACGCTTTGTTCACCTCAAAGTAAGGGTTTTCCGTCGTGGCCCCGATGAGAATGATAGTGCCGTTTTCTACCCAGGGCAGCAGGGCATCTTGCTGCGCTTTGTTCCAGCGGTGAACCTCATCTACAAAGAGGGTGGTGCGCTGACCGTATAAGTTGCGCCGCTCCTGCGCCGTCTCGATGGCTTCGCGGATTTCTTTCACGCCAGCCAGCACGGCGTTGATGGTAATAAAGTGGCTGCGTGTACTGTTGGCAATGACCATGGCCAGGGTGGTTTTGCCTGTGCCCGGTGGGCCATAAAAAATGAGCGAAGAAAGCTGGTCTGCCTGAATGGCCCGGCGCAGCAGCCGGCCCGGCCCTATGATATGCGCCTGGCCCACATATTCGTCCAGAGTGCGTGGGCGCATACGGTTAGCCAGCGGTGATTCCTGCTGAATCTGGGCGGCCCGGCCGTGTGTAAATAAATCCATAGATGGATTGTAACGATGAAGCAGGTAACTTTCAACGAAGGTTCATGGGGCACAAATGGGCCAGCGCAAAGATGCCGGCCCCTGAGGCGAGCTGCCTCAGATAACCGGCATCTTGTTGCCAGCGCTGTTTAGCTGACTGTTTCAGGGTGCCGTAGCCGCGCCCGATATCCTCTCAGAATGAAACGAGGTTACAATTTGCCGCAGCACTTCTTTTGTTTGCTGGAATTCCGCCTCAGTGCCGCCCATGCTGCCGTAATGGATCATGGACCCATCGCCTAAGGTAATGGTGTAAAACTCGTTGATCCAATGGGCTTCTTCGTTACGTTCGTATGTTTTGAGCCCAGTGGCTGTGTACACACGGCCGTCTATCTCTACCGTTTCAGATGCCTCTACAAGATCATAATCGCCCACGCCGGTAACACCGCAAGGGTCTGTATACTTGCCGGCTTTCTCCCACGCGGGCAGGAAGGTCACAAACCCCTGTTGATGCTGCACACCTACACAAAGGTCATCCGGATAGCTTGCTTCAAGCTGTTGTAGATAATCGTCGGCCGTCATGCCCTGCGGCAGTTCACCGGTGGGAAAGCCGGTGACACCCTGTACGGTAATGGTGGCTTCCGCTGGGTAGCTGAACTGGTAACCAAAAAAGTTATTTTGGTACGTCAGCCAGTCAGTCATGATGCCGGTTTTGGCTGAAGCTGAGTCCACCGACATGGGTTCGGCAGCTGAGGCAGTGTCCGTGATGCCCGTAACGGCTTCTACGTCCGGAGCGGGGTTGGGCACAGCCGTACAACTTGCCATTAAAAGAATGATCAAAGCGCATATCTTTTTCATCTGTAAGTTTCCTTTTTTGAAGAATATGAGATAAAACGTTTTTTGTTCGGTCACTCTGCGTAGCTGACAGGCCAGACACGGATAGAGCCATCAACAGCCAGCGAGGCCAGATAACGGCCGTCTGGCGACCAACTAATTTGCAACAGATCATAGCCATGTGTCAGCCGCTGTATCCACTGGTTAGATTGCCAGAAATACACCTCAATAGCCCGGCCAACATTGCTACCGCCTATACTTTGCCGGGCAAAGAAGCGGCCGTTGGGTGCATAGGCCTGGCCGCCCATGTCGGTGGCCTGCCCCACTTCCTTTTCCCCGGTACGCACGTACCATTGTGTCAGGTAGGTGTCAAACTGCGCCTCGGCCGTTAGCAGCGTGTCATCCGAGACCCAGGCCGCCAGTTGATGCTCGGTCACGGTCAAGATGACCTCCTTTGTTTCGCGCTCATAAATGTGAATTTTGAAGGCCGCGGCTTCGGGGTGGGGCAGTTCTTCCAGCGCTACCAGGTTGCCGGAAGGGCTGAACAAGGCCAGGACTACACAGCACTCATACCCGGCACGCACAGTTTCGCTGCGCATGGTTTCCTGGTAACCGCCTTGCCCATCACGCTCCCAGAGGATCAACTCGCCTTCTTCGCCTCTGACCCCGGCTGTGACCAGCCCCCCATCGTCAGGTGACCAGACAACACGGCTGATGGTGCTGCCTGTGGGGTGGCCTTCCAGCACGGCCGTCACCGCCCCGGTCAGTGGATCAGCCAGCATCACCCGATGGTCAGCGCCATAGGCCAGCAGGACGCCAGTGGGGGAAAACGCGCCTCCAATGGGCAAGGTTGTGGCCTCTGGTAAACGGGCCAGCGGCTGGCTTGTTTCCAGGTCATAGACGGCAATGTCGCCTTGTTCGGCATCAAGCAGGGCCAGCATCTGGCCGTTCTGGCTCAACGCCGGCATCCCCCGACCAACGTTAAAAGAAGCCTCTACCTGCGCCGAGGTCACGTCCCACACAATGGTGCCGCCGTACCGGTTGAAGGCGGCTATTTTACGGCCGTCACCCGACCAGACAAACCGGTGCAGAGGGGCAATCACCGGCAGGTGGTTAAAGGTTACTTCCGCCGTCTCATGGGCGGCGGGCAGCGGCGTCCAGCTGGTTAAACGGCCGTCACGAAAAAGAGACGTCACCGAGCCGCCATCACAGATAATGGCCATGCGGTGCGGGTTTTCCCCTTCCACATCTGCTGCCAGGCCGTCTTCCCCTTGCTGCCCTATGAGTTCGGCCGTGGCTACATCCCATACCTTCAACGGATAAAGGGCACTGTAAAAATCGAAGCCCCCTTTGTTGCACAGGTAACGGCCGTCGCTGCTGAAGGCGATGGGATGACCCGCTTGAATAATGCTATACAGAAAGGGACCGCCGGACAGCCGGTGACCTACGTCAAAAGTGGTGGTGTCCAGCAGGTGAATTTCGGTGCCGGTGGCCAATGCCAGCACTCGCCCATCTGGCGACCAGGTGGCGGCAAATGGCTCATAGCACCCCTCGTCGTGAGCCAATGACAGGAAGGTTTCGCCGGTGGTCACGTCTACAATGCGGCTGCATGATTCGCCGAGTGAAGGCAGGGTAAGCGTCTGGCCGTCTGGTGACCAGACCAGGTACGGCCATGTGCCTTCGTCTATCTTGCTGCCCGGCACTTCGCTGACGGCGCCGTCGGCCACATGCAGCAGGTAGATAGGGTCACCGCGGTTAGGGCCAATGAATTGGAAGGCAATGGTACGGCCGTCTGGCGACCAGGCCACATCGCCCCAATAGGCATTGGGGCGGGCACCGACAAACGACTGCGCCTGGCCGCTGGCCACATCCACAACTAGGACAGTGCCATCACTCAGGGCTGCAGCCACGGCCGTACCCTGGGGATGCATGGTAACGGCCAATACTGAGGTGTCGGCCGTGTGCTGCCACCGTTCGGTGCCGTCGGCCGTGTTGACCAATGACAAGCCATCGGCCCAGCCGATCACCACCTGCTCACCCCCAGGCAAAAAGGCAGCAGCCTTAATCTCACCGCGCCCTAACCAGAATGGCTGGCTGAAGGCAATAGGAGGGGCAGGGGCTGGTGTCGGCAAAAAGGTCGTGTCTGCCATCATAAAGGAAGCGATGATGGCTTCCGCTTCCGCTTGAATGTCTTCGGGAATATTTATGACTTCATAATCACTGTTATTACTGGCCAGTTCCAGCGAAAAGATCAGGTGCCTGCGCGGCAGTTCAGCCAGGTTATCATACAGGACCGCTTTGTCTTTACCCTGGTAAACCAGGACATTTTGGGCCACCGCCTGGCCCAGGAATAGAACCTCACCCTGGTTGACCAGATCCCCGGCCGATATGCCGGTAGGGGTGATGGGTAATTCGTCGCCCACTGGCTTAAAACGGATGTGTAGCGCTATCCCCGTACCACTTTTAATGACGCTGACGATGTTGTCATTGGTGGCAACTGTCCAATGAGCCGGGTACTGAAAGGTAAAGCCATAGGTTTCATCATGAAAGGTCTGTGCCGGCGGTGTGGTGGTAGGTACCAGTGTGGGTAACAACGTGGCGGCGGCGGCCGTTGTTTCTGGTGTGGGGATGGCCGGGCGGGTGGGCACGGGTGTACTGACTTCGGCGTCAGGTACGGCCGTGCAGCCCATCAACACTATCATAAACAAGAACCATAAAACGCTTCTCAAAGACATAACATACCCTCTTTACTTTTTGACTTCATGGAATGTGCAGGCAGCGCTCATTATCTGGCAAGAACAGCCTCGGCTGCTCAACGCTACTCAGACGAAACACAACGATTTCTATACGTTAACAGGGGATTGGTTGGTTATTAACTCAACAGCAAACAGGCAGCCATACTCTTTTTACCGACTACTGATTACTGCCCACTGATTACTGCCCACTGATTACTGATTACTGCCCATCGTCTACTGGAAGGTGTCAATAATCGAGGATACGTGCCGCCAGGGAACGCGTGTCTTCTTGCTTTGCCAGGCCACGTGCTTCTTGCCATTTCTGGCGGGCCACTTCTATATCGCGACTGAGTTTCATCCAATCATTAACCACCAACAGCAGGCCCGGCCGGCGGGGACTAAACAAAAACCGGGAGAAACGCTTGCGCTGTTTTTTATTCAGTCCGGCAGGAAAACTATACAGTTCAATAAAGCCACAAGCATACTCATAAAGAGGCTCAACCACAAAACGATCCCGCCCTTTGAGCGTTTTCAGGTCATAGTGCTGGCCCATATGGCTGGAGGTGGTAGAGGTGATACGGCCGTAACTGATCTTCACGCTGACCAACGGCCCCTGCAACACCAGGTATTTCGGCATGACAATGAGCGCTGATCGCCGCAGCAAAAATGCATAATATAACCACAATGCGGCCAACAAGGGGATCAGCAGCCACACCACAAACCAAAACTCCCCCAATACGCGCGTCATAAACTGGTCATAGACAGCCAGCGCCAACAGAATCAGCCACAAAAGCAGCAGCTTATTTCGCATTCGCCGACTGGCAAGCTCATAAAGGAGGATTTTGTGCTTTTTCATGGATGCGCGTCAGGGTTGGGAGCAGGTGGGTCAGAGATTGTCTTGTCTGACGTCTCACCCTAATGTACCCTTACAGTTGAAAAATACCGCGATACGGTACCACTTTATAGCTAAAATCCGTCACATAGGTAGCCATCTGTTCATTCAGGGTAAACCAGGTTTCGCTGGCCAACAGATCATCCAAAGTAGCCCGATCCCGGCAGACAAAGCCAATCAACCGGTTGGGGGCATCACCATACGCCGTATGCCATGCCTCGCTAATTTGAAAGCCCATACCCTGCATCTCTGGAATGTATCGCTGCAACACAAATTGGCGATAATCCTGAATTGCCTCTGGCCGGACTTCATAACTTAACAATAATTTAAGACCCGGATAATCTTCATTCATGCCAGCACTCCTTCTCCAGGTGGTTTGTCGCCGATGGTTAACGGCCGTAAAGCCGCCCACCAACGTTACGACAACCCATTATTCTTGTTTGGCCAACGGCACGGTAAAGGTAAACGTACTGCCTTTGTCCACTTCACTTTCGAACTCAATTTGTCCGCCTTGTGCTTCTACCATATTACGTACAATAGAAAGCCCTAAGCCCCAACCCTGCTGCTGACGCACGGCATGATCCTCTGCCCGAAAGAATTGGGTAAATAACTTTTTCTGATTTTCCTCTGAAATGCCAATGCCTGTGTCTTCTACGGAAACAATGGCCACGTGCCCATCACTTGTCACCCGTACGATGATACGGCCGTTATCTGGTGTGTATTTGTGGGCATTACTTACCAGATTGGTCAGCACCTGGGCAATACGCGTGGGGTCAGCGTGCACATCGGGAACCTCTTCCGCAATATCAATAGTCAGGGTTTGCCCCCGGGCCTCGATCTGCTCGTGCAGGCTGCCGGTTACATCGGCCACTGTTTCACGGATATCAAAGGTTTTATCATCAAAGACCATACGGCCGCTTTCAATGCGGTTGATGTCAGACAGGTCACTGATGAGGGTGCTCATACGCTGCAAATTGCGGCGGATCACTTCCAGGAATTGGGACTGCTGGTCGTTAAGCGGCCCAGCCACGCCGCTGATAATCAGGTCGGCGTAGCCCTTAATAGAGGTCATGGGTACACGCAGTTCATGAGCCACCAGGCTGACAAACTCACTTTTAGCCTGATTAGCGGCATTAATTTGCTCATACAGTTGGGCGTTGTTAATAGCCACGGCGGCGCGGTCAGCCAAACGCTCTACAAAGGCTATGTCTTCACGGTTGATCTCGCGGGCATGCTGCGTTTCCAGGGTGATAAGGCCGGAAATCTGCCCTCCCTGTTGAATGGGTACGGCCAACTGTACGTTGGCCGGTGTGCCGTCAATAGATTCAGACTCGGTCACATCATGGGACAGCACCGAATGACTACCGGCTAAAACTTGCTGGACAATAGGATGGTCTACCGGGACATTGCGCATTTCATCCACCTCATCTGCACCACGGAAGACCATCAGGCGCAGGTAAGGTGGGGCCTCCTCCGGCCGCTCAAACAGGCCAATGGAGCCGCCGTCGGCATTGATAAGGGCAATAGCCCAGTTAAGCGCCAGGCTGAGGACACGGTTAAGCTCCAGTGACTTGTTCAGCTGCTGGTCAATGCGTTGGAAGATAGAAAGTTCCTCTACGCGGCGGGCCAGGGCGGCATCGGTCTGGGTGAAGAGCCGGGCATTTTCAATGGCTACCGACGCCTGGTTGGCAAAGGTCATCAACAAATCCAGGTCCGCCATTTCAAAAACGCCAGCCATGAGGCGGTTGTCTACATAAACGGCGCCCAGGGTGAAGCCGCGCGCTTGCAAGGGAGCACACATAATAGAACGCAGCTGATAGCCAACGACACTTTGCTGGCCAGAGAAGCGGGCATCTTCCTGGGCATTGCTGGTGAGAACACCGTCACCAGAGGCAACGGCCCGTTCCACCACGGTGCGGCTGATGTTCATGGCGTCGCCATCAATGGTTTTCTGGTCTACGTTGCGGGCCGCACGGGTAACAAGCTGGCCAGTGTCTTCGTCATAAAGCATGAGAAAGCCACGTTCAGCCCCGGTGAGCTGGATGATGGCATCCATAACTTGGTTGAGCACCTCATCCAGGTCAAGGCTTTTTCCCAGTTGGGAACTGACTTCATAAAGGGCGGATAAACGGGCTTGTTGGCGTTCTAAGGTTGGTTTGCTCATGATATTGGGAGAGATTGGAAATGCGGATGAAAGAGTTGCTTTTGCAAATCTCCAGTGGCCACTCTCTAACCTCCTATTGTCTTGTCTGATAATCATCACAGAGTTGCTGCAAGGTGCAACTATCACATTGTGGGCGGCGTGCCCGGCAAATATCGCGGCCGTGCCGGATGAGATTGATGTGCATCGGGTAGAATGTTTCGGCCTTCCCTATATTTTGCAGGATATTGTGCGCTTTGTCAGCCGTGACTTTGTGGTCAATGAGTCCTAAGCGGCGCGTGATACGGTGAACATGCGTGTCTACGGGGAAACACGGCCGTCCAAAAGAAAACAACAGAATGATGGCGGCCGTCTTGGGGCCAATGCCTTTTATCTGTGTCAACCATGCCTGGGCCACATCCAGGGGCATCTCATTTAGAAAATCCAGATCAATCACACCTCGTTCCTGGTAAATAAAACGCAGCGCTGCCTGAATGCGTGGCCCTTTCTGGTTGGCTAACCCGGAAGAGTAAATGGTTTGTACAACCTCATCTTCCGGGGCGTTCATAACGCTTTCCCAGTCCAGGTAGCGTTTTTTGAGGGCGTTAAAACCTTTGTCACGGTTGACATCTGAGGTAGCCTGAGAGAGGATGGTGCATACAAGCTCATCTACCGGTGGATGGTGAGGCCGCCATTCGGGTTCGCCGTAGGTCTGGGTAAGGGCGTGGTAAACGGCCGCGTATTTCGCTTTCAATGGATCAATCCCAAACCGGCCAATACCTTCTTAACTTGTGAAAATAGTTGAGGGTTTTTGGTTTGTATCACATGTTCTTTATCCATAGGGGTCATTTTAGCACAAACGCCCAGGAATCATTATTGCGGTTTTTTTCAGCTTGAGGAAAATGGGGGTATGGACACACTGTCACAACGACAATTTATTGCCACCCTGCCAGATGTTGTCATCCCACACCTGTTACCAAGCTTACAGGTGGTGCAGGTGCGCCAGCCGTGGCAGTGGCTGGTGCAGTTTCATTTTGGTGAACCACGCCTGCATTATGAAGTGTCTCGCGCAGCCCGGCAAAAGGGATGGGAATTGGGCTTTCACTGTGAAGCCAATGACCAGAAGCTGAATCGTTACCTGCTGAACGGCTTTCGCCGCCATCTATTTGAAATCAAGGACGTACTGGGTGATAGTATAGAAGCAGAAATGTGGGATAAGGGCTGGACAAAATTGTATGAGGTATACCCGGAAGCACCACTCACCAGAGCATACCAGACGGCCGTAGGCCAGCGGGTGGCCGCTATTATCACCTGCGTGCATCCGGTTTTTGTAGAGTTGCGCCAGGCGGTTTCTCAGATACACCGTTAGTTGTACCTTAAAGGCTACAGCTTACAGCGCAAAATGAGCAGGAAGCAAAGGGTATCAAGATGTTTGAGAGCGTAACAGCATTAACAAAATGGCTACATGAAAACGGGGTTGATACTGCCAGGTGGGGTGATGCCGGCAGCAAGACACCCACTTCCCTCTGGCAAGAATTGCAACAGGGTGATTGTACCCTGCAGGATGATCCCCCGATGCGTATTGTGCGGGTGGTACAGGTCATCATCCGGCAGGCTGGCAAAGTGTTGGTGGAAATAGAGCAGGAATTGAGCGACGGCCGTATTCGCCAGCGCCACATCTTCCCTGCTGAAAAGATGAAACCCAATGAGACGCCCAAGGCAGCGGCACAGCGCTGCTTGCAAGAAGAGTTGGGGGATGCCCATGTGCAAACAATCAGCAGCGTCGAAGGGGGAGAGCGACAGGAGGAGTTCGTCTCCCCTTCTTACCCTGGCCTGCAAACACAGTACCACTTTTTTGAGGTCGAAATGCACGTAACCGGGCTTTCTACTTCTGACTTCTGGACTGAAAACATTACCCCTACCGACAACGACCCCGTCAGACGGCATCACTGGGCCTGGGTCTCAGGAACCCGTAATTTGTAATGGGGTGGTCTGGTGCGGCTTACCCATGGCGAATGACGGCAGAAACAGAGAGCCCTGTCTGCGCCAGCCCCCAGATTGCCAGCAGCACCATCCAGAACATTTCAATGATATGCAGCAGAATGGTGTAGGCCGTGAGCATTTCTATATCATAACCAACGGCCGCAAGCGGAATCACCACCGATCCATGAAATAGCCCTGGCTGTGTGGCCGCGGAGGGCGGTGATAGCGCCAGGGCACCCATGGACATGGGCAGCCAATTGGCTGGTAGAATAGGGCTGCCCAATGCCAACAGCGTGAAGTAAAAGAATACCCAGAAGCAGCCCCAACTTAACAGTGACCAACCAATCACCTGGGCGGCACGCCGCAGCGAGGCCACGTATTGCAGGTTATCTAGCAGTTCATCCAACCAACGGCCGGCCTTTTCTGGGGTAACACGTGGCAGATGGCTTAATACGGCCGTACCCTTTTGCCGCGTCATCTCCCGGTTACGTACCAGCCAGAAAATAAGCATAAACATCACCGCTAGAAATAACAGACTGGTGACCATAGTGCCTGGTGTGATGTTTAACCCGCTGCCCAAAGCGACGGCCGTGATCAACGCCATCAGCCGCATGATTTGTTCAAACAACCGTTCCACCACAAAACTGGACGTCGCTTCTGCATAAGATACAGTACCGTCCCGCCCCATCACCACAATGCGCCCTGGTTCCCCCACCCGCCCCGGCAGCAAGATATTCCCGGCATGACCAATGTTGCCGGCGTGAAAGGTGTGCCAGAATCCTGGCTTGCCTTGCAGCAAAAAACGCCAGCGTGCGGCAAAACAGGCCAGCCCCGCCAGCAAAAACAGCGACGATGCCCCCACATAAACCAGTCTGGCGCGGCGCAGTGCCTGCCAGACAGCCGGCACATCCACAAACATCAATGCCAGCACCAGCAGGGCCGCAACGATCATCCCCAGGCCCACTATCTGCCCGAACAAGCGGGTACGCTTTTTTGAAGGCATAACGTGCAGAAGAGGGCGATTAGAGATTTAACGTACCGGGCAATCTCCCTCTCTCATCACCGACTTAGGGCTTCATCCGGTTTAATGTGCGCGGGAAGGGGCTGGTCTGGCGGATATGCTCAAGGCCACAAATCCAGGCCACCGTACGCTCCAGCCCCAGGCCAAAGCCGGAGTGGGGCACACTGCCATACTTGCGCAAGTCCACGTACCAACCGTAATGCTCCAAAGGCAGTTCGTGCCGTTTAATGGCGGCCATCAGTACATCTGGGTCGCTCATGCGCTCGCTGCCGCCGATGATTTCACCATACCCTTCGGGCGCCAGCAGGTCTACACTCTTGCACACTTCCGGCCGGCCCGGCCACGGCTCCATATAAAACGCCTTTACCTGTGTGGGATAACCATATACAAATACCGGCTGGCCAAACTGCTTGGCCAACTCTGTTTCGTGCGGCGAACCAAAATCATCGCCCCATTCAATCTGGAGCAGGTCCTTCAATTCCGGATCATCGGCAGCTTCACGGATGGCCTGGATGCGGGCTACGGCCTCATCGTAGCTCATGCGGGGGAAAGGAGCTTTGATGTTCGCCAAAACGGTAGTATCTCGCTCCAGCATTTCCAATTCCGGCCCACGTCTGGCTAAGGTGGTTTGCACAATGTATTCCACAAAGCGTTCTTCAAAGGCCATCAAATCATCCAGGTCAAAAAAGGCCATCTCCGGCTCTACCATCCAAAATTCGGCCAGGTGGCGGCGCGTTTTAGACTTTTCGGCGCGAAAGGTGGGGCCAAAGCAATACACCTTGCCAAAAGCGCCGATATTGGCCTCGTTGTAAAGCTGGCCGGTTTGGGCCAGGAACGCTTTTTCATCGAAGTAATCTATTTCAAACAGCGTGCTGGTACCTTCGGCCGCCGCCGGGGTAATAATAGGCGTATCAATGTTCAGGAAGCCCTCGTCATCAAGAAAATCAATGATGGCTCGTTTGATGGTGGCGCGGACACGCATCACGGCCCATTGCAGGCTGGAACGCAGCCATAAATGGCGGTTATCCATCAGGAACTCCACACCATGCTCTTTGGGGGTGATAGGATACTCGTGTGTCTCTTGCAACACCTTAATTTGCTCCACACCTACTTCATACCCTTTGGGCACACCGGGGGCACGTTCGTTTTCACGCACCGTGCCCGTGACCATGAGAGAGCTTTCCTGCCCAATTTGTTTGAGCATTTCAAACAGGTCGTCACCCACGTCAGGGCGAAAGACCACCCCCTGGGTCATGCCGCTGCCGTCACGCAGCCGCAGGAAGATGAGCTTACCTTTATGGGTGCTGTTGTAAAGCCAACCCTGAATGGTCACTTGCTGGCCAACATAGCTGGCGATGTTTTCAATACGGATAGTTGGGACCATAATTTACTCCTGCCTTTGTAGTGTGTGGTGCAAGCCCACAGCCTGCCCCACGCTGGCCAGGGATTTTACCACAGGGGGCTTGAACCGCGTATAATCCCCCCTCATGTCTATGCCCAAAGAAGACAAAGTCGTCAACGGCCGTGGCCAGGTGCTGCGTGCGGCCGGGCTGGTGGGCGCGCTGGTCTTGCTGGCGCGTGCCGTGGGCTTGCTGCGCGAGGTGATTGTCCGGGCTACGTTGGGTATTGACACGCCTCAGGCCGCCGCCTTTGAAATTGCCAATCGTTTCCCGGAGTCTATTTTTCTCATTCTGGCGGGCGGGGCCATTGGCGCGGCCTTTATCCCTACCTTCACGGCTTATTTTGAACACGAGGACGAAGGTGGCGGCTGGCAGCTCTTTTCCGCCATTATCAACCTGGTGCTTGTGGTTATGACGGCCGTGTGCGCCCTTATGGCGCTGTTTGCCCCCCAGGTTGTGATCTTTTTTGCCGCCGAGCAGATCAAGCAGTTCCCGGAAATTTTGCCTTTAACCGTATGGTTGATGCGTATCATGCTGCTTTCGCCTATTATTTTTGGCGTCAGTGGGGTGATCATGGGGGCCTTAAATGCCCGGCAGCACTTTCTGCTGCCGGCGCTGGCACCCACCATTTACACGCTGGGCATCATTGCCGGTGGCCTGGTATGGCCGTTTCTCAGTGACACCACACCCGCAATGGGTTTCGCCATCGGCACGGTTGTGGGCGCGCTGGGGCATTTGCTGGTGCAGCTGCCAGGGTTAAGGCAAAAGCAGGTCCGGTATACGGCCGTGTTCACGCTACATGACCCCGGTGTCTTACAAGTACTCAAACTTATGGCGCCGCGTGTCCTTGGTCTTTCATTTAGTGAGATCAATAAATTCCTCTTTATCTATCTGACAGATTTAATGGTCATTGGCAGTTACCCGGCGCTGATTACCGCTTCCCGTATTATCTTACTGCCACAGGGCATCATTGGGCAGGCGCTGGGCATTGCCGCTTTTCCCACGATGGCGTCACTGGCCGCACGGCAGGCATTTGCCGATCTGCGGCAAATTCTGGCCGATTCCCTGCGCGTGGTGCTGTTTCTGGGCTTACCGGCCTCTGTATTGGTCATGCTGCTGCGCCAACCTCTGGTTGTTTTGCTGTTTGAACGGGGTGAAGTAACGCCCGAAGGGAGCGTATTGGTGCAGTGGGCGTTACTCTTTTTTGCCGTGGGGCTGGTGGCATTGACAGCCCTGGAAGTGGTGGCCCGCGCTTTTTACGCCCTAAGTGACACCCTGACCCCCGTCCTGGCCGGGGGGGTGCAAATTGTATGTATGTGGCTGTTGAGTTCCTGGCTGGCTTTCACCGTTTTCCCGCAGCGCGGCTGGCCGCCATTAGGGGGTCTGACGTTAGGCTTTAGCGTATCGAACATTATAGAGGTGTGCCTGCTGTTGTGGCTGCTGCGGCGCCGGTTGGGGGGTATCCACGGCCGTGTTTTGCTTGACGGCCTCTGGCGGATGTCCATAGCATCCTGTTTGATGGCCCTGGGATCATGGTGGACCTTACAACAATTAGCGGCCACCCCGTTGTGGCTGCAGGCCATCATCGGCAGTGTTGTGGGTGGGGTAGTTTATTTGCTGGCATGTTGGGGATTACGGTTAAAGGAACTGCGGCAGTTGGCAGTGTACGGCCGTGGCCGGTTCGGCTCCTAGTATCAGTCATCAGAAGTCAGTAACCAGTTTTCAGTAGACATTTACTGGCGTTAGGCCCTACGGATAGCTGGCTGCGGATTACTGAAAAGTGGTACTAGTGTAAAAACAAAAAAACCGGGGTCACCGGGCCATTGGCGTTTATTATTTTTTACAGTTACCGGTTACACCATGTGTAAGGCTTACACCATGTGTAAGGCATCTGTTAAGTCATGTTGTTTAGTTGCCTGATGACAAGGCGGAGCCAGTCATGGTCACGTCTGCCCGTGTAAACAGCTCCCCGTTTAACCATACTTCTAGCGAGTATTTTCCGGCACGGAACCCTTCTTCAGGATTAAGATAGATATACCCGGGGCCATCCTGCCCATACGCCCATAATTCATTGCCCCCATCGATCACCTCGCCCTCATGCCGCCATACCCAGGCCCAAGCCATGCCGTCGGCCATACCTTCATAATCAAACGTAGCATACAGGGTATAGCGGCCTACAGAGAAAAGCGTTTTGGGATTGACAGGTGTGTAATCTTCATCAATCTTTGTGGAAAAAACGAGGGAACCCAGGAAGGTATTTTCATCCAGTTCCGCCGTTGGTTCAAACCGGGCAAACTCTTCAGGTAAGGTCAGCGCAGCTTGTGTGCGGGCTTCAATACCTTCCCCAAAAAGCTGGTTGGCAGCGGAAATAGATTCGGGAGACAAATCATTCTGGGTAAGCACAGGAACCACCGGCGCCGATTCTAAAAGCGCAATGACCTCTTGTGTCGCTGGTTTGGCATTTGTCAAAACCGCCACCAAGGGTTGATGTTCTGTAGGCTTCTGGAGGGTGAAGGCAGCAGTCACGGCCGTAGCCATTATCAGGCACAGGCTGGCAAACGAATAGGTTTGGAGTCGTTTTTCAGCCTGACGGCGCATAAAGTAGTAAGGTGAACTCTTTACCTCGCGCCACGACTTGATAACTATAGCTAACGCCAGGAACATAAGCACCAACAATGTGCCCAAGATCCAGGGCGTGACTGTACCCGTTAAGTTTTGAATCAAACTGCTAAAATCCTCTTCCCATAAAGATCGTCGCCATTATATGGGTTGCACCCCAATTGGGCAAGTACCCGATTGACATAATAGCAGGATTTGGCCCTTTGCCACCAAATTGTCTCTGTTGAGACATAGTACTTTGGTACTAAAACCATCTCTTTTTTATGCACTTTTTATGATAAACGGCCGACGTTCCCTTCATGCTTCAGCCCGTTCGGGTAACGGTGAGCAGCCCATGCATAAGCCATTCACTTGCCAGCTAAGCACAACAATCTACAATTAACCTTATGATTTGGCTTTCTGGCATTGTAAAGAATTATGGCATGAATATGGTGCTGCGCGGGGTGAATTTACATGTGCAGCCTGGGGAGTTTGTGACACTTGTAGGCCCTAATGGTGCCGGCAAATCTACTTTGATGAAGATTGTAGCCACCTTACTGAAACCCACAGCTGGCGAAGTTAAGATTGGTGGTTGGGCCCTGCCGCAGCACGGTGACAAGGTGCGCCGTTACATTGGCCTGGTCTCACACCAAACCATGTTGTATGGAGATTTAACCGCCGCTGAAAACCTGCACTTTTTTGCCCGACTCTACCAATTACCTGATAGTGAAAAGCGGGTAGCGCAAGCGCTCAAACAAGTGGGGCTGGCCGCCCGGCAGCGAGATCCGGTGCGAACCTTTTCTCGCGGCATGGTACAGCGCCTGACCATTGCCCGGGCTACCCTGCATGAGCCAGACGTGCTGCTTTTGGACGAACCGTATACCGGCCTGGATCAGGATGCTTCTCATTTATTGGATGATTTGCTGCGGCGGGAGGTGGCCCACGGCCGTACCATTTTACTGATTACACATGACCTGGTTCATGGCCTGAATTTGTGTGATCGCCTGGCCATCCTGCATCGGGGCACCATTGCTTGTGAGTTAAACAGCCAGGCCATCACTTCTGCCGAATTTCTGGCCCTTTATGCTGAATATACCGGGCACAAAGAAGTAATAAGTGCCCAAGGAAACAAGACCTATGGCTAAACCAGGCCAGACGATCTCGGCTCTGCAATCTTCACGTTTTGGCTTCGGCACGGCCGTGTGGTCCATAGTCTGGAAAGATTTACGCATTGAACAGCACACGCGCCAGACTATGAGTATTATGGTCATGTTTTCGCTGGTGACGGTCGTCATGTTTAATTTTGCCCTCAGCACAGACCTGGACGCCGCCCGCGAAGTTTCCACCGGCTTGTTATGGGCAACCATTGTCCTGGCTGGCACCTTGGGGCTAAATCGTTCCCTGGCCCTGGAACGTGAAAACCAGACCATCGACGCCATGCTTATTGCCCCCATTGACCGGCGTGGCGTTTACCTGGCCAAGGTAATCAGTGTCACCATATTTACATTGCTGCTGGAGATCGTTCTCATCTTCATGTTCACTATTTTTTTTAACAAACCCTTCTGGCAGCCTATGGCGCTGCTGGTGCTGCTGCTGGGCACCATTGGCTATGTGGCGGCTGGCGTCCTCATTACATCTATGACCATTCAGACACGCGCTCACGAGGTGCTGTTACCCATTTTGCTGCTGCCCATCGTACTGCCGCTGATCTTGCCAGCCGCCATTGCCACAGCGGAGATCGTCTCCTTGCAGCCAGAGGCCGGGCGTCTCAGCAGCAGTCTCTCATTATTATTAGCCTATGATCTGGCTATTTTGGCGGTAGGTTTTTTGAGTTATCGTTTTGTGGTGGAATCTTAAACGATACGTTACAGAAGGAGTGTGTAAAATGACCATTTCGCGATTAAATAAAGTCGTTAGCGTCTTAAACGTCCTGGCGTTACTGGCATTGATCATAAGCATTGCGACCATATTTTTGTATGCTCCGGTGGAGCGCACCATGGGCAACGTGCAGCGCATTTTTTATTTCCATGTAGGCACGGCCTGGGTTGGCTCTATCGCCTTTTTTGTGGCCCTGGTAGCCGGAATTTTGTACCTGCGCAAGCCCCAGCGACGGTGGGACACCCTTGCTTTGTCCTCAGTAGAAGTAGGGCTGGTGTTTCTGACAGTTACCACCGCCGCCGGTTCGGTCTGGGGCAAGCCAGCCTGGAATACCTGGTGGGAGTGGAGTCCACGCCTGACCCTGATCACCATCGCCTGGTTGACCTATGCGGCCTACTTCATGCTGCGCGGAGCCATTGAGGAAGAAGAACGACGGGGGCGGTTTGCGGCCGTGTACGTGATTGTAGCCTTTGTCTCTATCATCCTGGCTTATGTGAGCATTCGCATCTGGCGTGACATTCATCCGGTGGTGTTTGGCGGCACGTTGGAATCCGCTCAGGGGGCAGCCGAGGGTTTGCAAGATATTGAACCAGGCCTGGCTTCCATGAAAATGGGCATCACCCTCATGGTGAATGTGGTTTCGTTTTCGCTGATTTACGCGGCCTGGCTGGTAAACCGTATGCGGCTGCAGCTGTTGCAAGATGAAGTAGCGTCATTAAAAATGCGGGTGGCCGCTCGCCTGCAAGGAGGATAGCCATGTTAACTTTATGGATGTTGACCTTACCCCTGTGGCAATCGGAGGTGGGTAATCCCCATCGATTTAATAATTATTTAATGTTAGGGTATGGGGTTATGGGGTTAATCGCCCTGGCATACATTGGCACGCTGGCCATGCGGCAGCGCAACTTACAAAAAGATTTACAGTTGATGGCGCAATTATTACAGGAAGATGAGCAAACTTAACGGCCGTGTCTTGGACGTAGGCTGCTTTACGTTTCTGTTTTAAATTCCAGGCATACTTTTAGGTAGCTTAAGGTACGTAAAATAGCCGATGGCACATGGCCTAACCGGCATGATCTTTTAAGAACGGAGTAGATTAATGCAACAATCCACATCACTTCCCCGGCGGTTTCAAGCCCTTTCCAATGGTCAAAAGCTGCTCATTGGGGTGGTGACCACGGCCGTGGTCTTGCTCATCATTGGCGGCCTCAACCAAAACAGCAGCCCCAACCAGTTTCAAGTAGGGCTGCAAACACAGCCCTTCCCCGTGTTGGCCCTATTGGCTTTTGGTGCGGGCATTTTAAGTTTTGTTTCCCCCTGTACCTTGCCGGTTCTCACCGCCTACTTTGCCTTTGCCTTTCAAAGTGGCCGCACGCAAATTGCCTCTAACACCCTGGCCTTTATGATGGGCCTGGCCACCACCTTTACCCTCTTTGGCGCCGTAGGTTTTGCCCTGGGCCGTGTTTTAGGCGACAACCAGGATGTTTTGATGATCGTCGGTGGTTCAGTGATCATGGTCATGGGGGTGTTGAGCCTGTTGGGCAAAGGGTTTTCTGGTATAGATACCAGCGGCGAGGGCGGGGCAGAACCACGCAGTGCCACCCTGAGTGGCTCTTATCTCTTTGGCCTCACGTTCGCCGTTGGCTGGACAAGCTGTATTGGTCCCATTCTGGGCACCGTCATCACCCTGGCTTATTACACCGAAACGGTGTGGCGCGGCATGTCGCTGCTCTTCATCTATACCCTGGGTTTAGGCATTCCGCTGCTGGTCGTCTCCACGTTCTTCGGCCGCATGAGCCGCCAGAGCGCCTTCTGGAAGATTCTGCGCGGCAAAGGCTGGCAATGGAACACCCACGTGTTTCTGGTGGCGCTGATCTGGGGGCTGGCCATCTGGCGCATTATGGTTGCCGTTGCCGAATACGCTTTCCGCACCTACCCGGCTCTTGACGGCCAGACCTTTACGCTTTGGCATGACATTGGGTTACTGGTGTTGGTCGTGGCCGGAGCGGCTTTATGGACCTTTACCAGTACAGGCAGTCAACGCACCGCCGTTCATTTGCACACCACCCAGCTGGTGAGTGGGGCTTTATTTATTTTTATTGCCTTCCTCATGTTAAACGGCTCATTAACAACCATCAACGGCTTGCTGAATGGATCCGATTTTGCGCTTTGGTTCATTGAGCTTGAAGACAAAATTGTGACTTTTTTCGGTCCATAAACGGGAACCAAGCCCATGCCAGCCCATGATTCAAACAAACCAGGACATGCTCCTGCCTACGGCCGTAACCCTCTTTTTATCATAGGTGGAATGCTCCTCCTGGGTTTGGCCCTGGCCTTGCTGCTTTTTGGCAGCCGTCTGTTAGGGGTCGGCGAGACGGCGGCCGAACCCACCGTTCTGGAACAGGTGCCATCCCTGGATGACCCAGGTGGCACGGCGCCCAAACTAGCCAGCGGCCCGGGGCCGCTGGCCGTTGGCGACCAGGCCTTCGATTTTACGTTGCTAGACCTGGAAGGGAATGAACTAAGCCTGGCCTCATTACGTGGCCGCCCGGTTATCCTCAACTTTTGGGCCACCTGGTGCGCCCCCTGTCGTGTGGAAATGCCCGAACTCCAGGCCGCTTACGAGGCGTACCAGGACGACGATCTGGCCATTTTAGCCCTTAATCAGCAAGAGTCGCCCGAGGTAGTACGTGATTTTTTTACCCACGAAATGGGGCTGACCTTTACGCCGTTGCTAGACAGCGAAGGCGCGGTGGCCAGCCTGTACGGCGCCAATCGCACCCTCCCTACCAGCATCATCATCAATGGCGATGGCATCATCATCGCCATTCACCGCGGCCCTATGGCACAATCACAAGTTGCCGGGTATCTGGCAGAGACAGTCACTAGGGACCAATAATCAGTCGTCAGCTTTAATGATTACTGGTTACGGAACAATGAACACCTTATACTTGGGGCATGGACACATCTAAACAGAAAGACCCACCTCCAACCATATCGGCACGAGTAGATCGGTTTTCCTATTGGTTTAGCCGTCATTGGCTGTTGGTGTTTAACACGGCCGTGGCCATCTATGTCTTCCTGCCCATGCTTGTGGCCCCCACGCTGATGCGCTTGGGGCTTGCCGGTCCGGGGCGTGTCATTTACACCCTTTACAGCCCTATGTGCCACCAGATGGCCTCACGCAGCTTTTTCCTCTATGGTGAGCAGCCTGTTTACCCACGTGAACTGGCTGGTACCAACTTTACGCCCCTGGAAGCTTACACTGACACTATTTCCGAATTCGAAGGTGCCAATCCAGACAATTGGGCTGGCTTTTTCCTGGCGGCCCGCCGCTTTGTGGGCAATGAGCAAATGGGGTACAAGATGGCATTGTGTGAACGGGACATTGCCATCTATGGGTTTGTGCTCATAGGCGGGCTGGTGTATGGCTTCTGGCGCAAGCGGCGGGAGATACGGCCGTTGCCCGTACTGATCTTTATCATCGTGGGCATGGGGCCTATTGCGCTGGACGGCTTCAGCCAGTTGTTTGGTTATTATGCTACACCCTTAAGCGGTGGCGACCCGGTGGCCTTTCAAGAGATGCTGGGGCGCATCTTCCCCCTGCGCGAAAGCCCACCCTGGCTGCGTTTTGCCACCGGCGCGCTCTTTGGGTTGATGCTCGTCTGGCTGATTTACCCTCACATTGAAAAAAGCATGAAAGCGTCGGCCCAAGAAGCCGCCGTCAGGTTGCGGCAGTACGGCAAATAGGGGTGCGGCAGTGGGGCAACCATAGGCCTTGCCAGGCATCGTAAAACCCCACTATCTCGCCCGTACAGCGTGCCGCCCGTTATTCCTTATACTTCCCCAAGATCAATACCGAATTATGGCCGCCAAACCCAAATGCGTTGGTCATAGCCACATCCACGCTGGCCGAGCGCGGCTGGTTGGGCACATAATCCAGGTCACACTCCGGATCAGGCGTTCCATAGTTGATGGTGGGCGGGATGATACCCGTTTCTATGGCTTTCAGGCAGAGGACCGCTTCCAAAGCCCCCGTCGCCCCCAACAAATGCCCGGTCATGGACTTGGTGGAACTCATAGGGATGTGGTAAGCATGTTCACCTAATGCCCCCTTTACCGCCAGGGTTTCTACTTTATCATTAAGGGGAGTGCTGGTGCCGTGGGCATTTATGTAATCGACGTCCGCGGCTGTTAAGCCGGCTTCGGCTAACGCCTGCCGTATCGCTTTTATAGCCCCTACACCATCGGCCGCCGGGGCAGAAACGTGGTAGGCGTCTGAAGTCATGCCATACCCCAAAACTTCACCGAGGATCACTGCCCCACGTGCCTGGGCATGATCCAGTGATTCCATAATAAGTACGGCCGCACCCTCACCGGGCACAAAACCATCGCGTGTCAGGTCAAACGGCCGTGATGCGCGCTCAGGCTCATGATTCCTATTTGAAAGCGCCGTCATCGCGGCAAACCCGGCTACTGTAATAGGGATGATAGCCGCTTCTGTAGCTCCGGCCAGGATCACATCTTGCAGCCCCCACTGAATCATACGGCACGCCTGGCCAATAGAATCATTGCCGGTGGCACAGGCGGTAGCCAGTGTAAAGTTTGGGCCATGCAGCCCATAGGCAATAGAAACGGCCGCGCTTGGCGTATCTGGCAGCATAATGGGGATAAGAAAGGGGCTAACACGGTTCGGTCCTTTCTCTTGCATCACCTGCCAGGAATCAAATACCGGTTCCAGGGCGCTCATGCCGCTGCCAATGAGAACACCTACACGGTCACGGTCTTCGTGGTCAAAGTCCAGCCCGGCAGCGGCCACAGCTTGCCTGGTGGCCGCCATCACAAACTGAGTCTGGCGAGACATGCGCCGCGCCTCTTTGCGACCAAACAGCGCCTCGGCGTCAAAATCCTTCACCTCCCCGGCCATATGGCAGCGGTAAGGTTCCGGGTCAAAAGCCGTGATGCGATGAATGCCATTGGTACCGGTAGAAATACCGGCCCAGGTGCTTTCCAAATCATTTCCCAACGGGCTGATAACGCCCATGCCCGTGATGACAACTCTCCGTTTAGTCATAAATCCTCCAAAATTGAACACAGCAGCCTTAAGAAAAAGCGTTGTGTGGGGGGTGGTGTGCTACGGCCGTCTCTTCCACTCACGGTCGTTTGGATTGTACACCCATCTTAAACCCGTCCCAAACAAGAAAGATTCGCAATCTGTCGTCTGTGCTCTCCGCGCCAAAGGCAGTTTACCACGTATGGATCACGGCTAATGCCACAGAGCTTCCATGTCTAATTGCCAGAGGCGCACCGTTGTATCTTCATCTCCCAATGTGGCCAGGAGAGGTTGGCTGGGATGAAAAGCCAATCCCGCAAAGATTGTGTCCGAATGGGGTTCAGCCAGGGTGGCGGCCACTGTCCAGCTGTTACTGCGCCACAGGCAAACAGAGCCATCGGCTGACTTGGAGGCCAGCAAACGGCCGTCTGCCGAAAAAGACAGCCCTGTCACCGCCTGTTTATGCCCATCCAGCGAGTGCCGCAGTGTGTTAGCGCCTGGCTGCCAGATGTGAACCCGGCCTTCTTGCCCCCCGGAGGCAACCAGGGCACCCTCAGGGGAGGCAGCTAAGGCCAACACTTCTTTCTTGTGGGCTGCCTGGCTGCCTGTAACCTGCCCGTCATTCAGACGCCAAAAGCGCACCTGTCCATCGGCCCCGCCAGACACGGCCGTGACGCCATCTGGTAACACCAGGACACAATTGACCCGCCCCCGGTGACCTGTCAAGGTAAAGGCCGGCGACTCTGCAGCCAGGTCCCATACCATGACCTTCTGGTCAAAGGCGCCGGTGACGGCCGTGCGGCTGTCTGGGGTGATGGCAATGGCGTAAATGTAATCTTCATGGCCACGCAGGGTGCGCGTCTTGCCCTGCCCACTGAGGTCCCAATATTTAAGTGCGTTTTTAGAAGAGGAGAGCAAAAAACGGCCGTCTGGTGAGGCGGCCACGGCAAAAACCGAGCCGCTGTGCCCAATAAACTTTTGTCGCTCCTGGCCCGTAACCACATCCCACAGTCGTATCGTCTGGTCATAGGAGGCCGTGGCCAGCGTTTGGCCATCCGGCAGCCAGGCCAGCCGGGTGATATGGCGCCTATTAGCGCTGAGGGTTTGTAAAAGTGTTAATCCGGTGGGAACATCTTTCATAGGTTTAAGCGTGGGGATTGGAAATTGCCAGACATCTTTAACCTCCAATCCTCAGACAATGAGATAGACTAATACGGCCACGGCGCCTCCGAACACGGATGCCAACAAATTGACCAGGTCATTATTCATCCATGCCCACCCTCTTAAGGGGCGGGTGGGTTGTCCACAGTGCATCTTTTTTTCTGTCTCTTTCTGGCAGACATCACAATAAAAGATTTGCTGCACGGTGGCCCCCAGCAGGCTGTCAAATAAAGACCCGACCAGACCTCCCAGGCTGCCAGCCAGCACCAGCCACCACTGCCCGTCAAACAACGCCGCTACAGCACCGATAAGCAACCCACCGCCCCAGGAGACGGCCGTGCCAAATGGCGAAACCGCGCCAGAAGTGCCCACGGGCGCCACCCGGCCGGTGGTGATCAGGCGGGGTGGCTTTTTACTCAGGGTGCCTAATTCGGTGGCCCAGGTATCGGCCGTTACCGTGCCCATCACCCCCACAAACATCGGCAGCCAGAACGGCGAAGGCAGCACCAGGCTCAACACGGCTACAATCGCCCCTGCACCGCCGTTGGCAAATACCTGCCAGATGTCACGGCGGTGACCCTTGTCAAACTTTTCGGCGACAGCCAGCTTTTCGCGCTCTTTGTAATGGGAGAGCAGGCTGGAACTGACAAAAAAGATGGCCAGCAGCACACCCCATGCCCCACCACCCAAACCAAATGTCAATGTGCCTATGACCAGTGCCCCTACCGCCCCTGAACGGGAAAGAGAACCCCGCCATAGGGCCAGCGCCACGATGAGAACACTGAGGATAAACGCTGTTACCAATTGTTCAACCATGCCTGTATCCTGAAAGGGTATAGGCGCAAGTGTATCAAAGGCCACCTTAATTGGGTAGGCAGCACCTAACCAGCCGGGGTGAAAGTTTCTACCATGAATTAGCGTCAAACACCATTTACTCAGATGGGATCATTACCTACAATAGAAGAAGTAAACTTTCCACTTTTGTCCATCATTCATCGCCGCTCACTTTCCACCCCCTGCCACATAAGGAGAACGTCCCATGAGTGAAAATCTGAACCCATTTGCCATTGCTCAAGCACAGTTAGATGAGGCGGCTGCTATCTTGCAGTTGGACCCAGAGATGCATGCCTTTCTACGGGAGCCCATGCGGGAATTCCACTTCACCATACCTGTCAAGATGGATGATGGCAGCACTAAGATTTATAAGGGTTTCCGCGTCCAGTACAATGATGCTCGGGGCCCCGCTAAAGGCGGTCTTCGTTTTCATTGGGAAGAGACCATTGACACGGTGCGGGCTCTAGCGGCGTGGATGACCTGGAAGACGGCCGTGGTAGACATCCCCTTAGGTGGCGCCAAAGGCGGCATCATTTGTGATCCACGTGCGCTTTCGAGCACTGAACTAGAACGGCTCAGCCGAGGGTTTATGCGCAATATCGCCCGCTTCGTGGGCATCACCAAAGACGTACCGGCCCCAGACGTATACACAAACCCACAGATCATGGCCTGGATGATGGATGAATACAGTGTCCTCAGCGGTCACCAGGAGCCGGGCGTCATCACCGGCAAGCCTCTGGAACTGGGGGGCTCCGCCGGGCGTGGCGATGCCACCGCTCGCGGCGGCATCTATACCGTGCGCGAAGCCGCCAGCGCCTTAGGCCTGAATTTACAGGGGAAACCAGCGGCCATTCAAGGCTATGGCAATGCCGGTACCTTTGCCCACCAATTGGCTGAAGAGCTTCTGGGCATGAAAGTGATTGCCGTGAGTGATTCACGCGGGGGCATTGTGAACACCAACGGGTTGTTATATGAAGAGACGATGCGCTTTAAGCGAGAAACGGGCAGTGTCGTCGGCTTCCCTGAGGCAGAGACCATCAGCAATGAAGAGCTGCTGGAGCTGCCGGTAGAGGTGCTGTTCCCCTCCGCCCTGGAAAACGTGATCACGGCCCGCAATGCTGACCGCATCAAGGCTAAAATTGTGGCCGAACTGGCCAACGGCCCCACCACGCCTAACGCCGATCACATACTGCATGAAAATGGTGTGTACGTATTGCCAGACTTCCTCTGTAACGCCGGTGGTGTCACCGTTTCTTACTTTGAGATGGTGCAAAACGGTTATCAATATTACTGGCCAGAGCAGATGGTTCATGAACGACTGGATCAGAAAATGACAACGGCCTTCCATGCGGTACACACCCTGGCTCAAAACAAGAAGGTCAACAACCGGGTAGCAGGTTACCTGGTAGCGGTGGATCGGGTGGCCACGGCCGTGCGCCTGCGCGGTTGGGTGTAACACCATAAACGTATGTGTCAGAGGCATGTGCCTCTGACACTGTCGTCTCCTCATTATACACGTTGGCCATCGTGAACAGCTTTTAGGTGGCTACGGCCGTAACCGTTAAATCCCTGTTGGGTAACGATAGCGAATCCAGAAAAGCCCGCCCATCACCCCCAGAATGGCCCCTATGATGGCTGCCGGGAAAGTGAAGAGAAACAGGTTGAATGAAAAATCGATGACTGCACCCACGGCCATCATTTGCCGCACCCGCTCTGACTCGGCCGCTGTCAGGTTCATGTTCTCCGCCACCCCTTGCTCTATTTCAGCCAGTGAGGGGTTATTGTTAAACCAGGTAAGGCTGCCAAGAGGCACACTCAGGCACAGACTAAGCAGTATACCCATGAGTACGGCCGTGAACAAAACCTTTTTCTTCGGCATGAAACGTTACCCATGCCGGCGCATAAAGCGTTCCAGACGATTGAGGGCTTCTTCCAGCTTTTCGTAGGCCGTGGCGTAAGAGGCACGCATAAAACCGGCCCCACTAGGGCCAAACGCTTCACCGGGGACCATGGCCACCTCTTCTTCTTCAAGCAGCTTCATGGCAAATTCGTCACCACTCATACCGGTGCGGGCAATGGAAGGAAAGGCGTAAAACGCGCCCCGTGGTTCAAAGCAGTCCAGCCCCAGACGGTTAAACCCGTCAACAATCAGGCGGCGGCGGCGGTCATACTCGGTGCGCATGGCCACTACATGCTCTTCGGCCGCCGGAGTAAAGGCTGCCAAAGCGGCCATCTGCCCGGTGGTAGGGGCCGACATGATGGTGTATTGGTGCACTTTGCGCATGGCGCCCAGCAGGTCTGGGTTAGCACAGGCGTAGCCTACACGCCAGCCCGTCATGGCATAATCTTTGCTGAAGCCCCCCAGCAAAATGGTGCGTTCAACCATGCCGGGCAGGGTAGGCACACAGGTATGGTCTATACCGTAAACCAACCGGTCATAAATCTCATCAGAGATAACCAGCAGGTCGTGTTTTTGGGCCACGGCCGCGATCTCGGCCATTGTCTGGCGGGTCATCACCGCGCCGGTGGGGTTGTTGGGGTAGCCGATGAGCAGCGCTTTGGTGCGCGGCGTCACAGCGGCCTCAATGGCCGCGGCCGTGACTACAAAATTGTCTTCAACGCGGGTGGGCACATAGACAGGCACACCGCCAGCAAAGGTCACTTCCGGCCCATAGGCCACAAAACAAGGTTCAGGAATGATCACTTCGTCACCGGGGTTAAGCACGGCCGTACAGGCCAGGTACAACGCCTCACTCACCCCCACGGTGATGATGATCTCGTTTTCTGGATCATAGGAAACCTGGTACTTCTGCCCCAGGTTATGGGCCAGGGCTGTACGCAGTTCTATCGTACCGCTGTTAGAGGTATAAGCGGTCTCGCCGCGTTGTAATGAAGCAATACCTGCTTGTAAAATCGGCGGCGGCGTTACAAAATCTGGCTCGCCAATGCCTAGTGAAATAACATCTTTCATGGTGGCGGCAATATCAAAAAATTTACGGATCCCCGAAGGAGGGGCACTGGCAACACGATCAGAAATAAAGTTGCGCATGAAAAAATCCTTTAAGGTCAGAGATGGGAGCATAGCCAGATGCCCTGATCTCTAACCTCCAATCTCCACAATCGAATCATCACCTAAAAACAGCCTCGTTCGTCGGCCTGTCACGATGGTATTTTCGCCAATGAGGGCACCGTCCAGCAAGCAATTTTCCAGCCTCGCCCCGGCGTCTATGATACTGTTTTTGATAATACAGTGACGCACCACGGCGCCGGGACCAATGCTGACGTAAGGACCAATGACGCTGCTGTCTACCACGGCATCCTCGTGGATAAAAACAGGGGGCAGGGCTGTAAAATCTTCCGCGTAGCTGCGGTCGATGGCGTTTTTGCTGCCATAACCCAGGCCCAACAACCGCTCATTGGTGTGCAGCACGTTTTCCGGGTTGCCGGCATCCAGCCAGAAGATCGTTTCCTGGGTGCGGACTTTGCTGCCCTCTTCCAACAAGACCTGGTAGGCATCAGCCAGGTAATATTCGCCTTTCGTCTGGCGTCCTTCTTGTATAATGGTGTCCAGGGCCTGGCGCAGGGTACGGCCGTGTTTAAACCAGTGGATGCCGGCAATCGCCTGCCGGTAACGGTCGTGATCTGGTTTTTCAATCAGTTCCGTGACAAAACCATGGGCATCGGTGGCCACCACCCCAAATTTACGTGGGTCTTCGACTTCCTGCACCAACATCACCACGTCCGCCGCCGGGTCTGGCAAATCGGTATAACGGGCTTGCACAATGCCGTCACCAAAGGCAACCACCAGCTCACCATCATCCATAAAGTCACGGCACAGCCAGAGAGCGTGCGCCTGGCCCAATAGTTGGTCTTGCACCACAAAGTGGCTGTTCAGGTGGGGGTAATGGGCCCGAATCCACGCTTCGATCTGTTCCCCTTTGTAACCGATGACAAAAATGACTTCTTCCGTGGTGATCGCACGCATCAAATCAAGCAGATGCCCAATCACTGTTTTGCCGGCCACATGCAGCAGTGGTTTGGCCCGGCTCCAGGTATACGGCCGCATCCGTTTGCCAAAGCCAGCCAGGGGGATGATCACTTTCATGGGTCGCTCCGCTTTCACTATTCAGTGATCAGTAGGTCCGTGTTCGGTAACTGCATACTGAATACTGCATACTGAATACTGCATACTGACTTACTGCATACTGACTCACTGACTACTTTGTTCATAGGCAAAGGCCACATTCAAAATCGTCGCCTCCTGCAGTGTGTTGCCGATGAGCTGCAAGCCGATGGGCAGGCCGTGGCTGTCAACCCCGCAAGGCACAGAGAGACCACAACTGGCGCTGAGGTTAACGGGCAGCGTGAAGATGTCTTGTAAATACATTTGCAGCGGGTCATCCCCCGTTGCCCCAATGTTAAAGGCCGTGGTGGGTGAGGTGGGGGTGGCAATGACGTCAACGTTGGCAAACGCATTAAGGAAATCTTGTTTGATCAGGGTGCGCGCTTTGAGAGCACGGCCGTAATACGCCTCATAATAGCCAGCGCTCAGAGCATACGTGCCCAACATGATACGCCGCTTTACCTCTGGCCCAAACAGGGCCCGTGTTTTTTTGACGGAATCTATCATATCGGTCCCGGCCACCCGCGGGCCAAAACGAATGCCGTCATAACGGGCCAGGTTGGCACTGGCTTCGGCCGGGGCGATGAGATAATAAACGGGCAGGGCATATTCGGTGTGCGGCAGGCTGATGTCGATGATCTGCGCACCCAGGTCAGCCAATCTGGCAATGGCGGCGCGTACGGCCGTTTCCACGTCCGGGTCAATGCCCTCGATGAAGTATTCCCTGGGCACCCCTACCTTTAAGCCGTGAATATCGCCTGTTAGCGCTGCTTCAAAGTCAGGCACTGCCACATCCAGCGATGTGCTGTCTTGGGGGTCATAACCGGCGGTAGCCTGGAACATGGCCGCACAGTCGGCCACCGTGCGCCCAAAGGTGCCCACCTGGTCCAAGGTAGAGGCAAAGGCCACCACGCCCCACCGAGAGATACGGCCGTAAGTCGGCCGCAGCCCCACCACGCCACAAAAAGAAGCTGGCTGGCGCACGCTGCCACCTGTATCTGTGCCCAGCGCCCCGTAAGCCATGCGTGCGGCCACCGCCGCGGCGCTGCCCCCGCTGCTGCCGCCCGGTACTCGCGCCAGGTCATGCGGGTTGTGGGTGGTGAAGTAGGCCGAATTCTCTGTAGAGGAGCCCATCGCAAACTCGTCCGTATTGGTCTTGCCCAGGATGACGGCGCCGGCTGCCTTTAACTTGCGGACCACAAAGGCGTCATAGGGGGGCACAAACCCCTCTAAAATTTTGCTGCCGGCTGTTGTTTCTACCCCTTGGGTACAGATGATATCCTTCACGGCAATGGGGATACCCAACAACGGGGAATCGTCACCACAGGCGCGGCGGGCATCAGCCTGCTCGGCCTGGGCCAACGCCAACTCATCGGTGATTGTGAGATAGCCTTTAATATCATTGTCTACTGCTACGATGCGCGCCAGCATGGCTTCGGTGGCGGCCACGCTGCTGGTTTCACCCCGGCGCAGGGCGTCTCGTAGTTGGGTAAGGGTGAGGGTCGTCAGGTCTGTCATCTGTTGTCTGTTCCAAAGTGCCTATGGCAGTATAGTTGTACCCTGAAATGGGCAATGCGCAATAAAAAAGGGCCGCGCGGCCCTCAGCAATGTTTGGTTTGGCAACGGCCGTGTCCCTAGGCTTCATCCAGAATTGCCTGGACAACAAACTGATGATCTGCATGCTGCGGGGCATTATATAGTATGGCTTCCATCGGCAGCGAAGGTTCCGTTTTATCTGCTCGCAACACGTTTTGCTGGGTCACAGCGTGAGCTGTAGGCGGCACACCGGCCAGGTCAAGGGCATTCAGCCGTTCGGCATACTCCAAGATCGCCGACAGCTGGCTTTGGTAAAGCGCCACTTCCGCTTCTGTTAATTCCAGCCGGGCCAGGTGGGCAATTTTTTCCACGTCAGCACGGGTTAAAGACATAGAACACACTCTCTTTTTGAATGGTGCTTTCTGAGCGGTGAGCAGCCTGCCAAAATCGATGATAGATACGCTGTCATCCCATCACTTCTTTTGCTTCACGGCGTTTTCTGGCTTCTTCCTGAATTTTCTCAAACTCTTCGTCTGTCCACAAATGTTCGGGCGCGGTCAGGCGGTCAATGAAGAGGACGCCGTTCAGGTGATCGATCTCATGTTGGAAGATGCGTGCTGTCCAACCCGTAAGCTTCAGCTTCACTTTCTTGCCATGCCGATCTAGGGCGCGCACACGTACAGATTCATGCCGCTCTACTTCACCCACATAACCAGGAATAGACAGGCAGCCTTCAATACCATCTACCAGTTCGCGTGACTGCCAGACAATTTCCGGGTTAGCAACGATAAACAATTGCCGGGAATCAGGAATTTCGTTGCCTTCTTCGTCTTCTTGGGGCAGCGACTCGATGACAGCCAGCTGGATGGGCAGGCCAATTTGTGGTGCCGCCAACCCCACGCCGTTGCTTTCGCGCATGGTCTCTACCATGTTGTCAATGAGGGTCTGCAAATCGCCGTCAAAGTGGATGACCGGCCTGGTTTTTTGGCGCAAAATGGGCGCCGGGAGTTTTACAACGTCTAACAATGTCATGCCAGGAATTTTACCGCGATTGGCAAGAGAAAGCACATGGCGTAAGCCGGTATTCAGTGGGGCAGTGGGGCAGTGAGTCAGTGGGTCAGTGAGTCGGTAGGTCAGTTTCTATAACTGATTACTGATTACTGAAACTCTTCCCACTCTTCCTCATCCAGGGATGGCGGGGTGCGGCGCGGCAGGCGGCCCTGCTCTTCTTCTTGTTTGTATACATCCAATAAAACGGCAAAGGCTTTGTGGCGGCGGGCTTCTTCAGCCTGGCGCTGGCGCTGCTTAAATTCTTCAATCTGCTGAAAGATGTCACTTTGTACAATGCCAGGGAAAGGGATGTCTTCAAACATGATATTGCTGTCTACACCAGCGGTTTCTACTTCCACGTAGCCATAATTAAAAATGGTATGGATGAGACCCGGTGTAAACGCTTTTACGTTTTGGATATTTTGCAAAGGCGCCTGCTTACGACTTTCGCCAAACCCAAAAGGGGTACGGTCAATATCTATAATAAAACGGCCGTCTAACTGATAGAGATCGTTGCGCCAGTTCTCAATACGCCAGATGATCCAGATGAGGAGAAAGAAGAAAAGAAGGCCCATGATCAGGATGAGTATCTGGCCGGTCAGGATTTGAAAACGAAGGATCAGATAAGACAGCAGGGTGAGTACCCCGCCAATGACCAGAGGCCAAAAGATGGCCACCAACGCTACCAGGAAATGTTTACGATAGGTGACAACACCATCTTCTTCAATGCGCCACTGGTAACGATGGTAGAAGCGATACCAGAGGCTGAGTTTATGTTGTGGGTGGTCAACGGCCGTCTCTTCCCCATCTTCCCGAATCTGCTCATAGGGAGATTCAAACTGAAAATACTCTTCAATCGATTGACGCACCAGCGTTTGCTCGCGGCTGGCATCTAATGTTCTCACGCCCTTGGTCAGCCGCTCCAATATCTGCCTCACCTGTTGTGGCTTGTTAATATTATCGAAATAGATGACGCCATATTGGGAGGCGGTGGTAATGCGCGCCGTGCCGTAATTAAACAGATTGGCAATAAGCGAGGGTTTGTCTACGGCCACACTTTGAATCTGGTCAATACGGGCAATTTTGATGTCTACCCGAAAAGCGCGCAAATTAAACTCGCGGTGTATAACGCGCCGACTGGTGATGATAAAGTAATCATTGGTCCAGTCAAAAAACCGGAAAATGCCCCAGACAATAAAAAACAGGGAAAGCACACCTGGACACCAAAACTGCAAATTGTACAGAATAGTGTCCGGCGGCTGGCTGGCCAAAAAGGCAAAAGGGAGCACTGTCACCAGCAGCAAGCCCACCATCGGTGCCAGCAGGCGTACAAACAAATACCAACCGCTGCGCCGTATGATCAGTTCTATTAGCTCATCTGGCAAAATGTTCATGGTGCTGCTGCGGCGGTCCCGTTTGGCCTTAACCTTCAGGGCCTGGCCGTGGATTTCTTCGGGAAAACCAGCGATGATATTATCAGTGGCATCATAAATTGGTGCGAGATCGTCAATAACGTGCCGGTGCGTGCTGAGATACCGTAAAAAGGGGCGGCTTTTTAAGACAAGCAAACGGACAGAACGGCCGTCATGCCCTTTAGCCAGGATTGTGGCGGGTTGGATATTGGGGGCAAACAGCCATGCCAACCCAAAGTAATCACCAGGCATGTAGTGGCGCGTCTGAGTGACGACACCACGTTCCACAGTTTGGGCATACAGGCGGCCGCTCTTGACAATAAAGAGGCAATCAGCAGCATCCCGTTGGTAAACAACCACAGCCCCTTCTTTGAATTCCAACTCTTCAAAGAGAACGGCCAGGTCTTCCAGGTCTTCATCATCTAACTCACTGAAGAGGGGGTGTTCTGCCAAAAAATCCAGTTTAGTGCTCATGTCGCCTGACGTTTCTCCAAAACTGATGCCACAGTCTGACATCTTTTTCAGGAAATGGGTACTGCCGGTATGTGCGCTGATTTTAACATAATGTCATGATTATGTGAAGCAAGCTGATGATCCTGGCACCAGTCGTCAGAAGTCAGTAACCAGTGTTCAGTAGTTGTCAGTAACCAGTAACCAGTGTTCAGTAGACTATTTTCAGAGGTAGGCCAGCACTGAACACTGGCCACTGATGACTGAACACTGCGCCTAGGGTAGACGCAGCGCTGTCGGCAGGGAAAATGAGCCATCAGCGTTTGGTGGAAAATCTACCGTACTGACAACCGCATTGGCATTAAGACGGCCGTAAATGTGCGGAAATGCCTGCCCACTCTGGTAACAATCTTCGTAAACAATGGCCGCCTGGACAAGCGCCGGGTCTATACACAGCAAGATCAGGCCGGTCTGCCCGTGAAAAAGCGCATTAGCAGGCAGCAACACCTGGTCAACTGTGGAGCAATGTATAAAGCCCTCTGTAACCAATGAATCAGCAGCATAATGGCCGGCGCTCACGGCTGTGGCCCACGCTTCCTGATGGGTGATATGCAAAATTAAATCCATGCCGCCATTATGCCCAATCACTCCATAGTAGGCCAGGGAATGGCCCAGCCATTGACCTGCCCGGCAGGGCTCACATCTAGCCAGTTGGTATGGGCCCATTCGGCTGGATGGCCGTCCAGAGCAAAAGGGGTTACGGCTATCACACGTGCATCCTCCAGCCAGGGCGTCCAGCCAGTGGTAGGGGTATGGGGAGGGCACACGACCGTATGGCAACGGCCGTAAAAGGCCAGCTCCAGGTAAACGGCCACCACCTCTGGCGCAGGGTAGGGTTCGGCCGTATGCCGCCAGCCTGTTTCTGTGATAAACACCGGCAAATCGGTGACACCGTAACTGGCCAACTGCCATAATTCCCACACGTAGCCATTCACACCCCGGTTATAGACTCCGGCCGGCGGTGTTGTGTGGTGCGGGTTGTGTGCATCATGCACATAATCTACACCGTAGGTTTGCTGCCAGGGCGGCATACTAAACGGCCCGAGGGGATACGGGTGGCTGGCCCAACCATCCAGGTGGTCAAAGATGTGCGGGTGCGCCGCTACCATCTCATCCAGAAACGTTTCACTGTCTATATACCACAGCCCATTTGCCAGGGGCTGGCTGCCGCTGTGGGGCGCATAGGGGTCCAACCCGGCGTTAAGAATGCGCGCCTGAGGGTCGGCACCTTTGATGGCCATGGCCGTGTCCTGCAAAAATTGTCCATACGCGGCCGGGTCTGGCCGACCGCCCCATTCGTCACCATGATTTGGCTCGTTGCCAACAATGACAATATGTTCAGCCGTGGGCCAGGTGAGGGCAGCCACAAAATCGGCGTACTGTCGGGCCGTAGTGTGGTAGGTACGGGCGTTTTTATCCAATGGGGGCGCTCGCCAAACGTTCTGTTGGCTGTCATATGTTGTCGCCAGGCGCAGGATAGGCGTCAGGTGTAAGTCAGCACACAGATCCATAAAGGTCTGCCACTTCGCCACGTCCAGATCATCTAACAACACCAGTTGGGTGACATAGCCCCATTCCCCCACGGCCGTGCGGGCAGCCTGCAGATGTTCCGGCCATCGCCCTATCGGCCACTGATGACGGCCGTCTGCCAATAACAAGTGAATGCCCATCTTGTTAACCGGCGGTGTGATGGGTCGGCGTTCTGGCACGGCCGTTGGTTGGCAGCCCAGAACAAGCAGCAGAACCCATAACCAACCCAGCGTATGAACGAGGCAGTCAGCTTGAACGTTACCGTCCGGGCGGTGTCGTTCGGCAGTCCTGTCTTTACTTACTACTTGCCAACTTGCCAACTTTCTTTATACTCCTGTTACCGCCGTCACAGGAGGAATTGGATGAGCGACTTCACATTTGACCCGCCCCCAGAAACCTATCATGAATGGTCTGCTTATCTGGTTATTGAACGCGGCCCGGCGCCCGATAAACGGTATGATATCACGGCCGTTACCAACACCCTCGGCCGTTCGCCTGGTAATGAAATTGTCATTCATGATCCCGAAATCTCGCGGCGACATGCCCAAATTGTACAGCAGGAACACGGATTTGCTATTGAAGACATGGGCAGCACCAACGGCACGTTTGTCAACGGCCAGCGCTGTGCGGGTCTGACATCACTGCGGGCAGGCGACCGGATTGAATTGGGTGATACTGTCAGTCTTATCTTTCATATGGCCGCGCCCATGGCCACAACATCGCCCGATCCGGACGATGAAGATACGGCTGATTTGCCGCCGGTAAAAGTACCAGTAGCACAATCACGGCCGTCACCCCCGGGCAGCGTGGCTGCAGACCAATATCTGCGCGTTCCTCCAAACGTTCCCCCAGACGTTCCCCCAGACGTTTTGCCGTCAGACGCACGGCCAGAGGGTCGTACCACCCGCATGGTATTAGGCTGTGGCCTGGCGGCGGTGCTGCTTCTTTGCTGCTGCGGTGCGCTGGTCATCTTTCTGGACAGTTATAATCAAGGACAGTATTTGTATTGCGGCGGGTTACGGCCGTTATGGGAGGTTGTCTTAAGTCCGCTGGGGTTTAACCCCGGCTGTCCATAGACAAACACCACATCCATCACCGAAGACCTCCAACATTTCACACATTGTGTAGGTAAACTGCAGAAACTATTCGGAATTCCTGAAGAGGGTACCCTGTGGTTTCCCCAAGGAATCGGCAACGCCTAAAGCGATCTAAATGCTGCCGATTACCTGACAAGGGCATCTGGCCGGCCTGTATCAAGAGTATGCTACCTCAGGATGGTCAAAGAATGACTTGGCTGGCGACCAGAAAGCATTCAGATGCTACCGCAGTTTATGGTCGTGGGCACCATTTGAATGAAGTGCCCAATTTTATTGGTCCTGTACGTTTTAGATAAGGAGGTTTTTCACATGGATCAGATTCGAGAGTTTTTCAATAATCAGTTTGGCGCCGAAGTCCTGAATGTGCTGTTTGCCATCTTGATCCTTTTTATTGGGATTATCATCGCCCGCCTCATTGCCAGTTTGATACGGCGCTTACTCCACCGCATGAAACTAAACGAGCGGGTTTCCAAACAATTTACCCAAGACTTTGACCTGCCAGAAACAAACCTGGAAAACCTGATAGCCACCGTCATCTTTTGGGTGCTTATCATCTTTGTCATTGTGGCGGTGATTGAACGATTAAATCTGGTTCTCTTAACACAAGCCATTCAACCTCTGCTGGCGCGTATTACCGGTGAATTCTTGCCGGGCTTAGTGGCCGCGCTGCTGCTTTTGCTGGCGGCCTGGGTATTAGCGGTGGTAGGTAAAACCGTGGTCATGCGTGTCTGCAAGATGGTACGTCTAGACGAACGGTTAACACGCCACGGCGCATTGCGTGAAGGCGAAGAAGTTTCTATCAGTGAATCTTTAGGCATTACCACGTTCTGGCTGGTGATTTTGCTGTTTATTCCGGCAATATTGGACGCTTTGGGCATCACGGCCGTGTCTGAACCATTTGAACAGGCAACAGCCGCCTTTTTTGACTATCTCCCCAATATCGTGTCGGCCATCATCATCTTTGTGGTGGGCTGGCTGCTGGCCCGTGTGCTGCGCCAGCTTGTTACCAACCTGCTGGGGGCCATCCGCATGGTAGACAGCCTGGGTGAACGCATAGGGCTGCGTGGTGAGCAGTCACTCTCCCGGCTGCTGGGTACCATTACCTACGCCGTGGTCATGCTTGTCATCCTCATCGCCGCCTTAGATGCGCTGGCCATCAGCGCCATCTCTGACCCGGCCACCTCTATGCTCACGGTGATTTTGAATGCCATTCCCGCGTTTATCGGCGCGGTGCTGGTCTTGGTTATCGCTT
This sequence comes from Ardenticatenaceae bacterium, assembly GCA_011525915.1. GTDB lineage: Bacteria > Chloroflexota > Anaerolineae > Promineifilales > Promineifilaceae > CAADGU01. Next base: position 51,023 of record WYBM01000100.1, on the reverse strand, counting down.
ATTTCATCGCCCGGCTGGTGGCCCAGTTGGTGATTGACGTGTTGACCGGTATAGGGTTTGATAGCTGGCCAGCACGATTGGGCATCACCTACACAGGCACACTGACACCTTCACAACTGGTGGGCTACCTGTTGTTGGTGGGCATCATGCTCCTGGCCGCTGTGGCCGCCGCTGATCTGCTCAACTCTGAAGCCCTGTCGCTCATTTTAACAACAATGGTGGACTTTTTCTTCCGGGTGGTGTTGGCTCTGGTCATTATTGCCTTTGGCCTCTACTTTGCCAATTTGGCCCAAAATCTGGTGGCCAGCGCCGGGGGAAGCAACGGCCGTGTCTGGGGCATGGCGGCGCGTGTGGCCATTCTGGTGCTGGCTATTGCCATGGCCCTGCGGCAGCTTGGCCTGGCGGATGACATTGTCAACCTGGCCTTTGGCATCATCCTGGGCGCCATTGCCGTGGCGGCGGCCCTGGCCTTTGGGTTGGGCGGCCGTGATATCGCCGGGCGTGAGCTCAACCGCCTGGTTGCCACTATGCGATCAGAAGATACAGAAACCGGTGATTAGTGTTTGAGAGCTGGGAGATGGGCGCTGAACCATCTCCCAGCTGATCTCATTCTAACCATCCTTCAAAAAACGCCGCCAGCGGCTTTTCCGCCGCCTCTTCCATCACGGCGATAAACGCTTCATCGGTGGCCGTGCCGCCGCTGTAGCGGGCAAAGTATGCCTTCAGACCAGCGAAAAAAGCATCGTCCCCCATTTCCTGACGCAGTTCATGAATCATCAGGGCACCCCCCACGTAGGTGTAGGCGCTGAACAACTCCACGTGTGGTGGGTTGCGCAGCGGCTTTCCCAGGTCACCGCTGTCTTCCAGAAAGGCACGAATGCCTTCCATTTGTAGTTCTAACCCTTCGGGATCGTCACGAAATTCCCACAAGAAGGCGATGTACGTGGCAAACCCTTCGTTGCGCCACATCTCCCCCCATGAATCCAGGCTAACCCAATCACCAAACCACATGTGGGCCATTTCATGGATTATCGTTTGCTCATTTACCATTTCGCTGGAAAGCAGTACCATCGTTTGTGTTTCCAGCGAGACACCTGGTGCATGCACAGTGACGTAACCATACTGGTCGTAGGGGTAAGCGCCAAACAGGTCACTCATCCAATCAATGGCCTCGCCGGTCACGGCGACGTGTCTGGTAAACCGGGCCTGGTCTTCAGTAAAGGTGTAGTGACGCAGGGGGATGCCCACCGGCGATTGATCTTCCAGGCGTTCATAGTCACCTACAACCACGGTAGCTAAATAGGAGGCCATAGGCGCGTTATGTTCCCAGATGAAGGTATGGCCTTGCTGCTCGATCAGTTCGCCGTTGGCCACGGCCGTTAACCCCTCTGGCACCGTCACTTCAAAGCGAAACGTGGCCTTGTCGCGGGGGTGATCATTGTTGGGGAACCAGTAACGGCTGCCGTCCGGCTCTGAGAGTATATAAATAGTGTCTTCTCTGGCGTAAAAAACCCCTAACCAACTGGCAAAACCTACGTAAGGAGATGGCTCCTGCACAGTCTCACCGTGATACATAATTGTTATCTGGAACTGTTCTTCAGAGGCCAGGGGTTGGGGCAAGGTGATGATGAGTTTGCCTGCTTCGCGGCTGAAGTCGGCCGGCTGTCCATTGACCAAAAGCTCTTCAATCTCAAAACCGATAAAGTCTAATGACAACGCGCCCAGGTCATCTAACACGGCCGTGGCCTTAATCAGCACGCTGCCCGCCAGGTAATATTTTTCCTGTGGATCCAGGGCTAGTTGGATAGTGTAATGCTGCACATCGTAGCCAGTGTTACCCAGTTCCGGCGCATACGGGTCACCGATAGAACGGGCGCCGGCTACCACATCCAAAGTAGGGGTCTTATTGTCTGAGTTAGCCGTGGGGGATGGTGCAGTAGGGGCAGCCGGCGTATTGGCTTCGCCCGCCGTGATTGGTGAGGGTGAGGGGGAAAGGGTGGGGGTAACGGCCGTGTCTGGCGTCTGCGGACCGCAGCTCAGCAGTAGGAATATGAACACTATCAAAAATATTCTAGGTTTCATTGTAATTACTTGCATTTTCATTCGCTCATCCTTATCCTCATGGGCAGTTTTATTGATCAACTGTTGATCTGTGGTATTTTACGCAACCAGGTAATTGAACAGTGACAACTGTACACTGAACACTCAGAAACAAGAGGCTCGCCTTGACCCAAAACCCTAAACTCCGCCTGCTTGACTACCAACCAGTCTACCATATGGGCCAGCAGATGTGGTACTTGCATGATCCGCTGGCATTGACCCATTTCCAGTTGGTGATGCCCCCGGCGCTGGCGCAAATGCTGCTGTTCATAGATGGCACGCGGGATGCCCATCAAATCCACCTGGCATTATGTCAACATTTGGAGGTGACATTAGACTTTGAGATCGTGGCTGACGCCCTGGCACAGTTAGATGAAGCCTGTCTGTTAGACAACGCCCGGTCTCATCAACAAATGGAAACCGTGCGACAAGCGTACCGCGCCGCCCCCTTCCGCCCGCCAGCGCTGGCCAAACTCAGCTACCCGGAGAACCCAACCCGCCTGGCCGAGATGTTAGAAGGTTACGGCCAGGGCGATAATTTAAATGGGTGGCAGCCGTGGCACGGCCGTGGCCTCATCTCGCCGCACATTGATTATCCCCGCGGCGGCCCCGTTTATGCCAAAGTGTGGCAGCGGGCCAAACAGGCCGTGCTGGACGCCGATCTGGTCATCATCTTTGGCACCGACCACAAAGGCGGACCAGGCACCTTTACCCTCACGCGCCAGCATTATGCCACCCCTTACGGCGTCCTGCCTACTGATGTGGCCCTGGTAGACAAACTGGCGGCGGCTATTGGCCCGGCCAATGCCTACGCGGAAGAGCTGCACCATCGCCAGGAACATTCTATTGAGCTGTCAGCTGTGTGGCTGCACCATATTTACCACCAGGCCGGGGTGGAACCCAAACCGATGCTGCCCGTGCTGGTGGGGTCATTTCACCACTTTATGCACAATGGCGGGCACCCGGCCCAGGATGATCTGTTAGTGACGGCCGTAGCCACCCTGCAGGAAGAAACCGCCGGGCGCAAAATCCTGGCGATTGCTTCTGTAGATTTTGCCCACGTCGGCCCAGCCTTTGGCGACGACTTCGCCATGGATGAACCACGCCGCGCTGCCCTGCGCCAGACAGATGATTTCCTGGTACAAGCCATTCTTCACGGCGATGACGCCGGTTTTTATGAGCAGATCGCCGCCATTGAAGACCAGAACCGCATCTGTGGCTTCTCGCCCATTTACCTGATGCTGCGCTACCTGGGCACAACTGAAGGGGTATCGGTAGCGTATGACCACTGCCCTGCCGACGAGCAAAACCAGTCGCTGGTCTCCATTGCCGGGGTGTTATTGGAATAAGCCTGGTGAAAAAAGAAACCCAATCCTTCAGACAATCGCTGGCGATACTGCGCTGGTATGTACGGCCAGAGTGGCGGCGCGTGCTGCTCTTGTTCCTGCTGCTGTTTGCGGCCATTGGCCTGCAGCTGCTGCAGCCGCGCATCCTGGCCGACTTTATTGACCTGGCCACCGGTGAAGTCACGGTCACCACAGTGGGTGGGCTGCGTAGTTTAACGGCCGTAGCCCTCCTCTTTATCGGTGTTGCCCTCACTTACCAGCTTTTTGCCGCTGCGGCCGCCTATGTCACCCAGGACGTGCGCTGGCGCACTACCAACGAACTACGCGCCGACCTGGCCCGGCATACCCTCAACCTGGACATGGCTTTTCACAACGCCCGCACCGCCGGTGAAATGATCTCCCGTGTCGATGAAGACGTCAACACCCTCTCTAATTTCTTTTCCCAGTTTATCATCCAGATTTTCGGCAACGGCCTGCTCATCACCGGGGTCATCGTGGTGCTGTTCCAGCAGGAGCGGCGCATTGGCGTCGGCTTCATTTTGTTTGTCGTGGTCACCGGGGTCATTCTGAACTACCTGATCAAACTGGCCATTCCCGCCTGGGAAGCGTTTATGGCTATGGGCGCCAAACTATTTGGCTTCATTGAGGAACGGCTGGCTGGTGCGGAGGACATTCGGGCTAACGGCGCGGTAGATTACACCATGCTGCGCCTGCACCAGACGCTGCGCGAGCAGTACGTGGTAGAGCAGCGTGGGTTTGCCCTGGGCATGCTTACCTTCACCGGCACACAGGGGTTATTCCGGGTAGGTACGGCCCTGGGGCTGGGGCTGGGAGGTTGGCTCTACCTGCAAGGCAGTGTCACCATTGGCACGGTTTTTCTCATCATCACCTACAGCGCCATGCTGCAAGAGCCGCTGCACCGCCTGACCCAGCAGCTGCAAGATTTGCAGCAGGCGGTAGCCGGCGTCAGCCGCATTCAGCAGATGTTTTTTACGCAGCCGGCTATTAAGGACGACAAAGAATCAGGGGCACGGCTGCCCGCTGGCCCCCTGGCGGTGGAATTCCGTCACGTCCATTTTGCCTATGCAGCCGACAATCCGGTGCTGCAAGATGTCACATTTTGCCTGGCGCCAGGCGAAGTGCTGGGGTTGTTGGGGCGTACCGGCAGCGGTAAAACAACCACCACGCGCCTTATCTTCCGCCTGTATGAAGCCCAACACGGGTCTGTGCGCCTGGGCAACCGGCCCGTTCAGGCCGTGCCCCTGGCCCACCTGCGGGCAAAGGTTGGGCTGGTAACCCAAGAGGTGCAGTTATTTAACGCCACGGTGCGCGACAACCTGACCTTTTTTAACCCGGCCATCTCTGACCGGCAAATCATGGCAGCGCTGGCCGATCTGGAGTTGATGACCTGGTATGGCTCGCTGCCCCAAGGGTTAGACACGGTGCTGGAAGCCGGTGGGCGCGGGCTGTCAGCCGGGGAGGCGCAGCTGCTGGCATTTACACGTGTTTTCCTGCAAGATCCAGGCCTGATCATCATGGATGAAGCCTCTTCACGGCTGGATCCGGCTACGGAATTCCTCATTGAACGGGCCGTGGACAAGCTGTTGGCAAACCGCACGGCCGTCATCGTGGCCCACCGCTTAAAAACTGTACAGCGGGCCGACACCATTTTGATCCTGGACAACGGCCGTGTCAAAGAATATGGTAACCGCCTCACCCTACTCAATAACCCCCATTCACACTTCAGCCAGCTGCTGCGCGCCGGATTAGAAGAGGTATTGGTATGACCCACGACGGCGAAGGCCGCGGCCGTATCACCGCCGCTGACTACGAAGCACCACCCATCAGCTCATGGCAGGCCACCTGGTTATTGATCCGCTATAACCCGGGGCTGTTTGCGCTGGATACGCTGGCCTTTATCTTTGCCGGGCTGTTTCCCATCTTATTGGCCTGGTTAACCGCCGAAGCGTTTAACATCCTGGATGGGCAAAGCCGATTTGACACGCCCTTTTTGCAGCTGGTGGCCCTGCTGCTGGTGGTAGCTGTAGTGGGCACGGCCGTGGAGTATGGCGCCCACATCCTTGACTTCTACTACTCCTTCTCACTTACAGTTCTCATGCGCAAAAATATCATGCGGCGTGTGCTTGATCTACCAGGGGCAGCGGCCACCATTACCGCCCCTGGCGAGATGGTCAGCCGCTTTGCCGGCGACGCCCGCAACGTGCGTGAACTGGCCATACAGGCATTACAAACTACCATGCACGTCATTGTCGTGATGGTGGGCCTGGGTATCATGTTTAATCTTTCGTCTGTGGCCACGGGGTTAGTACTGCTGCCGCTTGTTTTCTCCATTGTTCTGGTCAACGCGGTGCGCAAACGCATTGCCCGCTACCGGGCCGCCGCCCGTGGGGCGGAAGGGGATGTCACCGGGTTTGTTGGCGAGATGTTTGGCGCCGTGCAGGCCATCAAGGTGAACCGCGCCGAAGCGCACGTAGACCGCCGCTTCCGCCAGATTAACGAAGCGCGGCGAGAGTCAGCACTGAGAGACAGCCTGTTTCAGGAAATCCTTAACGTCATTATGCAAAACGCCAACAACCTCAGCGTCGGCCTCATTTTACTGACCATTGCGGCCCAGGTAAACGCCGGGCAAGGTGGCATGACGTTGGGTAACTTTGTCCTGTTTACGGCGCTGCTGCTGCCTGTTGCCACGTCACTGACCTATTTTGGGCAGCTGCTGGCGCTGCACAAAACGGCCGCGGTCTCCTTAAAGCGCATGGCTGACGTGCTGCAAGGCGGCCCTGCCGAGCGCATTTTCCAGCCGGGGCCGGTTTACCTGCGGCGTCGCAGCGGCTGGCCAGATGTGCCCTATGTGGCCAAAACAGCCGCCCATCATCTGCACACGCTAGACATTCACCATCTGTCCTACCGCTACACAACCACTGGCCGGGGTATTGAAAACGTGAGCCTGCACATTCCTCGCGGTGCGTTTGTGGTGGTCACCGGGCGCATTGGCGCCGGCAAGACTACCCTGCTGCGGGCGGTCTTAGGCCTGCTGCCGGCCAGTGGTGTATGGCTTTGGAACGGGCAGCGGTTTCATGATCCGGGCGATTTTCTGACACCGCCGCGGGCAGCTTATACGCCACAGGCACCCCGCTTGTTCAGCGAGACCCTGCACGACAATATTTTAATGGGCCTGCCACCGGAAAGCGTAGACATCCAGGCAGCCATTCGGGCCGCCGTGATGGAGCAAGACGTGCAGGTGCTGGAGGCAGGGCTGCAAACGATGGTGGGCACACGCGGTGTCAAACTCTCCGGCGGGCAAATGCAGCGCACCGCCGCGGCACGCATGTTTGCCCGCCAGCCGGAACTGCTGGTCTTTGATGATCTGTCCAGCGCCCTGGATGTGAACACAGAACAGCAGTTGTGGGAACGGTTGTTCGCCGGGCAAGATGCCGCCCGGACCTACCAACCCACCTGCCTGGTCGTTTCTCACCGGCGGCCGGCGCTGCGGCGGGCAGACCACATCATTGTGCTGCAAGACGGCCGTGTGGCCGATGAAGGTAAGCTAGATGACCTGCTGGCCCGCTGTGAAGAGATGCAGCGTTTGTGGGATCTGCCCCAATAAGGGTGGTGTTTTTGTTGATAACTTCGTGACAACGGCCATCTACTCCCGTCAGTGATCCTTTGCACCATTTCTACTCCTCTTGCGTACAGTCATCATGGCACCGTCTGAAGATGAACGGTGCACATTTTCATGACAAAACAAAGATGGAGTCATACAAAATGAGATCACAACGGCATCAATATTTCATCATGTTCAGTTGGGTGGTGTTAGCAGCCTTGCTCATAACAATCAGGCCAGCCGCCGCTTTCCAGGCTAATGGCCCCACAGATCCAGCTGAATTAGAAGCCTTCCTGGACGGCGTCATGGCAGCTCACATGGAAACAAGCCATATCCCCGGTGCGGTTGTGGCGGTCGTTAAGGATGGTCAACTTTTATTCACCAAAGGGTATGGCTACGCTGACCTGGCACAAAACATCCCGGTTGACCCAGAAAAAACGTTATTCCGCCCAGGGTCCGTTTCCAAGCTGTTTGTATGGACAGCAGTCATGCAGTTGGTTGAGCAGGGGGAGCTGTCCCTGGATACCGACGTCAACGAGTATCTGGATTTCACCATCCCCGCCACTTATCCGGAACCCATCACCCTGAACCATTTAATGGCCCACACGCCAGGCTTTGAGGACATCAGCCAGGACCTGTTCAAACTAAATCCTGAAGACCTGCATCCCCTGGACGACTATCTGAAAACGCACATCCCGGCACGTGTCTTCCCGCCCGGTGAGATTGGGGCCTATTCCAACTATGGCACAGCCCTGGCCGGGTATATCGTTGAACGGGTGTCGGGCCTTCCTTTTACTGACTATGTTGAGCAAGCTATTTTTGCCCCGTTAAGCATAGAACACAGCACTTTCCGCCAGCCGTTACCAGCGGGTTTAGCGGCCGATATGTCAAACGGTTACAACTACATCAATGGCGCCTATGTCCAGGGTGGGTTTGAGTTTATCCAGGCTTACCCGGCAGGATCATTGAGCGCCACGGCCGTGGACCTGGCCCAGTTCATGATAGCCCATCTGCAAAACGGGCGTTATGGCGAAGCTCAGATCCTCCAGGAAGCCACCGCCCAACAGATGCACCAACAGCTCTTTACCCATGACCCGCGCCTGGATGGCATGGCCTATGGCTTTTTCGAGAACACTGTCAACGGGCAGCGTATCATCTCCCACGGGGGTGACACTATCCTGTTCCACACGGGCCTGTTTCTGATCCCGGAACAAAACGTTGGTTTTTTCATCTCCACCAACAGCACAGGCGGTGCTGAGGTCGTTGAAGCGGTGATGAAGGCTTTTCTCGATCGCTATTACCCGGCAGAGGCTGCGGCGACACCGCAGCCACCGGCTGACTTTGCCGAACGTATGGCTCCCTATCTTGGCGAGTATATGCTGGCCCGGAGCAACTTTACCACGTTTGAAAAGATCATTGCGCTAACCGCCCCCATCAACGTCACGCTAAACGACGAAGGTTACCTGGTCGTTTCGATGTTTGGCGAGGCCACCCAATTTGTGGAGGTGGCGCCGGGCCTGCTTCAAGCCCGGTACGAACCGGCCAACCAATTAGTGTATCGAACGAATGATGACGGGCAGATGGCGCTGCTTCCGGCCGCGCCTTTTGGCTTCATCAAGGTGCCCTGGTATGGCACAGCGGGTTTGCACAGTTTGTTAATTGTTTCGGGAACATTGTTGTTCCTGGGCACGTTGATTAGCTGGCTCATCGCCCTGGTGGGCAACCTTCGTAAGCGTACGCCCCAGCCGCGGCTGGGGCGGCTGGCACGCCTGGCCGCCGCCCTCTTTGGCCTGTTATTCCTGACATTCCTGGTGGGCTTCCTGTCCATTTTTATGGATATCAACCTGGCTTACGGTATACCCAACGTTTTCTTCACTGATTCACCGCTGCTGGACGTGTTGATGAGGCTGCCGCTGCTGCTGCTTATGTTGGGGGCCACCCTGCCACTTTTCACCATACTGGTATGGAAAAATGGTACCTGGCGGGTAGGCGGCCGTGTTCATTACACACTCCTGACATTATTTGCCCTGGCACTGTTATGGGTTCTGGCTTATTGGAATCTTTTGCTTTAACCAGGTCTGGGCGCAGCTTTTAGTTTGGCAGCATTTCTAGCAGGGCAGCCAGTTCCGGCAAAGGTAAAGGCTCTGTAGCCAACAACTTTTCCAGAGCCACGGCCGTAGCCCCGTCACCTGATTCACGCAGGGCTACGGCTAACCCGGAAACCATCAGTGGCAGATCAGGCACGCTTTGTAATTCTACGGCACGCCGCAAAGCATCTGTAAAGTTTACGCGGGCCAGATCATAAGCTTCTTCTTGTAGTGTCAGGCGGCCAATGCTCGCCAGCGTGGAGATAATGCCACGAGGGTTGCCAATGTCCCGGTAAAGCGCCAGGCTGCGCCGGTAAAGCGTCAGCGCGTCGTCGGGTTTTTGCTGGGCCACGGCCGTATGCGCCAGCTGTTCCAGACACATGGCCATGCCCCGCACGTCACCCATTTCTTCCCGGATTTCCAAAATCGTCTGGCTCAACCGGCGCACTTCCTCATACGCCTGCCGCGCAAAAGCAACCTGGGCCAGATTAGACAATGAAAATGCCCGGCTCCATGGGTTACCCAAGTGAGTCACAATGGCCAGGCTTTCATTCCCATACATTTGCGCCATGGCAAAATCTCCGGCCTGGTAGGCAATTTGGGACAGAATATTCAGGGCAATGCCAGCCCCGGGTTGGTAGGCTATGGCCTGGCTTAGGGCCAGTGCTTCCTGACATAATGCCTGTGCCTGGGCATACTCTCCCAGGTGGAAGCAAACGGCGCCCTGGTAATTAAGACAAAAAACCAGGTCGGCAGGGGCGTCTAACGGCCGTATCATGGCCATGCTTTGTTGTAATAGCTGTCGTGCTTCTGGGTATCTTCCTATATGAAAGGTAAACCAGCCCTGCCGCGCCAACAGCCGTCCCCCTATCAGGCGTGATTCACGACTTTGTGGTTGTACAGCCTGGACCACAACAGCCGCCCGTTCAAACGCATCTCGACCCTCTCGGAAACGACTGCGCATATCATAATAATCAAACAGACCTTTTAACCCCTTGTCCAGGGCAGGCAAGTCTTGCTGCCATACTGACCATCGCCACGCCGCCCGGATATTCTCAATTTCCAGACCAATGTCATTTAATGCCTGGCGTTGTTCTGCGCCCTGCAGCCGTGGCTGCTGCTGCTGCAAATACGTCATGAAATAGTCACAGTGGCGGTTATAGACGGCCGTGTCTTCCGTCGGGTGTTGCTGTAATTGCTCAACGGCATAAAGCCGCAATACTTCCAATAATTCAAAACGTGGCTTTCTTTGCCCGTTGTCCACCCGTCGCACAAAGGAATGATCTATTAGTTTGGCCAGGGTGGTCAGCGGCGCGTCTGCGACCACCGCGGCGGCTTCCCGCACAAAGCCGCCGCGAAAGACCGAAAGTTGACGCAAGGCGCGCTGCTGCTCTGCGGTGAGCATGTTCCAGGAGTATGTGAACACGGCCCACAGACTGCGGTGCTGTTCTGATACATCGCTCGCCGAAGTTTGTAGGAACATTAAGTTCTGTTCAAGCTCCCCTACAATTTCGCTACAAGACAAGACGCGCACCCAGGAAGCGGCCAGTTCAATGCCCAAAGGCAAGCCATTCACCAACTGACAGATACGGACAACGGCCGTATCTTCCTCTGGCAAAAGCTGAAACTTGGCACTCATCGCCTGGGCCGTTTGCAGAAATAACCGCACGGCACCATACCCCTGCCAGGAAAGGGTATCGGCCGTTTTTGTGGGGAATGGCAGGCCGTCCAGCACATAAACGTGCTCACCCCGTACATTTAATCGGCTGCGTGACGTCACTAACAACTTTAATCGCGGTGCCCCTGCAAGCAACATCGTTAAATAACCGCCGGCACCTGCCAGGTGTTCAAAATTATCCATGACCAGCAGTATCTCTTTCTCACGCAGGTAATTTTCAATCCGCGATGCAGGCGCCTCCGGGTCCGCCACTGTCAAGTGCAAGGCATCAGCAATGGCCGCGGCCACCGGATTATAATTTCCAGGGAGTGTCAGGTTTCTGTTTACCTCGTGCTGCTCAATGGAAGCCAGGCGCACAAAATAGATGCCATCACGAAAAGCGGTTCCCGTTTCTACCTGTGACAGCAATAGGCGCGCGGCCTGCAATACCAGCCGGGTTTTGCCCACACCACCTGGTCCTACAACGACCACCAGACGGTAATCAGGATCATGCAAGCGATCGACAATCTCGGCCAGATCAGCCTCACGACCCACAAACCGGGTCAACTGCGCCGGCAAGTTATGGGGTGTGGGCTTAAAAGACGGCACCGTGTCCTGGACAATAAGTGAGGGCGCTAGAATGGCACTGCCCTGCATAATGTACTCATACAGGTGGCGGGTTTCTGGCTCTGGGTCCACCCCCAAATTCTCGGCCAATGTCCGGCGACAGGTTTCATATTGCGCCAGGGCGGCGCTCCGCTGGCCACTCCATACCAGTAACTGCATAAGATGACGATGTGTTTCTTCCCGCCATGGTTCCATATTCAGTAACTGTGTAGCATAATTGATTCCCAATGTTGTGTTCCCCTGGTGTGTCAGATACTCAACCAAGAGGTGCAAAGCCTGGATTTCCATTTGCTGCAAGCGTGATCGTTCATTTGTTAACCAGGCATCAAAATCTGGGGCCTGGGAAATATAAAACCCTTCTAGAAAATCGCCCTGGTAAAGATCAACACCCTCACGCAAAACGACCATGGCTGCTGGTGAAAGATGGGGATGAACCACATCTTCGAGCGTTTTTGCGGTGGCTTCAAACCGTTGAACGTCAACTTCTATACTGCCATCAGGCACAAGGCCAACAGTTTGGCGGGATATGTCCAGAAAACTGCCCATCAAACGCCGTAAATTAAACAAAATATCACGAAGATTTTTGCGCGCTTTAGCGTCTGGGTACTCTCCCCAAAGTAAGCTTGACAGCATTTCTCGTGAGTGCGTTTGCCCGGTTGCGGCCAAGTAATATAACAATGCGGTAGCTTTGTTTGAAACGAATCCGGTGACAATTTCCCCATTTAACTGGACGATCGGTGTACCCAATAATGTTATCTTAAGTCTTGGGTTGGTGACTGCCTGGGTCATGTTTCTCTCCCCATAGCGTTCTCGACGTTTTCTCGACGCTTAATTCGTAAAATAACATCCAAAGAGTATACAGGCTTTGTATGCAGCGCGGAAATATCTTATTTCTTTGGGAGAAAGAAGGCAGCATTTAGGGCAAATGCCCATAAAATCCTTTTAGACGCCCCCAGATGAAGCTGTTTGTTTTGTTTATGTATAAGCTACAACCCTATAATACTGAGGTTCTGTATGTTTTGGATTGTAACGATTTTGCGGAAATCCAGATTTCGGTGAAGTCATTGACCAGTTCACTGTTCCGACTGGTGTGCCTACTCGCCCTGGCAGGTTGACAACCTATCTTTGTTGATGGCCTGCCAGGTCAAGGGGAGTTGGTTGCTGCTCTCGGCCATTTTCTACGGCTGTACAAATTCACTGGACACAGCCTGTACAAAAAATTCCACTTTTTGGCCGCTGTTTAACATACCTGTAAATTTCCAGGCCGGCTGCAACAAGACAGTGGGGGTGGCCGCCGTCGGCTGCCCATCCAACGCTTCTGGGTAGAGGTAGGTGGCGAAGTAGGCCAGTTCTACCCCCTCAATCGTGATGGCTGTACCGTTAACAGCCTCTGAGCCAACGGGAATGGGCTCAGTCACGGCCGTTTCCTCTAATGCCACTACCTGATCGATCCGGTCCCATTGCAATGTTGGCACATCATCGCCCGTTTGCCTGGTTTGCCAGGCAAAAACAAACACCTCCATGCCGTCAGGTATGGCTGCCGGCGCATCCGGCAAATGGTACGTCTGGCCATCCGTGGCCACCAGCAACATACGCTGGCCATCACGCCCCACGATCCCTTGTAGAGCCAGCGGTTCCAGGTCATTGACCACCGCCCAGCTTGTAACCGTGACAGTCTGACCATCGTCCCCCATCACCCCCTCAACCGTAATTTGCTGGCCTACGGTCTCGGCAATCTGGTTGATGACTTCCGCATCCCCTTGCAGCAGGTAGGGGAAAAGCAGCACCCGGGCCGTACCGCTGCCGCTGGCGGGCAGGTACGCATTAGGCCAGCCATACAGCTGCACGGCTGCACCAGGCGCATAGGTGTGCGACCATGATTGGATTTCATCACTCAGCGGCGGTGCCGGTAAAGCATCATTTGTCGAGGAGAAAAGGGTATAGGGAATGTTATTGATGGTGATGCCAGATTGCAACCGTGCCCAGGCATCGCCGGCGGAAATAAGGGGGTATGTGTTCAGGGTTTCCAGGTTGGGCATCACCTGGTAGCTGACATGGCTGACTTCTCCCGTGGCACTGATGCCCACTACAATTTCAGGCTGGTTAAGTGGACGGCCGTTTACCTGCCGCACCACAAAAACATCACTGCCAAACCCTTGCTGCAAAGCGTGAGGGAAGTCTAACAAACCACGATCCTGTAGAAAGTGGGTGGCGACCTGGCTGGCAGTGGCAAAGTCAGTCTGGTGTTGGTAGTCATAGGCCACACTGCCATCGTGGTAATTGGCCGACCACGGATCTATACTAAAGGTGCGTGACCCGTCAAAAGCATAGTAAATGATGGGTGGGGCAAAGGTCACCGCGCCGGCCTCCAACCCGGCGGTGGTGGGGAATGTTTCCTGGTACAGATCACCGCTAAAACCAAAGCGGCTGGCCAGTTCGCGGGCGTAAGCCGGGTCAATCTGGTCTCTTTGAATCTGGCGTAACACCGGCGCCTCGGCCGGTGCAGCAGGCAGTTCGGCATCAAGGGTAAAGGTTGTGTTCACAAAGGGATCAGCCACCACCACCCCTACGGCCGTATCACCAGATTCTGTCACGGGTGCACTACCGCCGTTTAAGCTGGCACCCCCGGCATTGCCCTCCAGCGGGGGCAGCAATGGTTTATCGCCGGGGGCTACTTGGGCAATTTCCGGCTGGGTCAGGACCTCGCCTTGAGCGCCGCCTTGAGCGCCGCCTTGAGCGCCATTATTTTGCGGCAGCACAGCTGCGGGCACGGCCGTGGGCAGCGGCTCTTGGGCCCCACCACAGGCAGCCAACATGCCCAGCAGTCCGCCTAACAGTATTAGTCGTCTTATCACAGTGTTCTCCTCATGCGGCAGGTGACGCTCATCTAGTACCAGTAATCAGAAGCCAGTCATCAGTTTTCAGTAGACTATTTCCAGAGATAGGCCAGCCCTGAAAACTGGTCACTGATTACTGAAAACTGATATTAGGGTGACCCGTACCATTCGTCCAGCCACGCTTGTGCCCAGTCGGCCGTTTCATTGGTATGACAGCTGTTACAGGCATTGGGCGCATTCTCTACCCCCAAAAGCACTGAATTTTCCGGATCAGGCAAGGAACTCATGGTATGGGTGCGGGCGAAGCGCTGCACGCCAGAAACGATGCTCAAAATTTCGCGCGGCATGTGGCAATCATAACAAAATGAGCCTTCTGTACCTGCTTCATGGTGTGAATGGGCCGCAATCTGGTCAGCCAGTTCGCTGTGACAATGCAGACAGTACGCATTGCTCACGGCCGAGGACGATAACAGACCTGGCTCTACCGGGGCTTTATTATTGTGCGGGTCATGGCAATCATAACAGCGAACTTCAGCCGCCTCATAACAGACCGACTCTACAAAGGAACGGAAGATCATGGCAATGCCTTTGGGGTCACCATCAGCCCATACTTCCACCGTGGGCGCCTGACGGCCTGGTTCCAGCGGCTGCTGCTTAAAGTAGGGTGACAAATCGTTAATACGCCCTGCCCGACTGTACCCTGGTTCGTATATGCGGTAAACCTCGGTCGTGGCCATGTTTATGTCTGGCCCGTGACAACGGCCGCAGACGCTTAAGTCCTCTCCCTTGGTCAGTTTGGGTCCGTTGGCAATGTAAGCAACCGGCTGCCCACGCACTTTGCTGTTAACAAAGGCGACAACGCGGTTAACATAATTCCCAGAAAAGTAATTGTCGTGCTGGCTTCCCGGCCCATGACACGCCTCACAGGCGATCCCGGCATCTGTCCAGGCCGTGTCGGCAATCGTATGGTTGGCGTCTTTGTTGAACACTTGCAGGTGGGTGGTGTGGCAGCGGGCGCAAAACAGGTTCCAGGCAGAGTTAAGACTGGTCATCTGGGCCCATAAATCAGCTACGGAAGGCTGGCTGCCTTCTTGCAAATTCCAGTAAGGGAAAAACTCGTCCATTTCTACTGAAAATTGCAGCGGCAGCCGCCGCAACACACCACCCGCTTCTTGTGTCAGGTATGTTTGCCGGTATTGGTAGCCAATAACATAAGCAATTTTAAAGGGAACGTACTCGTCGCTTTCCGGATGACGCAGCGCCATGAAATAATCATCCCCACGACGGTACATTTTGGCGGCCGGCAGTTTATCCAGATCGTTGAGTTGGGCATTGGCCGGCAGGTAGTACGTGCCATCGTTAAAGTTACCGACAACACTCGTTTCGTCAGGACGGCGGGTCATCTTGGCATGGGGTGATTCCTGCCAGTGTGCATAAATGATTTTGTGGCATTCACCACAGGCTTCACTGCCGGTATAAGCAGCGTCATACAAAGAGGCATAAGATTCATACTCGGTAGAGAGCATGACCACAGCTGCCAGGGCAACCGCAAAGGCCGTCGTCAACAGCCACAGGCGGCTATTGGCGGCAGGTTTGTTTTGTGGCGACGGCCGTTTTCCTTTCTTTTTGCTCATACGTTTACTCAGCCAGGCTCAACGTGCGCTTTTGCCCTGAAATTCATTCTCAGGCTGTCACAAGGACGTGTTTTGGCAGGTTGTCAGCTGCTATTTTACTGTGATAATAGGTGGGTGCAACGCACCCAAGGACAAAACTGATGAATATCACCACCGTAACCCAAACCCTTCTTTACGCCAACCAACTCAAACGCACGGCACGCACCGGTTGGACACAACGCGGTGTGCCCCAGGCTGAAAATGTGGCGGCCCACAGTTATGGCGTTATCTTCACTGCCCTGGTATTGGCCCAATTTGTAGAGCCACCGGTAGACGTGGGTCGGCTGTTAGCGATGGCCGCGTTACATGACCTGCCTGAAGCAGTGACCACCGACATTCCCACCCCTGCCTGGCGCTACCTGCCGCCCGGCATCAAAACAGACGTTGAACGTGGGGCCATGGCCCACATTCTGGCCAATACCCCCTTTGCCAATGCGTTCATGACACTTTGGGAAGAATTACATGCCGGGGAAACGGCCGTGGCTCGCCTGGTAGAAGACGCCGACAAGTTAGACATGTACCTGCAAGCACTTGTTTATGAAGAGCAGTTTGGTAACATGCACCTGGCCGAATTCTGGGAAACGTCTCATGTTTTTCACTTTCCTCAGGTGCAGGCTGTTTATGAAGCACTGCGCGCACGCCGAATGAACCGGTGAAAGCGGGATGGTTAAGCCATGACCTTGCCACCTCATCACCCCACCACTATACTTCCCCGCCATGAAACTGCGAGAGATCCTTCACAAAGAAAGTGGGCAAACGCTGATCGCCCGGGCCAAATGGTGTGCCGGGTTTGGCAGCAAACTGCGTGGTTTTACTTTCCGGCGGCACGTGGGCATCGATGATGGTCTGGTATTGGTGTATGAATCGGACGGCAAGGTAAACACCTCTATTCATATGCTCTTTGTCTTTTTTGCCCTGGGTGTTGTCTGGGTGAACGATGCCGGGCAAGTGGTAGGGACCGTATTAGCCAAACCATGGCGACCTTCCTACGTGCCCCCCGCCCCCGCACGTTATGTGATTGAAGGGCACCCGGCCATCCTGAAAAAAGTGCACGTTGGCGACCATATTATCTTTCGTAACATAACTTGATTTGCCCGGATGATACCTTATGCGACGACCAGTCATGCTCATAAGCCTGATGGTGTGGCTGCTGCCACTGACCGTTTGGGCACAAACAGAAACCCCCACACCACCGCCACCTGATAACAACCTGATCCCCCTGGTTCATACCGTACAGGAAGGCGAAAACCTCACCACCATCGCCACAGATTATGGTACAACCATAGCTGAACTGTTGGCCATCAATAATCTGACCAATGCAGACGTGCTGGCTGTCGGCCAACAGTTGATCATTCCCGGCGGCGAGGGGGAAGCGGTAGCTACTGTATACACTGTGCAAGCGGGGGACACGGTGGCGCAAGTGGCGGCCTTGTTTAACACCACGCCGGCAGAAGTGCTGGCCACCAATGGCATCCCTAATGTAGCCTACCAACCCTACATGGGGCAGGCGCTGACGGTGGTCAGCCGCACAGGCACCGCCTTACCCCAGGCGGTAACAGGAACACCCCATCTGGTGGCCCCGGGTGAATCATTGGTGATGATTGCCGCGCGTCACGGCCGTACCCCGGCAGAAATCGGTGCCGCCAATGACCTCAGCTACCCTTACTACCTGTTCCCTGGCCAGCGGCTGCGTATTCCCGGCGACACTGCTTACCATGATTTGCCAGGGGAATGGGTGGACGTGCGGTTACGGGCGTTGCCCTTACAGCAAGGCAGCACCGTCTCCATCTTTGTGCGCAATTTGCTCAATGGCACCCCCAGCGGCAGCCTGGCAGGACAGCCGCTGCGCTTCTTTCCTTATGAAGACGGCTATGTGGCGCTGGTCGGTATTGACGCCTTTACCACACCGGGCCGGTATACACTGCAGCTGGCCGGGTCTGGCAGCCAGCCCTGGCGGCCGTTCCAACAAGATGTCCCCATCATTTCCTCTGGTTTTGGCGTGCAGCCAATTACTGTGGCTGAAGAATTAAGCGCTTTGTTAGACCCGCAAATCCGCGCACGGGAAGATAATTTTTTAGCCACCATTTATAACCAGTCAAGTGATAACCAGGCGTGGACTGGCCTGTTTCAATATCCGGTGACCACCACGGTGGTGACGGCCGGTTATGGCGACGGCCGTTCCTACAATGGCGGCCCGGTAGAAAATTACCACACCGGTGTAGACTTTGCCGGCGGTGTGGGTACGCCCATTCTGGCCCCGGCCAACGGCGTGGTTGTTTTTGCCGATGTGTTAGAACTGCGCGGTAACACCGTCATCCTGGATCATGGCCTGGGGGTCATGACCGCGTATTTCCATCTTTCAGAGATGTTTGTCGCTGTTGATGACCCGGTTACGGCCGGGCAGCCCATAGGTGCCGGCGGTTCTACCGGTTTATCTACTGGTCCGCACCTGCATTGGGATGTGCGTGTGAACGGTGTGGCCGTGAACGGATTACAATGGGTAGAGGCCTTGTTTCCGTAATTTGAAGAGGGGTGACGGTTCATAGGCAAAGGAAATTGGCAACGATCCAGCGTGTTGGTATAATCGCCGCTCGTGATAACAATTCCATGTCAGCCTTATGAAAAGAAAATTTATAGGAATTGTCAACCTCGAAAGACTACTTCCCCTATTGAGAGGAGAAAGTTGTGATTCAGCCCCGCACACAGACAGCAGAGTATTGGGGATCAAAGTTTACCCTGACAGAAGCGGATATTGAGCAGATCTATAACCATTTTATTGAGGTAGAGCGTCCACAGACGGCCGTTGAATTAACGCGTGTGATCATTACCTTTCGGGTAGCTGACGAAACCAATCAGGTCAAGAAGCGGCTATCTGGCCGTACCATCTATCAACCGCAAAGCAGCTTTAAAGTGGGTGACGAACTTGTTTTCCCGGCGCTGCAATTTACTTACGGCACGGTCACGGCCGTGCGTGATGGGCATAATCCGCAAGAAGGGCCCTTCCGGGTGATTACCATTGATTTTGGCGACAAGGCCCGTGAATTTGTGGCCGATCTTAAATCACCCCATGTGTTAAATGCTACAGAGGGCAATGCGCTGGCCGAGCTGGTGGATGTGGATATTGACCAGGTCATGGCGCAACACGGCTCCCAAATCATTGCCAAACTAACCACGGAAATGCAAAGCCGTCAGGAGTTTGTTCATTTAGGCCAGGAATGGTTTGTAAAGGGGCTCATGGCTGAAGTCAACATCGGCCACCTGCACCTGACAGAAGCGGTGCTGGAAATGAACAATGGGGGACCACTGCCCGTCAGTGAAATTTTGCCCCATCTGGACATGGATCCCTCTCTGCGTCCGGAAGTTTTGTCCTTCTCCCTGAATTATGCCCTGCTCCAGGATGGCCGGTTTGATGAGGTAGCCCCCAAAGGGCAGGTCGCCTGGTTTTTACGCCGGCTGGAACCAGAAGGGGTGCAGCAAACACCAGAACGGCTGCGTTATTCGCCCATTCCTTATGACCGGGCGCTGCTCAGCCCTCAACTCATCTTGTTGGAACGAGAGCTTGACGACGAATGGTCAGAGCTGGAACCGCCACCGGCCCAGCAGTTAGTGGTGTTTACGCTGCTGTTCCCTCATCGTCACGCCGGGGTGATTCCCTTGAGCGCACGTATACGGCCGTTACTGCCGCCCAGCAGTTCGCCCCGCCAGCGTATTATCCTGGTAGATGATGAGACAAACGAAGAAATTCAGGCCTGGGTTGTGCAGCAAGAGCGCTACGTCTACGGATTAAGCGATTGGTACACCCGGCATGAGATACCCATTGGCGGTTTTGTCCACCTGCGCACCGGTCCGGAACCAGGCGTCCTGAGCCTGGGGTATGATCGGCGGCGATCACAGCGTGAATGGGTGCGGTTGGCCACGGCCGTAGACAACCACATCCACTTTGAACTGAAGCGCCGCTCGGTGGGCTGTGGTTTTGATGACCTGATGATTGTGGGGACAGATACCATTATAGCTGTTGATGCGTTGTGGCGGCGTGCAGAAACCCAACAGCGTACCATGGCCTCCTTATTAGCCGAAATCTTCCCACAACTGGCCCAACTGAATCCGCAAAACACTGTCCACGCCAAGACGCTCTACAGTGCCATCAATTTGCTGCGCCGCGTACCGCCAGCCCCCTTATTTGCAGAATTGGTGCGCCATCCCGCCTTCCAACCGGTGGGCGATCATTACTGGCAATTTGACAAAAGTCGCTGGCAAGAATCATAATCGGTAAACGGCGATCAAATGATCGGTAAACGGCGATCAAATGATCGGTAAACGGCGATCAGATACGTGTTTGCCATTGCCATGAAAGAGAGAATACCTTGAGCAACAGTCCTCGTCCACAACTAAAGGCTTCCGCCCTTAAACGGGTTACCCCAGACACCCCGTTTTATATTGATTACGAGTGGTGGCAAAAGTCTGACCTGGACTTAAAGACGTACCTGTTCACACGCCTGGACATTGACCGATCGGCTATTTTAGAAGGGGAAGGTGAGCAGGTTGACCTGATAGACGAAGAGACGGGTGAAGTCGTTGCGGTAGATGGGTTTCAATACGTAATTCAAACCTACTTTAACCAGTTGCCGGATGATTTTGCCGAACGGATGTCCCTGGTGGATGCCGTTTTTTGCGTTTTATTAGCCAACGCCAACCTCCCTTTGACGGCTAATGAAATCTCAGAAAAGGTAAAACGCCCCCCCGACACCATTTTGCGTACCCTCGGTGGTCCCAAAATTTATCTGGGCATTCGGCCTATGCTGGATGAAGATTAAGTGCAGATTGAAGTAAAGTTGTACGGGCAATTGCGTCGCTACCGGCTGCCTCTGGCAGCCGGTGCCCCTCACCATCCTTTTCCGGTGCTGGTAGCGGCGGGTAGCACGGCCGTGACCCTGGCCCACCAACTAGGTATCCCTGATGGTCTGGTGAATGCCGTGGCTATCAACGGTGAAGCGGCTGACCCCCACCAACCACTGCAAGCCGGCGATCAGGTCTCCCTTTTCCCCCCCTCAGCCGGTGGTCATCGGTAACCGTCGGTAACCGAGCGTGCTTTTAGGTAATCGGCAAAAAGTTTTTGGAAAAAGAGCGAGCGAATCGCGGCCGATTACTCGGGTAAACCGCGAGAAAACGCCTCTTTTTACATCCGAAAACTTTCCGCGGTTTACCTAACGCCATCATGGGGCGCACCCCTGAGCATCGTAACACTGGTTACTGAATACTGTTGACGCTCCACCCTACCCCGTTTAGAATTCAGTATGAGTTGAAAAATGCCCCAGTAGCTCAATGGACAGAGCATCGGACTTCTAATCCGGTGGTTGGGGGTTCGATTCCCTCCTGGGGTACTGGCATTATAAGCCCGCGGGGTAACGGCTGACAGGGATGACAGTTCATTTAGTAACGGCCGTATCTCCGGGCTTTTTGGTTTTTTATTGAGGGCGGTACTGTTATGATTCTCATCACCGGAGCCACAGGCTTTTTAGGACACAATCTGGTCCCGCAGCTGATCAACGCCGGGCATAAAGTGCGGGCATTGGTGCGCCCCACCAGCGATGCCTCCTTTATGCAGGCACTGGGCGCTGAACTGGCCTTTACCGATGACATCACCGACGGCTATGCGGCGCTGCAGGCCGTCCAGGGGTGCCGTTACGTCATCCATGCCGCGGGCTTGTTCCGCTTTTGGGGCGATGCCCACCTCTTCTGGCAAACAAATGTGGGGGGCACCACGGCCGTCCTTAATGCTGCCCTGGCTGAAAATGTGGAAAAATTCATCTACATCTCCACGATTGCCGTTGTAGGCCGCACCCCCAGCCAGGGACGCATCGATGAAAAAACCATTTGCCGCCCCCAGGAACCCTACCAGCTCAGCAAGCTAGAAGCAGAAACCCGTGTCCTGGCCTACCATCAAGAAGGACTGCCCACCGTGGTGCTGCGTCCCGGCGCCTTTTACGGCCCCTGGGGCCGGTATGCGTTTAATCGCCTGTTTTTTGAAGAACCGTTAAAAGGGGTGCGCATCAAAGTGGACAACGGCCGTAACATCACCTTCCCTGTTTTTGTACCTGATGTAGCCCAGGGCATTATGCTGGCCCTGAAAAATGGCCGCCCCGGCGAAATTTATAACATTTGTGGCAAATCTCTCACCCATAACGAAACCAATGCCATTGTCAGTGACCTGGCCGGTATTAATCGCTGGCGAATCAACGTACCTACCTGGGTGGTACTGGCGCTGGCCCGTAACTGGACCCGCCTTTCTCAAGTCACCCGGCGCGAACCGTTCTATCCTATCAATATGGCCCCTTATGTCTTCCAAAACTGGCACGTCTGCACGAAAAAAGCCGAAGAGGAACTGGGGTTTGTGCCCACGCCGTTCATTGAAGGCGCTCGCCAGACGCTCCGGTGGTATAAAGAACAAGGCATTCTAAAGCTCCGCCGATTTAAGTAAATTCTGGAAACAAAGCTGAGACGCAATACCAGGGTTTACGCCAGACAATGGCTCAATGGCCTATAAACCTGGAGGACCACGTGAAATTGTTTAGCGTAGCCGAGATGGTCGCTGCTGAAAAAGCGGCCGATGCCGCTGGTGTTACCTATGCCCAAATGATGGAAACCGCGGGCCTCGCCACAGCTGAGGCCATCATGGAACGTTATCCGGTAGAACATGTACGCGTGCTGGTGTTGGTTGGCCCCGGCAACAATGGGGGCGACGGGCTGGTATGCGGCCGTTACCTGGCTGAAGCCGGCGCTGATGTGGCCTTTTACCTCAGTAAACCCCGCGACCCAGCAGCCGATGAAAACTTCGCCCATATTCAACAGATGGGCCTGTTGGCCGTGGAAGCCGGGTTTGATCAGCGCTTCCGCGTCTTGCGCACCCGCCTGGCTATTACCGATATCCTGGTGGATGCCCTCCTGGGGACGGGCGTCACCCGTCCCCTTGGTGATGACCTAGCCAGGCTGGTGCAGCAGGTTCACGCCGGCTTAGATGAGCGCCGTGCGGCCCTACACGAACAGTCTCGTCCTCGCCTCATAAGCATTAACAGGGTCACAAAGCAGCACGGTGACCAGGTGATAGGCAGCAAGGGGACGACCACTTCCTTACCCCCTCACCCTATCATTGTGGCTGTCGATTGCCCCAGCGGCCTGAACTGCGACACGGGGGCTATTGACACACTGGCCATACCCGCTCATCTGACGGTGACGTTTGCCGGGCCGAAGCGCGGGCATTTTAAATTTCCGGGCGCGGCCGCCTGCGGCGAGATCGTGGTGGCCGACATTGGCCTGACGCCTGATTTGCCGGAACTGAAAGCGGTGGCCGTGGAGGTGATGACGGCCACACACGCCAGCAAACGGCTGCCCCTACGGCCGTTGGACGGGCATAAAGGCACGTTTGGCAAAGTTCTCATCGCTGCCGGCAGCGACCGGTATCGGGGCGCGCCGGTGCTGGCGGCCAAAGGAGCCTTCCGGGCCGGCGCCGGGCTGGTGGCGCTGGCCGTGCCGGAGCTAGTGCGGCAAACGGCCGTGGTCGCCCTGCCAGAAGCGACCTATCCTCCCATCGCTGATGACAAAATCCTCTCAGCGCACTCGGCCAACCTGCTGCTGGCCGAGTGTGCCCACTATGACGCTCTGCTGGTTGGCCCTGGTCTGAGCCAGGAGGCGGCGGCTTTCTGGCAGGCATTGCTGGCCGCGGCCAGGCTGCCCCCCCTGATCGTAGACGCCGATGGCCTCAACCTGTTGGCTCAGATGGATAACTGGCCGGCCAGGCTGCCGCCACAAACGGTGCTGACACCTCACCCGGCGGAAATGGCCCGGTTAATGAGGGTGTCGCTCCCGGAGTTGTTGACCCAGGACCGCATAGAAATAGCCCAAGCCCAGGCAGAACAATGGGGACACGTGGTCTTGTTAAAGGGAGCGTACACAGTGGTGGCCGCGCCAGACGGCCGTACAACGCTGCTCCCCTTTGCCAACCCGGCCCTGGCCGTCGGCGGCAGCGGTGATGTACTCAGTGGGGTGATTGTGGCCCTGTTGGGGCAGGGACTGGAGCCCTTTGATGCGGCCGTCGTTGGGGGCTATGTGCACGGCGCCGCCGGCGCGCTTTACAAAGGCCAATCCGGTTTGCTGGCAGGTGAAATGGCTGATCTGGTAGCGAAGGCAGTAAACTATCTAAGAAATGGTCATAACCCTTTGTCACCATTGCCAACTTGACAAGCAGCTTTCCCCCTTTATAATTCTCCGCAATCTATCAGACATAGCCGGTTTTTAGCAACCAGCCATGTTTTTAAAGCGATGATCAGGACGAGTAGCTGTTCAGTCTGTTACAGAGACCGGAGGACCAGCAGGCTGGAAGTCACCGGAACAAAAAAGGACAGCCAAAACCACCTGGGAGTGACCTTCTGAAAGCAGCAGATGACAAGTAAGAAGGAACGGATGGCCTCGTTAACGGCCGTGAATGAGTGTGAGCAGTATTCAGTAGTCAGTATTCAGTCAAATGGTCTCCTGGCTGAATACTGACCACTGAATACTGACCACTAAATTTGGGTGGAATCGCGACGGCCGTCGCCCCAATGGGGTGATGGCCGTTTTTTATTGGGACAATTGGACAGTTGGAGGTAAACGTCATGAACAAAAAAATCCCCGTCGGCATACTGGCGGCCACAGGCACGGTAGGGCAGCGGTTTGTGCAGCTGCTGGCCGACCATCCCTGGTTTGAGGTAACGGTGATAACAGGTTCGGAGCGCACAGTGGGACGGCCGTATGGCGAAGGTGTTAACTGGAAGCTACTGGGAGAGCCACCGCCAAAGATCGCCAACCTGATCGTGCAGCCCACCGCGCCGGGCCTGGGGGTGCAGGTGCTATTTTCCGCCCTACCCACACCAGAGGCCAAAGAATTGGAACCAGCCTTCGCCAAAGCCGGGCACATCGTCCTCACCAACGCTTCCCCTTATCGCATGGACCCCTATGTGCCGCTGCTCATTCCAGAGGTGAACCCTGACCACACCGGCATCATCCCCCATCAGCGCGAAACGTACGGCTGGGAAGGGTACATTGTGGCCAATGCCAACTGCTCTACCACCAGCGTCGTGTTACCCATGCAAATTCTGCACCAGGCCTATGGGTTAGAAACGGCCGTGATCGTCACCATGCAAGCTATCTCCGGCGCCGGTTATCCAGGGGTGGCCTCTATGGATATTCTGGATAACGTTATCCCTTACATCGGTGGTGAAGACAGCAAAGTGGAAAGCGAACCGCGCAAGTTGTGCGGCACCTATACTAGCGGCAAAATTCAACTGGCTGATTTTGTGGTCAGCGCCCAGACTAACCGTGTGCCGGTCTTCGACGGCCATCTGGGCAGCGTTTCTGTCAGGTTGAAGCAGTCAGCTTCCTCCGAAGACGTCATCGCCTTGTTCCAACAATGGCAGCCCCCGGCCGTGTGCCGTGACCTGCCCAGTATGCCTGAGCCGGTATTAATTTACCGCCCGGAACAAGACCGGCCCCAACCCCGGCTGGACCGTGATGCTGGCAACGGTTTAGCCTGGACAGTAGGCAAGGTGCGCCCCTGCCCTGTTAATAACATTCGTTTCCTATCTTTAGCGCATAACACCTTACGGGGCGCCGCCAGCGGCTCTGTGCTTAACGCCGAGCTCTTAGTGAATGAAGGTTTCATCACATCTTAAAATAGCAGGGTGGCAGCCCTGGTTTGGGCTGCCACCCTGCTATTACAGATCATTCATGCCTGGGTGGGCCTCGTTGGGGTGGGGCATCATCCCCTTCAGGCGCTTTCCACAACGAGAAGCGCTTAAAAAGCCGGCGGGTGTCCCCTGTGACGGGTTCGGTGCACACGGCCGTATACCCTAAGGCATCATCCGGTTCATAGAAAACGGCACAACGAATACCGGCCATGGCCATCTGCGCCACAGTGCCCAGCAAAGCCTCTTGTGACGGTACGCCAATCAGAGCCAGGTGGCAGGCCTCCGGCGGTTGCGTAAACTGATGTCCCGCTTCAAGGCACACATGCCCCACCTGCACCAGTTGATCAGCCAGGGGAATATCTGTACGCACTAATACATAGACATAGGGGGGGTGAAGCTACCCTTTAACCATGGGTTCTCTCCTCTGCCTGCGGCACTGGTGAACCTTCCCACAAGTACGCTGCAAAAGGATAGGAGCCAGGGGTAAAATCAGCAGGTTTGAACTGATGTGCGCTTATTTTAGGCAGCAACGGCCGTAGATTTTGCAGCATTTCCGCGGTAATGACGCCATCAAAAGGGGCCAGCAGCAACGCTTCGTGAAACGGAGAGTGTAACCATGCCAATGCCCGGAACATTTTCCATCCGTTATAAGCGCCGTTATCCAGTTTTTGTTGATTTGTGGCCGGGGTAAACCCCCTTCGCCAATCTTTGCCACACAGGGCCAAATAAAGCAGGTGATGCTCGGCTTTTAATTCATGCCGGCGCTCAGAGTTCATGAAGTCCCGCCACTGCTGGCGCAGTGCTAGATAGGCTTGGGAATCATTAAGTATTTGGGCCACAACAGCCCGGGGAAGTGTGTTCATTTGTTGTATCTCCTTCGAAAATAACCTCCCGGAGGCTTCTACGGCAAAGGTCATCTAGGATGAACCCTCCGGGAGGTTGGCTTTCATTCTTGTCATAAACAATGATAAAACGACGAGGTTGTGTAAGCGGGAGATACAACTGGGGGGGCGCGGGCAAATGGATGAAAAAGCTACAGCATGTTCTTTTGCTCCTGATCAGGTGAGTGCGCCATGCGAGAATCGAACTCGTTAAGCGGTTTTAGAGACCGCTCCTCGTCCAACGAGACATGGCGCCAGAAAGTATAGGGCACTATATCAAATCAGGCCGCCCAACACAATAAGAATCATGTAAACAAACAGCCTTCTGCGTACGCCACGGCCGTAGGCAACGCAGAAAGCCAGGTTACTCTGTGATTTCTACCGGGTCGCGCAGCCAGGTGGGGACGAGCTGCACCCAGGTGTTGCCAATTTGCAGGGGAAAGGGGGTGCCGCTGGCGTCCGTAAAGGTGAGCATGTCATGACGGCCGTCACGATGCCAGGTCACATCGTAAACCTGCCCATCACGCAAGAGTACCCCCTGCCCGCTGCCCCACAACTGAATCTGCACAGTCAAGGCCACACAGACACCGTTAGAAATTTGTTCACAGATGGTAGGGTCTTCCACGTGAAACGGCGCGATGATGACAACGTTGGCAGCGCTGACCCGCTCACCGGTGTTGGCGTCTATGATCTCTTCATTGTCGGCGCGGCGCAGATACCGGTTGGTTTGGGGATCATACATCCATTCAACAAAGGTAGACTGGTAATCCACACTGGCGTAACTGGCCGGACGGCCACCGGCTGGCCGTTCGCTGCTAAAAGCCACCTGTGTCTGGAAGTCAGGGGGGTGGTTACGGTCACTGGCTTCCAATCCCGCCCACAATTGTTCTGGGTGGGCATATAGCGTATGTTCAAACGGCTTGCTCTCATCACCGGTGCGGTAATAGCCTGGTTCATTACTACGCACAAGATCATTGGCGATGTCAGATTGTAACATACGGTTGCCCACGCCGGCGCTGGTACCGGAATAAACGAGGGCCGCATCATACATGGCCGGTAATTCCAGGTCAATGAGACGGGCACTGCGAATAGGGCCAACGGCGGGGGGCATTTTACTGTAGAGAAGCAGCGTAAAGCGGGTAACAGCCCCTTCCGCTGTATGCTCAAATACCCAATCGGCATCGTTCAGGCCAGATTGGGGGCGCACATAAAAGGCCGGCGCGTTAGAGATTTTGACGGCCAACGGCCGTCGTTCCAACACACTGGGGTCAGCCACAACTTCCCCTGTTAGCGGATTCCGATCTGAGCCAAAATCTTCTGGCTTCAGCAGCAGTACACTTTCTGGGGCGGCGGTCGTGGCCATAGGGATCGGTGTGGGTGTGTTGGGGGCGCCGATAGTGGGTGGGGGAGGCAGGGTGCTGGTGGCGGGCAACGTCACAGCCGGGGTGGGCGTTGGCTCAAGGGGGGCCGCATCACCAACCGGGCCGCCAGCCGCCTGGGGCACAAGCGTAGGCAATGTGGCTTCCTGGCCACCACAAGCCACCAGCCCCAAAATAGCAATGATAAAAAACAGTACAATCTTCTTCATCTTTCACCTCAATCATACGTGTTCAGCATTCAGTAGTCAGTGATCGGTGCGTTTTGCCTGACTGGTGTGGCACACTGAATACTGCTTACTGAAAAATACGGGGTATTCTTGCGAGGTGTGGCCGGTTTGTCAAGGACGGCCGTAATCTCTGTGTAAGAAACGTAAGCCTTTCACAACCCACCCGTAAGAACTTAATAACGCTCTCGCAATTTTTTCAACTTATGCTTCCGGCGTCTTATCTACGGAAGAGGCAAGTGGCGACTTGTGGTCGCAGCAGCAAAACACCTGCCCCTTTTCCTAAACATATGGAGGTTACAAGATGAAAAAGTTGCGTCGTTTACTATTATTTTCAGTTGTGCTACTAGGCGTGGTGTTGGCAGCAGGAACAGCGGCTGCCGCGCCAGCACACGAACCGGTACGGCCGTGGTTGGTAAACCTGGCCTTTAATGGCCTGGAAAATTTGGGCGATGGTTGGGTTTATGAAGGGTGGGTTATTGTTAATGGCCAGCCCGTCAGCACTGGCACGTTTACTATTGATGAAAACGGCACACCCAGCCAGACAACCTTTGCTTTTACGGCCCGCCGTTCGCAGATTGGGCCCTTTGTATTGACCATCGAACCCAGCCCAGACCCAGACCCGGCGCCCAGCGCCACACACGTACTGGCCGGGAATTTTAACGGCCGTACCGCCCACCTAACTGTCGCCCACCCCGCCGCCTTGGGTCATGACTTCAGCAGCGCGGCCGGCAGCTTTATTCTGGCTGTCCCTTCTGACAGCAGCGGCAGTACCCCTTACACCAACGGCATCTGGTATCTGGACCCGGCGGCTGGCCCCGGTCCATCGTTGAACCTGCCCACCCTGCCCGTGGGTTGGGCTTATGAAGGTTGGGTGGTCGGCCCTGGCGGCCCCGTTTCTACCGGCGTCTTCACCGATGTGGCTGCTGCCGATAGTGATGGTGGTGGGCCGGCGGCTGGCCCCGACCCCACGCCCCCCTTCCCTGGCCAGGATTTTGTCAATCCGCCTACAGACCTGACCGGGTACGCGGCCGTTATCTCTATCGAACCCTCGCCCGATAACAGCCCGGCGCCCTTTACCTTTAAACCGCTGGTAGACAGTAACATTGAAGATTTAGGCGCACCCGGCCTGTCACAGGCGCTGGCCAACAACGCCGGCAGCCTGGCCGCCGGTACAGCCACCCTGACCAAAGCCCTGCGCTATGAAGTGACCATTGAAAACCTGGCAGAGGGGCAGCCGCTCTCCCCGCCCGTAGTGGCCACCCATAAAAACAACATCTCCTTCTTCCGGGGTGGCCACCTGGCCTCGCCACAGCTAGAGGCCATTGCGGAAGATGGGGATGGCAGCAGCGCCGCCGCCCTCTTGAGTGGTCTGTCCCAAACGTCGGCTGTTGTTGCTCTGGGGGTGCCTCTGACGCCGCAAGGCACCCAAGTGGGGAATTTCACCGACACCGTGACGTTTGAAATTGTGGCCCGGCCGGGCGACCGCCTTTCCCTGGCTACCATGTTGATTTGCACCAATGACGGCTTCACCGGCCTGGATCGCGGCCATTTACCCTACCACGGCTCCCAGACGTTTTACCTGAACGCCTATGACGCCGGCACCGAAG
Source organism: Ardenticatenaceae bacterium (assembly GCA_011525915.1). GTDB lineage: Bacteria > Chloroflexota > Anaerolineae > Promineifilales > Promineifilaceae > CAADGU01. The sequence continues at coordinate 21,261 of WYBM01000100.1, read as the reverse complement.
ACAATACCGAGTTGAGCAGCGACATTGTAGACCCCTGCTCGGCGTTGGGGCCACACCCTCTTAATGGTGACCCCAATGGCAATGAAGACACGGCCGTAGATACCACCCCCCACCTGGCGGTTCAGCCTCACCCTGGCATCACCGGCAGCGGTGACCTGACGGCGGCACACAGTTGGCAGGGCCCTATTGCCCGCGTGACAGTCACACTGATGGACAATTAATTTAGAGGAGGATCGCAAACGATGGGAGATGGCGCGGCTGCCAGGCGGCCGTGGGCTACGCTCCCATCTCCCATCGTTTGATATGTTGTAATTTATCTGGATTAACAATGATATAAATGCGCCGGATACGGCCGTCAGCAATATCCAGAATGACCACGTTTACCGGTACCCCTTTGACGTAAGAGATCATGGCCGGATGGCCGTTGGCAACAGCAAACCGGGCTGTCAGGCCATCCGGTAATTTTTTCATCAACCCCAGGAAGAAGCGGGCCACTTTATCGGCCCCTTTCACCGGCCTGATCGCCGTCGCCGTCACCTTACCGCCGCCATCTGAATATTCCACCACATCTTCGGCCAACAGCGCCAGCAAGCCGGCCATATCGCCATGCACACATGCCTGGGCAAACTGCTGGATGATGTGCTGCTGCTCTTCGGGAGTGGATTGGAAACGGGGACGGCCGTCTGCCAGGTGCTGCCGGGCACGGTGGGCCATCTGGCGGCAGTTGGCTTCGCTTTTGCCCACCATGTCCGCTATTTCGGCGTACTCATACTCAAACACCTCGCGCAGTAAAAAGACGGCGCGTTCCGTGGGCGAGAGGCTTTCCAGCAGCAGTAAAAACGCAACTGAGAGCGTATCAGACAAAGCAGCCATATCTTCGTTCGTGGGAAATGATTCCAACAGCAGCGGTTCCGGCAGCCATTCTCCCACATAGGTTTCCCGCCGTACACGGGCCAGACGCAGGTGGTCAATGCACAGGCGGGTGACAATAGCCGCCAGATACGCCTTGGGGGAGGCAATGTCATCCCCGCCTGTGTTTAACCAGCGCAAGTAAGTTTCCTGCACCATATCCTCTGCATCCATCACACTGCCCAACATACGGTACGCAATGGCGAAGAGGTAGGCGCGGTAGCTGTTGAAGGTGTCAGTTTTCTCCATAGACACAATTATAACCATTGAACATTAGCGCGTGGCAATGGGGTCCATCTCCAATTCTTTGATCTCAATCTTCTGCTCCTGCGCCAGTTCAGCAGCGTGTTTGCCGCTGAGCAGGGCGGCATCGGCCAGCCAGCCATGAGGGCCCACCCAATCACCGGCCAGGTAAAGACGATGACTGTGGGGCAGGGCATAACCGGGACGGCCGTGTAAGCCTCCATTATCCGCCCGCGCCAGGTCATTGACCACGGTCATGTGCGGCAGGAAGCGCCGTTCAATGAGCGCGGCGCGCCAGCCCGGCTGCACCAGGTCCAACAGGGCCTCTAGTTCGGCTTCATCCTGCGCCGCATCTGAAGCCCCGAACGGCAGGTATTTGGCCACGTGGATGACGCTGCCACCATCTGGCCCTAAGCGAGCGACGGCCGAATGGTTAGAAAAGTAGAGCGGCCGGTCCAGCCCCAACACATAGCGGCGCTCAGGATGGGGCACGTGGCGCAGGGCCACATCCAGGCAGGCGGCCTGCACCGGCACGGTCGTCTCCGCCCACTGTCTGAGTTGTTTATGCTCGGGCACAAGCTGGCTGGCAGTGTGGGGGTCTACAGCCATGATAACGGCCGCAGCCTGAAAGGTCTGGCCATCGGCCAGGTGGATGACCACTTGATGAGGTTGATCCGTCACGGCTGTGACCCGCGCTCCGGTGACGATCTGGGCCCCGGCGTTTTCGGCGGCGGCCCGCAGGCCGTCTACCAGCGTTTGCCAGCCGCCGTCCAGGTAACGCACGTTGTGACGAAATGCCAGTTGGAACTGCTGCAGGAAGACGGCCGTGCTAAATACCTCTGGCGCATTGGCATAAGTAGACACCCGTACCAGCAGATGCAGGAAACGACGCAGCGACGCCGATGACGTCTGCTGGTTTACCCACTCGGCTATGGGCACATCGGCCACCGATTCCGGTGAGATGCGGGCCATGCGGGCCAGCAAGCCCGGCACGGCCGCTTTTTCGGCCAGGGTCAGCCAGTTGGCGGCCAGTAAATCTTGGGGTGCGCCGGGCATGGGCACCAACCGGTTCTCGGTCACGGCAAGCCCACGCAGGCTGGGTTTCCCCCCCGTCCAGGGCACGCCCAATTCAGCCAGGATGTCTGAGGCACCGCCACCGACATAAAGGGCGTGTGGCCCCAGGTTAAACAAAAAGCCGCTGCGCGGCTGGCTGACAGCCCGGCCACCGATGTGCCGTGCCTTTTCCAGTACCAGCACTTGTCTTCCGGCGCGGGCCAGCGTGGCCGCGGCCGTCAGGCCGGCCAGTCCGCCCCCAATAATGGCTGTATGCACGGCCGTGAGTGTCTGTGTATTCATGAGCTTATCTCCTTTATCTACGTCCAGCAAAATAGTGTTTTGTTTCGGTCTTGTTATAGGAGACGAAGAAAGGGGTATCTTTGTGACACGGCCGTGTCAACTATGCTACAATTCCCCAAATTTACACTTTGGGCATGGAGGAAAATAATGTCTTACGAATCGTTCCAGTATAGTGAAAGCCTTCCCACACAAATTTCAGAACAGAAATTAGGAGAAATGTTCAACGCCGTTATGGTGCGTGTTTATGGGTGGATGACACTAGGATTATTTGTTACCACTGCAGCCAGTTTACTCACCGTGATGAGCCCGGGATTACTGTCGCTCATCTACAGCAGCAGTCTGGTTTATATCGGGTTTATCATCGGCATGTTTGCCCTGATATTTGCCATTGGCCGTTCAGCCAGTAAAATGGCTTCTGGCCAGGCCTTAGCCTTGTATTTTGTTTTTGCCGCATTGATGGGTGTGTGGCTCTCAGCCATTTTCATTGTTTATGCACCAGAGGCCATTGTGTTTACCTTTGGGTTGACGAGTGCGGTCTTTATTCTGCTTACCATTGTTGGCCTTACGACCAAACAAGATCTGACCCGTTGGGGCCCCATCTTGATTTTTGGCTTACTGGGGGTCATCCTCGCTTCTATTGTTAACATCTTTTTTGTTAGCGAGACGCTTTACTGGATCATTACCTACGCCGGCGTACTCATCTTTATGGGGCTGATTGTGTATGACAGCCAGAAGATTAAAAAGATGACCCACACGGCAGCTATGTCTGGGAAAACAGAAAGCCAGGTCATCAGCAGTATCGGCGTCATTGGCGCACTACATCTGTACCTGGACTTCATCAACCTGTTTCTGTTCTTACTGCGTATTTTTGGTCGCCGCCGCTAATCGGCACGTTAAGCCGGAATCTTCGAGCCTGGCGTTTTTCACGCCAGGCTCTTTTTCTACCGGCAAAGGGATAGTATCCCTTAAATTTCGGGAGCGCAGCGCCCTAGTATCCGTTTTCAGTCATCAGTAACCAGTTATCAGTAGGGCCTGACCAGTAAATGTCTACTGAACACTGGCTACTGACTTCTGATGACTGATATTCGTTATTATGCTACCTGCTGCAAAAAGTCGTCCAGAATCATGTTAAAGGCTTCGGGGTTATCCATCTGCAGCCAATGGCCTACACCTTCCACCCTGGTAACGGGTAGCTGTGGGTAAAGCCGATGCAGGCTGGAAGGATCATCATTAGCCGGCGTGATGACGGTGCGCATGGGCCGCGGGTAACGCTGCAGCGCCGGCAGCGGATCATACTGCCGCAGTGCCCGCAGCGCGCCCACCACCGTTTCTCTAGGCGTGGCCCGCAGGTCGGCCAGCAGGCGGGTTTGCACGGCCGTGTCCCCCCCGACCATAACCGACTGCCAATAGCCTTCAATGGTAGGCGTGTAAGCGTCGCCCTCCAGCCCGGCAAAAAAGGGGGCGATCATCTCCTCCGGCACCTGGCGGAAATCGCCGGAAGGGTCTACCAACAACAGCCCGGCCACCTGCGCCGGATGGCTGGCAGCAACCTCCAGCGCCACGGCCGCACCCAGACTATGCCCCACCAATACAAACCTCTTCAGCCCGATGGCCGTTACCGTTGCTGCGATATCGGCTGCCAGGGTAGGGATGTCAAATTCGCTGCCCGCCGGTGCGGGAGAACGGCCGTGACCACGCCAATCTACGGCCACCGCCCGCCGGAACGGCCGTAAATAGTCTAGCTGCGCCTGCCAGTGCCCGCCGTGCCCGGCCAGTGAATGCAGAAACAGTACGGGCAAACCGCCTTTTTCTGCCCCTCCGTCGTCCACGTGCAAACGTATTCCCACAACAGATAACGCCATTGTCCCACTCCTTTTACGGGGGCATGACCGGATTAGAAATCGGCCACAACCATAGAATGAGCCAGATTTTCAGCCCTGGTTATTTATACCCAGATCATATACAGAGTACCTGACAAGGAGTGTCATATTTAGCCCACGTTTTGGACAGCGCAGGGAATAGATGCACTTAGGGCTCGTTTACAATTAACTTAAAGTGATCACGATTCAGTTGTCACTGTTCAGTTGAGTGTCTTTCCGGACTGATGACTGGACACTGATGACTGATGACTTGGCAAACGTCCAAAGTTATTTTTGAACGAACCCTTACTGTAAGAAGTTTTGAATGCGCACGGCCGTGCCTACCAGGCGTGACACCTGTATCTTGCCGCCGCCGGCCAACTGCACCAGCTGTCCTGGCCCCAACACCAACAGCAAATGATGTGTGCGGCTGACAAACCGGTCACTGGGATCATGTTCCCGCCCCAACCCCACCGTCACCTGTTGAATCCTGGCCAGCGGGTAGCCTTGCTCCGTCTGCCGCAGCAAACTGTGGCGGCACACGGTGACCGTGCCCGCCACCTTGTCAAAGATAACTGTGGTGGAAACAGCCAACAGCAGCACGGCCGTACCCAACCCTGCCAAAAAGAGGATGACACCAAGCAGACGGCCGTCCCACACCCCTACCATCATCACCTGCGTCCACAACGCCCATAGACTGGCCGCCAGCAAAAACAACCCTAACAGGTACAGCATCACCGGACGCTGGCGTAGTTTGAGCCGGGTGGGGGTTTCTTCAATGATCTTCATAACCAGCGGCCGGTCATCACTGTTCAGTTGAGCAGTAGCCAGTGTTCAGTAACCAGTCTGGAAACACCTTAATTACTGAACACTGATGACTGACTATTGATTACTGAACGTCGATGGCCTCACACGTCTCCATAATCTCCGCTGTCAGCGCACCATGCGAAAGTTCACGCAGGCCGTCTTGAAAGGCAGGAAAACTCTCTACCGTAAACCGGGCAGTGATGGTAACATCGGCAGCAAATGTTTCTTCCAGGACACGGCCGTTGTGCGCCGCCGTTAACAGGCGCACCCGCTCCAGCAGCGCATAAGGCACGGCCACATTTACCGTATGCGTCATCACCTTCTCGGCACGCGGCAAACTGTCCAGCACCGCTTTAGCGGCATCCGTGTAAGCCCGCACCAACCCGCCTGTGCCTAGCTTCGTGCCACCAAAGTAGCGGGTGACAACCAGGGCCACATCACCCAGGCCGCTGCCCTGTAACACCGCCAGCAACGGCCGTCCGGCCGTGCCGGATGGCTCGCCATCGTCATGACAATGGGCTGTCACCGTTGAGCCATACCCTATCAGGAACGCGGGGACGTTATGGCTGGCATCACGAAACTCTGCTTTGATGCGGGCAATAAATGCCCTGGCCTCATCCACGCTAACAACGGGGGCTGCCGTGGCGATAAAACGCGAATTTTTCACCTCAATTTCTACACGCGTTTCTGCTGCGGGTATGGGGTAGTGTGTGGACATGAGGGAATTGTAACGGCCGTTGCCCATCGCTGCCACCTGTCTTAGAATCGAGGCCATGCGTTTATCATCCCTTCTCCTTTTACTCTGTCTGTTCCTGGCTGCCTGCCGCCAGAATGCGTCAGAAGCCAGGCCGCCAGCGCCTGTTACAGCCACAGCACCCCATAAGCCGGTGAGGCCGACAAATACGGCAACCGTTCCTCCACCCACACCGACACAACCATCCGTTGTCCCTGACGTTACTCCATCCCCCATGCCAACCGTTACCCCATCATTCCCTATTTACAATGGCTCTCCACTGCACCGCAATCGGTTGGGTATTCAAATTCACCTGATGGACCGTGACCAGAATGACATCTTCGCGCACCTGGCCCAGTTGGGCGTAGGCTGGGTAAAGGTGCAGGTCTCTTGGAAATTGTATGAGCCCACGCCGGAGGCTTACCACCCTGAACGTTTTGCCGAACTGGATGCATTTATTAACCGGGCCAACAGACAGGGGCTGAACGTCTTGCTGAGCGTCAGCAAAGCGCCAGAGTGGAGCCGCCCCACCACAGAACTAGACGGGCCGCCAGTTGACTTTGCGCTTTACGAGCGGTTTATGCATGACCTGGCGGCCCGCTACCAGGGGCAGGTGGCCGCTTACGAATTATGGAATGAGCCTAATTTACAGCGTGAATGGAATGGCTTCCCTCTGGGCGGCGCGCTGTTTGTAGACCTGCTGCGGGCGGGGGTGTCTGGCACCCGCGCCGCCGACCCAAACGCCATGCTCATTGCCGGGGCACCGGCGGTGACAGGGATCAATGACCGGGTGACGGCCGTGGATGACCGGGTGTTCTGGCAAGAAATGCTCCAGGCCAATGTGGCCAGCCTGGTCGATGGCCTGGGGGTGCATCCCTACGGTTATGGTAATCCGCCAGACAGTACGGCCGCGAACCGTTCGCCCCTTACCCACAGCCATAATAACCATCCCAGCTTCTTCTTCGCCGATACCGTGCACGATTACCAACAACTGCTGGCTGACGCTGGCGTCAGGCGGCCGCTATGGTTAACGGAGTTTGGCTGGGGCAGCTTTGAAAATGTGGCCGCTTCGCCGCCAGCAGAGGCTGATTTTATGGCGGATGTCACGGAATGGCAGCAAGCCATTTACACCCTGCGTGCGGTCGAATTAGGGCAAGCGTGGGGGCTGGAAGGGCCGCTGATCCTATGGAACCTGAACTTTGGCCCACTGTTAGGCACAGCGTTTGCAGAAAGCGGTTACAGTCTGCTGCGCCCCGATGGGACTAAAAGACCACTCTATTTCTCCTTAGCCACTGCCCCAAAAGAGTAAGAAGCGTGTAACGTAGAGGCATGGCATGGTCACATCTTTCTTTTCCAAACGGCAGTTGGTCTTGGCGCATGCTGTTTTTTTCAGGGATGGTTAAAGATCGGCCTGAACAGAACAGGTGGCTATGAACGGCCGTTGGCAATCTCTGCCCAGACCCATCGCCTTTGTCTTCTCTGCTGGGGCCGGTTCCGGGGCGGTACAGGTGGGCATGTTACGCGCTTTGTATGAAGCCGGCCTGCACCCAGACCTGATCGTTGGCTCATCTGTGGGCGCCTTAAACGGCGCGGTTATTGCCTGTTGGGGCCTGGCTGATGGTGTACGCAGCCTTACGGCCGTGTGGCCATACATCACCCGTGAAGACATTTTCCCTGGCGGCAAGCTGGATCAGGCCCGCCATTTTTTCAACAACCGCACCAGCATTTTTCCCAACCATAATTTGATCGAGCTGGGAGTACGCACCCTGCCCACTCGCCACTTTGAAGCCCTGTCTATCCCTTTCGGCGTGGTGGCGACGGAAGTAATGACGTATCACGGCGTATTATTTACCAAAGGGGATTTGTACCAGGCGCTGCTGGCCAGCACAGCCATTCCCGGCATCTTCCCCCCGGCAGATATTCACGGGAAATTGTATGTGGATGGGGCCTTGACAGCCTATGTACCCATGAGTGCGGCCGTGCAAATGGGGGCCGCTTCTTTGGTGGTGCTAGACGTGGGCGATGCCTGCCAGCGGACCGCGCCGCCGCGCCATGTGGCCGAAATGGTAACATGGGCACTACACGCCGCCCTGCGCCAGCGTGCCCTGGTGGAAGCGCCGGCCATCGCTCAGGAGATGCCGGTGTTATACCTGCCTTCGCCCTGCTCCGTTTCCAAAGGATTGTTGGACTTTTCTAATATTGCGGCCCGCATAGAGGATTCTTACCAACTGGCCAAGGCGTTTCTGGACTTTGCGCCCTTGCCGGAACCGGGCATGATCGTCGGGGGGCCGCATCATCATACTGACCTGGACCTGCCTACGCTGCTGGAAATAGCCACAGCCTGAGCCATCTCTATGATTACCTGAACGATCAGCTTTATGGTTATGCCACCCTATTTGCTTTAGGAATGACAATTGTTGACATAAGCATCTTGAAGGTGGTCAGCCAGCTTTTCCCAGGTGAAGTGGGCTTGCATATGGACTTTAGCACCCCTGCCCAGCTTCTGGCGCTCGGTAGGGTTTTGTAGCAGGTAGATCAAGTCAGTGGTGAGGCCCTCGATATCTCCGGTGGCACGCAGCAGCCCGGTACGGCCGTGAATCACATACTCGTTCACCTGCCCAACTGCCTCGGCCACCACCGGCACTCCTACAGATAACATGTCCGCCAGCTTTACCGGGCACTTTGTCCGGTTCAACAACGTATCATCCATCAGGTAAATGCCTACATCAGCCTGCGTTAATACGGCGGGCAGTTTCTCTGGCGTTACCCAACCCGCATCAGTGATGTTCTCTAACAAGCCCCCTATGGTTAATAACTGCCGAAAATGGGCGATGTCTGCATCAAACAAACTTTTTCCCACTAGAAGAATGTGCAGATGCGGCACGGCCGCATACACCCCCCGCAAAATTGCCGCTAAACGAGACACTTCAAACTCAAAGAAACGACTGTACAACAGCAACGTTGGTTTGTGGGTCGTCGTGGGTATCTGATCACCAACAACGGATGCCCCAATGCCCGGACCATTGGGTACATACACTAACCGCTCTGATGGCACACCTCGGCTCCAGGCGATGGTTTGCAAGGCGCGGCTGGCAACCGAGAGGGTATGACAATGGGTAAGGCCCCAACGCTCCTGCCAGGCAAAAAAATGCTTTTGCACGGCCGTGTATTGTTCACGCTCATTCCAACCACCCCACCCCTCCCAATCATCTGTATCTACCACCAGACGGATTTTACGACGGTGGAACTGCCACAGCCACCACAAGGTCAGCCCACTATACGCTTTTGGCTTAAAACCATGCACCACGTCTGGCTGCCAGGTCAACACTTCACGAATCAGTCGCCAGGTGGTACCCGGGACACGGCCGTGCAGGGGCACATAGCGCAAAGTCACCCCATCCTCTTGCCACGTTTTATCTGCCTCTGCCGGAGTATGCCAGGGAGGCATAAACAGACAAACATCATGGCCACGGCGAGTTAACCCTTTTGCCAGCGGCAGCGCTCGGCTGCGCATCGTCTGCTTAGGATGCAGGCCAAATGGCCCAATCATTGCCACTCGCATAATGGATATGTAACACGATTTGGCGAAATAGTCGAACTATTTACAATTTACTGGTGAGTCTACTGAAAAAGAGCAACACAAAGCCGTGGCGTGCTCAAAGAGAAAACCCTGGGCCTATCCGGCGACCCGTTTTTCAGGAAACTTATCGATTACCGTTCCTTGAGCATCGTTCACAGGAGGAAAATGGCCAGCTGGCGATTTCGGATAATGCGGCGACTGCTGCGTAAACAATTACAAAAACAGACGGCCGCCGGGATGTATGTCACCCGCGGTTATGACCTGACCAACCCACTCGTTTCCCCTCTCTACGCTTCTCTGGCCGGGCTGCCTCGTCTGCTCATCCAGGTTGGCTCCGAGGAGATACTGTTGGACGACGCCACCCGTGTTGCCGAACGTGCCCGCAGCCAGGGCGTGGATGTCACCCTAGAAGTGTGGGCTGATATGGTTCATGTCTGGCACGCAATGGCCGCCTTTATTCCAGAAAGCCGTCAGGCCATCACCCGTATTGGCCAGTTTGTGAACGGCTCATTCGGATAAGGCCAATTTGCGGTAACCCCGATTCCAATAGACCAGGGGCGATTCATCTGGACGAGGAACACCGCTGGCCTGCACTTCGCCGATATAAATGGTATGGGTACCAGCCACAATGCGGTTGTGAATGGTACAATCCAACCAGGCCAGGGCATGGGTGAGAACCGGGGCACCAGTCACGGCCGTGGTCCAATCCCCCATCTGAAAGCGATCTTCGTCCTTTGTCCAGGCAAATCGGTTAGACAGGTCTGCCTGATCGCTCCCTAAAATATTCACGGCAAAAGCCGCGCCTTCCACTTCCAACATATCATGCCCCATACCGCGATGGTCAATGGCCACCATAATCAGGGGCGGCGTGGGCGAAATAGAAGCAAAAGCAGACACCGTCAGCCCATGAGGCTGGTCATGCTCTGGTGTTTTAATGGTCACAATGGTCACGCCCGCCGGAAAATGACGCAGCACTTCGCGAAAATCTTCAGATGATACAGTCATCGTCTCTCCTGGTGAAAGTAATTGGGTATATGAATAAGCGCAAAACAACTTCCCACTTTAGGTGCCGATCGCTTCAGAGGTGGCCGTCATCTGGGGAAACAAGGCTTCACTTACCTCATGTGGCAAGCCCTAAAAATTTACGTACAACTTTAGCAATATCCGTCAGATTGGCAATGTGAACAGCCATTGTTGCATGTGCCTGGCCCACAAGAATGGTAGGTACAGGGTTGCGCGTGTGCTGGCGATGAACTTTTTCTTCAATGTTACCATGATCGCTGGTAATGATAAGCAAGCCGGCGGTATGATCCCAGGTGTCAATCAGCCCCCCCAGAGCGGCATCAATCTGCTCCAGATGGCGGGCGGCTTCTGCCAGTGTGCCGCGATGCCCGGCGCGGTCACTGGGCCAATGCTCAAAGAAGCTGAAGTGATAATTACGGGCGATATGGGCGATCTGCCGCCCGGCTTCATAAGGCGTGTAGAGAGGGATGTCTGTGTAACCCAGAAAGTCACGCCAACCGCGGCCGGTGAAATCGGGGCTGACAGCACGGCCGTGGTGCAAATCATCTGCCGTCATCAACGCTAACCCGGCGGCTGTCGCGGCCAAAGGCACCGATGAGTAGAGGCGTTTACCGCTGGCTATGGCGTCAAAGTACCCCTGTGGATAGGGGGTAATAAGCGCAGCCCGCCCACCCCTGGCTACGACTTCTGTAAATAGTGTACCCTGGGTAACAATAGCGCGCACAGCCTGGTTGGGTTTGGGACCATAATGTTCGCCTATCAGGTGGGGTACGTTACGCCCGGTCAGAATAGTGGCCTGGCCAGTGGCGCTCTGGGGTCTGCCAGGCACACCCAGATTGGGATCGGTGGGAATAAGAGTGGCGTGGGGCGTGGAGAGTTTGCCGTTAGCAAAACGGCCGTTGTTTTGAATGTACCATCCTTCGCCAAACAAGCCCGTAAGGTAGGGCATGTGGGCCACTGTAAACGGATTTACCGCCGGGTCTGACACACCCAGGCCCACCCCATCCATGAAAAAGAGATGCACATACTTACCAGGTGACAATGGGGCGTCACCAACTATCAACGGACCCTCGGTGGCGTTATGCATTGACTTCATCTGGATTGATGATACCAGGTGATTGTGCGTCGGTCACGGCCGTGTCTTCTTCAGACATTGGCCAAAAAACCAACAGCCCGGCATAATGAATGATAAATCAGCCAGCGAGCGGTTAAAACCGATGTCATCAAGTGAGTGCAGCCTGGCATGGCAATGAATTAACATGAGTGATGAACGTTTCCTTCTTATCAACGAATATTTGCAAATTCCACTGGCAGAAATTCAGTTTCGCTTTTCGGCCAGCAGCGGGCCTGGTGGACAACACGTCAACAAGACGGCCACCAAGGCGACGGTGCTGTTTGACGTGGCGCATTCACCCAGCCTGACAGCGGGGCAGCGGGCGCGCATACTAGATAAACTGGCCAACCGTATTGACAATGAAGGGGTGCTGCAAATCCACGCCCAGGCAACACGCAGCCAGCATAAAAACCGGGAGCTGGCACTGGCCCGTTTACAAACGCTGCTGGCCAATGCCCTTAAACCTGTCAAACCTCGTAAGAAAACAAGGCCAAGCCGCACGGCCGTGGAAAAACGCCTGACCCAGAAACGTCAACAAAGTGAGAAGAAGCAGGAACGCCGTCGTAACTGGACTGACTAGATCATGGTTCCCAGATCAGCCAAACCTGACTTGAACCCACATTCGTGCCAAAGATATCTTGAAACACCACCATAATGGATTGTCCGGCCATCGTTTCTACTACCTGGCGTGGCACCTCCACAATTTCGGGCGAAGGGAGAGGATCGTTACTCTCTGCAAACTGGTAAACGAAGTAAGTGGTACTGCCAACTTGTAAGGTCAACCGATCATCCACGACAATCGGCTCTACCTGAGTTGGTGATGAAGAAAGGTAAAACCTGCCCTCAGAGGGCACATCGCCAGGAATCTGTACATTTGCTGTATAAAAAACCTCACCCATTTGGTTCACTGGCCGGAAAGGGTTTGCCGGGCTGATCTGCACCGGGAATAACGGCGGGGGAGCGGCTGCATAGTGGACAATGGGCAAGTAAAGGGCATAAAATAGCGTGGGGGGCGGTTCCGTATAAACAACAACGGCCGTATTGGCACTGAGCACATTGGCGGTATTGCTGGCAGTGACCACAGCTGTGTAGATACCCGTCAGGGCATAGGTGTGCGTGACAACAGCGCCGGTTACAATGGTATTGTCACCCAGATCCCACGTATAATTGACACCAGTACCCGAAACTGCATCTGCCGATAAAGTGGTGACATTACCCCAAAGGGTTGGGCCGTCATTCATAGCCGTTAATCCTGAAATAGCGACATCCACAATCTCCACAGTTGTGGTGGCAGTTAAGGTGCTGACACTGTTAGTCGCGGTAACAACAGCCATATAGGTGCCCACATCTGGGTAGATATGGGTCGTCGTCATACCATCGCCCGTCTGCCCATCGCCAAAGTTCCAAGTGTATTGCACATTAGTGCCATTGGTGATGGTGGCTGTTAAGACAGTGATATCGCCCAAAGGGGTAGGGCCGTCATTCACGGCCGTCAATCCCATAATCGCTTGTTCTGGGCGAACGACAGCGATGCGTCCCTGGTTGAAAATATCTATATAAGTGAAATAAAACCGATCTTCACCAGCGATATTAACTACCATAAAATCTTCTAGAACAAAATAATCCGGCAAAATATTGGCATAGTCCACCAGCCCACTAACAATCTGTGTAAAATTGATGCCATCGGAACTAACGGCCAAGTTAATGAGCTGGGAATTAGCTGCTTGATAAGGGCGATAGAAAAGCTGGTAGGTGCCATCTGTCAGCTTCAGTACCCGGTTTTGGAGCCGCACTTCTTCACCATCCACATTCACGGCCGTACCTCCCGTAGCCCAATGTCCCCAGCCGCTACCCGGTTGAGTACTGGTGCGATAGCGCAACATCCTGGGGCCATTCCAGGATGAATTGGGACTGGAAGGGGTGGCCCACATCTGGTAAATGCTGCCCTCTTTGCGCACATTAAAATCTTCGCCGCTATTAAGAGCTGGATCATTTACAATGGTCCACATAATACCATCGGTGCTGGATATGTAACGAATCTTTGCTACACTGTAACCATCCACCAAATTACAACAAGCTGCTTCCCAACCGTGATAGAGATCACCCTCCTTAATCACCTGCCGGATGCCTCTTAAAAAATTAGAATCTGGTACATTATCTACTAGATTTGTGTCTGTGCGGTTATACCAGATCAAGCCATCTTCACTTTGTAGATGCTGTTCTACAGCTACACGTGAGCCAGCCGGCTGATATTTATTGTTCAACCACAGGGTGTAAGAGGCTTCTTCGGGCAAAATATAAAAATGATCAAACCACCAATTAGTCATTACTGGCGTTAGTTCCACCAGGTTTCCATTGTTTAACTGTTCCATAAGCATGGTAGCAGTTAGGTAAAGAGGAAACACATCTGTAAAGGTGTTTGTATTTCCTGTAAGGTCTTTTTGATTATTTGTTGATGGGGCTACCGCATAAAGAGGGGCAACTGTAAATGAGGTCATTATCGTCAACATTCCCCCTAATAAGACAAAGGAGAATATGAACACTGGAATGATAAAAGGTAAACGTTTATACATAAAGACTCACCCTAAACTGTAAGCAACAGTTAGCAACCTTATCTGGCAACTAAACCTGACTAAAAGATTTACACAACTATAGTAGAGTATATACCCCCAAAAATCAGTTGTCCAGAAATTCCTGGGGCTGTAGAAGCTGGTTCAGACACGGGTTGTAATCCTGACCAAGGACAACACGGTAATCATACGCAAAGCTGGCATCCTCTATCTGTTCAATGTTTGAACGGCGGCGGCCAAAAATCCAGCTGATCAGCCAGTCGTAAGAGTCTTTGAAATTGTCGTGGTAATACTCCAGCCGGGTAACCGCCTCAGTGGGTGGCACCTGCTCGTTGATGACGGGAATAAAACCATACCAGGCTAAATTATCGGCTGCCAGGGCAGCCATGTCCGGGTTGCCGCTGGCGTTGAGTATTTCTACCGTAATAGGCGGGCGTGCAGCCCGGTTAAGCGTTGGCGGGCGATAGAGACGGCTGAACGTCTCGCCATAGTTACCCTCACCCTCCCAAATAGGCAGTTGCACCTGTGCGCCATCAGGCGTCATCCACGGTTGTGTGCCCCGCGCCAGGTAAAGGTGCTGCACCCCATTCTGGCGAATGGCCGGCGCCAGCGTAGCAAACTGCAATAAACGGCCGATGTCTATATTCGTTTCTACCGCATCTTTGTAAGTGTTCCATAACGTGGGCGCCTGGGCTATCAGGTTCAGGTCTACCCCCTGGTTAAGCATGGCGTGCAGCAGCTGCTGTTGTCGCCGACCGCGGTCAAAGTCGCTGGTAGAAAGACGAGAACGCGCATACCACAACGCCAGGTCACCATCCATATGATGGACACCCGGTTCCAAGGCAAATTGCTCCCAATTGTCTTCATCCTGCGGGTCCAGGTCAGGGGAAATAAGCCGCCAATCTTGCAGGCGACAGCTAAGAGCCAGGTCCACGCCACCCATGGCGTCTACAACTTGCTGAAAACCATCAAAATCAATTCTAGCATTGTAATGGATGGGGATGCCGAAGTTGTAGAGGATGGTTTGTTCCAGTTGTTCCACGCCGCCCAGGTTTAAGGCTGTATTCAGCCGAGCCATGATCTTGCCGGGATGGTACACGTACAGGTCACGTGGCAGGGAGATCATAGAGGCGGTTTGTTTGTCATGGTTAATGGAAACGATGATCATGGTATCGGTGCGCACACTGTCGGCATCCAGCGGCGTATCACTGCCAAGCAGCAGGATGTTTGTGATCTCCTTTGGCGTTTCAAAGGTGGGCACCGGGGAAGGCACGGCCGTAGAGGGGGTAGGTACACCTTCCCGGAACTCCGTCGGCGCTGCTGTTTCCGCCAGAGTGGGCGCTACCTGAGGCCGGAAGGTGGGGGTGACGGTAGGTGAAGGGGTACGCGTGGGGGTCATCGACGACCGTGGTGTAGGCGAAGGGGTGCGCGTGGGGCCAGATTGGGACCCATCTGATGAGGTGGGCGTGCTGGTGACAGTCGTTGTAGAGTCGGCGGCAACCATATCTACGGTGCTGTTTGTAGCTGCGGGTAATTCGGCTACGGCCGTGACTGCAACTGTAGGAAATGGGGTGGGATCAATCGCCGCACAACCAGTGATCAAACCAAAGACAAACGATAAGCAAAAGAGAACAATACGGGGTGATTTCATATGATTTACGAGATAATTCAAAATAGTATCGTTACAGTTTCTCCCCAAAAAGATGCTCGGCTTTGGTAAAAGCCCAGTAACCGATGATGAGAATGGCCACGGCCGTGATTAACGTCCGCACCAGCATCAGCGGATCCATGGACGCCGGTTGGCCCTGGCTCTCCATAGTGCCCCACAACACGGTACGGTAGCTGTCTACAACCGAAGCCATGGGGTTTAGCCAGCGCATCAGCCGCGCCGGGTTCAGCGCAATGCCCATAATTTCTGTGTACTCCGTTAGCCGTTCATATGGGTAAAGAATGGGCGTCAGGAAAAACCAGGCCAACATGGCCACTTCCAGGATCATCATGGTATCGCGGTAAAACGCCTGGCACGCCGCCAGGATAAAGGCTAACCCCAGCATAAAGATGATTTGAGTCAATAAGATGAGGGGCACCCATAAGACATGAATACTCAGGCCAATGCCAAAGGCGTAGAGCAGTACAACCAGTACCAAAAAGGCCAGCGCAAAATGAACCAGGTTGGACAACAGGGCACTGGCCGGAAGCAGTACACGCGGAAAATACACCTTTTTAATCAACGAGGCATTGCTCGTCACAGAAATTGTGCCCCCAATGACCGTGCCCTGTAAAAATTGCCAGGGAATGAGCGCCACCAGGATGAAGATGGGATAATAATGGATGCCACTATTGGGCAGCAGTCGGGTAAAAAGAATGGTGTATACCGTCATCATCAACAACGGGTTGAGCAGGCTCCACAAAACGCCCAGCAGCGAATTTTTGTACCTCACCTTGACGTCACGCACCACCAGATTGCGCAGCAGGTAGCGGTAGCGCAAAATCTCGCGAAGTTGGCCCCGGCGGGTTTGCAACGCCGCGGTATCATAAATTTCGACGGGGTGACTGGTGTTTGCTGCCATCATGCCTTCCAAAGATTCAAACGGGCGGAATTATAGCGTAAAAACGGCCGTGTGCCGCATGACCAACACTTCTATGAGTGTTTGTTTAATGAGGCCGTATAGACGGCGGCCACTGCCGCCACGTGCGCCGCAATTGTAAATACGGGCTCGATGCCGGCACGCAGCACTGCCAGGCGCTGTGGCTGATCTTTTAACTGCCGGAGGTGATCTTGCAGGGCAGCCACATCGCCGGGCGGGAAGAGCAGCCCGTTGACACCGGGCCGCACCCGTTCCGGCAGCACACCAATATCTGAAGCCACCACCGGCACACCGGCTGCAAACGCCTCTTGCACAATGAGCGAAGCCGTCTCATACCACAATGTGGGCACAACAACCAGGTCAACATCAGCCAGCGCCGCCCACAAGTGGGCGTGGGGCAGCTGCCCGGCAAACGTGACGCCTGGGTGGGTGGCCTGCTGCTGCAAGCTGGCAGCGTATTCAGGAAAGGCGGCCAAATCTCCATAAATGGTAAGCCGCATGCCGTCAGCCGGAAGGGCATTCACGGCCGCAATCAGCACATGTACTCCCTTTTGTGGGGCAATGCCTCCGATATAAGCGATATGCAGGCCCTCATGGGTCGAGCGTGGCGGTAATGGTGTGGGAACGTCAATGCCGTGGGGGATAACGTGCAGGCGCTCTGGCGGCACGTTCATCTGTTTGTAAATGTTGGCGGTGAAGCGTGTGGGCGCAATGAGCGCCGCGGCCTGGTGGAGGATGGGGTGCAAACGGCCGTGACGGTAGGCAAACAGCGGCGCTAACGCCGGTATCAGTGGATAGGCATTCCGGCGCCCAATGCGCGCCAGGGCGCAATGGGCACAGTTCAACCACCAACGTGGCCCCTCACAAATGGTTTCGTCGTAATTGGTCAGTAGTTGGGCGTTAGCACATACATACCAATAATCATGCAGGGTAAGCACCATAGGGATGCCCGCCCGCCGAATGTGCCCCACCAGGCTTAAGGGTAAGCCCATGAGGTGTTGGATATGCACCAGGTCCGGCTGTTCCTGGGCCAAGACGTGGGCAAACGCCTGGTCAAGGGCCGGATGATGGAAGCTGCTGCCGAACACGGCCGTGGGGGAACGTTCCCCTACGGGAATCCGGTAAATACGTAAGCCGTTATCGGTAAATGATGATGGGTGATGGGTGATCGGTGATCGGTCGGCGGTAGAGGGTGTAAAAACAGCCACCGCATGGCCCTGCGCCACCTGATGGCGGGCCAGCGTCTGGGTATATAGTTCCGTACCGCCAATTTTTTCTGGCAGGTATTGATGGATAATGTGAAGAATGTGCACGTGTCGTTTAGCAAGCTTCCTTTGATGGCATGATCTGCTGGTAATTTGCCAGGACACGGGCAGCCACCTGCTCCCAAGTATAAACGGCCGTGACCTTTTCTAAACCACGCTGCCCCATGTCCTGGCGTAATGCCGCCTCGGTCAACAATAATTGTACCGCTTCCGCCAGGGCCGTGACATCGCCAAATTCAACCAAAATACCATTGTGGCCATCATCAACGACACCGGGAATACCCCCGGCACGAGCAGCAACAACCGGCCTGCCGTGAGCCCACGCTTCCAATAGTACAATACCAAATGAATCCGTCCGTGACGGCAACAATAAGGCTGCGGCCTCCGCTAACAGGCCGTGTTTGTGGGCATCGCTGATGATGCCCAACGGCCGTACCCCCTTTCGTTCCACCTCATTCAACCGGGCATAAAAGCGATCAAACTCCGGCGAAGATTGCCCCACCAGGGCCAGTGTCACGGCCGTGCCCCGGGCCCGCAGCGCCAACACCGCCTGCGCCGCGTGAACAGCCCCCTTATCAAAGCTGGCCCGCCCCACAAAGAGGACATAAGGGTCAGGTAAGCCATACATATGGCTGACGACCGTGCCCGGTAAGGGTGGCAGCGGATCCAGGCCGCTGCCAATCACCCCTAGCCGCTTTGGCTTCACCCCCCGTGCTGCCAGTTCTGCCTGCTCTACGGCCGTCAGTACCAACACCCGGTCGGCAGAACGCAGCAAGCCAAGCTGATGGTCCATGGTGGAGTTACGCGCCACTCGGTCATCCCCTGTACCCAGATGGGCAAAGGGGGTGACCACAAAAGGCAGGCTGCGCTGCCGGGCAACGTGCCATCCGGCCAGCAGCGGATGTTCCCAGGAGACGTTAAAGCCGTGCACCAGGTCAAAGTCACTCGTTAATCTCGCCAACACAGCAGGCAGGCCAATTACGGGTGGAATGAGACGAGCCATGCGTTGTAGCCCCGCCGTCTGGTTACCAGGCAGGGCCGACAGCAGGACCATCGCTTTACGCCAGGCCATAAGCGCGTTACGTCCACCGGGAAACGGCCGCACCGGGCAGCGAATGACCTCTACCCCGTCCACCGTTTCATAGACGGGCTCATGAGGGTATGTGCCTTGCCAGAAATCTTTTTCCAGGCGGGCACTGCTGGTCACGGCCGTGACAACGTGGCCCTGCCCGCCCAATGTGGCTGCCAATGACCGCACATACCGTTCACCACCGCCAGGAAAAGGAGGAAATGCTGGTGTTAAAAATAGCAGCCTCAAGGGTGTAAACTCCCAATAAAAAACCCGACATGATCAAGTAATCATGTCGGGCCGTTTATAACACATTTTGCATTCCTGTCATGTGAAACAGTAATGCCTTACCGCAATCGATGATCTATCGTGTAATAACCGGAAGGTACACTGCGGAAACTTCCTCCACCAGGTAAATGGTGACCGGTATTTGCATGGGGCTGTTCCCCACCGGCTGGCCGCCGATAGTGGCGGTGATGGTGACCGTTTTATTGTTGGTGCCAGGGGTAAGCGCCGTTCGGGCCACGGTGGCCATCATGGTGGTAGGGGTACTCCCCAACTGCCCACTGTCCGGCCAAAGGGTAATACCACTAGAGCCCGCGGCAGACCATTCGATGGTTCCGCCTACGCCCTGCATTTGCAGGCTTAACTGTATATTGCGGCCATCGTCAATCTCATGCAGGCGCCACACGGCCGTGGGCGTGGTCACCAGCATGGGCTGCACTGGGTGACCGGTGCGCGCTGGGTTAAACCGGAACATGGGCCAGTCTGCTTCGCCGCTGGCGTTGGGCAGGTCCCAGGCACGCAGGGTGTTGTTAAAGGCAATCAGTTCTAGCTTGCCGTCGTTGTCCACATCCCCCAGGGCTGGGTTGTTGTCCAGCCGCGAGTAGGTGTAGAACATGGGCGCATTGGGCGGGTTGGTGGTGGTGGTCAGCTGCTGCCCGTTGCCGTCAACGATAGTCACACCCCATCCCACCCGCATGAAGATCTCCATCTTGCCATCGCCATCATAGTCGCCCAGCACCGGGCTGTAGCCCACATCATACGGGTTGCCGAGGCCACCTTCATGCAGAGGCATCATGGGGAAGCCGGGCACCGTCGTCCCGTTAGCAAACCAGGCATACAACCGCTTGTCTATACCCAAAGCAACGACTTCAGCCTGGCCGTCACCGGCAATATCCCCCACAGCCACCGAGGCGGGGGTAGAACCGTTGGTCACCTTACCACCTTCCCAGCCGGGCAGGTCCTGACCCTGGTTGTTCCACCCATAAATGCGGAAGCCACCGGTGGGGTGAGAAGGGCTAAAATTGTAATAGAAGGTGCCAGCGCCCACAAAGATTTCTGGTGTGCCGTTGCCATCAATGTCCACCACTGCTGGGGAAGATTGCATGGTCTCATGGATGCGTATGGGCGAGCCCGGTAGATGGTTGCCGAAACGGTCTATCATATACAACGCCCCGCCACAATAATCTGAGGGCCAGGAAGGCGGCATGGCATAAGGGCAATCCCAGCCCTCACCGGGGAGGAAGTTATCGTTAAAGTTGCCTTCATCGGTGCTGATGAGAATGTCCAGGTAGCCGTCGCCATCCATGTCGGCCAGCGAGGCCGACCCCCAGATGGTGTCCGCCAGGCGGCCCTGCAGCACCTCCCAGGTGGGAAAGCGTTGGATGTGATGGCTGTCTACCGGGAAGGGGCTGTCCAGCGCGCCATTGTGGTGCAGCACATAAATCCGCTTGTCAAAGCCGCCGAAGACGATCTCCAGGTCACCGTCGTTGTCCAGGTCACCCAGGGCCGGCGTGGAAAAGACCGAATCTCGGCAGCCCGTAGGTGGTACATATTGGTCATAGGTCAGAAAACGCCAGAGGAAGTTACCGTTATGGTCATAGGCAATGACCCCACCCTGGGTGCAGATGTTTTCAAACAGGGTGCCCGTGCCCACCACAATTTCCATGTCGCCGTCGTTGTCAATGTCGGCCACAGCCGGCGAGGCGTTGATCTGCTGGCTGTTGGCGGCCATACCGAAGTGCACGGCCGTGTCCCGGTCCCACAGCAGCGTGCCGTTGTGGCGCACGGCCACCAGGTGGCCATTGCTGGTGCCCACCACCACATCCACAATGCCATCGCCGGTGATATCGGCCACGGCCG
>WYBM01000099.1 GCA_011525915.1 Ardenticatenaceae bacterium | reverse complement strand
GAAGCCAGATGTCAGCCAACTGCGCGGCCATGTGCAAGAGAGCCTACCCGCCTACATGGTACCCCATCGCTTCCTCTTCCTCGATGCCTACCCCCTCACCCCCAATGGCAAGATAGACCGCCAGGCCTTGCCCGATCCCGATGGCGCTACCATGGCAGCCACAAAAGAGTACACAGCCCCCCGCAACAGCGTGGAAGCACAATTAGTCGACATGTGGAAAACACTGCTCAAGGTGCATCAGGTGGGCGTGCATGACAATTTTTTTGAGTTAGGTGGCGATTCCATCTCGGCCATTCGTTTTATTGCCCAGGCCAAAGAGATGGGCTTCAATTTTCGGCCCAACCAACTGTTCCAAAACCAGACGGTGGCAGATTTGTCCCTGCTGATACAGGAACTGGCTGCGACATCACGCTTACCTGAGCAGGTCCAGCAGTTGAAGTCTGCTTCGGCACTCCGTCATGAATTGATGACCCAAACCCAGCTCAAAGCAGGCATTGCTGGTCATCCAGAAAATATTCAAGAGCTCTACCCCTTAACACCCACACAACGCGCCATCTTATTCCACACGCTTTATGCCCCTGGAACAGGCATCTACGTTGAGCAAAATGCCTTTGAGATGGAAGACCTGGACGTGACCAGCTATGTGCAGGCGTGGCAGCAAATAGTGCAGCGTCATGCGGCGCTGCGTACCGCCTTCTTTTGGGAAGATGTGACGGAACCACTGCAAATGGTGGCAGACGAAGTTGCACTGCCCCTTACGATGCTGAATTGGCGCGATTTGGACGAAACGCAGCAAATGAGCCGGCTGCAAGCATTGATGGCCGATGAGCAAAAGAAAGGATTTGACCTGACTACACCGCCGTTGCTGCGTTTATATATCATAGAAGTGGCCGAATCACGCCATTTTATTTTGGTTAACTACCATCATATTGTGTTTGATGGCTGGTCGAATGTGGTCATTCACCTGGAAGTGCGCGCGCTTTATGATGCGTATCAGCGAGGGGAAATACGCGTCTTGCCTGCACCTACCCCCTATCGTGACTTCGTCACCTGGCTGGGTCAGCAAGAAGAATCTGAGGCCAAATCATATTGGCAGACTTATCTGGCCGATTTTGAAGAAGCTACACCCATCCCCATTGCCGAACAGATGAATCGGGGATTGTATAGTGTCAAGTCAGATTATGCTGAACAGAGGGTGACGCTGCCGCCCGACATTTTGGCACCCCTGCAAAAATTCCTGTCGCGGGAAAATATCACCTATAACAGTTTTATGCAGGCCGTGTGGGGCATTTTGCTCAACCGGTATAGTGGTGAAGATGATGTGTTGTTTGGCACGGTGGTACACGGCCGTCCCACCGATCTACCTCAATTCGACCATATGGTGGGTCTGTTCATCAATGTGGTGCCGATCCGGTTACAGTTTCAAAAGGAAGAGCCTGTGGCTGCCTGGCTCAAGCGATGTCACCAATCATTTGTGGAACAATCGCAGCACACCTTTGTTTCTTTGGAGCAAATTCAGCAGTGGGGCGGCTTCTCGCGTGAACAGAATTTATTCCATTCGTTATTCATCAATAACAGTCCATCAGCCGACAATACACCACAAGCCCCACAAGACACCCGGACGCTTTTTGTGCGGGAAAAGACCAATTGTGAGCTGAATTTTTATCTGAAGTCGCAGCAGGCTTTGCAGATTTCTTATGATCCGACCCTGTTTACAACTGATTCCATCCACCGGATGCTCTCTCACGTTTTGCAAATCATCCACAATATTCTGGCCCAACCAGAGCAGACTATGGCGGAGTTGACAATTTTGCCAACGGAAGAGCGCCAACTGCTGCTGGAAACGTGGAATAACCAGCCCACGGCCGTGCCTGGTGGTTCATTGGTGGCCGATTTTGCCGTCCATGTGGCCCAAATGCCAGCGTCCGTGGCCGTGGTGGATCCGGCCTATGGCCCCTTAACCTATGCTGAACTGGACAAACGTGCCAACCAATTGGCGGCATATCTTCAGAAGTTGGGTTTTTGCCACGGCCGTATTGGGCTGCATTGTGAACGCACCTACCATTTTGCCGTCAGTTTCTGGGCTATTCTGAAAAGCGGTAATACTTATGTGCCACTCGACCCCCACTACCCGACACAGCGGCTGGCCTATATGATTGAAGATGCTGGTCTGGACGCAGTTATCAGCCACACTGCCTGGCAAGACACGCTGCCGGAAATGGCCGTCCCCTGCCTGCTGCTCGATGAACTGGAAACTCAATTTACGGCTGAACCTGTGGTGGAATATAGGGAAATGGCAGAAACGGCCGTTATCCTCTACACGTCTGGCTCTTCCGGGCAGCCCAAAGGGGTGCAAGTGCCACACCAGGCGCTGCACAGCTACACACACACGGCCATCAACCAGTACCAACTGGCTGCTGATGACAGGCTTTTACAATTTGCGTCCATCGGCTTCGATACCTCATTGGAAGAGATGTGTACCACTCATCTTGCCGGCGGTACCCTGGTTTTACGCACTGAAGAATGCCTCAGTTCCATTCAAGCGTTTATAGCGTTTTGCCGTGACCAGCAGTTAACGGTTCTAGATTTACCTACTTCTTTTTGGCATACACTCACCACAGAAATGCACCGGAATCCGGCTCTCCGGCTGCCGGCCAGCATTCACACCATTATCATTGGTGGTGAAAAAGCGTCGCCTGAACATCTGGCGCAATGGTGGGCCATCACGGATTCAATCACCCTGCTGAACACCTATGGCCCTACCGAAACAACTGTTGTTGTGGCGGCCTGCCCTATTGCCGGCCCTCAAGCGGTTGCAGGTTCAGAGCTGGCGCCCATTGGCAAACCATTCGCTTCGGCGCGGGTGTATGTGGTGGACCAGTACAATCAGCTAACGGCCGTGGGTGTGCCTGGCGAATTATGGGTTGGTGGTCTGCAGGTGGCTTCAGGCTATGTAGGACTGGCGGAAGAAACGGCCGTAAAATTCATCCCTGATCCCTTTGCTAAAACCGGTACTGTCTACCGTACTGGCGACAAAGTGCGCTTTCTGGACGATGGCATTTTGCAATTTGTAGGTAGAACCGATCGGCAAATCAAGATTCGGGGCCATCGTATTGAGCCAGAAACTATAGAACGTCTGCTGAATCAGCACAAAGCGATTGCGGACACGGCCGTAACGACCCATCCAGACAGCCAAAACAACCCACAAATTGTGGCCTATCTCATCCCCCAGTATGAAATGATTCCAGACCAGCAAAGCCTGATGTCGTACTTACGCCATCATCTGCCTGCGTATATGATACCGGCCGCGTTTGTTGCGGTTGCCACCTTCCCCAAAACAAGTAACGGTAAAATCAATTACCGTGCCCTGCCCGCGCCCAATTGGCAAAACCAGGATATGGGGCAGTACGTCGCGCCGCGCTCACCAATCGAGCAAACCATCGCTGGACTGATTAGAGATTTAATTCACGTGAAGCAGGTGGGACTCTACGACAACTTCTTCCAACTAGGTGGCCACTCTCTGCTTATCACCCAATTGTCTTCCCGAATTCAGACCACTTTTGAAGTGAACCTGTCTCTGCGCGATCTATTTGAGAATCCCACTGTGGTGGACATGGCCATCATGGTTGAAGAAAAGCTGTTGGAAAAAGTTGAGGCGCTTGATGATGGTGACATTGACCTGCTGTTGTAGCACAGCGGGCACAGTTACCTGAAAACAGCTTCGACTCTCAATCTAGCAAGGATGCAGACAATAGCCAAAGAGGTTGGCATTTGACCATAAAAAATAAAGGTGCAAAAAATGCAAATTGATCGTATACAAGCTTATGAACAACAAAGCACCCTCAATCAAATTAACGCTCGTATGGAACACGGGCAACATTTACTGCTGGCAGATGCTCCGGCTATTCAGGCAAATTTACTGGAAAAATTTGCCGAGGTAGTGCTGAACTTTGGTCAGCAAACGGCCGTCTCTACCCCTACCACCCAACAAACCTACCAACAACTCGATCAAGCAAGCGCCCAGATAGCCCACTTGTTATTACAGCACCCCATTCAGCCCGGTGATGTCGTTGCTATCGCCGCTTCTCCCACACCGCAAATGATCAGTTCCGTGTTGGGGGTACTCAAAGTGGGTGGCATCTATCTGCCGCTCAATGTGGACGAGCCAGCGCAGTGGCAGGAAACAATCTTGCGGCGTGGCCAGGCCAAACTGCTGCTCTACAGCCAGGCAGCACCTGTAGATAACCTGACTGCTTGCCCACAAATAGCCATCGAAACGGCCGTTACATATCCTGCAACAAGCCTCCCACCTGCCCCCACTGGCGGACTACACTTGCCCATGCTGGCTACCTACCCGGCGGCTCATTTAGCCCACCTGGCACAGGTTTACCCGGTGCAACCACACCACCAGGTGCTGCAATTTGCCCCATTTGCCAGCCATCAGGCAGCCCATGAAATCTTTGCTACCCTGCTGAATGGCGCCACGCTCTTTTTAGCCCCTCGCGAACAACTCACTAAATTGTCTGCCTTATACCCATTATTAACTGAGATCGATTTTGCCATTTTGCCCGCCGTCCTACTGGCTGTCTTAGACCCTAAACGTTTGCCACAACTGAAAACCGTCATTTCCCTTGAAGCAGATATGTTGCCCACTCATTGGCAAAAATGGGCAGATCGCCAGCGGCTTCATGGATGTCTCAGTGCCGCCACCATCTTGCCCATTGTTTTAAGCTGTGTAGAAAATGAGGCAGAAGCACGGCTGGCAGGCACGGCCGTGCCTGCCGTACACATCCAAAACCAGCACCGTCAACCACTCCCCACCAATGTCGCCGGCGAACTTTACCTGGGCAATGAACCAATCCCTACCGGGGATCAATGGTGTTGCCTGGAAGACGGCCGTATCCAGTTCCATCACTACCATCCCACCACCACCACCAGCCGTGGGCGGTATGTGCAAACCCCTATCATTGCCCAAACCATTGCCCAACATCCCGCCATCCACGACTGTATCGTCCTGCCAGACAATGCTCCGGCCGAAAAGCGTCTCCTGGCTGCCTACCTGGTGACTACAGACATTACCGACACCACACAAATCCTCCAATTTCTGCAAACCCGCCTGCCCCAGCATCTTATACCGGCACACTTCCGAATCGTCTCAGAAATTCCACTGACAGAAGAGGATCAGATTGATTACCAGGCGCTGCAAAACCTGCTATCAGAAGAAGTTGGGCCAGACAAAGCAGACGAAACACGCGCCGCCAAACAATTGGAACTGGCTGCTCGTCGCCAAAATCTGTCAACCCGGCAGCGATCGCTGCTAGAAAAATGGACGCAAAAGACAGGCAATGCGGTCAACAACAAACAGCCAATCCCCAAACTGGCTGAAGGCCAACCGCTGCCGCTCTCCTTTGCCCAGCAGCGTCTGCTGGTACTGGACCAGTTAGACCCCACCCAGCCGGCTTACAACATCCCCCTGGCTTTTCGGCTGGACGGCCGTTTAGACAAAGCTGCCCTACAAACGGCCGTAGACACCCTTTACCAGCGCCACGACTCGCTGCGAACCACCTTTTACTACAGCGCCGATGGCCAACCCTACCAGCACATCAGCGACGACACCCACTTGCCCATCGAGCAGGTAGATTTCTCAGCCTTGCCAGAAGAGGTGCAAGCCAAAGAAGTGGCCACGTGGGTAAGAAATGAAGTGGGACGGCCGTTCTCCCTCACCAGCGATACCCTCATCCGTATCAGCCACCTGTGCCTGGCAGAAGCACAGCACATCATGGTCATCGTCATGCACCATATCATCTCCGATGGCTGGTCGGTAAATATTTTGTTCCAAGAACTGGCTGCCCTCTATACTGCCTTTGTCGAAAAACGGCCGTCTCCCTTGGCCCCGCTTCCCGTTCGATACGCCGACTTTGCCGCCTGGCAGCGGGACTGGCTGCAGGGCGATGTTTTGCAGCAGCAACTGAACTACTGGATCGACAATTTGCAAGGGGCACCGGCCGTCTTGACCTTGCCAACCGATAGACCACGTCCTGCCGCGCAATCGTATCAGGGCGCAGCCCTGACCACCCACATACCTGCCGACCTTATGCCAACACTCAGGCAGTTGGCCCAGGAGGAAAACGCAACGCTTTTCATGGTTCTGCTGGCTGCTTTTCAAATCTTGCTGGCGCGTTACACACAGCAGGAAGACATTGTGGTTGGTTCGCCTATTGCCAACCGGAATCGCGCCGATATTGAGGGATTGATCGGTTTCTTCGTGAATACGCTTGTTTTGCGTACAGATATGTCAGGCAACCCTTCTTTCCGTGCCCTGCTGAAGCGTGTGCGTGACACCACGTTAGGTGCTTATGCCCATCAAGACCTTCCCTTTGAGAAGTTGGTTGAGGAAAAACGGTTAGCCCGGGATATGAGCTATACACCGCTTTTTCAAGTGGCGTTTGTCCTGCAAAACATGTCTGGTGAGCGAGTTTCGTTACCTGGACTAACGTTATCCACTCTGGAATCCTCTAACATAACCGCCAAATATGACCTGACGCTGGCCGTCACAGAAACCAACAACGGCTTGCTCTGCACCTGGGAATACAGCACCGACCTGTTCTGGCCAGAAACGATGGCCCGGATGCACCGCCATTTTGAAACGCTGCTGCAGGCCATCGTGCAGGCACCAGACCTGGCCG
>WYBM01000098.1 GCA_011525915.1 Ardenticatenaceae bacterium | reverse complement strand
GCTCGCCGTTGACCACGGCCGTGGCCCCTGGCTGCTGCTCGGCCTGAGCGTTAAACAGGGTATGCAGCAGTTCATGGCTGACCTCGCCCTGGGTGTCGTTCACCGCCTGTCGCTGCGCCGCCTGCGCAGCCGGCAGCGGCAGCAGGTCGGCTGTGTTTTGGGTCCAGGCCTCTGGCTCTTCGGCCAGCCGTGCCAGCAGCCCACAGTAGGCCGCAAACATCTCATCCAGCAGCCCTGCTGGGAACAGTGCCTCTACCGCATCCCAGGCAAAAACCAGAGCGCCGTTTTGCTCAGCCACCTGGTGGTCCAGCCAAACCTGCGGCGTTTGGGTAATCGTATAAATGCTCTCACCCAAATTGAGCAAGCTTGCCTCCTGTGATACATCTGAATCAGCTGCAGGGGACGCCGCTTTTGCCGCAGCCTGGATAAGGGTGCTGGTAAACACAACAGGCATCACAGCGCCTGGCGACCCACCACGTTCCCGAACCCATTCCCGCATCACCTGCACGCCGCTAACATAACGGTGATCCAGGTCTTGCCAGAGCTGCTCTTGAATACGCCGCGCACGGGCTTCAAATTCATCTTGAACCCGGCTGTTTACCTCAAACATGGTCAGTGAAGTAAAATCCCCTACCATATCATTCACTTGTGCATGCAAAGGCAAGCGATTAAACAGCGTCAAATTAATGGTGAACTGCGGGTTTTTGCTCCAGACTGTCAGCACTTCCGCAAAAGCGGCCAACAGCACGCCTGACGGTGTCAACCCTATCCGGGTAGCACGGCTCTTTAACCGCTGCCATGTTTCTGCTGCTAACTGTGCCTCACGGCGCACAAACAATGGTTGTTGCAAAACCTCTGGCGACTTGGCCAGCGGCAGTTCCGGTGCGGGGGGTAACGTAGGCAGGCGGTCTCGCCAATACACCAGCGAACGCTGATACAATTCAAACTTATGAAGCGTTTGTTCAGCCAGAACATAATCTCTAAAAGAAACAGTAAGTGGGGTGAGACCTACCTGAGGCGCTTGATATAACCGTGCAAGCTCTCGCCCTATTAATTGGATGCTCCAGGCGTCAATGATCAAAAAGTCAAGACTCACATGAAGGCGCGCGCATTGATCATCCAGCAACGAAACCCGAATATCGAATAAAGGCCATTGATCACTGGGTAACATTTGATGCGACAACTCTTGCCGCACTGCCTCCAATTGCATGCCAACCGTTTTTGAATCTTGCCCACGCAGGTCTAAAACTTTAATACGGTAAGGGGGAACCTCGGCCAAGATTTGCTGTTGACCATCTGAGCGGACAATAGCCCGCAGCATGTCATGGCGGTTAACGACCTGCTGCCAGGCCCACTCAAGTCGCGCCACATCCAGCCCCACATGTTCAAACTCCAGGTAAGCATGCGTGGCCACATTGCTCAACTCAATACCCCCACTTCGACCAATCCAATACGCCTGCTGCACATCGGTGAGGGGGAAAGGTTCATACCGTCTGTCAGGATCAGGTATAACCGCGGGCAATACAGCAGCCATAGATTCAGGCTCAACAGCCACGGCCGTACGCTGCATAATAACATCGGCCAGGGCAGCAACGGTGGTCGATTTGAACAACGTGCCCAAGTTTAATTCCAGCTTAAACGTCTGGCGTATTTGCACTAAAATACGCATGGCACGGAAGGAATCTCCCCCTAGTTCAAAGAATTCATCATAAATGCCCACCTGTTCAACACCAAGCGCTTCTGCCCAAATCTTTGCCACGCCCTCTTCAACTGGGGTACGTGGTGCCATAAAAGTTTTGCCAGATGCCAGCCGGCTTGTTTGTAACATAGGTAATGCACGGCGGTTGATCTTGCCATTGGGCGTCAAAGGGAAGGCTGTCAATAGTACAAAACTGGCCGGTACCATATAGTTGGGAAGTTTTTGCCCCAGGAAATGACGCAGGTCACCAACGGTAGGCGTTTCCCCATCATGGGGAATAATATAAGCAACCAACTGCTTGTTGCCAGGCATATCGGCCACATCCTGATCAAGCACGACAACTTCATGCACGGCCGGATGTGTAACCAGCACCGCTTCAATCTCTCCCAACTCGATTCGGAAACCATGAATCTTGACCTGATGATCAATACGTCCTAAAAACTCCAGGTTACCATCTGGCAAGGAACGCACCAGGTCACCTGTTCGGTACAATCGTTCTCCTGGTGTAGTGCTAAAGGGATTGGGGATAAATTTTTCTGAGGTTAACTGGGGCCGGTTTAAGTAACCACGGGCCAAGCCATCTCCGCCAATATAGAGTTCACCTGGAACGCCGACAGGCACAGGGTTCAAAAATTTATCTAATAAATACATTTGTGTGTTAGCAATAGGGCGGCCAATAGGCACCAACGTATCTTCACTTCTGGTCTGGTAAATGGCTGACCAGATAGTTGTCTCCGTTGGACCATACATATTCCAAACCACTGCGCTTCTCTCTATCAAGTGTTGGGCTAAATCACGGGGAAAAGCTTCTCCACCACAGAGAATCCTTAAATGAGCATCTCCTTGCCAGCCTGCTTCTAACAAGAGCCTCCAGGTAGCGGGGGTTGCCTGCATAAGTGTGGCTCCAGACCTGGCCATTTGCACACGTAACTGCGTGCCATCAGCCGCCGTATCTGAACTGACCAACACAAGCGTGGCCCCATTGATTAACGGCAGAAAAAGCTCCAGATTAGCAATATCAAAAGACAGTGTTGTAACGGAAAGCAGGATATCCTGGTTGGTTAAGCCAGGTCGTTGACGCATGGCATTCAAAAAATTAACAACCGACCTATGTGTCACCTGCACCCCTTTGGGTTTCCCCGTTGAGCCAGAGGTATAAATGACATAAGCCAAACTATCGGTAGTCGCCCGGTTGTTCACAGCCACAGGACCACTCTCGACAACGGCTTCCCTCACGGCATTTAAGCAAATGACAGGAGCCTGATGTTCTGGCAAGTTGTCCAACAAGTGATGTTGCGTTAACAATGCCGCTATGTGGGCATCTTCCAGGATAAACGCCAATCGATCTTGAGGATGTGTTGGATCCAAAGGCAGATAGGCCCCGCCGGCCTTAAGCACACCCAGCAGCCCCACGACCATCTCTAAAGAGCGATCAACATAAACACCCACCAGAGTTTCCGGCTTCACACCTAATTGTTGCAGGCGATGTGCTAACTGATTGGCCAGGAGGTCAAGCTCCTGATAGGTAAGCTTTTGATCTTGAAACATGACAGCGACAGCATCTGGCGTTTGTTTTACTTGAGCTTCAAATAACTGATGCAAGAAAGATGCCTGGGGATACGCTGCCTTCGTGTCGTTCCACTCTACAAGTATCTGCTGATGTTCAGGCGCGGTTAACAGCGAAAAGTCTGAAATTCGCTGCTCAGGCGTTGTAACGATGGCCTCTAAAAGCTTCTGAAAATGCCCGGCCATGCGGGCTATGGTGGCGGCATCAAATAAATCAACGTTGTACTTAAAAGCCCCAAAAAGTGATCCCTGTGCTTCAAGCATTTCTAAGGTCAGATCAAACTGGCCCTCATCCCGCGCTGTGGGGAAGGGCACCACTTTGAGACCGGCCCACTCCAGTTGGGGTGCTGTTTCATCTGCCATCAACAGGTGATGCATAGCCAGGCTGTTTTCAAGTTGTTGTGACTTTTGAAAAACAAATTCAGCCTGAAAGATTGGGGACCGGCTAGGATCGCGGTTTGGCTGTAACTTCTCTACCAGAAGCGGGAAAGGATACTCCTGATGCAAGATGGCCGAGAGCACTGTACGACGTACCTGACCAAGGAATGTTTTAAATGAGGGATTTCCGGAAAGATTGGCGCGTAAGACAATGGGGTTGACAAAATACCCTACGGTCCTGGCTGTATCTGCTTCATCCCTACCCGCCGTTGGGGAGCCTACCAGAATGTCTTCCTGGCTGGTGTAATGATAAAGCAGCACTTGAAAGGCCGCTACCAGCACCATATATAAAGTGACCTCTTCAGCCTGGGCTAATGCTTTGATTTTCCCCGTTAACGCTTCTGTCAACGTAAAGTCGTGTGAAGCGCCACGGTAAGTTTGCACGGGTGGTCGGGGGTGATCTGTTGGTAAATTTAGTACTGACAAATCACCAGACAGTTGTTTTTGCCAATACGCGTACAGTTGCTCGCCTTCAGAGCTTGCCAGCATGGCAGTCTGACGCTTTACATAATCTGTATACTGTTGTTTAACAGAAGGAGGGAAAAAGGGTTTATTGATTGTTTTAGCAGCGTAGAGTGATTGCAGTTCGTCTAACAGCACCCAAAGAGACCAACCATCACATACCATATGGTGTATGGTTAATAAAAGAACATGATCGTGTGCGGAGCGCGTAAACAAAGTTACTCGCAGCAAAGGCCCCGTTTTTAAGTCAAAAGGACGTTTATAAGTTTTGGCCACACACTCATTCAATTCATCTGAGCTCCATGCCGAACTATCTATTTGCTCAAAACAGACCTCTTGATGATTATGAATCACCTGAATTGGTTTATCGTCTTTCTCTGTGAACGTTGTACGCAATGTTGGATGGCGGTTTACTAACGCCTGGAAGCTATGCCGGAGGGCGGCGATGTCTAGACGGGAACAAATGCGCATGGCAAAAGGAATATTGTAAGCGGAATTTTCTGGGGCGAGTTGATAGATGAACCATAAACCCAACTGCCCATATGAAAGTGGGCATATCTCTACATCTTTATGAGTATCTTCACGCAGCAATGATATGATCTCACCTTTGTGTTCCTTAATCTTGGCGAGCAAGCTAGGCGTTAATACCTCTTTGGGTGCACGATACCGTAACTGGCCATCCTGGACCCATAATTTCATGCCTTGTGTAGAAAGATCTTGGAGGAGTTCAATGGAGTTCATGTTATAATTCACCTTCTATCCAATCATTGTCATTAGCTGTTTCTAACTGAATAGCTGTCGGGTTATCTGCATCCAATAAAATGTCAGATGCAAACGCATCTGGTGACTCTATTAACTGGTCATCAAGGATTGTGGCTACGTCAACAATGTTGAGACCTTCTATAAATTTCACAGCGGGCACATTCATGCCCAACCCGGTTTTGATCCGGTGCCTGAGTTCGGTGGCCATCAACGAATCGATGCCCATATAGTTTAAAGATCGTTGTATATCTAGTTGGGCTGGGTCCACTTGAAGGGAATCAGCAATTTGTTCCTGAAGGTAGGCAGTTAAAAGTGTCAGCCGTTCACGGGAGGAAGCTGTTTTTAATTGGCCTAGTAGATCAACCTGCCTGCTTGTCGATGGCTCTTCTGCCTGCACATACGGCCGTTGCTTACGGGCAGCTATATCAAGCCAATACCGCTTATGCTGCCACGGGTAAGACGGCAGCCGCGTTAAACACTCACCAGACGGATAGAGATGATTCCAGTTCACCGGGTATCCTGCGGCATAGAGGGCACTTAAGGAGGTTAACAAAGTGACCCGCGCCTTTTGGTCAGAATGTAATGAAGCCAATCGCAGGCCGTCCTGGTCTTGTTCTTTCAGGGGCTGATCAAGCATGGGCAGCAAAACAGGGTGCGGCCCAATTTCCAGGAAAACTCGATGGTCGTCTTTGAGCAGTTGGGAGATGGCGGCCGCAAAGTGATTGGCTTCTTTCTGATCTTGATCCGTAGCCGACAGGCTTTGCTCATAACGAGCCGCACCGGTCATTGGCGAAAAATTTGGTATAGACGTGGGGGGCAGCTTTAATTCACGTAAAACATCGCCGAGTAATTTCTGACGCGACGCTGTCTGGTTGTTGTGGGGTAACTCTGCTGCCAACCGTGCAAGGAGTTCAATGACAGCTTCAAAGCTCAACGCGCCTGCTGCATAAGCAGCGGCTACCTCGCCAACACCATACCCAACAACGGCATCTGGCTTAATACCCCAGGAGCGCCAGAGTGCCACCAGGGCTATTTGTGTCGCCAGAAGTATTGGCAGCGCGGCCGCAGTTTCATCAACATTTGAACGGCCGTCCATCGTCATTTGTTCTAAGAGAGACCACGCTGTATATGGGCTTACGGCCTGGTCACACCGTTCTATGACTTCACAGAAGATGGGTTCTTCCGCCAGCAGCTCCTGTTCCCTCATAAGCTGTTGTGCCGCTTCCGCTGGAAATATAAAAACCAGGCCCGGCAAACGGCTTTCTATCGCCTGACAGTCGGTCACAACGCTGGCGGATGATTCTCCTGCTACATAAGCCTCTATGCCCTTGACCAGCTCCTGACAAGACTCACCTACCAGGGCCAGCCGACACGGGTGGTGATGGCGGCGAACAGTGGCCGTGTAACAAATATTCTGCAAAGCGTAGTCATGGCCCTTCCCATGACTCAAAAAGTCCTGGTAAGATTGAGCCAAAGACAGGAGGGCCTCCGGCGTGTGTGCCGATAACGGAAGTAAATGCACCCGGCTTGTCTGGGGCACTTTATCGGTTGCCGCGGTTTTGGGGGCCTCCCCTAAAATGACGTGGGCATTGGCGCCGGACCAGCCAAAGGAGCTAACCCCGGCAAACCGGCTTTCTGCGCCCGAAGGCCAGGGCTGTAACTCAGTAGGAATGACAAAAGCGGTGTTTTCCAAGGAGATCAGCGGGTTGAGTTCCGTAAAATGAATAAGTGGCGGGATAGCCTCATGCTGCAATGCCAAGACTGTCTTGATCAAAGCAGCAATACCGGCCGCCCCTTCCAGGTGGCCGATATTTGCTTTTACTGAGCCAAGTGCGCACGTTTGATCTTGTCGGCCAGCCGACTTAAAAACCTCCTCCAGGGCTTCAACTTCAATAGAATCAGCCAGAGGTGTGCCGGTAGCATGGGTTTCAACATAGCTTATCTGTGAGGGGTTTACGCCGGCGTTTTCCAGAGCCTGGCGAACCACTGATTGTTGAGCTAACCCATTAAGGGCGGTAAGACCGTTGGCGTGGCCGTTTTGATTGACGGCCGAGCCCCGAATCACCGCCAGGATAGGGTCGCCGTCCGCTACAGCGTCGGATACACGCTTGAGGACTATCACCCCACAACCTTCGCCGCGTACAAGGCCATCACCCTGCACGTCAAAGACTTTGCAACGGCCGTCGGCTGCCAACATGTCCATTTTTGACGTCACAATGGTAAATGAGGGCGATACCATCAAGTTCACCCCGCCCGCCAGCGCCATACGTGTTTCTCCCGTGCGGAGACTTTGACAGGCCAGGTGGACGGCCACAAGCGAGGACGAGCAGGCAGTATCCACTGCCAAACTAGGGCCTTGTAAATCAAGCAAATAGGACAAACGGCCGGAAAAGACACTATGCGCCGTCCCCGTGCCGCTGTAAATATCCAGGTGTTCTGGTGTTTCAGACTGAAGCCCCCAATAATCACTGCTGTGGCTGTGGACCCCCATAAACACGCCAGTCTGACTACCGGCCAACTGTGTCTTGGTTTGCCCGGCATTTTCTAATGCTTCCCAGGCTACTTCTAAAACCAGACGCTGCTGCGGGTCCATGCGGGCTGCCTCTCGCGGCGATATGCCAAAGAAGCCAGGATCAAATTGATCGATTTGCTCTAAAAAACCACCCCAATGGGTATTTATCTTTCCGGGAGCCATGGGATCTGGATCATAGAGAGCATGAACATCCCAACGGTCGGCCGGCACCTTAGTGATAGCATCTACCCCCTCTTGCAGCAGCTGCCAGAAAGCTTCAAGCGTGTTTGCCCCCGGAAACCGGCAGCCCATGCCGATAATGGCAATGGGTTCTGTGCGCGCTTGCTCAATAGCGTCTAGTTTAGCCCGCATCTCTTTGAGTGCTATTAACGCCTGTTTGAGTTGAGGAAGGGAGTCGTTGGGTTTGTTTGTGTCGTTCACGTCAGCTCCCCTTCAAAATTTTATTAACTTCCAACAGTTCTTCCGCCAGCAGGGCGGCGACATCATCTTCGGAAAGATCGGAGAATTCAGACAGATTATCAACTGAGCGCGGCTCTTCATCTGGAACTGTCATTTGCGGCGCCGTCCCATGAGTAAAGTCATTTTGGGGTGGTTCCTCCTCTAGGGGGATGCTCATTTTCTCAGCCAGGTGGGGGGCCAGCACGTCTATGGTGGGGTAATTCCAGATAAGCGTTGCTGAAAGGGTGAGCTCCAGATTGGCTTCCAGGTGATTTCTGAACTCAAGCGTCATAAGGGAGTCAAAGCCCAAGGACTTAAGCGGCTTATTTAAAGGGATACGCGCGGTTGTTAACCGTAACACCTGGGCAGCCTGCTCCCGCAAGAAAGACTCCAGCACATTTCGCCGTTGGCGGCCTGGTTCCGCGGCTAACAACGCATCGCGTATGCTGCTTTCTTTTTGCTCACTTTGAGGCTGCGGCTGATCTTCCCGAAGCTGTGCAAACAGGGGGGATTTTGCCGCAGCAGGGTAAGTTTCGCCCCACTGCTGCACGTTAAACGGCATAACCCCGATCTGCGCGGCCGTTTGCTGGAATAGTCTCGCCAGGGTGGCTATACCTTGTTCCGGTGTGATGGAAGCTACACCACGCATAGCCAGCCGCTGTCCCCGGTTTGCTTGTACGGCCGCCAACCCAACGTCAGACCAGGGTCCCCAATTAATGCTGAGGGCCGGCTGCCCTTGGGCACGGCGATAATGGGCCAGCGCATCTAAAAAGGCATTACCGGCCACATAATTCCCCTGCCCTGGCGAGCCCAAGAGGGCGGCAACCGAAGAGAACAGGATGAAGAAATCGAGCGGTACGTCTTGGGTTAACGTATGTAAGTTCCAGGCGCCATGCATTTTAGGGGCTATCACGCGCTTAAATTGTTCCTGGTTCAGTTGAAGCAGGGTGCTGTCGTCCAGAATACCGGCAGCGTGAATGATGCCCCGCAAAGGCGGCATGGTCTGTTTTATTTGTCTGATCGCCGCCGCAACGGCTTCAGTTTCTGTGACGTCAGCCTGAACCACAGTGACTTGAGTTCCCTCATTTACCAACTGATCAAGCACAGCCTGCGCGGCTTCTGTGGGGACTCGTCGTCCCATGAATGCCAAATGACGCACGCCTTGTTGGGCTAACCACTGGGCTACAGCCAGGCCCAGACCACCCAGACCACCTGTGAGCAAATAAGTGCCATCGGCATGAACAGCAGCCGGCTGCCTGGCAGCATCGGTTAGCATGACTTGTTCATCTTTCAAGGTGACAACGATCTTGCCGATGTGTTTAGCCTGGGCCATGCAGCGGAACGCATCATCAATGTGGGAAATAGAGAATGTCTCAAACGGGAGTGGTTGCAGCCGGTTGTCTTCAAAGTACTGCATGACTTCGCGGAAGAGGGAAGCCACAAACGACGGCCGTTCGGCAATGACCCGGGCCAGATCAATGGCAAAGAAGGACAGGTTTTTCTTGAAGGGTTCCAACCCCAGCTGGCTGTTTTGGTAAATATCTTGTTTGCCGATTTCCAGGAAACGGCCGTATCTGCCCAATACCGCCAGGCTTTTAGCCATCGCCTGCCCTGTTAACGAGTTCAACACCATATCCACCCCACGGCCGCCCGTCTGCGCCATCACTTCTTCCGCAAAAGCAAGCGAGCGGGAGTC
The DNA here is from genome assembly GCA_011525915.1 of Ardenticatenaceae bacterium. GTDB lineage: Bacteria > Chloroflexota > Anaerolineae > Promineifilales > Promineifilaceae > CAADGU01. Next base: position 194,203 of record WYBM01000098.1, on the reverse strand, counting down.
CATGGTGTTATGAATGCCAAGTTCATGCAGGTAAGCGCGTTTTTCCGGGGAACCCGCGGTGGCAAAAATGGTAGCGTTCGCCAGCTGCGCCAGTTGAATGGCTGCCAGACCCACACCACCCGTGGCCGAGTGAATCAAAACACGTTCTTCTTTTTCCAGCCGTCCCAAGGTGTACAGTGCATAATAGGCGGTCAAAAAGGTGATGGGAATGGTAGCAGCCGCCTCAAACGTAAGGTGCGCCGGCTTCAAGACAGCCAGTTCAGCCGGCACAACAACATACGCGCTAAATAGGCTTGTTTTCTCAAAAGAAGGTGTAATGGCAATAACGGCATCACCCACTTGTAACGTGTCCACGCCCTCACCAACGGCCGTAACCCGGCCCGCACACTCAGCCCCCAGCGTAATAGGCGCATTGGGGTCCAGGCCGGGGTAAATCCCCATCGCTTTTAACACATCAATAAAGTTTAATCCGGCCGTATAAACTTCAATCTCAACCTGACCGGGGCCCGGATGCTGGCGTTCAGCAGCTTGCAACGTCAAGTTGTCCAATATGCCCGACTGTGCCATGGTCAGGCGATAAGCCTGGCCAGGAGCGGCCATCTTTTCTATCGGCTCTGCTTCACCAGCCGCTGTTTCTGGCCTATAGCGCACCAACCTGGCGGCCCAACGTGTATCGCCACGTAAGGCCACCTGATCTTCGGCCGTATCTGCCCAAAGCTCGGCAAACAACGTTTTAGATTCATCCAGGTCTGGTTGTGGATTTAAGTCAATCCGGCGACAGCGGAGTTCCGAATGTTCATGGGTAATAACACCACCCAACCCCCACAATGGGGATTGAGCCAGGGCTATGGCATCAGGGTGTGCCCCAACGGCTTGTGTACCCCGTGTCACCAACCAGAGATGGGGAGATGGCGAAACATCAGCTGTGTTTAATGCTTGAAGCAAATGAATGACACTGATACTGCCCAGTTCCTGAGCTGCCGCCAGGGAAGCTGCCGTTGCCTGTTCGGGAAGCTCATTCAGCAAGCCCCACAAATGCACAATGCCCCGACAAAGGCTGCCGGCTTCTGCCACTGCGTCTGGCCACAATCGCTGGAACTCCTCTGGCTGCGTGGGGTTGAGGCAATACTGCCCGGGGCCTAACTTTTGATAATGTGTTCCTGGTGAAATGAGCACACAAGTTTCGCCTACTTCATGGAGGTGTGCCACCAGCTTTGGGGTTAAATCGCTGTCATCGGCAAAGATCAGCCAGGCGCCAGGCTGGTCAGGCTTGTTGCCTCTCTGTGGTGACGAGGGTTGAGGCTGCCATTGGATCTCATACAGCCAATTTTCGATCTCAGCCTGGGCATCACGTGTCAGACGTTGTAAACAAAGCCCACGCGCCGCGGCCACAACCTGCCCTTCTGCATCCAACAGGAATACATTGCCAATGAGCATTTCTGCCTCTGGCTGGCGAACGGCATACCCCCATAACCCGGCGTTGGGATCAGGACGGCCGTAAACCTGTAAGCTTTCCAGGGCCACTGGCAAGTAGGTATCGGCCGTAGCCAGACTGTCATGATTATCAAGTGTTGTGACCAAAAGTTGGAAGCAGGCATCAAGCAGCGCCGGGTGCAGAATGTAGGCCGGCATATCCGTCAGCACAGCTTCGGGCAGCTGCAGCTCCCCAACCACACTCTCTGATTGGTGATGCCGCCAAAGACGGGCAATGCCCTGAAAGTTGGCACCATACTGAAGCCCACGGGCATGCATGGCCGCATAATGGTTTGCCCCGGGTGCTGCATCTTGGGTCTGGGCTTGATAGGCCTCTGCACTCACCGGGGTTGGTAATGAGGGCGCAGCCTCACCTTCCAGGCGGATGATTCCGCTTGCGTGCAGTGTCCAGGCGAGTGACTCATCTTTAGCCGGGCGGCTAAAGATCTGGAACCTATGGGCGCCAGGCATATCAGGCGTAACCACCAACTGCACCGTCTGCTCGTGACTTGCGGGGAGGATCAGGGCTTCCTTGAACGTCATTGCCTCAACCGAATAAGGCCCCGGACCAAAGGCCTCAACGGCCGCCGCCAGGGCCATTTCTACGTAGGCAGCCGCCGGGAAAATAGGAACCCCCTGCACCTGATGATCATTTAAATAAGGAAACAACGCCAGGCTGATCTCACCTTCCCAAAGATAATTACCGGTAGCCGCCCTTACATACTGATGCAGGAAAGGTGAGCCACCAGAGCGGGCCTGCCGAACGTGTTTTGCCTTTGTTTCCGCCGGCTCATACCAAAAACGCTCACGCTGCCAGGGATAAGGCGGCAAATGCACATGATGCCCACCATTGGGATAAAGGTTCTGCCACGGGACGTCATAACCGTGTATATACAAACTTCCCAGCGAATTTAGAATAGTCCCCTGTTCCGCTTCATTGCGACGCAGCGAGGGTAGTACCACGCCTTCCCGGCCGGCATATTGAAAGCCCTGCTGAACCGCAGGCAAAAGAATGGGGTGCGGGCTCATCTCAATAAACACTTCGACTTCATCTGCCAGCAGCTGCTGCACCATTTTTGAAAAGAGAACCGGCTGCCGCAAATTATCTGTCCAATAGGCGGCATCACACTCGGTACCATCGATAACAGCGCCCCGTGCCGTTGAATAAATGGGCACGGCAGCGGCCTGTGGACACAGGTCTTCAAGGGCGGCTAACAACGCGCCCTTTAACGGATCCATCTGCGGGCTATGCGAAGCCACGTCCACTTTCACCAGCCGGCAATACACATCTTGACTTTGTAACGTTTCCAGCAGCTGATCTAACCTGGCCGGGTCTCCTGACACAACTGTGGAGCGCGGGCTATTGCTGACAGCAATGGAAAGGGAATCCTCGTAACCCGCTAGCGCAGCTTGGGCTTCTTCTATCGAAAGCTCGACCACAGCCATGGCCCCCTGCCCACTTGTTTGCCGTAATAGTTGGCTGCGGCGGCATATAATTTGCATGGCATCTTTTAAGCTCAACGCCCCAGCAACACAGGCCGCACCTACCTCTCCCATGCTGTGCCCAATAACCGCATCCGGCACCACACCCCAAGACCGCCACAAGGCAGCCAGGGAGATCTCAATGGATAACAAAGTGGGTTGGATAACATCGATCTCATTCAGGCGGTAAACGGGTGAATCTTCAGCCAGGGCTAACTGCGCCAGCAGCGACCAGCTAACAAAGGGGCGCATGGCTTCTTCACACTGCTTCATCATTGTCCGAAAGACAGGCTCCCGTTCCAGGAGTTCCTGACACATTCCCACCCATTGTGAGCCCTGCCCGGGGAAAACAAAAACAACTTTTGGCTGTCCAATACCTTTTTGAGGAGGCAGTGCACCATCCTCTAGAAAAGTATCAAGCAGCGTCCCCATCTCCTGGCGGCTTTCTGCCACCAGGGCCAGGCGGTGATCATGATGCGAGCGGCGACAACTGGCAGTATAACAAATGTCATGTACAGACGGGGCGTTTTCCGTGGTGAGATACGTTTTATACCCCTGGGCCATGGCCACCAGGGCTTCAGGGGTGTGTGCGGACAGCGGCAGCAAATGGGCATGGCCAACGCTCACCTGCGCTTCCTTGTTTGCCGGTTGGGAAGGCGGCGCTTCAGCCACGACAACATGCGCGTTGGTACCGGCAATGCCAAAAGAATTAACACCAGCAACGGCCGTAGCTGTACCTGCCGGCCAGGCCATCAACTTCGTGGGAATCACCAGCCCTAACTCCGACCAGGGGATAGTGGGGTTCAACTCTTGAAGGTGTAAATTTGCCGGAATAGCCCGATGTTTAAGCATAAGGGCAATTTTGATCAGGCCGGCAATGCCAGCCGCACTTTCGGTGTGGCCAAAGTTTGTTTTCACAGAGCCGACAAAACAGGGGGTATCCGGAGAGCGCCCCTCAGCCAGAACAGATCCCAGCGCCTCAAGTTCCACTGGGTCACCGGCTCTAGTCCCTGTGCCATGGGCTTCAATGTATTGCACCTGTTTCGGAGGAATACCAGCATCTTGGTAAACCTGGTGCAGCAGCGCTGCCTGGCCCTGACGTCCGGGGGTTGCCAGGTTACGACTGGTACGGCCGTCATTATTGACACCGCTGCCGCGAATCACAGCATAAATTGGGTCACCATCAGCCAGGGCCTGCGACAATGGCTTAAGCACAATCATCCCTCCCCCTTCGCTGCGGACGTAACCATCGGCACGTGAATCGCCAAATTTGCAGCGCCCATCAGGGGCCATCATGCGCGACTGAGAATAAGCCACGCTGATATGGGGTTGCAGGATAACGTTTGCCCCACCGGCCAGAGCCAGGGAACATTCCCCACTCCATAAACTTTGGCAAGCCAGGTGGACGGCTACCAACGATGAAGAGCAGGCCGTATCAATGGTCATACTTGGCCCCTGGAACCCAAAATTATAAGAGATACGGCCGGAAGCTGAATAACGGCCGCTTCCTAATGTCATATGAAAGTCTGCGGCAGTCGGATCAGCAAACATGCGGGCTTCATAATCGCTCAACCACAAACCAACAAAAACGCCCGTTTTTGTCCCATTTAAATGACCGGCTACCAGGCCTGCATCTTCCAGCGACTCCCAGGCAACCTCCAGCAGCAATCGTTGCTGGGGGTCCAGTTGCTGTGCTTCTCGCGGTGCGATACCAAAAAAGTAAGCATCAAATTGATCTACCTGGTCTAAAAATCCCCCCCAGCGTGTCATCATCTTGCCCGGCGTGGCCGGGCGAGAATCATAATAAGTATCCACATCAATGCGCGTCGGTGGAATCTCACCAATAGCATCCACTTCATCACATAACAGTTGCCAGAAGGTTTCAGGGTTACTAACTCCCCCAGGAAAGCGACAGCCTATTCCTATAATGGCGATTGGTTCCCGCTTTCCCCGCCCGATCGTGCTTGAAGATTGATGAATCATGCTAACAACTTCCTCAAATTACGCTAATTCGCGAAGAGACCATACTAACGCGATCATTAAACCTCTACGTATCGCGGTATCATTACCAAGATAAGTCGAAAGCTAAACAATAAGGATGTTATAGGTGTAAATCACTTATGTTCACTTGTTCTATGGGGACGTTACCGACTTTGCCCATATAGTTGGTATAAGATACGCTCACGTTACTATTTCTTTTTGCTGCTACTAAACTTTTCCTTGGACAAACCACCAAGAGGTGGGAATGCGTACACAAGGCAGTATGAATCAGGTGGCTTGATATCCGCTCACTCTAACTCACTTTCTACAGAGGCAGAGTTGTTAAATCGGTTAAACACATCTGCTCCACAGCCTGTTTGACAGTTAATAACAATACATACTGCCCAAGGATGGGTATCATTTCCACTACAAAGGTCAATTTGCGCAGGTGGTGGGCATTACACAGGCCAGGGTGTTATTCTGGGAACAGCCCAGAAGTTACACATAGCTATGCTTTGGAAGCAGTCAAAATGCCCATACCAACTATGGCTTGCTCTCCCTGTCGAGAATGGGGGTGATAACAGGTCAAAAGCTCCTGAATCTTTTGTTCAGCCGTTTCTAAGGCTTGATCAAATTCATGATTTTGTTGCCCTAATGGTTCAACTTCTCGCTGAATGTTCATGGCTCTCATTGGTATCGCAAGTTTTATACCTGCATAGTTACAACAACTCTTAAGAAAAACAAGTGATCAAGTGGCTTTATCAAAAATGAACACTCGTTCTTCTATTCGCCTTTGTTCGTAGGAAAAGTAGGAGGCCGCAGTCTATGCGCATGCGGCTATAGAAGTTTGGAAAGCAACTTCCTGATATCATACGCAAGTATCTGTAAAAAGAGTTCTTGAGCACTATGAATAAAGAAGTGGTCACCAGGTATGGTGCGTAATGTAAAAGAATCATTCGTCTGCTCGCCCCAGGCAGCCACCTCTTCAAAAGTCATAATATCATCTTGAGATCCCCTAAATGCATAAATAGGGCAGTCCAAGAGTTTGCTCTGTGTGCTAATATAGGTTTCGTTAACTTCAAAATCAGCGCGAAGCATTGGCAGCAAAAAATGCATCAGTTCATCATTCTGAAGAATATCTTCAGGTGTGCCATTGTAATCGCGCAGGCGATCTATAAACAGGTTATCTGGCAAGTGGTGAATCATCTCAGGATCAGGAAGATGCGGCGCAACACGTCCCGATGCAAATAAGCACACAGGCAAAACGCCCTCTCTTTGGCGCAACAGACTGGCTACCTCAAAAGCAATTGCCGCCCCCAAGCTATGACCAAATAAGGCAAAAGGACGATCAAGATAAAGGGATAGTTCTGCCGCAATTACCTGCGCAAGGGGGGCCAATCTTGTGAAAGGCATGTCTTTGAGCCGGTTCTCACGCCCAGGCAACTGCACCGCACATATCTCAACTTGTGCGGGCAAATGATCTGACCATGAACGGAAGACAGATGCCCCGCCACCCGCATAAGGAAAGCAAAATAACCGCAGCTTGGCCTGAGGGTTAGGTTTAGGAAAGATCAGCCACTCACTACGAGTGATTACAGATGAATTCATATTTGTGAACATGCCCGCTTCCTCAAATCAGGTGAAGACCTTGTTTCTTCGTCATATGCTCTACTTTTTTAAGCAAATAGCGAGATAAAGAAACAAAGACAATCAAAAATACGAAAAGAACCCCCCACTCTTGTTCAACGGGCAGAATAGTGATCCAGTCACCGCCAAAACTATAATAGCGAATTAGGTCATACACCCAGGTGAATGGCAAAAGATACGATATATACTGTACGCCTGCTGGCAGGGCTGAGATTGGCAAGTAAGCACCGCTTAAAAACTCAAAAGAGAAAAACAAGATGCCAACCACCGATCCAACTTGTCGCCATAATAGACCTAATAAAGCCACCATCACGCCCATAGGCACTAAAACAACCAGCAGTAGGAGGCAAACAAGCAATACCATCAACATATTGATAATAGATGCCCCTGAAATGAAAACCAAAACAAAGAATAATGGCAAGAACACAATTTGGCTGACAATGAGAACGCTCAAAACCGTGCCTACATAATAAACATATCGGGAAAATGGATTTGTATACAAAAACTCAAGCGTCCCGTTATAAAGATCACGGCTGACAGCCCCTAGAGGAGCACCAAGCGCCGCGTCATTGAACACAAACAACATGACGGCGCCTATAAAAAAAACAAAAACGTCAGGGCCTGCCAATTCTCGGTTGAGAGATTCGCTTGCCGAAATACTGATAACGTTAGACAAAAGTGCAAAGTACAGCACTCTAATGGCTAACCCTACAATGGCTCCAAGGAACTCCGCTCTATAGCGTATCTGAATCTGCAAATCCTTGATCACCGTGGCTTTTAATGTATTCCAAATGGTGGCCGACCTGACTACCTTTGGCATGGGGAGGAAAGAAACTTCGTCAAGTTTATTTACCACGTCAGCTTGCATACTTTAATACTCCTTACTAACGACTTGGTGCTGGTTGCAAAGCTTAGAAAGTTTAATCAAACCCTTTCTATGAATACGCACAAAACGGCTATTCAAATTTATCAGACAATGCCCCAATGATATGCAGATAGGCATCTTCTAATGAAACAGTGCGTTGCCGAAACGTAAGGTGAACATTATCTTCACGCAATGCTTGAATAACGGCTTCTGTGCCGCTGAATATATCGGTTACGCCAAACGAAATCCATTGGGGATCACTGTCAACACAAAACGGGACCGATTCATGCTGCAGGATTTTTTCCTTGGTGGGCGTGGGCAAAGATTCTTTACGCAGTTCAATGAACTCCCGAACGCCAATCATGGATTTTAACTCTTCTGGGGAGTCAGTAACTTCTATTTTCCCCTTATGAATAAGCGCAACACGGTCAGCTAACTGGTCTACCTCAGACAAAATATGCGATGTAAGCAACAAGGATTTGTGTTCCTGAAGGACATACTGTTTCAGAAAAGATCTGATCTTTTGCGCAACAATTGGGTCAAGGCCTTTTGTTGGCTCATCTAGATAGATAAGCACTGGATCGTGCAGCAAAGCTCGTATGATTACGACGGCCTGCTTCTGCCCGCCGGAAAGCTGCATAAACAACTTATTGAGGTTTGCTTCAAAGTCGAAATAAGAAACCAGTTTGTCAATTTGTTGACCAATTTGTTTTTTATGAAGGCCCTGGAGAGCACCAAAAAACCGCAGGTTCTCCATAACTGTTAGGCGAGCATAAGCAGAGCGTTCTGTATCCTGGCCTACATAGCCAAAAAAGTGCCGTATTTCTTTTTCGTGTTTATCCAAATTGTAACCAAGGACTTCAACCTGCCCGCTGTCTTTTGTCAGCAGGGTAGCTAAAATTTTTATAAATGTTGTTTTACCTGCCCCATTTGAGCCTAAAAGGGCTAAAATCTCTCCCTGATGCAAATTTAGTGTTGCGTCTTCTAAAGCGACTGCATCACCATATGTTTTCCGAACGTGCTGCGCCGACATATAGATTTCCTGCATGGTTACTCCGATCTTTTCAGCTAAAGTGCAGCCCAACAACAGCCTGGGCTTCTGCCTTGGTGATATAGCGCTTGTGCAAGATACCTAAAGAGGGCGGCTCGCATGCCCAAATAGCCATGGGGTATGGACTCAAGCGCAAGAAACACGGGGCTTCAACTATACGGCCGTTGTGGTGCCGTCTATAATAAATTTACGTATCGCCATTACAATACTACCAGTGTCGTACATCAAGCATGGTGAGCATGGGGTAGTTGCAAGTCAGACAGGTAAAGCCTGACTCGTCAACATATCTTACAGAATATGCCCACGTTTATGTACCGTTTAATATTACCAGGTGGCCTTTGCCTTCCAAAGTGGCTAAATCAATATCCGCCACACATTGAACATCCACATAGTTAAGTGTCAAATTCCCTACTAAATGAGCCTGGCCCGTTGACTGGCCAAAATCTGCCTCACTTAGATCGGTTAAGGTGTCATCTAACCTTACACCCAACTCAGTTCCACCCCGCGTATTCGTAAACTTGATAAGAACGTAGCCCCGATCAATACTCTTTTTTAGCTCTTCAGTAGAGCCTTGGGCTCTACTCGCTACAACAGGATGCTCACCCTCCGATAAACGTTGTACTAGCTCATCCATTCTCAACGACCCCTCCATTTCGGCTGATCGGTTCATATACTGGTACTTCAAACTTGAGTGCCTGGTGGCAATATTCAACCCATTCGGAAGTTACATCATCAAAAATGATATTTTCATCCTTAAAGATACCATCCGTGACAATATAGTTATCATGTAGATACAGAATGGTTTCGTCAATCAATTCCTGTATGACATCAACTTCCTGTCCGGCTACTTCCTTTTTTTCTTTCTTTGCATTCTCGGCCCTTTCCGTCCATCCACTGAATTTACGGAAATCCTTTAAGTAATAAGCTTTACAATACTTACCCATCTCTGCCATCATTCAACTCCTATTCTTGGGCAGCTTCTTCCATCTTCTTGCGCAGACTCAAAGGTCGCATGTCAGTCCAAACCTCTTCAATATAAGCCAGACATTCGGCTTTTGAACCGCTTTTGCCAACCTTACGCCAACCAAGCGGAGGTTCCCGGTATGCTAACCAAATAGAGTACTGTTCCTCATGATTAACCACAACATCGTAAATCTCATTGTCTTCTTGTTCATCTCTGCTCATAATTTTTCACCTCTTTGTAATACCAGGTAATAAATAGAAGATAAAGGGTAATCACCCAGATCAATAAACGAAAATCAGTCAATCCGCCCCAAAGCAGATAGACTAAATGGTCATAATGAAAGAACTAAAGGAATGAGTCAACACCCTCCCGCTTGGAATACCAACAAGACAGGATCATCACACCGGAAAGCATGCAAATGTTGGTAACAATGTTGCCAGCAGCAATGATACATCTGCAAGTGTGTGCCCTTTTTTTGCCGGGTAAAACAACCAAATAGGAATAGGGATTGAGCAAGGACCTGGGCAACTTTTACAAGCAACCCTTGTCTAACCCACAAGGCGGCCAATATGGTCATAAACTAAGCCTACCAACAATGCTGCTGAACAAGCTTTGCGTCGTGGTATGATGTGGTGACGACACAGTTGATTCACAAAATCTTTTCAAAACTGCAAAAAAATGCCAGGGAATCATAACGATGTAAGGGAGATTTGTCAACCGGTCATTCGGAATTTCTAGGCATTTACACATAGACATTAATGGGCAGGCTTTGAGCTTCGTTGTGCATCAGTTTGACACCGTCTTTAGCTGCTAGAATGCCACCGCCCGGTGCTGGTTGCGCGGGGAATTTCGCCGCCGAACAGGCACAATTGCGCAGTTGCCCAGTTATTTCCGCAAAAATGGTGTAATTTGATTCATCGACAGTTGCTGAACTATTTTTCTCAGGCTATCATTTTTGTTCTTGACCTCTGCAACCAGACTGCAAAGCGTGGCCGGTTTCCCAGCTGTGCCACTTAAGGGAGACAAGTATGTCGATTGTTGAATTCTTATCCTATCTTCATAGCCTTGACGTAAGAGTCTGGATTGATAATGACCGGCTTCGCGTCAATGCGCCTGAGGGCGTGTTAACCCAATCCTTGCGTGATGAACTCTCCAGACGTAAAGAAGAAGTCATGGCCTTCCTCCATGAAGCCAAAGACATTACGTATACAACCTCTTTACCTATACCGCCTATTTCACGGGAAGATGATTTACCACTTTCCTATGATCAACAACGCCTATGGATCCTTGAGGAATTAGGGGTAGCCGCATTCTCTAGTATGCCTGCCGCCGTTCGTATGACCGGACCGTTGAATACCCAGGCATTAGAACAAAGCCTTAATGAGATTATACGCCGCCATGAAATCTTGCGAACCACCTTTAGAAGCAAAAACGGACAGCCAATCCAGGTTATTGCGCCAACACTAACCATACAATTGCCACTGGTTAGCTTTCAAGCTTTCTCCGCGTCTGAGCGAGAAGCACACGCACGCGAACTGCTTATTGAGGAAGCACAATATCCATTTGATTTGACACGGGGCCCTTTGTTCCGAGCCATTCTACTGCAGATGGCAAACGAAGATCACATTCTATTCCTGAACATTCATCACATTGTTTCTGATGCCTGGTCTCAAAGTGTACTGGTTCGCGAGATCATTTCATTATATGGCGCATTTTCTCAGGGAAAACCTGCCCTGCTTAACGAGCTTCCCATTCAATATGCGGACTTTGCCCATTGGCAACGACAATCTTTACAATCCGACGAACTGAAACAAGCGGCTGATTACTGGAAAAACCAGCTCGCCGGGCCTCTTCCCGTTCTTCAGCTGATCACTGACCATTCTCATGAAGCAAACAATCGTTTGGCATCCAGACAAGTATGTACACTTGATAAACAGCTCACAGAAGACCTAAAGATGTTCAGCCGCCGTGCTGGTGTCACGTTATTTACCACCATGCTGGCTGCCTTCAAAACATTGCTGTATCACTGCACCGGGCAAACAGATATTATTGTGGCTTCTCCTATTTTTGTCCGCGACCGCCCTGAAGTTCAGAATTTGATTGGTCTTTTCCTAAATACTTTGGTACTCCGGACAGACGTCTCAGGAAACCCCACCGTAGAAGAGTTACTTAATCGTACACATCAGGTTGTTTTGGAAGCGCTTGCCCATAGGAGCCTTCCCTTTTCACAATTAGTAGAAGAATTACACCCTGAGCGAGATTTAAACCGTAATCCGTTATTCCAAGTCATTTTTGTGATGCAAAATGTTCCTTCGTTTTCCCTGGATCTACCGGGGTTAGAGGTGGTGCCGTTTCCTGTTGACTTTAAAGTGGGGGAGCCGCCCGATTTGCTGGGTCTTAATATTGAAGAGAACAAAAATGGCATAATCTGCAGCCTGGAGTACGGGGCAGGCATTTTGAACCGGGACATGCTTGATCAATTTCAAACGCTGCTTAAGGGAATTGTCACCGGTTCGCAACAGCGTTTATCTGATCTACCACTTCTGACAGAAGCAGAACAGCAACAGATTTTAACAAGATGGCCCACGGCTGAAACATCGTACCCACAGCAACAGTGCCTTCATGAGTGGTTTGAATACCAGGCACAGCAGACACCGGATGCGGTAGCTGTCGTTTTGGATAAGGAGCAGTTAACTTACCGGGAATTAAATCGCCGTGCGAATCAGTTAGCGCATTATTTACGGCCGTGGGGTGTAGGGTCAGAAACGCCCGTTGGCATTTTCCTGGAACGCTCATTGGAAGTGATCATAGGGATTCTAGGTGTTCTTAAGGCGGGTGGTGCCTATTTGCCCCTAGACCTGACTCATCCAAAGGACCGGCTAGATTTTATGCTGGCCGATGCCCGGCCAGTTGTGGTGCTAACACAGCAACAGGCCCTAGAAAAGCTTCCAGAACTTGATATCAAAACCATTTGCTTGGATACAGAGTGGGAAACTATTGCCCAGGCAAATGATGAGAATTTAGCCAATGTGGTAACGGCCGATAACCTGGCCTATATCATTTACACGTCAGGATCAACAGGCAAGCCGAAGGGGGTTCTGGTTGAGCACCGCACTGTGGTACGGTTATTAAAGGGCACCCAGGGGTGGTTCCACTTTGACCACAACGACATATGGACATTTTTCCACGCGTATACTTTCGACTTTTCCGTGTGGGAAATTTGGGGAGCACTCCTGTATGGTGGCAAACTTGTCGTGATTCCCTATTGGATGAGCCGGGCACCCGACGTGTTCCACACCCTGTTGCGTGCGGAGCGCGTGACCGTCTTAAACCAGACCCCTTCTGCTTTCCGTCAATTCATATGGGCTGAAGAGGCTTTAGAGGACACCGGGGACCTGGCCTTACGGCTCATTATCTTTGGGGGTGAAGCCCTGGAACCAAACAGTTTACGGCCGTGGATCGACCGTCACGGCGACCAATCTCCGCAGCTGGTAAATATGTATGGCATTACAGAAACAACAGTACATGTCACTTACCGCCCGGTAAAAGAAACAGACTTGGGAGAAGCATCAAAAAGCGTTATCGGTGTGCCCATCCCTGACTTACACGTGTACATACTGGACCCATACTTTCATCCAGTGCCAGTTGGTATTTCCGGCGAAATGTTTATTGGGGGCGCTGGTGTAGCCCGTGGCTATTTAAACCGGCCCGGGCTGACAGCTGCGCGGTTCGTGCCAGACCCTTTCAGCAACAAACCCGGCGCACGTTTATATAGGTCTGGGGATTTGGCTTGTTATTTGCCTGGCAAAGACGTTGCCTACCTGGGGCGGATTGACCATCAAGTGAAAGTGCGGGGGTTCCGTATTGAATTGGGTGAAATCGAAAGTCTGCTCAATCAGCATCCTGAAGTCAAAGAGGCGGTTATCCTGGTGCAGGCGGATACATCGGGCGAAAAACACCTGGTTGCCTACCTTGTCTTACATCAGGAAAATCCACCAACGGCCAACGAACTGCGCGGATTCTTAAAGGATGCCCTGCCAGATTATATGGTGCCTTCAGTTTTTGTTGTATTAGAGAGTTTACCTCTGACACCCAATGGCAAGTTGAACCGGAACGCCTTACCCTTGCCTGATGAATTTGCAGCCATGCACGCAGAGGAAGAGTTTATAGCCCCGGAAGGTCCCGTTGAAGAAAGGCTGGCCGAGATCTGGTCCCGGGTATTGGGCATTGAACGGGTTAGCGCCTACAGCACTTTTTTTGACCTGGGCGGCTACTCTTTACTGGCCACCCAAGCCATTCACCAGGTCAACGAAGCCTTTGACATTAATTTATCCTTGCGTAACTTTTTTGAGGAACCTACCATTGCCAATTTGGCTGTGCTTATAGAAGAGAAGCTGCTGGAACGGTTTGAAAAAGAGATGGGGTTGAGTTAACCCTGAGCGGCGTTGGCGTCAGGTACAACGTGCCTGAAATAAGGTCATATAGGACCAAGCGAAAAGGGGGCCTGCGGCCCCCCTAAAATTTTCCTCGGCCGTTCCCCATACCAGCCTGTAACTCACTCAGGGGTTACATACGCGGCCGTTATGCCCCCATCTACCATAAACGATGTCCCCGTCACAAACGATGACTCATCTGAAGCCAGATATAAAGCAGCCCTGGCAATCTCCTCTGCCTCACCAAAACGCCCCATGGGAATATGCACCAGCCGACGATTCTTCTTTTCCGGCGTATCCAGATATTTCATCAGAAGCTCCGTCCGCAGAGGGCCGGGGCAAAGAGCATTGACCCGAATATTTTCCCGCGCATGAATCGTGGCCAACTCCCGTGTCATTGAAAGCACCGCCCCTTTGCTGGCCGTATAGGCCAGCTGCGGTGTGGCCGCACCCACCAACGCCACAAAAGAAGCCGTATTAATGATCGATCCCCCACCAGCGCGTCGCAGCGCGGGAATGCCATATTTACAGCACAAGAATACCCCTTTCACATTAATGTTAAAGGTCAAGTCCCACACCTCTTCCGCCGTATTTACCGCATCATCATCGGCCGCATGGCTAATACCCGCGTTATTAAAGAGGATATCTAAACGGCCGTAACGTTCCTCCACTGCCCGGACCATAGCCTCACAATCGGCCGCCTGCGCCATATCCGCATGAATATACATGCCTTCACCGCCCTGTTGTTTAAGGGCTGCCAGCGCCTCCTGCCCCCCCGCATCATTCACATCTACCAGCACAACCCGTGCCCCCTCCTGGGCAAACAATAAACAGGTGGCCCGACCAATACCACTGCTGGCCCCGGTCACCAATGCAACTTTGTTTTGTAATCTCATGAATACCCTCTCTTACACTCGCTCAAAATACCGCTTACGTTCCCAATCCGTCACAAAATTATCATAGGCCTTCTGCTCTACACGGAAATAATGCGTGTAATGCTCAACCACATCCTCACCAAATGCCTGTTTGGTAAAGGCGCTGCCTTCAAACAGATCGATCGCGTCACGCAGGGTATAGGGCACACGCGGCAGATGCTGGGCCATATACACATCCCCTTCAAAAATGTCTGGGGGTTCAATCTTATTAGCAATGCCATCCAAACCAGAAGCCAGCACGGCCGCATAGGCCAGATACGGGTTGCAATCTGCGCCGGGAATACGACATTCGATGCGTAAACTTTGGCCTTTGCCCACCACACGAAAACCGGCCGTACGGTTATCATAACACCAGGCGATGCGTGTGGGAGCCCATGATCCGTCTTCAAACCGTTTGTAGGCATTGATGGTGGGTGCATAGAACACCATCATCTCGGGCACATGCGCCATCCAGCCGCCCAAGAACCAACGAAACGCATCTGAACAGTGCACCGGCCCCAATTTATGAGGACCGGCAAAAGCATTCTCGCCATTTTGCCACAAGCTAACATGAAGGTGACAGCTGCTGCCTGCCTGTCCTGAATGGGGTTTGGCCATAAAAGTCACACTGACGCCAAGTTGATCAGCCACTTCTTTAAAACACTGTTTAAAAACAGTGTGGCGATCAGCCATGGTGAGGGCATCGGCATAGCGCACATTCACTTCATGCTGTCCCAGGCCCCACTCTCCTTTGGAGTTTTCAACCGGTATGCCCGATTTTTTCAGATGACGGCGGGCCAGGGCGGTAAATTTTTCCTCACGAGAACCTTGCAGGATGTGGTAATCTTCAATGTACCAACCAGCAGGGTCTAAGCCAGCATACTTTTTCTGGGCCGCCACCTTGTAAGAATCTTCATAAATGTAATATTCCAGTTCAGAGGCGGCCATGGCAGCAAAACCACTTTTCTGGGCTGTTTTTAATTGGTGACGCAGCATGGACCGGGGGGCGACAGAGATCAAGGTATGGGTTTGATCATCTTCCACATCACAAAGGACCAAGGCTGTTTTTTCCAGCCAACTGGCCACACGCAGGGTGTCCATGTCGGGGACAAGGTGGAAGTCGCCGTAGCCAAGTTCCCAATTGGCGAATTTATAGCCGGGTACAGGTTCCATTTCCATATCTACGGTAAGCAGGTAATTGCAGCCATGTGTGCCATGACTTAATATATCGGTGACAAAAAATTCAGCGTCAAAACGTTTGCCCATCATACGGCCGTAATGGTCCGTAAACCCCACAATGACTGTCTCGATTTCTTCGCTCTTAACCATCTTGCCAAGCTGTTCTATGGTGAGCATCCCTTGAGCCATCTTTTCCTCCTATCTTTGGAATGAACAAAACAAACCGCATAGTACATCATGCGGTTTGTTTTATCTATGGAATCATCTACCGAATTTGGTAAACCGCAAAAAGTTCTCGTAAACCCATCGCCACAGTTTTTGCGGTTTCCTCAGGGAATCGGCAGCACCTAAAGCGATTTTAATATTGAATGATGGTTGCCAATTACCTAGCGCAGTTCTTTTTGAGCCTCTAACATCAGTGCAATTTCTTCTTCAGGCGCCTGGGCCACAAGATGGTGACGGCTGTAGCCCCAGTAATAGGCAAAAGCAATGACGATAAAAATTAATGTGCCCCAAACCCCGGCACGGTTATCTGGAAGGGCAAAAGCAGATAAACCAGAAATTGTGGCGATAACCAGCCCAACCCAGGCGCCAGCTGCGCCTAAAGGGCTTTTATACGGCCGATTTAACTGGGGCTTCTTTTTCGCCAGCACGATATAAGAAAGCATGACCAGCCCGTAAGAAATCACCGCCCCAAAAACAGCCATCGTCAACAGTGCGGCCCCTACCAACCCCCCTAAAGAGTCAATGATGAGCGCAATGACAAAACCAACGATGGCCCCCACAATAAGCGCACGGGCTGGTGTATGGCGGCCTTCGGTGGTGACAGACAACCAGCGGGGAATGTACCCGGCGCGGGACACCGCAAAAAGCACACGGCCGTATGCATAAATAATGGAGTGAAAACTGGCGATCAGGCCCGTCAGGCTGATCAACGTCAACACCGAAGATGTAGCCCCAGAGCCAAAAATAGCTCTGAACCCAATATCCAGAGGGGCACCAGACGTAGCCACCTCTGCGGCACCGCCACCCACACCGGAATTCAGAATAAGTGTAAAGACCGACAAGGCTAACAGCGTGATAATGCCCCCGATCAACGCTTTGGGCATATCGTTCACCACATCGTGTGATTCTTCAGCCGATAAGGGCAGCTGTTCAATAGCCAGATAAAACCAGATGGCGAAAGGAAGTGCCGCAAAAATACCATACATCCCTTTGGGCAAGAAGGCGCTGCCACCTTCCTCCGGAACAATGTTCATCACATTGCCCCAACTAAACGCACCGGAAAAGATGGCGCCACCATAGAAAATAAGCAAAACGGTGATGGCCAGGACCGTGACAACCATCGAAACCTTAAACGTCAACTCAGTTCCCCAAATATTAATGCCTACAAAGACGGCGTAAAAAACAAGCCACCAGATCCAATTAGGAACGCCGGGAATGAGTGTATCCATATAACCAGCAATGCCAACAACAATAACGGCCGGTGTAATCACATATTCCACCATATCAGTGATGCTGTTCAGGAATGCTAAACCCGGCCCAAAAGCATTGCGCGTAAAGGAATAAAAGCCGCCGGCATGGGGCAGCGCCGTAGACATCTCAGCAATGCACAGCACCATGCACACATACATAACGGCAATAAAAATGGTGGCAATTAATAAGCCACCAAACCCACCCGCATTCAATCCAAAATTCCAACCAAAATAATCACCAGATATAACAGCCCCCACACCCATTGCCCAAAGTAAAACCCAACCGGCACTCTTTTTTAGCTGCCGTTGACCGATATAAGCATGATCTACATTCTCATACCTTACTTGACCTACCTGTCGTTTTGCCTGAGTCATCTATCTTCCTCCATAAAAATACAAAAAAATAGAATTATAGAAGTGGCGTAATGGCCACTTTATCACCAGGTATAAGGTGGGTAACGGCCGTTCAATACCCGTATATTTGAACCAGACAAACGATGAAGCTAGTACCAGTCATCAGAAGTCCGTAACCAGTGTTCAGTAGACGTTTAGCCATCAGAAGTCAGTAACCAGCGTTCAGTTACTGGCGTTAGCCCCTACTGAAAACTGTCCACTGATAACTGAAAACTGATACCAGGGTCCTCTACAATGGTAATTCGGTTGTTGCTTTAAATTGTTTGATAGCGATGCTCGTTTCGGTGCTAGAAATAGCTCGGATTGGTAGCAGTTGTTGAATGATCCGCGAAATATCTTGATGTGAGCGCATAATTACTTTTAAAATGAGATCGGATTGCCCTGTCACATGATAACATTCAAGGACTTCAGGGATAGCCATGATCATGTCGACAATTCTGTCAATATCATCCGTCTCTTTGAGGGAAAAACTCACATGAATAAAACAGAAGAAGCCAAACCCTATCAGTTCAGGTGCTAAGATGGCGACATACTTTTTGATATAGCCCTCATTTTCTAAGCGAGTCACGCGAGCACGTGTAGCTGAGGGAGAGAGGCTGACTTTTTCGCCGAGCGCACTGTGGCTGATACGGCCGTTGGTCTGCAAAATACGCAATATTTCCAAGTCAATGTCATCAAGGTTATCTCGCTTCTTTAAGTCTAACATGATTTATTATACCTCACAGCAATAACAACGTTATTTATGGCATGATCGCCATCATAAACGCGGTTTTTACGAATTATTTCAGAAAATTTTATTGCAGCTGTCAATTTTCACCAACTTTTGAAAAATGGCCCTCCGTACACTGCCGTACAACAGCGCCCCCGCTGGTGGGTTCACGGCAGTAAGATATTTCTGTTATCATGGCCTCATGAACAAAAAAACGAAGCCCTCATGGCGTTTCATCCCCAGGCCCATCTTTCAAGGATTGGCCCTTCTCCTATTGTTAGGGCTCTTGTATCTGACAATGATCATCGTCAGACATCGAGCCCAGCCATTTCGTTTTTTACAAGCGTTACTAGGCGAAGGGCAGTGGTGGCTGGCTGTTTTTCTTACCTTTTTGATCTTGTTCCTGGGCTGGGTGCTCCTGGTACTCTCGCTGCGTTATTTCTCGCAGATGCCGACTTACCGTGAGGAGCTAGAAGCAGCCGAGGTCAGGAACTTGGGGGAATTGTACCAGCGGCAGCGCCAAAAGTTGTTTCTTAATGAGACAGAGGCAGTGACCCCAGCCCAGCAAGCTATCCGTTCCCGTGGGTTAGCGGTAGGCGGACTTCTGACAGGCTTCATCGCTGCCCTGGCCACTGTGCTGATCTACCTTATTCTTGATGCGTTTTGGATATCGGGTGTTGTGATCGCGGTGTTGGGCTTTCTCTTAGGCAGCTGGCATGGCCTAAAAAGCCTCAGGCGGTAGTACCCTGCAAGAGGATGGCTGCTTCGCCGCTACTGGTCAACTTTAATAAAATACTCTGGCGAATCCGGTAAAATCCCCGCTTTCGATGTTGATCGTACCGAATTCGCCATGAAGTTCACTCGTACCCCGTTTGTTAGTTATTAGTTTCCAGAGACAAAAGATTGTAGATTTGTGTCATCCTATTTTGTTTATCTGGGGCTTGCCAATCTTCTTCTTTTTCTACAGAGGTTTCAAGATATTGCAAGTCGTTGCCTGTTATCATGTTTATTTCAAATTGGTGCGTTAAATCGGATTTGGCTATATCCGTTACGATCCCCGTTTTCAGATTGATGGCGGTGACACCCGGGGCTTCTCCCGCGCCCCACGGTCGATTTCCGAAAGTATCACAATTGTTAAAAATGACATAATCATTCCAAAAGAAATGACTCCCAGCTTGACCTGATTGAATACAAAAGTCACTGACTGCCTGCTTGTTGTCGCTCAGTGAAAGGACGATTGCGGTGCGTAAAATATAAGTACCTGTTGAAAGTAAGACGTATTCGCCCTTACCGTCATTAGACACTATTGTTGTGGGAGCAAGTGTAAAAGAACCGGTTATCTGATAAACAAGGTTTTTGTTTTTATCGTAGACAATAATCTCCCCAGGTCCTTCTGGAGCAACTTCGCCGCTTGGGCTTGTTAAATAAACTGCATAACTGTCATCTTCGCCAATTAATACCTTATTTGTAAAATCGTCGAGGGTCAAAATGGGAGCGGCGGAAACAGTGGGCGCACTCGTTGGCTGCGTTGTGATGATCACCGCCGGCAACGGCGTGGCTGTGGTAACGGCCGACACTGTGCTGGCCACAATCGTCTCTATTGTATCTTCATTCCTTGATGTCGAATCTGCAGGTGTGTTACTAGCACAAGCTGTGAGTATACAAAGAACAATAACAAAAATTAGTGAACTCGTTTTAATCATAAAATCTCCTGGTTATTCTTTTTAAGACAGCGCAAGGCGTTGTTATACTGTTGAATGGTCTCATTTCCAGCATGCTGCCTGCGTGCCCTTCAAACAGCCACAGTTAACAAACTATGCTTATCGCGCGTTATCTGCATGATGAAAGGCTGAAGCGGCTATCCAAATGTCATTTTCTGGGAGGGAGTGACTTCCTTGTTGTATTTACATATACCATTGCGCTGTCTTTTGGTATCGTCAAAGTATTATATCGGCTTCCAAAAAACTGCCAATGTGAGCTTTGTTAGCGCACGGCCGTTGCCTGCCTTATGTAAACAATATCGCGGTCAATGAGCCAATGTCCCGCCCAATGGGCAACTTTAAGGGGCGACCAAATCATCTAAATGGCGAGGCGGTCGCCCCAGTTGCAAGTTGATAAACACGCACATCGTGTGTGAAAGCACCCTACGAATCAAACGATGCTGATAATGCCAAAGGTCGTGGGTTCGTGTCTGAGCATGGAAAAAGTCGCACATTAGGTGCATCATTTCTATTTATGCGGCAGACGCTGTTTCGCAGCAGCAGCGATGGGATGTCCGCAAAGGTGGCCAGCGGTGGCGAAACAGTGCTCACATGGCGGTAAGTCCAGATGGCACTCTAGCCGCCTTCACTGTGCGTGAGCCTGAAAGTGAGGGGGTTTCTATTCGCCTCTGGAACATTCGGCAAAATGAGGAAGTCGCTTCTCTCTCAGGACATGCCGATACTGTGGTGAGTTTGCGCTTTAGCCCAGATGGCGCGCTCATCGTTTCCCATGGCATGGATGACGCTTTGCAGATATGGGGGGTGCCCTGAACTTGTTAGCAGCATAGTACCAGTTTTCCTCAAGTTTTCCATCTAATCCACCAGTTGGATGTCCAGACCGCGCAGCAAGGCAACTGCTTCCGGTAATGAAAATGTTGCTTTTGAAATGACGTTCATAGTGACGTCGATAACATAGTCCGTGGCCCCCACAAAATGTGCGCGTGTCAAATTGGTTTGACTAAAACGGCTTTTGCTCAGCACCGTATTATGGAAATCAGCCTCTGTCAGGTTTGCCTCGGAGAAATCTACATCTTTAGCCGTACAGTCAGTAAAGCTAACCCTCACCAGGGAGAGACCATTAAAGGTGGAATAATCAACGGCACAGTGCGAAAAACTGAGGGGAGAGGGCGGCACAAACTTTGACCAGGCCGCGTCTACCCAATTCACACCGATAACCTTAGAGTTTTCAAACCGGGTATTTCTAAACGAACTGCCCGTAACCTGCATCAAACTTAAGTCACAATCCTGGAACAGGCACTCATAGAATTTGCAGTCGGCAAACGTCGTTTCGCGGAAGGAACAAGAAACAAACTCACATGCATAGAATTCTCTACCGTTCACATGCCGGGCCTCAAGGCGCGCACCTTTGAAGTTGTGACGGTCATAGTCAACATCATTGTCAAATGGATTCATTTCCTGGGCCTCATGGAACCGTTAACTGGTTGGGAAGTTTTT
This sequence comes from Ardenticatenaceae bacterium, assembly GCA_011525915.1. Lineage (GTDB taxonomy): Bacteria > Chloroflexota > Anaerolineae > Promineifilales > Promineifilaceae > CAADGU01. The sequence continues at coordinate 172,402 of WYBM01000098.1, read as the reverse complement.
TTAGGCTGCACCCGGGCCAGTGCTGTTCGTAATCTTTCATTTTCAATCATCAAATCTTGGATGATTTCTTCTTTATTGGTCAATGGTACTGCCGGGGAAATGGTATTAGGATCAGCTGTCCAAGCGAAATACATGCTATTTATGCTCCAGCTAACTTGACATTCTGTTTGTTGGTAACGGCCGTTTACGTCACGATAGCTAACCTGATACCTCCACTCAAGATTTTGCCAGGAATCCTTGGAGGCCAAACGAATGGCTTGACCACCACAATTCTGAACATATTTGTAGATTTGCTTTTCCACACGAACCCGCCTCTTTGTTATATGCAGGTATAGAAGGCAAATAAAGAATACAATGATAGCAATGCTTCCAAACAGTTCCATGACACCAGACTCCAACAGTTTGTCAATAATCTGGAAACTATACGCAACGAGATCGTTTTGGGTTTCCTTGAGATCTGCGAATTGCTTTTAACCTCAAGCACATGACCTTTTTGTATTACGCTGGGAAAAGGGTAGGATTGGTCCGTAGTACTCTGCGAAATGATGGATAGTCCTCCTTTATTCAGTCGCGGTCAACGTTGATGCCTGGTTCAAACAGCCCCACGTTCAAAAATATCAGCAGCATTACTTGTTTCGTATTGGTTCACTTCCAAACAGCTGGTGACCCGGGCAACCCGGTGCCGGTGACGCTGCCAAAGGGCGTTTGGGTTTACCCTGATGGGTGTAGCCTGGGAAACGGCCGTGGCCAGCGGATTTGCCGTGAACTTACTTACATTGCTGGCTTCTATTATCTTCAGTGTCAGCGTGTTTAATCCCTTTTGGGTTAAGGCACAAGCTTCTGATGACTGATACACCGTGGCCGCAAGACATCAATGTCTTGCGGCCACGCATGAATACCGTTTATGGTTTAAGCGCCATGGGCAGGTAGGTAGTGGCGTGCGGGGTGATCATGACCGTTGTGTTGGCGCTAACGCTGCTAACCGAGTTGACGGCCGTGACGGTGACGGTATAGGTTCCCATGGCCGGGTAAGTATGGCTGACGCTGGCCCCACTACCACCAGTGCCATCGCCAAAATCCCAGGTGTAGTTGACGTTGCTGCCGGATGTGACGGCGGCCGTCAAGGTTGTCGACGCCCCTAAAAGCGTGGGGCTGTCGCTACTCACAAGCAAGCCCATGATGGCGGTGTCTGTGGCATAAGCATATTTCAGGGCACTGTTGGATTGATCATAATAACTGATGTGAGGCAGATCATGGTTGTCTAAGGCCAGTGAAGCATACCGCCCCACATCACCTGAACTGTCTACTATTTGTAAGACCCACGTTACACCACTCCAGTAAGCGTATTTTAGTGAACTATTTGTGCTATCATAATAGCTGATATGCGGCTTGCCGGCACTGTCTAAAGCCAGTGAGGTATGCCAGCCCACATTACCTGTGCTGTCGATTGTTTGTAAAACCCACTGACTGCCACCCCAGTAAGCATATTTTAGTGAATCATTTGTGCCATCATAATAACTAATATGCGGCGTGCCAGCATTGTCTAGGGCCAGTGAGGTATACGCACCTACTACAGCTGTGTTATCGATTGTTTGTAAGACCCACCCCACCCCATTCCAATAAGCATACTTTAGTGAACCATTTGTGAAATCATAATAGGCAATGTGCGGCTTGCCGGCACTGTCTAAGGCCAGTGAGATATACCAGCCCACATTGCCTGTGCTATCGATTGTTTGTAAAACCCACTGGCTGCCATTCCAGTAGGCATACTTTAGTGAATCATTTGTGTTATCATAATAACTAATATGCGGCGTGCCAGCATTGTCTAGGGCCAGTGAGGCATACTGGCCCACATCTCCCACGGTGTCTACTGTTTGTAAGTTCCACCCAATTCCTTGATGAGCATATTTTAAGTCCCTGCTAAAGCTGTTGTAGTGGCTAATATGAGGCACATCATTGCTGTCCAGGGCGAGTGAGGTGTAATGGCCCGTCGATTGCTCCGGGTCGACCGTTTGTGAGATCCATTGGCTGCTGTTCCAGAAAGTGTATTTTAAGGAAAGATTGGTGGAATCCCGGTAGCTGATGTGGGGCCGATCGTTACTATCCAGGGCTATGGACGTAAACCAACCCATAACCCCAGAGTTATCCACCACTTGCGTCACCCAATTTGTAGTGGTTATCCCCATAGACAAAGGCCTTACCAAGAGCGCCGTCTGAGAGGGGAGTTGCTCCGTATGGTCTGGGTTATGGTGAACCTTCAACGACGAGGATGACGATGATGAAGCAACGGCCGTAACCGGGCTTTGCATAAGCCATAAAACGCCGCTGAGGGCAAAGAGAGCGCTAAGCAAAATGGTGAAGAGCTGCTTTTTCATGAGATAAACACTCCTGTGACAACCCCTATTTACTAAATAGATCTGTTGCCTGTGGTTAAGTGCACTGTTTCACAAAAAATCACACTTTGGTAGGGGCGACCCTTGTGGTCGCCCGGAGCGGCGCTGGCCTTGTGCCTGCGCCACACAAGGTCATGAAACTTTGGAAACAGTGTATGAAGTCAGTTATCTCAAGAATAAGGAGCAAACGATCCCAAACCGATCCCTCCCTTTTAACGCCGCCGCTTGCTCAATCGTCTGCCACATTTTGAGGAAACATACCCAAATTAGGCGCCTTCCCTGGAAACAATGCGCTTCCAGGCATGAAGGGCAAAAAAACCCATGGCGCCAACTTCAACAACTCGCCCGGCTAACAAAACCCACTGTCCGGCGCGGAAAGTTGTTCCGGCCACCACCAACCAGATGCCCACATTGAGCAGAACAAAAGCGATTTGAACCCATAGTGCTTGGGGCCGGCGCGGGCTTTTCCAGTAGCGGGGTAGAATCCAGAAGGCAACCCCCATCGTGAGCTGCACAATCCAACCCATGAGTAAAAACTCAATGTGCGCTGGCAGCCAACGCCACAAGGCCGGATGCAGCGGTATGCCTTTGTGCATTAACAGCAGCGCCCCAAAAGTGAATCCCAATAGAAGGTAAATGAAAGCGGTGCGAATGATCCATTGGCTGAGACGAGGCATGTTACTCTCCGCGATACTTTTCTTTCACCCGCGGCCAGGCTAGAAAGACAAAAAGGACAGCTGCCAGCCATTGCAGCAGGGCAGAAACCGCCAACAGCCAGCCTGCCCCCGCTTCTGGATATGTACTGACCAGGGGTTCGCCGATGACACGCAGCAACAAGCCTATATTCAACAAGATGTAGCTGACCCAACCAAGCTGCTCATTTCCCCTTGGCCGCGCCCGGGTAATGATAGGAAACATCCAGTAGATAACACCAAATATCATTTGGGTCACCCAGCCCACCAGGAAGAGATGAAAATAGGCCGGATTCATAAAACGAATGAAAGGTGGCAGGTTGATAACATCTGGCAGTGCCAAAACAAGTGCCAGCAGTAAAGCCGCAGCCAGGTATGCCAATGCCGATTTTATGTACCACCGGGTCAAAAGGGGCATCATCTATGTCCTTGTTTATTCTTTCTTTTACCACGCCAGACGGCAACGGCCGTTACCAGCAAAAACATGACCACAGCCACAGCAGTGCGCCTATGCCCATCACAGCGTGGTCTGTGGTTGGCTGCAAGCGGCAGATAACAACAAAGATGAGTACCAGCCCCAATGCGCCCAATGTGCTCAAACCACGTGGCACGGCCGTGGGTAGAGCCCAAAAGAGCGCTGCGGCAGCTGCCAGCCCAGGCGCAGCAGCCCAGCCCACAACCCAGCCAGCAGGGCAGGCGGCAATGCAATCACCACAATCGGTACAAACTTCCTTGTCGACTTGAGGGATCCAAATCTCTTCTACCATGATCCATTGCCTTCAAGCCGGGCCTTCTTCATTTTCATGACAACAGTATAATTGAGTACAAGCTGGTTGGCTTTGATCTAGATCAAGTTCACCCCATGACAAAAGGAAAAACGAGTTGGTTCTCTAAAGAGAACAAGTGAGATGATGCTTGCCAACGCCATCAATCAGTCTGAGGCCGTATTTCTACGAGTTGGGCTGAACTTTCTACTGCCTCCAGGCGGGCCAGACCGGTACGCACAATGCGCCAAATGTCAATGGCCACGGGGACAATGGAAGCTGCCCACAGCACATAAGCCGTTCCATGAAGGATACTCTGGTATTCTGTGATAAAGATGCTGGCCCACAAGAAGATGCCGCCCAGGTGCACGGTCATCAGGCTAAACCAACTGCCACCTAATTGGGGTTGTGCCTCAGGCAAAAAAGCACGGTAGAAGAAGTATGGCAGCAGGGCATAACCAAACTGGAAGACCCAGCCATAGATAAGCGCCTGTGGTGCGTTCTGTTCGATGCCGGCGCCAGGAAAACCGGGTACGCCCAGGATGATAAGCGGCGCTACCAGAACCGGGGCCATAATCCAAAAGTAGGACGTGACCAGGTGCCATATCCCTGGCTGAGACCACGCTTCCCGATCGCCTAGCAGTGGTTTAATCACATTAAGAAGCAGCCAGAGGGTGGCGGCCAGGTGCAGCACCAATCCGGGCACAGAAAACCAGTTTGATGTGAACCAGGGGCCAAGTACCAGCCCCAACGCGCCTATGCTCATCATCCAGAAAATGGGGGTGACAGCGCGGGGCCAGGCCAACGGCCGTTTGGCCCACATCGGGTACAAATCTACCAGCAGTCCGGCAAAGATTAGCGATAGGAAGCCCCAATTGTTAGCGTGGATGTGCACTTCCACCGGCACTTTAATTTGCAACCAGTCGCTCCAACCCAACCATAAACCGGTACCCACAATGATGCCCAACAGGAAGTAGCTCAACCCGGTGATGTAGAAGGGACGGCCGTCACCTGTACTGGTGTCAGCCACAGAAGATCGCCGTTCTGCCGGGCGCATCTGTTGCAGTTGCAGTATCAGCAACACCGTGGCCACAAAGACAAGGGTGCCCCCAGCAAAGATCAACGCCTGGTTGACAATGGGGATACCAACGAGCAGGATCAACAGCCCGGCGTTTAGGGTCAGCCAGATGTCCCAACGGAGTTTAGGCCGGGGCAGGCTGAACCGGATAGCCAGCAGAACCGGCAGCAAGCCAAAGAGTGCTTCCGTCATCGCCCCCAGCGTAATAAAATGTACCCGCAGCCAACGCAAACCGTTAAACCAGGGTAGGATCGTGTAGCTGGTCAGCGCCGTATCCACTGCGCCAATGAGCGCCATGATTACATACAGCGCCGTCATTAAAAAGTAAAGATTCATCACATGGATTCCTTTAGACAATGAGTGTCACTTTACCCCTTTATTTGAATACAGCCAGAGCTATGCTGTCTGCTTTACAGGCAGCGTAAACAGGCTGCCCTTAGCCTACTGCATTGTCAGAGGGAACTCGACGACTTTTGTCGGATTTCAGGAAACACGTCTGGTGGTTCAAGCAAAATGCCCAGGAATTCGTCCAGCGGTACACAGGGAATGCACGCCGCCCATTCCCTGCCGGGGTGTTTGTGTGAGGCGATCAGGTGGCGATAGAAACGTGTTTAACTGGAATCGGGTCCGCAGCAGGGCGGCTGTCACCAGGGCGCGGAACCGTTGGGCTAAAGTTGGGCCTGTTGGCGCAAGAGGTCTGGTTGGGTAATGATGATACGATGGCGATCAAAGCGGATGGCACCAGCTTTTTCCAGTACGCCCAGGGAACGGCTAATCGATTCGGGGGTGGTGGCCAGGTGATTGGCAATCAGGGCGCGGGTGATAGACGGATGTTTCAGGGAAGGGTTTTCGATCTGGTCAAGCAAGAAGTGAGCCAGACGGGCAGTGACTGGACGCAGCGCCAGGTCTTCCATGCGACTGACCATGAAGCGGACCCGGCCTACCAACCCCTGTAAGACGGCCAATGCCAGCTCCCTTAGAGAGGATTCAGCTACATGGGCAAAATAAGACAGCTGTTGCAGCATGGCCAGCACAGAAAAATCACGCATTCAAGCTGCCTCGTGCCTGTTTTTGTTTGTCCAACACTTGTATGACGTTCAATCTCATGCGTCTCAACTTTTCGTTTTCCTTAAATATCCTGACCTAAGGTCTGCCTCTACAAAAGATTATAAAACTTCTGGAACAGTGTAGTTAATCTACTTAGCGATCTTGCGATAGCAGTTGAGTTGCATTTCATTGGTGAAACGCAAAGTTGTGTTTGTGGCCATATCAACCCGGTATATCTTCTTAACGATCTTTTCGGGTTGATAAACTGGCGGATTTCTGGTTAGAAAATAATCCATCAACTCTGTGCCTGTATCATAATGTTTGACGTAAGTAAAAGTCACGCTTTTCACTAATAATCTGCACAGTGCGCCATTTGGACTACCCCTTCGTTGGCGGCATACGCGGTGACAAGGATACGTACAGCGCCATTCTCTTGCGCCCAGCTCAGGAATCTTTGGGCCAGGACTGTGCCAATCCCCTGGCTGCGGCTGGTGGCTTGGACAAACATGCTTTCCAATTCGGCCGTTGGCACCAGGGTGTAATCAGACGACCGGCACACATAGCCAGCCAGATAGCCCACTACTTCACCTGCCTCGATGGCCAGGAGACACAAGCCTCCTTCACGCGCCATGAGACGCCGGAAATGCGCACGGCCGTGTGCCTGCGCCCACTCCAGATTAACCGCGGCGTCTCGTTGCCCGGCATCTTCTTGGAAAAGGGCGTGGTTGAGCTGGACGATGGCCAGCACATCATCTTCAGTTGCCTGGCGAATGTTCATCGATTGACCTCCTCTAGCTTTTGCCAGAAGCATAGCCCAAGATCGGTTGCTAAAAAACCGGCGATTTGGCCGATTTCGTTTCTCGGCTAAACTCTTACCCATTGCGCCCGTTGGATTAATTAATCAAAGTTTCGCCATCAATTAAGCTGCCCACCGAAGAGGGATGATGGAGGTTTGAGAAAACATGTTTGACAGTGAAGCTTGTTCTCTGCTCACACTGCCACGTTTACATTGGGAGGAAAGTGCTGTGAACTAAATACGAGATGCTTGCCATCTGGTGACCAGTTAGGACCACGCTGGTGAAGTTTCCAAACCGGGTAAAGAGGGCTTTCGCAATCTTGCCTCTGCTCAACGCACTTTCAAGGCTCGCCTAACCTTTGCTTTAGCTTCCCGTACCTAACTTTGGAATTACCGCGTTGTAAGTGGTGACATCGTGGTTTACCTTTAGAAAAAGGGTACAATCATTTCCCATATCAGGTGAATAGAGATGAGAGGCTGAAGCGTGGTTGGCTCCTGATCTACCCCCTCTCAATCCTAACTATTTTTGGATGATCATGATGGCAAATAAATACGATGCAATCATTATTGGCGGTGGGCACAATGGGCTGGTAGCCGCCGGCTATCTGGCGAAGGCCGGCAAACGTGTGCTGGTGCTGGAAAAACGCTACCTGGTTGGTGGGGCTAGTGTGACGGAAGAGATTTTCCCCGGATTTAAGTTTTCTGTCTTCTCCTACGTTGTCAGCCTGTTCCGGCCAGAAATTATCCGTGATTTGCACCTGCCGCAGCATGGCCTGACCATTCTACCGCTAGAAAGCACACTCACCCCCCTGCCTGACGGCCGTTTCCTTTACCGCGGCAACGATCATTGGGAGGCACTGCGGAACATTGCCCACTTTAGCCAGCGAGATGCCGAGACGTATGATGAATACGGCCGTAACATGTACTTCATGGCCAAAGCTGTCAAATATATTCTGGGTATTCTTCCGCCGGACCCTACCAGTTTTAAGCCTGGTGAGCTGCTGGGGCTGGCAAACCTGGCCCGTCACTTCCTGGGGTTAGGCGAAGAAAAGCTCTACCTGTTGGCCAGGCTGATGACCATGAGCGCCGCCGACTTTGTGGCCCAATGGTTTGAATCTGAACCGCTGCGGGCCACGCTGGCGGCCAGCGGCATCATTGGCACGTTTATGGGGCCACGTTCGCCCGGCTCGGCTTATGTGCTGCTGCACCATTACATGGGCGAAATTGACGGCGCTTACCGTGCCTGGGGTTTCCACAAAGGGGGCACCGGCGGCCTGGCCAACGTGCTGGCCCGCGCCGCCCAGGTGTTTGGGGCAGAGATTAAGGTAGACGCAGGGGTCAAAGAGGTGATGGTAAAAAACGGCCGGGCCATCGGTGTCGCATTGGAAAACGGTGACGAATACCAGGCAGACATAGTTGTTTCCAGTCTTGACCCCAAACACACCTTCTTGCATCTGGTACAGCCAGACCAACTACCGGCCGATCTGGTTGAATCTATTCAAAGATTTAATATCTATGGCTCATCTGGCAAGGTGAATCTGGCCCTGGATGGCCTGCCAGACCTGGCAGGGAACCCCATGCAAAAGCTGGGGCACGCCAGCGCCCGCCTTATGGCCGGGGCTGTCTCTATCAGCCCGCACACCCATTACCTGGAGCGTGCCTACGATGATGCCAAATACGGGGCGTTTAGTGAACGGCCGTATATAGACATTATCTTGCCCTCTATGATTGACCCGGAGATGGCCCCGCCGGGCAAACATGTTATGTCCTGCTTTGTGCAGTACGCGCCGTATCACCTGCAAGGCGGCTGGGATGACAGCAAACGAGAGGCGTTTGGCGACGCCGTGGTAAACACACTGGCCGAATTTTTCCCTAACATCAAAGAGTTAATTTTGCACCGACAGGTGTTAACGCCAGTGGATATTGAACGTATCGCCGGATTGTCCCAGGGCAACATTTTCCACGGCGAACTGAGTTTGTCGCAGTTATTATTCTTGCGACCGGCGGCCGGTTACGCCAAATACCGCACCCCTATTAAAGGGTACTGGCAGTGTGGCTCTGGCACACACCCTGGTGGCGGCATTATGGGCGCGCCGGGGCGGCTGGCGGCGCTGGAAATGCTTAAGAACATGTAATTCAGTACCCAGGAGCAGTGAACAGAAGTCAGTACCCAGTGTTCAGTAGACTATTTCCAGAGATAGGCCAGCACTGAAAACTGTACACTGATGACTGAAAACTGAACGTGGATTCAGCGGAGCTTCAATGAAGAAACGATACGATGCCATTATCATCGGCGCCGGGCACAATGGCCTGACGGCTGCCGCTTATCTGGCCAAAGCGGGCAAAAAAGTGTTGGTGCTGGAAAAGCGGAGCGTTATTGGCGGGGTGGCCGCTACGGAAGAGGTATGGCCGGGTTTTCGAGTGAATACAGGAGCAGAAGACGCCGGCATGTTCCAGGAGCATATCATCAAAGAGCTGTTCCTCAAGATGAACGGGCTGGAATTCCGTGAAAGCCCGGTAGCCATTTTTGCGCCGCCGGCATCGTCAGCCGACGGCCGTGCCCTCACCCTCTACCGGGATGTGACCCAAAGCCAGGAAGCCATTGCCGCTTTTAGCCCGCGAGACGCTGAACGTTACCCCGCGTTTGTAGAACAGGTGAATGGCTTCACGGCCGTGCTCCGTGATATGCTCCTGCACACACCGCCCAGCCTGGACGGGCCGCATCTGAGTGAACTGGTTGGCTGGGGTGGTGTGGGCCTGAAGCTGCGGCGGTCCGGCGGCAAAGCGATGATGGCGTTTCTGCGCATACTGCCCATGCCGGCACGGGAATACCTGGATGAATGGTTTGAGTCCGACGCGCTCAAAGGGGCATTGGGGGTAGATGCCGTTGTGGGTACGATGCAAGGCCCCTGGTCAGCAGGCACAACACTGCAATTTTTCTATCAGCACATCAACGGCTTCCTGGCACATCGGACTGTCAGCGGTGGTGCGGGCTCCCTATGCGAGTCACTGGCTACCGTTGCCCGCCAAAACGGAGCCGACATACGCACCAACGCCGGTGTGGCCACCATTCAGGTGGATGAGGGCCGGGCGATTGCCGTCCTGCTGGAAAACGGCGACCAGATTCCGGCCACTGTTATTCTGTCCAGCGCCAACCCTCGCCATACCTTTTTTAACCTGGTAGGACCGCAGCAGTTGGAGCCCCGTTTTATGCGCGCCGTCCGTCATATTCTCTACCGGGGCAGCACAGCCAAGCTGTTGTTGGCGTTGGAGGATCTGCCCCACTTTGTGGGGCAGACAGATGAAGCCCAACTGCACGGCCGTATACGCCTGGCTCCCTCACTGAGCTATATCGAAAAAGCGTATGACGCCGCCAAACACGGCCGTATCCCCCCTCACCCTGTACTGGACATGACCATCCCCACCTTAAGTGATGCCACCCTGGCCCCCCCGGGCAAACACATACTGTCTATCACTATTCGCTATACACCATACGATCTGGCAGAAGGCACGTGGGAAAACAAAAGGGAAGGACTCATCACGGCCGTGCTAGACACCCTCATCACCATCACGTCATCTGCCGCCGGCAGCCCCCAACACCTGGGCCGCCGGTTGTCCATCGCCCCCCCTCACCTGCTCACCCCCGCTGACTACGAGCAAACATACAGTCTGCCAGAAGGCAGCATCTTCCACGGGCAGATGAGCCTGGATCAGCTGTTGATCATGCGGCCGGTGGCCGGCTGGGGGCAATATCGTACACCCATTAAAAACCTGTACCTGTGCGGCGCTGGCGCCCACCCTGGCGGCGGTGTCACGGGCGCACCCGGTTATAATGCCGCCCAAGAGGCACTTAAAAGGTTCAGTTAAACACGTCACACCTATCGCTGCCAACAACTTTCTGCCTAAACGTATCAGGCCAACTGGTTTTATAATTTATGATCCACCAGTACAATGGTCCGGGGCCGCCAGTTACCGTAAGGTTCACTTTCAACATTCATATTGAAGGGAGAATGACAAATGGCACAAACAGTTTTTAACTACAAGTTCGACGGCCGTAAAGGTCAATTTGATGTAGGTTGGCAACAGGCGTTCTGGTATGACTATAAAAACATCCACATCCCTATTGACCATGCTGATGGAACGCCCACGCATTGGGTGTTTTGGGAAGCCGAAGGCCAAAGCTACGACGCCGACGATCAGGAATGGAACCGGTTTAAGTCACCGGAGCAGCGCATGACCTGGGACAGGTTCCTGCCTCCGGAAGAACATGCCACCCTGCTCAATGACATTGGTCAAGCCTACAACTGGTTTCATGGCAGCAACCCGTTCCACAGCCGCCTGGCCCGCCCCACCATGCTAAGGAAAGGCCAGGTAGAACTAAGTTTTCAATTCTTTGCTGACTGGTACAAATGGGAAGGGCGCAAAGTGCCCATCAATGAAATAGGCGACCCCAACCACGCCCGTGTGGAATTGTGGATCATCGACACTGGTCTGAACCAGCCCTTTAACTGGGATACTGACGATGAAGGTGTCATCCGCGGCCAGCACAGCACCCTGCAAAGTCATCTAAATGGGCTGCCGGGGCCACACGATCAGTGGCTCATCGTCAACCCCACCGTCGGCCTGACCGTCAAGACCAAAACGCTCAACGTGCCCCGTGATGGCCTATACCTGTGTGTGTTTGGTGTTTATTCTGTGTGGGCCGTGCCAGGGGCACGCGGCCGTAATGGCCTGTTTGTTCACAGCCTGGGTGCGGCCCAAACCGTAGGCCCCTCTCCGGTTGATCCGATCCCGTTCCCGGACAGGGGCATCATGCCGGTTACCACCACCCGCCCCACCGAACAACCCACCGGCACAGAAGCCACGGCAGCACAAAGCCACCGGGGCCAGCCGCGGGTGCAGTATCAACGCACGTTTCAACTTATCCACAGCAGCGTGCCTGACGACCAGGCAGCCCAAATTTTCCTGCGTGGTTATCGCCAGGGCAAAACCACTGGCACCAGCGCCGATGATGCCGGCATTGGCGACCTGGAAGTGAAAATTGTGGAAGTGTATGGCTGGCCGGCGGGGCAGCAAGGGGAGCTGGTGGCCTGGTTTAACCAGAATTATCCGGGTACACAAGTAAAGTTTATGAGTTAATGGGCAAAGGGGCCGTCTATTAAGACGGCCCTACTCATTCCCCACAGCATATATCACGAGTTCGTCGCTAATGGGCTGCGGGTGGTGGCCATGGTATGGCTCAAAGGAAACCCACCAAAGTCATGATATAATCAGTTATTATCTCCCATAAAGTGCAGGGCAAACGACAATGATAGAAAAACGGATACTGGTGTTTGTGCTGGAAAATGGGGAAAATGCACATATCTCCAATCTGCTTTCAGCACTCTCAACTGATGCAGACCCTATTCATATACAAAATGTAACTTCAACAGAGGCCGCCCTGGCGCTCCTGCAAGAGGAGCCTTTCACCATGATCTTCCTCGGCCTGCCCATTAACCATACCATTGGAGACGGGCTGAACCTGCTGCTTCAAATGCATCAATTAAAGCCTGAGGTACCTATTATCGTCCTGGTAAACCAGAAAACGATGGGATTGGGGCTTCAGGCGCTGGAATTTGGGGCTTTTGCTTATTATTCCAGCCAACATGTGACAGCACAAAGCTTGCGCCAGATCATCAATAGGGCAACGGCAAAACAAAAAATATTGCAGGCTGCTCAGAATGAGGGGGGCCTGGACAATGTTCTCTTTCATTCGTTTCCGGCATGTGTGGTCGTTTTAAACGAGCTGGGGCAGGTAACGGCCGTGAATCAAGAATGGCAGCTTCTAGGGCAGGAAACCAATGACCCGCTTATCACCCAAACCCAACCTGGTGTCGATTTTCTTCAGCTTTGCCGTCAGATTAAAAAACCAGACATTGCCATCGCCGTTACAAAGGTTTTGGAGGGTAAACAAGCCAAATACACCCTTGAGTATCCCTGGAAACAGGATGGCATCATGATCTGGCGAATGATTTGCATCACCGCTCTGCGTTGGCCTCAAGGGGGCGCCATCCTGACTATCCAAGAGGTAACGGACATTGTGGTGAACCAGATCCAGTTGAGCACCTATGAAGACCATATTACGAAGCTACAAAGCAATGTCATCACCCTTGTTCACGAACTACGAGCCCCGTTAACATCGATGCGCCTCTACCTCGATCTGGCAAAACGTGCTGATGCGGCTAAACGGAAGCATTATCTAAGCGTGTTAAAGCAGGAAATCATTCATATGGAGCAGTTTGTTGACGAGATATTGACGCTGTCCCGTCTGGAAGAGGTAAAAGAAGCAGGGCTGTACCGGCCAGTAAATTTTGGCGATCTGGTAGAACATGTGGTACTGGTCCAGCAGCCGGTGGCGGCCGCGAAAGAGATAGCTTTAACATTAACGGCCGTACCAGATACGCTCTTTGTCCAGGGGCGGCCGCGCCAACTAACCCGTGTCATCACCAATCTGTTGTCAAATGCCATCCGTTACACCAAAGCCGGAGAAGTTCGCGTTTCTGTGGCGCGAGATGATGCTACGCACCATATTGTACTGACGGTGGCCGACAGTGGCATGGGCATCGACCCGACAGTGTTACCCCATATTTTTGAGCCGTTTTTCCGCTCCCCTCGGGCACAGAACACCGCCGAAGCTGGCACTGGTCTGGGACTGGCTATTGTCCAGCGCATTGTGGCCCTTCATGATGGCTATATAGAGGTAACCAGCGAACTCAACAAGGGAACGGTCTTTCGTATCTTTCTACCAGCCTTAGACCCGTCAGAAATAGGATAAAACAAACTGTGTCACACCAACTGTGTCACACCATCCCTGAAGGAGGGAACGTCTGTATACAGATGTAACAAGAGGTGACCACGGCCGTACCTGACCGGGTCACCATTTTATACAGAGCTAGTTGCCGTTAATGACCGAATTTACCCAATCCAGCGAAATCTGGGCCGGGTAGAAGTTAGCATTAATGGCCAGGGCGCTCAGGTAAGCTTCTTTTGCGCCATACAAGTCACCAAAACTGGCCAAAGAATTGCCTTTGTACCAGTACGTTTCTTCGACATTGCGACCACCTTGTTCCACCAGGGTGGCATCGGCCAAGTCAATCACATCTTGATGCCGGCCCACCTTGCCATAGGCCACGTAAGGCTTGTGCTGGTACCACAACATATGTGGCGGCAGGCCCAGCTCGCGCGCCTGGTCAAACGCCTGTACGGCCGCACCGTAATATTCGGCGTTGCCTTCTAAAACCATCTCCCCTATTTCGGTGAGGCTGGTGCCCAGGTTAAACCAGGCAAAAGCATTCTGCGGGTTGGCATCAATGTCTGCCTGGGCCAGCGCCGCCGCGTGGCGCCACATCGTTTCTTCGTCTATCAGGTCTGGCCCCAAAATGGCTTGCACTTCTGTTTCCTGTGCCGGCTTATAAACCACGTAAAAGGTATAGTTAAACTGCGGCCAATAGGTAGCCACTTCTTCATAAGAAGCGGGGCTGCCGCTGCCATCAAAGGGACCAAGGTAGCTGTCTTGGGTATAAAACTGCCCTAACTGATCATCATAGCCGTAAACGGTAAGGTAATGGCCATACCAGACACGGTTAACTTCATACCCTTTTTCAATGACCACCGGATAGCCGGCAGCCACAAGTCGCTTGATCAGTTCCTGGCTGCCGCCGCTGTGGGCGCTGGCTCTGTAAGCGCCAGCCGTTCGCTCGTTAACATAATCGGCGATCTGCCAGGGGCTGACGTTGCGGTCTTCCGGGTTGGGCTTCAGGTACGCGGCAATATCTTCCTGGGTAATGTCGCTGCCATACCAGTTAAGCACTTGTGTCAGGTTGGCCGGGCCGCAATTGTTAAACGCCTGTTTGACCACTCCCATGCCGTCTAAAACATGCGCTACCGGCAATGGTTCCGGCGTGGGGGTGTTGGTAGGTGTGGGCAAGGGTGTTTCTGTCGGCGGCACCTCCTGGGTGGCCGTGGTTTCATTCACGGCCGTATCCCGGGTTGGTGGCGGCGTTGGCGAGGCGGTTTCGGTGGGTACGGCCGTGGGCCTGGCAGCAATGAGCGCGTTAATGTCTACCGTCCCCCCCTCAGCTGGCTGGTTGGCCACAGGCAGCGCGGCCGCCACCGGCACTACCTGGTCAATCACACTTTCCAGCACCTGGCTGGCCACCGGTATTCGTTCTTGCAGGGCCACCCGGTAACGACCAGGAATGGTTTGTACGATAGGTTCCAGAACCAACAGACCCACAATTAAAACCAACTGCAGGCCTACAACTGCCAGAATAATGAATCGGGTTCGTTTGCTCATAATCTAGTAGTCAGTAATCAGTAATCAGTAAGTCAGTAATCAGTAGTCAGTGGTCAGTAGTCAGTAGTCAGTAGTCGATTCAGAGAATGATCAACTGAATACTGATTCACTGAACACTGATTCACTGAACACTGATTCACTGCACACTGATAACTGACCTATCCTCCATTTTCTAACTGCGTCAGGGCATCCACCGCCGGGGTGAAGTGCGGGTTAAAGTTGACGGCTTTTTGTAAATTGGTACGGGCGCCGTTGACATCACCCAAAGCGGCCTGCGCCAGCCCCTTGTAGTAAAAGGCTTCTTCAAAGTAAGGTCGGTCTTTCAGGGTAGCGTCGGCCAGTAAAATCATGTCTTCATAGCGGCCGGTCTCGTAATAAGCCCCGTACGGGCCAAACTGGTACCACAACATGCGCCAGGGCAGGCCAATGGCCCGTGCCTGGTCATAGGCCTGGGTGGCCGCCTCATAGTTACCGGCGGCGTTCAGGCTGGTGCCCAGGTTAAACCAGTAAAACGCATTGTCAGGGTCAGCCTGGGCATCTTGCTGCGCCTGCAGCAGTGCGTGCTGCCACATGACGGTGTCATCCATTTCCGCGCCAACAATATCAGCCACCAGCTGCGCCTGCTCTGGCCGATAAACGGCGATGTAGTTGCGATTAAAGTGCGGCCAGTCTCGTTCAACGTCCGCGTAGGCGAGCATACGGCCGTTGGGGTCTGCATTGCTTAACGGTTCGCTGCCTGTACCCAACCATGAATCATAGACCCAAAATTGCTGTCGGGCATCATCATAAGCCACCACCAGCATGTAATGACCATACCAACCCATCCAGCGCAAATCACCCGGTGGCTCAATGCCAATTTCCAGGATGACGGGAATGCCATTGGCCAGCAGCCGCTTGACGGTATCGGCATGGCCATTGACCCGGAACAGAGCACGATACGGCGTCCGCTCATTCACATAGCGCGCCATTTCATGGGGACTGACGTTGCGGTCTTCCGGGTTAGGTTTCATGGCCGCGGCTGTGTCCACCTGGCTCTGTTTCAGGCCAAAGTAGCTCAGTGTCATGGCCAACGTGGCCGGGCCACAATTGTTCCACTCCTGGAATTGGTGGGTGAAGCCAACCAGCCGCACCGCTGGCGGGAAGGGCAAAGGTGTGGCTGTGGCCGTTGCGGGCGGGGCGGGCGTGGTGGTAGGCGGTACGGCCGTGGGCGTTTCCGTCGGCGGCAGGGGTATATCGGTGTGGGGGGGGGGCGTAAAGGTAGGTGGCAGTATGGCAGCAGTATTTGAAACCACAGACGCCGGTTTACCCAACAAAAACGTAAGGTCAGCCACAGGCACGGCCGTGGGCAAAATAGCCGCTTCTGGCTGCGGCTGCGCAATCTGGTTAAACGGTTCCTTTAAGGGCTGCGGCAGCTTGTTAGAGGCATAGGCAATATAACGTGACGGCACAGCCCGCAGCCCTATCGGCACGATCACCGCCAGGCCAATCACTGCTAAAACTAAAATGAAGAAACCCAGAATCTTGCGTCCACTCATAGCTGTTTGTGGGGCGATTATAACGAAATCGCCCGGCCAACCAATTATGGCAATCGTTATCTTAACAGATTCTCACCCCGCCGTTATAATTAAAAACGATGCTTCTGGAAGCCTTAGACCAGGCAAATAAACGTTTGCGGCCGGCCGAAGGCTGGCTGATTTTCTGGCTGCTGGCAGCGGCGGTAGGGTTGTTGGTAACGGCCGTGCGTGAAGTGCGCTGGGTGCCTGAAGATGGTGTGGTGTCACCAGCGGCCACCCTGGGGTTTTTGTTGGCGATCATGCTGGCGAAGCGGCAGTTACACACGCTTTGGGCCTGGGTGTTAATGATCGCTTATGGGCTGCTGCTGACAACCATCATTCTGGCCCAACTTCTGCCTCCCCTCAGCCTTCTGCGGCAGGGTTGGGAACCTACGCGCCAATTCTGGCTGCAGCATGGCGGCGTGTTTATAGACCGGGCAGGTGGTTGGGCCCTGGCTGTTCTCAGCGGCGGCAGCAGCCGGGAGACCATTGTTTTTGCGGGCGCTTTGGGCTTATCTGCCTTCTTTCTGGCGGCTGTGGCTGGCTGGTTCACCTTTCGCTGGCAACGGCCGCTGCCCGGCCTGATGCTAATGGGGCTGGCCCTGGCCGGCAATGGCTATTATGGTGCGGCCCAAATCTGGTCAACAGGGCTGTTTGTAGGGGTGGCAGCTTTGCTGACGGCCGTGGTGAACTATGCCCGCCTGGAAACAGAATGGACAGCGTCACGAGTTGATTACCCCGAGGATGTAAGGCTGGAACTGGCGGCCTATGCGGCAAGCATAGCCGCACTGCTATTGGCTTTTGCCCTGACGCTGCCTGCGTTCAGCGTTACCCGCCTTCAAGCATGGTTTGCCAACCTGGCGCCGGTAGCCGAAGCCGAATCGACATGGAACCAGGCCTTTGCCGGCGTAGACATCCCCCGCCAGCACCTGGCTTCGCAAAACCCAGGCGGCGTTGGCGGCCGTGGTGCCCTGCCCCGCCATTACCTGCTGGGCAATGCCCCAGAGCTATACGAAACGGTGGTGATGACGGCCGTTGTCTCCCTAAAGATTGAAGACCAGGAGGTTGCCGCCCCGGCCCAACTGCTGCAGGGCACACACTGGCGTGCGCTCAGCTACGATGTTTACACCGGCCAGGGCTGGGCCATCTCTGAGGAACGGCTTGATCCCACCGGCGCTTTTCAAATCATTCCAGTTCCAGTGACCGCAGGGCAAACCACATTGTCCCAATTCGTTTTCTGGCAGCAAGATGACCGTGTGATCCGCTATACCACTGGCCTGCCAATACGTTTTGACCAGGAAACGATCGTTTCCTGGCGCGGTCTTAATGACCT
The DNA here is from genome assembly GCA_011525915.1 of Ardenticatenaceae bacterium. Lineage (GTDB taxonomy): Bacteria > Chloroflexota > Anaerolineae > Promineifilales > Promineifilaceae > CAADGU01. Next base: position 154,411 of record WYBM01000098.1, on the reverse strand, counting down.
GGCCCGCGTGCGTGGTGAAGGCAATGTCTACAAAGCGACTTCACGCCTGACAACGGCCACTCCAGATGAGCTGCGCCAGACGGCCGTCACCGACGTCCCCCCTGCCCTCCTGATGCGTTACACGGCCCTGCCAGATGATGTCCCGGCACGTGTAGCTGCCCTGGCCCAAGAAGTGGCCGGCGGCTATGCCCACTCCTATGACCAGGCGCGGGCGCTGGAACAGTTTTTACGCCAATACCCCTATTCCTTGGACGTGCCCCTGCCGCCAGCAGGCCATGATCCGGTTGATCACTTCCTCTTCGATCTGCAAACAGGGTACTGCGATTATTATGCTTCCAGCATGGTGGTCATGGCCCGTACATTGGGCATTCCGGCCCGGCTGGTCATTGGTTACAACGCCCAACCTCCGGATGAAAATGGCGTGCAGCGCATTCGCCAGATAGATGGCCATTCCTGGGTAGAGGTTTATTTTGCCGGGTATGGTTGGGTAGAGTTTGAACCCACGGCTACCTTCCCCAGCCTACGTGACGCCACGGCCGTGACCCTGGACCCGGAAAGTTTGACAGCGACCTTTGACCCCCCTTTCCAAGAGAGCTATACACCACCGCCCATTCCCGAACCGACGCCATCCCGTTCCTTTCCCTGGCAGCGGCTGCTGCTTTTGGCTTTTAGTGGTGGCGGGGTGTTCTTCCTATGGTGGCGGCAGCGACAAGAGCGAGCACTGCGCCAAGATGAGGTCGTATGGGCTTACACACGTTTGCAACAACAGGCACGCAAATGGGGCCACCCTCCCTCAGACAGCCAGACACCTCAGGAGTTTTGTGACGATTTTCTTTGGCAGTTGAGCATGACCAGCCAGAGCAACCGCTGGCAACAGATCATCGCCCAGGCGCGGTCACCTGTTCACCAAATTATTGACCTGTATAACCGGCGGCGTTACAGCCAGCAGCCAGGCGGAGGGCAAGAAGCGGCCAGGCGCGCCTGGGCTCGGCTGCCACGGCCGTTGCGGCAGCGGTGGCTGGGGCGTCTTATTTCCCGTAAACCGTAACCCCCATCTGTATTATATGAATCCCTGCGTATAAACTTACAGCGGATTCAACAAAATGTGAGATAATCAAGCTCTGTCTTGGGTTAAACTTGGGGCTCGTTCAGAATTAACAGAGAACTTCCCGGGTTTCCGGCGACAAGAGTCGTAACAGCGCGTCTGCCGCAACCTGAGCGAAGCCCTTATTTTGTAGACGCGCCATTACCTGCAAGGAGTTTTTCATGAGTCGAGATGATTATGATATCCCAGAAGTATTCCGCCGGGCTATGGAAGAGGCGGGCTGGGATACCGGGCGTAAAGAGGACAATGAGGGTGGCCAGCCGCCACAACCACCGCGCCCGGCTCGCGACCGCCGCCCCAACTGGGCTGTCTGGATAGCTGGTATTATTGTCGTTTTACTGCTGCTATTTAGCTGGTTGATCAATTTGTATACGGAGTGGTTATGGTTCACGGCCGTACGTTATAGGGATGTCTGGCTGACACAATGGGCCGCGCGCCTGGGCATTTTTGCCGTCTTTTTTCTTGTGGCCGTGTTAGGGCTGCTGGTAAATTGGCGTCTGGCCCGACGGCGCGCCATACAGCACACACCGCCGTTTAACCCCAAATTTCTACAAATACCAGGGGTAACCTGGCTGTTGACAGGTGTCAGCCTGTTTATCGCCTTTGGCTTTGCTACGTCCATTGCTGCACGTTGGGGTGACTTGCTTCGTTACCTCTACCGTGTTCCGTTTGGTACAGTTGACCCCATCTTTCATCAAGACATTAGTTTTTACCTCTTTGAACTGCCGGTTTACTCCCTGGTACAGCAGTGGCTTGTCTCCTTGCTGGTCATCACCCTCATTGGCACTATTGCCCTTTATGCCGTCAACCACACCCCTGAAATTCAGCGGGGCTTGTGGCGGCCACATGAATCAAAGATTTTTCGACAGCACGTCTCGTTGTTGTCGGCCGCCATTCTGGCACTGTGGGCCGCTGGCTATATTTTTGACTTGTACGAGCTGCTTTATTCGTCACGGGGTACGGTGTTTGGGGCCAGTTACACAGACATGCATGCCGAAGTTTACGCCATCTATGCCCAAATGCTGTTTATGGGATTAGCGGCACTGGCGATGTTCTATAACGCGTTTCGGTTTGATTTACGGCCGTTGCTCCTGGCAGCCGGCTTGTGGCTGGCGGTCACGCTTATTATGGGCGGCATCATCCCCAACCTGGTACAGCGTTATTCCGTTGAACCCAATGAACTCAACCGCGAAGCCCCCTACATTGAAAACAACATTCAGTTCACCCGGCTGGCCTTTGGCCTGGAAGGGGTGCAAACACAGTCCTATGACCTGGGCGTTCCCCTGACGCAGCAAGATTTAGACAGCAACACCACCATTTTGCAAAATGTCCGCCTATGGGACTACCGCCCGCTGCAAGACACCTATAAACAACTTCAAGAACTACGCACTTATTACCAGATGGGCGAGATTGATATTGACCGCTATGAAATTGATGGCGAGACACGACAAGTAATGTTGGCCGTGCGTGAGTTAAATAAAGCCGGTCTGGAAACCAAAACCTGGCTCAACCTGAATCTGGTCTTTACACATGGTTATGGCGTGGTCATGAACCCGGTGAATCAATTTACGACTGAGGGGCAGCCAGAGTTTTTTATCCAAGACTTACCGCCGCAGAGCGCAGTGCCCGAACTTCAAGTGACACGACCGGAAATCTATTTCGGTGAACTTACCCAGGACGTGGTGTTTGTTAACAGCCGCCAGGAAGAGTTTGACTATCCGCAAGGGAATGATAATGCCTACACGCGCTATGCCGGGCAGGGTGGTATCTTACTAGACAGTTTCTTCAAGCGGCTGGGGTTTGCCATTCGTCTGAGCGATTTAAACATCCTCTTAAGCAATGATATTGATGATGCCACACGGGTCATGCTGCATCGTCAGATTCAAGAGCGCATTCGCCAGATTACGCCTTTTTTACTGCTAGATGAAGACCCTTATGTGGTGGTAACAAACGACGGCCGTCTTGTTTGGATTCAAGACGCCTATACCGTCAGCAACCGCTTTCCTTACTCAGAACCGGCGCTCATGACCATAGGCAACCAACGTTTCCAACTTAATTACATTCGCAACGCTGTCAAGATCACCGTAGACGCCTATGATGGTACTGTCAATTATTATATCGCTGCCCCCGATGACCCCTTGATACAGGCGTACAAAGGTGTTTTTCCCGCTGTTTTTAAGCCCCTCAGCGCAATGCCTGCAGATTTGCGCAGCCATCTGCGCTACCCGGTGGATATGTTTGCTGTGCAAGTAAACCAATATTTGCGTTATCACATGACCGATACCCGCGTGTTTTACAACCAGGAAGATGTGTGGCAAATTCCACAAGAATTGTTCACCATAGATGGCACGGGCAATGACCCCATCGAGATGGAGCCGTATTACGTGACCATGCCCTTGCCGGGCCAGACGGAAATAGAATACTTGCTCATCCAACCCTATACACCAGCCGGTAAAGATAATATGGTGGCCTGGATGGCCGTGCGTAATGATGAGGCACACTACGGCCAGTTAATTGTGTATGAACTGCCCAAGCAAGAGTTGGTATTTGGACCCCTGCAAATTGAAAGCCGTATTGACCAGGAGCCAGAGATTTCACAGCAATTTTCATTATGGGATCAGCGCGGCTCCAATGTGATTCGTGGTAATCTGTTGGTCATTCCCTTAAACGGCCGTTTCCTGTACGTAGAACCCGTCTATTTACAGTCTGAAACCGGGAAAATACCAGAGTTAAAGCGGGTGATCGTGGCCACAGATTCGCGCATCGCCATGGACACTACCCTGACCGGCGCGCTGTCGTCTTTGTTGCAGGCATCACCGGAAGATGTCGCGGCAACGCTTGCGGAGCAAACTGAACCGGGGGTTGAATCAGTGACAGAAGAACCCTCGACCATAGCCATTGACGCCACCATTGCCGACATTATTGCCTCGGCCAATGCCCATTTTGAGGCCGCTCAGGCAGCACAGCGTGCTGGTGATTGGGCCACATATGGTGAAGAGTTGGCCGCCCTCCAAACTGATCTGGCACAACTATTGGAAATGACCGAAGGCACCCCGTAAAGGCGTAAGCTGCCCTCCGGTCACACGGGTGGCGGCTTACCCATGGCATTTATTTCAAAGTCATTAAATAGGCCACCAGGTCATCTATCTCCTTCTCAGACAAAGCGGTGCCATAGTTCTGGTACATAACGCCAGCGGCAAAGCCCTCCGTAAGGTGCGCGTTGGGGTTAATAATGGATTCCCGCAGGTAATCCTCGGCACTTTGGCCGGGTACGGCCGTTTCCGCCCGGGCACCCACCCCAAAGTGAGACGGACCTACCATAGTGACCCCCTTATCCAATGAGTGGCAGCTGTAACAGCCAGGGGCGTTGGCCATAGGCTGGTTGTAAAGCTTCTCACCATTCGCCACATCACCCACAGACCGGAGTGGCAGCGCTCCTCCGCTGCCACAAGCGGCCAGGCACCAGAGTAAAACCCCCATGAAAAACATGGACAAACCCCACTTACGCATGTGTATAACCTCCAATGAGCTTTAGATTCGTGAACCGGTTAACGCTGATAACATGCCACCCCATACACCGGGTGTCTACCGGAACTCAGGCCAATGATAGGCAAATCAGCGGGCATGGGCAAGTGGCCAAAGGTCCACAAACGCACCCATTTCTGTCTCGTTGTGACGGATTTCACAGCGGCGCTGCCAGCAATGGCGTATGCTAATCATGTAACGATCAAACGGTGCTGGGAGCAGCCAGCCCCAAACCAGTAAAAATAGCAAGAAACCCACACTCAAGGGAGGGCCCGATAATGGTTATGGCAATGATTTTGGCTCATCTGGTTGGTGATTACATTTTGCAGTGGAACACATTGGCCGCCTGGAAAGCGCGTGCGATGACAGGCGTTCTGGTACATTGCCTGGTGGTTACGGCCGTGACCCTGCTTTTTGCCGCCCTGGTAGACACTACATTCCTGCCCTGGGCATTCTTTATCAGCTTCATGCACTTTCTCATAGATGCCTTCGGCCTGCGATATAAATTACCGATCACCCCGCTCGGTCGCTTTACCGTAGACCAGAGCATGCATATGGCAGTTATTTTCCTGGCGCTGGTCGGGGGAGGGTACCTGGATATGGGCATCCTGACCGTTGGCCTGGCCGCCGGGCTGCAGAGCGAGCAGTTGATGTTGTACCTGCTCGGCTACGCCTTTGTGACCATGCCAGCCTGGGTCGTGGTGAAATTTGCCGCCTATGGGTTGGTGAAAGGGGGGCCGCCAGAGTTTAGCGGCCAGGATAAATACCCGGCCATGTTAGAACGTTTGCTTATTGTTACCTTTGTGGCCTTGGGCCAGTTTTACCTGGCGCCGCTGGTGATACTGCCTCGGTTGATGATGGAATGGCCACGACGGGCAGAAACAGAACAAACGGCCGTATACCTGGCGGAACTCCTTACCAGCGTTACCCTGGCTGTCATGGTTGGGTTGGTATTTGGGAGCATGTAATTGTGGTAGGGGAGATTTAACAATCTCCCCACCTGGAAATGATCATGAATATCACCCAACCAATGATCCATATACCCCAATTATCGGCTAAAATGGACGGCCGTATGAATATGCGTGATTTTCTTAAAGAAACTGTATTGTTTAGTAGTTTAAACGACATGATATTACAGCGCATTTGCCAGGATGTGATAGAACGGCACTATGCGCAAGGGGAGATCGTCTTTCACCAGGGCGATCCTGGCCACACCTTGTATCTGGTGAAGTCTGGCCAGGTACGCATTTTCATCAATGGCCTGGATGGCACAGAAACATCGGTGATTTTACTGGGCCGCCCCGGAGATATATTTGGCGAGTTAGCCGTCATTGACGGCTTGCCCCGCTCTGCGACGGCCATTGCTATGGAGCCCACAATTTTATATACCATGAACCGCGAAGCATTCCGTGACCATATGCGGCACTACCCACAGCTGGCGTTAAACTTTATGCAAGAACTCAGCAGTAAAGTACGCCACAACACGCGGCAAATTGATACACTCACCTCGCTGCCGGTACCACAACGGCTGGCGCGGAAGTTAATGGAACTGGCTCAAGATTACGGCCGCGTAGAACCGGCCGGCGTCTCCATCAACACCACACTCACCCAAACCCAACTGGCCAGCCTGATTGGCGCCACCCGCGAAAGCACCAACAAAGCCCTGCGTGACTTCCGCCAGCGTGATTGGATAGTGCTAAAAAACGGCCGTATCATCATCCTGGACCCCGCTGCCCTGCGCGCCCAGATCACTGCCTGACCCCGCCGGAGGTTTAAAACCTCCGGTGAGGTTAAGATGTGAAAACCATAAGACGGCCGTCTGCCCCCTTGAGCCGCTCTTTTTTACCCCCTACAATACGCCACATTCAATAACTTATTCCACCAAATGTAAAAGCGAGGAGATAACATGAACCGAGACCGCACGTTGATTGGGGGCCTGATTCTGGCAGGTATAGGGGTGATCGTCATTGGCGCCATCTGGTACTTTGTATTACGCTCACCACAAGAGGCCAGCGAGCCCATAGCCGCCATCCCCTTGGAGCTGCCTACAAGCACAACCATACCTACCACAGCGCCTACAGATCCGCCACCCACAGAAACGCCAGCAGCCGAAGCTACCGCCCCGGAGCCCACCGCTGAGCCCCCTACCACCACCCCGGAACCCACCGCCGACCCTGGTGAGCTGCTTCTCTTTGAAATCAGCCCAGATGAGTCTGAAGTACGCTTTATCATTGACGAAGAGTTACGCGGTTCGCCAAATACGGTTATTGGCATCACCAACCAGGTAGCCGGGCAGATTGCGGCCAACTTCCGTGATCTTTCCACCGTTCAGGTGGGTATTATTCAGGTTAACGCCCGTACCTTGCTCACTGACAATGATTTCCGCAACAATGCCGTGCGTAACCGCATCCTTAATACCGATCAATACGAATTTATCACCTTCACACCAACGGCCGTGAATGGCCTGCCAGAAAACGTGGAGATCGGCCAGGAAGTGACCTTTGAAATTGTGGGGGAACTGACCATTCGTGATATTACACAAGAAGCTACCTTTACCGTAACCGCCACACCCATTACCGCAGACCGCCTGGAAGGGTCTGCCGTGACACAAGTTTTACGTGAGGATTACGATCTGCAAATCCCTGAAGTCCCCGGTGTAGCCAATGTAAGTGATGAAGTCATTATTGAAATCGACCTGGTAGCTAACGTCGTTCAACCATAGTGAGCGTCTAAACACAACAACCTGCTGGGTAACGGTCACCTCTGGAGCGGCCGTTACCTAGCATCCGTTTTCACTCATCAGTATACAGTTTTCAGTGCTGGCCACTGATTACTGACCACTGATTACTGACCACTGATTACTGACCACTGACTTCTGATGACTGGCACTAGGTGGACAAGACGGCCGTGGCCGTGCGCAAAGCAGCCATGTTCGCCGCCACAGATTTAGGGCCATGAAAGATGGCGCTGCCGGCCACCAAAACCGTTGCGCCCGCTGCCACCACCTCAGCCGCATTCTGAGGTTCAATCCCCCCATCTACCTCTAACCAGGCCGTGGAGTTTACGGCGTTTAACATCTGCCGCAGCCGCCGGATTTTGTCTGTACTGGCGGGGATGTATGTTTGCCCGCCAAACCCCGGATTCACAGACATCACCAGCACCAGATCCACTTCCGGCAAAATTTCTTCCAGGGTACCCAGCGGCGTGGCCGGGTTTAAGGTAACACCTGCTTTCACACCTAATGCTTTGATAGCCTGCACCGTACGGTGTAAATGCTGGGTAGATTCGACGTGGACGGTCAGCCGCCCGGCCCCGGCCGTGGCAAAAGCCGCCAGGTATTGGTCAGGGTTTTTAATCATCAAGTGAACATCCAGAAGGGTGTTGGTCGCCTGGGCCAACGGCCGTAAGGCCTTCACCACCACCGGTCCAAAGGAGATGTTGGGCACAAAGTGACCGTCCATCACATCCACATGCAGCCAATCGGCCCCGGCGGCAACCGCCTCTTGTGCGTGGCTCTCCAACCGGGCAAAGTCTGCTGCCAGAATGGAGGGCGCTATCATAATTTCAGCCATAATCATCCATTGAGGTGATGAGGTGACATGTCACCTCATCACCTCATTACCTTATCAGAGACAGGGCTGCGGCGGCCACGGCCGTCGGTGTCAGGCCCAGCTTTTCATAAATGGTTTTATAGGGGGCAGAGGCTCCGAAGCGGTCCAGGCCCACAGCTTTGCCCGCATCCCCAATATAACGTTCCCAACCCAGGGTCACACCAGCTTCAATGGAAACACGTGCCTGGATGTCAGGGGGCAGCACCGTGTGACGATAGGCAGCGGGCTGTGCCGCAAACAGTTCCCAGGAAGGCATAGAGATAACTTGGGCACTTACCCCTTGCTCCCCCAGCAGCTTTTCCGCTTCCAGAGCAATATGCACTTCTGACCCCGTACCGATGAGCAGCACCTGGGGCGGCTTGACGGGCTGTTTGATCACATAAGCACCCTGGGCCACACTGCCGGTACTCTGTGACTGGATGTGGCTGAGTGTGGGCACGCCCTGGCGGGTAAGCACAAGCGCGGTTGGGCCAGTTTTGTTTTCCAGGGCCACCTTCCAGGCTTCAGCCACTTCAACGGCATCACATGGCCGTATCACCGTCAGGTTTGGTATGGCCCGCAAACTCATCAGATGTTCGACAGGCTGGTGGGTAGGGCCATCTTCACCCAGGCCAATGCTGTCATGGGTAAAGACATAAATGACAGGCAGGCCCATCATGGCTGCCAGGCGAATGGCGCCACGCATATAGTCAGAAAAAACGAGGAAGGTGCCGCCATACGGCCGTACCCCACCATGCAGGGCCATCCCACTCATGATGCCCCCCATGCCATGTTCACGCACGCCAAAGTGAATGTAACGACCAGAAAAATCATCAGGTGAAAGTGGGGCAACTTCCTTCAGTTTGGTGTTATTGGAACCAGACAGATCAGCAGAACCGCCCAAGAGATAGGGCACATGGGGTGCCAGGGCATTTAAAACCATGCCCGAAGACGCCCGGGTTGCCAGGGCTTGACCCACTTCAAACGTGGGCATCATATCATCCCAATTTGCCGGCAATTCACCATGAAGGTGTTTGTTAAATTCGGCTGCCATTTCAGGGTATTCTGCCTGGTATTGGCGCCATAATGCTTCCCAGGCTGTCTGAGCCTCGCCGCTGCCAGCCATAAATTCAGCCACCCCGTCAGCTACATAAAAGAGCGGTTCCAGCGGCCACTGGAGGTTCTTTTTGGTCAGTGCTACCTCTTCTACGCCCAAGGGCTCACCATGGGCTTTAGCCGTATCCTGCTTATGGGGGCTGCCATACCCAATATGTGTGCGACAGGCAATGATGGCCGGCATATCGGTTACGGCCTGGGCCCGCTTGATAGCAGCCATAACGGCCAATGGCTCATGCCCGTCTACAGCGTCTGTATACCAGCCATAGGCAGCATAACGGGCCAGTACGTCTTCGGTAAAGGTCAGCTCTGTACGGCCGTCAATGGTAATCTTGTTGTCATCATACAGCACAATCAGCTTGCCCAGCCCTAAATGCCCGGCCAGCGATGACGCCTCACCAGATACCCCTTCCATCAGGTCACCGTCGCTGGCAATCACGTAGGTGTAATGGTCAACCAGGTTAAAGCCAGGTCGGTTAAACTTGGTGGCCAGCCACTTTTCCGCCAGGGCCATGCCAATGGCATTGGTGATTCCCTGGCCCAGGGGGCCGGTGGTCGTCTCTACGCCAGGCGTGTGCCCATATTCGGGGTGCCCTGGCGTCTGGCTGCCCCATTGCCGAAACTGCATCAGTTCAGCCATTGGCAGATCATACCCGCTCAGGTGCAGCAGGCTGTATAGCAGCATCGAGCCGTGCCCGGCAGACAGGACAAAACGATCACGATTAAACCAGTGGGGATCCTGAGGGTTGTGTGTAAGGAATTGGGTCCACAAGACAACAGCCACGTCGGCCATGCCCATGGGCAGGCCGGGATGGCCGATATTGGCTTTTTGTACGGCATCCATGGTCAGGCCACGGATGGTATTGGCGGCCAGACGATGATAGTCCAGATTGTACTCAGTCATGAATCCTCCCGGTAAATATTAAGAAGACTTTTGTTAACTTGGTCGCAAGTGAAAAACGGCCGTCCTCAGCCATATCAAGGTGTTGGCGTAGGCGTAAAGGGCGGCGCAGCCCGCGCTGTGGCTGTGCCTGTGGCTGCCGGTGCTTCTGTCTCGGTGGCTGCTGGCGTACCTGTGCCTGCTTCTGCTGCCGGTGTTTCTGAACCTTCAGACGAAATGGCCGGGTTGAGCAACTGCGTCAGCAGGGCATTAAGGGCGGCCAGTTGCGGCGCATCAAAAGAGTTAAACCACTCGCCATCATAAACCCCGGCCGGGCCGCGCACCAACAAGAGGGTACGTGGAGGCAAGGGGGTGGTCGTTATGGTGGTGGTAATGCCCCCGGTTGTGGTGATAACTTCTGTGGTTTCTGGCCGAAAGGTTTTCAGCCCGGTACGCACGGCGCCCGTGGCGATAAGCTCATTGGTCAGGCTGAGCGTTTGTGTAGGGGAAATAACGGCCGTCACCTGTTCACCACGCTGGCTTTGGACTACGGCCGTGCCATCTGCATATAATGTCAGGCGGGCGCCGTCTGTGCGGTTGTAGTCTAACACGGCCGTGAGCGGAAACCCGGTAGGAGGCCGGGCCACCGTGACCTCACTTTGCACCAATTTCTCTGCCAACAGCGTGTCTAACCGTGCATACAATGGCAGCAATGCCGTGGGTAGGGTGTACTCCGGGCAAACGATGCCAATAATCTCCCCACGAACATAGAGTGATTCCAACGGAGAGCCCATGCAGTTGGTGATATATTCCCGGGCCAGTCCTTCTACAGAAAGATCGGTGATGATCTGGATCAGGCCCGGATCGGCTTCAACTGGTTCGCCCACCTGGCTTTCATTGGCCAGCCACACATACAAGAGGCCGTCTTCTGTAACGGCAATAGTATGGGCAGGGGCAAAGGGTGAGGCGCTGCGCCGCAAGCCAGCGATGGTCCCTGGTGGAAAATGTGGCCCCAGGGCCACACTGGTATAATTTTCCAGGCTGGCCAACAAGACGGGATCGCGCAGCCATCCGTCACCATGCAAGTTGGCAAACGGCAAATTATAGGTAATATGCACACAGGTGTCACAGCCCTCAGGCACGACTGGTACCAGCAAATCTGGCAATATTTGTTGCAGATCAAGCAAGACACCACTCTGGTTGGCGCGCTTGACCGCCTGCCCTGTTGCTTCATCTACCAGGATGATCTGGCTGCTGACGCTGCCCTGCAAACGCCTGTCTAACCCCAGGGCTGGTATAACATACCGCACTTCCACAGTGGTGTCGCCAAAGGGAATGGGGGTGCTGGTAGATTGGGTAGGTAACGGCCGTTGCGTGACGGTCACGGCTGGAAATGTGGGGAACAAACGTTCAGACGGCGCTGGCGGCGTAAAGGTGGGGGGCAGTTGAGCCACCGGTGTAGCCAGGGGCGTGATGGCCAGTGTAGGCGCAGTCGGGTTCTGTCCCTCACAGCCAATGAGAATAAAGGCGATGAAGGTGATAAAAAGCAGCCGAAGTTTCTTCATAAGCAATTGGTTCTGGTCATTTTTTAGGTCGGGGCATTATAGCGTAATCACCGGCTCAGTGCCCGTTATCTGTAAGCCATCATCAGGTTTCAGGCGCGGCTGTCCGGGCAAATATGAGTGTATCACGCAGGTCATTGGTCAGGTGATGGCGTGCCTCATTGACCAGGGTCGCTTCATGGGTAAACCCCAACCGCCGGGGGATGGCCGCACTGCGCTCGTTTAGGGCATCACAACGAATCTCTACCCGCTTGGCGCCCAGCTGGTTAAAAGCAAACATCATAATGCCGGTTACCGCTTCGGTGATATACCCCTGCCCGGCATAGCTGGTGTGCACCCAATAACCGATCTCGAATTTGGGCACTGACCAGTCAATGCGGTGTAAGCCGCTGCCACCGATGATGATATCAGTCCCTTTAAGCAAAAGCATCATCCACAAATCTTCGCGGCTTAAAAAGCGTAGTTGTCCCTGGCGTATCAGGACTTCATACTCTTCTTCTGAGGGGATATTAACGGCCCATGGCAGCCACTGCTGAAGTTCCGCCTGAGATTCTAACACGGCCGTGCGTACCTGGGGGCCATCCCCTGGCAGCGGGCCGCGAATGGTCAGACGTGTTGTCTCAAAGCTATACGGGAATTCTCGCAAAATAGGGGCCATGCTGGCAACCTCCGTAAGCAAAATTGATAGCCATAAACGTTACTCTGGTACTATGCTACCCGGTGTGTCCTCGGCGCAAAAAAGAGCGGTGGTGATGATGCTTCTTGTCACCCCCTTTTTTTTGTTTGCCGTTTTTCGTACTTTACCCGTTTTTTCCGCTTTTGGCCCGTATGTCAATGTACCTGATTTATTACAATATTATTCTAGCACACTGGCTGGGTTATTAGCGGTCATTATTGCCCTGCTTACCAGGCACGGGTTGGGGTTGAGCCTTAACGGCCGTTCGGTGTTAGTCACCTTTGGTTTTCTGACACTGGCGGCTTTGTTATTGGTAAGCAGCCTGGGCATTCCCTATTTACTGCTGCAGCAATCATTACACCCCGTGTTTATCTGGTCACTCTTTTTAAGCCTGCCGCTGAGCAGTATCTACTTTGTCGGGGGCAGTGTGCGCTGGACGGCCGTGGCTGAAAAACGCATCATTGCCTGGCGGTGGCCTTTGCTGGGCATCAACCTTATAGGCTTCTTCCTGTATCTGGTGATTACCGTTGCCCTTACCGCCATGTTAATAGACCTACCCACTCGCTTTCCGGCCATTTTATTTTTCTTCGCCGCCTTAAGCATAACCTGGCTGTTGTGGGCCGCCTGGCGTGCATACGGCATCAGCCAGGCAGAAACAAACAGCAATGAAAGAAACCTGGCCGTGACGTTTTTTTTGCTGGCCCAGGCAGAACTTTGCCTGGCCTTTGGCCGGCCCGGTTCCCTCAACTGGTTCTTGTACCAGGTGCTGTTATTGGCCGGGTTGGCCATTACCCTGCTGCCTTTGCTCAAACACGCCATCCATTATCAACGTGAAAAGCGGCAGCGCAGCGAATTAGCCCAGTTAATTGTGCATGACTTAAAAAGCCCGTTGACGATCGTGACCAGCGGGCTAGAACTGCTGCATCGTGGCAACCTGGGGCCGCTGGGCGAAACGCAGCAAAAACTCATCAGCGATCTACAGCACTGCGGCTCTGAAGTGTTAAGCCTGGTCGAAGATATGTTAGACGTGGAGCGTCTGGAAGAAGGTGTCATGCCGCTGCACAAAAGTCTTATGGACCTGACACCGTTACTTCGCGAGCAGACAGCCGAGTTACAAATCCTGGCCAGCAAACATGACCAATGCTTAACCATTATAACACCGGAATCGCTGCCGCTCGTTCTGGTAGACCCCCATCTGGCGCGCCGCGTAGTACATAATCTTGTAGCTAACGCCTTAAAATTTACGCCAGATGGCGGCAAAATTACCGTACAGGCATCGGGTGAAAAGAACACACTGGTAGTCACGGTGGCTGATAGCGGACCAGGCATCCCTCCGCCAGAACGGCAGCGCATCTTTGAAAAGTTTACGCAGTTGGATACACACAACCGCCGTGGCAAGGGGCTGGGGTTGACGTTTTGCAAAATGGCCGTAGAAGCCCATGGTGGCATCTTGTCGGCGGAGGATAGCCCTTTAGGCGGCGCTTTGTTCCGGATGACATTGCCATCAGAAGAACCAACACTACCGACCACCACAACCGGAGTGGAAACAAAACCACGTTTTTACCGCCTGATCATGGGTAAGTAAGCTTTTTCCGGTAACTCCAGCGTCCGTACAGTCACGGCCGTGTCGCCGCCAGCGTTCCCGGCTCTATCACGTCCCCGAATGGTTACGGTGTAGAGGTGCGTCGGTTCGCCGCTGTAGGTGGCGGAGGTTGCTGTCGTTTGTATCAGCCAGGGTTGGGGTGGGCCACCATCTACCGCTACCCATAAACTGTAATCTTGTACGCCGCTGCCATCATCTTGCCCCCCCCAGCTCACCCTGAAGTCATACTCTGCAAAAGAAGGCGCCGTGATGGTTACAAGCGGCGGCAGGGTGTCTTGTTCGATGAGAATATACGGCCGTCCACCAATAGCATATAAGTTGGGGTCCCACGGGGCGTTCAGGTTGGTGGCTGCGGGCAGCGTTAAGGTAAAGGCACCCGCCTGGGCGGCCACAGATTGCACATTGCCGTCCGGCGTAATGAGCAAACCAGTCCCAGCCTGATTGGTGGTAGGGATGACGGCCGTTTCGTTCTGACCAAACCGGGCCCATAAACCCAAGACACGTGATTGTGTGCCCGGTTGGTAAAAGGCAATCCACTCCTGAGGGCCATTGTAGGGGTCGCTGCCACCTGGTCTCAACCGCCACAGTGGTTCTACATCTGTAAAGTGTGTGGTCAACACCTGATAGGCGTTAAAGTTGGGGCGTGGTGTTTCCGGGTTTGGATGCTGCCGGAAGCAAGCGGCATCGGTAGGGTTGCGGAAAAGCCCATTGGCATCACCGGCACAGGGGAAGTTAGGATTGCCAATGAGGTTACCATTCGCATCACATAATTCGCCATTGTGCGGCGGGAAGTCGGTGCCCTGCGGCTGGTTACCACAGCCATCATACAACTGAAAATGGAAAATGGCGTCAGCGCCAGCAAAGGTACTGTAAAACGCCGACTGAATCACAAAGTCAGCCTGCTCACTCAGGGTGGCCCGGTAACCACTGTGAGGGTCCCATACCGGGCCGGGGTAATCATCCCAGGCAGCCACGCCATTTTCATTCAGCCAGATAGGTTTGTCCAGGCCGCGCTGGGCCAGCGTCTGGGCCGCCCGCCAGACATGATACCATGAATTCCAGGCGTAAAAATAGCTGTGGGTCGCCAAGATGTCATGGAAATAATGATAGGGCGCGGCCAAAGGATCACCGTCATAGAGTGTCATCACGTCACTGTAAAAGTTGGGGTTGGCCACCGAGGAAAGGTTGATGTTGGACAGGCCGCCAAACATCACCTGGGCATTGGGATCCACCTGCTCTATCGTCAGGTAAGCCACCTTGAGCAAACGAGCATAATCAGGCATGGTCCCATCCCAAAAGAAGACGTAATCCTCTTCATTCCATATCTCCCAATGGGTGACACCGGCCCCCGCCGGCCAGCCGTTTTGCTGGGCCAGGGTACCACCCGGCTTGTAGCGGTTGACAGCCAGGGAGACAAAACGCGCCCACTTGTTGTTGGCGTTAATCATTTTGCCGGGGCCGGGGATGTCTGTGCCATCGGTAAAGATGGGGTCATACAAGCCCACGGGGGTACCCGTTTCCGGAGATGCCAGGGTGACAGGGCTGGGAGAGATCGGCCTCAGGTTTGTCAGGTCGTGGTGAGGCCCGGTTGTGTAAAAGGGAGGGGTACCCAGAAGGATGGCGTTGGTCTTAAAGCCATGAATAACATCACCATGCACGGCCGTGTCTACTGCCGACCACACAAAATTGCCCTCGCTCTGCTCTATGTTAAACCAGTACATGGGCCAGCGGTTCCAACCGGCACCGGTCGCCAACCCATTCTGAAATTGTTGTTCGTCGGCCGGGCCTTCAGCAGAGGTAATAAAGTTAACGCCATAGAGGGGATGGCTGTCAGGTGATTGCGTTGAGGGCACCATAACCACATCTGCCTGCGCCGCCGGGTTCTGCCCGGCGGCAAAGATCAGGCAGAGCATCAGGGTAAGGGGAAGAAGAAGTAACGGCCGTAATCCTTGATGATTTGGCTTGCTCTGGTTTACCATACATACCTCCAGCGACGAATGACCCTACCATACCTAAATTGGGGCCAGGTACAATAGTTTTTTCACCAGACGTTCACCAGAAAAGTCAATCGGCCGCCGCTACTCGCAAACCAGACACCAGGGTGCGCAACCCACTGCTGATGCGCTCTAATGTGAAGCCCCTTACGCGTTTCTGGAACTGGAAAATGTCCGCTTTTAACGGGGCCAGCAGGGCATCAGCCAGGTAATCGGTATCTAACTCAGGAGAAATTTCACCGGCAGTGCCCGCGGCTTTGAGTAAGCCGCTCACGGTCATGTGCTGCCAGAAGTGGGGCAGCTGCAAGCGGCTGTTATCCGCCAGATTGGGTATCAGGCCCTCACGTTGGACTTCACACAACAAAGGGGAGTGAGTGTCTGTAAAATAAACCAGGGCTTCTATAAACTGCTGTAACTGCTCTAGTTTGGGTACACCGTCCAGGCTCATTTGCTGCATACGCGCCAACATACTGTTCTGAAAATCGGCCATCTGCGTGTCCATCAGCGCCAGGCATAGTTCACCTTTGTTGGCAAAGCGGCGGTACAGGGTTCCCTTGCCCACCTCGGCCGCCAGCGCAATATCGGCCATGTTAATGTGGTCCACCCCATGTTCGGCAAACAGTCGTTCGGCCGTTGCCAAAATCTTGGTGCGGTTGGCGGCGGCGTCTCGCCTTTCGCTGCGGCCGTCATCATCACCACTGTTGATAGCGCCTATCAAAATCGGTTTATCCATGCCATCACTCATTGGTCACCTGTCCAAAAGTACAGTTCACTCTTCAGCTCGTTGACAAACGGACCCCAGTCCGCTAATATTATAACCAATAAGCGGACCTAAGTCCACTTAACAAAGGTAAACAATTAAATCTTTAAGGAGAATTATACAATGACCTGGCAAATTGATTCAGCCCATTCCCACATTTACTTTACGGCGCGACACATGATGATTTCTAAGGTACGCGGTCAGTTTGAGTCGTTTAGCGGCAGCGTGCAATACGATGAAGAGAACCCCACTCGTACGGCCGTTGACATTGAAGTAGACATTAGCAGCATCAACACCAGAGAAGAACAGCGAGACACGCACCTTAAGTCACCAGACTTCTTTGACGCCGCCACGTACCCCGTCATGCGCTTTAAGAGCACGGCCGTGGAAAAGACAGGCGAAGACACTGCCAAATTGCACGGTGACCTGACCATTCGTGGGGTTACCAAGCCGGTGATACTGGATGTGGAATATGCTGGACAGGCAAAAAGCCCCTGGGGCACCATCAGCGCCGGCTTTTCCGCTACCGGCACCTTAAACCGTAAAGAGTGGGGACTGAACTGGAACCAGGCCTTGGAAACAGGTGGCGTTCTGGTTGGTGACAAGATCAAGATAGAGATTGAACTGGAATTGGTAAAACAACCAGAAAGTGTCCCGGCATAATTTGTATTAATAAAACATGGAGCAGGAGGCGCGTGGCTTAGTGTCAGTCGCCTCTCTATCTTTTAGCAGGAAATGCTCATAACCGGTGCGCAAATCCTCCGTGTATAATGTGGAACATGCATATCCTTCCAGACACAAAAATCGGTGCGGTACATTTGATTGTTTCTGACTTCGGCCGTTCCCTACCCTATTACCAGCAAAACATCGGGCTAACGCTGCGCCATGTAGAAGGGGACACCGCTTACCTGGGCGTTGGTGGGCCAGACTTGTTGGTGCTGCGTGAACGGCCGTCTGCCCCGCGTTCACATCATACCACCGGCCTCTATCACTTTGCGCTCCTGGTGCCTTCACCCCAGGCATTGGCCCTGACGCTTAAACACTTTATAGACACAGAAACACACATCGACGGCGCGTCTGATCACCTGGTGAGTGAGGCTTTGTATCTGTCTGATCCAGACGGCAACGGCATAGAGATTTACCGTGACCGGCTGCGCCAGGAATGGCCTATGTCTGATGGCAAAATTCAAATGGGTACCCTGCCGTTTAATATCGAAGGGGTATTAGGCGAACTTAATGGACAAAACCAGACCTGGGTCGGATTACCACCGGGCACAACCATGGGGCATATCCACCTGCGCGTCAGGAACCTGGCAGAAGCGGAAGCTTTTTATACCCAGACCCTGGGCTTTGATCTCATTACTCGCTACGGTTCCAGCGCCGCTTTTGTATCAGCGGGTGGCTACCACCATCACATAGGCCTGAACACCTGGGCTGGTGTAGGTGCCCCACCACCCCCACAAGGAGCTGTGGGGCTAAACTTCTACGGAATTCTACTGCCGACTGCCGCCGCGTTGCCAGACATGGCTGCGCACCTGCAGCAGGCAGCCGTTCCCTTTGAGAACCGGGAAAATGGCCTCTTCCTGCGTGACCCTTCACAAAATGGGATCTTATTACGAGTGGACTCATGACCATGTTTGACAGCGTGATTACCGGATTAGACACAACCGGCGACTTGCATTTCTACAAAGCAGACACTTTCCCCACCATCCACCCCGTCCACTGGCTAACCTCACACTTTGCTGTGGGCGGCTGGAGCCCGCTGCAGCGTTTAAGCGGCATGTTAACGGCACATATGACCCAAATTGCACCGCGCAACGGCTTCACCTGGCATCCACATCGGGGGCTGGAAATATTTACCTACGTCATTGACGGCGAACTGTACCACGAAGACACGACCGGTGGGCGTGGTGTCATTCGCGCCGGCGAGGTACAGCGCATGTTCTCCGGCTACTTTATCCAACACCAGGAACTCAACCAGACCCATAAATTTGCCCGGGTCATTCAGATCTGGTTTGTGGCTGAGCCAGCTTCTATGGGGCTGCCGCCCCACTATGAACAGATCGGCCTGGGTGATATGTGTTCACGGCCGGTAGGGGACGCCATCGTGCGGGACATCATCGGGCCAAACGGTGCCACCAATGCCCACGTCAATGCCCGGCTCACCAGCGCCACGCTGCCACCCGGGGGCCAGGCAGCCATTGAACAACCTCAACAAGGAGAAGAGTTATTTCTCTATTTCGTGGATGGCCACGGCCGTTTTCAAACTGCCACACACCAGGAAGCCATTGGGTTGTATGACGTGGTACTGGCCACACCGGCAGCAGATACGGCCGTGATTCAGGCTGGGGATGCCCCCCTGAACTACCTCTCCTTTTACCTGAAGCCCTTTATGTAAACTACAGCGTTACCCGCCGCAGCCGCAGGGCGTTGGTAACTACGCTGATGCTGGAAAAGGCCATAGCCCCCGCCGCCAAAATAGGGCTGAGCTGGCGTAAAAAGTCTGGTGCCCAGGCAAACGGCGCCAGGACACCGGCCGCTACCGGAATCAATACGGTGTTGTAGCCAAACGCCCACACCAAATTTTCACGTATATTGCGCATCGTCGCTTTTGATAGGTGAATCGCCTGGGGCACAGTGCGCAGGTCACCACGCATCAGAGTAACATCGGCCGTTTCCATGGCAATATCGGTGCCAGTACCAATGGCCAGCCCTACGTCTGCCTGGGCCAGAGCGGGGGCATCATTGATGCCATCCCCTACCATAGCCACCACCAAACCTTCGGCTTGCAGCGCCTTAACCTGGGCCACTTTATCCCCCGGCAGCACTTCCGCAATATACCGGTCAAGCCCTACCGCGCTGGCAATGGCTTTGGCGGTAGCTTCATTGTCACCGGTGAGCATAACCACTGTCAGCCCCATGGCCTGCATCTGCATGATGGCCTCTTTAGAGCCCTCTTTGAGGGTGTCAGCCACGGCAATAAGGGCACTGGCCTGGCCATCTACGGCCAGCCACATGGCCGTTTTGGCCTGGTTCTGCAGGTCAACCGCCTTGGCTTCCAGGCCATTCAGATGTACTTTTTCCTGTTTCATCAGGCGCAGGTTGCCCAACAGCAGTTCATGCCCTTCTACCTGGGCGCGAATGCCATGCCCGGCAATGGCTTCAAAACGAGCCGGCACACTCAACGCCAACCCCTTTTCGGCCGCCGCACGCACAATCGCTTCCCCCAGGGGGTGTTCAGAGCCGCGTTCGGCGGAAGCAGCCAGGCGCAGCCAGTATTCAGTAGACCTGTGATCACTGTGCAGTGTATTGTCTCCTGACTGAACAGTGGCTGCTGAACAGTGATCACTCATAACGATATCCGTAACCGTGGGATCACCTTTGGTAATGGTACCGGTTTTGTCCAGTAAGACGGTCGTCACCTTCTGCGCCAGCTCCAAGGCGGCGCTGTCTTTAAACAAGATGCCAACCTCGGCGCCTTTGCCCATGCCCACCATAATGGACGTAGGTGTGGCCAGACCCATAGCACACGGGCAGGCAATGACCAGCACGGCCGTCAGCCGCAGCATGGCAGCCACAAAATCCCCCGTAGCCAGCCACCAGATGGCAAAGGTGAGGACGGCCAGAACGATCACGGCGGGTACAAAATAGGCCGCTACACGGTCTACCTGCCGCTGGATGGGCGCTTTGCTGCCCTGGGCCTGCTCCACCATTTTGATGATCTGGGCTAGGGCGGTCTCTTTGCCTACTTTGGTAGCTTCGATCTTAAGCAAACCTTGTTTATTGATGGTGGCCCCAATAACGGCATCCCCGGCTTTTTTACCTACCGGCATTGATTCACCGGTGAGCATACTTTCGTCAATGGTGGAACGGCCGTCTAACACCACCGCATCTACCGGAATCTTTTCGCCCGGCCGCACCATAAGATGATCACCCACCTGTACCTGGGCAATGGGCACGTCTACCTCTACCCCATCACGGACGACACGGGCCGTTTTAGCCTGTAACCCCATCAGCTTTTTAATGGCGGCACTGGTCTGCCCTTTGGCCCGCGCTTCCAACACTTTGCCCAGGGTCACCAGGGTAATGATCATGGCGGAAGTTTCAAAGTAGACATGATGCCCAAAGGCCATCGAACCCGTTGTCAAGGCCAGCAGCACAACGATGCTGTACAGGTAGGCTACAGAGGAACCCAGGGCCACCAGCACATCCATATTGGCACTGCGGTTGCGCAGGCTTTTGAGCGCGCCAGTGTAATAATCGCCACAAACATAGGTTTGCACGGGGGTGGCCAGGGCAAAAAAGAGCCAGTTTACCCAGTTGGCACCGGCCCACGCGCCCAGCCAGTTAAAGTCCCGTGCCATACTGAAAACAAATAAGGGAACAGAGAAGATAAGGCCCACCATGAGCCGTTTTTTCTGGTGGTTGTATTCAGCTTTACGGGCAGCGGCTTCGGCGTCTTCTGGTTCTTCACCAGCCACGGCCGTGTCCACCACATCATAGCCCGCCTGGCGCACCGCTTGCACCAGGTCAGCCCGGGTGACCGCCCCCGGCGCGTAAGTGACCAGTGCCTTTTCGCTGGCGAAGTTAACGGCCGCTTCCAGCACCCCCTCTACCTTGTTCAGCCGCCGCTCAATGGTGTTGGCGCAGTTGGCGCAGGTCATGCCTATAAGGGGCAGTTCGGCCGTGGCCGTGGGAATCTCATACCCGGCCCGCTGAACACGCTGGATGAGGTTGGTGGTTAGAGCCTGGGGGGTGGTCACGGCCGTGTCATACGTCACCGTCACCTTTTCACTGGCAAAGTTAACGGCCGCCTCGGTAACGCCTTCTACCTTTTTGGCGTTGCGTTCCACTGCGGCCACGCAGTTGGCACAGGTCATGCCCAGCACGGGGAAAGTCAATTGTTTCTCAGACATGGGGTTTACCCAAACCTCCGGTTATTGAATTTGAATCAGCCCTTCAGGTGGGTAGTTGATCTCTTGCAGCACAGCCTGAATTTGCTCCCAGGTGGCTGGTTCCTGCCAGTTCACCGTGACCTGCTTGTTCTCTTGCACTGCTTTCACACTGGTCACACCAGCCAGTTCACCCAGTTCCATCTCAATGGTATGGGTGCAGTGACCACAGCTAATATTGGGGACGGTAAAAGTTTTGGTTGTCATGAGGTTATGCTCCTTAACAGTCAAAGATTGGCGCTTAAAGATGCAGAGATTAACTGATCTTCCGCCTCCATTAAATTCTATTCGACACATCAAAAACGCTGGTGACTTCGTTTAAGACACGCTGCCGTTCATTGGGATCATCGCCTTGAATGGCCGTGGTGACACAGGTCTGCAAATGATTATCAAGGATCAGCGTACTCACCCGGTTGAGGGCGGCCTGTACAGCTTGAATTTGTTTAATGACATCAATGCAGTAGGTGTCTTCGGCCACCATGCGTTCAATACCTTTAATATGGCCGGCGGCGCTGGCTAAACGTTGGCTTACCGCTTTTTTGGTTGTGTCGTCCATCTGGTTCACCTTTATCCCCCCCCCGCAGGGGGTGGGGTATATCATCAGATGATACATCATTTACGGCCGTTTGCCAAGCCTTTTTGTACCCACTTTGACACTCCTCCGGTAAAATGACGGCCGTTGACAATAAAAGGCATGATATTTCCAGTTTGTGCCCGCCTATATGGAGGTTACCCATGAAACGATTGACCGTATGCCTGCTGGTGATGCTGCCGTTGACGGCCGTGGGCACCATTCTGGATGACGACGCCCCACCCTCACCGGGCTGGCGGGTTTACCTGCCGGCCATTTGGAAACCATAGCTTCGCCGCTATAATCCGGCATATGGTAACAATACAAGACAAACGCAAAGCCTGGGTGGGGGCCATGCGGCTGCGTACCCTGCCGCTGGCCTTGGCCTGCATCATGTTAGGCGCGTTTTTGGCGGCGGCAGCAGGGGCCTTAAAGTGGCCGGTGGTAGGGTTGTGTGTGATCACGGCCGTGCTGCTGCAAATTCTCTCTAACCTGGCCAATGATTATGGCGACTCGGTTCATGGCGCCGACCATGCGGCCCGCGCCGGCCCACCGCGGGCCGTGCAATCTGGTGCTATTTCTGCCCCGGCCATGAAGCAGGCCATGATACTGTTTGGCGCGCTCTCGGCCGTGTCTGGGCTGGCACTGATCGTAGTGGCCTTTGGTCTGCAGGCGCTGCCGCTGATACTGCTCTTTTTGTTCTTGGGGGGGGCAGCTATCTGGGCGGCGGTCAATTATACCGCCGGCAGCAATCCTTATGGGTATGCCGGACTGGGTGATGTATTTGTCCTCGTTTTTTTTGGCTGGGTGGGGGTGCTGGGCACCTATTTTTTGCAGACACACACCCTTTACTGGGAGCTGTTCTTGCCAGCTACCAGCGCCGGGCTGCTGGCAGTGGCCGTGCTTAACGTCAACAATATTCGGGACATTGAGTCAGACAGGCAGGCAGGGAAAAACAGCATACCGGTACGCCTGGGGCCGGAACGGGCCCGCATTTACCACTGGTGCTTGCTGATCATGGCCTTTGTGCTGGCCGGGTTGTTCGCGGCGCTTATGTATCAATCTCTCTGGCAGTTTTTGTTTGTACTGGCAGCGCCACCATTATTGTGGCAGGCCACGGCCGTCACCCGCACCGATGATCCCCGCCGACTGAACCCTCTGCTTAAGCAAATGGTCATTATCGCCCTGCTGTTTGACTTTCTGCTAGGGCTGGGACAGCTTTTGTCATAGGGTTCATGACCTAACGAATGCGGGCCATAAAATAGCTGTCTGCCATACGGCCGTCACCATAAGCATGCAGTTTGTGGGTGCCTTCAATGGTAAAGCCGAACTTTTCATACAAGCGCACCCCGGCCGTATTGTCTGTATTCACTTCCAGTTCAATGCGTGCCAGCTGCAGCCAGTTATCGGCCAGCTTCACCAGGGCATCTAGCAGTTGCGAGCCAATCCCCCGTCCCCAATAGTCTGGGTGCACCATCATGGCCAGGCTGGCGGCGTGACGTTCCCGCGGGTTTTGCCGCTGGTACAGGGTGGCCATGCCTACTACACGGCCGTCTACTTCGGCCACGTACCGGTACAACCCCGTGACAGTTTCTTGCAGCCGCTGCCGTGTTTTACTGATCTCCTGGCTGGGCAGCTGTAAGGTGGTGCGGCTGACTTCTGGCTGACGAAAGGTGTGGTAAAGATCATTCAGATCATCCGGGTAGCGGGGGGTGCGAATGACAGCCGCGGCCGGGGGTTGTTTGCTGACCAGCCGTACTGGTGGCGACGGTTGGGCCGTATACAACTCAGCGTGACGCAGTCGGGCCATGATGTGGGCGTCAAAGTAACGGCCGTCGCCAAAAACGGCCTTTTGCTTGGTGCCCTCAAGGGCAAAGCTAAACTTCTCATACAGGTGAATGGCGGCCGCATTATGAGTGTACACTTCCAGTTCCAGACGCCGTACATCTAACCAGTTGTCGGCCAGATCCAACGCCGCCGCCATTAAAGCAGTGCCCACCCCCTGCCCCCAGAAATCAGGATGCACCATCAGGCCCAGTTTACCACTGTGTGCCAGGCGGGGGTTCTGTGCCTGGCGCACGCCCACAGAGCCAATGACCCGGCCGTGCCAATCAGCCACCAGGCGATGGGCACCCGGCTTAGATTCCTGGATCCAGCTTTGTGTCTGGGACAACTCCATGGTAGGAAGCTGCATCAATGTCACCGCGACCTGTGGATGGGTCACCATGGCGTATTGGTCAGCGGCATCATCCGGGTGAATGGGGCGAATGGTCAGGTGTTCGTGAAGGTTCATGTTTCCTTGTTATCTCCCGTTTCAGGTAGGCACATTACGAATCAACCGGTACAACCTCAATTTCAAACAGGGCCGGCCACAACTTGCCGGTAACAAACAGGCGATTACCGGCGGCATCATAGGCAATGCCGTTCAACACATCAACAGCCTGGGTTATCTCTAGGCCGTCTAGCAAACCAGTCAGGTCAACCCAGCCCACCACCTGACCGGTTTTCGGGTCAATACGGGCGATGCTGTCAGTGTGCCAGATGTTAGCCCACACTTCACCGTTAACGTATTCCAGCTCATTGAGCTGCGTGACGGCCGTGTCACCATCCCACACCTGCACCCGGCCTGTTTCCGCAAAAGTTTCCGGGTCACGGAAGAACAGGGTGCTGCTGCCATCACTCATAATAAGCTGACGGCCGTCGTGGGTAATGCCCCATCCCTCGGTGTCATAAGCATGTTCGCCTATGATTTCAAATGTTTCCCGGTCGTAGACAAAGGCGGTGTGCTCTTTCCAGGTGATCTGGATAATCCTATCTTGCCAGATTACAACTCCCTCACCAAAAAACTGCTCTGGCATGGCCAGCATTTGCAGCACTTCGCCGGTGTCCGGCCTGATACGCCGCAGAGAGGATTGGCCGTACAGGCCCGTGCTCTCATAAAACTCATCTGCCAGGTAAACCAGCCCTTGGGTAAACGCCGTCGGGTCATGGGGATACTGGTTGATAATACGATAAGAGAAAAGTGGTACGGCCGTTGATCCGGGGTAGGCCTCTGCTCCGCCTGGCAGGTTCCCCAATGTGTAACTATCAGGGGGCGGATAAGCCGCGGCGGCCGTGGCGGTCATAGCCTGGCTGGGGCGTATGGGCGCAGCTGTGGATGGAGCGCCCCTGACAATGACCGGGGAGGGCGTGACTGGCACAGCCCCGGCGCATGCTGCCAGCGTTACGGTTGTAGCCAGTAACCAAAGCCACTTTGTATAGCGTTTCATGGGTTAGGTCATCCTTAAAGTTGTTGGTAATATGGTCAAAATGGCCAATGGTGCATTTTCTCAAAGGCCAGTCACCGCAACGGGCACACCACTGAAGGCGGCATTGCCTGTCAGGTCATCCAGTTCACATTCATCCGTGAGATCGTTGATAGAGACACCGGGGTGAGCCTGGGCGACGGTGAGTTGGACGGCCGTACGGCCGTGGCCCCAGCCATGGGGGATACTCACCACCCCTGGCATCATTGTCTCGCTGACTTCTACCGGCAGCTGTACCTGCCCCACCCGCGAGGAAACGGTCACCATCTGCCCATGGCTGATCTGGCGCGCCGTGGCGTCTGCCGGGTGCATCAACAGCGTACAGCGTTCTTTGCCTTTTACCAGCCGGGGCACGTTGTGCATCCAGGAATTATTGCTGCGCAGTTGGCGACGGCCAATGAGACGTAAATTGTAGGCGGAAGGCTGGCCGCTGCCGGAAGGCTGGCCATTGCTGGAAAAGAAATGTTCCTTGAGCCGTGCCAGGTCGGCCAGCAGCGGCTCCGGCACCAGAACAATACGGCGGTTGGGTGTCACCAACCGCTCTTTAAGGATGGGCTGCAGCGGCCCCAGATCAATGCCGTGGGGAGCGCGTTTTAGTTTGGCCAGGGTAAGGTTGTGGCCGGTGATACGGCCGTTAAACGCATGCGCCCCATACGGCCCAAAACGCAGCGCCAGGTCTAAAATCTTGGCGGGCGGCAGCCGCTTTTGGAAGTCAAACTTGCCGGGGATGGAGGTGCGATCGACCTTATCTGTGCCTTCCAGACGGTTACGCAGTTCACGTAACACTTGCCAATCATGCCACATTCCTTCGGCTGGTTCAAAGAGGGCGGGCGCATATTTAGCCGTGTTGCGCACGGCCAGCAAGTGAAAAACCAGGTCATAATGCTCCGTTTCCAGGCCGGTGGTCGTCGGCAAGATGATGTTAGCGTGGCGGGTTGTTTCGTTGATGTAGATGTCAATGGCCACCATAAAATCAAGCTGCGCCAGCGCCTGATCAAGCTGCCCGCCGTTGGGGGTAGACAGCACCGGGTTTCCGGCCACCGTGACCATACCCCGAATTTGCCCTTCGCCAGGCGTCAGGATCTCTTCGGCCAGGGCCGCTGCCGGGAATTCACCGCCGATGGCCGGCAGGCCGCGCACGCGGCTGTGGGCACGGCCCACATTACCTGTTTGCCCGGTGAGCGTTGTCAACCCTACCACGTCTATGGCCGGCAGGGTGAACATGGCGCCGCCGGGCGCGTCCATATTTCCGGTGAGAATATTAAGCACGTTAATGAGCCATTGGCACAGGCCGCCAAATTTTTGGGTAGAGACACCCATACGGCCGTAGACCACCCCACTTGCCGCTGCCGCCAAATCCTGCGCTATCTGCCGTGTGGTCGCGGCGGAAATACCGGTATGCGCCGCGGCGGTCTCTGGCGCAAAGTCGGCAGCAAGCTTTTCAACCGCCTCAAAGCCATCGGTAAATTCGGCCAGCCGCCCTGGTTTTACCAGCCCTTCAGCAAACAGCGTGTGGATAAGGGCCAGCAGGAAAAGGGCATCGGTGCCGGGTTGGATGAAATGATGTTCATCGGCCAGGACGGCCGTTTCCGTCTGCCGCGGATCGATCACCACCAATTTACCGCCTCGTTTTTGCAGCGCCTTCAGTCGGTTTTCAATGCCCGCAGCGGTCATCAGGCTGCCGTTGGAGGCCAGCGGGTTGGCCCCCAGCATCAGAAAGTAATGGGTGCGGTCAACATCGGGCACCGGAAAGAGCAGTTGGTGGCCAAACATGAGGTACGCCGCAAACTGGTGCGGCAGTTGGTCCACCGAAGTGGCCGAGAAGCGGTTTTTGGTCTTGAGGCTGCGGATGAAGGGGGCATTGTACAGAATGAGGCCCAGGTTGTGAACGTTGGGGTTGCCCAGGTAAATGCCTATAGCGTTACGGCCGTGGGCCGCCTGAATGCGCTGGATATTGGTGACCACTTCCGACAATGCCTCTTCCCAACTGAGGCGTTCCCAGCCGTGGGCCGTGCGCCGCACCGGGTACTTCAGACGGTCAGGATCATGATAGATATCTTCCAGGGCGGTGGCCTTCGGGCAGATGTGGCCCCGGCTGAACGGGTCATCCTTATCACCACGAATAGAAAGGATTTGGTCACCTGCTGCCTTAATTTCCAGGCCGCACATCGCTTCACACAGGTTACAGGTACGGTAGTGGGTTTGTGGGGAGGGGTGAGTCATTCGTCATTCTCCTTCAAGCCATTGTTGTCCTTCAGATTAGCTTCCAGGAACGCTACAGTTTGCCGCCAGGCGTCACCGGCTTTGCCTGGCTCATTATAATTTTCCACGGTCAGAAAGGCGTGGCCAACACCTTCATAAATGGTAATTTCGTTGGGGATATTCAGGCTGTTGAGGGCCGCTTCAAATTCCAGCACGTCAGCGGTAGGAATAGAGGCGTCTTCAGCGCCAAAGATACCTAGAACCGGCTGATTGTCGGTCAACGGCCGCAGCAGTTCAGGCTCTGTCACCACGGCACCATAATACAAGATCGTCAGGGCCAGGTTTTCTGACCGGCGCATTCCCAATTGTAGTGAATGGCCGCCGCCAAAACAAAAGCCCATCGAGGCCACCCGTGCTGCGTCGACATCTTCCCGGCTTAACAAATACGCCAGGGCTGCGTCTACATCATTAAACACCTGCGCTTCCGGCGTTGTCAGCCGCAGGTAGAGCGCACGCGGGATTTTATTCGTCACATTCCCACGATACGCATCAGCCGCCAGCACCACATACCCTTCTTGAGCCAGAGCCTCGGCCAAAACTGTCATCCCTTCATTGAGCCCCCACCATTCATGGATAAGCAGCACAGCCGGATGCGGCCCTTCCCCTGGCGGCAGCGCCAGGTAACCATGCAGCTCCTGGCCGGCGGCGTCACTATAGGTGACATTGGTATACGCCGTTGAGCTGATGCCAAACAGAGTGTCATAGATGATCACCCCGGCAAACAGGGAGATGAGTATGCCCACAGCCGCTGCCAGGCCAATCACCATTCGTTTTATCCATAGCATGTTGAACTTCTCCACGTTGCCGTTTCAGAGACCGGGCACCTGGGTGGGCACTTTCTAGAACAGGTTGGAGAAAATTTCACTGGCGCCCAGCACTGTCCCTGTCAGGCTGCCGATGGTAGTGAGGATAAATACCAGCAATACCCGCAGCAGTTTATTTTGCCACCAACGTTTTAGTTTTCCGGCGTCCTCACCGGCGCTTTGCAGCTCTTTGACGGTAGGGGGTTTCATGTACACCTGCACCAGGGCAGCCACATAACCAGCACCAATAACCGGTGTCAGGCTTGTAAACGGGGCGGCCAGGAAAGAGGCGATGATCGTCGCCGGGTGCGCCAGCGCCAGAACGGCGCCCACGGCCGTGGGGATGGCATTCGCCAGAAACCAGTAAGCAGCATTTTCCCCAGCTGCGGCGGCACCTTGGGTCACGGCAATGTAAAGAATAGCGCTCACAATGAGAAGGGGGATGCCCCAGCCAATGATCTTCGCTACGTTGGAACCGGGGGGTACTTCTTCCAACGGCGCCAGGTCTGCTGGCTGGCCGGCCGGCAACAGTTGGCAAATGCCGTTCACGTGCCCGGCGCCTACCACAACCACTATCTTTTCTCCAACCGTTTCCCGTGTTTTCTGGGTGATGTAGGTATCACGCTCGTTAATAAGCACCATTTTGAGAACGGGCATAAAGTGACCAAGCTCGTTCATCAACTCGGTAAGCACATCGGTCTGGCGCAGTTCGGCCAGCTTTTCTTCAGAGATTTCTTCACCTTCAAACGCGCCTATAAAGCCAGAACTCATCAACTTCGTCTTCTCCCAGAAAGACATAGAGTTCCAGGCACGGCGCAGGGTGATGCGCACGTCCCGGTCTACCAGGGCCACGGGGATGCCCAATGCTTCGGCCGCTTTGGTGGCTTCTAACAGTTCCGTGCCTGGGGTGACCCCCAACTTTTGCCCCAACCGCTTCTGGTAAGAAGAAAGCAGCAGGTTGATGATGAGTGTCATCAGCTGCTTCTGGCGGATAACCTGGCGCAGGTCCAGCGATTCCCAACGATGCTGATCAGAGAGCGTTTTGTAACGTTGTTCGTCTAATTCTACACAGACCACATCAGGTTGTTCACGTTCGATCACCTGGCGCACCAGGTCAGTGGATTCCTGAGAAATGTGCGCCGTACCCACAATAATAAAGGTACGGCCGTTTACCGTCACAAACACCACATCGGCAGGGTATTCAAATGATTCATTTTTTGTTAATTGTTCTTCCATGATGCCGTATCCTTGTCTGTTGGCTGGGTCAATTATCCTGCAATTCCTTATTTTTACACCCTATGCGTCGAAATCTAATTGAACCATTAAGGTGTGTCAGTTAAAATCCGGTGACCTCATGCGAACCCTAAATGTTTTAAGCGTTCTGATGATAGCCACCCTGATGGCCTGGCCCACCACAGTCATGATGGCCCAGGAGGAGCTTTGTGTTGGCCCTTTTTTGCCTGTCAGCACACCGCTGACAGACCTGGGTACGCGGGAGTATGTGCGCCTGGATGGGCAGGCATCGGGATTCACGGGAGGGTTATACCCTGACGGCCGCAACAACCGCCCGCCAGTCCACGAAGCCGCCGGGCAGGCCATTGCGGCCACCATTGTGCCCCTGAATGCCGCCGGGGAACCAGACGCCAACGGCCGTATTGTCATGATTTCCGTGGGCATGTCCAATACATCTTCCGAATTTAACACCTTCATAGGGCAGATGCCCCAAAATCCGTTGGTCAACCCACAGCTGACGGCCGTAAACGGCGCCCAAGGGGGGCGCACTGCTGACCGCTGGACCGCGCCAGATACGGATGTATGGGCCAATCTGGGTGGCGCGCTGCACCATGCACAGGTCACTCCAGAACAAGTGCAGGTGGCCTGGATCAAACAAACCCTGACACGCCAGGGTGACTTCCCCCAAAAGGCAGAGGAATTACAGGCTCATCTAGCTATTATTGTGCAAGACCTGAAGGTTCATTACCCCAACCTAAAAATCGCTTATCTTTCTAGCCGCACACGATCCTACACCTATGAACGTGGTCTCAGTCCGGAACCGGTGGCTTTTGAAACCGCCTTTGCCGTTAAGTGGCTGATCGCGCAGCAGATCAACGGTGACCCGGCCCTGAACTATGATCCGGCCAGAGGTGATGTGGTAGCGCCGTATTTAAGTTGGGGGCCTTATTTATGGATCGACGGGGAGAACGCCCGCAGCGACGGCCGTGTCTGGCTGGCAGAAGATATGGCCAAAGATTGCACCCATCCATCACGCCGCGGCAACCAGAAGGTGGCAGAGATGTTATGGGCATTTTTCCTGACAGACAGCACCGCCGGCTGGTTTCGGGTGGCAGAGGCCGCCGCCCCGGCGCCAACCATACCAGGGTTGGCACCTTCAGCCACGGCCGTGCCCCCCACACCTTCTCCATCACCAACCCTGACCAACACTCCGTTACCACCGGCAACAGTGAGGGGCGTTTCCCCAACCGCAGCACCCACGGCACAACCACCAGCCTCCCCAACGCCGGCCGTACAACCAGCCACACCGCCAACAGCCAGCAAGACGGCCGTGTGGCTGCCGCTGCTGATAGGCGCTGTGCTGATCATGATGGTGTTTGGGGTATGGCGGCGTGTCGTTTCGCGATGAAACATCACATCACCCCAATTTGTTTCATGATGAAACATTTTCGCGCCGATGCTTGCAGCAGCGATTGATTCTCGTATCATATAACCAGGCAGTTTTCTATTTACAAGATAGGATGCCCGCTGAATTTGAGTTGTGTATCAGCAAAGCAGTCCCGGCCTAGTTTTACAATCAGGCATCCCCAAACCATATTCATTATTGGTATACTGAATAATGATCATTGGCTAAATGATCCCCCAACATACACATATAATGACTTGTTGGGCTTCCACACCCTTAAGTAATTTTTCAAAGTTATTTTTGTGGTGTCTAAAGGAGGTGATCGTTCTACCCACCAATAAGACATAGTGTGCCCCATACTACAGTAAGCTCTGAGCGTCTCTCATGCATGATCATGCCACTTCACATCTGGTTTCAGAACCTTTGGCAAGTTGAGCGGCAGGCAGAGCAGTCGTATCATTTGGCTGAAGAGTATCAAGAAGGTTACAAAGTTAGTCATATCACAACAGGAGAGGAAACATGATTAGTGAATTCATGGGCGAATTGATGGGAACCATGTTCCTGATTATTTTGGGTGATGGTGTGGTTGCCAATGTCGTCTTAAACAAATCAAAAGGGCAAAATTCAGGCTGGATTGTCATCACCACAGGTTGGGCCTTTGCGGTTATGGTGGGTGTGTTTGTGGCCGGGGCATTTGGCAGCGGCGCGGCCCACATCAACCCGGCTGTCACCATTGGTTTTGCCGTCGCCGGCAGCTTCCCCTGGGCCAATGTCCCCCTCTACATCATTGCACAGTTGATAGGCGCCTTTCTAGGCGGGGTCATTGTGTGGCTGGCTTATATGCCCCACTGGGCAGAAACCAAGGATCAGGGGACAAAACTGGCCGTCTTTTCCACCGGACCCGCTATCCCCAACATGATCATGAATAACATCACGGAAATCATCGGCACGTTTGTCCTGGTCTTGGGTGTTGCTGCCATTTTCTCTCAAGGTTCAACGGCGATGGGCATTCCCACTTCCGGTTTGGGCCCTTTTATTGTGGGCGCGCTGGTCTGGGGTATTGGCCTTTCGCTGGGCGGCCCTACAGGGTATGCCATCAACCCGGCGCGCGACCTGGGACCACGTATTGCCCATCAACTTTTACCCATTGCCGGCAAAGGTGGTTCAGATTGGGGTTATGGCTGGATTCCAGTTGTTGGCCCCGTCATTGGCGGCATTATTGCCGGTATTTTGATTGCGGTGGCCGGTATATAACTTACTGCTAGAGACCCTCAATGGGTGACGGCTGTTTATGATGCATAGGTAACATGTGGCCATCATTTATTGACGGTCTCTTGACGCCATAGATAGGAGAGGTGCAGATGAAAAAATTAATAAACGCTGTGGATAATGTGGTACGCGAGCAACTACAAGGCATGGCGGTCGCACACCCCGATATTCTGAAAGTACATATTGATCCCCACTATCTGACTCGTGCTGATGCTCCTGTGAAAGGAAAGGTGGCGCTTGTTTCTGGCGGTGGTAGTGGGCACGAACCCATGCATGGGGGGTTTGTGGGCATGGGCATGTTAGATGGTGCCTGCCCTGGTGAAGTGTTTACTTCGCCTACACCAGACCAGATGTACGAATGTGCTAAGGCTGTTGATGGTGGTGCTGGTGTTCTGTTCATCGTCAAAAATTACACTGGTGACGTGCTTAACTTTGAAACGGCCGCGGAGTTGGCTTTCGCCGACGGTATTCAAGTACAGAGCATCCTGATTGACGATGACGTGGCCGTGAAAGACAGCCTATATACGGCGGGGCGCCGCGGGGTAGGGACTACCGTGCTGGCCGAAAAGATCGTAGGCGCTGCCGCCGAAGCAGGGTACACCCTGGCGCAATGTGCCGATTTGTGCCGGAAAGTGAATAATTACGGCCGTTCCATGGGCATGGCCCTGACCTCTTGTACCGTGCCTGCGGCTGGCAAGCCCACGTTTGAACTGGGCGACAATGAAATAGAAATCGGCATTGGCATTCACGGGGAACCAGGTCAAAAGCGCATGGCGTTAAAAGCAGCTGACGAGATCACAGAGATGATGGCTTTGGAGATCATCACCGATAAAGCCTACAGCCGCACCACCCGCGAATGGGATAATGATCAGGGCACTTGGGTTGATATGGAACTGGTAGATCAGCCTTTCCAGTCTGGCGACCAGGTGATCGCCTTTGTCAACAGCATGGGCGGTACACCGGTTTCTGAACTTTATGCTATCTACCGCAAATTGGCAGAAGTTTGCCAGCAAAATGGCCTGACGATTGTGCGCAACCTCATTGGCCCATACATTACATCGCTGGAAATGCAGGGCTGCTCTATAACGTTACTCAAAGTCGACGAAGAAATCCTGCGCTTCTGGGATGCGCCCGTTAACACACCCGGCCTACGATGGGGTGTTTAGTCTTACATTTGAAGACCGTTCATTGAACCTGGCCCTTATGACTGTGTTAACCCAAAGTGGGCTGGGTCTGACGAAAAAGGAAAAAAGTATGGCAGTCACCAAAGACCAGGTTGTCACCTGGTTGGAAAAAACGGCCGTTGTCCTCAACGACAATAAACAATACCTGACCGACCTGGATGCCGCTATCGGTGACGCCGATCACGGCATCAACATGACACGCGGCTTTAACAAGATCATGGAAAAGCTGCCCACCGTCATAGACAAGGACATTGGCAACATTCTAAAAACCGTAGGTATGACGCTTTTTTCCAGCGTTGGTGGCGCCAGCGGTCCTTTGTATGGCACATTCTATACGCGGGCAGGCACGGTCATCATATCCAAAGAAGAACTAAGCAATGAAGACCTGTACAACATGCTGCAAGCTGGTGTTGAAGGAGTTGTGCAACGAGGCCGTGCTGAATTGGAAGATAAGACAATGTTTGACGCCTGGGCACCGGCCATGACCGCCCTCAAATCTGCCGTAGATGCCGGTGAAACCACGGTGATCGCCTTAGAAAAGGCAGTGGCCGCCGCGGAACAAGGCATGAAAGCGACCATTCCCCTTCAGGCCCGCAAAGGCCGGGCCAGTTACCTGGGCGAACGCAGCATCAACCACCAGGACCCCGGCGCCACATCTACCTATTTGATTTTGAAGGCGCTGCTGGAGAGCGTGAAAGAGCGTAGTGAATAAATGGGAAGCTGGGTAACTTATAGGTTACGCCACAACCTGTTGGCAGGAGAGTAAAAATGGCAAAGTATGTTGCAGCAATTGATCAGGGTACCACCAGTACCCGCTGTATGATTTTTAACCACTCTGGTGAAGCCGTAGGCGTTCACCAGCTTGAACATGAGCAAATTTACCCCAAACCAGGATGGGTGGAACATGATCCCCTGGAGATTTGGGCGCGCACACAAGACGTTGTCAAAGGGGCCTTAAAAGCCGCTGGCGCCACGGCCACAGACATCGCCGCGGTTGGCATTACCAACCAGCGGGAAACAACGGTTATTTGGGACAAAACCACCGGCAAACCACTTTACAATGCCATTGTCTGGCAAGACACGCGCACCGACAAAATTTGTAAAGAGCTGGAAGGCGGCGTGGGACAAAACCGTTTCCGTGATAAGGTGGGGCTGCCACTGGCCACCTACTTTTCTGGTCCCAAGGTGAAGTGGATGTTGGAAAATGTACCGGAAGTAAGCGCGGCCGCAGAGCAGGGGAACGCCCTCTTTGGCAATATTGACACCTGGTTGATCTGGAACCTGACCGGCGGCGCTAACGGTGGTGTACATGTGACAGACGTCAGTAACGCCAGCCGTACCATGCTCATGAACCTGGATGGCCTGCGCTGGTCAGACAGCATTACAGAGACAATGGGTATTCCAAAGTCGATGCTGCCAGAGATACGGCCGTCATCCCAGGTATATGGACACACCAGCCCCAATGGTCCCTTTGGCGGTAAGATCGCGGTTGCCGGTGACCTGGGTGATCAGCAAGCGGCTACCGTTGGCCAGGCTTGTTTTGAAGCGGGCGAAGCCAAAAACACCTATGGCACCGGCTGCTTTATGATCCTCAACACGGGCACCAACATTGTACCCAGCAAAAGTGGGCTGCTGACCACCCTATGTTACAAATTTGGTGATGAACCCGCGGTTTACGCCCTGGAAGGCTCTATCGCCATCACCGGCGCGCTGGTGCAATGGCTGCGTGATAACCTGGACTTCTTTGATTTCTCACCGCACATTGAAGATTACGCCAGATCCGTAGAAGACAATGGCGGCGTTTACTTTGTGCCCGCCTTCTCCGGGTTGTTTGCCCCCTACTGGCGGTCTGATGCTCGGGGTGTGATCGCCGGCCTGACACGCTATGTTAAAAAAGGACACATTGCCCGCGCAGCTTTGGAAGCTACCGCCTACCAGACCCGCGAAGTACTGGATGCTATGAATGCAGATTCTGGGGTCGCATTAAAGGCGCTTAAAGTAGATGGGGGCATGGTCTATAATAATTTGCTGATGCAGTTCCAGGCAGATGTGCTAGGTGTACCCGTGGTGCGGCCCAAAGTGGCCGAAACAACGGCGCTGGGCGCAGCCTACGCCGCCGGATATGCCGTGGGCTTCTGGCAAAGCACTGACGAAATGCGCGAAAACTGGGGTGTTGACCATACTTGGGAACCCACACCGGGCAGCAATGCCAGTTCTGAAATGTATGCCCAGTGGAAAAAAGCGGTTACGCGCACCTTCGACTGGGTAGAGTAAGTAGTAGGATAATCATTACCGACTGCCGGCTCTGGACGCTGTCCTATCACTTTCTTTTGGTCAGTGCGTTTGTCGTTTGCATAGGTCATACTTGGTTACGGCCGTGGTTGACGGTTGCTGTTGTTTGCCCGCTTCCTGACCGGCCGATTATCAGTAACCGGTGGTCAGTAACCGGTGGTCAGTGACCGGTGGTCAGTAACCGGTGGTCAGTAACCGGTGGTCAGTAACCGGTGGTCAGTGACCGGTGGTCAGTTACTGGCATCAGCCCCTACTGAATATTGACCACTGATAACTGAAAACTGACCCTAGATGATCTCTTCACTCTACTGCAGCTTACCACAGACCAAAACAAAAGGTTACACAGATAAAGATGCAGCCAAACAACTACCCTATTCGCCGTGATATTCTGAAGCAGTTTTGGCATGCCTTCATGAAAACAGGCCGGGTAGAACCTATTGCCAACTACGAACCAGACCCGTACATTGTGCGTTCCTGGCAGCGGTGTGCGCCGCGCAGCGACCCCCGGCAAACGCCCCGCCCGGTGACGTTACAAGAGTCGGCGCTGCAAACAACCCTTAAAACCCATACCGATTTACTTACCCAGGCACGGCCGTTTCTCGAAGATATCTATCAATTCCTTGAAGGTGGCTACTGCACCATCGTCTTTACCGATGGCGCTGGCTGTATTTTAAGCATTGAAGGGGACAGCACCATTGTCGCTCAGTCACACATGCCCACAACCACCCGTGGGCGCTGGCCTGACCAACAACATGTAATGGTTGGGCATTTCACCTCTGGCCTGCATCAAGGGGCTATATGGTCGGAAGGCTGTCTGGGTACCAACGGTCTGGGGCTGGCGCTAATCACCGCCATGCCCGTTCAGGTAGTAGGCGCTGAACATTACTACGAAGTTTTTCACGAGATGGCCACGTCGGCCGCACCTATTCATGACGCCAACGGCCGGATCATCGGCATCATCGGCATTATCGAGCCAGCTACTTCAACCACCCGCCACAGCCTTTCCCTGATCATGGCTGCCGCCCGCGCTATCACCCATTTGTTACAAGCAAATGCTTATTTGCAAGAGGCCAATCACCGCCTGACTGAAGTTAACACCATTCTGGGATCTATTCAAGAAGGCGTCGTAGCCTGGGATGCACACAGCCAGATCAACCATGTGAACGTTCGTGCCGGGCAATTTTTACACATCAACCCACATACAGCCATGGGCATGACCCTCTCTAACGTCTTGACGCTGCCAGAACCGGTGGCCCTGGCCATCACAGAAAAGGTAGAGATAGCAGACGTGGAAGTGACCTTTGATATCCCCAATCAGGGGGCGGTGCAGGCCCTGGTAAGTGTGCGGTTTTTACCAAACGGCCAATCATCGCAGACCGGGTATATCATGATCATACGCCCCATTGAGATGGTACGCCGGCTGGTACACCAGCAAGTGGGCGCTAAAGCCTCATTGGTATTGGACGATATCTCAGCCTCAGCACTGAATATGCGCGCTGTGATTCGCCAGGCACGTACGGCCGCCCGTGGTCGTGCACCTGTGCTGCTGCGCGGCGAAAGCGGTGTGGGTAAAAACCACCTGGCCCGGGCTATTCATAATGATGGGCCGCGCGCCAACAAACCTTTTATGGACATCAACTGTAAAGCGATTCCCCATGAATTGTTGGTCAGCGAGCTACTAGGCAGTGAACAAGACGGCCGTCCCAGCAAATTTGAACTGGCCGACAGTGGTACGCTCATGCTGAACCAGATCGAATCGCTTTCTTTAGAAATGCAGTTCGCCCTACTACACGTTATAGAAACTGGCTACATTATGCGGCTGGGCAGCAGCCGCTTGATCCCCGTCGATGTACGTATCATAGCCACGACGTCTGCCAATCTGGAGCGCCTGGTGGCTGAAGAGGGGTTTGTACCCAACCTGTACTATCGTTTTGGGGTGTTTAATATCTCTCTGCCCCCCCTGCGCGAGCGGGCAGAAGATATACCGGCGTTGGCTTCCAGATTTCTGGCGCGGTTTGCTAAATCAGCCGCCACCCACATTGAAGAAGATGCCCTCGATGTGTTGTGCCGCTACCCGTGGCCGGGCAACGTGCGTGAATTAGAAAGTACGCTGGAAAGGGCCTTACACCATAGCGACAACCATGTCATTCGTGTGTCAGACCTGTCCACAACCGTCCGTAAAGGCCGGGTAGTCACGGCCGCTTCACCCCATGCCCAACCCATATTATCTGTGGAAGAGGCAGAGCGGGAAGCGATCTTGCAGGCGGGCTGGGTCTGCCAGGGGCGTGTCACCGAGATGTCACAACACTTAGGCATTGGCCGCACCACATTGTGGCGGAAAATGAAACAGTTAAATATTTCTCCCGATTACTTCAAGAAAAACTAGGTAATCGGCAACACTAATTCAAACTTAAACTAAACCCGCGCTAGGCGTTGCCAATTACTCGGGTAAACCGCACAAAACTGGCGCACTGGATTTACACAAACTTTGTGCGGCTTACCTGGCAGGAACCGTGATGCGAACCATTCAGACAGAGGTGTTAGTCATTGGCGGTGGGGCCACCGGGACAGGTGTAGTGGCTGACCTGGCGTTGCGCGGTTTCCACTGTGTCATCGTCGAAAAACGTGATCTGGCCCATGGCACCACCGGTCGGTACCACGGTCTGCTGCACAGCGGCGGCCGTTATGCCGTAAAAGACCCCAAAGCGGCTGCCGAGTGTATTGAAGAAAACATCATCTTGCGCCGGGTGATGCCCCATTGCATTGAAGATACCGGCGGCTTTTTTGTGGTCACCCCCTGGGATGAGGATGCCTTTGGCGACACCTTTATGGAAGGCTGCCGGCAAACCGGCGTGCCTTGTGAAGAAATCTCCGTCACCCAGATGCTGCGGGAAGAACCGCACCTGAATCCCCAAATCAGCCGCTGTTTTCGTGTGCCTGATGCTGCCGCAGACTCTTTTTTAGCGACACAGTCGGTGGCCGAACTGGCCCGGCAGCATGGCGCCCATATTCTCAATTACCATGCCGTGAAGCACCTTATTCGCCGGGGTGATAACGTCGTAGGCGCCGTCTGCCATGACCTGGTGAAAGACGAAGAGGTTACCATTCACGCCGATGTGGTGGTGAATGCAGCCGGGGCCTGGGCCGGCAAAATCGCCCATACGGCAGATATTGACGTGAATGTACGTGCTGGTAAAGGCACGATGATCGCGGCCAGCTACCGCATTCTCAACACGGTAGTCAACCGCTGCAAAATGCCGGCCGATGGCGATATCATCGTGCCAGTGCATACGGTGGCCATCATCGGCACCACCGATGAAGCCGTGTCTGACCCGGAGCATTTTGCCATTGAACCATGGGAAGTGCAGTTGATGATGCAGGAAGCGGGCAAGATCGTGCCGGGGTGGCAGGATTTAAGGATGCTCCGCTGCTGGGG
This sequence comes from Ardenticatenaceae bacterium, assembly GCA_011525915.1. GTDB lineage: Bacteria > Chloroflexota > Anaerolineae > Promineifilales > Promineifilaceae > CAADGU01. Next base: position 114,888 of record WYBM01000098.1, on the reverse strand, counting down.
CGGCGTACGGCCGTTGTACCAGGAAACCAAAGTGGCCGACACCCGCGACGTAACACGGGCCTATACCTTATTAGACCACGAAAGCCGTGATGGTGTAACCGGCTTTATTACCATTACCGGCGGCAAGTGGACCACGTACCGGCAAATGGCCCAGGTGACGGTGGACCGTGTATGTGAAAAGCTGGGCACAACCCGCCCATGCACCACCCATGAAACTGTGATTCCCCATCCATTTGCACCGGGCCACGGCCGTAGCTATCACTTTTTGGGCCAGCGCCTGGCGCATACAGAAGCCACCACAGCGTTTGGTCAGCTTATCTGTGAGTGTGAGCTGGCCACCCGCGCCGACGTAGAACACGCCATCACCACCGGCAGCGCCAAAACCATTGATGATATTCGCCGCGACGTGCGGGTGGGCATGGGGCCATGCCAGGGTGGTTTTTGTACCTATCGTGTGGCGGCTATATGGCATGAGTTACAAAAAGCGCCTATTGAAGAAACCAACGTAACCCTACGCGATTTTTTGCAAGAACGGTGGAAAGGGCTGATGCCCATTTTATGGGGGTCGCAGTTAAAACAAGAGCGGCTGGATGAATTGATTTACCTGAGCGTTCTTAACGCCGACCATTTACCGGGTGACAAAGCATCTCGCCTGGGCCCGGCCATGTACGAACCGGGTACGGTGTTGGCAAACCCGGACGCTGTGACTGACTGAGTGAGCGACGTATGACTGAGAATGACGTGTTGATCATCGGGGCCGGGCTGGCCGGTTTAACAACCGCCTGGCAGGCCAGCATACGGGGTAAAAAAGCGAAGGTCATTGCCAAAGGCTGGGGGGCAACGCACTGGCACGCAGGCTGTGTTGATGTGTTGGGCTACTGGCCGGCGGGCAGCGACACGGCCGTGACAAATCCGGCTCAAACCCTGGCTCAACTCAGCGGCGCGAATCCCCAGCATCCATATGCCCTGTTGGGTTTAGAAAGGCTGCACCAGGCAGTAGAAAGCCTGAAACAATTGTGCACTGCCGCCGGGTATCCGCTGCAGGGCTCGCTGGAAAAGAACTGGCTGCTGCCCTCGGCGGTGGGTACGTTTCGCCCTACCTGCCTGGCTCCGGCCACCATGACGGCCGGCGACTTAAGCGATCCGGCGCCCATGTTGTTGGTAGGCTTTAAGCAGTTGGCTGACTTCTTCCCCAACCTGGCCGCTGACAACCTGACCTATCAGGGCATTCCGGCGCGGCACGTGATGCTGGATCTGCCCACGCTGGCACAACGGAACTTCACCACGGCCGTCATCCTGGCGCGGTTGATGGAGCAAAGCCACTTTCGGGCTGAAGTGGTGCAAAACCTCAGGCCACATTTAAAGGAAGCGGCGCGGGTAGGCTTTCCGGCAGTGCTGGGGCTGCAGACCGCGACCGATGTGCATCAGGACCTGCAAAAACAGCTTGGGCGGCCCGTCTTTGAGATGCCGGGGCTGCCCCCTTCTATAGCTGGCATGCGCCTGCATAACATTCTCAAAAGCGCCATCGAAGCGAATGGCGGGCGTGTATTTGATGGCCTGGAAGCGGTAGGGGTTGACCTGGCCGCTGGCCAGGTGACGGCCGTGTACACCCAATCGGCCGCCCGTGACCACGCCCACCGGTACCAAACATATGTGTTGGCTACAGGCGGCCTTTTAGGTGGTGGCATCACCACCAACCACACCGGCGCCGTCTGTGAAGTCATCTTTAGCTTGCCGCTTCACGCCCCAGAAAACCAGCAGACATGGTTCCACCGCGACTTTATGGACAGCCGCGGTCACCCCATTTATCGCAGCGGCGTGACCGTTAATGGAGATTTCCAGCCGACAAATGGCAACGGCCGTGTCCTTTACCAAAACCTTTATGCGGCCGGCACAACCCTGGCGCATTGTGAAGTCATCCATGAACGTTCATTTGAAGGCGTGGCTCTGGGCACAGGGTACGCCGTGGGGCAGATGTTATGAGCCAAAATATCTGGGAAGCACACTTAGATGTTCCTTCACACACCCATCGCCCGGTCGAGTTAACCCTGGACAACTGTATCAAGTGCAATATTTGTGTCACAGCGTGCCCGGTCACGGCCGTGACCGATCTCTTTCCTGGCCCTAAATACGAAGGTCCCCAGGCTGGCCGTTTTCGCCATGCCAGGCAGCCGTCACCGGACCATTCTGTGGATTACTGCAACGGCTGCCGGGTATGTAACATGGTGTGCCCTACTGGGGTGCGCATTGCCGAGATTAACGGCCGTGCCCGCCATGACATTGTGACCGCCGGGCAGGTGCCCTTAAGGCGCAAGCTGCGCAACAACCTCATCGCCCGCCCGGAGCTAATGGGTAAATTTGGCCAGCCGGTGGCGCCAGCAGCCAACAGGCTGCTGCATAGTGGCCTCGGCCGTTTTTTGGCAAAGGTACTGCTAGAGATTGCCCCCGGTGCGCCGCTGCCCCGGTTTTCCCGTGAACGGTTCAGCCGTTGGGCTAAAAAGCGGCAAGCTCCAGCACCGGGCAGGCACAAGGTGGTGTACTTTCATGGCTGTTCTACCGAGTATTTTGAAGCACGGGTAGGTAAAGCGGCCGTACAGGTGCTGGAAGCCAACGGCTTTGAAGTCCTTATTCCGCCGCAAAACTGCTGTGGGCTGCCCTTGCTTTCCAATGGCGAATTTGCCGCCGCCCAAGCCTATCATGAGCGTAACATCCACAAACTAGTTGACTATGTGAAACAGGGCTGCGTCATTGTGGGCACCTCTACCAGCTGCACGCTGACCCTGAAAGAAGAAGCGCCCGAACTACTTTCTTACTACACGAAGGATTCCCAGCTACTGGCCGCCAACACCTTCGACATTCACGAATTCCTGGGGCATTTGCTGGATGCCGGTGAATTGAAAACAGAGGGCTTAACCTCTATACCATTGACGCTGGCTTACCACCCACCCTGCCAATACCGCGCCCACCGTATTGGCCAGCCAAGCATGGACATCATGGCCTTAATTCCCGATCTTACCGTGATTAAAAGCCGGGCAGCATGTTGTGGTGTGGGTGGCACCTATGGCTATAAAGCAGAGAAGCACACGATTAGCATGAACATGGGACAGTCGTTATTCGACTTTGTACATGAGGTGAATGGGCCCCTGGCTGTATGTGACAGCGAAACCTGCCGCTGGCACATAGCGCAGGCGACCGGTACCCCTTTTATCCATCCTATTGAACTATTAGCCGCCGCTTACGGCCATGACGTAGAGGGACCGTTGGCGGCCGTGATAAAGTAGAGTAACTGATGGTTGGACTTGTTATTGTTTCTCATAGTCGCCAGTTAGCCGAAGGAGTCGTTGACCTTGCCCGGCAGATGACCCAGGGTAAGGTAGCTATGGCCGCCGTCGGGGGCATTAATGACCCCCAACACCCTTTTGGCACCGATGCCATTCAAATTCATGCCGCTATCGAGTCTGTATACAGTGATGACGGTGTGGTGGCCCTGATGGATTTAGGCAGTGCCATTCTCAGTACAGAGACGGCCGTGGAGATGTTAACGCTGGCCCAACAGGCCAATGTATTTCTTTGTGCAGCGCCGTTGGTAGAAGGGGCTATGGTCGCCGCTGTACAGGCGGCTGCCGGCAGTTCTGCCGCCGTGGTCATACAAGAAGCCCTATCAGCCCTGGAACCCAAGCGGCATCAACTTGGTGTGGCCCCCTCTGATCCAGGGAAAGCCACCACTGAGCTGCCAGCAGCCACCAGCGGCCGACGGTCAACAATGATTCTGACCATCCTGAATAAAATGGGGCTGCACGCCCGCCCAGCGGCCCGGTTTGTGAGTACGGCCATGCAATTTGTGGCCGATATTACTGTCAAAAAAGGAACACAAACCGCCAATGCTAAAAGCATGAATCAGGTGGCCACCCTGGGCGTGCGCCAGGGGGAAAAGGTAAAAATTACGGCGACAGGCCCAGATGCCGGTGATGCGCTGATGGCGCTGCAAGCCCTGGTTGCCGATCATTTTGGCGAAAGCGACGAAGCGATTCTGGCCGAAGCGGCCATAGTCGCCTCCCCCATGCAGCATGAGGGGCTGACCGGCATTGCCGCCTCGCCCGGGGTGGCTATTGGCCCGGCCTTCCATTACCGGCCCGTTGCCCCTACGGTCACCACATATCAGGTGGATGACACAATAGCCGAGTTGGCCCGGCTGGAAACGGCCGTCGCCGCCACTAACCAGGAAATTGACCAGCTTTTCACAGCCGCCCGGCAGCAAGTAGGGTCTGCTCAGGCAGACATCTTCCAGGCACACCGTCTCATTTTGCAAGACCCGGAGCTACAACAAGATGCCCGGCGGCACATAGCCGGGCAGCGCATGAATGCGGAGGCGGCCTGGCAGCAAGCTATAACCGCCGTCGCCGCCAGCTATGAAGCTATTGCCGACGACTATATGCGCGCCCGCGCCGCCGATGTACGTGACGTAGGTCTGCGGGTGTTACAGCATTTGACAGGAGTGACCCGACCAAAACTTAACCTGCGCACCCCGGTCATACTGCTGGCTGCCGATTTGACACCGTCAGACACAGTGCAGCTTGATCCAGCGCAGGTGTTGGGTATTGTCACCGCTCAAGGCGGGGCCACCTCACACAGCGCCATCCTGGCGCGAGGGCTGGGTATACCCGCTGTTGTGGGGGCGGGCAATGTGCTGGAAACCATTGAGGCCGGACAGACAGTGGCAATCAATGGCCGTACTGGCCAACTGTGGCTTGACCCCGATGCCGGCACCCTGGCCGATCTGAAAAAACAGCGCAAAGCGTGGCAAAAAAAGCGCCGATCGGCTCATAAGGCGGGGCAAAAACCAGCACTCACCAAAGACGGCCGCCGGTTGGAGATTGCGGCCAACATTGGGGGGCCCAAGGAAGCGGCCGTGGCCCTACAGTTTGGCGCAGAGGGCGTGGGCCTCTTCCGCACTGAGTTCCTCTTTATGGATCGGAAAAGTGCGCCTACAGAAGAAGAACAATTGGCAGCCTATCAGGCAGCAGCCAAAACCATGGGAACACGGCCGTTGATCATCCGCACACTGGATGTAGGCGGTGATAAACCACTGCCTTACCTGGCGCCAGTCACAGAAGAAAACCCGTTCCTGGGCTGGCGCGGCATTCGCTTTTGCCTGGAAACACCCCATATTTTTAAACCACACCTGCGGGCCATCTTGCGGGCCACACCTGGGCACAATATTAAGGTCATGTTCCCTATGGTCAGCACACTGGCCGAACTACGCGCCGCCAAAGCCATGCTGGCTGAAGTTCAGGCCGACCTGAAGCAGGCAGGCATTCCTTTTGCTGAAGATATGGCCGTAGGCATTATGGTGGAAGTGCCCGCGGCCGTAACGATTGCTGATCAGTTGGCGCGAGAAGTGGACTTTTTCAGCATCGGCACCAATGATCTTACCCAATACGTTATGGCCGCCGACCGGGGCAATGCCCGGGTGGCGGCACTGGCCAACGCCCTGCACCCGGCCGTGCTGCGGCTGATCAAACAAACGGCCGAGGCGGCCCATGCGGCCGGTATCTGGGTAGGGATGTGCGGCGAATTGGCTGGAAACGCCCTGGCAGCCCCCGTGCTGGTAGGGCTAGGACTGGACGAGTTGAGCATGGCCGCACCAGCCATTCCTGCTGTTAAGGCCGCTGTTCGGGGCTTAACCATGGCCCAGGCCGAAGAAGCAACAAACGCGGTGTTGGCGTTGGAATCAGCCACGGCCGTGGCCGACTACCTCTCACAACGCGCCGCATAAACAGCTTACAATTTTCTGGCCCACTGGCGCGAAAGGCGAAGTGTGAGCCATGCCAACAGGCAGGTGATAAGGACAAACAAAAGCGCCTGCAGGGCATCATTGGCAAAACCGAACAGGCCCAACCCATAAAAAAACTCCCCCAATTTGTCCAGCAGCCAAAAGGCGAAAATGAAAAGTGCCACCGTTGCCGCCGTGTTAGCCACGGTGGTGTGCCGCCACCACAACCCTAACCCAATGCCCACGGTCACGCCCAACAGCGATATGCCGCCTACCATGCCGGCCAGCAGCACACCCATCACCAGATGGCGCAGCAGCGATTCAGCCAGGCCAAAACCCAGTGTATCCGGGTACATGGTAGAAAGCATTCCCCCGGCACTCATGGTTAAAGACAACGCCGGGCAAAGGGCAAATACCAGGGCCACCAATGCCCGGCAGCGATAGAAGGTGGCCAACAAAAACCCCTGAACAATGGCCCCAGAGGGCAAATTGGTCAGGCAAAGAAACGGGTATTCACTACTTTGGGTGTACGTAACAACCACGGCCGTGGCCGCATAGGTCACAAACAATGGCAAACTGACCATCAAAGACAGGCTGGCAATAAAAATGATCCCCTGGATGGAGCTCAGAAAATAGCCAACCGGCTTCGCCTGGGCAGCGCTAAACATGGCCATCAGGCTGGTTAAAAGACCAGACACCAGGGAGGTATAAAAAACGATGTGATGGCTAAAGGGGCCACCATGCCGCATCAGGCGCATCGCAAAGGGGTTGGTGGCATCATGTAACGGTTTCATATGGCTTAGGGGCAGTTACGGCAGTTGGGTGAGCATGTAAGCGGCGCCCGTGGCTTTCCACAAGGTTTCGGCCTGGTGGTAATGGGTCAATTTTTCCGGAGCGCCCTCTGGCAGGAAACGCGCCAGGTGGTAATGGGCCAACCCCTCTTCGTAGGGCATCTGGACGGCATGAGCAGCGGCAATGGCTTTCTGACCGGCGGTTTTGGCTTTGTCTGGCCGCCCCTCTAACCACGCCTGCCAGCTTTGGCAAATATGATGCACCGGCCGGGCAAAATGGAAGATACGGGCATACCGTTTCAGGCGTTTAAGGGCAACTTTGGCATCAGGAATAACGGCCGTATGCCCCCCTTCCCATAACACCAGGTACACCAACGGCACATCATGAAAGCCCACGTAACTGCCGATGCTGGTGGCATTGGCTACCAGCAGTTTGAGGCCGGTGGCGGCCGCGTGTAACGCCTCCTGCATACGCTGCTGCCTGATGTACAGGGTGGCTATGGTGGCGTAAATGTTCAATTCAGCCACGGCATCATGTACCTGGTGTTGAATCATGCGCGCTTCGGTCAGCCATTGGTACGCACCATCTGGGTCGCGGCCCAACCGGAGCAGGCACGTCGCCTGGTTCACCAACCCCCAACCCTGTTGCATAAGATTGTTTTGGGACACGGCCGTGTCATACATCTGCCTGTATAAGGCCAGTGCTTGTTCGTGCCGCCCCTGATTAAAAAGGGTGGTCGCCTGCACATTGAGCGCGCCGCCCATTGTCCGGTAATCGCCAATCTGCTGCCCTAAGGCAACGGCCTGTGCGCTTAACTGCTCACAATCCTGCCAGTGTGCCAACACTGATTTATAAACGGCCAGAGCCAGGCTCACATGGCATTCTGCCAGCAGGTTGGGCACGTCTAACGCTTTGATGGTGGTCAGCGCCTTTTGCTGATAGAGCCGCGCCAGATAATGCCAGGGCATCAGGGCGGCGGCTACGCTCATATTGCTGTAAAGCATGGCCTGTTCCGGGCCGGGAGGCAACCGTTCCACCACATTTAAGGCGCGCACAGTGGCAAACATAGCCGGCATCGTTTCATTGTTTAAAAAACAGATCTCACCCAACAGCCGGTAAGCGTGCAGCAGCTCACGGTAGCGAAACTGCTGCTGCGGATCCTGCGTGGGCCTGGCGGGACGAATAAGCCGCCCTAGTTGCCGGCCAAACTGAAAGGCAAAACCACTGCCAGTAGCCGCCGCCGAAGCGGGCACAGGTGAATCCAGCAAACCCGCCGTTTGGGCAAAGGCCAGCCTTGCTTTGGGCAGGTCTCCCAACCCCATGTAAGCTTCACCTAGCAAGCGCAGCACATGTGCCTGCTGGGCCTGGGAGGCTTGCTGGCTTACAGACAGGTCAAAAGCCCGTGTCAACAAATCCACAGCTTGGTTGTTGGCGCCGCTGGCCAGGGCCATCTCGCCGGCGGCCAGCCGGTAGGGCAGCTCTCTGGCAGCGTCACCCGCCATATGCCATTGATAGGCCAGGGCCAGCGTCTGGCTGGGGTCATTCGGGTAGATGTTTTCGATGGTTTTAGCTACCTGCCGGTGTAACTGTTGGCTTTCGTAAGGATCCATTTGCGCCAGCAGGGCTTCACGCAGTTTATCATGAGAAAACTGCCAGACCTGGTCTTTAATTTCCAGCACGGCCGTGTCATTACCATGCCGCAGCCACGCATCCAGGTTCACAGCCGGGGCCATAGCTTGCAAAAGCGGTAAATCAAGCAGGCGGCCACGAACAGCCGCCAATTTTAGCAACGGCCGTGCCTCTGGCAAGACCCGGTTTAAGCGGCGGGCCAAAACCGTACGCACCCCTTGGGCAAAAACATATTGTGGTAAGGTGATCTGGCCGATCTGGTCAAGCTGGCCCGCCTCTTCGGCCAGGGCACGTACCACTTCCACCAGGAAATAGACATTACCCTCTGTCTCCTGCATCAACAGTCGGATGACATGTTCCTGGCTGCCAATCACTTCGCCTAACATAGAAACACTCAACGCTTTTATCGTTTGCCGTGTAAACCGTTCCAATTTCAGCACCTGCATTTGCGGCAAGAGGGTGGGCAAATGGGGGTACTCATCATCCCGATAACTGCCAATGATCAGAATAGGCTGGTCAACCAATCGTTCTGTCAGGTACCGGACAATGTCTGCACTTTCCTCCGCCCATTGCAAATCTTCCAACAACAGCACCACCGGCTCTTTCTGCCGCCGGAAGAGCTGTTCAATGACGGTAAGCAAGCGGCGTTGTGTGGCCTCGGCCTCCAGTTCGGGGGCATCTGGCACGACCCGGTCCAACAACACACCAATGTCTGGGGCCAGGGGCTTGATGACACCGGCTTCCAGGTCGGTCAATGTGGTACGCAGGCATAACTGACGCAAGACATTGTGGAACATGCGGAAAGGGGCGCCGCCTTCGCTGATGGCCTGGCCGCGCACCACCAGCGCCCCACGTACCAGGGCTTCGGTGCGAACTTCTTCCAGCAGGCGTGTTTTACCCACGCCAGACTCACCACCTACCAGCCAAAAACGGCCGTATCCCTCCCGAATATCACGCAGCGATTCGGTCAGCAGTTTTAATTCCCGCTCCCGGCCGATAAAGGTAGCTGCTTGTAAGAAGCTTTCACGGACTTCACCGGTTTCTGGCAGCGGTGGGCGGTTTATGGTCGTTTGCATGGCATGGATTATCTCAAAGGCATTGGCAAAACGTCTCCGTGGCTCTTTTTGCAACAGGCGGGCCACCACCGGCTGCATGGCTTCTGGCAGCCGATCTAAGTCTGGTGCTTCATGCAGCAGCTGTGCCATCAACCGTGTCAGGTCTTTGGTTTCAAAGGGATGGGACCCAGTCAGCACCTCATAGGCAATCACCCCGGCTGAATATAAATCAGCCGCCGAGGTGACGCTTTTGCCTTGCAGCACTTCAGGGGCCATGTACGCCAGCGTACCCACCATCTCCTTGCCCTGTTCCCACTGCAGCGCCAGGCCAAAATCTACCACTTGCAGCCGGCCGGCGTCATCTACCAGCACATTACCTGGCTTTAGATCACGGTGGATGATGCCGCGCCGGTGTAAATAAGCCAGGGCTTGCAGCATCTGCACCAACAAGTCTACACGGCCGTCGAAGTCCAGTTGTAGTGCTACCTGGCAAATGTGCCGGGGGTGCTGGAGAAGCGACATGGTAAAAAAAGGCTGTTGTTGTTCGTCAAAACCATAATCCAACACGCTGATGATGTAAGGATGGCGCAGCGAGGCCAACAACTGAAATTCACGTGCCAGGGCCATACGGTGCCCGGTGCTATCATTCTGGGAAAGTGAGCTAAAGGCAAGCTGATCAGAACCTACGACCACCTGTTTTAAAGCCACGGCTCGGCGAGAGAGGCGGTCAAATGCCTGGTAAACAATGCCCATGCCACCTTGCCCCAGAGGGTGTTGTATTTCATATCTGTGGGCGATAATTGGTTTTGTGTCTACAGCCTGCAACATAATTCCTGCCTGGTTGGTTGACGCGTTCATTATACTCTTTTCGTCAGATTTTTTAAGCCCCGCAGCAGTTCAGGGACGGTTACGGTAGTCCTGGCTTACACACATATGCCCGTCTTGTTTTACGATCTTCATTAATTACGCAGGGCAGGCCTTGTGCCTGCCCCTGCAAAAGGTCATAAAATTTCTGAATAGGGCATTGAAGCACGTTTATGATAAAAGGGTACTTTTACTATAATAAGGAGGCAGCAGATGGAAACAAGTTGGATCACTAATCTGCAAAATTTTAATGTCCAGGGGATGGGTCAGGTTGTGTTAGCCGCCCTGCTGGGAGGGCTCATTGGCATGGCGGTGGGGGTGAAAGCCTATACGTTGGCGGTGTTTACGGCCGTGTTTGTCTTTTTTGTTCTCCGCTTCTTACGACCCGTCTCTCAAACGGTGGGGCCGCACCCCAAAGCCCCCAAGAAGTGAGCGAACATCTGTTTTATGGTAAAATTCATGCTATGCTCCACAACAGAATAAGCCACATCACCTCTATTCCCTGGGGGCATCATGGAAGTAATCAGAAACGGCCAACTGGGCGCCCGCAAACAATGCAAGGTGTAGTCCGGTGGCGCACGGGAATGGGACTGGTCTGAAACAGGCACACGCCGCCGGCAACGTGCCAAAGATGATACCAGCCCCTGCACTAGAAAGAGACCATGACTGAAAACAAACTGCTTCTCATTGACGGCCATGCCCTGGCCTACCGCATGTTTTTTGCCCTGCCCCTGGAGGCATTCAGCACCAAGTCAGGCGAACCAACCAACGCCACCTACGGCTTTATTCGTACCGTGTTAGAACGGATTTTGAGTGACACCCCTCCCCAATACTTTGCGGTTAGTTTTGACGTGGGCGCCACCTTTCGTGACGAATGGTTCCCAGATTACAAGGGTACACGAGAAAAGATGCCAGACGAACTACGCCAGCAAATTGAACGCATTAAAGAGGTAGTGCGGGCGCTAAACGTGCCCATTCTAGAGCGCGAAGGCTATGAGGCAGATGACGTCTTGGGCACCATTGCACTGCAGGCAAAGCCACTGGGTGTGCCGGTACACATCATCACCGGCGACCGGGATTTACTACAGTTGGTAGACGACAACACCGTGGTGGAGTTGCCGCCGCGCAGGGGCAGTGCTCAGCCAGAGCTGTTTGATGCCCAGGGTGTTGTGGCCTATTGGGGTGTGCGCCCAGACCAGGTGGTAGATTACAAAGCGTTGGTAGGTGACAGCAGTGATAACATTCCCGGCGTGGCCGGCATTGGGCCCAAGACGGCCGTTAAACTCCTGGCCGACTACCATACTCTCGACGGTATCTACCACCACCTTGATGCGATTAAGGGAGCGACTCAAAAGAAGCTAAGCGAAGGTAAAGAAAATGCTTACCTCAGTCAAAAACTGGCCCGCATTGTCACCGACGCCCCCATCACATTGGATCTGGCGGCCTGTGTCGCCCATGATTTTGATGCCGCCGAAGTGCTGGAAATGTTCCGCGAACTGGAATTCCGCACGCTAACCGACTTTCTGCGTGAACGGGTGGCCGCCGCCAAAGATATTGCTGATCCTAAAGCTGCTGTTCCTCTGACAGAAACCATCATTGTGCAGACGGAGTCGCAGTTGAACGAACTGGTCACCCGGCTTAACAGTGCCAAACTGATCGCCTTTGACGTGGAAACCACCAGCCTGGATGAAACCATTGCCGAACTGGTGGGTATTTGCCTGGCTGTAGAGCCGCCGGTGGGGTATTACATTCCGGTAGGCCACCTGGGGCAGGCAAAACAACACACCAGCGGGCAGATGGCCCTGTTTGCCAGCGCGCCACAGTTGGCCCCTGGCCAACTGCCACTGCAAACGGTATTAGAGGCTATCAAACCGGCTATGACCAACCCCAATATCGGCAAGGTTGCCCATAATGCCAAGTATGACTATACCATGCTAGATCGGTATGGCATTCGCGTTTCACCGATTGCCTTTGACACGATGATTGCCGAATGGCTGACCGACCCGGCAACCAAGCACAAGGGGCTAAAAGAGCTGGCATTCCACCGATTGGGCGTAGAGATGACCGAAATCAAAACGCTCATTGGCAAGGGAAAGGCACAAAAAAGCTTTGCCGAAGTACCCATTGCCGAAGCTGCTCCTTACGGCGCAGCAGACGCCGACATGACACTGCGGCTGACCAGGCCCTTGCAAAAAGAGGTGCGGGAAAAGAACCAGGAGCGTATTTTGGAACTAGAACTGCCACTGGTCCCGGTGCTGTCAGCCATGGAGCAAGCTGGCATTGGGGTAGATGTACCCTTTTTGCAGCAAATGTCACAAGAGCTGGAAGCGCGGCTGCAGGCATTGGAACACGAGATTCATGAGATTGCCGGCGAACCATTTAATATCAATTCCACCCAGCAGTTAAGTGATGTGCTGTTTAAGAAGCTGGGGTTTCCGGTTGAAGGTTTAAGCAAAACAAGCAGCGGCTATTACAGCACGGCTGCCAGCGTCCTGGAAGAGTTAAAGGAGAGTGAGCAGGAGAAAAAGTCTGGCGTGATTGGGCGGTTGCTAGAGTACCGAGAATTGGGCAAGATAAAAAGCACCTATGTAGATGCCCTGCCACAAATGGTGGGGCCCGACGGCCGTATCCATACCAGCTTTAACCAGACAGGGGCCATCACCGGGCGTGTGGCCAGCAGTAATCCCAACCTGCAAAACATTCCTATCCGCAGCGCCATTGGGCAGGAGATTCGGCGTGGTTTTGTAGCCAGGCCAGGGCACGTTTTCCTGGCGGCCGATTATTCACAGGTAGAGTTACGCATCCTGGCACACGTTAGCCAGGATCAGGCGCTGCTGCATGCTTTCCAGCAAGACCTGGACATTCACCAGGCGACGGCCGCGGCCGTGTACAACATCAGCCTGGACACGGTGACATACAACCAGCGCCGTTTTGCCAAGGTGGTAAATTTTGGCCTTATTTATGGCATGGGGGCCTTCCGCCTGGCCCGAGATTCAGAGCTGACGCTGGCCGAAGCTGAAAATTACATCAAGGCGTACTTTGCCCGTTTCCCCGGCATTCAGCACTATTTGGATGAAACCAAGGAGATGGCCAAAAAACAGGGGTATGTAGAAACCCTTTTAGGGCGGCGGCGTTACTTCCCAGTCTTCAAGGGGTCCATGACGGGGGCAAACCGGCAGGCATGGCTGCGTGCCGAACGGGAAGCGGTGAACCACCCCATTCAGGGAACGGCCGCAGACATTATCAAACTGGCCATGATTGAGCTGCATGAACGGCTACGACCGTACCGCACCAAAATGCTTTTGCAAGTCCATGATGAATTACTGTTGGAAGCACCAGAAGATGAGTTAGACAGTGTGAAACCCTTGATGGTAGAAACAATGATGCGTGCTTACCAGCTTGATGTGCCCCTAAAAGTGGAAGCCAGCATTGGCGCTAACTGGTTAGAGTTAAAAAATTAAAGCATATTACTGTTTTAGACAATTACCCAGGGGGAAAAAAGGGGGATGGCAGTGACGGCCGTTTCTCGTAAAATTCCGTCACTTATCATCATAACGCAAAAACACAAGCGTTTGAAACATCATCTTTGCCCTGAGCTCCGCCATGTACTTTTTACCGGCGCTCAGGATCACAGGGATAGGGTCATGTTTAAACAATTAAAAACACGGGTTAAGGGGAATATGGAGCCTGGTCCACAACTGCCGCGGCGAGGGAACCGCTTTACGCGGGCGCTGGCCGTTTTATTCATGGCGCTCATTGGCTGGCGCGTTACCGGTGGGCTGCCGAACCTGGACAAGTTTATCATCGTTGGTGCGCCGCACACATCAAACTGGGACTTTGTACTGGTCATGGCTACGGCCACGGCCGTAGGGGTGCGCATTTCCTGGATGGGCAAACATTCTCTATTCCGGGGACCTATGAATCCGGTATTCCGGTGGATGGGTGGGATTCCCATTAATCGCCAGGCCACACAGGGGGTGGTTGGGGAAAACGTCAGGGCATTTCACGGCCGTGACAAGCTTGTCTTGTGCATTACCCCTGAAGGCACCCGCAGTAAGGTACGGGAGTGGCGGTCTGGCTTTTACCAGATCGCCCTGGGCGCTGGTGTGCCTATTTTGCTAGCGGCATTTGATTATACCCACAAAGCCGTAGCCTTAGGCCCTGTGATAGAACCAACTGGAAACTACGAGGCCGACCTGGCGCAAATCAAGGCACATTACGCCACCATCCGGGGCAAATACCCAGACAAATGGTAACCTACGCATGAGAAGGCGGTAATGATCTGACCCCTTTTTTGGCCGTTTTCTCGCCAGAACTTTCACTTAACCGTACAATCACCTTACTTAACACATACCAGAGTCTAAAGAAAGTCGGAACGGCCGTGTCCCGCTCCGGCTTTTATTTTGTTTCAAAAGGAGTATTTGATGAACTTTCTTTTCTTGAGAAAATGGTTGACAATCACGCTGCTTATGCTGAGCCTGATTGTGGTTTCTTGTGGCCCGGCCGCCAACAGCCCGGCAGACACGGCCGATGAAGATGACGCGGCGGCCGTGGTTGAAGACACAGTTAAAGGCGAAGAGGCATCAACTTCCGGTAACCTTGGCGCCAGTGGCAATACCACAACAGCCAGCGGTCTGGAATATGTGGAAATAGAAGCAGGCACGGGGCCGGTGCCCCAGCCGGGAGACATTGTCTCGGTGCATTATACCGGCACCTTGGAAGATGGCACCAAGTTTGATAGTTCCTTGGATCGCGGCCAGCCGTTTCAGTTTACGTTGGGCCAGGGGGCGGTCATTCCGGGCTGGGATGAAGGCATTGCTCTGATGCGTGAGGGAGGCAAAGCGCAGCTGATCATTCCACCAGCATTAGGGTATGGCGAAAGCGGCTCAGGCTCTATTCCGCCCAACGCCACACTGATTTTTGACGTAGAATTGGTAGAAGTCCGCTCACAGCCTAAACCGGTGGAAGTAGGCGCAGCTGATTATACGGAGACCGAAAGCGGCCTGAAGTATTACTTTATAGAAGAGGGAGACGGCACGGCCGTGCAGCCTGGCGACATGGTAAAAGTACATGCTCAACTCTGGCAAGAAGATGGCACACTTTTGCAATCTACCCTGGAACAAGGGACACCGGTTGACTTTATTCAGGGCTCTGGTAATTCCATCCCTGGCCTGGATGAAGCGTTACTGCTTATGCAGGTAGGGGACAAAGCCCAACTGCTCATGCCTCCGGAACTGGCAGGGGGCATTCCCGGTGACGCTTTATTCATCTTTGAACTGGAACTATTGGAAACCCGGCCAGCGCCTAAACCCACTGACGTGGATGACGCCGATTTTACCGTCACGGAAAGCGGGCTGAAATATTACGCCATCACCGAAGGCAGCGGCGCGGCCCCCAAAGCGGGCGATACGCTGTCGCTTAATTATTCCCTGTGGTTGGAAGATGGCACTCTTATCGATTCGTCATTCATGCGCGGTCAGCCACTGCCTGTGATTATAGGCTCTGGCGGCACCATTCCCGGTTTTGAAGAAGGGCTGCTGCTCATGAAGGAAGGCGGCAAGGCTCAACTCATTGTGCCCCCAGATTTGGGCTATGGGGCAGCCGGTGGTGGCCCTATTCCCCCTGAGGCCAACCTGATCTTTGAGATCGAGATTTTAGAGATTCAAGCGGGGCCGTAGTAAGTATGAAAACAGGCATGGGCCACGGCCGTGACCCATGCCTGTTACGTTGTACTTAAATTTCCCCCGTCGCCAATACCTGTTTTACTTCTGCAATGGCTCTGGTCACTTCAATATCACGCGGGCAGGCGTTGGTACAGTTAAAGTTGGTGCGGCAGCGCCACACACCAAACGAATCACCTACTACCTGTAACCGGGCTTCGGCGGCCTGGTCACGGCTGTCAAAGATGAAGCGATGGGCTTGTACAATGGCCGCCGGCCCTACATAACGTTCGTTGGCCCAAAAGCTGGGGCACGAAGTGGTGCAGGCCGCACAAAGAATACACTTGGTGGTGTCATCAAAGCGGGCACGGTCTGCCGGGGATTGCAGTCGTTCACGGCCGTCGGCCGGCAACGGCGTTTCGTTGACCAGATAAGGCAAAACCGAACGATAATGCTCAAAAAACGGCTCCATATCTACGATCAAATCTTTCAGAACTTTTAACCCTAATATGGGCTCTATTTGAATTTTAACCTGTGCGCTGCCACTCTTTACCAGGCGTGTCACCAATGTCTTACAGGCCAACGCATTAGCGCCATTAATGCGCATAGCGTCTGAACCACAAACACCCAGACCACAGGAACGGCGCAGCGACAATGAGCCATCCTGCTCCCACTTCACCCGGTGCAGCAAATCTAGCACAGAATCTGTCTTACTGACATCTTTTAGGGTATAGTCACCCCACCATGGCTTTTCATCTTTCTCCGGATTAAAGCGGCGAATTCGCATCTGCACTTGCATAGTTATCCTCATTCATTATTCAATGACTTAATGACCCAATTTTCACCAGGCAACGTTGCCATTGGCTCATTAGTAAACGCGCTCTTTGGGCTGGTAACGGCCAGGCACTACCGGCTTATAGCCCAGACGATAGGCATCACCTTCAAGGAAACAAAGGCTGTGTTTCATCCATTCATCATCTTTCCGCCGGGGATAATCTTCCCGGGCATGCCCACCACGGCTTTCTTTACGCGCCACAGCAGAGATGGTCGTTACCTCAGACAGCTCTAATAAACACCCTACTTCCCACGCTTCTAACAAGTCGCTGTTAAAGTTTTTACTCTTGTCATCGATCTGGATATTACGATCATATTCGGTGCGTAACTGGCGCAGTTCAGCGAGCGCTTTGGTCATCGATTCTTCTGTACGAAAAACGCTTACGTTGGCCATCATGGTGGTTTGCATTCGCTGGCGCAGCTCGTGTGCACGAACGCCTCCACTGCCGTTGCGAATACGATCAAACTCAGCCATCACTTCGTCGGCTGGTCCTTCTGGCAAAGGCAGCAGCTCTGTTTCCTGGCAATAGCGGGCCATGTGGACGCCGGAACGCCGGCCAAAAACCACCAGGTCAACCAGAGAATTGGTTCCCAGGCGGTTGGCGCCGTGGACGGAAACACAGGCCACTTCCCCAGCCGCGTACAGGCCAGGCAGCACCGTGTTTTGCGCGTCAAGGATGACACGGCCGTCTACGTCCGTGGGAATGCCACCCATAGCATAGTGCGCGGTCGGTTGAATCGGAATAGGTTCATGTACCGGATCAATACCTAAATAAGTGCGGCCAAGATCCACCGTTTCCCCTAGTTTCTCCTCAATAAACTGCTTTGTGATGCGTCGGCTGTCCCCTGCTTCTTCAAAATAGCGGTTCACCGTTTCCGGACGCACATCCAGATGCACGTAGTTCTTACCGTTAATGCCACGCCCGGCTTGCACCTCTAGAAAAATAGCCCGGCTGACCACGTCACGGCTGGCCAGGTCTTTGATGGTAGGGGCATAGCGCTCCATAAAGCGCTCACCCTGCCCATTGATCAAAATGCCACCTTCCCCACGCACCCCTTCTGTAATCAGGATCCCTAACTTAAAAATCCCCGTAGGGTGAAATTGAAAAAACTCCATATCCTCCAGCGGGATACCCCGGCGCAAACATATCGCCGCGCCATCACCCGTCAGAGAATGGGCATTAGAAGTCACTTCCCAACAGCGTCCCCAACCACCGGTGGCAAAGTGCACGGCTTTGCTGTGGAAAACGTGGAAATCTCCGGTGCTGAGTTCAACGGCTACCAGGCCTCGCACCGTATCACCCACCCGAATGAGGTCAACGACATGATACTCATCGAAAAAATTGACCTTGTTTTTGATGCACTGCTGGTACAGCGTTTGTAAAATCATGTGACCGGTACGGTCAGCGGCGTGGCAGGCGCGGGGTACTGGTTTGCCCGTTTCTTTGTTGGTGTGGCCACCAAAACGGCGCTGAGAAATTCTGCCTTCTGACGTACGATCAAAAGGGAGCCCCATGTGTTCCAGTTCCACAATGGTTTCCACCGCTTCCTTACACAAGATGTCTACGGCATCCTGATCGGCCAGATAGTCTGAGCCTTTGACGGTATCGTAAGCGTGCCACTCCCAATGGTCTTCACCATTATTCCCCAGGGCCGCCCCGATGCCACCCAGCGCCGCCCCAGTATGGGAACGGGTAGGATATAGTTTTGAAATAACAGCCACATTGACGCTTTTGCTGGCATACAGGGCAGCCATCAGACCAGCACCACCTGCGCCCACAATCACGGCGTCAAATGTGTGTGTTTTTACCTCAGCCATAATTCTTCTTGCCTCTTCCTAGAACTTGCGGCAGGCAGCTGTCACATGGCGTTCAAGCGCCGGCTGCAAGCAAATGATTATTGTGTACTTTGGGCAGCATCCAAAATAGGTGATGGATCAAATAACGCAATGGCAATGCCCGCCCAAATGACGGTCGCAATGACAAAAACGACAAGGAAACGGTTGATCCATGTTACGACAGTACGGTTTTGAATGTAATCCTCCAAGACATTGCGCAAGCCATTAACGCCATGAGTAACAGCAAAAAACAGCAGGAACATGTCATAAACTTTCCAGACCCAGGTGTTCCACTGTAACGCCACAAATTGCAGCGAAAGATTCTGGCTGCTGTTAAGAACGTGTTGGATCAACATATGCCCCACAGCCAAAATAAGCAGCAAGGCACCAGACAGGCGCATAAACAGAAACGCACGCCGTTCCAGGTTGGAAGGCACGGCCACTTTACGATGAGTTATATTGCCGGTTGTTGCAGTCATTAAGCATATACCCCTTATTTAAGGTAATCAGAAAAAGCGGGAAGTTGCCAGCAAGCGGCCCCGCGCTCCGCACAAGCGTGCCAAAATTCACTAAACATAAGCATGGCAATGGGCACAAATATCACAAAAAAAAGAACCCAGACAATGGTTGCGCTTTGCTTCTGATATTTCCATAATTCCGGCTTAAAGTCCAGGATGGTGATGCGGATACCATTAAAGGCATGGTACAGTACCGCCGCCATCAGGCCAATTTCGCCCATAGCAAAAAGTGGATGCTTAAACACCGCTATGGACCATTCATACAATTCCGGCCAAAAGAAGGCGTTGGCCGTATCCCAAACGTGCATAACCAGGAAACTAAGGATAGCCAGACCGGAAATGCGGTGAGCGATCCAGCTCAGGTGACCGCTGCGCCCGCGATAGCGAATGCTTT
This sequence comes from Ardenticatenaceae bacterium, assembly GCA_011525915.1. Classification (GTDB taxonomy): domain Bacteria; phylum Chloroflexota; class Anaerolineae; order Promineifilales; family Promineifilaceae; genus CAADGU01. Next base: position 95,532 of record WYBM01000098.1, on the reverse strand, counting down.
CGCGTATGGTGAGTACAAGTGTTGACATACCTCTCCTTCCTCCACAAACGATGTTGGACAATGTGATGATAAGGTAAACGTGATTATAACAAGCTTCTTGAGAGCGGACAGGTTTTTGTCAGTGTCCATAATCTGAGAAGTCTGGCACAGTGAACGGTTAATTTTTGGTGTATAATGCGCCTATGTAGTTGCGCTGCCTGATAGCGCTTGTTACACTCTGAATTGTCATGATACGACCTTTCCACTTACGTGATCTCGCGCTGGTCCACCGACTAAGTGAACAGGGGGTTTCTCTGCATACGGAGTCTGCCTTAACAAAGAGCATTAATCCGATACGGGGGGCATTGTTTGGCATGGTGGGCGGTGATCTTCCTACATTTGTCTGGAAATCAGATGATAAAGCGGTGGCTGGTTTTATCCAACTGCGGATGGTGGAAGACAATCCACTGGCCAATATTTTGTATTTAAGCGCCACAAGGGACACGGCCGTCACCAACGACGGTGACAATAAGGTAGACATGGGGGCAAATCCGCCGCCCTCCGGTGTCAATGAACATGCCTGGCTGCCTTTGCTGGATCAGGCAGTGGTCGAAGTGGGAAGGCGTGGTATCCACAGTCTGGTGGCGGAAGTGGATGAGATCGGACCACAATTCTCTATTTTGCGGCGGGCCGGTTTTGTGGTTTATACCCGACAAGACATCTGGCTGTTACATGAGTTTGTGCCCCAAAATGGCGCAGAACTTTTACGGCCACGTCAAGAGTCTGATGACTGGGATATACATTTATTGTATGCCAATACAGTGCCACGTCTGGTACAGATGGTAGAGCCTCTACCCCCATTGGACGATGGCACAGGATGGGTGCTACGTGAAGATGATGAATTAGCAGCTTTTGTCCATGTCAATGACGGCCCGGCCGCCACCTGGATGCGTTTGTTTGTGCATCCAAATGCGGAAGCCAGGGTTGAAGAGATATTGACGGCCGTACTCCACTTAAAGTCGCCTAAATTAGCGCACCCCATTTACTGTTGTGTACGCCGTTACCAGAGCTGGATACAAGGCTCACTGGCCCACGCCGGTTTTTCTTTGTGGGGCAGCCAGGCAGTGATGGTCAAACACACCGTTCACCATGCCCAAAAACCCACAACAGAAATGACTGTACTGCGAGACAGGCAGCCTGTATCCCCGACAACGCCCATGATGCGCCAGTTTCGGCCAGGGCAGCACAACGGCAATACAAAGGGGACGGCCGTTTAACCGGTAATCAATCATCGGTTACCTACCATGAATAATCAGGTATGAGTACAATAAGCAACCAACAAACAAGCGAAGACTTACAATTGTTATTGGCGATTTTGCCAGAAACCATTCGAGAGAAAATTGAAACAAACGGCCGTGAAGCCGACTTATTAGAAGTGGTCATGGATTTAGGCCGCCAACCCACGGCGCGCTACGTTGCTGGCGAGGTAGCCTTGCGCCAGGCAGAGGTGACCCGTGAAGAGATCGCCCAGGTCGTAGACGGCATCGGCGATTTTGATGACGACAACCGGGCCGGCATCACCCGCACGCTGCACCGTATTTCCGGCATTCGCAACCGCCGTGGTGATGTAGTTGGCCTGACCTGCCGTGTAGGCCGGGCGGTGTATGGCACCATTGACATCGTTACGGACATCATAGAAGAAGGACACAGTGTCTTACTGTTGGGGCGGCCCGGTGTGGGCAAAACGACCATGCTGCGTGAGATGGCCCGGGTGCTGGCAGAAAAGCGGCGTGTGGTCATTGTAGACACTTCCAATGAGATCGGCGGTGATGGTGATATTCCCCACCCGGCCGTGGGACGGGCCCGGCGCATGCAGGTGCCACGGCCGTCACGCCAGCACGAGACCATGATCGAAGCGGTGGAAAACCACAACCCCGAAGTGATCATCATAGACGAGATTGGCCGGGAGCAAGAAGCGGCCGCCGCCCGCACCATTAATGAACGCGGCGTGCAGCTTATTGGCACGGCCCACGGCAACACGCTGGAAAACTTGCTGCTCAACCCCACCCTGTCTGACCTGGTAGGTGGCATTGAAAGTGTCACCCTCTCTGACGAAGAGGCCCGGCGGCGGGGCACACAAAAGACGGTGTTAGAGCGGCGGGCACCGCCTACCTTTGATGTGCTGATTGAAATTCAAGATCGGGAACAACTGCTCATTCATCCTGACGTCACGCCTTCAGTGGATGCCATGCTGCGTGGTGAACCACTGCACGTGCAATTCCGTTACCGGGATGAGCAAGGTGGGGTACGAGTTGATGACAAGAGTATGGTGATCTCTTCCACGGCCGTGACCGGGCGGCGTGAAACACGAGAAAGCCGAGACGGCCGTAACCGGCGTGAAAATGGACAAGCGCGTATTTTCACCAATGGCAAACCCGCAGAAAAAACGGGGAACGGCCGTGCTCCTGAACCAGAGTTTGTCACCGCCGCTCCTGGCGAAGCCGGTCTGGTGAATGTCTATGCCTACGGTGTAGCGCGGAACCGGCTGCTGCAAGCTGCCCGGCGGCTGCGCGCCCGCATCAACCTGGTGAATAATCTGGGCGACGCTGACGTGTTGGTGACATTAAAAAGCTACTACCGCAAACGCAGCCAACTGATCCGTGATGCGGAACGACGCCGTACCCCCGTCTATGTCCTGCGGGCTAACACAGTGACCCAAATGGAAAGCTTCCTGGTGCAGGCACTCAAATTGGATGAACTGGAAGGTGATGACCCTTTTGAAGAGGGCATTGCTGATGTAGAACGCGCCATTCAGATGATCCAATCGGGGCAGCAAAGTGTAGATTTGCGGCCGGTCAGCCGGGCTATCCGTGCCTACCAACACCAGATGGTACGCCAGGCCAACCTGGTCTCTCACAGCTACGGCAAGGAACCAAACCGGTACGTACGCATCTTTAATACCTCTCGCATTGAGAATTAGACAGTGTTCAGTAGTCAGTCATCAGTAGCCACTCAACACTGACTACTGAACACTGACGACTGAACACTGATAACTGGCATGTTTATCACCTTTGAAGGCCCTGACGGCAGCGGCAAATCCAGCCAGATGCATCTCTTGTATGATTATCTACAAGAGAAAGGATATGACGTTGTTTTAACGCGTGAACCGGGTGGCACCCTCATTGGCGATGAGATTCGGGCCTGTGTGCACAACGTGGGGCATACGGACATGTCTCCAGAAACGGAGATGCTGTTATATTCGGCCTCACGCGCGCAGTTAGTGCGGGAAGTGATCTGGCCATCACTGGCCGCCGGAAAAATCGTGTTATGTGATCGCTTTTATGACAGCAGTATTGCCTACCAGGGTTACGGCCGTGGGCTGGATCTGGCGGCCCTTTACCACGTAACCCAATTTGCCACTGGTGGCCTGAAACCTGATCTAACCCTTTTGTTGGACATTGAGGTAGAAGATGGCCTGGCCCGACGAGAAAGCGGCGGGTTAGAAATGAACCGGCTTGACCAGGAAAAAGCCAGCTTTCACCAGCGTGTGCGTCAGGGGTATCATCAACTGGCACAAGCAGAACCCCAACGTTGGGTGATTGTGAACGCGGCCCGGCCGCTGCCTGTAGTGCAGGCAGCGCTGCGGGAAATTATCACGGCCAGCCTGAGACAGGCTAGTATCAGTTTTCAGTAATCAGTGTGCAGTTTTCAGTAGGGCCTAACGCCAGTAAATGTCCACTGAAAACTGATGACTGACTTTTGATTACTGGTGTTAGAAACCCATCTCCCCTTCACCACCCAGGCCCAGGTCAGGCATAGAATCTTCAATGGAGTCCGGCGACTCCCCATGTTCTAGCCGACTCACCACCTCATTAAATTCATCTCCCAAATCTTCACCCACTTCCTGGCTCATCTTGCGCATAAAGTGTCCCAACGCTTTGGGGTCATCTTCGTCCAGATTTGCCAGGTCACTGTCATCCATCAGAGCGTCCATGCGGGCATCCTCAGATTTGGCCAGGGCCACACGGCCGATACGCCGTTTTAACTGATGGCTCTGGCAATGAGGGCAGGCCGGTTGAACCATGCCATATTCGGCATAGGAGAGGAAGATTTTGGCGCGGCGACGGCAATCTAAGCAGACATAATCATAGTAAGGCATAAAAATAGTCACACCCTTTCTTTATAGTTTTAATTTACATTCCTGCTATAACAATGGGTAAATCATTATACGTTCTCAGGTTATAGGTGCAAGTGTGGTTGACAAATTATTATATGAACGGAGAAATTATCCTTTACTCATTGTCATTTCCGGCCCTTCCGGGGTGGGGAAAGATACCATTGCCCGCCGCGTCATCGAAACCAACCCGGAAGCATTTTATTTTGTTGTCACGGCAACCACCCGCCCACCACGCCACGGAGAGGTAGAGGGGGTTGATTATATCTTCCTTAGCAGTGACGAATTTGCCGAAATGATTGAGAACAATGAACTTCTGGAATATGCCGTCGTTTACAATGATTATAAAGGAATTCCTAAGCAACAAATTCGTGATGCCCTGGCCAGCGGGCGTGACGTGATCATGCGTGTGGATGTGCAAGGGGCTGCCACCATTCGCAAACTGATTCCCAATGCCATTTCCATCTTTCTGACGACGGATACGGAAGAAGAATTGGTGTACCGTTTGCGCGAGCGCAAGTCAGAAACGGCCGAAGGTTTAAACCTGCGTATTGCCACCGCCCGCCAAGAGATGAAGCGCATTCATGAGTTTGATTACTGGATTATCAACGCCGAGGGTCAGCCGGAGACGGCCGTGAATCAAATACTCGGCATCATCACGGCCGCTCACTGCCGTATTCGCCAACAACCCGTCATTCTATGACAATTCCACGGCCCTCATAAGGAAATTCAATTTGACGATAGAAAGAAAATCCTTAAAATTGCGTAGTCAATCCTTACCCTGCTCAATAAAAATTAATGTATTAAATGCCACTAAAGTGCAGGTATAATGGCCAAAGCAATTTCAAACATTCCCCTACTGTTAGATTATATCAACAATAACCACAACACTTTACCCTACCATCTCTCTTTCCCAAAGTTAGAGTAGTGAATGTTTATAACTTCTAACGTTAATCTCAAATCATGGAGGTGATGTGCAAAACTTTAGATCTGGTTTCAAAAAAGTTTCAAAAATTACAGCTAGGGTGATAATCAACCAATAAAGCCTTTTTAGATTGTCACATTTTATCAAGTTTTATTAGGAGGAAGAAATACATGAAGTCAAGAATGCTTTTTATTCTCACGCTGCTTGTCGCTTTGCTTGCCACCGCAGTAGTGGTAGGGGCACAAACAGCCGTTCAGGCAGCGCCAAAGGAAATACATACCCTTGACAGAACGGCTGACCAGACAATATATCTCGTCCGTCTAAGCGATGCTCCCCTGGCCAGTTATCGGGGCGACATTCGCGGCTTAGAGGCCACCAACCCCCAGGTCAATGGGGAGCGGAAACTCGATGTCAACAGCCCTGAGGCGGTCGCTTATAAAAACTACTTACTGGACACACAAGCCCAATTTATCACCTCAATGGAACAGACCCTGGGCCGTTCAGTAGAAGTAGTTTATCAATATTATGCCGCCAATAACGGTATGGCTGCTTATCTGACCGAGGCTGAAGCTGCTCAGGTTGAGAAAATGCCAGAAGTTGTTTTTATTCAGAAAGATTTTGAGCGGGAACTTCATACAGATAATGGTCCCATCTGGATTGGGGCTCCTGGCATTTGGGATGGCTCAAACACCGGTGGTTTACCCGGCACCTTTGGCGAAGGTATCATTATCGGCGTCATTGATACGGGTATTAATCCCAGTAACCCTTCCTTTGCTGATGTGGGGGATGATGGGTACGACCACACCAATCCTTGGGGAACGGGCACCTACGTAGGTGTTTGTAATCCTCTGGATCCAAGCTATGATCCGACCTTCCCTTGTAATGACAAATTAATTGGGGCCTGGGGTTACCCGTCTGTGAATGGTGGCGATCCGCGTGACTATAATGGGCATGGTTCGCACACAGCCAGCACGGCCGGTGGCAACTTTGTTGATAGTGCCACTGTTGTGGCCCCTACTATGACCATTACCCGTTCTATCTCTGGGGTTGCTCCCCATGCCAATATTGTGGCCTATTCCGCTTGTTGTACTGGGTCTGCTTTATCCGCCGCCATCGACCAGATTGTGATAGATGGCGTTGATGTGGTGAATTATTCCATCGGCAGCGGCAGCCCATCCGATCCATGGAATGGCTTTGATACAGTTGGTTACCTCAATGCGCGAGATGCCGGTATTTTCGTAGCGACTTCGGCAGGCAACAGCGGTCCAGGGCCTGATACGGTGGGTTCACCGGCGGACGTTCCCTGGTTACTGTCTGTTGGCGCCACAACCCACGGTCGTTCCTTCCTCAATGTTTTGCAGGATATGAGTGGAGGCAATACACCACCACCAGCAAATATTGACGGCAAAGGCCTCACCGTTGGCTATGGCCCTGCGCCGATCGTTTACGCAGGTAATTTTGGCGATGCATTGTGCTTAAATCCTTTCCCCGCCGGCACCTGGACCAATGGTGAAATTGTTGTATGTGACCGGGGCCAGATTGCTCGGGTGGCCAAAGGCCAAAATGTATTAGCCGGTGGTGCTGGTGGCTATGTTCTGGCCAATGTTCCAGCTAATGGGGATGGTTTCGGCACGCTAAATGGAGATTCCCACTACCTGCCAGCTGTTCACATTACCAGTTCAGATGGTACCGCTTTAAAAGCCTGGCTGGCCTCAGGTTCAGGCCACATGGCCACAATCTCCGGCGTAAATTTCTCCGCAGATTACGGTGATATTGTGGCCGGTTTCAGTTCACGCGGGGGAAATCGAGCATTGTCCGACATCATTGTGCCTAGCGTATCTGCGCCGGGTGTGGATATCATCGCTGCTCATGGGCAGAATGATGCTATTGTGTGGGAAGTATCAAGTGGCACCTCCATGGCCAGCCCTCATGCAGCCGGTGCGGCAGCTTTGCTCATGGCGCTGCATCCAGACTGGACACCTGCTGAAGTACAATCTGCCCTTATGACCACAGCCTGGACAGACGTACTTCAAGAAGACGAGACACCCGCTGATCCCTTTGACACCGGTTCTGGCCGGGTAGACCTCAACAATGCCGGGCGGGCTGCTTTGCTTCTAGACGAATCAACAGCTAACTATTGGGCAGCCGATCCCAGCATAGGTGGCGACCCCAAAGCCCTGAACCTGGCCAGCTTTGGGAACAGCCAGTGTTTTATCTCCTGCAGTTGGACACGTGTGGTTAAAAGTTCAGCCAGCGTCACTGTAACCTGGAATGCGGAAGTTACATCACCTCCCGATGTTACCGTAAGTGTAAGCCCGGCCAGCTTTGAACTGGCTCCTGGAGAAACGCAAACGATCACCGTAACGGCCGACGTTTCTGCAGCCACACCAGACACCGCCTGGGTCTTTGGCGAGATAAGGCTGGTCCCCTTCACCGGGTATGATATCTACTTGCCGATTATATTCAGGAGCGCTTCGGGTGCTGGGGATAATCAGCCAACTCAGGTGAATACGCCAACCATACCAGCGACACATGAGGAATATCCGGTAGCTCACTTCCCCTTAGCCATCTACCCGGCTTCTCCCACTTGCCAATTGGGCAAATTAAACATTGTTACCACCGAAGACAATGATTCATGGGACGTAACCACGAGCTGTGATCTAGATATTACAGACTTTACCTCGGAACCCTTTGGCTTGGTTGAAGGTACCCTTGATACCCGACAACTCAGTGAAGACCCTACCAATGATGATCCGTATGACAATCTGAATGATGGCACTACGTTCTTTGTGACTACTACCGTAGCCGCGGGTGACCTGCTGCTGGTGGCCGAGACGTTTGACTCTGAAGCGCCAGATATGGACCTGTTCGTGGGTACGGGGGATACACCCAGTGCGGCCACTGAAGTCTGTTCCAGTACATCAGGAACGGCCGACGAAGTCTGTAAGATTGAAAACCCGGGCGATATTGCCACAGGCACCTGGTGGATCCTGGTACAGAACTGGAACGAATCCGGTTCCCCGCCTGATAATGTCACGCTTTCTTATGCGGTGCTAGATGCAGTGGATGCTGGCAATATGACGGTGACAGGCCCCACCATGGTCAACGCCGGTGACGTCTTCACGGCTACAATTTCCTGGAACCAGGCCATGACTCAGGGCGATCGCTGGTATGGCGCCTTCACGCTGGGCACAGATGCGGGCAATGCCGGCAATCTGGGCACTTACCTGGTGAACCTGATACGTGTGGGCCTTGACCCGGTTATCATGGTTGCGCCGGCAGTTATAGATACCACCGTGCCAACCGATACCCAGATCATACATACGTTAACCATCAGCAACGTCGGCGGTGGCAATTTGAATTGGTCCATTGACGAAGCATCAGGGTTGCTAAGCAGTTATACACCCATGGCCACCGGAGATGCCGCCTCACGAAGCGAAGAGGTAGGTACGGCCGTGTCCAGCGCCGGCTCTATGCCCGCTGTCAACGCCCCTGTTTTCGACTGGCCTGAAGTGGTGCTCTATGACAATGGTCCGCTCGTAAACTGCGCCGGCTGCGGTGCCGGTGGTGCGGATGAGTCACAATTGCAAAGCGTCACCTTAGGCATGAATACGCTTGGTTTTGGGCACCAGTTAGTTAATAGCAATCGTATCGCCGATGACTTCACCGTCTCCGACCCGAGTGGCTGGACAGTGGATGACATCACCTTTTTTGCCTACCAGACAGGTTCGTCTACCAGTTCAACCATAACGGCCGTGAACTTGCGAATTTGGAACGGCCCTCCAGGCGATCCCGGTTCCAGTGTGGTCTTTGGTGATACATCAACCAATATTATGGCCTCTACTGCCTGGTCGAACATTTATCGTGTTACTGAAACTTCCAGTGGGGGAACAACGCGCCCCATCATGGCCAATGTTGCTGATCTAGGCGGGTTTTATCTGCCCGCTGGTACTTACTGGCTCGATTGGCAGACAGATGGTTCGCTTGCTTCAGGCCCGTGGGCCCCTCCCATTACCGTCAACGGTGTATTAACCACTGGTAATGGTCTTCAATTTACGGGCGCCTGGGCGCCAGCGGACGACAGCGGCTCATTTACCCAACAAGGCTTCCCCTTCATTATCGAAGGTATCGTAGGCGGCACAGGCGGTGGTGGGTGTACTTTCCCCAGCGATTTGCCTTGGCTAAGTGTATCCCCCACGAGCGGCTCCACGGCGGCCGGCACAAGCAGTGCAGTTGACGTGACCTTCGATTCCACCGGCCTGGCAACTGGCGTGTACACAGGAACTTTGTGCATTGACAGCGACGATCCTGTTACCCCTCTGGTAGAAGTTCCCGTGTCTATGACGGTTGCGCCGGCAACCTGGTCTGACAGTTTTGACTCTTACGCTACGGGCAGCCAGATGCATGGCCAGGGTGGGTGGAAAGGCTGGGACAATGCTCCCTCAGCCGGAGCACTGACCAGCAGTGCTCAGGCGCGAAGCGCCCCCAACTCCGTAGACATTATGGTCGACGCTGACCTGGTGCACGAGTACAGCGGCGCCACCACAGGGCAATGGGTCTATACTGCCTGGCAGTATATCCCCTCTGGCTTTAGTGGTACGACGTACTTTATCTTGCTTAACACTTACAGCGATGGTGGCACTAAAAACTGGTCTACCCAGGTAAACTTCAACAGTGGGACCGGCCTGGTCTCCAATGATGGAGCTTCTGGTGGTACGTTGCCCATGGTTACCGGTCAATGGGTGCCCATCCGTGTAGAAATTGACCTTGATCTGGATACCCAAGATTTCTACTACAATAACCAATTGTTGTACAGTGGTACATGGACAAATGAAGTCAGCGGTAGTGGCGCAGCCAACATCGGCGCCGTAGACCTGTTTGCCAATGGCGCCACGTCTGTATTCTATGACGACATCTCATTGATTGCCGTTCCGTAAAAGGTTTCAGCAATCTGGCTTTACGTTTGAAAGTTTTCTAACGTAAAGTTTAAGGTAAAATCGTGGGTGGTTGTACAATCACCCACGATTTTTCATTCTTAACATATGAACAAAGCTATCTTATGACGTCACCTTATAAACACCTATTTTGGTTGATCGTGTCCGGCTTATGTCTGACCATGATTGTGGGTGGCGCCGACGCCAAACCACCGGAGCAACGTCAGGGGCACACCACGGCCGTCCCTCCCTCCCTCCCCACCCTTATCATCCCCCCCGCCCGCACCATCATCCAGCTTCATGACCAAGAGTATGCAGGATTTTTAGCACAGGCCACGGCCGTGCTTCACCGCCCGGCCGTTCCCTTGCTGCAATACCAACACGCTTTTACCGGTCTGGTGTTAGAACTCTCTGGGACAGAATTAAACCAGATAGCCAGGCTGCCCCAGGTGAAAGCTGTCTACCCAGACAGAGAACATACCCTGCTCAGCGATGCCGGGCCGGCCTGGATTGGGGCGCCCTCCATCTGGAATGGCAGCGCCGGCCTGGCCAGCCGTGGCGAAGGAGTCATTGTAGGTGTTATTGATACCGGCGTTAACGCCGACCACCCTTCATTTGCCGATATTGGTGGCGATGGCTACAACCATCAAAACCCCTGGGGGAATGGTCAATACACCGGGGTTTGTGACCCCAACAGCAGCCAATACGATCCGGCCTTTACCTGCAATGACAAGCTCATTGGTGCCTGGAACTTTGCCGATGGGCCAGAAGATAACCACGGACATGGCAGTCACGTCGCCAGCATTGTGGCCGGTAATGTGGTCAGTGGCACCCTTACTAACCCCGCTGGTTTTACTTACCAAGATGTTCTTTCCGGCGTCGCCCCCCATGCTAACCTGATCATCTATGACGCCTGCACGGCCGTTTGTTTTACCAGCAGCTTGTTGGCGGCTATTGATCAGGCCGCAGCTGATGGCGTAAACACCCTGGTGTTTGCCATTTCCGGCGGGCAAGAACCTTACCATGACCCGGTTGAGCTGGCCTTGTTGGCTGCCAACGAGGCCGGGATTTTTGTGGCCGCCGCCGGAGGCATAAACTCGGCCCTGATGCAACATCAGGGCCCCTGGGTCATGACGGCCGTGGCCAGCACACACAACCGCACGTTTGCCAGCACGCTGGTTGATTTAACCAGTGACCAAAACACACTGCCGGCCATCGTCGGCACAGGACTGACCCCCGCCTATGGCCCGGCACCCATCGTCTACGCCGGTGATTTTGGTGACGCTAACTGCGCCCTGCCGTTTCCCACCAACACCTGGACAGGTGGCGAAATTGTTGTCTGTGACGGCGGCACCACCGACCCGCTTAGCCAGGGGGCCAATGCCCGTGCGGGTGGCGCGGGCGGCCTGGTTTGGGTTGCGCCCTCCGCCTATAAAATCGTCATCACCACGGCGGCCTATGGCTTACCCGCCACTCATATATCATATGCTGACGGGCTTGTGCTCAAAACATGGCTGATGGCCGGGCAAAACCACGCGGCCGCCATCACCGCCACGGCCGTGACCGATCATTCCGCCGCCGCAGACATCCTGGCCGGGTTTAATCCCACCATGCTGCCAGGCAAAAATATTCTCAAACCAGACGTGGTGGCTCCGGGTATAGACATCTGGGCTGCTACCAAATCTACCTTGCCCATTAGCCCCCCAGAATATGCCGTGGAAAGCGGAGCCTCACCAGCCGCTGCGCACCTGGCCGGAGCGGCCGTGCTGCTGCAAGCCATTCACCCTGACTGGTCACCGGATGAAATCCGGTCAGCATTATCCATGACGGCCGTCACCACACCCCTCCGGCTGCCTGACGGCTTCACGGCAGCCAATCCATTCACTGGCGGTGCGGGCCGCCTAAACCTGACCGCTGCGGCTCGCGCCGGGCTGGTCTTAGATGAAACCCTGGCCCATTACCAGGCGGCGGCAACCGGCAACCTGGAAACCCTGAACCTGCCCGCCCTGGTAGCGTCCGCCTGCTTTCAGAGCTGTACCTGGACGCGTATTGTGCGCAGCACCTTGGACACACCCGTCGCCTGGTCAGTCACGGCCGTAACTCCTGCCGATCTTCCCCTGGCCATCAGCCCGGCCCAGTTCACCATCACTCCTGGTGACATACAAACCGTTACCATCACGGCTGATGTGACCTCATTTTTTACCGGGCAGGGATGGGGTTTTGGCGAGATTCGGCTGACGGCGGCCGGGCAGCCAACACTGCACCTGCCGGTGGCTGTGCAAAAGGCAACCACCAATGCCCCTGGGGCGCTGGCCAAAACAGGCCCTACCTTTGCCGCGCCCGGCCAGACCCTCACCTATGAAATACGGCTGGACAACCTGGATGCCTTCACGCATACCTTTACCCTGACAGATACACTGCCCATAGGGATGAGCTATGTACCTGGGTCAGCCACTGGGGGTCTGGTGTATGATCCACAACAACACCTGCTGACATGGCAGGGCAGCCTTGGGCCGGGCACACGTGGGTACCGCAGCACGGCCGTATACCCTCCCTTGCCTTACCTTAACCTGGGCGATCTGGAACCCACACCCCCTAATTTGTGCGATTTTTTCCCTGACTGTGATGACACGGCCGTGGAGATTGACCTGTCGCCAGACACCATTACCTTCTACGATGAGCCCCTATCAACATTAAGTGTCTCTTCAAATGGCGTGTTGTTGGGGCCAGAGGCCAACCTGGAAAGCGGCTGCCACCCCTGCCCTCAACGATTTCCCCAGCCACAGCCGCTTAACCACGTTATTGCCGGGCTGTGGCGCGATTTAGACCCCAGCAGCAGTGGCGCCTGGTACGTGGCCTACGTAGACGGTTGGCTGCCCGGAGAAACGGTACTGTATGCCAACTGGCATGATGTTGGCCAATGGGGCGCTCCCCTGCAAACCAGCCGCCATGCCATCGCCATTCCTTTAGACGGTAAGGCGAGCGAAAACGGCCGCATCTACTTCCTCTATGACCATATCGCCGACCCTGCCGGCTTGTTGGCCCATGGGTATACCATCGGCGTAGAAAATACGGCAGGCAGCGAAGGCCTGACCATTGCCCACGCTCCCTGCCCCGATTCAGCTTGCCTGGCTTCGAGTCCAGTGGGCGCGCCACCTACCAACCATACCATGCTACGGCTAGACCCGGCTATTGTGGGTGGCCGTTCGGCACACATCTTCACTTACCAGGTGTACGTAACCGCCCCCGCCAACACCCTATTGAGCAACATCGTGACCGTGACCAGCAATGGACCGGTTGCTAACCTGACGGCCGTGGCCGACACCCAGGTCACGTATCGCCTTCTCTTGCCCCTTATTTACCGAGTTCCTTGACGAACAGGCTAACCACGATGTTATAATCAGGGGCAACCACTAGCAAACAAACCTATTGAAGACGAACCCCTATGCAAATCAACACCGACTGGCGACCTGATATACCCTCTTTGTTACTTGGTCTTCTCCTGGGGGTGGGGTTGGCGTATGTGTTTGTACGCCTGCTGCCAACGTTCCGGCGGCAGTATAAACGTGGGCGGGGCTGGGTGGAGGGGCGAATCAGCTGGATGCGCTCGGGTGTGGAAGTTCGTTTTCAGGCAGAGACAGCTGACTACGCGCAAAGCCAACACCTGGGCGCCGGGTGGGCCACGCTTGACCAGGTGTTTGTCCCCACCAAGCTGACAGCCCCTATTGACGACTATGCCATGCTAGAGCAGCAGCGCGGTGCGGTGCAAATGGCCTTGTGGTGGCCAGAACTGGCCGGGCGCATTGGGGCGCCTGTGCTGCCCACCGTCACGTTAAATCAACTGCTGTTAAACGGCCGTCGGGTCATCATCAGTGGGGCTGCCGGATCAGGCAAAACAACACTACTGGCCTACCTGGCTCACCGGTTGAGCACGGCCGTGCCCACCGGCCCTGACAAGGCTTTTGCCGACGTTGTTCCCGTTTTCCTCCATCTGGCTGAAATCAACTGGGCAGATATGACGCCGGAAGGGGCAGGCAGCACCAAAGCCGAAACCGCGCCCGACCCTGTGGCCCCCCTGGCAAACGCCCTGCAAAAACGCAGCAGCCCCATCACCAGCCCTGGTGTGGGAGACCTGTTACGGCGCAAATTGGCCACCGAACAGGCCATCTTACTGCTGGATGGTTGGGCCGAACTTCCTGTGGCTCAACGCCCGCCTATGCTGGCCTGGCTCAAATTGTTTGTGACCACCTATAGCAAAGTTCGCATCTTTATCACCACCGCCCATCAGGGATATGGTCACTTGCTGCCCTTTGGCTTTACCCATACCATCATCCAACCCTGGCGCCTTGGTGAAGTTCAAACCGTTATTGCCCGTTGGGCGGAAGCGCTGGCCCTGCCCTCACCGCCGCCGCTGGACACATGCTGGCAGCCTGGCCAGACGGCGTTGGAAACAAGCCTACGTCTCTGGTTGGTGGCCTTATCTGGCCCAGAAACGGCCGCCAATCCACGGTTCCAGCCGGCGCTGCTGCCGGCTGCATTGGCTCTTTTCCAACCTCGTAAAAAAGAGGAGCCCCTGACACCCCCAGATGGCGAACTGCTGGCTTTTTGGGAGGAGATCGCCTGTGCCCTTATGGATAAGGAGCTGTTGGCACTGCCAGGTGAACGGGCTATTGGGCTGGCAGAGGCGCTGGCGGGCACAAATGGGGAAGAGGTAGATAAAGGTCATGTCGGCCGGCTGCGTAAATCATTGGCCCAAAACCGCTTGTTTGTGCGCTGGGGCAACGGCACCATTGGTTTTCGCTGCACCCTGTTCCGTGATTACCTGACAGCTTCCTGCCTGGTGAATACGGACCGCCAGGCTGTCATTGCCACCAGGCTGTCAGATGCCCAATGGCGGGGTGTATGGCCCTGGTTCGCGGCCCAGTCAGACCCAACCGGCCTGGCGGCTTTGCTGCTGCCCACGGCGGAAGCCGACCCTATCCACGATGCCTGGTTTCAGGTAGCTTCCTGGCTGCCACAGACGGAAGTCCAGGGCAATTGGCGGCGACAGGTGATGATCAACCTGGGGCAGATGGCCCGCCAGCCAGAAACTCCAGATGTGCTGCGTCTGCGGGCGATGGCCGCCCTGGCCTATACAGGCGAAGAAGGCTTACTCACCTTTGTGAACCAGCTGTTGAGCCGATCTGATCCTTTCTCCCGGCAAATGGGCACGGCCGTGCTGCCTTTAATCAATGATGATAAAGTCGTCAACCTGCTGGCCGAACGACTGGCCGATGATGACCTGGTGGTGCGTTACACGGCCCTCTATGGTCTGGCGCTGCTGCAGCACAATGCCCTGACGGAACGGCCGTTAGTCACCGCCCTCATCGGCGACAATGAAGAAGTAGGGCTGCTTACTGCTGAAATGCTGGCTTATAATGCCGGGCCAGGCGTTGAAATTTTGCAAGAAGCGGCGAAAGACGAAGACATCCAGGTGCGGCGCGCGGCCGTACACGGGCTGGCATTGTTAGATGAACCCTGGATAGAGCCCATGCTGGCTGACATGGAGCGCAATGATAAGGAGTGGTTTGTGCGCTCGGCCGCCAGCGGCGCTATTGAGACCATTCGCCGCCGCCGTCAGCCGCAGCCCTGGCACCCCATACGCGCCGCCGACCAGGCCTGGTTGGAAGGCATTGCCCTGGCCCAGGGCAAACGTGTACCTTCTGGGCAAGCAGCCGTGGCCTTTGTAATGTTCGTTTTTAAAGAGGCTACAGAAGCACCTATCAGAGCCGCGGCCGCACAATTATTGGGCCAGTTACCGGCAAAAGAAGCTATGCCCGTACTGCAAGCGACATTTGGTGACGCCGAGGCAGCCACGGCCGTGCGTGATGCCGCTTTTAAGGCGTGGTGCGCGCTGCACCGGGCCTACGGTCAGTAGAAACCGGCTGAATAGTGATTACTGGACAGTGAATACTTTTATCATGAAGCCCCTCATCGGTACAGAACTAAAACGATTTTTAAGGGATTACCGGCGGCAGCATCGGCCAGATGTTGATCTGGTCGGCTTGCTGCAAAGCGTAGAATATCCGGCCAACGTTGGCTCTATCTTTCGTGTGGCCGATGGCGCCGGGCTGACCGAACTGGTGTTGACTGGCATCACCCCGACACCACCGAATGCTACCATGGACAAAGTGGCTCGCTTTAAAACGCTGCGCATCCCCTGGCGCTATGAACAAGACTCGGTCACGGCCGTGCGGGAACTGAAAGCTCAAGGGTACCATATGGTCGCTGTAGAATTGGCAGAATCGGCGGTGCCCTACCACACCTACAATTATCCCCAGAAAACCTGCCTGGTGGTAGGCCACGAAGACCACGGTGTGACCAAAGCTACCCTGGCCGAATGTCATACGGCCGTCTTTTTGCCTATGTACGGCAAAGGCCTCTCCCTTAACGTTCACGTGGCGTTTAGCATCGTGACGTACCATATTTTGCACCGCGCTTTGTAAGCCAGCAGCATTATTTTGTTAACCAGCCAAAACTGCGCACCACGAGCCTGAGATTACCGGTGATGGGATATTGCAACTTCATCTTTCGTCCGGTATACTAGTCCTATCTTAGGGTGCGGGGTAATACAACAATACTTTACCAGGGAGAGAGGGTTATGAAAGTCTCCTGTTTACAAGAGAATTTAGCCAAAGGGTTAAATATTGTCGGGCGAGCGGTTAGCACCCGCTCCACGTTACCGGTGTTAGCCAACGTGTTATTGGAGACTGACAACGGCCGTCTTAAGCTTTCAGCCACCAATCTGGAAGTTGTCGTCACCTGTTGGATTGGCGCCAAGGTCGAAGAAGACGGGGCGATCACCGTCCCGGCACGCACCTTAAACGATCTGGTCAGCCAACTACCCCAGGAGCGGGTTGAACTGCTGTTAAATGAGCGCACCCAAACCCTGCATATTACCTGTGCCCGCACCGAGGCCAATATCAAGGGCATCGATGCCCAGGAATTCCCTCTTGTGCCCAAACCGGATCAAAACAACCGTATTCGGGTGGAAACGACCGTCTTTAAACAGATGATCACCCAGGTAGCCCTGGCCGCGGCCACCGATGACACCCGCCCTACCCTCACTGGCGTCTCTACTACGTTTGATGACAGCCAGGTGCTGATGGTAGCCACCGATGGCTTTCGCCTTTCTATGAAGTCAGCGCATATTCCTGGCCAGGTAGAAAAGCGCACGGCCGTGCTGATCCCCGCCCGTGCCCTGAATGAATTAGCCCGCATCGCCAGCGATGACAATGAAGCACTTTACATTTCTTTACCCGAAGGGCGCAACCAGATCATCTTTGATATGGAGAATGTGGTGCTGGTGTCACAGCTCATTGATGGCAGCTTTCCTGACTACAGCCCCATTGTGCCCAAGCGCTGTAACACCCGCACAGTCATGGGCACGGCCGAGTTTCGTAAAGCATGCAAAACAGCCGAAATTTTTGCTCGTGAATCCAGCCATACAGCTCGCGTCAAAGTGGAACCCGGGGACGAGATCACCCCCGCATTTGCCGTTATCGCCGCCACCAGCACAGAAACGGGTGACAACGTAGCCCAAATTGATGCCGCCGTGGATGGGGAGCCTATTGAGATTGCCTTTAATGTAAAGTACATGACCGATGTACTCAACGTCATTGACACCCCCCAGGTAGCGTTGGAAACAACCAACCCCATGGAACCAGGGGTGATCAAACCAGTGGGTGACAGTGATTTTATACACATCATTATGCCCATGCACTTCGGCCGATAATTTATCCTCCCAGAGGTTTGCGCTGCGGTCATATGCCGTAGATAAAACCTCTGGGAGGATTTTTTGATGACCAAGCTCCAAGATGTTGTTGGCTTATTTGGCACTGTGGGTCAGTCCACCTGGCGTGATGAGGTGATCGCGCGGCTAGAAAAAGAGAACATTGCTTACTTTAACCCGGTAGTACCTGAATGGACGGCCGACCATGCAAAAATGGAAGCACACCATATGGCCACAGACCGGGTAATTTTATTTGTCATTACCAGCGAGGGGAAAAGCTATGGCAGTCTGGCAGAAACGGGGTGGGCGGCTTTAAGCGCTGCCAAAAATGGGCAGACGGTCATCCTGGTGATTCAAGATTTCCAGGGCTTATTTGGGACCGCGGCCAACCGGGCGCGGGCGTTGGTGCGTGCCCATGCACAGAAGGCGGGCATTGTCATCTACCAGGATATACCCACGGCCGTGGCCGCTGTCATTAAGGCCTTTCGCCGCTGACCTTTACTCTTCCTTACGCCCCACGTACAACAGATGGTCAGCCGCTCCCCACAGCGCCGGGTCTTGCCCCAACTGGTAGTTTAACTCTACCCACTTTTGCCATAACTCCCCTGAGGTCCGGTTGATATGCTCCTCGTGGCCAGCTACTACCCCTTCCAGGGCAATGAGGTTAAGGGTGGTAAATCCGGCGGCCTCCATAAGCGGCCTGACTTCTTGTGGATGGGCGAAATAGGAATCGGGGAAATCGCTGCCAAGCGCAGCCGGATTTTGCCCGGTTCTCAAAATACTTTCGGCCTGGTCGGCACATTCGACAATCCAATGGGTGTCACCCTTGGACGCCATGTCTCGAAAAGGAGCAAAACGGGTGATAAAGGCCGCAAAAATCACCCCACCTGGCTTGAGTACAGCCTGCGCATTAGCTACGGCCGTTTCCCGCTCCCTTAACGTCAACAAATGATACAAAGGCCCCAGCAATAACACCGCCCCGTACATGGAGACCGGTAGTGGCGGCAGATCTAAAGCATTTCCGTGAACTGTTGCCGCCAGTTGAACGCCGGCCTCTGCTGCCTTTGTCTGGGCCATTACCAGGCTGTTCTGTGACAGGTCCAGCAGCGTCACTTCATATCCCCACTGCGTCAGGGTAATAGCATAACGGCCCGGGCCGCCGCCAATATCTAGAATAGCAGCGGGTGGGCGGGGCAGATAATCACGCAGTGCCCGCAGCGTCACTGCAAACTCCGTGCGATGCCGTTCCTGACGCTCCCACTCGCGTTGGGCGTATGTGTCATACAATACTTCAACCGGGTTCCTAACCCTTCCGTCTGACATTCGTCATTTCCCCGAAAGTTACGGCGCTCCCAATATCCCCAGCAGCCTGTCTGGCCGGTCGGTGATAATGCCATCCAGCCCTAAAGCCAACAGGCGCTCCATATCTTCTGTCTCGTTAATGGTCCAGGCATGCACAGCAATATTGTGGTGGTGCGCATTACGAACAAAGCGTTTGGTGAGGACGGTAACTTCCCCTAAAACCGGGAGCGTGGCCTTTTCCGGCACCTGAAACGCTTCGGCTGGAGCCTGGTAAAGTGCACTCAACCCGAAAACGTTTAAGATCCAAAACGGCCGTATCTCTGCTTCTGTCATAGAAGTGGCCACCTCTGGGCAGGCAGCACGAAAAGCCGTCAGGGCTGTATCATGAAACGAGCCAACCAATACCTTTTCCGTCATGTTATAGTCACGGATCATCTGGCAGAAGGCTTCCGCCACTGCCGCCTCATCCGGCTTAATTTCAATGTTCATGGGCATATCAGGAAAAGCCACAAACACTTCCTGAAGTGCAGGGATGACAATACCCTGGCCACGAAACGGGTAACTCTGCCCCTCATCGTCTGTCCAGTAATACCCGGCATCCAGTTCCTGGATATCGGCAAAGGTCATCTCTTTAACAACACCTTGGCCGTCGGTAGTCCGATCAACACTGTCATCATGGATCAGCACCAAAACACCATCTGCCGTCTGGTGAAAATCCATTTCCAGCACGTCCACACCCATCGCCACTGCGTTTTGGTAGGCAAGCATCGTGTTGCTGGGCCAGAGCCGCTCACCCCCCTGGTGAGCAATAGTCAGCGGTTGGCCGGCGGCAAACTGGGTAAAAAAGGGGTGTGCCGGCACAGGTTTAACCTGTGACCGCAAAATCAGGTAAGCCAGTAACAAGTCAAGAAGCACGATGCCGGCAATGATAGCAAATTTGCGCTGCATACTTTATGCCCTCCAGCAGTAACCAGACAGACTATTAGCATCGGTATTGTATGCAGTCACGGTCGTTTGACAAACAATTTGATGACCAAACGGCCGTTGGCCTATATGAATGCTGCTTGAATGAGGTAAACTTACGGTTGCCCCCCTTGCGTCAATCAGTATAATCCTCGTTGCCAGTAATCGGTCATCAGTATCGGGTAATCGGTAAACAAGTATACTGAACTGAATACTGAATATTAAAATGCGGAGAAAAAAATGGCACGACGAGCAGTTTTCCCTTTCACAGCAATAGTAGGCCAGGATCGGATGAGGCGAGCGTTAATTTTGAATGCTGTCAGCCCGCGCATTGGTGGTGTCCTCGTTCGTGGTGAGCGTGGCACAGCCAAATCCACAGCGTCACGCGCCCTGGCCGCCCTGCTGCCCGACATTGAAGTGGTGGCCGACTGCCGCTTTAGCTGTGACCCTGACCGCCCTGATCAATGGTGTGATGATTGCCGCGTGCGCCATGCCGATGGCGCTCTGGCTGTGACCATACGGCGCACGCCGTTTGTAGACCTACCTGTCAGCGCCACCGAAGACCGGGTTGTGGGCACGCTGGATATTGAACAGGCGATTCAAAAGGGAGAGAAGCATTTTGAGCCGGGCGTGTTGGCCTCAGCCAACCGTGGGCTGCTCTACGTTGATGAAGTCAATCTGCTCGACGACCATGTGGTTGACCTGCTGCTCGATTCGGCCGCGATGGGCATTAACATTGTAGAGCGAGAAGGGATCAGCTTTTCACACCCGGCCAAGTTCATTTTGGTGGGTACCATGAACCCGGAAGAAGGGGATTTACGGCCGCAGCTGCTTGACCGTTTCGCCTTTTGTGTCAATATCACCGGCCTGAAAGACACAACCCAGCGGGTGCAGATCATGGAGCGCCGCCTGGCATTTGAAATGAACCCCGGCGGCTTTCGGGATGAGTGGGCACCCTCAGAAAGCACCCTCTCAGACCAGATCAGCCAGGCGCGCAGCCGGGTAAATCAGGTGCGCTATTCACGGCGTGATCTGGCATCCATTGCCGGGCTCACCGCTGCCCTGAACGTAGACGGCCACCGGGCAGACCTGGTCATTTTGCGGGGAGCGCAGGCCCATGCCGCCTTCCACGGCCGTGACCGTATTACCGACGAAGACGTCATCCTGGCGGCCGAACTGGCGCTGCCTCACCGCATCAAAGGGCGCATGTTCCAGGACACGGCCGTTTCCTCGGCCGAACTGGAAGACCGCCTGAGTGAAGTTCAAAGCGATATGGGTGATGGCGACATGGGCGAATCGCAAGAGAGCCAGCTTGAGCAAAGCAGCGTAAAAAAAAAGCCTTAGATTCTGAAACGGGTGAAGGAGCTGAAACGCAGCAGCAAGCTGAAGCCGGCCCCCAATCGGTGCCGCAGGTAGCCCAGGACGCCAACTGGTGGGAGGGCGGGCAAAAGATTGAGTCCAAACAAGAATTCCATGCCCGCCGCCTGGACACCCAGCTAGACCGCCTCACTCGCAACCGCGCCGGGCGTCGTTCCCAGACCAAGACAGACCGCAAACGCGGCCGTTACATTCAGGCTCGCCTACCCAGAGGCAAAGTCACCGACCTGGCTTTTGACGCTACCATGCGCGCCGCCGCACCCTACCAGATTCGGCGTGACCGTTCTAAAATGGCGCTGGCCCTCAAACGGGAGGACCTGCGCGAAAAAGTGCGCGTGCGCCGTCAATCAAACCTTATCCTCTTTGTTGTCGACGCCAGTTGGAGCATGGCTGTGGCCGAACGTATGGAAGCCACAAAAGGGGCGATCATGTCTCTGCTGACCGACGCTTATCAACGCCGGGATCGTGTCGGCCTGATTGTTTTCCACAAGAACAACGCCAACCTTGTGCTGTCGCCCACCAACTCTGTTTTGCTGGCCAAAAAGGCATTGGTAGACATCGCCGTCGGCGGCAAGACACCGCTGTCAGCCGGGCTGCTGCTGGCTTACGAAGTGTTCCGTAAAGAAGCGGCTGCCCACCCCGACGTGATGCCCATGATGATCTTACTCACCGATGGCGCTGGCAACGTGAGCATGACCGATCTACCGCCGCAAGAAGAAGCGCACCGCATCGCCGACCAGATCAAGGAGATAAGCGTGCGCTCGGTGGTCATCAACATGGAACATGCCGCCTTTGACCAGGGGTTGGCCCAACGCCTGGCAAACCGACTAGACTGCCCCTGCCACACTTTGGAGGATCTGCGCGCGGAGACGTTATATCAGAAGGTGCTGGAATCGCTGGATTAAATACGGCCATCCCCAACCTGAAGCGTTTCACCATGGGGTGATGAATGTTCAGAAAAAAAGCCAGCCTATGAAACTTACCAGACGTGGCTTTCTCAAAGTCGGTAGTGCCGCGGCTGTGGGCACGGCCGTAACAGTCGCAGCGGGTTATAGTTATGCCACCCACATTGAACCTGAACGGCTGGTGGTTGAATCTGTCCATGTCCCTATCAAAGGGTTACATTCTGCCCTGGACGGCTTTGTCATTGTTCAACTTTCTGATTTTCATCTGCATCCATATACACCGTTGGCATTGGTGAAAGATGCCGTCTCTGTGGCCAATTCATTACAACCAGACATCCTCTTCCTTACTGGTGACTACGTGCTGGAAACGGCCGATGCCATCTTTGAACTGGCTCCCGTCTTAGCCACGCTGAATGCCCGGTATGGCCTCTTTACCATTTTGGGGAACCATGACCATTGGACAGACGCCGGTGTCGTACGCACAGGCCTGCGCGAATCACAACTAACCGTTTTGCATAATGAGGGTCTTAGCCTGAATGTGGGCAAGGCGCGCCTTAGTATTGCTGGGCTAGATGATTGCTGGAGCGGGCAGCCAGATGTGGCAGCGGCGTTAACCACGTTACCGGCTGATACACCAATTATTTTACTGGCGCATGAGCCAGACTTTGCCGATGCCTACCTGGCTGACGGTCGTGTGACCCTGCAGCTTTCCGGCCACAGCCACGGTGGGCAGGTGCGCTTACCTGGTCATGGGCCCCTGATATTACCCCGTTACGGTCAGAAATATCATAACGGCCTTTACCCTGTACACCAGGGTTGGGTTTACACTTCCCGCGGCATTGGTGTCGTTGGCCCGCCCGTGCGAGTGAACTGCCCACCAGAAATCAGCAAAATCACGCTGGTAAGGGCATAAAAAGGGCGCATACCGTTTGGTATGCGCCCAGGTAAAAGGGAAAATAGGGGGCCAGGGAGGAGATTACTTCACATCGCGGCCTACGGCCGTGGCAATAGCTTTCATATCTTGTACCAATTTGGCAAAACGCTCTGGCTTCAAAGATTGACGGCCGTCTGATGTGGCTTCTTCTGGTCGGGGATGTACCTCAATGATCACACCGTCTGCCCCGGCAGCAATGCTCGCTTTGGTGACACTTTCTACATATTCCCACTTGCCCGTACCGTGGCTGGGGTCAGCAATAACCGGCAAATGTGACAGCTCTTTTATTACCGGGATAGCGTTGATGTCAAATGTGTTGCGCGTGTACCGTTCAAAGGTACGAATGCCCCGTTCACACAACATCACCCGTGTATTGCCATGGCTCAAAATATATTCAGCACACATCAACCACTCTTCAATGAGACTGCTCATGCCTCGCTTCAACAGCACGGGGTGCTGCGATGCCCCCACCGCATGTAACAACGCATAATTTTGCATATTACGCGCCCCAATCTGCAAAATATCGGCATATTGGCATACCAGGGGCACCAACGCCGGCTCCATCACCTCGGTGACAATAGGCATTCCCGTCTCTTCACGGGCTTCGGCCAGGTATTGCAGACCTTCCTCACCCAGCCCCTGGAAGGAGTACGGCGAACTACGTGGCTTAAAGGCGCCGCCGCGCAAAATGTGTGCCCCGGCCTCCTTACAGGCGTGTGCCGTCTCTAAAATCTGGCTGCGGCTTTCTACCGAACAAGGCCCGGCCATGATAATGATCTCGTCGCCGCCTACCTCATGACCACCAAGGGAAAAAACAGTAGGCTCTGGCTTAAATTCGCGGCTGGCGATCTTAAAAGGCTTCAGCACCGGCATGACACGTTCCACACCCGACATACGTTCCAACTGTTCCCGGTTAATGAGCCGATCAT
The DNA here is from genome assembly GCA_011525915.1 of Ardenticatenaceae bacterium. Lineage (GTDB taxonomy): Bacteria > Chloroflexota > Anaerolineae > Promineifilales > Promineifilaceae > CAADGU01. The sequence goes on along the minus strand of WYBM01000098.1, from coordinate 71,339 downwards.
CACCGATGATGCCGATCAATGTGCGTTCGCTGCCCGTAGAAAGATGTACCTTAAAGCCGTGATCTTCGGCCCAGGCAATGATGCCTGACTTTTCTTGCATTGAAGCATTCGATTGCATAACTACGATCATCATTCCTTTCCTTTTCCTTTATAATGTTGTTTCTAAAACGCGGATCATGGCTTCCATGGCGTCAATGTGGCGCGGGCGAATAGGGGGTAAATCTTTACGGTCTGGCCGCAAGGAAACGGCATCTCGTAGATAAACGTGGACAATGTCTCTGGCGCTTTTGTTGGTGTTCCAATGAATTAAAACACGAATGCACATGGGCAGGCTGCCAGGGACAGCCATCTCGTGGCCGCAAAGCAGGGCAACATCTGCCCAGCCAAGCTGCCGTGCGGCCAGCGCCGGGTAGGTGGCCGTGAGATCGACCGTGGTGGTGAAATAGACACTGGCAATGTCATCTGGATGCATGCGGTTGACCTGGATGATGCTTTGCAGTAGCTCCCGTGTGGCGCTCAAAATCTGTTCGGCATCATTGCGGGTGACGGTGATAGCCCCGCGCACACCCCGGCATACAGTGGCTGTAGGCCACTGTTCCCACTGACTGCTGCCGTTCAAACCGTTTTCACTGTTATTCATGTCCATGAGTTTTTCCTTGCCAAAATAAAAAGACGCGGCCTTTTTGGGCCGCGTCTTGTCTTGCTTTTGGTGCCGTTTTGCCTTTTACTTTTTTAGCGACAAACGACCCCCAGCGCAACAAGCGCGGCGGCTGCTAAAAAAGTAAAAGTAAAAGTTTACAGATTGTATTTCCATAACGGCCGTGACTATAACATTTTGCCCTGGGCACGTCAAGATGAATCTTTCATTTTTTGTCTAACAACCCCCTTTTGTGCTATCTTTCACGTATATGATCAGACTGACTGGTCGGTTTATAACTGATTCAACAAGTGAAACCAGATGACAGAAACAACAAACAGTACACGTGACCCAGAACTGACAAAATCTCGCATCTTAGACGCTGCTCTGGACGTTTTTGCCAGCAAAGGCTACCATGACACCCGCCTGGATGAAATCGTCGAAGAATCACATACCTCTAAAGGAGCTATTTACTTCCACTTCCCCAACAAGGAAAGGCTGTTTCTGGCCCTGGTAGATCAGTTTGCCGATTTACTAGAACGGCGGGTCACGGCGGCCATTGCCGAGGAAGAACGCGGGATTGCCCGTGTGCGGGTGGCCCTGCAAACATGCCTGGACACATTCGGCCGTTATCGGCGCCCGGCCAAACTACTGTTGGTACAGGCGGTTGGCCTGGGCGCCTCCTTTGAAAACAAACGCAACGAAGTCAACGACCGATTTGCCCACCTCATAGAAACCTATCTGGCCGAGGCCATTGATGAAGGCCATATCAAGGCAGTAGATACGGAAGTGGTAGCTTATGCCTGGATGGGCGCGATGTACGGCGTTATCATTCGCTGGGTGTATACCGGTGAACCGGAGCCAGCACGTATCATGAAAACGCTGCTGCCAGTTTTACTGCGCAGCGTAGGATTTGAAGAAGATGGCAACGAATGAACGGCCGTGGGTCCTGGGTGGTTGGGAAAACACAAAAACATCGCTGCTCTCTGAGCCTCAATCGCAGTTAATGAGTGTCACCATGGCCGCATCGGGGTTAACCCCGGCACAAATATTGGCCCATGCGCGGGGGCAGGAACGGTTTTTCTGGCAGGCAGCCAGAGACCAGGCCGCCTATGCCGGGTTTGGCGTGGCCGCCGATTTGCGGGCCTGGGGGTCTACCCGGTACCGATCTATTCACACTCAGGCCGCATCTCTCTTTAACCATGCTGTTATTGCCGATGCGGGGCAACCACTGGCTGCGCCCAGGCTCTTCGGCGGTTTCTCCTTTCGTGATGACTTTACGCCTGATAACACCTGGGCAGTTTTTCACCCGGCGCAGTTTATACTACCCCATTATCAATTTGTACAGCAAAAAGCGGAAGGCTGGTTAACCATTAATGCCGTTATTTCCCCGGAAGATGATCGGCCCACAATGTTGCAGGCGTTACAAGAAGCATTGCAGGCGCGTTATGAACTGCTTATGAAACAGCCTGGCGCCAGTCCAAAACTTTCATCCACATCGTCTACCCCCATGCAGATCAATTACCCCATGTCTTTTGAAACATGGCAGGCGATCATTAAACGCGCCATCCAAACCATGCAAACCGGTGATCTGAACAAGGTGGTTCTCTCACGTGTATGTGAGATTCGTTTTGCCGATCATGTGGCCGTAGATGCCGCCCTGCACTATTTAAATGAGACGTACCCAGATTGCCACCGTTTTTTGTTTGAACCACGGCCGTATCACGCTTTTTATGGCGCTACCCCAGAAATATTGGTTCAGGTTCACGGCCGTAACCTGACCACCATGGGTCTGGCTGGCTCCGCCCGCCGGGGCAAGACAGCGGCTGAAGATGCCGCCCTGGCCCAAGCGCTGCGCACCAGCGCCAAAGATTTGTACGAACATGCTGTGGTGGTGGACTCGATCCAGCGGCGGCTGGAACCCCTGGTGTCTGAGCTGGTTTTTTCACCAGAACCGGAAGTGTTGCAATTGGGTTATATTCAACATTTGCACACACCTATGCACGGCCGTCTGCGCGGCAATACCGGTATTCTGCCCATCGTGGAGATCCTGCACCCCACCCCGGCCTTGGGGGGCACACCGCGCCATCTGGCAGTGCAGTTCATCAGTGAAGCTGAACCGGTGCCCCGTGGTTGGTATGCCGCGCCGGTCGGCTGGATTGACCATGACCTGGACGGCACGTTTGCTGTGGCCATCCGTTCGGCTATTGCCCAAGACCGCCGCCTATGGCTGCACGCTGGCGCCGGTATTGTGGCCAGCTCTGACCCCCAAAAGGAATGGGCAGAAACGGCGTTAAAGTTCAAACCTATGTTTAATGCCTTAGGGCTGGAGATTGGAGAGTAACCTTGGAAAGCAACCCCAACATTCAGTGGGCACAGTTATTGGTGGCGGCGCTGGCACAAGCAGGCCTGACGGCCGTGTGTCTGGCCCCTGGGTCCCGTTCCACCCCTCTCACGCTGGCCTTTGACGCCCATCCGGCGGTTGATACCCATATGCACCTGGACGAACGCAGCGCCGGTTTTTTTGCCCTGGGGATGGCCATTGCCCATGACAGGCCGGTGGCCCTGGTATGTACTTCTGGCACGGCCGTGGCCAACTTCCTGCCGGCCATCATCGAAGCTAAAATGAGCCAGATACCGCTGCTGATACTCACCGCCGATCGTCCCCATGAGCTGCGCTATAGTGGCGCCAACCAGACCATTGACCAGGTAAAAATCTTTGGCGACCAGGTGTTATGGAGCGTCGATTTACCGATCCCGCAGGTGGATGCCCCCAAAGTGGCTACGCGAAACATTTCCGTGTTGGCAGCCCGCGCCTACGCCGCCGCCAACGGCCTGCCCAAAGGGCCGGTACACCTTAATTTTCCTTTTCGTAAGCCCCTGGAACCAAAAGACGGTCATCTATTACACCTACACCATCACCATCCGGCCGAAGGCGGGTCAAAACGTCATGACCAGGTGACTGTGACCATGACCCAGGGCATTATAACCCTCTCTGACGCCCAGCTACATGCATTAGGCGTCACTATCCGGGAACACCCACATGGGCTGATCATCTGCGGGCCACGCTGCCCCGGCGGTGACTTTCCGCGGGCGGTCATGGCGCTGGCACAGCATAGTGGCTACCCCGTTCTGGCCGACCCCCTATCAGGGGTCCGCTTTGTGGAATCTCAACGTCAAGATGATGCAGAAAGGCTGGTGATCAGCGGTTATGAGACGTTTTTACAAACCGATCCGGGCTGGCCAGAGCCGCAGGTGATTATACGCTTTGGGGCTGTGCCCATTTCCAAGTGGTTGAATGCTTATCTGGACCGGATCACCCCCACTCACCGCATTCACATTCGCGAGAGTGGTGTATGGGCTGATGATAGTCACCGCATCAAGCACTTTATACAAGCCAATGAAACGGCCGTCTGCCAACATTTGCTCACCCGTCTGCCCCCACGTGACAATGCTGCCTGGGTCACGGCCGTCACCCAAACGGAAAAGAGTACGTGGCAGGCGGTGGAAAGTGTGCTTTTTGACCCGTACTTTGACGGCGCCGTTGTGGCCGACGTGGTAGACCTGATGCCGGCGGCCGCTACCCTGTTCATGGGCAACAGCCTACCCATACGCCATCTAGACCAATACGGCCGTGCCGGAACCAAACCCCTTTTCGCCTATGCCAGTCGGGGGGCCAGCGGTATTGACGGTAATCTTTCTACCGCCCTGGGCATTTATGCCGCCCGTCAGCAGCCATTGGTGGCCGTCTTGGGAGACATTACCTTCTACCATGACCTAAACGGCCTGCTGGCCGTCAGGAAGTTAATGTCAAGACACAGAAACACGGCAGAAAAGGGAACAAACCTGTTGGCATCAGAGCCCTGGCCAGGAAACATCACCATCGTCTTGCTGCACAACAACGGCGGCGGTATTTTTAACCGGCTGCCCATTGCCCATGTAGATCCGCCCTTTACCGAGTTATTCCTGACACCGCACAACCTGGACTTTGAGCCGGTGGTGCGCATGTATGGGTTGGATTTTGTGCAAGCCCACGGCCGCGAGCAGTTCCGCCAGCTGTTCAGCGCCAGCCTGCAAGACAGCACACCACGGGTTATTGAAGTACGTACCGACGGCCGTCAGGATGATCAGCGGCGGCGTGACATCAACAAGGTTGTCAATAGCACCGTAGCATCCGCGACTCATTAACCATTTGCCGTTAACCGTTTACACTTTATTATTTAAAAGGAGTTTTGTATGACTGACTGGCAAATTGTCAAAGAATATGAAGACATCACTTATCACAAAGCAGATGGCATGGCCCGCATTGCCTTTAACCGGCCCGAAGTGCGCAATGCCTTTCGTCCTAAAACCATTGACGAAATGACAGACGCCTTTCGCCATGTATGGATGGACCAGGAGGTGGGCGTCATTTTGCTCACCGGCAACGGCCCCTCGCCTAAAGACGGCAAATACGCCTTCTGCGCCGGGGGAGACCAGACCGTACGCGGTCATGCCGGCTATGTGGGCGCCGACGGCGTTCCCCGGCTCAACGTATTGGAACTTCAGCGTATCATCCGTACCATGCCCAAGCCCGTTATCGCCCTGGTGGCCGGTTATGCCATTGGCGGCGGCCATGTGCTGCACGTCATCTGCGACCTGACCATTGCCGCCGATAATGCTGTCTTTGGCCAAACCGGGCCTATTGTAGGCAGCTTTGACGCTGGTTATGGCTCGGCTACCCTGGCCCGCATCATCGGCCAGAAAAAGGCACGGGAAATCTGGTACCTATGCCGCCAGTACAATGCACAGGAAGCCCTGGAGATGGGGCTGGTAAACAAGGTAGTGCCGGTAGCCCAGCTTGAGACCGAAGGGATCACCTGGGCACAAGAAATTCTGAAAAAATCCCCCATCGCCATACGCTTCCTGAAAGCAGCCATGAATGCCGATATGGACGGGCAAACTGGCCTGCAAGTGCTGGCCGGCGACTCAACCATGTTGTTCTACATGACTGAAGAAGGCACAGAAGGTAAAAATTCATTTTTAGAAAGGAGAGAGCCAGACTTTAGCAAATATCCCTGGCGGCCGTAAACAATGATCGTAGTAAATGACAGTCAGATACGCATATGGCGCAAAGTTCTAGCCTGGGGAATTCACAGCCTCACGGCCAGCGGCGTAGTGTTGGGCTTTTTGTCCATCCTCGCCATCTTTGATGGGCAGTGGCAAGCAGCCATGATTTTTATGGGCATTGCCACGGTGATCGATGGTTTCGATGGATCTTTGTCCCGACTGGTACAGGTGAAGCGGGTGCTGCCCGGGTTTGACGGCGCCTTGCTGGACAACATTGTAGATTTCCAGACATACGTTATTGTGCCCGCCCTATTTATTTATCAGGCCCCTCTGGTCCCCCAGACGTGGTTACTGGCTGCACCGGCGTTTATCTTGCTGGCTTCCAGCTACCAGTTTGCCCAGGCAGACGCCAAGACAGACGATCATTATTTCAAAGGTTTTCCCTCCTATTGGAACGTATTGGTTATCTATTTTGTGCTGCTGCAAACCCCACCATTATTAAATCTGGCCGTCTTGCTGGCCTGCGGCGTGATGGTGTTTGTGCCCATTAAGTATTTGTACCCGTCACGCATGGAAGGTAACCGAGGGATAACGGTGCTCTTTACCGTTGTTTGGGTAGGGGTAATGGGGGTTCTCATTTGGCAATACCCGGCCGTTAACAGTTGGTGGGTGCTGGCCTCACTGTTGTATGTGGTGTTTTACCTAGGGATGAGTTTGTGGGCAAATGTACGGCCGTATGTCAAGCGCTCCAGATAATTGGCCGGTAACCCATGCATGAGTGGCTGGCTGCCCGCGTCAAGGCGTCACCCGATGCCCTGGCTCTGATGATTGGCACATCTCAATGGCGTTACGCCGAGCTGGATTTGTTCGTCAATGGAGTTTGTGCCCATTTGCAGAAAGCAGGTGTAACCCAGGGGCAGTTTGTGGGCGTCCTCATGCCCAATACCCTGGTTTACACCTGCCTGGTTCATGCCCTGGCGCGGCTGGGGGGCGTGCTGGTGCCTTTAAACACTCGCCTGACCCCGGCCGAGCTGGGATGGCAGATCAAACACACAAGCTGTGACCTGGTGTTGGTCACAGAGGATTTGGCGGCAAAATTATCCGTAACCGCCTGTAAGTGGCTGGTGGTGAACGAGGCGTGGCTGGAAACATCCATGCCGTATACCTTGCCCCAGACCTCTTTTGCTATGCACCATTTACAGGCTGTCGTTTTTACCTCTGGCACGTCTGGCCAGCCTAAAGGGGCCATGTTAACGTTTGCCAACCACTTTTACAGCGCCCTGGCCTCGGCGTATAAACTCGGCGTACAACCACATGACCTGTGGCTGAGCTGTCTGCCGCTGTATCATGTGGGGGGGATGGCTGTACTCTGGCGCAGTTGTTTGTATGGTACGGCCGTAGACCTGCATCCCAAATTCGACCTGGAAGCCATCAACCACAGTTTAGATACCAAACCCATCACTCTCATCTCGCTGGTACCCACCATGCTCACGCGCTTGCTTGATACCCGCCAAAGCTGGCCAGAAAGTTTGCGGTTGGTGCTGCTGGGGGGGGGGGCGGCCGCGCCTGATCTGGTAACACGCGCCCAGGCAGCCGGCGTGCCTGTGGCTACAACGTATGGGTTAACGGAAGCCGCTTCCCAGGTAGCCACCATGCTGCCAGAGGAGGTATGGCGCAAGCCGGGCAGTGTGGGTAAAGCGCTCTTGTTCACCGATATAAAAATTGTGGACGATCACGGCCGTAGGCTGCCTCCTCATCAGCATGGCGAGATTATCGTTAGCGGACCCACCGTGATGGCCGGCTACTTTTCTCGTGATCGGAGCCTGGAGATTGGCGGCGGTAACCAATCTCATGCCACCGGCGATATTGGCTACCTGGATGATGAGGGTGACCTGTGGCTGGTCCAGCGGCGCAGCGACCTTATCGTGTCTGGGGGAGAAAACGTTTACCCGGCAGAAGTAGAAGCCGTGTTGAAGCAGCATCCGGCTGTAGCCGATGCCTGCGTCGTGGGCCTGCCAGACCCGGCATGGGGGCAGGTAGTAACGGCTATGATAGCCTTAAAGGCTGGCCAGGGTGAAGCACCTACGCCAAATGCAAACGTTACCCCAGATGACCTTACCCAGTTTTGCCGAGAGCGGCTGGCTGGATATAAGATCCCCCGGCACATTTACCTGGTATCACAACTGCCGCAGACAGCTTCCGGTAAGATTGCCAGACGGCAAGTTGCCGAAGCCATGCAACAAATACCAGCCTGATAGGCAGCAAAACCAGGGAAATGATCGTCAGGCCAGTTGGTACACAGGCATAGAAAGAGAACCATAAGTACCAAATTCCCCTACTTAAGAGCTTTTTCCCATCAACGTTTGTCACTCTATTTGTTAGTATGCCCATGTACTTATACAGGCATGTATTTTGTTAATTGTTAAGAGAGCACACTGCTTCACAAAAAAATCACACTTTGGTAAGGGCGACCCTTGTGATCGCCCGGAGCGGGGGCAGGCACAAGACCTGCCCTACAAAAGGTCATGAAAATTCTTTAAAACTGTAGAGAGGATAGTTTACGTGAAAAAATTTAATGAATGGTACCAAAATTTATCCCTGGCAGAGATGTCGTGGCTGGTTACGATTTTTGTCACGGCTTTACTAGGCACGTTGGTAAGCGGCGTGGTATTAAAATGGGGCATGGCCAGTTTTGGGGAGGTTAGCTTACTGGCACGCCTGACTGTTAGTTTAGCGGCCACGGCTGCCTATGCGGCCGTGGTGGTTATACTCTTTTACGTACTTATTCCAGATATGCGCGTCGCTGTAAAACGCATTTTGGGGGACCAAGATTAGGCGTGGTCGCCCGGAGCGGGGGCACGCACAAGACCCGCCTCTATACAAGGCCATAAAATTTCTGAAACAGCGTATGTACCATAATCATACCGAAGTATCATGAAACGGATTTTATTACAAGTTAACCAGGTGGGGGCTTTTATACGGTGTGCGCAAACGTCTGAAATAGGCAGCCCATTTTAGCGCTTACCAGACATCCGATTTCTCAGAGAAATCGGATGTCTGCATTGTAAGATCAGACTCTGGCGCGCCGAACAAAGCCCAAAATGGCTAATAGAACAACGGCGCCTAAAACAGCGACGAACAAACTGTAAAGGTTAAACCCGGTCGCCTCAGAGAAGCCCAGAGCGTTCATGACAAACCCACCGATCAGCGCCCCTATAATGCCCACAACAATATTGGCGATCAGCCCCATTTGTGCATTTTTCTTCATAATGATGCTGGCTAACCAGCCAGCGACGCCGCCCAGGACAATCCATAAAACGATATCAAGTAACATCATTTATCTCCTATTTGAGTATGTTTGGCTGCCAGGTGAGCTGCAATGGTCCTGTTTCCTATATGTTAGAACAGTGCCACGGCCGTAAAGTTGCGCCTGTTTGGGGGAAATTGTTCGGAATCACCTCGTTTAGGTAAACCGCACAAAGTTTTTGCAAATCTGGCGCCACAGTTTTTGTGGTTTCCTCGGGGAATCGACAACACCTAAAACGATTTTAAATGATTGTTGCCGGTTACCTAAAGGCCGCACACTGCCAGCCCGCCCTTGACTTGTAATGTAAGCTAGATTACATTTCACTTTTGTGTGGATACCCGGCGATGGAAGGACTCATTATCATACTTCTGACACCATAAACTACCGGCACGAACGCCTACCATAAAAGGACAATATGCATGGCACCTAAAAAATTGATCCGCCATCTTTCAGGTAAAACAGCCATGATTTTGCTGTTCCTTACGCTGACGGTCGTCTCAACCGCCTGCCAGAATGTGGGGAATACGGCCGTTTTGCCCACACCCGTGGAACCCCTCCAACTCATGCCGCCCTCTGAGGAAGCCATAGATACACAGCCAGCAAACATGCTGCATGAGCCACCGGCCAATCTTGTCGTTTTGTGGAATGAGGTCATGCTGGCCGCTGTGCGTAACGGCCCGCCCCGGCCTACTGTCATTGCCCGTTCGCTGTACATGGTACATGAAGCCATGTATGATGCCTGGACAGCCTATGATGCGGCAGCGGTACCGACGGTGCTAGACCCGGCTGTAAAACGGCCGCTTACGGAACATACCAACACCCATAAAGGGGAAGCAGTTAGCCAGGCAGCCTATCACATGCTGGTAACATTGTTCCCTGAGTACGAAAAAAACACCCATGCCTTCACCAATCTGCTGCATGAATTGGGCTATGAAGTTGCCACCCAGGCAGACCCCACCACACCCGCCGGCATTGGCTATATGGCCGCGCAGGCGGTCATCACCGACCGGGCGAACGATGGCGCTAATGCGGCCAACAATTACGCAGACACAACCTCAGATATCTACCCCCAACTCTATACGGTTGTCAACAGCGCCGATCCGTTGGCAGATAATGCACCCGGTCATGCCGGATTTAACCCCAATCATTGGCAGCCGCTGCGTGTGCCCACGGGCACAAGGCAAAATGAAGCCGGCTGGCCCATGGTTGATCACAATGACCCCGCTTCCTACAGAGACCAGGTCTTTTTAACGCCGCATTGGGGCATGGTACGGCCGTTTGCCCTTACCTCCGGCAGCCAGTTTCGCCCACCTATGCCCCCACAGGCAGGGTCATCGGAACCGTATACGGACGCTGCCGGCAACACCATGACGCATGATGAAGCTTATCATATACAGACTGACGAGATTCTGAACTTAAGCGCCAATCTGACAGACGAACAAAAGGTCATTGCCGAATATTGGGCCGATGGACCTCGTTCAGAAACGCCGCCAGGTCATTGGAATGCCCTGACACATGGCATTTGTTACCGGGATCAGCACACCATTGACGATGATATAAAGTTGTTTTTTGCCTTAAACGGCGCCGTTTTTGACAGCAGCATCGCCGCCTGGGAGGCGAAACGGTACTATGACTACGTGCGCCCGGCGTCAGCCATTCAGCATAAATATGCCGGGCAGGTGGTGGCCGCCTGGGGAGGCCCAAACCAGGGCACCCAGCTCATTCCCGGTGAAACGTGGCGGCCGTATCAGAGCCTGACATTTGTGACCCCACCCTTTGCCGAGTATGTATCTGGGCACAGCACGTTTAGCGCTGCTGCGGCCGAGGTGCTGACACGCTTTACTGGCAGCAACCAGTTTTACGATGGTGTCACCGTCTTATTCAATGAAGACTTTAACCGGGACGGCATTCCAGACTTGTTAGGACAGCACATTTTACCTGTTGGCGGCAATATGTTTGAAAGCAGCCCCGTCACCGTTGTAACATTGCACTGGGAAACATTCCAGGAAGCAGCCGACGAGGCCGGCATGTCACGGCGGTATGGCGGCATTCATTTTCAAGATGCTGATCTTTACGGCCGCCAGATGGGCCAGCAAATTGGCTCCCAGGCTTTTGCTCTGGCGGAGCAGTACTGGACAGGGCAGATACAACGGCCGTAAAATTGGGGCATGCCTGACTTTTGCCTTCATGGTGTTACCTATCATGTAACCTCTCAGGGGGCTGGGCAGCCCTTGGTATTATTACATGGCTTTACCGGCAGTTCACAAAACTGGCGCCCCCTTTTGCCCACCCTGATCGGGAAGTTTCAGGTTATCACCTTAGATATTGTGGGCCACGGCCGTACGGCTTCCCCACCAAATGAGGGCCGCTACCACCTGAACAAGGTGGCTGCTGACCTGATTGCGGTGCTGGACCATTTACACATTGAGCAAGCCCACCTGATGGGGTATTCGATGGGAGGGCGGTTGGCCTTGTTTACGGCCGTACACTATCCACAGCGCCTTCACACCCTCATCCTGGAAAGTGCATCGCCAGGGTTAGCCGTAGAAAGCGAAAGACAAGAACGGGTCAGGCGTGATAGAGAGCTGGCCGACTGGCTGGAGGTGCAGGGCATAACGGCCTTTGTCGATCGATGGGAGCAGTTGCCATTATGGGCCAGCCAGCGGCAGTTGCCGCCAGAAACCCGGCAAACCTTGCGCCAGCAGCGCTTGCAAAACAACCCGGTGGGCCTGGCCAACAGCCTGCGCGGTATGGGCACTGGCGCCCAACCTTCGTTGTGGCCCGATCTGGCACGTTTACCTATGCCCGTCGTGTTAATAGCCGGTGAACTAGATGAAAAATTTGTGCATATCAACCGGCAAATGGCAGGCCACATCCCTACTGTACACCTGAATATTGTGCCCGGGGCAGGGCATGCGGTGCATCTGGAACGGCCGTCAGCCTTTATCAATTTACTGAAAACAGGTGTTTATTATGAAAAATGACACTTATCTGGGTGCCCCTTTGCTTATTTTTGATGGCGACTGCGGCTTCTGACAGCAAACGGCGCGCCTCGTAGAGGCGTGGACCAAAGGCCAGATTGGTATCAAACCCTGGCAGGCCATTCCGGACATTATGCAAGCGCATGGGTTAACGGCCGAAGACGGCCTGGCACAGGCGTGGTTTGTGCACACAGACGGCCGTCTGACGGGTGGCGCTGAAGCTGTTAACAGCGCCATGTGGTATGTATGGTGGGCACGGCCGTTTACTTATCTTTACCGCCTGCCCGGTTTTAAACAGCTCCAGGTATGGGTTTACCGTTGGGTGACCGCCAACCGCCACCGGCTGCCGGGCAGCACCAGCCAGTGTTCAGTAAACAGCCGCCAGTAACAGGGGTTGCCCAGCGCTTTTGCTGCTGGGTCTAAAATAGGCGTGGCACCTATATAGGAGGACGTATGTTTGGCCTGGCAAAAGGAGGTTGTCACCTCACCCCAACCAACCGCAAACAGTGGCAAGGACACATCTGCGGCCTGTGTTTAACCTTACGTGATCATCAGGGCCAGCTTGCCCGCATGGCCACCAACTATGATGCCGCCCTCATATCTGTCTTGTGTGAAGCCCAGACTGCTGAACCGGCCGCTACGTATGCTCAAACGTGTGTACTGCGTGGCTTTCAGCGCGCACATGTGGTGGCGGCCAGTAACCCCGGTGCCCAATATGCCGCGGCCCTGGCCTTAACCATGGCCGCCACCCGCCTGGATGACCATGTGGCAGACGGCGATACCCAATGGCGGCACATGCCTGGCCTGGCCAAAGCTGTGGCCGGCAAATGGCAGACCAGCGGCCACCATCTAGGTAAACGCCTTCAATTTAACAGCCAGGCACTGGCCACCCAAGCTACCCGCCAAACGGCCGTGGAGCAGCAGCCAAACCGCAATTTTGCCTATTACGCTGAACCTACAGAATTGGCTGTGGCGGCTGCCTTTCAACATACGGCCGTCATTGCCCACCAGCTTCAAAACCTAGACCCGTTGTATGAGATGGGGCGCATGTACGGCCGTATCCTTTTCCTGCTAGACAGCTATCGGGACTATGCCGATGATCTGGCACAGGGCAAATTTAATGCCCTGGCCCAGGCATTTGCCAGCGCTGATAGGCACGCTGAAGCGCAGCGCATCTTTCGTGAAGCACACAACTGCCTCAAACATCAATTTAACCGCCTCATCTTACCCCAGCCAGAGCTGGCCCAAAAATTATTGGTTGAGCAGCTGGCTATTACCGGCCGCCAGACGCTAGGACACGCCTCATGTACGGGTGGTCAATGCACAACACAACACATTCTAGAAGAACTGCCAGAAGCAGAACAGCACCCGCCTGACTCGCTTCAGCCTGCCAAAAAACGTGGTTTTTGGGGACGTCCGATCGACGACATCTCCAGGTGTAATGGCGATTGTTGTGATTGTTGTGATTGCTGTGACTGCCTTTATTGCTGCCACTGCCGTGATTGTAACTGTGGCTGCTGCCACGCACATTGCTGTGAAGGTGGCCACTGCTGTGACTGTGACATTGGCTGTTGTGAATGTGGCACTGGCTGCTGTGATTGCAGCGGCAATTGTTGTGATTGTAACAGTGATTGTTGTGATGGTTGTGACTGCGATTGCAACTAGCGGCGTGGCAATAGATAATTGCCTGCCATGCGGCCACAGTTGTTAACCCAAGAGCAATGCCTGCTTCTGGCCGAAAGCCTGCCAGACACCCCGGAAACAGTCATCGCAACGTCACAGTTGCGGCGTGGGTTGGCGCGGGCCTGGGTGAGTGGGGCAGTGACAACATTTGAAACGGCCGTTATTGAAGATACCGGGCAGCCTGGTGAACCCCTGGTTTACGGCCGTGATCCGCAGCAGATGGCCAGCTTCTTGACACAAATACCAGGCTGGACCTGTGTCAATGTTAGCAGCGATATAGCGCCTGACCTGGCACCGCTTATAGCAGCACAAATGGGCCGTGCCGTCCGGTGCTTAGGTGATGTTTACCATACGCTTACATACCATGCCTCCTCCCTTAGTCACCCCCATGTACGCCTGTTAACACCTGCTGATCTCTCACTGCTGGAAGCCGCTCCCTTTGAACTGCAAGGCCCACAGCCCCGGCGCACACTCTTAGAAATGGCGGTGGCCGGGGCCATTGTCGACGGGCAGCTGGTAGCCATTGCCCAAAACTACGCCCGCTCTACCATGTATGGTGAGATCGGCGTGCATACCCTGCCTGAATGGCGCCATCATGGCTATGCTTCGGCGGCGGCGGCAGTTATTGCCCGGTATCTGCGGGCGCTTAACCTTATCCCCGTCTGGAGCTGTGGTGAGGAAAATGAAACCTCGCTGCGTGTGGCCCAAAAACTTGGCTTCACGGAAGTATCTCGCCGGGTATATATCATTTTGCAATCATGACCTGAATGGAAGCCAACACCAGGCCCACAAGCCCGGCATGTAGGGCAGAAAATGCAATAATCAATTCAGCTGCGTTACCCAATGTTGCATTCAATAACCCCCCGGCGCTTTGTTTTGTAAACCGGGTATTGGTTTGCCCCATTATAAACGTCACCCACTGGTTAGAAAAATCTCCCTGTGTTATGAAATGCGGCGCATCAGGTTAAAAATGCCTGACAACTGCTTGCACTAAGGCATTAAGTGCGGTACCAATGAAACAATTCTGACTTATGAGGCAATGTTATGCACCGAGTTATTCTTCTTGTCACGCTGCTGCTCGTTGGATGCAGCCAGGCGGCGGAAACGGCCGTGTCCACGCCTGCACCCACCCAAACACCCTTTATCATCGTCGTCACACCCACACCTTTACCAGACGCCCTGTTAACGCCCATTGATGTCGAAGAGCAATTGGTGACCAACTTGTACGAGCGTGTGGGGCCGTCAGTGGTACACATCACAGCACGGGTGGTAACGATGAGTTTTTTCTTTGGTCCCATGCCTAGTGAGGGAACTGGCTCTGGCTTTGTGTATGATAAAGTAGGCCACATCCTGACCAATTACCACGTGATTGAAGGTGCAGAAAGTCTGGAAGTGAAGTTTTCTGATGAGGTCAGCGTCCCGGCACGGGTGGTAGGGGTAGACCCACCCAATGATCTGGCAGTGCTCCAGGTAGATTTGCCACCGGAACAGTTGATCCCGCTGGAACTGGGCACTGCGGAAGATTTGCGCGTGGGAATGCGGGCCATTGCCATTGGCAATCCCTTTGGCCTGGATAGAACGTTAACAACAGGCGTGATCAGCGCTTTAGGACGGCCGTTGGAAACAAACAATCGTAACACTATCTTTAACGTTATTCAGACAGACGCCGCCATTAACCCCGGCAACTCTGGTGGTCCCCTGCTGGATTCACGTGGGCGGGTCATTGGCGTTAATACGGCCATTCGCGAAGGCGCCCAAGGCATCGGCTTTGCCGTGCCGGTGAGTACCGTGCAGCGGGTGGTGCCGGCCCTGATTGAAAGCGGCGTTTACCCCCATCCCTGGCTAGGGTTTTTAGGATATGATATTTCACCAGAGCTGGCCCAGGCGCTGCAACTACCAGTAGAGCGTGGCATTCTCATCGCCCAGCTTTACCAGGACGGCCCGGCGGCTGCGGCTGGCATCCGTGGCGCACAGCAAGAGGTGATTGTGGGCAACCGGCGCTTTCTGGCAGGGGGTGACACTTTAACGGCCGTTAACGGCGAGCCAGTCTCTGATTGGATGCATTTATTTGAATACCTGGAACTGCATACAAAAGCTGGGGAAACCATTACGCTGACCATTATTCGGGAAGACCAAGAGATGACCATACCCTTGACGCTGGGCATACAGCCCTGATGCACCGGCCATTTTCACCGTCACCTGAGAGGGCATAATTTCCAGACAATCCTTTAGCTTCAGCCACATCTTAACTGTCAGCGGCTACACTCGCGTCCGAGGTAAAGCCGCTGGCACAACAGCAGCAACAAACACCTGATAATCCATCAACAAAAGGGGTACCTACATGAAAATTCTTGTTACCGGCGGCGCCGGTTATATCGGCAGCATTGCCGTGGAGCGCCTGATCAAAGCAGGCGAAGAAGTGGTAGTTTTTGACAATCTTTACCAGGGGCATCGTGACGCCGTTCATCCGGCGGCCACGTTCATTCAGGGAGACCTGGCTGATAAAGATGCCGTGGAAACGGCCGTGGCCACCCATCGGCCAGAGGGCATCATGCATTTTGCTTCTTACACCCTGGTGGGTGAATCTATGGAAAAGCCTTTCCTTTACCTGCGTGACAACATCGTCAATGGCCTGAACCTGTTGGAAAGCGCGGTCAAACACGGCGTCAGAGGCTTCATCCTCTCCTCTACGGCCAATCTATTTGACGACCCGGCAAAGATGCCCATTGAAGAAAACGAGCGCATTGTGCCTGGCAGCCCCTATGGGGAATCCAAAAACATTATGGAGCGTTATCTGCATTGGATGGATCGCCTATACGGCATGCGCTACACTTGCCTGCGTTACTTTAACGCCTGCGGCGCTACCGAGGAACGAGGCGAAGACCATGACCCGGAAACGCACCTGATTCCCCTGGTGCTACAGGTGGCGCTGGGCCAACGGGAAAAGATCACCATTTTTGGCGACGACTACCAAACCCCTGATGGCTCCTGTGTGCGAGATTACATCCATGTTATTGACCTGGCAGAAGCACACATTCTGGCAATGCGAACGTTGCTGGCCGGGGGGCCCAGCGGCAAGTACAACTTGGGCAACGGCCGTGGCTACAGTGTTAAAGAGGTCATCCAAACCGCCCGCACTGTCACCGGCCATCCTATTCCGATGGTTGTTGGCGCCCGCCGCCCCGGCGACCCAGACGTTCTTATTGCCAGCAGCGAAAGCATTAACCATGATCTGGGCTGGCAGCCTCATTACCCTGACTTGCGTACAATTATTGAAACAGCTTGGAACTGGCATCTGGCGCACCCAGATGGGTACACTGCCTAAATAAGCGCGGTTTACCCTTCCTTTTTTAAGGGCAACAAAATGGTAAAAGAGCTCCCCCGCCCCACCTGGCTTTCCAGGTAGACTTCACCGTGCATCAGGTGCACCAGTTGGCGCACAATGGTCAACCCCAACCCTTGCCCCGGGTGTGACCGCGTGGCGGTGTCATCTGCCTGACGAAATGACTCAAATATCGTTGACTGTGCTTCAGCGGGAATGCCGGAGCCTGTATCTGCTACCACCAGCGCCCAATGATCTTTATCCGGCCGATCAACACGCAGGGTAATGCCCCCCGTTTGTGTATATTTCAGGGCATTCTGGAGCAGATTATAAACAATCTGCTCCACCCGCCGCCAGTCACCATACAGCGTTTCGGGTGCATTGTCGCTAATGTTAATGGTAAAGGTGAGGTTCTTCAGGCTTGCCTGTGGCCCAAATTGATTTCGGATGCGGTTAAGCATATCTTCCCGCAAGAAGGTGTCCGGTGTCAGATGCAGTTTTCCGGCTTCCAGTCGGGCGGCATCAAGCAAGTTGTTCACCTGATGGGTGAGCGCGGCCGTGTTCTCTACAATATAGTGTAAAATTTCCCCTTGGGTGCCAGAGAGCGCCCCGTACAGTCCTTCTTGCAGCATCTCGGCATAGCCCAGAATGACCCCCAGCGGGGTGCGCAGTTCATGGCTGACTTTGGCCAGAAACTCCATCTTTAAACGGTTAGCCTCCTTAGTTTGTTCATACAACCGGGCATTATTAATGGCTAATGCTACCTGGGAAGCAATGGCTTGGGCCAGTTCGATCTCTTCTTGCGTAAAGTCTCGCCGGGCACGGCTCTCCCATAACTCCAACGTTCCCAAGGTAGTATCTTTGGTGCGCAGCGGCACTTCCAGGGCTGATTTGCAGCCATAGGTCATCATGTGAGCCCGCGCTTTCGGGGATAAATCGGCATCTTCCAGGTGGGAAAGATTGACGGGGCGTAAATTCCACAGCCAGCCCATGGCAGCGTCAGGGTCTGCTTTCAGATCATACACCGCGTTTAACTTAGAGCCCTGCTTGGCCATGGTGTTTTGTTCAGCAATAACGGTCATTGTCTGGTTTGTTTCGTTCCAGGCGCTGATGTAGGCACTGGTGACATCCAGCAGGTGGATAGCGGTTTTTACGGCCGTGTGTAGAATCACTTCCAGGTCCAGGGTGGCCGTCACATCACGTGCCAGCTGGTTTAGCGCCTCCAGGGAACGTGTGCGCTGGGCCAGTTTTTCTTCTATCTGCTTACGTTCGGTAATGTCATTAAACTCGATCAGGTCAAAGATCTCACCATCCAGCTCAATGACTGCCACGGAGACCAGGGCCCAGACCGGCGTGCCATCACGCTTTTTGGCTTTAATTTCCACAGCCTGCACACGGCCATCCTGTTTGAGCAAATCCAAAATGGGCACAATATCATCCGGATCATAATAATAATCAGGGATGTGCGAACCAATGACCTCTGGCAAGGTCATACCAAACGTGCGCGCAAATGCGTGATTGGCATGGATGACGGTACCATTAAAGTGACTTACGGCCGTAGGGATAGGAGAAGTCGCTACAATTGCCTTAAACTGCGACTCTGCGGATAAAGAAATGGGATCAGGCAATGCAATTCTCCTCTGGGCCCGGTTGAGCCACATAGGGCTCGTTTACAATAGTTATTTTTGAACGAACCCATAGGAACTGTACCGCTGAGTCCTACATAATCGTCTAGAAATTATATTCACCGCGGCGGCTGCCACCTTAGAAGTAACACTCACCTAAAACAAAAAGTTGTTGTGGCACTCCCAGGGAGCGCCACATCTTTAGGCAATTGTGCCTTTGCCGTATCTAAAAAGCAATACGGCGTTTGTACCTATTTGGGCCTTAAAATGTATCAGTGCTTCCGATCATATTCTGCTGAGGCCAGTTTGATGCAAGCGGCCACCACAGCCATGGCCTGTTCCACCTCAGCCACCGGGGGGCGGCTGGGGGCTATCCGTATATTGCTATTGTGGGGGTCCAGGCCAAATGGATAGGTGGCGCCGGCCGGCGTCAGAGAAACGCCCGCCGCATTGGCCAGTGTTACCACCCGGTCGGCTACCGGCCGTGTTGTATCCAGGCTGATAAAGTAGCCACCTTTAGGGTTTGTCCATGTGGCCAGGCCGCTGCCGCCTAATTCGCGTGACAGTACCCTGTCTACGGCCGTAAACTTGGGGTGCAGCAGCGCCGCGTGGGCGCGCATCAGCCCGGGAATGCCTCCTGGGTATGTTTGCAGGAAGCGCACATGGCGGTATTGTTCGATCTTATTGGGGCCAATGGACTGCGCCCCCATCAAAGACGTAATATAGTTAATATTGGCGATGCTGGAGGCAAAAAAGCCTACACCGCCACCGGCAAAAGTCATTTTAGAGGTGGAACCAAAAACATAAACCCGGTCCGGGTTACTGGCCGCCTCACAAGCGCGCAGCAGGTCAGGTGGGGAAGCATGGTCTTCTGTCAGGTGGTGAACCCGGTAGGCATCATCAGCAAAGATAGTGAAGTCAGGCGCGGCGGTGGCCATACTGGCCAGCCGTTGGGCCACCGCCGCTGTTATTGTCTCGCCCGTAGGGTTGCTGTAAGTGGGCACAAAGAAGATCCCTTTTACCGTGGGGTCATCTTTTGCCAGCTTCTCTACAGCCTCTATATCTGGACCATCAGGTGTCATGGTCACCGGCGCCATCTCAAAACCCAGCTGGGCCAGCAGCAAAAAGTGCCGGTCGTAACCGGGAACGGTAACGATCATTTTAGGCTTTTGCCCAACCCAGGGTTTATCGCTGTCCTTCATGCCACGCAGTAAAGCCCACATGAGAACAGTGGACATCAATTCCAGGCTGGCATTGTTGCCCACCACCATCTCTTCCGGGCGCGCCCCAAGCACCGTGGCAAACAAGGCCCGCGCCTCTGGCAACCCGGCTACACCACCCGGATAATTGCGAATGTCAATACCGCTGGGTGTCAGCAGCGTATCTTCGTTAACAATGGTCAGCAGATCATTAGACAGGTCAAAGTCAGCATCGCTGGGCTGGCCTCGCTGCATATTTAATGTTAGACCCATGCGTTTGTAGGTTTCATAATGCTCTTGTATGGCTTCTAAATCGCTCACAATGTCTCTCCTTGCGTTTTCATCGTAACCTGTCCATTGTATCCGGAACAACCAAGGTAAGGGTGGGGCAAATTACCACAATCTACCTTAAAAATGTTGTATAGGTTCATACACACTACGCTGGCCACGCTTCTATTTACCCGGCTCGTACTCTTGTAAGATAGACCCGCCCATAAACTCCCGCAAGATAGAATCACTGGGAATAAGGGCCCGAAGCTCTGCCGGCAAGGGATCAAACCATTGTAAAAAGGCCCGCAGTCTGTTGGCCTCTACCCGCTCTGGAGTGCCTGGTTCTACCTGCAATAACAACGGTTCGGCAAAGGGTTTTAGCGCCGCCAGTTCATATACCAGGGCAGAGTTAAAAAAAACGTCGGCATTATTTTGATGCGGAAAGATATGCCGTTTTTCGCCGCGGCGGACACTGGGCCAACGGCCGATGGTATCGGCGGCCGTATACCCCCGGTGTGTAGCATCACGCACAATGCGGCGCAGCAGGCGCGTGTCGGTGGTGGGTACACGATTGTGCTTGTCCAGGTTGAGTTGGGTGAAGGCCGAAATGAAGATGCGGTAAACGGCCGTGGTGGGCACCCCTTCTACCAGACGTGGATTCAGGCCATGAATCCCTTCCACCAGAATCACATGGTCCTGGTTTATGGCCAGCGAATCACCCTCTTCACGCAAGCCAGTGCGAAAGTTGTAACGTGGCCGGATGATGGTTTCCCCCTTGAGTAAACGCTGCATGTGATGCCGAAACAAAGGGACATCCACGGCCGCCAACGCTTCAAAATCATAGTGACCATTTTCATCACGCGGCGTGTCATCCCGGTTGACAAAGTAATCATCCATACCCACCGTAACAGGGTGAATGCCATACGCTAACAGTTGGATAGCCAGTCGTTTGCTGAACGTTGTTTTACCAGCCGAGGTAGGGCCGGAGATAAAGATAAACTTTACAGCCGGGCGCCGGGCGGCAATCTCATTGGCAATACGGGCTAACTGGCGCTGGTGCAGCGCTTCAGCCACCAGAATGGCTTCAACAATACGGCCGTTATGCAACGCATCATTTAAGGCGGCCACGCGTGACATGCCAATGATTTGCAGCCAGCGATCATACTCCTGGAATATTTGCGCCAGCACCGGTTCATCTTCAAAAGGCTGCAACGCATCTGGCTGGTGGCGGCGGGGAAATTGCAAGATAAACCCATTGTTATACAGGCGCAAGTCAAACAAATTCAGGTAGCTGGTGCGTGGCACCATAAATCCATGAAAATAATCGCGCTCACCGTTTAATTCATACAGCGTCAGGTAATCTTTGCGCCGTTTGGCAAACAGGGTAGCCTTTTCTTCATCGCCGCAGTCCCGAAAAAATTGCAGCGCCTCTTCTAAAGGCATCTTTACCTGGTGAATGGGTAAATTTGCCTCCACCAGTTCGCGCATGCGCTGCTTTAGCCGGACCAGATTAGCCTCTATGGCTTTTTGGCCGTCAAACTCGCAATAATAACCACCAAAGGGCATAGAGTGCATAATGGTGATGCTTTGCTGCGGAAATATCTCGGCGGCCGCTACGATCATCAGAAAACAAAGGGAACGACGGTAAATGCGTGAACCATCGGAATCGGTTGTTGTCACCGGCGTCAGGTCAGCGTCTGTTTCCAGGGGAATAGAAAGCTCACGCAAACGGCCGTTCACCAGCGCGGCCACAACGGGGCCATTGGTAGGCATATTGGCCGTTTGTATAAACACCTCCAGAGGCGTATTTCTTTCAGCTTCAAAGGCCCGGCCGTCTGGGAAACGTGCCTGAATGGTGCGTCGGGGTTCAACAAGTGTGGGCATAGGTGTGTTCATCTTTTAAGTGTCCAACTTCTACATCTGTAAATAATCACGAATCAATTGGATGCTCTGTGGTACGGCCGTTTGCACAATGGCTTGAATCTCGGCGACAGGCAGCTTGCCAAAGACATGTTCGGTCATCCAGGCGGGATCATGCAAGGCGGCCGCAAACTCGGCGGCAGACATACCCAGCCGCCCAGCGTAAATTTCCACCGTGTGGACGGGCGCACCAGGCTGCAGCTGGGCCACCAGCATATCACGCCATTGAACCAGCAGCTTGTCTGGGGCAAAGGGCAGCCAGGCATAAGGGCAGGCATTGGCCAGGGTGGTCACGGCCGTGGCCGGCAGCGCCGCCAGCGCCAGCGTGTCCAGGTAGGCCAACAAAACAAAGTGCAGCAAGCGGCGCTGCGCTGGCGGGCCAAGATGTTCCGCCTGGAAGAAAAAAGGCCATACGATCTGCCGCAGCCAGATAAGATCAAGCATCAGGTGAGCGCTGTAGGCCGCCACAAACACTGCCTGATCACCAGGCAGCTGCGCCGGGTTTGCCAGGTGTGGATATTGCCCCAGCATCTCCGGATAAGCATCATGGTCCGGCAGCGGCGGCAAATCATAAAAATGGGTCTCGGCGCGGCGAATATCGCTGATGGCGTTGATATCCGGGGCTACACTGCCCAGGTAAAAGGCAGGCCACTGCATCATCAAGGCGTCAACCAAACGGCCGTTTCCCTGATTTATCGCCTCCTGGCGAATTTGCTCCGCAATGTGCAAATGCATAAATGGCGTTGGCATAATGGCTTAATTATTAACTGTCCATTGGTAGTTGACAATCCTAACGATGCGCGGAAGGGCACTGCGAGGGGGCAAACCAGCGTGTGCTAGACTGCCCACGCAAACGCTCCAGGCTGGGCAGGCAGGCTATCATGATGTGTAGATTACTGCTGTCTGTTTTTACATCTGCCTGCTCTGGTGGGGCGGGCTGGTAATGAGGGAATTCACTGCCCTGACTCACCATAATCGCGTCGTGATCAGGATGTAACGGAGATACCAGCGCCAACGGCACAGCATACCCAACAACATAATAAGCCTTGCCCGTGGCATCTACAGAATTGTACACAATGTGTTTACCGAACAGGTGCATACTGGTTTCTGTCTGCTCGCCCAGCACCAGCAGCGGTTCATTGGGCACATGGCCTCGTTTTATTTCAACGGCAATGGTCCATTGTGAAGCAATGTCTGGCGTCTGGCCGTTACGGGCCATAACAGCCTGAGCATAATTATCCAGCACACGAGCAGCATACGCGCGGGGCACACGGTTATTGACCTGATCCCAGCCACCGCTGTAGGCGGCCAGCGCGGCAAACAAGTCACCCCCCGCCTGCTGCACAATTTCCGCCAGTATACCCACCCCCCAACGTAAGTTCACGGCCGGGTTTTGCAGTTCTTCGCTCACTGGCCGCCATTCCATGTCAGGGCCTGACGGCATAACCCCCATCAAACCCACAGCACCGGCCTCGCTCACCAGGTCAGCCCGGCCGTTCGATTCTTCTTTAATAACAGCAGCAATAAAATCTGGATCCAGCCCATAAGCATCGGCCAATACGGCCACATGGGCTGACCATTGTTGAATGTCTGGCCCCCAGATTGGTGACAGGGTCGAGGACTCTGGTTGGGCGGCAGCGGCAAACAACGGCCGTGCTCCGGTGGTTTGCGTGGACCCAACCCACAGCATGAGCATACCGGCCAGAAAACAGCCAAACAACCAGATGAATGGGCAGCGCTGTAGGTTCATTTTTGTAACCCGAATGCCGTAGTCCGCAGGCCGTAATCCAAAATCTGTGGGTTGCGGTTCACAGTTTAGGCCATATCAAAGGTGGTCATCGCCGGATGAACATACCACCAGGCCACAGCGGCATGGCGCAATGGCCGTGATAGGGACAACGGCCGTTGCGCCTTTTGTGGCTGAGTCACAGATTCATCTGGCAGTAATATGGCGTCTAACAGTATCCCTTCAGCCACCGGTGCATGGGGAACCCGGTACACATAACAAGGAAAGTGAGCAACCATATCTATTGCCCGTATAAAGCATTGCGTTTCGACGCCATCCACATTAAAACCAAAGATTTCCGACCGTGGGAAACGATATCCTTCGTCTTCAAGCCAGGCATACACATCCCGCCCGCGCCGCTCATTGCCCCAATCATCCTTGATGAGTGCGGGCAAAATGTGATCTTCCGGCCCCGCTACTACCAGTGCAAAACAAAGGTAATGTGAGGCGGCCGTTTTAGCCTCTGGGGATGGATTAAGGAGCAAGAAAGCCGTACGGCCGTTGGCCGAAAATAGTTTACCATGTACGTGCTGCCTGATCGTTTTCACAGCCTCCAACTTACCAGAATTACCGGGTACGGACAAGAGCAAATTAAACGCCGCTGTCAAGTTGGTAGCTGTTCGTAAAGGAGAAGCAACAAACTTGCATATTTAAGAAGGCTGTCTATCATTCATGCTTATGAAAGCACTTGTTTTTCACCAACACGGCGACTTGGATCAGGTTGAATATTGTGACGTACCACAACCGGAGATCAGCCCGGACGAGGTACTGCTGCATGTGAAAGCAGCCGCTTTAAACCGGCTGGATTTATGGGTGTTGGCCGGGTGGCCTGGGCTCAGGTTGAAGCTGCCCCACATTATGGGCAGTGATGGCGCCGGCGTCGTGGCCGCGGTGGGTACCCATGTGACCCGTGTACAGGTTGGCGACCGGGTAGCCGTTAACCCTACCCTTTGGGACCCCGAAGATCATTTTGCGCGCACAGGCCAGGATAACATGACCGATGCCTTTGCCATCATGGGCGAACATGTGGACGGCTTTTTTGCCGAGTACGCGGCCGTGCCAGCCCGCAACCTGGTAAAAATGCCCGATGACGCCTCCTTTGCCGCCGCAGCTGCGGCTTCGCTGGTTTTTGTCACCGCCTGGCATTCGCTCATCCAACGCGGCGGCCTTAAGGCCGGGGAAACGGTGCTGATTGTAGGCGCAGGTGGCGGCGTGAACACCGCTTCCATTCAGATTGCCAAATTAGCCGGCGCCGGGTGCATCTATGTTGTGGGCTCTTCCACCGAAAAGCTGGCCCTGGCCCGGCAGTTAGGCGCCGATATCACTATTAACCGTCAGGAAGAGGATTGGGGCAAAGCCATCTTTAAACTGACCAACCGCATGGGGGTAGACGTGGCTATAGACAATGTCGGTGCCGCCACGTACCACACGTCGCTGCGGGCCTTAAAGCGCGGCGGGCGGCTGCTGACTGTGGGCAACACCAGCGGTGCGAAGTTTGAGTTTGATAACCGGCTGATGTTTGGCAAACACCTGAGCATCCTGGGCAGCACCATGGGCACCCATACGGACTATGAACAGGTGATGGCCATGGTGTTTGACGGCCGTTTGCGCCCCATTATTGACACTATTTACCCGCTAAGCGAGGGGTTGACCGCTCTGCAACGCCTGAAAACAAATGATGTGATGGGTAAACTGGTATTGTCGGTAGACGGTTAGCGTCATCCGTCAACGGAGGGCGGTTCAGCGCTTAATAATAACGTGGCTTTTTCTGGCCCAACCACCCGCTGCAATTCAGCAACTGTCAGTTTAAGCAGGGCGTTTATGTCACCGCCGCCGCCGTAAATGGGCTCATAAGGGAGTTGAGTCACGGCCGTTTCCACGATGGTGCGAATGGGCTGCCGGTACCCAAACGGCGGTACTGATCCGGCCACGTACCCGGTGTGTGCCAGAACCTCTGCCGGCCCGGCCATTTTTACGCGCCGCCGCGACATTCCCAGATGGTCTGCCAGCAGTTTGTAACTCAAGCGTGCCAGCCCGCTGGCAATCACCACCACCGGCACCCCGTCTGCTAAAAACAACACCGACTTGATGATCTGCTCTGGCAGCACATCTAAAGCCTCTGCAGCGGCCTGTACAGTGGGCGTGTCTACCTGTAAAAACAGTACGTCAGCATCTATCTGATGTTCTGCCAAAAATTGGGTTAACATGGCGCTGCTTAAGGTCATATGGGCCTGCCAAGTTTACACTATCCGGGGTAGACTGCGAGTAAAAACGCGCTAAACCATGGTGCCAGGATAATACCGGAGTATACCATGTTTGAACGCGGATTGTCTGGTATAGTTACACGCTAACCACACTGGAACGAGGTTTTAAGAAAGCATGAGTCAACTGATCAGCCATATCAACACCAACAGCCCGGAATACAAAACCAACTTCGCTCACAACCAAAAGCTGGCCGCCCAACTACACGAGCGGCAGCAGCAGGTGGCCCACGAACGGCCGCCGCACACCACTGAACGCCACCGGAAACGGGGCAAGCTGCTGGTCCACGAACGGATTGACGCCATCCTGGACGAAAACAGCCCTTTCCTGGAACTTTCGCCTCTGGCCGCCTGGGAGATGCACGAAGGCGAAGCGCCCAGTGCTGGCATTGTGACCGGCATCGGCCGCGTGCAGGGGTTGGAATGCCTGATTATTGCCAATGACCCCACTGTGAAGGGCGGCACTTACTTCCCAGAAACTGTCAAAAAGCATCTACGCGCCCAAACGGTTGCTGAAGAAAACCACCTGCCCACCATCTATCTGGTAGATTCTGGTGGTGCGTTCCTCCACCTGCAAGCCGACGTCTTCCCAGACAAAGAGCACTTTGGCCGCATCTTCTACAATATCGCCCGCATGTCTGGCAAGGGGATTTCCCAAATAGCGGCGGTGTTAGGCAGTTGTACAGCCGGGGGGGCGTACATTCCGGCCATGTGTGATGAAACGATCATCGTCAAGGGCAATGGCACCATCTTTCTGGGCGGTCCGCCGTTGGTGAAGGCAGCTACCGGCGAAGAAGTAACGGCCGAGGAGCTGGGGGGGGCAGATGTGCATACCCGTCTTAGCGGCGTAGCCGACCACTTTGCCGAAGATGAACATGAAGCGCTGGCTAAAGTGCGGGAAATTGTGGCCCACCTGAACCGGTGCAAGCGTATGCCTGTGGTCATGCATGTGCCGGAAGAGCCGGCCTATGATCCGCAAGAGCTGTATGGCGTCATCCCTGTCGACCACCGCACCCAATATGACGTGCGCGAGGTCATTGCCCGCCTGGTAGATGGCAGCCGTCTGCACGAGTTTAAAGCCCGCTACGGGCCACAGGTGGTATGTGGCTTTGCGCATATTTTGGGCATTCCGGTAGGCATTGTGGCCAACAACGGCTTACTGTTTAGTGAATCAGCGCTGAAAGCCACACACTTTATCCAGTTGTGCGGCCAGCGAGGCACGCCGCTGCTTTTCCTGCAAAACATTGCCGGGTTTATGGTGGGCAGGCAGTATGAAAACGGGGGAATTGCCAAAGATGGGGCCAAAATGGTCACGGCCGTGAGCAACGTCAACGTGCCGCGCATCACCCTGCTGCACGGCGCCAGCCACGGCGCGGGCAATTACGGCATGAGCGGCCGGGCCTATGACCCACGTTTCCTGTTTAGTTGGCCCAACAGTCGTATCAGCGTCATGAGCGGCGAGGCGGCAGCCAACGTTCTGTGGACGGTGGGGCAGGCATCGGCCTTACGCGAACTGGAAAACCCCACCCCGGCCCACATTGCCGCCGCCGAAGCGGAGTTTAAGCGCCCTATTCTGGACCAGTATGATCATGAGAGCAGTCCATACTTTGCCACTGCCCGCTTGTGGGATGACGGCATTCTAGACCCGGCGCAAACGCGCATAGCACTGGGGTTGGCCTTTTCCACCACCCTGAACGCGCCGCTGCCAACTGACCGCTACGGCACTTTTAGAATGTAAGCCATCGTCTGGAGGCGTCAGGCCCACAGGCTAGTACCAGTTTTCAGTCATCCGTGACCAGTTTTCAGGGCTGGCCTACCTCTGGAAATAGTCTACTGAAAACTGATGACGGACTTCTGGTTACTGGTACTATCCACCGATCCAAAGGGCGGCCAACCGCCAGATTTGGGCGATGAAGAAGGTAACGGCTAACCCTAACACCAGGGGCAGCAAGGCAGACACGGCCGTCCACTTTTTACTGCCTGTTTCTTTATAGATGGTGTAAATGGTGGTGCTGCACGGGTTGTGAATGAGCGAGAAGAGCATCAGGTTGACGGCCGTGAGCAGCGTCCACCCGCCCGCCGTCAGTAAGCCCTTGATCGCCGACGGCGAATCCAGCTCAAACATGACACCGGCCCCCGCACCCATGTTATCAGCGCCCAACATCATCACCGTTAACATCAACACCGTGGGAATAACAATCTCATTGGCCGGAATAGCCACCACATACGCCAGCAAAATGACGCCGTTTAACCCTATGAGAATGCCCACCGGGTTAAGAAAGTTAACCAGATACTCGGCGATGCTGGTGCCGTTTATGCCGATATTGGCGCTCAACCAGATAACGGCCCCGGCGGGCAAAGCAAACACCACTGCCCGCCACAGTACATACAAGGTGCGGTCAATGAGTGACGTATACACGGTTTGTAACACACGAGGGGGGCGATAAGGCGGCAGTTCCAGGCTAAATGTAGAAAGTTCACCGCGCAGCACCGTGCGTGAGAGGCTCCATGACATGACAAAGGTCAGCAGCACGCCCACCATGGCAATGCCCACCACCGCCAACGCAGACACCAACCCGGCCAGGACTGTGGGCACAAGCGCACCAATAAACAAACTGGCAATAAGAATTTGGGTGGGCCAACGGCCGTTGCACAGAGCAAAATTATTGGTGATGATAGCGATAAGGCGCTCGCGCGGGCTGTCGATCACCCGTGTGGCAATCACCCCGGCGGCGTTGCAACCAAAACCCATCATCATGCTTAAAGACTGCTTGCCGTGCGCCCCGGACTTTTTGAAGATATTGTCCAGGTTAAAGGCCACTCGCGGCAAATAACCAAAATCTTCCAACAACGTAAATAACGGGAAAAAGATGGCCATCGGCGGCAGCATCACGCTCACCACCCAGGCTGTGGCCAGGTACATGCCATCAATAAACAGCCCGCTCAACCACCAGGGTAGGCCAATAGCTGAGGCCAGCTGATGCAGCCAGGGCAGGGCTGTATCGATCAGGATAAACGCCAGAAGCTGCGAAGGATAATTGGCCCCAATAATAGTCAGCCAAAAGACAATAGCAAACAGGGCGATCATCAGGGGAAAGCCCCAGACACGGCTGGTGACAATGCGGTCAATGGCCCGGTCCAGGTCAAAACGAGGCGTTTCGCCCGGCCGGGTGACGGCGCGGTCGGCCAGGTGCGCCGCGCTGGTGTAAATGTCTTCCATCAACTGTTCATGAAAGCCCTGGCCAATTTGCCAGCGCAGCGATTCGGCTGCTTGTAAAACGTTCACCCGTGCGTCTGGCGGCAAAGAGGGAACGGAAAGGTTTTCTACCACTGGATAGACTGTCATGGGATAACCTCCAATTCAAGGTGATGCTCTTGGCCGGTGAACGGCCGGCTCAGCTGGCCCAACGCACCGTTACGCACAGCGCGTATGATGCTCTGGTCACCATCAAGCAGCCGCAAAGCCACCCAACGAGCGTTGGGTAGGCCGGGGAACGTGGCTTGCAGCTGCTGCACCAACTGATGAATGGCTCTTTGAATGGCCGGGGATTCGCTCTTGACACGGTATGGCTTGCACACGGTTTGGCCGGTGGCAACTTCGTGAACGGCGTGCAGCAGTTCAGGCAGGCCACGGCCGTAGCGCGCCGCCGTGGGCACCACCGGTACACCCAAGTCACGAGCCAGGCGCCGGTCATCGACCACCAGCCCATGCCGTTGGGCCTCATCCATCAAGTTCAGGCAAATAACAGCCCGATCGGTGATTTCAAACACTTGCAAAGCCAGGTTCAGGTTACGCTCCAGCCGGGTGGCATCCACCACAATAATGGTCACGTCTGGCTGGCCAAAGAGAAGGAAGTCCCGGGCCACTTCTTCATCCAGGCTGGTAGAGAGTAATGAATAAGTACCCGGCAAATCCACCAGTTTATAGCGGGCACTGCCGTAACTAAAACCGCCTTCAGCCCGTGTTACGGTTTTACCAGGCCAATTACCGGTGTGCTGGCGCAGCCCGGTCAGGGCGTTAAAAACGGTGCTTTTACCGGTGTTTGGGTTCCCGGCCAGGGCCACCGCGTAATCCCATTGTGTCATATCAATGCCCAGTTTTTGCAAATGACCAGCATGATGCACAGGGCAGGTTACGCAGGCATCTGGGGTGTGTTGATTTTGCATGTTTCCTCTTTTGGTCACCGGTACATCTGTAAATGATGACCTTTTACTGATGGCTTTTTCTTATCTTGATAAGCGCGGCTTGCTCCCGGCGCAAAGCGATGGTCGCCCCACGAATCTGGTATGCAACAGGATCGCCGCCGGGACTGCGATATTCAGCGGTTATTTGAGTGCCCCGTAGAATGCCCAGGTCCATAAAGCGGCGGCGTTCTGCACCGCGGCAGGCAGGGGAAATGGCCACCACCTCTGCCGTTTCACCAAAGTGCAGGGCGGTGAGGGGTTCACTGTCGTTCAGGGTGGGTTCAGGGGTTACGGCCGTGTCTATTTCTCTCACCGATACATTCGCCGCAATCATGGGGGCCAGGCGGTGCTCATCACCGTTTACCCAAAACCGAATACGCTCCGGTGAAGCTTCGACCACCCGTACTATCATGCCTACAGACAGCCCTTCAGCCGCCAATTGGGCATAGATTATTTCCGGCTCATCTTCCAGATGAACGATGCGCGCTGGCGTATTCAGCGGCAGTCGGGTCAAGGGTTGGCCCCCATGGGCTATGATCTGGCCAGCAGCCGTGGGAATGGGGTCGCCGTGGGGATCATGGGTGGGGTGACCCAATCGTTCTGCCAGGGCATCTACGTCTTGGGAAGAGAGGTGATGTTCAATTTGCTCAGCACGGCCGTGCCATTCTGCCTGGTTGTACCCTGTTTCTTCTGCCAGATGGCGCTCCCACAGCCGGTGCGCGCGAATGATATGCAGGGCTGCTTCACGCCCAGGTGGCGTCAGGTGAATCTGATCCCCCTGTATCACGAGCAGTTTTTCGGTTTGCATGTGGGCCAGCAGTACGGCCGTGTCATTCTGGCTGATGTGCAAAGTACCGGCCACGGCTACCAGCGTGGCTGCCTGCCCCTCCAGCTCCTGGTTGTGAATACATTTTAGGGCGTCTTCCATAAGGACACGCCGCGTCAGGTAGCGGGTTTGCCGCCAGCGCCAGAATAACCCACGCTCCGGCCAAAACAGCAAAAGAAGTATGGTTACGACGGCCGTTCCTATAAGTAGTGCTATCAATGGATTGTACATCATATCTCCATATTTTAGGTGTATCTAAATATTATTTTAACCAAAATTGCACACAAACGCAATACCCTATAGCGTTGGGGGGTAGGAAATGGCTCCCTCTAAGGCCACAGCCAGGCAATGCCTCAGGGCTCGTTTATCATGAACTTGGTGTCTTAACGTGATCAGTATTCGGTTGTCAGTAATCAGTTGTCAGTATTCAGTTGTCAGTTGTCAGTTGGGGGCTTTTCTACACTGATAACTGGGCACTGAATACTGATTACCTGACAAAAGTCCAAAGTTATTCTTAAACGAACCCTGAGGGGGTTACTGCTCGGCGGAAATAGAGAGGTAAACGTTACCAATCGAAGTGGGCGCGGCCGTGAACATGCGGCCGCCGGTCACATTGGCCATGCGCTCCAATACCGATATGTCCGCGGCATCACCAAAGGCGATAGGATAAATGCGAAAACCGTCGGCTTCAGCATTGGCGGGCAAACAGGTGGCAAACATCTGGTTTTCTGTGACCTGCCCTACCGTATCTTCCCCGTCAGACAGCAAGATAATCCCATACAGGCGAGATTCACCAGCTGCTATGTCCTCTTGACGCAGTGTAGCCATCTGCGCCGCCGCGTCACAGACAGCGGCATATAGGGCGGTATTGCCGTCAGCGATCAGGCCGCTGACACGTTGGGTTAACCCTTCTACCACGTCACCAACACGCGCCGGTTCGGCCAGGGTGCTGACATCATTGCTAAAAATGATCAACCCTACCCTATCATTGGCATCCAGGCGGACAAGAAACTCGTTGGTAGCCGTGCGGGCCGTGTTGATGCGCTCACCGTCCATACTGCCAGACACATCCAGCACCAGAATGATGGTGGCTTTACGCTTGGTAATATTAAACAGGTCAATGACCGCATTGCTAATTTCAGCGTTGGGGCTGGGCAGTGAAGCGATCGTCTGCGGCGTCACCCGCGGATCGGTGCCATTTTCCAGCGTGAGGGGGGCATGAAGGGCAATGCTGGTATCCAGCGGACGCAGGTAATTGTCAATGGCCTTCTCTTGTTGTTCCCGCGCCAGCAAATAATCACGGAAGATAGCAGCTGCTTCGGCTTCCTCAGCCTCCACCCAATCGGCGTTGTTTAGGATGCAGTAGGGTTGGTCGGCCCAGATGGTGCCACCCGCAGGGAATATAAACGCCAGGGGAAATGCCAGCTCGTCGCCACGCTGAATGTTAAAGCGCACCACTTCGGCTTCTGGTACGGCCGCAGCGTGCAGGTAACCGGGTCCCTGACGGGCCATAGCGTCTAACAGGGCGGGGGCCTGACGGCCGTATTTACTCGTCACCTGCTCTAAGGCCCGCATCGCCTCTTCCACTTCCGGCGCGTAGACATCTGCCGCGGTTAATGTATCGGTCTTACCGGCAACGCCATAGACAAAACTGGTCATGGAAAGCAGGCCGGAGTTAGCGTAGGCGGGATGGGTATGCCCAAAACGGAACTGGCCCCATTCGGGGCGGCCATACGTTGCCCAGCCATCAGGATCTTCCGCCAGGGCTACAATAGTATCCCAACCAATGGGCGTATCTGGCCAGCCCAGTGTTTCGGCCATGGGCCGCCACATCGCAAAGCCCAGCGGGGCATATACCGTCGCCGGGCAGGCTTCACTGGCCAATGGTTTATTGTAACGCTGCCGCCAGGTGTCATTGGCCTGCCCTACCCAGGATTGGTCACCGGGGCTCCAAGCCACCGGCTGCGAGGTGCCGTTGAGAATGGCGTCCATAGAACCGCCAGAGGTAACATGGCTCACTTCCACCACAATGGGGCGGCCGCCACTGGTCTGCATGCCGGCGGCATTAAAGTCGGCCGTTACCCCATTCATCCAATCTTCCTTGGTATTGGAAGAGGCCACCGTCACCAGCAGGCCGCCGCTGGGCACTTCCACCTGTGATGTGGTGCTGCCGGTATCGCCGGGTTGAGACACGGCCGTATCTCCCACCAGGTTACCGATCAGCTCCACCCCAACCATGGCACCTACAAGACACAGCGCCACAACAACAATAACCACAAAAATAATGCGTGTGCGATCCATATCGTCTCCTTATGTATCTGGCTAAAAGAGATAGTAACGTTGCTAAACATACGTACCAAGGGGTACGGCCGTTGCACACCACAAATTTTAAACCTTATGGCGGTACCCAAGCAACCGCAAACCATTTAAGGATACCAGTACGGTCCCGCCTTCATGGCCCACCACGGCGGCTGGCAGCGGAAAGTCACGGAAGATGATGAGCAGCAGCATAACGGCAATGGCGGCAATGGCAAACGTCAGGTTGGTGATCAGCGTCTTGCGGGTTTGTTTGCTCAGGCCAATAACATAGGGGATGTTTTGCAGATTATCACCCATCAAGACGATGTCTGCCGTTTCCAGGGCCACATCTGTGCCCGCGGCACCCATAGCCATGCCGATGTCGGCCACAGCCAGCGCCGGGGCATCATTGACGCCATCCCCCACCATGATAGCCGGCCCATACTTTTCTTGCACATGCTTCACGGCCGTGACCTTATCTTCCGGTAACAATTCAGCCATCACTTCATCGACGCCCGCTTCAGCCGCAATACGCTGCGCCACCTGTGCATGGTCGCCGGTGAGCATCACCATATGGGCAATGCCTTTGCGGCGTAATTCAGCCACCACCTGGGGTGCTTCCGGGCGCAGCACGTCAGCATAAGCAATCACCCCTACAACACGGCCGTCACGGGCCACCACCACGCTCGTCTTGCCTTCGGCCTGGTATGTTTGCACCACCTGCTGCGCTTCGGCCAGGCCAAGGGGAGGTTCACCGGTAAAAAAGCGCATATTTCCGACCTGCACCAACGAGCCCGCTACTTCCGCCTGTACCCCTTTGCCCGTAACTGATTGAAACGCCCTCACGTCTGGTACAGCTACCTGCCGTTCGCTGGCGGCGCGCAGCGTCGCCTGGGCCAACGGATGTTCTGATTTGGCTTCTACGGCCGTGGCCAGTGCCAGCAGTTCATTCTCTGTTATTTCGCCCGTGGGATGAATGTCTGTCACCTGTGGTTTGCCCACCGTCAGCGTACCCGTCTTGTCAAAGGCGATCACCCTGATGGTAGCGGCATTCTCTACGTAAATGCCTCCCTTAAATAACACTCCGCGCCTGGCCCCATTGCCAATGGCCGAAAGGACCGTCGCCGGCGTGCTGATGACAATGGCACACGGCGAGGCGGCTACCAGAATGGTCATTGCTTTGTAAAAGGCCGCGGTAAAGGGAACGTTAAACAGCAGAGGCGGAACGGTGATAAATAAGGCCGTGAGGGCAATAACGCCTACAGCGTAATATTGTTCGGCCGTGTCAATGAAGCGCTGTGTTTCAGCCTTTTCACTGCGTGCCTCTTCTACCAATTGAATCAATCTGGCAATGGTGGAATCTTTAGCCAACCTGGTCACCCGCACATCCAGGCTGCCCGTCTGGTTGATGCTGCCGGCAAAGACCAGCGCCCCCGCCTGTTTGTCAACGGGCATAGATTCACCGGTCAGGGTAGATTCATCTGTGCTGCTGGCACCCTCTACCACCACCCCATCCAGCGCAATGCGGTCACCTGGTTTAAGGACCATCAGGTCACCGATGTTCACTTTCTCGATGGGTAATTCCACCTCATGGTCGCCGCGGCGGATGCGGGCGGTAGACGGCCGTAACTGCATCAGCGCCCGAATGGCGTTGCGCGTACGGTCCATAGCAAAATCTTGCAGCACGTTGGAGACAGAGAAAAGGAAAAGTAAGGTAGCGCCTTCAAAGGGCTGGCCGACCAGGGCCGCCCCTACCGCCGCCAGGATCATTAACAAATCTACGTCAATGGTCTTGTGTCGCAGCGATTGTACGCCGCCCACCAGACCATAATAACCACCGGCCCCATAGGCAATGACAAAAAACACGGCCGTGACCGCTGCTGGTACGGCCCCTTCGGTGAGGTGCGCGGCCACCATGGCGACCAATGTCACAACCGTGAAGATCGCTTCTGGATTATGGATAAACCAGTGCCAGATTTGGGTGCGACCAGACGGCACGGGTGAAGGGGGGCTGGCTACGGCCGTTTCCATAACAGCCGATGGCTGCACGGCTACCCCCATTTTGCTGATGTGTTGGGTCAGCACCTGGGGCGTAGTTTGGGCATCATCATAGGCAATAGAGAGTGTACCGCCTATGTAACTGGCGGACACACGCTGCACACCCGGCAGCTGCCCTACCCGCCGTTCCAGGCCCAGAGCGCATGACTCACAGGCGCGCCCCCCTTGCCTGCCCAGGCGCAGGGTACAGGTTTGCCAGCGCTTTTGCAGCAAAGGAGACATGGTCTGTGAGAGCCGGGCAACACGGGCAGCCTCTATCTGGGTGGGGTCATAGTCAATAGCTAATTCATTCTTTGCCGGGTTCAACGCAACCTGAACGATACCTGGTTCATCAGCCAGCAAATGGCCGACCACTTCAGCACAATTCTTCTCTTCTTCGCGCATAAGTTCTTCGTCCATGACAAGTGTCCATTTTTTAGCCTGCTCCTGGTAACAGACTCCACGAAATGGCCGTTGCTGTAGTTTTTTACCTGTATGGGGATGGTATACGGCCGTTTTTAATTCCAATCAATATTATAATGAACGGAGGTTATCTCTATAATTAACCTCGGTTAATTATAACACTTATTACGCTGTTAAAGAAGTTTGATGACCTTGTGTAGAGGCGGGCACAAGACCTGCCCCCACTCAGGGCGACCACAAGGGCCGCCGCTGCACTGTTTGGATTTTTTATTTAACGGTGTACTTATAGCTCAACGATTATGCTATCTTCCCCCGGATAGAAGCTGTAACAAGCGTGGCAGCAAGGGCGTTCCCCTGCTGCTACGCCCTCACAAAGAGGGACCGTTTTCCTGGCGGTTGCGGTATAGGTCTGGGTCCACGGCCGTGGCCATGGCCGCCACGTCCAGGTCAGCTGCCAGGAAGGTTTGTATGGCCTGCGCCTGGGACAACGGGGCCGAGACAACATCACTATATTGCAGGAAAAGCGTTGTCATATGCGGTTGCTGCTCCAGCCAATGCATGACTTGCCCCAGGTGAGCCTCAAAAAGTTGCGCCAGCGTCTCCTCACTAACAGCGGCGGTGTCTTCACCCCGGTTAAGCAGCATCTTCTGCTGGGAAGCCAAAACTTCATCCATGTGCCGCCGCATAAAGATGACTTTATAGTCGTAAGTGGCCGGTAGATGCTTAAGCAGTTGAGAAATGATTTTTACCGCCTGGCCCTGGGCCTCGGCCACCCAGGCGGTATCCCCTTTATCCAGCTTTTTAACACGCTCAAATTCATAGTAGCCTTGGGGGTTATCACTGTCGGCCTCACGGATATGGTCGGTCAACAGCGGTACACCGCCGGCGGCCAGCATTTTCATCATCATAGATGTGCCGGAACGCGGTAAGCCAGAAACGACGATGACGGGTCGTTTTGGTTTGGTCAATTTTTTCAGAAAGTTCATAGGGTATTGTTACTCCACTTGTGGCAATAAATCAGCCAGAAAGCGCTGGCCGGCGGCTTCCAGGTTTTCGGCAATAGCAAAGGTCAGGCTGCGCACATGAAGCTGGTGCATATGTACATCTAAAGGCTGGGGCAAAGGGGCAGGGTATACCAGGATAGCCTGACGACAGCCCCGAACCTGGGCATAGGTAACCACCTGGCTGACATCGGGGTTGGCGGCCTTGTTCGGGAGTTTGTATTTTGTATCAAGCACAGCATGCACACGGCCGTCGCCATCGTACAGAACCAGGTCAATATCAAAGCGCAGTTCATCATCTCGGCCCACGGTCACACTTTCCTGGGCCTTCACCTGCCACGGCGCTGGCAGATGCATCTTCAACCAGGCAGCGACAAACAGTTCATAAAGGCGAGGCATATTGATAAGAAATGGCTGCATGGGCTGGTCGCCCATGTTAATTTCCGGCCCCTGGTGTTCTAACAAAAAGCGGCAAAGGGCGTGCAGTGGGCGGTAATCCTGGTTTAACCGGGTATACAGCCGTACCTGGCAATCATGCGGGCGAAACGGCCGCACGGTGGTGATGCTTTGCAAATGGTGCACAGCCCGGCGTATGGCCGTCTGTACCGGGGACGAACAGCGGCGGCTACGGGCTATCTGGTCCAGGGTATAGGTCAAAATCTGGTTTTCGGGCACATCGGTTGTTTGTTTATCATACCGGCAAAGAGGTAAAGGAGAAAGAGACGGGGGTTTAACTGGCAGCTGCACACGGCCGCGCACAAATGGCGTCACGGCCGTGGTTGTCTGGTATGCCTGGTAAAAGCCTTGCCGCTCCCGCTGCTGAACACCTTCCAACAGCATCAGCACCACCCGCTCATAAAATTCAGCCACGGATTGTACATCAGCTAACCCGTTAAGCAGGCGATAAGCCGACAGGTCATAAGCGTATTCCCACAAACGAAAAAGATTCACCAGCGGCAGCCGGGGGTGGATGTATATCGTCAGGTCACGGGTCAGAGAGATATGCCCCACCCATGCCTGCGCACCAATTTCCCATAGGCCATCGGTTTTAGGTGATGGAAAGGTGATAAGCAGCCGTTTTCCTTTCTGGTCATAGGCACGCCACAAAGCCACACCCTCAGCAAAATCTAAGGAATCGGCGGGAAGTTGTTGAGATTCATACTCTGTCAGGGAAATATCACGCCGGGTCATGGTTGTTTACGGTCGGGGCGGCTGGCTCTATCACTTCGGGCAAACTAAACCAGAAGAGGCTGCCTATTCCCTCATGGCTTTCCACACCCACCTGACCGCCACACTTGGCCACAATGCGGCGCACAATGGAAAGCCCCAACCCCTCACCACGTACCTGCTTGGGGCCAAGCCGGGTATGTGGCTTAAACAGCAACTTCTGGTCAACCTCTGGGATGCCGGCACCGTTATCTTTGACCCAGAAGCGAACCATGCCATTACTCAGAGGGGTAGAACCCAACTCCAGGCGCGGCGGCGTGCCCCCATATTTGATGCCATTGCTAATGTAATTCATCCAGGCTTCCTCAATCCAGGAACCATACCCCAGGGCCACGGGCCAGCTTTCTGGCAGCTTAATGTCCACTTTTGATTGCTCAATCTGGTAACGCAAGCGTTTCAAGGATTCAGCCACGACACGCTGCATGTTGAGCGGCCCTACGGCTACATCACCACCGCGCATACTGGCCAACAGAAGCAGTTCACTAATAACATTGTTCATCTTATGCCCGCTCTGCACAATGCGGCGCACGGCCGTGCCAAACTGCTCATCTAGTTCACCGCTGTACTGCATTTCAATGTAGCTGGCGTACCCCATCATTTGGCTTAACAGGCCCTGAACCTGGTGGGCCATGGTATGGGCAAACTCATCCAGGGCAATGTTACGCACTTCCAATTCTGCCGCCTTTTCCCGCATAGCGGTTTTAGCCCGTTGGTGCGTGGTAATGTCACGCAGTGAAGCCTGGTACACCCGTTCACCCTGCCATTCCACCTCTACCAGACGCATCTCAATAGCCGCCGACTGATCATTCCGACGGCTGATACTAAATTCGGCTGTGTCTTTACGCGGCAAAGGCAGGGTGAATTTCTGGCCAACCAGTGTCTCTCTTTCTTGCTCCAGAATATGGGCGGCGGCGGGGTTGGCATAGAGCACTGTCCCTTGTTTTGAGACCAGGACAATACCGTCGGCATTGCAGTCTAAAATTTGCTGGTAACGCCTGCCTTCCTCTGCCATTTGAGCCACGGCCGTCTGCTGCTGGTGACGGTCAATAGCTATGCGAACAGCGCGCACCAATGTTTGTTGTGTCAACGTCTGCCGGGGCAAAACATCTTGGACCCCCAGGGGCACAGCCCAACGGCCGTCATCCGC
Organism: Ardenticatenaceae bacterium; assembly: GCA_011525915.1. Classification (GTDB taxonomy): domain Bacteria; phylum Chloroflexota; class Anaerolineae; order Promineifilales; family Promineifilaceae; genus CAADGU01. The sequence goes on along the minus strand of WYBM01000098.1, from coordinate 32,155 downwards.
CTCATCATCACCAATGACTACCACCGGCGTGGTGGCGCTGTGTGCCGCTAACTGCCGTATTTTCTCCGGCCCCTCTGCCGTAGAAGTGCCTAGTAAAACAATATCAAAGGGAATGTTCTGCAAATAGGCCACGGCCGTGGGCATACGATCTGTATGCAGCACTTCATAGGCCGGCACATGGGTTTGGGTAGCCCTGGTATCGGCCAACAGACGGCGCACATCTTGAATATGCCGAATGTCATCATCAAACAAAAGGATCTTGATGGGATTCTGGACCATAAGGGCTAGGTAAACCGCAAAAAGTTTTCGCAAATCCATCACGCCAGGTTTTTGCGGTTTCCTCAAGGAATCGGCAACGCCTCAAGCGATCTTAATTTCGAAATATTGTTGCCGATTACCTAATATAGTTCGAGAACAAGCCAGCGTCAATTTATTCGGGCAAGAGGAGTAACAACGTCAATAACGCGGCACGCTCGGCCAATTTATCCAGATACACAAATTCATGGCGGGCATGCGCCCCGTCCCCCACCGGGCCAAGGCCATCGAGGGTGGCGGTAAACTGGCTGGTGGTATTACCATCAGACCCACCGCCAGCCATGCCGTCTGCCAGGTCCAATGCTAACTGCCCACCTGCAGCCTGCGCCTGCGCCCACAACGCGCGGTTACGCGGCGTGTGTTCCAACGGTGGGCGATCAATACCCCCTTGAATATGAATCGTGGCACCGGGGGTTTCGGCTTGTAAATGGTGCACGGCCGTGTCAATGCGTTGGGCATCTGCCAGCGTAGGCACACGGACGTCAACCCAGGCGGTACATTCGGGAGCAATAACGTTTGTGCGCATACCGCCTTGAACAAGACCCACGTTAACGCTGACTCCTTGTGCCGGTTCATTCAGGGCCGCCAGTTTTTGGATAACATAAGACATCTCTAAAATAGCGCTGATTCCTTTTTCAGGGTCCAGGCCGGCGTGTGCTGCACGGCCGTGTACGGTAACGGTATACTTGGCCACACCTTTGCGCGCTGTCTTTAGTTTGCCCGTTGTGCCCAGTGATGGTTCCAGAATAAACGCCCGGCACGCCTGCTGTGCCAATGTTTCGATGTGCGGGGTAGATTCTGCGCTGCCAATCTCTTCATCAGAATTGATGAAACAAATGGGGGTTACTGCCAGGTTCAGACCCAGTTCCCGAACAGCCCGCAAGGCAAACACCATTTGCACCAGCCCCCCCTTCATATCATAGACACCAGGGCCGCGCATGATATTGTCTTCAATTTGCAGGGGCATCTCTTTCAGGGTGCCAATGGGCCAGACGGTATCACAATGGCCCAATAAGAGCTGCTGGGGCCGGCCAGCGGCGGCGTGGCGCGGCCGGGCTAACAAGTGCCCGCCGCAGTGGTGGCCTGGTATATGCTCTACCTGGTACCCTTGGCGGGTGATCGCTTCGCGCAGCAATGTCTGCACACCTGTTTGTGTTTCTGGCTCCGAAGAAGGGGATTCCGCCAGCACCAACGCTGCCAGGAAATCTACCATCTCCTGAGCGTGTGCCTCAAAATAGTGAATAATTTGTTCCGCAGGTATGGGCCAAAGCATAGCTAAAGTTTACCAGCTTACGCCCCACTTGCCAGCACAAAAAGCCAGTGTTCAGTCGTCAGAAGCCAGTGACCAGTGTTCAGTCGTCAGAAGTCAGTGACCAGTGTTCAGTCGTCAGAAGTCAGTGACCAGTGTTCAGTCGTCAGAAGTCAGTGACCAGTGTTCAGTCGTCAGTTACGGGCATGAGCCCTCACTGAACACTGACCACTGATCACTGAAAACTGATACCAAGACCAGTGTTCAGTGAACGTTTACGGGCATGAGTCCCCACTGACCACTGACCACTGATAACTGAAAACTGATACCAGCTGGTTAGTTTACAGCTCCTGTTGTTCAAAAACAGCAACCGACACAATGAGGCCTACCACAATAAGAACAATGGCCATCACCAGCGCGCCGCCATTGTTGGCCACGGCCGTGTCTAACCCTAGCTGACTGGCCCAGACCACCAGCCCTGAGGGCATCAGCGGCCCGATGCGCGGCAGATTACCGGCCAGCAGCAGTATGACCGCCCCCAGAAAAGCGATGCCTGCCGCCACGCCCGTGCTTCGTGCCAGGGTACTGCCTAATAAAGTGACAACGGCAAACACCAACAGCCACAGCCATAACAACATGTTACCCGCAAAAAATGGGCCGGGCGCCAAGCCGCCAAAGAGGACACTCGTGTAATAATAAGCGCCTGAGGCGCCTAACATAATAGCCAGCAAATACACCATTGACTGGGCCATAAATTTGCTCAGTAGAAAAGCCCAGCGGGTCAAGGGTTTGCTGAGAATCATGGTGGCAATGCCCCGGTCTTTTTCTCCGGCCACGGCGCCCATGCCCAACACAATCACCAAAATAAACCCGAACTGGGTCAGGTTTTTGATATATTGGGCCATGGCATCTGCTGTGGTGGGTTCTGGAATAAGGGATGCAAATTGAGCTGCCCCCTCCAGACTCTTAAGCAGTTCCGGCGTAAACTTGGCCAGCAATGGTGACATCAACCCAAAGAAGAGAAAAACTGCACAGACAACCAACAGCTGTCGGGTACGCCATTGCTGCTGCAATTCTTTGGCCACGGCCGTGGCCAACAAACGTAAATCGACGTGTAGTGCATTCAGTTGGCGCGCCGACTGCTGGCCGCGCGGCCAGGTGTGCCACAGCCAAAAGAGCCCTGGCAGCGCCAGCAGCAAGATAATGCCCTCAATCAGCCAGACGTTCTGGATAAATTGGGCAGCGTACACGGCCGTGGCGTCAAACAGGGCATGGTAAAACAAACCGGCCAGGGCATAGAGCGGCTGGCGCCGTTTAAACGCCTGCCACACCAACAGGGAGACGACCACGTGCAATGTCATGGCCAGGCAGCGTTCAGCCAGAGAGGCAAACGCCAGCAGGGGTGTGTTTTCCAGGCTGTCAAGCTGGGCGGTCACGGCCGTCATCTGTTCTGCTGTTAAGCCCAACGTCGCCAGGTCTACATGCTGCAAAGAGAGCAAAGCCGTGAGGGAAGCGGCCGTAAAAACACCACCAATAATCATGGCTTCTATGCCCCCATGCCCCAGGCCAACCATCACGCCGTCGGCGAAGTTCGCTGCTTTACGGTAACGGAACAACAGCCCATAGCCAATCACCCGCGCCAGGGTCTCACTTAGCCCGGCAGACAGGCCCAGGATCACGGCCGTTGGCAGCAAATTTGGCGCACCTTTAGCCACTGGCCCGATCAGTCCTTTATCGGTCAGCCAGCCATTTAAGGGTATGTGGTACACCTGTGAGCCAATAAAGGCAGCTATGCCCACACAAAAGAGCGCCCAGGCCACCACATAATGCCGCCGCAGCCCAATGGCCAAAGCAACCGGCAGTAAAATCATCAGGGTTATTGATAGTGAAAAAAGCAAGATGTTCATTTTCAGATTACCATTGGCAGGGCTTCTCTGGCTGCCGCTCACTTACTGATTTGTAAGAAAATTTCTTCCAACGACGGCCGTACCCATTCATACCTGTTTAACACCAGCCCCTGGGCCACCACCAGCGGCAGTAAGGCATGTTTAGCTGTTGGCAGGTCGCTGACGGTAATGCGCAGGCCACCATTCTGCTGGCCAACGGCCGTGACCCAGGGTAAAGTCTCTAACGCCGATACAAACGGTGACAGCCTCTCTTCAGGCGTTTCATCCAGTTCCAGCAGTAAGACGTCGGTAGCATATTGCGCCAGCAGTTCATCGCGGCCAGCTACCAGCAGCAGTTCCCCTTTGTGAATAATACCCACCGTGTCACACACCCGCTCGACGTCACCTAAAATATGGCTGGACAAAAAGACCGTCACCTGACCGCGCAGGCGTTCAATAAACGCCAGTAATTCATAACGTCCGGCCGGGTCTAAGGCGCTGGTAGGTTCATCCAACAGCAGCACCGGCGGATTGTGAATCATGGCCTGTGCCACCCCCAACCGCTGCACCATACCGCCAGAAAAGCCGCGTATGGGACGTTTGGCGGCATCGGCCAGGCCGGCCAACGCCAGCATGTCAGCTACCCGCTTTTGCCGGGTATCTTTGTCCATGGAGAACAATCTGGCCACGTAATCCAGGTAGTGTTGAGCAGTCATCCACCCATAAAAGGCAGGGTCTTGCGGCAAATAGCCAAATTGAGCCCGGGCGGCGCTGTCTGCCAGGGTGGTTTCCACACCGGCGATCCAGGCTTTGCCGGTAGACGGCCGTGCCAGACCCGTCAACAGGCGCATGGTGGTTGTTTTACCCGCACCGTTTCGCCCCAGAAAGCCAAAGATGGCGCCGGTGGGCACTTCCAGGTTCAGCGGTTTTAACGCCGCTACCTCGCCGTAATGGCGGCTTAAGTTTTCACATCTGATGGCTACGGCCCTTTTATTCATCACGCCCCACCATAAAGTAGATAATAGGGCCAATCAGGCTAACAAACAGGATGACCAGCAGCCATACCCATTTGGGCCCTTTGGTTTGCTCACGCCGCCATAAATCTATGAGCGCGGCCATGATCAACCCCAACTGAATGACCAGTAACGGCATCAGTAGGGGAAAATAAGGTTTTAAGACATTTAATTCATCCATGATGTCCTCATTCATTCACCAGAGGGTGCAGCACCGTGGCCAGTTTGTAGGCACGACGGCCGTCACCCGGCCCATTTTGCACCAGCGGCCGCACTGCCTGGTTGATAGCGGTTATCGCTGCTTCTAATTCTGTTGGTGTTGCATACAATCGCCCTTCCCGATAACCCACCGTGTCAGCCATCATATCAACAGCCCCCTGGGCTTCTTCTGCCGCAAATGCGTAGATGGCAAAATCCTGCAAGAGGGTCAGGACATACGTTGTAAAGTAGCGCACGTGGTCATCGGCTGTTAGATCGGCCATATCTTCTGGCCCTAACAGTGGTAGCTGCTCCAGTTGGTAAACTTTCTCTTGTATACCATTCACCAGGCGTGTCTCAGCTAATGATACCAGTGACCCGTCCAGCAGCAGCTTCAGGTGCCGGTACAAGGAAGATTTAGGCACATCAGGCATTCTATCGGCAATTTCCTGGGTTGTTAGTTGGTCATTGCCTAAGACACGCATAATGCGAATACGCACGGGATGTATGATCAAATCACTTTTTCGCAGTTAGTATCACCACCTATTATTAAATACGATAATGTTACCAGATATAATAATCAAGTATGGGTTCATTGTCAAACAGTTCGTACCGGCTAACAATACGCTTTAAAAGGCATTCACGGTACACTACGGTTTCGCCAAACAAAGTTTGCCCATAGGCGGTATAAAGGCAAACCACACAGTAGAATTCAACCAAAGGAGAAGAGCTTATGCCTGGTGTGATTGCGGCCGGGGGGCCAGCTACAGCCATGGCCGGGGCGGCCATCTTGGAAGCAGGAGGTAATGCGGTGGACGCGGCCGTCGCGGCGGCCTTTGCCTCGTTTATTGCGGAGATTGGTGTGGTCCATTTAGGCGGCAGCGGCATTGCCCATCTGTACAATCCGCACACCGGCAAATCAGTCGTTTATGATTTTTTCAGCAATACCCCAGGGTTAAATGGGCCACGGCCGCAGACGCTAGATTTTTCAAAGGTGACGGTTGACTTTGGGGCCACCACCCAAGACTTTTACCTGGGTCGGGCAGCAGTTGCTGTCCCCGGCAACCTGTTTGGTTTGTGCCAGATGGCCGCCGACCACGGCCGTCTACCCCTGGCCAAATTACTGGAACCGGCGTTACAAATGGCGCAAGAAGGCACGGCCATTGAACCCTTTCAGGCAAGCACCTGTGCCTTGTTGGCGCCTCTCTATACCCACACAGCAGAGATGCGCCGCATTTTTGCCCCCCACGGCCGTGTCATCCAGCCCGGCGAGCATTTGTTTATCCCCGATCTGGCGGCCACGCTGGCAGCGCTGGCAGACGAAGGGGCGGCACTAATGCAGCACGGCCGTCTGGCTCAGGCCATTGTGCATGACCAGCAAAAAAATGGTGGCTTGTTGACGGCCGATGACCTGGCCAGGTACGATGTGTACTCGGTTGACCCCATACGCCTGCCCTACCGGGCTTATGAGATATTACTGCCGCCGCCCAGCTCCAGCGGTGGTGTCTTGATAGCCTTCACGCTTAAGCTGCTGGCCGCTTTTGACATGCAGCACTTTCCCCACGGCTCAACCCGTCACCTGCAATTGTTATACGAAGTCATGACCGCCACAAGCCGGGCACGGCCGTATTGGGATCAGTGGAGCGAGGAACTGCCCGTTGACCAGGCCATTGACCGATTCCTGCGTGAAACCTTCGTCAGTCAGTATCAAGCAGAAATACAAGCGGCGCTGCATGGGCTCCGCCACACTCCCTTTACCCCGGAACCGGAAGCACCCAACCATACCAGCCACCTCAGCGTCATTGATGGTGAAGGGTTGGCCGTCAGCCTGACAACAACGGCCGGTGAATCGGCGGGGTACGTGGTGCCGGCTACCGGTTTTATCCCCAACAACATGATGGGCGAAGAAGACCTGCACCCCCATGGCTTTCACACACGCCCAGCAGGCCGGCGCCTGCCCACCATGATGGCCCCCACCATTGTGCTGAAAAACGGCATGACACGGCTGGTTGTGGGCAGCGGCGGCAGCATTCGCATTCGCAGTGCCATTTTGCAGGTGCTGAGCAACCTGTTGGATTATGGCATGACATTGTCTGACGCTGTTAATACAGCCCGTGTCCATGTGGAAAGCGGGGCGCTCCAGTGTGAACACGGCTGCGACCCACACGCCGTAGATGAGTTGGAAGCGATCGGTTATCCTGTTAATCGCTGGCCAACACGCAGCATTTACTTTGGCGGGGCACACTCCGTCTCGCGGCCGGAAGACGGCCGTCTGGTGGCTGCCGGCGATAACCGGCGCGGCGGCGCTGTCGCCCGTATACCCTAACCCGCCAAAATGAAGGAAAGCTGCGGTTTTTAACAACCGTCCACCATGTACTTTATTTTACAAAAGGAACCAATTGCTCATGAACAACAAACCTCTACAACAATTTTTCCGTCCGCTAGGAATGGGGCTATTTGTGGTGATCAGTTTTGTACTGGGCGGGCTTTACGGCCGTCCTGCGGCCACAACAGCCCAGCAGCCTCAGGGCGGTGGCGGCCTGATTCCTCGTTTTATGAGTCTGCCGGCTGAATCTGCCACCACCTTAAATGGCGCTAATTACGTCCTCAATGGCGGCGGCGACCTCAGCGGCCTGGCCTTGCCGGGCAACCAGGTAATCCCTCGTTTTGCCGTGGGCTTTACGCTGCCCCCAGACTATGCGCCAGGGACAGACGTGGTGCTGCGAATGACCTGGGGTAACAGCCGTTATAACGCCATCACCTGCGGCTTTAGGATGTGGGTCAACGGTGTTTCCCGGTTCCGGGCAGATGGCCCTCCTTATTACCCGGCGCCCTATGCCGTTTTCCCCAATGGCCTGGATGAGATAACGCTCTTGGCACCCGATACATCTGAACAGATACGAGCCACAACCATCACCATCGCCGGCCAGGATTCTCTGGGCAATGATTTACATCAGCCGGGGGATGTGTTCTCCGTCTTAATCGCCCGCAGGGCCGATGACGTTAACGATACATGTGCTGGCACCCTTTACGTGTTGGGGTTAGACATGACCTATGAAGGTCTATCTTCCTACCTGCCCATGATCACTAAAAATTAAATGCAAGCTGTGGTTCACTTACAGCTATTCACCGGCAAGGCTATTGCTCCCTATCTACCTGACTTGGCGCGACTACGCATTGAGGTTTTCCGCGACTTTCCTTATTTGTACGATGGCAGCCTGGGTTATGAGGTAGATTATCTGCAAACGTACAGCCAGGCAGCCGAAAGCTTGTTTGTGGTGGCCTTTGCCGGCGAAACAGTAGTAGGTGTAGCCACTGGTGTCCCTCTATCAGAGGAAGAAGAGGCATTTAAACGGCCGTTTCACCAACACACCCTTAACCCCGATGCCATCTTCTACTTCGGTGAGTCAGTACTGCTGGGGCCCTATCGTGGTCAGGGCATTGGCGCCCGCTTCCTTCAGGAGCGGGAGATGTATGCCCGAGCATTAGGCCGGTTTTCCCACACCGCTTTTTGTGCGGTTGAGCGTCCAGACAACCACCCCTGCCGCCCGCCAAATTACAAGCCCCTGGATAATTTCTGGGGGCGGCGCGGCTACGTGAAGTTCCCGGCTCTGGCCACCACTTACGTCTGGAAAGACCTGGATGAGGACAAACCGTCGCCGAAGCCCATGACGTTTTGGCTCAAGAAACTAAAATGAAGGCATGGTTGGTTAACATCCATCCCTTGGCCTGATTTTCACACCTTCTTGATAGCCTGGCCTTGGTGAACTTTGTATGCTTCGGTCACCTTACCAACCATTACATCACAGGGAAGCATATGAATCGTAAAGGTCTTGCCACCATAGTCTTACTGCTGCTAATCAACCTGTTTGTGGCCGCCCTGACGGTTTCGGGCCTGGGCATTTATGGCCCCCCCCCGGAACCACCCCCCAACCGGGACATCTCCGCCCCCACCAATCCCCTTCTTACTGATACCAACACCTATCAGGTGCACGGCCGTCTACCTGTGGCTTTTGGAGGTGGTGAGTGGGCATTCCCTGACGACCACCTCCCCGCTGAGCAGCGGCAACACATTGAAGCCATTCTGGATAAAAATATACGGCAGCTAACGGCGGCTGGAGAGTTGGATGAGCCAGCAGCAACCACGGCCGTAACGCTTTCCTGGCCCCTGCGCCCGGCTGACTACCTGAATGATTATGGCTACCACGGCATTGCCAACTTTGTGGACCAGAATCCGGCCTTTCCCTACCAACGTCTAGATTACGCCTGCGGCCAGCGCACTTATGACACGTATAACGGCTACAACCACCCCGGCACTGACATTTTCACCTGGCCTTTTCCCTGGAACCGCATGGATAACAATGAAGTGCAGGTGGTAGCCGCCGCAGCCGGCACCATCATCTATCGGCAGGATGGGAATTATGACCGTAACTGCTCATTTACCGGGCAGCCGTGGAATGCCGTCTACATCCAGCACGCAGATGGCTCTATTGCCTGGTACGGCCATCTGAAAAACGGCTCCGTAACGCCCAAAGGGGTGGGGGAAACGGTGAGGGCCGGCGACTATTTAGGCATTGTGGGCAGCTCTGGTAGTTCCACTGCCCCTCACTTACACCTGGAAATTCATAACGCCGTCAACGCCCCTCTGGACCCCTATGCCGGGGTGTGCAATGCCCTGAACCCAGAGTCGCTGTGGGCCGAACAGCCACCTTATTATGATACGGCCGTGAATAAAATCACCACCGGCGTTGCCGCCCCCGCCCTTTCTTCCTGCTCTACGCCAGAGCAAAGTAACGAAGCCCATGCCTTTAACCCCGGCGACACCATTTACTTCACCACATATTACCGTGATCAGTTGGGCAGCCTGCCCAGCCAGTACACCATCTACCAGCCAGATGGCTCTGTTTACCAAAGCTGGCAGCACACCATTCCCAGCCCTCATTACGCCGCTTCCTGGTGGTGGTGGTCTTTTGACCTGGAAGGGAATGAGCCTCAGGGGTATTGGCACTATGAAGTGGTGGTAGCCGGGCAAACATTCACCCATACGTTCCTGGTGGGCACCCCCGCCCCCCCACCGCCGCCCCCTCCACCACCAGCGCCGGTCATCACCGTAACCACACCCAACGGCGGCGAAGTGATCACACCAGGAGCCACATTAACTATTTCCTGGCAAACCTTGCTAACGACTTCTTTGCAGGTGGATTTATGGAAGTACAATGGCCTTTACTCGGCAACGCTGACAACCACGCTGCCCCTTTCTGGCAGCGGCCGTCTTACCTGGACGATCCCTGTCACCACACCTACCACCCTTTACCGCATTCGTGTTACCGACGTCCTCAACCCCGTCCGGTTTGACGAAAGTGACGGTGATTTTATCATTGGCATTCTAGACCAACGTTTTTACCTGCCGGCCGTTCATAAACTACATCCCTGACAGCGCAACCGCCCGTGTGCCTTGCCCGTATTAAAAGCTGGTTGATCTGGCAGACCAACCAGCTTTTCTGTTATGATTTGGCCAGGCTATGATAACTCGTGACACATTTGAAGCGCTCAATCTGGAGCTTATCGCCGCCCGAAAAGCCGTTGAGGAACGTGATCGTATCCTGGATTTAATGGCGGTTGTTGACGAAGAGCTGGCCCAGAAGCGGGCAGAAGCGGCCATATTGGAAGTTCGCCGGCAGCATGAAAAAATGGATGTGGAGGAACTGGAAAACACCAGCATCGCTGCTCTCCTTTTTGGCGCCTTGGGTAAACGCGAAGCCGTCCTGGCACAACAAGCCCAGGAATACCTGACCGCAAAGCTGGCCTATGATCAATGCCAACGCCGCGTGGCGACCTTGCAAAACAACCTGCGGCGGCTCGAAGAACAACTTGTGAGCCTGGCCGATTGTGATACAGAATATCAATCCCTATTGCGCCAGCAAAAGCAGGCTTTACTACAGTTAAAGACCCCCAACGCAGAACGCTTGCAAACGATGATAAACACCCTGGCCAAAGACCAGCTTATGGCCCAAGAAGTAGCAGAGGCCCAACACCACGGCCGTGAGGCCCATACCGCTATCCACCAGGTGCAAGAACGCCTGCGTCAGATGACGGGGCCCACCATGCGTTTGCGCGGCAGCGTAGGCCGATTATTAGCCGATTCTATTGCCGCCCAAACTGCGTTAGACAACTTCGAACGCGAATTAAGGGACATTGACCAACACTTCTGGCAAAATCATGATCCACAGATGCGGGAACTGGCTGACAGCCCCTTTTCCTTCATTTATCTGGCGGCCCGCCTGTTAGACGCCGTAGATGATGCACAACGTCTGAAGTTGTGGCGGCACCATATGGGCAAATTGCACGAGCATCTTAACCAGCTGCTAGAAGTGCTGGACGGCCGTGCTGCCGCCCTCCAAACGGACATCAGCCGCCTGGAATCTGAAACGCTTGTACTGATTGACATAATGTGGCAGCCGGGAAGCTTTTTGGCCGATGAGTCAGGCTGACAAAAGAAAAATGTTACTTTGCCAGGGTAAGATCAGCGATCATGGTGAGGAAAGTGCCTGATTCCAGATCATTGTATTGGGCAGCCGGGGCTTCTGCCCAGGCCACAACCTCTAGCCCATCTTCAACGCGGGCCATAATAAACCCCCAGACAGTGCCCAGCCCGGCCACGTCATAACTAAAGTCCGCCCGCGTCCAGACATGCCCACCCAAGGGAAAAAGATAGGGTGCGCCACTGTTAAAGTTTTCCACGTCTGCACCAGCATCCCGCACCAGCGCCGCTACCACATCGGTTGTGTCCAGGCTGGCCGATTGGGTACGTAAAGCGGCAAATGTGTAACTGCCGCTGCTGAACTTTTCCCAACCATTAACCTGCTGGTAGATAAAATTGGCCGGCTGGGCGACGCTAAATGTTTCCAGGTCTATGGTGGCCCATTTGCCAGGCTGTAACCCAATACCGGCTCCGGCAAATTCCCACGTATCGGCAATGGTGCCCACGGCTGCCACCGTGGCGGCTTCGTCGGCGGCAGGGCCATCCACATCAACCACAAAGCCGGCACCAGTGTTATCAATAAACGTCAGGAAAACACCAGAATGCAGCTGGCCGTCGGCGCTGATATACCCGTAAGCGGTGCTGAGTGCCCGGGCACCGGCCACAACTCGTTCATCTGCAAACAGGATGTCTACATCCCCGAACTGCTGCAGCGTTTGCTGCTTAAGCGTTTCTGGGGTGACACTTTTATCCAGATTCGGGTAGATGGTGATGAGCATCTGGGTATGGGTGAACTGGCTGGTGGTATAAAGCAAGGTATCTTGATAGCGCGGTTCATACCAGGTGTCGGGGTAAAGAAATTTGAAGCCCAGGTAAGGATCAAGATAGGCCTGGTAGGCGTCACGATGTTCACTGTTCAGCACGGCCAGGTCTAAGAGGCTCACGGCCGTGCCCCCGGCTACATTCTCGGCCATCATGCCCAAAAAGTAGTTACCATTGGGCAGTGGTGCCCATTCAAAATACAACTGCCCAACTTCGTCAAAAAAAAGGCTGGCGCCAGGTTCCCGGTCAATGGTACCGTCGGCATTGTAGAAAAAGTTGTAAAGCTGAAACTCATCATCTGGGTGGGGCAGAATTTCGGCGGGGGCATTGCTTTCATTGGACTGCACGGCCCATACCCGCACCATCTGGCCTGTGCTGTGGTCAAAAACCAGGTTGGCGTCTACGGCGTTCTCGTCATTGGCGCGGCGCAGCTGTCCTTGCACGGTAAAGAGGGTGCTGCCCACCTGGGTGGGCCACATGACCACATAGTCACCGTGACCGCTGCTATCAAACAAATACGTCACTTCTGTGTCCCAGATAAAAAAGTCATCATGCACACCATCGCGCCATTCGGTCACTTGGGAACCATCGGGCAGGTAAGTAGGTTCAGGGATGAGGTTATCATATTCAACCAGACGGCGACGGCCGTCAGCCCCGTACAATCCGGCCAGCAAGAGCACATTCTCAACATCACGCCCCACCACCTGAAACTCAATAAACGCCGGGTCTTGCACCCCTACCACGTTATTCAGCACATTGTGCAGGCTGATGGCCGGCGGTGGCAAATCAGCCAGGCCCACTTTATGATAGCTTTTCAGAAAGGCATCCCAGTTGGGTAAGTGGGTGGTGGCCGCATAATCAGGGTCATAAAAGTCGGCACGGCGGGGGAAGTACACGGCTACACCCCGGCTGTGATCAAACCCGGTGCCGTGCCCATTGGCGATGGTGGCTTGGGTCACGGCCGTCATGACGGCCTGCGCTGCCTGGGCCACGTCTTCATCTGGGCTGCGCTGCGCCAGGATACTGGCAAAGTGATACAGATCAATGGCAGCGTAACGATCCACGTCATGGGGGTATACCCTGGCAAACGTTTCAGCGCCGCTGCGAGCATCCCCTATGGCACTGCCGACAAAGGCCGGGTCTTGGGCCAACACGGCCGCCAGCTGCTCGATGCTGTGGGTCAGGTCAGACAACCGCACCAGGTCTACGGCCGACATGGTCACAAAATCTTCTTTTTCTACGGTGGTGTAATAGGCGATAAAGCTGTTGACCATCTGTGTGGCCAGATCACGGCCGTCCCATTGTGGCCGGGCATACAGGGTACGGAGCAGGCTTTCATAATCCCAGCCCGGGCCGGGTGTTAATTCTTCAGAACCGACGGCATAATGGGCATACGGCCGTAACATGTTAAACACGTCTATCTGCCCCATCAAACAGGCATCAAAGCCCACCACATCCAGTTTAGATACGCCACTGCCTTGCAAACCGGCAGCCAGCGCCCCGTCTAAGTCAGCCAGGCTAAGATGATCATTGCCGGCCAGACCCGCCGCATCATTGTCAAAGGCAATACCTTTCCAGCCGGCACCATGATCCCACAAAATAAGGGCATAACGGTTGGCCGGGTAGCTTTGAATGCCCCAGCGAATAAAATCGGCCAATGTGGCCGGGTCACCCATGTTTTGCTCGCCCAGCGTCAGCAAGGGCTCAGCGGTTATCACCGCTGTATCGGCATCTCCCAGGATGCGGTAGCGGCGTGTATCGGTCCAATCTCCTTCGTCATAAGATTCGCCAAAGGCGCGGTCAATTTGCACCAGCACATTCACCGACGCTGAACTACCGGCTGCTTCCATCTCATTCATGTCCAGCAGCGCGGCCTGCTCCAGGTTGTTGTCAGCATCCAGGTACACCAACACGGTCCAATCTGCCAACGCGCCGTCGTGGGTGGCTGTGGGTAACGGCGCGGAAGTTGCCGGGGGTGTGGGCGTGGGCAGGGCAGCCGTAGGCGAGGCCACGGCCGTGGCCTTGGCGCTGCCAGGCAGCGTCGCCACCGGTTTAATGGGCGTGGGCACAACCGGGCGAGTGCCCGGTATTTCGCAGGCAGACAGGCACAAACCAAGCAGCAAGTAACCACAAAAAAGTAGATAACGGCCCAGCTTTACGGCCGGCCATACATAAGCCCTGGCGTTTTTACGCATGATCTTCTCCGGTCAATATGTTATCAGGGTGAGGAACGGCGGGCAAAATGGTATAATTGGCACGGTTTACCGTTAGCCGTTCACATCTGATCAGGAGGCCCCATGTCACGTATTAAACTCTCCCTGGGAATGCTGGCTGTTTTACTACTGCTAGGCGCTGCGTTAACCCCCCTGGCCGCGGCTGATAGCCCACTGGCGGCAACGGCCGTGGCCCCCAGCAGCGCCGATGTGATGGCTCAGGATGAGGCCAGCCTGCCAGAAGGGCTGGCCAACATCTTTGCGGTGTTAGGCGTCTATGTGGTGACCATGTTTACCATGGCCATTGGTACAGAGGTTGTCGTGGACATCCTTAAGGTGGCTATTGGCCTAAAGAGCAAACCAGACGCTTTAAAAACGCTAGAAGAGTATGAAAAGCTGCTGCCTGGCCGTATGGAAGATTTGGGGCTATCAGCCCAGGCGCAGGCTAATTTGCAGAACCAACTAACGGCGTTAAAAGGCATATTGACACCGGCTTTTAAGGCCGAAACAGTGATCGCCCATTTGCAACAGGAGCGGTTTACAGAAGCCTTACACGCAGCTGTCGGTGATGAAGCCGTAGATGACTTGATCGAGCGCGCTAAAGTCATTACCAAGGCGCAGATACACACGGCCGTGAGCCATATTGACCCTCACTCCTTACTTGGCCTGGCCCTTACCAGCAGTGTTCTGGCCCAGCTGGACGCACTGGTAGACGAAGCGGCGGCCGGGGCCAGTGAGATCACGCCAGAAGATTTGTTTCGTGTCAGCAGCTCCCTGGTCAACGGCAGGCTGGCAGAAGCCACCACGACCTGGACCCAACAAAAATTGACCGAGCTGCGCCATGTCTCTTACGAAACTGCCCAAAGCCTCTATGAGATGCAGATTAAGCCCCAGATTGAGAACTCTGGTTTAAATACGGAAACACAAGAACGGATCGACCTGCAATTTCAAAACTTCCTGGAAAACTTAAAGATCAGCCAGAAGGCAGACATCTACCTTAAATCTGCCAACCAGCTGCTTCTGGAAGTGGAAAGACGCCGCGACGAGGCCACGGGCCTGTTTGATAGATGGTGGACGCGGCTGCGGTATTGGTTACGCGGCCAGTTAAGCCGGGTGTTTACCACGATGCAACCTAACCCTCAACACAAGAAGCGAAACATCACCATCGAACACCCTATGGAAGCAGCCACCAAGTTATTGGAAATTAAGGAACGTGACAAACAAGAAGCGGCCTTCCGTGTGCAGCAGCTGCGGCTGCTATCGGTCATCCTGGGCATTTTATTGGCCTGGGCGCTGCAAATTGATTCCGCCGATATTTTAAAGGGGCTTTTCCCTACCGATGCAAACTTCTTATACATCACCATCATTCCGGCTGACTTTCGCCCATTTTTGTGGCTGCGCCAGGTAGTGGGTATCATGCCCAAAGAACTGACAGCCGGCATCATTCTTACGGGCCTGGCCGCCAGCGCCGGGTCCAGTTTCTGGCATGACCAGTTGCAGCATCTAGAGTCAACGCGCAAAAGTGCCGAAGCGGTCAACGCGGCCTTGCAACCAATTATCAATATCAACCCACCCTCAAACGGGGGGAAGCATGATGTTTAGAATCATTTTCAGGTGTCTTTCATTAACTAACCTCCCGGAGGCTTCCACGGAAACCTCCGGGAGGTTGGTGACAGTGAAATCTCTTCAGGAATTCCAAATCATTTCGGCGGTTTGCCTAAGGCTCAACACCTGATGCGGCATAACGGGTGAAGAAGTCATGTTCGCCGGTAAGGGTAGCCAGGCGCATTTGCAGGGCACGGCCGTCTGTCGCTTCCCAGGCCACGGTGATTCGGCTGCCAACCAACCGTACCACCAACGCCCAATACTCCTTGGTAAATTGGGCTTTTTCACGCCCTTCCCCGGTGGGCGATTCTTGGCTGCCGGCTACCAGTTCGTTCAGGCGCACCATATACTTTTCGGCCACATCAATGCTCGTTAATACCTCTGCCTGAAACAGCGCACGGACAAAGTCACCGTCTGGCAGCCGCCACACAAACTGCAGCAAAAACGTATCACCTACCTGATAGTTTAAATTAACCATAAAAAAAGAGACCAGAGATGGTTAAGCCTCTGATCTCCACGTTTGCACTCTCTATTTAACGAATCGCCAGTTCGGTACTCTTATCAAACAGATGCATATTATTCATATCCATCACCAGGTCTACATGGTTACCAGTATTTGCCTGCAGACGCGTATCTACTGTAGCCACAATACTATTCTTACCTGTACTTACATACAGATGCAATTCGTGGCCCAGCAATTCCACCACTTCCACCACGCCCTCTATGGGTGACGCAATGATACCGGGCGGGGTAAACTGCGGTGCGTGCAGATGCTCAGGACGAAGACCAAAGATCACCTCTTTGCCCACGTAGTTGGTGTACTTTTGCTTATGGCTGTCGGGCACCTGCAGCCGGAAATCACCGGTATCTACAAACAGATGTCCTTCTTCGCCCACAAGTGTGGATTCAAAAAAATTCATGCTGGGGCTGCCAATGAAACCAGCCACAAAGACATTACCTGGATCATTGTACAGATTACGCGGTGTATCAATTTGCTGCAAAAGACCATCACTCATCACGGCAATGCGGTCACCCATGGTCATCGCTTCCACCTGGTCATGTGTTACATAGATAAACGTGGTGCCCAAGCGGCGATGTAACTGGCTAATTTCAGCGCGGGCAGAGACGCGCAATTTGGCATCCAGGTTAGAGAGGGGTTCGTCCATCAAAAAGACGGCTGGTTCCCGCACAATGGCCCGGCCTACAGCCACGCGCTGGCGCTGACCGCCGGAGAGCGCCTTTGGCTTACGGTCTAACAAATGGCTAAGCCCCAGGCTGTCTGCGGCTTCTTTGACGCGCCGGTCAATTTCAGCCTTAGGCGTTTTGCGCAGTTTAAGGCCAAAAGCCATATTATCATACACACTCATATGCGGATAGAGGGCGTAGGATTGGAAGACCATAGCAATGTCACGGTCTTTGGGCGGCACATCATTCACAACACGGTCACCAATGAGAATTTCGCCTTCTGATACCTCTTCCAAACCGGCCAGCATACGCAGGCTGGTAGACTTACCACAGCCAGAAGGGCCCACAAAGACCACAAACTCCTTGTCGCTAACTTCCATGCTGAGGTCTGTAATCACGGTAACATCGCCAAATCTTTTGAATACGTGCCGGTAAGTTACACTTGCCATTTAACTCTCCTTGTCATGAGATAAGGTTGGTTTATCATTAACACATCTTGTTCATGGATACAGCAAACTGCACGGTAACTATAAAAAGACGCCGCTGTTCTGTCAAAGATGTTGCCAAAACTGTCTAAATTCGTGGTGTTATACACGATTTCGTTTGGCACGGGGGTTAAACGTAATAAGGCCATCAAGCACGGCCGTTTCCAACACACTATCCGGCAGCTCTTCAGGAACATTGTCGGCAAAGGTATTCACCCAATTGGCAACGCTCTGGTGATTAACATCAAGAATGCGGGAGATCATCCGTAAGCTGACGCCCTCCAGGAACAGGGTCAGGGCTTGCAGGCGCACGTCATCGTCATAACCGCGCATCTTGGGGTCAGGTGTATAGCGGCAGCTACATCGTTTACAACGATACCGCTGGCTGCCGGCCGGGGTACTGCCATCCTTAATTTGCCGTTCACGGCCGTCACATCGGGGACATCGCGCCATGTTAAAATATCGTCAAAAGCAGCGCCAGGATAAACAAAATGGTTACCAACATAAGCGCCACGCGGTTGGCATACAACGCTTTTGCCCAGGTAGATGACCTGGTGGGCTTTACGTTGGGGCCGGGGCGCGGCTTTAAGCCAAACAAGACCTGACGAAACTCTTCTACGGTAGACGGCCGTTCGTCAGGGTGCATAGCCATCGCCCACATAATAGCTTCAGATACAGCTGTAGACAGCGCCGGATTCAGGCGCTCTGGCAGTTGTAAGGTCGCTGGCCGCAAAAAACGGGCTTTGGCATCAGACGGCGGATAATCTGTCAGCAGATGATAGAAGGTAGCGCCCAAGGCATAAATATCTGTACGGGCATCGGTATGGCCGCCATCGCCTCCGTATTGTTCCAGAGGGGTATAAAGCGCGGTTCCCCGTCCCTGTACCACGGTGATGGTGCGGACGTCATCGTGGGCCATAATTTTGACCAGGCCAAAGTCCACCAGTTTGATACGGCCGTGGGGCGTCAGCTTTATGTTAGCTGGTTTGATGTCCCGATGCAGCACCGGTGGATCCTGCCTGTGTAAGTATGCCAGGGCATCCATGATCTGTTCTGCCCAATTCAGCACCGTTTTTTCAGCCAGCGGGCCACCATTGGCGCGCAGCAGCTGGCTCAAATCTTCGCCGGGCACATAATCCATCACCAGGTAGTCAAGGCCGTCTTGGCTAAAAAAGTCAGACACCTTCGGCAAACTAGGGTGATCAAGCTGAGCCAGCACGCTGGCTTCCTGCAAAAACTGTTCCTGCGCCTGCGCCTGAACCTCTGGCGCCGTATTAAGGTCAGGCTGCACCACTTTGATAGCGCACAACCGGCCTGGCAAACGCAAATCCTCCGCACGGTATACGCTTCCCATACCACCCTGACCAACAATGTTGGTCAGTTTGTACCGTTCACGTAAAATACTGTCCTCTTGCACAAATGAAGTCATCATCAAAAGCATCCAACGTAAAACATCATAGACTCACACTTACCATTTCACAACGCCATCACCTTAAAATACTCATGACAATAAAATTTACCTTTACTAGACTTTGCTGTTCCTATTATAATCCATCCTGGCAAAGATAACTTTTACAGAGGGGCAAACATTATGAACGAACAACCAGTCCTGGTCGCCCGTGAAGGGCAATTGGCCGGTCACCGTTGGACAATTGATACCGATGAATTCATTATTGGCCGAGGCGGCGACTGCCAGATCGTTTTACCAGAACGCCAGGTTTCGCGTCACCACGTCAAGATCACTTACGAAAACGACCGTTACATCTTGCATGACCTGGGCAGTAAAAATGGCACCCATCTCAATGGCAAAGTATTTGAGGGGTCTACCCAACTTCAGGACGGTGATGAAATTTCCATCGCGCTGGCCGTTAAACTGGTTTTTGTAGGTACCGATGCCACCATCCCTTTAACGTTCGACCCACCTAAAATGGAAGGGGGGCTGGTTATTGACGATGGTCAACGGGCCGTATTTATTAGTGGTAAGGAGCTTGATCCCCCCCTATCATTAGCTCAGTTTCGCCTGCTAGAACTATTGCATAATGCCCAGGGCGCAGTCATAAGCCGGGACGAAATTGTAGAAGTTGTGTGGCCGGGCACCGATGGTCTGGGCGTTTCAGAGCAAGCCATTGACGCCCTGGTGCGCCGCCTGCGTGACCGGCTGGCCGAGTTGGACGAATACAATTACATCGTCACCGTACGCGGTCATGGCTTCCGCCTGGATAACGAACCACACTAAGGGTTCGTTCAAAAACAATTTTGGGCTTTTGCCAGGTAATCAGTCATCAGTGTCCAGTGATCAGTTCAGAAGAACACTCAACTGATCACTGACAACTGACAATTGATCACTTGATCCAGATCACTTCAAACCACCAAGTTAATTGTAGATGAGCCCTAAGTACCCATTTGTGGTAAGTCTATGGGTTACAGGCGACGTGACCACCTAAAACAACATCCCGTCACCGATTACAATCACAGCCTGGCCTGAATGGCCGCCTTGATGTCCCGTAAACGGCCGTCTAACTCTGGTTGGCTCGCCTGGCCAGCCTGTTCGATGATCTGGTCAATCATGGCTACCAATGCCGGTGAAAGCAAATCTTGGTTATCATCCAGCATCTTATTTTGAGCCGTGAGGGATTCGGCCTGAACCAACTCATTGACCAGTTGAATTTCTGGCGGCATCTGTTCTTCTACCAGGTCCACAATCACTTCCTGCAGCTGCTGTAACGCCTGTAACTCGGCCTGTTGGCCTTTTTGCTCTGCCTCGGCCAGGCGCGCTGCAAGGACATACATAAACACATCATCCAGTTTGTCGGCATGCTCCTGTACGGCCGCGACCTTATCTGGAGCCTCTAGCAGCATCTGCAGCGTTTGCATCGCCTCGCCCATCACCTGCCGGGTGGCGTTTTGCATCTCATCATACAAGGCCAGGTACGTTTCCCGGTACTCTGTCAGGCGCTGCACCGCTGCCTTGTCACCTTCTTTTTCAGCCTTTTCAATCGCTGCCGTCAGGTCACCAAAAAACTCATACCGCAGCGCCCCTTGTCCGGCCATTACCAACGCCTGGACCACATCGTCAGTTTCCTGGTTAGCAATGACATGTTTCGCCAGCAGCTGGGGCGACAATCCGCCTTGTTTTTTAGCCTCCTGGCTCATCTTGTGAATGGCCACCTGGCGCTGTTCCAGGCGGCGACCAACGGCCGTTGCGGTCATTAACCGGGCCCGCAAATTGATCAAAGGCAGCGTTTGTTTATCATCGTTTGTTTGGGCTGCGGCATCAATAAAACTTTGCAGCATGGCAAAAAAAGTTTCATCAATTTCGCTGGCCCGCTCTTTAAGCAGGTAATCTTGCACGTCTTTATCAGCGCGGGCCATGGTGCGCAGCAGTTCCGCCTGTTTTTGCTGCCGGGCGATCATCTCTTTAGTAATGCCTTCCGTCTCTAACACCTTCTCCATAAACGTCTGCATATTAATGATCATCTGCGGCTGCAGCATGTAGGCGCGCCGTTCTTCCGGCGGCAGGCTATTCATAACATCTTGCGTCAACCGGCCAATGGTCTGCTCACGCTGCATCTGGTTTAGGTGCAGTTCCTGTGGTATATAGATCATAAACAGTTCATGATCGGCGTCATGAAACACCAAAATAGAAGTCAATTGGCCGCCGGCGCCACAATTCGGGCAAACAGCCACGTTTAACATGCCATTGAGCAGCTGCTGCTTTAGCTCCGGCGTGCGCCGGGCATCCACCAACTGGTGCACTTCAGCCGTGTAAGGCGTCCCACAATTGGGACAGGTGATTTGTGTATACATGCTTTCTCCAGTTTGCAGTATTCAGTGAGCAATATTCAGTATTCAGCGCTTTCCCTTGCTGAATACCGCTCACTGAGCACTGAATACTCGTTTTATCAATCTTTTGGTAATGAAAAGGTAAACGTCGTGCCTGGCCCATCGGGGTTGTTGTGGAACCAGATACGACCTTGATGTGCCTCTATAATGGCTTTGCTCAAAAACAATCCCAAGCCAGTTCCTTCTGTTTTGCGGCTCAGGGCATTATCCAAACGCGAAAACTTTAGGAAAATGCGGTGGTGCTGATGCTCAGGAATACCAATGCCCCTGTCCTGAACCGAAATGGTTACATGCTGGGGATGTACCGCGCCAGAAATGATAATATCACCCCCGTCGGGCGAATATTTGATGGCGTTGCCCACCAGATTGTTTAAGACCTGAGTCAGCCGCCGTTCGTCGCCCACCACCAGCGGAAAAGCCTCATCAAACTTCAAAACGAACTGGTGATTTTTGGCCTGGCTGCGGAATTTGCGAGTGACATTAGCCGCCACTTCCGGCAAAAAGACATCATCGCTGACTTCCAGGTTAAATGTACCCGCCTGCAAGCGAGACACTTCCAGCAGGCTGTCAATCAGATCATTTAAATTATCAGCTTCTTCCTCAATAACGGTGAGTGAATCATCAACAACTTCTGGCGACCAGTGGGCATCCTGGCGGCGTAAAGTTCCGGCATATCCCTTGATGATGGATACCGGTGTTTTTAACTCGTGGCTGACCACGGAGATAAAGGTTTTCTGCAAAGATTCTTCTTCACGATAGCGGGTCAGATCACGCACGTTGGCAATGATGTCCGTCATACGGCCGTCGCTGTCCATCAACGGCGCATACGTCACTCCCAGGCTGATCCGGTTGCCATCAGCCGATTGGTCATCGTCGGCATACGGCCGTTGTACATCCCCTTCTACGTACAGATGCGCCGCGCCTGGCAGCGGCCAGCCATTGGCCAGTGCTTTTTTTAAATCCATCGGTGTCTTTAAGCTGTGCCATTGAAAAACTTCATCATGCTGACGCCCAATGACGGCGGCGGCCGGCCGGCCCATCATCTGGCTCAGGGCCCGGTTAAACACCGTAATCCGTGACGCCGCGTCCAGAATCATGACACCGTCAGCACTCTGCTCAATAATGGCGTCCAGCCGCTGTTTCTCCTGGTTTACTTGTTGGTACAGGCGGGCATTTTTCACGGCAATGGCCGCTTGCTCAGCAAAACTGCGCAGCAGCAGATTCACATCTTGGGGCACATAATAAGCACTGCCTGCCAGAAACACATAAACGACACCTACGGCCTGGTCACCACTCACCATTGGCAGACGCACCATCTGCGTCAGCCCCATTTCCGCATCACGGGCAATTTTCTGCAAGCGGCGGGTCAGCTCCACTTCCTGCTCAATGCTGTCCCGTTCTGTAGGCAGATCGCGCAGCAGCGGCGCAAAGTGGTCTACCAGGTGTACGGGAATGCCATACACGGCTGCCACCCGCAGTGAATCTGTCTTGGCATCATGCAAGGCAATCAAACCGGCCCGGCCAGACACCAATTCCACCGCCGACTGCAAAATAATTCGCAGCACGTCGTGCAAATCTAGCTCGGCTGTTAGCGCCCGCGAGATAGCCAGTAAATATTCCCGCTGCAAAATACGAATGTCTACCAGTTTCGCCATGCCACTACCTAACCGCTATGAAGCCAAAGGAGAAATTGTAGCATACCCCACATCACGGTGCGACTTAACCGCTCATTACCTAGGTAATCGGCAAAAAGTTTTTGGAAAAAGAGCAAGCGAATCGCGGCCGATTACTCGGGTAAACCGCGAGAAAATGCCTCTTTTTATATCCGAAAGCTTTCCGCGGTTTGCCTAGGTAATCGGCAAAAAGTTTTTGGAAAAAGAGCAAGCAAATCGCGGCCGATTACTCGGGTAAACCGCGAGAAAATGCCTCTTTTTACATCCGAAAGCTTTCCGCGGTTTACCTAATCCACATAAGTTCGCCCGCAAATCAATAAGAAAGGTGTAGAATAGTGAGGGCGGTGTGTGGCCTGGCGCAAAATCCTGATGTATTGGAGTAACAGCGATGACCGCAGTGCATGTACGGCAAGTGACTGAGACCGATTTACCGGCCATTCGCGACCTGTTTTACCGCAGTTACGGTGAAGAATACCCGTACAAAGAGTTTTATAGTGACGAATGGCTCAAACGCAGCATTTACCGGGACAGTTACCTCTTTTTACTGGCAGAGGTTAACGGCCGTATTGCCGGCACCGCCTCCGTTTACTTTGAAGTGGGCGCTTACTCTGACCTGTGCGGCGAATTTGGCCGCCTGGCCGTAGACCCCGAATTCCGTGACCAGGGTGTGGGCGGCGCCCTCATGCGCGCCCGGCTGGACTTTGCCACCAGGCGGCTGCACTTTGGCCTGACCGAATGCCGCACCGCCCATGATTATGCCCAACGCATCTCTGAAAAATTTGGCCTGCGCCCAATTGGCTTCTTGCCCCAAAAAGTGCTCTTAGACAACCGTGAAAGCCTGGTGATGATGGCCAGAACCTTTGGCCCAGCGCGCGAACTGCGCTCCAACAACCCCCGTGTCATTCCCGAAGTCTTTTCACTGGGGCAGATAGCCCTGCGCAACATGGGTTTCCACAACGATCTCATCGCTGTGGAAGACGCCGACGGCTACCCCATTGGCGCGGACTTCAGCGTGGCCGAATTATCAGAGTCCCTGCTGCCCTACCTGCTGCGCATTGAACGCGGCCGGCTCTCTCGCCGCCATATCTTTGGCAATTTGCAGCTCAGTTATGGCCTGTTTATGCTGGAAGCCAGCAACTCGCGCTACCTGGTGGCCCGTGAGGATGACCGCATCGTTGGCGCCATTGGCTTTACCCTGGATACGATTGGCCGCAGCATTAAGGTGCTGGAACTCATAGACCTGCGTGATGATGTGGCCGGCTTTTTGTTAAAAGAGCTCGACACCTGGGCCCAAAAAGTATACGGCGCCGAGTACCTGGAAATTACCGTCAGCGCCTATTGGCCAGATATCCAGCGCACCCTCAGCAACCTGGGGTTTGTGCCTGTCGCTTACTGTCCTTCTTTTGTCTTTCATGAAGTAGAGCGGCTGGACACCATTAAGATGGCCAAACTTTATGTACCCCTGGAGATTGACCATGTGGCCCTCACGGCCGCCAGCCGCGAGGTTTATGACCTGGTACGCACCGGATTTGAAGAAAAGCGGCTGGGCATCTCTGTCAACGAGACAACCCGGCAAATGGCCATTTTTGCCGGGCTGGAAGAAGGGGAATTGGCCAAGATCGCCGGTTTGTGCGCCGTAATCGCCTACCCACAGGGCCAGGTGGTGCTGCGAGAAGGGCAAACGAGCCATGTGTTTTACATGGTCATGGAAGGGAGCATTGACATTCTGGCCCCGGACGAATCACGCATTTTAGCCCGCATTCATGCTGGCGACTTTTTAGGGGAGATCTCCCTGGTGAGTCAGCAGCCGCACATGGCCACGGCCGTGACCCATACCGCCTGTAAACTGGTAGCCCTGCAGCGTGATGACTTTGAAAACCTGATCAACCGTTATCCGCGCATCGGCCTGAAAGTGATGCGCAACATTGCCATTAACGTGGGCCAGAAGCTGCACATACGCAACCAGGCCCCCTGAACGCCCGGAAAAAGCAGAGGATGCGCTTATCTGCCGCTGTCTACGGCCGCCAACTACCCTTCCTCGTCGTTTTTATGTGACTATCTTCACGTGCCATCCCAGCGGCAACTCCTTATCATGGAGCCATCACAGAAACAAAGGATATCATCGGGTATGAGCGTGGAAATGTGGCTGGCGATTGGGATTCTGGTCACGGCCGTTGTTCTGTTTATCAGCGAAAAGGTACGGGTAGACGTGGTGGCCCTGGGTGTGGTGGTTTTACTCATGCTCAGCGGCCTTCTGACAACCGAAGAAGCGCTTTCTGGTTTCTCCAGCACGGCCGTGTTGACCATTGGCGCCTTGTTTATTGTTGGCGGTGGTGTCATGAATACCGGGTTGGCCGGAACCATTGGCCGGCGCATCTTAGCCATTTCCGGCCACCAGGAAAGCCGGCTGATTGTGGTGCTGATGGCCGCGGTAGCCCTGCTCTCCGGTGTCATGAGTGACACCGGCACGGTGGCCGTCTTGCTGCCGGCAGCCATTGTCCTGGCTAAAAATGCCAACATCAGCCCTTCCCGGCTCCTGATACCGCTCTCCTTTGGCTCTTTGTTGGGTGGGGCCGGCACCCTCATCGGTACGCCACCAAACATTATTGTGCGTGATGTATTGGCGGCCAACGGCTATGAACCCTTCGGCTTTTTCAGCTTTACGCCCATGGGTTTTATCCTGGTGATGACCGGCATCCTATACCTGACACTGGTGGGCCGCCGCCTGCTGCCTGATCGCCGCCCCCAGGCAGACCCACAGCGCCTGCCTACCCCTAAAGAACTGGTGGACGAATACAAGTTACCTGACCAGCTACTACGTCTGCGTGTGCGGCGAGGGTCTGACATCGTGGGCCAGACGGTGGCGCAAACCGCCTTGGGACATGATTTTGGCGTGACGGTGTTAAAGATCATGCGCCCGGTCGAGGTCCGGCCAGCCTTCCAATTTGCCCAGCGCCGCCAGAAAACGAACGACGCCGAACCCCCGGCGGAAGCCATTCTACCCAACGGCACCACCATCCAGCTAGACGACGTCCTTATTGTCAAAGGCGAGCCAGACGATGTGGCCCATGCCGCCGCCCACTGGAACCTGGGGGTGCAGCCCGGCGAGCCCAAAGACGAAAAGGCATTAATCAGCCGCGAAATTGGCGTGGCCGAAGTGCTGCTGCCGCGCCGCTCTCGCCTGGCGGGCCGAACGCTGGTAGACGAACGGTTTGGCTCCACCTATCACCTGACCGTGCTCAACATCAACCGGCCTGGCGAGACAAAACGGCTTGATTTACAGACGACACGGCTGGAATTTGGCGATATTTTACTGGTGCAGGGAGCGTGGGAGAACATCGTGGCGCTGAAGCAGAAGCGGCGTGACTTTGTGGTCATTGGCCAGCCAGAAGCGATGATTGAAGCACCACGCAAAGAGAAAGCAAAGATCGCCCTGGTGATCCTGGTGGGCATGGTGGTGGCTATGATTGCCGGGGTCACCTCTTTAACGGCCACGGCCATGATCGCCGCCTTGCTGATGGTGCTGTCTGGCTGCCTGACCATGGATGAAGCGTATGAGTTCATCGATTGGCGCAGTTTATTCCTGATTGCCGGTATGATTCCGCTGAGCCTGGCCATGGAAAATGCGGGGGTCGTTGATTGGGCGGCCCAGGGGTTGGTCAAGTCGTTAGGAGTCATCGGGCCGTTAGCGGTGCTGGTGGGCCTGTTTTTATTAACGACAGCCTTTACCCAGGTGCTTTCAAACACGGCCACAACGGTGGTGGTAGCGCCGTTGGCGCTGGCTTCAGCCGTGCAGTTGGGCGTGCAGCCTCATGCCTTTCTCATGGCCATTGCCGTGGCCGCTTCGATGGCTTTTGCCACGCCGGTAGCCTCACCCACAAACACGCTGGTGATGGGTGCCGGCCATTACACCTTTGGCGATTATGCCCGGGTGGGCATCCCCCTTATCTTTCTGGCGCTGGTAGAGGTGGCGGTGGTGCTGCCGCTGTTGTTCCCTTTTTAAGCAAGCACTCCGGCCAGAGCCATGATGCCCTGGCCGGGTCCACCCACAATCAAATAGGGCACGGCCGTTGGCCCTGTTGCACCACACCACAGACCACTCACGGCCGCAAGGTTGATCCCTGTTATGAAAGGTACTATGGCTTGCTATTTACTCTGAATTATCAGGTACAATCCCGACAGACAAATCAAAACGGAAGCAAAAGATATCATGAAATCGAAGCCGACCAGCAAAGAGCCCAGGTAGAAGGTAACAGCTATTATGAAAAAAGCCGAAAGCCTTCTACCAACCGACCACGCTTTGACTTTGTCCAAAGGATTCAAGAAGAGGGTTGCCATTGCAAAAATAAAGACGACCACGCCCCAGGCTGATTCATTCCAGGCCAGCCACTTCCCTAAAAACAACACCGTGCCCAATAGAAAGTAAAACACGCCAAAGTTTCGCACATTTGCTTTATTTTGTTTAAGGTCCATGTCAGTCCATTCTCTGTTGTGATTGGTCTTCCAGATCGTATCATCTATAGTTCATTGCGCTACGGCCGTGTGCTCTCGCAACCAGGTAAAGGCGCACATACGGCCGTGTCTGACCGTCATTAGATGGGGCTACGGCCGTTGGCCCTCTCGCCTCACCTCCCGTCCACGCCCCCCTCTGATTGTAAACATCACATGCCGACAAATGCGTCAGAGACCTCTGTCCGGTCACTGTTTGGCCCAAGAACCAGAAGAAAACACGCTGGAAAGAGGTAAAACAAAGAGGCCCAGCTATGGTTCACGCTTGCTCTCTCCGGTATATAGTCAATCCTGTTAAAGACATAATTATTGCCGCCCCAATGGGTATAGCTAACAAAAACATAATGGCTGCTGCTTCAGAAGTGTAACCGCCGCCTTTAAAGAAGTTCAGCATCCCACTGAATGCCCAGATCAAAAGAATAGCAACCAACATCATTATCACAGCCAACAAAAATGCTATGTTTCTGTAGTTATGGCCATCTTCTGATTTCAAAGGCACAATCTTTACAATGCCTCTTCTGCTTAAATAGTAGAAGATAAAAGGAATAATCAGTAGGCTTACCCCTAGAATCACAAATTGAAATGGGATAGGAACAATCGTACTCATTGACATTGTTACGAGACCTGTCCATAGGACTGCGGCAGCCGCGCCGCTCCAAAAGACCTTTTTTGACATCAGAACCCCTTTTAGGTAATCGGCAAAAAATTTTCGGGAAAAGAGTGAGCGAATCGCGGCCGATTCCTCGAGTAAACCGCGAGAAAACGCCTCTTTTTACATCTGGAAACTTTTCGCGGTTTACCTAACCCATAGAAGAGTCATGATAGCAAGAGTGATTTCGATCTACTGAAATCGCCTGTCCTTTCTCTTTCTTTTATACTGTATATAGAGCGCACCAATGAGAGCGCCAACTACAGAAAGGGGTAATGCTATTTGTAAACCACCCTTCTGCCACGGTTCATCAAGCAGTTCCTGAGGATGGAGTACCAATTGCGACAAAACAAAAAGTGCAAGAGAAAAAAGAAAAATATACAGAAAAGTGCGCAATGGACTGGATAATCCCCATTGTCTTAAAGACTCCACGAATTGTTTAATCACTTTACCTCCTGTTGACTGTCAACCTGACAAACTGCCTTCATAAGTCACGGCCGTAGGCCTGTTCTTCTTTAGCAGGCGGGCACACGATAATGAGATGACGGCCGTTTGCCCTGCCACGCCCTACACCAACCCATAAAGAGGTCATGGTCTGGAAGATCAGTTTCTACTATGGGATGATTCTGAATAAGCCTGATCAAGCCTTCTCAAGATTAGACTCTATTGATAACCCAAAACCCTACCACAATGGATAAGATTCCTAATCTAACTGCTTCCAAACAGGAATAAGAATCAGCAAGAATGGACCAATACTCACAGAGCTTGCCACCAAGAAATAGGTAAGCGACTTGCCATGAATTAGTGTGACAGACCCTACCCAAAAGATGGCCGTCACAAAAAACAAATAGGCGCCCCACTTTTTCCACTTTAAAATGGCAATGAATGAAATACACATAAGAATGTTCCAACAAAACCTGAGAATCAGCTCTAGATCAAATGTGGCATTAGAATTTCCTGTTGCCAATGGCTCAACGAACCCGATGACAGATTTGCTCGCAATGAAGAGACTGTATGCTATCCCCACCAAAAGGCCAATCAAATATGCAGGATCATGTTTTCTTTTGAGTGTCATAGAACTTTTCCCTTGCGCCGGCCTTCGAGACCGCACCCCCTATAGTTTGTTGGGCTACGGCCGTGTCTGACCATCATCAGATGGGCCGCGGCCTGCTCGGCGAGAGCATAGCCCAAGAATCAGCAGAAAGCGCGTTGGAAAGAGGCAAAACAAAGAGGCACGGTTTGAAAGACCGGTCCATAAGGAATTTACTGTTAATTTTGCCGCAGGATATAAAATTGATAAAACAGCGCTGCAGACGCCCCTACAAATAAAGCGGGACCTAATATTAAGACTGAATCAACTAACATATATGTAGTTAAAGCAACTATGGCGGTCGCCATAAGGATAAAAAGAGGTAAAAATGACTTTTCTCTTTTATGAAGAATGGCTCCAGCTACTAAAAACACAAAAACTTCAATTACTATTATGAAAAATATAAAAACTTGCGGCATGGTATTTACTCCTTATACTATTCGAGTGGTTAAGTGAAATTAACTCACATGGCTATCTGGATGTTTTGGCGATAATTGGCAAAACAACTGCATATATCCCTCGTGGTTGAACTAGAGTGAACCATAAAATGGGGGAAGATCATTAGATGTGTTAGTTTTTCAGTAAGCGCCTATTGGCAAGAAAAAGCACACCAGGTATCACAATCACAACAACACTAACCAGAAAGGAAAGAAATGATTTTTGAGCAACGAGGGTATAGCTGGTTACTTGAGCCAACAGAGCAATGATGATGCCATATGCCCCCCATTGTTTCCCTTCCAGCACACCTAAAAGGGAAATGGTCAGCACTGTATTCACAACACCAAATGAAAACAGATACCATTGTGGCTTCACAACCTCAGAACTTGAAGAAGGCCAACCAATCAACTGAGAGAACGCGGCCAAAGCATTCACTAATGCAAACGTAATTAACACACAAAGCACTAACGTCTTGATGGGGTTTCGTTTTTTCTCAGACATATCATCGATCCTCTCTTGCCACGGCCGTACCCCTGGCAAACACATGGTATGTTTAGTTTTATTTAAAGGGCACTCCTTTCCAGGAACAAAGCTGCTTAAAGCCCATGAAGTACCACCAGGCAACTATAAGAAGGAGAGAAACGGAGATAAAAAGAACCAAAGGAAAAAACGGGGGGCCGAACAATTCCGCTTCTTTGAGCTTCTTGACGGCAACAATCGCCAAAAGAAAAAGACCTGATGCCAGGAGCGATGTACTGGCTAACCGCTTATTTTTGACTTCTTGACGAGATTTTTCCGGCCCATAATTCTCCACCCGCAGGGGTTTGATTATCAAGTAAACCATAATGAATTGAAGAAGGCTAAGTCCAATAAAGAATGGTGTTGATGTTAAAAAAGTAAAATCAATCATATGATGCTCCTATCTTCTGAAGATTTGAGAGGTAGAAGCCTCCAAATGTCGATGCTCTGCTACGCCAGACCACATGACAAAGGGCTCACGGAGGGAAACTCTATCCCAGACTGTATCGGCCATTTGTTTGTTGCCTACGGCCGTACCCCCTGACAGGCTGACACACGACAGTTGGATAACAGCTGCGCCCTACTTCACCCTAAACAATTCACCTTGATCTTTTTACTCCAAATCGAATCACCAGAGAAGTTAAAACCCACATTCCGCACCTTCAAAAATTGGACTCTATAATTTGCTCTGAGAAAAATTACGTTTGCAGTTCATGCTTTTCGGATCAATTTCTTGACAGAACGGCTTTAGGTGCATGATTAAGAAAGTTATGTCAATTGACCCAATCTAAGTGCGGAATGTGGGATAGAAGGTTCTTTTTAAAGTTTGTGACAGGCACTACAGAAAAAATATAGCCACATATAAAGCAAGATTCATACCAGAGATGAGAGCAAAAGTCAGAGAAAGGGTAGAAAAAACAAATGTTTTGGCCTCAGTTCTAGATGATCTTACCCAGATATACTTGCATATGGCAGCCATACCGTAAAAGCCAAGAGAACCGACAATGGAAAGTAACAAAGCGATCAAATAAGATTGCACGTTTAGCCTGAAGTAAGCGTAGACTTCTTCTAATGCCGATTTGGCTATGAGCATAAGCAATGTCGCAATCGCAAAAGATATTGACTTTTGAATAGTGGTTAGAGAATCTGCGTCGAAAGAAAAACCTTGAAATAGCTTACGCACCGCTTCCTGCTTACATTCAGCTGTATAAGTTTTTATGTTACGTGTCATAATACTCCCTCCGAAAACGTATACTTGGTCTTAACTCCTCGTATGATATGTAAGAACGGGGGAAGATCAGCCCTGCATACAAACGTTACATATCAGCAAATGCACTAGGGCCCTCTGTCCGATCATTGCCTGGCCAAAGAACCAGCAGAAAACGGGTTGGAAAAGGCAAAACAAAGGGGTGCGGCTTGGAAGACCAGTCTAGCGATGGTTCACTCTTGCTCTCTCCTGGTTCTCATCGAAATAGCTTTAGTGCTTTCGGTCTAAAAAGAGCGCAGCTATAGAGACACCGCTAATTGTTGATAAAAAATTATCATTCCGACTCCAAAAAACGCAACCAAATAATAAATTAATGGTAAGTCAAACTTAGTAATCGGTTCCTTCTGAAAATTCGGATGGTCATTACTACTCTTTGCTATTTGGATTGCACTCCAAACAAGAATACCAATTCCCACCCACATGAGTGGAATTGGGGTCAAAGAACTTATGATCATTGCATTCTGAGTAGAAAAAAGTTTCACGAAACTTATAAAAAAGAAGGCATTAGTAAAAATTCCTGCGAGCAAAGAAACAATCACCAACAATGGTACGAGAATAACTCTATCGAAAAAAGACCTTAATGAAATCATTGTAACTATACAGGTCTAAAACCTGTGGTATAAATGATAAGCATGGACGAAGTAAAGCAACTGCGAGCAGAAAACGAGCAACTTAAGCGAGAAGTCCAAGAACTGCGCGAAAAGTTGACAGTTTC
>WYBM01000008.1 GCA_011525915.1 Ardenticatenaceae bacterium | reverse complement strand
CATCAAATGCTTCATGAATGGTTGTTTGGCTTGTTGTTACCATTTGGACATCTCCTTTTTTCTTGAGATGTCCTTTGTTTCATCCTATTCTCTTGTGTTGTGCAATCCTTTCATGCGATTGCCCTACCTTACGATGCCGCCTTATGTTATACGTCATCTGTACAAAATGGTGACAATATAGGAGATTTGTGGTAATTTCTAGGGAAGCAGTGATTTCACGTGAAGGTAGAGCATACTATGGATGATCAAACAAATACTTATAACCTGAAAGCCGTGGTCATGGAAACAGGCCTAAAGCCGGTAACATTGCGGGCCTGGGAACGGCGGTATGGGCTGCCCGAGCCACAGCGAACTGCTGGTGGGCATCGTCTCTACTCGCAGCGGGATATCGAGATGCTGAAATGGCTGGCCGCCCGTCAAAAAGAAGGGATTTCTATTAGCCAGGCCGTTACCATCTGGCGAAATATGGAAGCTGATGGTCAGGACCCTTTAAATACGGGGTCACCGGTGACAGGTATCGTCACACCGTTGGTCTTGCCGGAAGTCATTGGCGAACAGTTGGCAGAACTGCGCCAGGCGTGGGTAGACTATTGCCTTGACTTTGATGAAACGGGGGTGGATGCGGTCATGACCCAGGCATTTTCCCGTTTTCCTATGGAAGTGGTTTGCCTGGAAATTTTGCAAAAAGGGCTGGCCAAGGTGGGTATAAGCTGGTATGAAGGCGACGTGACTGTACAGCAGGAGCATTTTGCTTCTTCCCTGGCCATGCGCCACCTGGAACGGTTAGTAGCGGCACAGCCACCGCCCACACGTTCTGAACGTATTCTTGTCGGCTGCGCGCCTAAAGATACCCATACGTTTAGTTCCTTGCTGCTCACTTTTTTGCTGCGACGGCATGGCTGGGACGTGGTTTATTTGGGTGCCGATGTGCCGCTGCAGCGCCTGGATGACACCGTCCACAGTACAAAACCAGACCTGGTTATTTTTACAGCGCAGCAGTTGTTCACGGCCGTGTCCCTTATTGACATTGCCCGCGCCATGCACAAACAAACGATTCCCTTCGCCTTTGGTGGGCTGGCTTTTAACCTGCTGCCTGATCTGATAGAACTTATTCCGGGTTACTATCTGGGTAAAAACCTGGAAGAGGTGCCGCAGAAGGCTCAGATGATTTTTGTCGGTTCTTTAGACCCTACAAAACCTGTGCCCCTGAGCCCTGAATACCAGAAAGCGCAGCGTCAATTTGAACAATATCGCGGGATGATTGAATCGGCCATCTGGGCGGCGTTTGGCAGTAAAGATTTCCCGGCAGAACTGCTCTATGATATCAACATATTTTTTGGCCGGGATATTAGCGCCGCTTTACGCCTGGGGGATATAGGTCTCATCGCTGCCAATTTAGAATGGCTGCAAACGTTGATAGATAATTATGGCTGGCCGCAGGAATGGTTCCGTTATTACCTGCAAGCGTATTACCAGGCAGCAGTCGCGTATCTGCCAGATGCCAATCACGCGCTGCTCCTGTGGTTACATGAGTACCTGAGCGCCTAAGGTCTTATGCAGCCCCTTGCATTCGGTGGCCAATGTGTTGGATGTATGTTTTGTGATTGATCAATGTCAACACCAATTTTAGCCACTAAGTTGTATATCCCCCCGCATCGGCCTAACATTGTTCTTCGCCCCCGCCTGATCGAGCGGCTGAACGAGGGTCTAGGCCACAACCAGGCTTTTGATCGCAAATTGTCCCTTATTTCAGCTCCGGCTGGCTTTGGCAAAACCACTCTGGTCAGCCATTGGGTTGCCGGTTGTCAGCAGCCGGCCGCCTGGCTGTCACTGGACGAAGGTGATAATAACCCTACCCGCTTTTTAGCTTACCTTGTCGCCGCTTTGCAGACGGTTGCACCGACCATTGGCAAAGGAGTGTTGGGCGCGCTTCAATCCCCTCAGCCACCACCGACCGAACCGATTCTCACAGCGCTGCTCAATGACATCACCACCGTTCCCGATCCTTTTATCCTCGTCCTGGATGATTACCACGTGATTGAGGCCCAACCGGTTGGCGAGACCCTCACCTTTTTGCTCCAGCATCTGCCGCCCCAGATGCATCTGGTTATCGCCACTCGTGAGGACCCGCCCCTACCCCTGGCGCGCTACCGTGCACGAGGTCAATTGACCGAACTGCGAACGGCCGACTTGCGTTTTACCCCCGCCGAAGCCGCTGGGTTTCTGAACCAGGGGATGGGCCTGAATCTCTCAGCAGAAGAGATCGCCGCCCTGGAAACCCGCACCGAAGGCTGGATTGCCGGCTTGCAAATGGCTGCCCTCTCCATGCAGGGGCGAACCGACACGGCCAGCTTTATCCAGGTTTTCACCGGCAGCCACCGTTTTGTGCTGGACTATCTTGTTGAAGAGATCCTGCAGCGCCAGCCCGGACGTGTCCGCCGCTTCTTGCTGCAAACTTCTATGCTTGACAGGTTAAGTGGCCCGCTGTGTGCTGCGGTCACCAGACAGGAAGATAGCAAAGGGATGCTGGAGACTCTGGAACGCAGTAATCTGTTTGTCGTTCCGCTCGATGATGAGCGCCACTGGTATCGCTATCATCGCCTCTTTGCCGATGTTCTGAAGGCACGCGCCATAGAGGAGCAGCCCAATGAAGTATCTGGCCTTCATCAGCGGGCCAGCGTGTGGTATGAACAGAACGATCTA
This sequence comes from Ardenticatenaceae bacterium, assembly GCA_011525915.1. Taxonomy (GTDB): domain Bacteria; phylum Chloroflexota; class Anaerolineae; order Promineifilales; family Promineifilaceae; genus CAADGU01. The sequence continues at coordinate 3,927 of WYBM01000008.1, read as the reverse complement.
CTGCCCGATGCCGTCCGTCACGCGCTGTCCGCCACAGATTTCGAGCGGGCGGCGGGCCTTATCGAGCTGGCATGGCCGGCAATGGATGGGAGTTTCCAGTCCGCTCTATGGCTTGAGTGGGTGAAGGATCTACCAGACGATCTAGTCCGTGTTCGGCCTGTGCTCAGCGTTGGCTATGCCTGGGCGTTATTGGCTGGTGGCAAAATGGAGGCCAGTGAGGCCCGATTGCGAGACGCCGAACGATGGCTGGATACAACAGCAGATACGAATGAGCAACCGGAAATCTCATCGGCCGAGATGGTTGTGGTGGATGAAGCGCAGTTTCGATCGCTTCCAGCATCGATAGCTACCGCTCGGGCTTACCGTGCCCTGGCTCTGGCCGATGTACCCGGCACCGTGAAGTACGCGCGGCAGGCACTCGCCCTCTTGCCTGAGGGAGACCGTCAGTGGCACGGTGCGGCATTGTCGCTCCTGGGGCTTGCCCAGTATACAAGCGGCGACCTGAAGGCCGCCGACCGGTCCCTGGTCGATTTCATGGCGGATATGCAGGAAGCCAGTAACATCCCTGACGTAATCAGTATTACCTTTATCCTGGCTGATATCAGGCTGACATTAGGCCGTCTCCGGGAGGCCATCCACACATATAAACACTCATTGCAACTGGCAACAAGCCAAGGTGGGCCATTGCCCTTGGGTACGGCTGACCTGTATAGAGGGTTAAGTGAGTTATATTGTGAACGGGACGACCTGGAAACGGCCGTGCAACACTTGTTGACCAGCAAGAAGCTGGGCGAGCAAGCTGCATTAACAGATTGGCAGCATCGTCTATGTGTGGCGCAGGCTCGCATAAAGGAAGCACAGGGAGAGTTGGATGACGCGCTCGAGCTGCTGGGCGAGGCGGAGCGCCTCTATATCAGAACCCCTCTGCCTGACGTACGTCCCATAGCCGCGTTGAAGACTCGGATGTGGATCAGGCAAGGCAGGCTGGCTGAAGCCCTGGGTTGGGTGCACGAGCGCGGTCTGTCTATTGATGATGACCTCAGCTACCTGCGCGAGTTCGAGTACGTCACTCTGGCAAGGGTGTTTATTGCCGAGTATAAGCGCGACCAGGCAGATGGTGCCATGCGTAAGGCCATGGCACTGCTAGAACGTCTTTTGCAAGCGGCCGAAGCCGGGGGAAGGATGGGGAGCGTCATAGAAATTCTGGTGCTGCAAGCGGTTGCTCACCAGGCGCAAGGTGACACTCCTTCTGCGTTTGTGCCGTTGGCGCGTGCCCTGGCTCTGGCTGAGCCAGAGGGCTACGTCCGCATCTTTGTGGATGAAGGCCCTCCCATAGAGGCACTGCTGCAAGAGGCCGCGAAGCACGGTCCCGCCACGAAGCGCGGTCCCACGCTGAACTATGTTCGTCAATTACAGGCTGCTTTGGGGACGGCTGAAGGCAAAACGGCCGTTTTGCCACCTTTGATCGAGCCACTGAGCGAACGTGAACTTAACGTATTGAAGCTGCTCGGAACCGAATTGAGCGGCCCCGAAATTGCCCGCGAACTTATGGTGTCCTTAAACACGATGCGTACCCACACTAAAAACATTTACAACAAGCTTGGTGTGAACAACCGCAGGGCGGCCGTTCGTCGTGCCAAGGAACTTGATTTGTTATAACAAACACACAACCCCCAGCCCTGGCAGGTTTGTCCAATCACCTGCCGCTTTTTCTTCCCACACCACCACTCCATTTATTAATCACTACATCAATCACCATATATGGTGATGACGCCTCACCATATTCATTTGTATCCTCTGGTTCAAGAAAAGAACAAAGGTAACCATGTAGAGATTCATCTGTATGAGAAAAATGCATGAGGCGCAGAATGAGTGAAATACACCCATTCCCTGAGGATCACAATGAGCCTGAACTTTATGAAATTCGCATTAAGGGACACCTGGATGACCGGTGGGCCAGTTGGTTTGGCGGCCTGAGCATCACACGGGAAGACAATGGTGATACGCTTTTAACCGACCCGGTGATCGATCAGTCCGCCCTATATGGGTTGCTAAAAAAGGTGCGAGATTTAGGCTTGCACTTGCTCTCGGTTAATAACGAAACTTATCAATATCATTCAAATTTAGGAGATATATCATGAATCATTTACAGAAAATGGGCGGCATGGCTGCACTGATCGAAGCAGCAACATACCTGGTGGGCATTGGAGTGCTTGTGGCTGTATTACTCCCCGCTGGCTACCTTAGTGAAGACGCTGGTCCTCTTCAGAAAGTAGCTTTCCTCATAGAAAATCAGACTCTCATGCACGTATGGCATCTGATTATCTATTTAGTAAACGGTATTTTTCTGGTTGTGCTGGTGCAGGCATTGTACGAGCAGTTGAGGGTTGGTTCGCCGGTAATGGCGCAGACGACCGTGGCCTTTGGGCTTATCTGGGCTGGGCTGGTCATTGCCAGCGGTCTGCTCTTAATCAATGACGTGACTGTCGTTGCCGACATTTATGCCAAAGACCCAGATCAAGCAGCGACAGTCTGGTTGGCACTTGCGGCTGTAGAGGTCGGGTTAGGTGGTGGGATTGAACTGCCGGGCGGCTTGTGGATTTTGCTGGTAAGTTGGGCAGCCTTGCGGGGGGGCGGGCTGCCCAAGGCACTAAACCTCCTTGGTGGGGTGGTTGGTGCAGCTGGTGTCCTTTCGGCGGTCCCTGTGCTCAATGAGGTAACGGCCGTTTTTGGGTTGGGTTCCATCGTGTGGTTCCTATGGCTGGGGATCGTCATGTTACGCAGTAACACCAGCATGGTGGCCGCACAACCAGACACATTTCTGTCACGCCACAAAGAAGCTGTGTAGGGGTTTTGGGAGCAAGTGTAGGGTAATCGCATGAAAATTAGTTGGCAGAAAAAAGCTGCTCTAACACCCGCATGCGATAGTTAACATGCCAAGCATACTTCAATCGCTTGGCATGGATGCCACCCTTGAAACTGTTCTCTTGACGCAATAAATTCAGAACAATATGCCGTATGACCGCTAGATTGGCTGCACTATTACCCTGACGTGCCCGATGATGGTCTTCACGAAAGGCCACATTCATCACCCAGTGCAGACGATTTTCAATGCCCCAATGACCGCGAATGTAAGCCAACTGCTGTTTGGCCGCCTCGACTAAACTGGAGATGAAGAAACGAACCTCCGTATCGGCCAAACGACGTTCGGAATGCACTATAACCACCGCTGCCAGCCCGGACCATTTGTCAAGGGTGCGGAAGTATTGAGCATAGTCATGAGGCGAAAAGACCCAACACTGGCGGATTTCTAACCGGCCATGCCCGTTACTGACTTGTCGATGATAGGTGTGGGACACCTCTTTGAAAGCGATTTTCTCAAAGTAAGCAAACAACTCGGTCACATCCTCATGCAGTTGTCCCTGGTTCCCTTTGAGGGCTAAGATGTAATCACCGCCTCGGGCTACAATCTGCTGCGCAATATCTGTCTGACGACCGATGGCATCAATGGTCACCACCGCCTCTTCTAAGACCAACATATCCAGCAGGAAAGGAATGGCTGTGATTTCGTTTGACTTTTCATCTACCTGACGTTGGGCTAGGGTCAAGCCAGCTTCCACCGCAAAGGCACTCACCATATCAATCGCTTCGCGACCAATCCCTTTATCACGCGAACCACACATCACTTTGCCATCAATGGTGATCTGCTTTCCCCCTCGTTCCGCGATACGCGTCATTCACACCACAAAACAGTGGCTGAATCTCTCCCCATCCAGTTGAGCAAATACTCGTCCCAGTGTGTCGTGTGCGGGAATGCCCGCCGTTAAATCCAGAAACTGCCCTAACCACGCTTGTTGGGCATAGCCGAAGGCTTTAATCTCAACCCAATTATCGGCCCCACACAGAACTCCGCAAATGGTCAGAAAT
>WYBM01000097.1 GCA_011525915.1 Ardenticatenaceae bacterium | reverse complement strand
TTATTGGGTTGACGCAAAAATTAGGCTACGCTAATTTAGCCGAAGCGCGTCGCATTTTTGACTGGTCAATGGCTTGCCAACTCAGATGTTAGCTTTTGGGCACTTTTTCAAACACTGAAAAACCCTTCCTCAACAGCCTCTCGCCTTGTCATGCCCCATGCAGAATGCTAAACTAGCCCCATGTCCCAGGCACTTTACCGCAAATGGCGGCCCCAGACCTTTGCCGATGTTATCGGCCAGGAGCACATTATGCGCACGCTGCAAAACAGCGTGGCTGCAGACCGGGTAGGGCACGCCTACCTCTTTTGTGGGCCACGGGGTACAGGCAAGACAACCTCGGCCCGCCTGTTGGCCAAAGCGGTAAACTGCCTGCATGAAGATGTAGGCCAACGGCCGTGTGACGAATGCCGCATCTGCCAGGCGGTGGCCACCGGCCGTTTCCTTGACCTGATCGAGATTGATGCCGCCTCCAATACGGGCGTGGATGACATCCGTGATTTACGGGACAAGATCAACTTTGCCCCCAGTGACGGCCGTTTTAAGGTATACATCATTGACGAAGTGCATATGCTCTCCACGGCCGCGTTTAATGCCCTGCTGAAGACGCTGGAAGAGCCCCCACCACACGTCAAATTTGTACTGGCCACCACCGAAGAGCACAAAGTGCCCATCACCATCAAATCTCGCTGCCAGCAGTTTAACTTCCGCCTGCTGACAGAAGCGGAAATCATCGCCCGGCTGCAGTGGTTGGCGGCGCAAGAAGCGTTCACCATGGAGCCGGAAGCGCTGACGATGATCGCCCGACAGGGCGCCGGCAGCCTGCGCGACGCCGAAAGCCTGCTGGACCAATTGGTGATGGCCCCCGACGATGTGATCACCGCCGAGCGTGCGCAAAACGTGTTGGGGGTGGCCTCGCACACGGCCGTGATGTCTCTGGTAAACGCCTGGCTGAACCGCGACGGCGCGGCCGGCTTGGGCATCATCCACCAGGCGCTGGGGACGGGCACCGATGCACGCCAGTTCTGCCGCCAGATGGTAGCTTACCTGCGCCAACTTTTGCTTTTGCAGGCCGCGGGCGCCGAGATACCTCTGGAAGCAACGGCCGAGGAAAAAATAGAGATGTTGGCTCAGGCGCAACGTGCCCCGCGCCAGGGTCTGATCGAAGCCGTGAAAAGGTTTAATGAAGCGGCACTGATGCCCTCATCCAGCTGGCAGCCGCAGCTGCCATTGGAGTTGGCGTTTATTGAACTATTGCCACCTGAGCCAGCGGCGGCGGTGCCGGCACCGTTGGCGGCCGCCCCTAGACCCCAAGCTGAACCGGCACCTGAACCGGTGGTGGCGCAGACGGTCGTGGCAGCCGCACCCACCAACGCTATGGCCCCGCCACCCAAAGCGGCGGCCTTGACCCTGGCGTTGATTCAGTCCCATTGGCGGGAGATGGTGAACCGCGCCGGGCAGGAAAACAAAAACCTGCCAGCCCTGTTAAACATGGGTAAACCCCTGGCAGTGGAAGGGCACACGGCCGTCATTGGCTTTGATTACCCTATTTTTAAAATGAAATTTGATGATACACGCGGCGCGGCCCAACTGCTGGCCGATATTCTGGGCGAACTGATGGGCCAACCCTGCGGCATTCGTGCTGTTAACACCAGCGACTACACCATACCCGTTGACAAAAAAGATTTTGAAGCCCTGGCCAATGAATTTGGCGGGGTCGTGAGTGAAGATTAAAGGAGAGACCATGTCTAAACGTTCATTTAGCCGCCGTAGTTCGGCGGCCAAAAAGGGCGGCGGCAAGCCCAAAGGAAACCCCAATGCCATGCTGGCCCAGATGCAGCAGATGCAGGCCGACATGGCTGCCGCGCAGGCCAAATTAGAAAACGAATTTATTACCGTCACCGCCGGCGGCGGTGCCATCAGCATCACCATTTCCGGCCATCAACGGGTGCAGTCTATTGAAATCGACCCAGATTTACTGGCGCCATCGGAAGTGGAAATGCTGCAAGATCTACTCACGGCGGCCGTTAACTCGGCCATTGAACAATCGCAGGCCATGTCGGCCGAAAGAATGGAAGGCATTACCGGCAACCTGGGGGGCATGGATGATTTGCTGGGTGGCATGGGCCTGGGTTAAGGGGTCCTTGCCAATTGACAACGTTTTATTGGCAAGGATCGGAGAAAAAAAGTGGCCAACGCACTTCCCAAGCCGGTACAACGGCTGATCAATGAATTTGCCCGCCTGCCGGGCATTGGGCCAAAGTCGGCGGCCCGGTTAACGTTTTACCTGCTGCGGGTGGGTGACGAGCAAGCGGTGGAACTGGCCGATGCCCTGCGTGACCTGGTAGAACGCACACAGTTTTGTTCCGTCTGTTTTAACATCACCGAGGCCGACCCCTGCGAATTGTGCAGCGATCCCAACCGGGATGACACCCTGTTGTGTGTGGTAGAGGAGCCGCTAGATGTGCTGGCCATTGAGCGGTCACGGGCGTTTCACGGCCGTTACCACGTTTTACACGGCGCCATTTCTCCGGTAGAAGGCGTGGGCCCAGAAGATTTACGCATTGAGGAACTGCTGCTGCGGGTGGGGCAAAGCCATTTCCAGGAGCTCATTCTGGCTACCAATCCCACCCTGGAAGGCGAGTCTACAGCATTGTACCTGCAGCGGCGATTGGGTGACACCGTGCCTAAACTCACACGCCTGGCACGTGGTTTGCCCGTGGGTGGTGACCTGGAATACACCGATGAGATCACATTGGGCAGGGCTTTAGAAGGAAGGCAAACATTGTAATGCGGCGCATGATCTGCCTGACAATTGTCACTTTTTTGTTGGCAGGGTGTGCAGGGAGGCCAATGATGTCCAAAAACAACGTGCCGTCAGCGGAAACCCATTTGCTGTATACAATGTCAAAACAAAGTGTGGCCGTTGAGGTCTTTTTGGTAACTGATGAGACCGGGCAGGCCACGATTGTTGCCACGTTTTCGCCAACCGACCCCACCCTGCATCTATACGGCATTACCCTGCCCCGTGCCGGCATCCAGGGCGCCGGCCGGCCTACACTGGTGGAAGTGATTGCTGGCCCGTTGCAAACCGCCGGCTCACTAACGGCGGATGCAGTCGCAACGCCTTATGAACTCCCTGGTTTTGAGGCACCGTTTCCTTTATACCCTGACGGCCCGGTGACCTTAACACTGCCGGTGAAGCTGCCAGCAACACGGCCGTCTACCCTGGAAACTGAACTATCAGTCACCTACATGGCTTGCAGTAGTGAAGGCGTGTGCAAACCGCCGGTGACAGACCATCGATTTATGGTCGCTCTACCAACTACGCTCTGGCCAGAATAAATAATTACGGGGAGTTCATTATGAGGCATATCGCTTCTTTCCTTTTGGTTTTGATGCTTGGTATTGGGTTGGCTGCCTGCCGTGGGCCACAAACAGACACGGCCGTGATCAATACCCCCGCAGTTGTGACCAACACCCCCACCATAACCCCCACGGCCACTGAAACGCCCGTGCCACCTACGGCAACATCCACCAACACCCCTAAGCCCACAGACACTCCGGCGCCCGTACCGCCAACAGCCACACCTGACCCGCTGGCGGATTTTGTGGATTTTCAGAACGAACGGTTAGGCATCTCCTTGCGCCACCCGGCGGCGTGGACGGCCGAAGTAGACGAAGCCACCCGACTTGTCCTGTTGGGCGTTGATCCCCAAAATATATTCATTGAAGGTCTGGCCAAAAACCCGGTGGTGTTTGTCATTTCCCAAGCGCTGGACATCCCCAACTTACCGGCAGACCTGGTGTTAACCAGCCTGGCTTCAGGCTTGTTAGGGAATAATGCCGTCATCACCGATGCAGACATGACAGGAGAGGTGGACACGTTTGTGGTCAACGGCCGTCGGGCCGCTTTTGCCGTTTATACTGGCCTCTCTGTGGCCGACGATTCACCCCTATCAGTTCTGCTAAGCGTGATCGTCAGTGGCAAGCAAATTGTTGCTGCTTTTGTGTTTGTTCCATCAGAGCAGGTAGACACCTTACAGCCCACTTTTCAGGATGTTGTCGGCAGCATTGAACTGCCGGAACCTGACGAGGTAGCAGGGGAGGTGTCAATTTATGCCGTAGCCAGTTATGACCCGGCACGCAACCCGGAGGAAGACGTGGCCGACGCTTTGGCCCAGGCCGCGGCGGAGGGAAAACGGGTTCTGCTGATCGTGGGCGGGGATTGGTGCATTACCTGCCATATGCTGGAAGCATATATCGCCCAAACGCCGGCCGTGGCCGAGGGCCTGACACGTAACTTTGTGCTGGTAAAGGTAAACTTCAGCGAAGAGAATGAAAACGAAACGTTCCTGGGCCAATACCCCGACATTGAATGGTATCCGCACTTCTTTATTTTGGAGAACGATGGCACATTAGTCGACTCTTATGATACCCGCCAGTTAGAAACGGAGGGGTCTTATGACTATGAGAAGTTTCTGTCTTTTTTGGAAACGTGGGCGCCAGCGGACGGGGTAGAATCTGACCTTTCCGATTCGTTATTCTTGGTGAAGGCCTATGATCCGGAACGAGACCCTTTTACTGATTTGGAAACGGCCGTGGCCCAAGCGCAGTCAAAAAACAAGAACATTCTGCTCATTGTGGGTGGTGATTGGTGCTCCTGGTGTCACATCCTGGAAACGTTTATTGGCAACCAGCCAGACATCCAGGCCGCGCTGGCCGAAAATTTTATCATCCTAAAAATCAATTATAGCGAAGATAACCTGAACGAAGCATTTTTAGGGCAATACCCTGAAGCAGGTGGTTACCCACATTTCTACGTACTGGATGCCACGGGAGAATTTTTACATTCGCAAGACACTGTCGAATTGGAAGCCAGCGACAGTTATAACCAAAAGAAATTCATGGATTTCTTGCTGACCTGGGGGCCAACCCCGTAGCCATCAGGCCATCTGCCGTTTGGCCAGGTCGGCAAAGACACCGGCCTCATTGATAAGCGTCTCATAGGTGCCTTGCTGCACAACACGGCCGTTTTGCAGCACATAAATGCGGTCCGCATTCATGATGGTGCTCAGGCGATGGGCGATCACAATGCGGGTCGCTTTCAGATTGTCCAGGCTTTCGCTGACAATGGCCTGCGTACGGTTATCTAGGGCACTGGTAGCTTCATCGAAGAAGATGATACGGGGTTTGTTCACCAAAGAGCGGGCAATGAGCAGCCGCTGCCGCTGCCCCCCTGACAATGTGCCGCCACCATCGCTGATGACTGTGTGCATCCCCATAGGCATGGCCTTGATATCATCCGCCAGGCCGGCCAGACGGGCCGCTTCCCAGGCATCATCCACTGTTAAGGTAGATGCACCTACAATGTTGGTGAAAATGTCACCGGCCATCATTTTGCCGTTTTGCAAAACAACCCCTATTTGCCGCCGCACCTCGCGCACATCCAGTTTGGCCAGGTCCTGGCCATCGTAATAAATGCTGCCCATTTCTGGGTGTTCAAAGCCAATCAACAGGCGGAAGAGGGTAGACTTGCCTGACCCCGATGACCCCACCAGGGCTACAAATTCCCCTGGATTTACGGCTAGAGAGACATCATGCAACACCAAGGGGCCGTCCTCACGATAGCGAAAAGAAATATGACTAGCTTCAACCTGGCCGGTTAATTCACCAGGGTATACTTGGAGTTCATCTATTTCTGGCTGTGTTTGTAAGATGGGCCGCGCTCGTTCAAAGGTGGGAATGACATTCAGTGAACGCACCAACGTGGCACTTAAGGCCAGCACAGATGCCAAAAACTGGGCGAAGGCCGCATGAAAGGCCAGAAAATTGCCCGTTGACAGTTCTGCCGGCCCCATCATAGCCACTGTGGCAAAAATGACCATCACCGCCAGAATGGTAAACCCAACATTAAAAACGACCAGCGTGTTGGCCAGATTACGAGATCGATACATCGTCTTTTTGAGCTGGCTAAATTCTTTAGCCCACATGGCAAAGGCACGCCCTTCGGCACCGGCCGTGCGGAATTTAGTGATGCCGGTAATGGCCTGCAAGACAGTGCCCGATAGACGCCCCTGACTATTGGTGAGGGTCCGTTGGTATGTAACCTGTCTGTAACCGCTGACGACGGTAACAGTGGCCGCAATGAACACCAGAAGGGTAGCCACCAGGGCCAGCTGTTGGCTGTAGTAAAAAAGCAGAAAGAAACTGAACAAAGAAAAAACACCGGACAACAAGGCATAAATCACCGGGCCGGAAAGCGTTTGCTGAATCACGTTGATACCCATAGCCCGGTTGCCTAAATCACCCGCAGAATAATCACGGAAAAAGGAAGCCGGCAGGCTGATGAGCCGCTGCCAGACAGCGGCTTGCAATTCGCTGCCCATCTTCCCTTGCAGCCGTAAAACGGCAATGTTTTGGGTCACCTGGAACATGGCCACTGCCAGGGAAATGACAACCATCACCAACCCCAGCTGCCAAAGCTGACCTTGAGCGGCATTAGGTATAATGGCGTTAAAGATAAGACCGGTGGCTATGGGGATCATCAGGCTCAACAAGCTCACGACGATGCCGGCCAACACAATGGTTTGCAAATCTCGCCCACGGCCGTGTAAACCAAACTTTAACATATCCCAGGCGGACACCGCCCGGCTGGCAAACGGCCGGTAAAACATGGCCGCAAACGGTGAAAGCTTTTCGGCTACCTGATCATTGACCACGGTTTTTTCGCCGGTAACCGGATCATGCACCATGTATGAGTTCGCCGTCCGCGGCAATAGGGCCACGGGCTGTCTGCCCTCCTCCCAAAAGCCCAGAAAAGGGCCGCCATCCAACTGCCACCAACGTTCCTTTAAGACCACCCGGCGCCACTGGAAACGGGAAGCACGGGCAATAGCAGCCAGCAGATCAAGGTCTGCCGCTGCCAAACGCTGGGTGGGTGGTTCCACCAGGGGCATACCCAGCTGTTCGGCCACCAGGCGGCACGCTTGCAGCAGCGGTGATTGCCCTGCCCCGTTTAGGGGCAGGCTGCCCGGCGGCACCAGCGGCGCGGCTAACCTGGCCAGAGCCTGGTTAACGGCTTCCTGGTTAGAGGTGATGCGGTTTTGCAAACGATGCTGGTCAGCCTGGGCCGATTGCTGTGCGGTGTGCAGAATGTGCTGCAATACAAGCTGATGAAAGTTATCCAACGCAGACCAGGTGGGGTCATGGGCCAGGAACACGGCCGTATCCTGCACGCGAATACGAGAATCTTCTACTGTCTTGATCCAGGTATGGGCGGAAAGGGGGGTGTATCCCTGCCCATTAACGGTAAACTGCGGCTGGCCCATAAAGGCAGACTTGCCCTGCATATGTTCAACCCAGACAATGCCCCGTTTGGCGCTGGCGTGGGTGTGGCCGGTGACGGCCGTTTCCCGGCCAGCTTCCAGATTTAAGCTATCTTTGGGCGGTAAGGTAAGGGACAAACAGTGAGACAGCTGCGCCACCCACCCTTCAAGCAGGGCGACAACGGCCGGCCCCAATTCTTCATCCCGGCTTAAGGCTTGCAAACGGCTGGCTGGCAGTTTAAGCAACCGGGTATCTTTGTTACCCACCGCCAACAGGCCAACCTGCCCCCCAGCCTGGGTAAAATCCATCCCCCATAATGCCTGCCCGGCTTCTACCCGAAAAAGATGGGTACGCGGGCCGGCCACACGGCCGTTTGCCAGGTGTACGGCAAACAGATCAACACGGCCGGTATATACCACCCAGGCCACATCTTTATCATCTAAAAGAATAGGCTGGTTGCTGCCTGCAGCCACTAACTGCGCCTCTTTATAACGTAAATGCAGCAAAAACAGTTCGGCTACCGGCCGTTCATCCACTTCTGTTTCTGGTTGGCTGTCCATTTTCTTCTTGTTCATGCGGTCAACCTCTCCCATAACGCATCCAGAATAAGCTCTGATTCCGAGGTTTCAGATTTAATCAGTTGGGCATAAAGGCCACCGGCCCGCCACAAGGCTTCATGCGTGCCTCGCTGTACCACCTGGCCCTTATCTAAGACAAGAATTTCATCACAATCACGAATGGTGCTTAAACGGTGGGCCACAATCAGGCAAGTACACCCTCGCCGCCGTAAATTGTCATCAATGATTTGTTCCGTGACCGGATCCAGGGCGCTGGTGGCTTCATCTAAGACCAAAATGACCGGGTTATTTACCAGGGCCCGGGCAATTTCCAGGCGCTGCCGCTGGCCGCCGCTGAAGTTACGCCCTCCTTCCTCCACCTGGTAGCTGTAGCCGCCCTCACGCATGGCTATTTCCTCGTGAATATGTGCATCCTTAGCTGCCTGGATAACGGCTTCGTCAGGCACATGAGCATCCCACAAGGCCAGGTTATCACGCACACTGCCCTCAAACAAGAAAATATCCTGGTCTACCACCGTCAAAGAATTATTGATGATGGCCCGCGGAAACTGCTGGCGGGTTTTACCGTCAAACAATATCTCCCCCTGCCACGGCTTGTAAAGACCGGCCACCAGGCGGGCGATGGTCGATTTGCCACTACCACTGCCGCCCACCAGGGCGACGCGCATACCAGGCTCCAAGGTGAGGTTGAAGTTTTCAATCAGAGGCGGCGCCAGGCGGCTGTAGCCAAAGGTGACGCCGCGCAGTTCAACCGCCCCCGTCAATTTAGTTTCCTGGTCAACGATGCTTTCCGGCTGTTCCACCACATGGATATGTTCATCTGCCTGATAGTTAAAAACATCATCCAGGCGGCCAATGATCCCTTCCATTTCCTGGAGTTGGCCGCCCAAAGTGATCATTTGGGTCACAGGGTTTAAAAAGCCGTTCATCAGGCTTTGGCAAGCGACCAACATACCCACGGTAAGGGCACCGTTGATGACACTCATACCACCAACCGTTAAAATGAGAATGGTTGTGACCATTGAGAGGAATAAAGGAACCACCGCTAACACCTGGGTAGAAACGCCCAGTTCTTGCAAGCTGTTGTTCATTTTCGCCTGATGGCCTGCCCAGCGGGCGAAAAAGTCAGACTCCCCGCCGGTGGCTTTGAGCGTTTCAATGCTCTGCAAGCCGCTGAAGGCTGTGGAAAGCAGTTTGCCCCGATCTTTGACCAGCCTTTGGTTAACATCTACCCGCTTACGGGATACATAACGCAAAAAAGCAAAATTAACGATAGCCATCAAGATGCCAATCAGCGTCAGGGAAACACTGTATTGCAGCAGCAACAGGGCATAAAAGGCAATTAAGATGACGTTCAAAACGGCCGTAGCCAGTTCACCAGAAAGCAGCTGGGCCACCCGATCATTCATATCGACGCGGGAGCTGATGTCACCGGCGCTGCGCTGGGTGAAAAATTCCATAGGTAACCGCAAAATGTGCCAGAAGAGGTGGCTGGCGTTGTTGACGGCCAGCTTGGTTTCCAGCCGCAGCAGGTAGCGCTGCTGCATCCAGGTGAGGAGCATGCTGACCACGGCCGTGACCCCTATGACCATCAACAGCGCCCCCAGCCAGTTTTGCAAACCGCCTACCAGATAATAGTCCACAAAGATACGGGAGAAGGTGGCGGCCAACAAACCGGGGATCACCAACGCCAGGCTGACAAGGACCACATAGATCAACGGGATCTCAGAGCCACGCAGCCGGGCCCCTAACGCTTTTACCAGGCTGGCCTTCTTACCACCGGCGGCAAAGTCAGCCTCTTTGTCAAAGGTCAGCACCACCCCGGTAAAGGCTTCATCCAATTCGGCCAATGTTACCGTGCGTGGCCCCATAGCCGGATCATTTAAATACACTTTGTCCTTCTGGAACCCTTCCAGAACAAGAAAGTGGTTAAAGTTCCAATGCAAGATGGCTGGTTTGCTGATAGCCTGTAAATCTTTGGGATCTTTGCGGAACCCTTTGGCCACCAGGCCATAACGGCGGGCGGCTTTGAGAATGTTGCTGGCCTTGCTGCCGTCGCGTGACACGCCACAAGCTACACGCAGCTCTTCCAGGGGCACATAACGGCCGTGATACCCCAACACAATGCCCAACGCTGCCGCGCCACACTCTACGGCCTCCATTTGCAGCACGGTGGGTGTGGTCACCCGCTGCTTTGGCTGCCCCGCTTGAAAAGGAAACCGTTGGCGCAGCCGTTGGCGTAAGTTCAAAGGAACGGTACTGGTCATACGAGACTCCTTTTTTACCTAAGAGGCAGCACCATGTTAATGGGGCGCTGATGGTCCACGATGATGGTCGCCGCGGCCAGCGTGCCGCTGTTGATAGTAAACGCTGGCCCTGTGGATGAAGACCAACGATAACCGCTGGGTGTGTGCTCATCGGGCAAAAGTGCGATGCGTACTTCAATGGGTGCACTGGTGATGCCCAACGCTTGCATCAACTCTTCACTGCCCAGCGTGCGCAGAATGCCGGCATTGGTGGCCGGAAAGCCGCTGACAGATTCCACCCGACCCAGCAAAAAGCCATGCTCTTCCACCTGGGCGGTGATAGGCGCAATTTTGGCGGTCATGCCCGGCTGAATGCGCGTACCTTCGGCGGGGGAGACATACATGATGACTTCTTGCTCCACCCCATCACCGGTAAATTCCAGGCTGGCCAGCGGCGCTCCCTGGGTGACCAGGCTGCCCACATCGGCTTTTAGCTCCAGAACACGGCCGTTATATGAACTATAAACGGGCACCGCTTCGGCCGCCCCTGGTGGGGTAATTTCGGCAATTAACTGATCTTGGGCCACCAGCTGCCCTTGCTCTATGTAGAGGGCACTCAGTTGCCCCGGCTCCACGGAGACAATGTTTTTGACCCCCCCACTGTTTAACAAGATAGCGGAGCCAGACACCTCGACCGGTATACGGCCGACCATGCTCCAGGTGACGGCCGTGATCAGCAGTGCCAGCAGTGCCAGCAGCGCCAGCCAGCTTTTAGGGTTGGTCACCTGGACAATATGATCCAACTGCTCTGGCGACGATAATCGTTCCAGAGAGACCTTACGAAATATAGGGTTTGATTGCATAAACTTATCCTCCTACCCGGTCATTGAGGGCTGCTTGCTCCTGCAGCAGATGCAAAGCCTCTAAGAGCAACTCTGGGGCTGTTTTTGCCGCCAGATCTGCCAACGTAAAACGGCTGATAGCCAACAGCACCCATGCCTGAACACCCAGCTGCCGGTGGCCTTGTTTAAGCTGCTGATCAAAACGTTCTAAATTTTCGGCTGCGGCTTTAAGCTGCGTCTGCACCATCTGAAATGCCTCGCTGGGGTGCGGTATCTCAGCCACATAGTTTTGCAGCCGGCCCCCTTCACGGTAAACAGGGTAGGCTTCCAGCCCCATAAAGCGCAAAAACCAATCTGCGCGAAAATAGCCCAGGGCGGCCACAATGCCGGCATAGTCGGCCAGCAGTTCATCAAACGGGTGGCGGCGCATGATGCCAAAAACACGCTTGGTGAAGTAGTGGGTGCATTCATGTTCCAGGCGGATTTTCAGTGACAGCGCCCGCCATGCCTCTTCTTCCAGGCCCATCTCTGCCGCGGGCACACCGCTGTAGGGGCCACTGTGCAAAATGATAAAACGATCCTGGTACAGCTGCTTTTGGGGGATCAGGCGCTTAAATTCCACCTGCCAGGCTGCCTCAGAAACATGGCCGGGGTTTGTCATCGCCCACTGCTCGCGGTAAGCCCGGATGCGGTCCCAATTGTTATAGCCGGCCACCATGCAAGCCCCCATAGAGTCCGGAATGGGCACCGGCTCATTGCGTTTTGTCAGGGCTTGCACCAGCTTGACAAAGTCGGCCCGATGAGGGGCCACCAACACCGGAATGGGCCCGGCCGCACTCTGGTGAATGGTAAGGGTCAGCGCTTCCGGCCGTTCTAATACCAGCCCGTTGGCACGGCCGTGGCTCTCCACAAGCACACCTTGACGTGTGGCCGTCTTGTACGCATCACTTTGACTAATATGCAACTGAATGGGAAATTGCAGTTGTACCAGCCGTTGTTTTAACACAAGCCACACACCTAACTGCTGGCTTTCGTCTTTATAACGCTGCCAGGCAGCAACATGTACTTCTGGCGCGAGAGGCAGTGCAAATGGTGGTATGGCGAGTTCTGAATAATCCGAACTTTGCCCCAAAACATGCAAACTGTTCACAACTATCATGATTAAATTAATGTATGATTTCTTTATGCTTCAACGTCTAACAATTCCGGTTCTTCCAAATGAAGCCAGTGGTTAAACCAATCAAGATTTTCTTTCATAATGTGCCGGCATTGTTTTGGCCGATAAGGGCTGTGTTCCATATTGTAGGTAATCAATCGACTCACTCCCCCATGTCGAATGAGTCTTCGATGCAACGATAATGCATTGGAAACCGGGACACGAACATCGTTCTGGCTGTGCTGTATTAATACGGCCGTTTTTGTCTCCGGGGCATAATTAACGGGTGAACATTCAAAATACTTTGCGGGGTTCTCCCACGGAGTGCCTTGCATACATTGCTCTACAAATTCAGGCACATCGGTTGCACTAAACTGCAAACTCCAGTCCGTTATGGCTCCACCACATGAGGCTGCCGCAAATCGTTTTGTTTTTGTACTGGCTAGCGCCGTTAAAAATCCACCATAACTCCAGCCACAAATACCAATACGGTCAGCATCAACCCATCCTTGCTCAACAAGCGCATCGATACCAGCAAGTATGTCTTCAATCTCCCCCATTCCAGGTTTTTGCAAATTTAATTGGCGAAAAACGTGACCACGCCCGCCACTGCCGCGATAGTTGGGCTGGAGCACGGCTGAGCCTCCTGATACCCATAGCTGAATGGGATATGCACCACGATCATATTTGTCGATAAGTTGATTGAGTGCCGCAAAAAAAGCTGGCCCGCCGTGCAAACAAACAATAAGAGGGCATTTTTCATGGGGCTGGACATTGGCCGGTTTTGTCAGAACCCCTTCAACCTGCACACCATCAGCCGTCCGCCATTGAATGACCTGCGATGGTTGAAGCTTCAACGACTGCATCTGCTTGGAGAAGTTAGTAACACATCGGAGATGACCTGTTTCCGTTTCCAAGACATAGACTTCTTCCACATGCGTCCGATCGCCCGCCACAAAGGCAATCTGAGAATAATCACTGGTCGCGCTGAGGTGGGCATTGCGCTGGGGCATACTGACCGAAAAACCTGGCGGGGTGTCACAGGTTAGCTTTTTGCACTCTTGAGAAACAGGATTTAAGCAAAAAATGTAGCGCGACGTTCCCTGTAAAGCATGAAAATAGATACCCTCTTTGCCCCAAGACAATAACTCTGGATTCTCATCAAATGATTGACCAATAATAGTTAACCCTCCGCCATCTTGAGCCGAAATTGTGGCAACTTTACCGTTTGTAAAGTACCAGGGCTCACCGGGAGGACAATAATTAAAGGCCAGTTGATTGCCATCAGGGGACCAAATGACTGCCTCACAAGGGGGATTGGCTACTTTGCGAACGCAACGTGTGGCCAATTCGACGGTATAAACGGACGATTCATGTGAATATTTTGGATGATATGCCGGCCAGCCGTGAAAAGCAATCTTGCGGCCATTAGGTGACCATTGGAACCTTTCTCTTACATCGAAAGCCGTCCCTTCGGTTAATCGATTTTGCTGCCCGCTATTCAATTCAACAAGCCATAAGTGATGGTAAAAATGGGAGTGATCGGCAATTTCGTATGGTCCATATAAGGTTTTTTCTTGCCTTAGCCGCGTATTTTCTAACATTCTATAAGCAATTTGCTGGCTGTCTGGCGACCAGGCCAATTCCACAACTCCGAAAGGCGCATTGGTTAATGGCTTCACGCGACCACTTGCTATCTCCAGGCAATAGATTTGTGATCCCCTATTCCGGGGTTGATCAGATAAAAAAGCCAGGTAACGGCCGTTGGGAGACCAGCGTGGATACCAACTTTTGCAGCCTGATGGTTCTAGCAAGCGCAGTTCTGGAGTAGAGGATGCCAGTGACGCCAACCAAATGCTAGTGATAAACTCATCGGTTTCCCATTTTGGTACAGTAACGGCATAGGCAACAGACAGGCCATCAGGTGATAATTGTGCGTCACTTGGTATAGGTATTTCAATGAAGTCATCTATGGAAGGCACACGCATTACAGGGTTCCTCTCTCTAGATGGCTGGCGCTATGAGCGGTTCATGATGTCTCCCGGACACATGTTCGTCAGCGAATTGCTCCAGGAGATCGGCCGCCAGCTTGTCCCCTTCAGTTGATTTAAAAGCTCGCTGAATACGTTTGGCATTTTTATGCAATGTATGATCCTGCAGCATCAACTGAATGTTCTCGCGCAGCAGTTCACTTGTCACTTTATAGATATCCAGGGCAATCGCCACACCGGCATTCACACAAACATCGCGAATGTATTTGGCTTCGCTATGCACCGGTAAAAGCAGCAGCGGTAAACCATGTGTCAGGGATCCGTGCATAATGCTTGTGGTGCCAGCAGCAATGACAACATTCGCCCGCGGTAAAACGGCCTGGTAGGGGACGAACTTGCGCACAAAAACATTCGGCGGCTGGAGTCCCTGCACAATATGATCATCATTGGTAGCTACAATTAATTGGATCGGTTGGTCAACTACCGCCGTCATCAGGTGTGTCCAATAGTCAGGAAAGCCTGGACGCCAGTTACCGTTATCCTTAAACGGTGAACTAAACCGATTGTTGTGTAAAACATAAATAACCGGCCAGTTATTATTTATAAACCCATTGAGTTCGTCTATCAGGGTGGGGGAAACAGGAAAATCCCACTGACAATCGCCTATAAAGTATACGTTTTCAGGTAATGAATAGATTGCCTCTAAGTCGGGTACACTGCGCAATAGAACCATATCACCTAGCAAAACATCCTTTCCCTGTGGATTGGTATATTGGTCCGGATAATATGGGAGACCAAAGAATTGATGTGCCCAGCGAACAATGGATGCCGTTGGGCCAGTCAACGAATGTGGCTGATATGTACTTTCCCAGGTCCCTAATCCTATTGTCACCAGGGGAACGCCAAACCATTGAGATGCTATAGGCGCCCCTAAAGCAAGTGCTCCACCTACCAGCACATCAGGGTTAAATTGATGCAGCGCTCGATGAATATGAGAGATTTGGCTAACCACTGCATGGTTCGCGCACCAGCCTGAGGCTGTAAATGCCGGTCCATTACCGACAAGATCAACCGGGCTATGAATGTTCAGGTCATTTATAATTGGGCCCACCTGTTCATCTGACAAAATGGCAACCTCATGCCCCCTTGTTTGTAGTTCCTTGGCAATTTTGATTGCTGGATAAATATAACCTGGCTCTTTTAGTGTGCAGAACAAAAATTTCATGATAACACGCACCTTTTAGATACCTAAACCTACGTAACAATGCCAGCGTCAAGGGGCAGCTGCCCTAAGGGTGGATCAAGGCTAAGAACAGAGGGAACCTGGTCAGGGTTTGCCATACGCAATAATCCATACCCAATACCCGCCAGGCCATGCATCAGACCAACAGCCTCAACGTGATGTGGTAAGCCGCAAAATGGTCCATGTATATCAATGCTGGATAGTATGTATGGTAATCTTTGGTTTACTTCCTGATGTATGGCATCCTCATGTAATATGCGCCCAGCCTGATACAAAAAGTCAATAATACCCAGATCCCCATGACACAAAGAATGGTTTCGGTTAAACCCTTGGTCCCGTATCATGGTGACGGCTTTCTTTACCTCTATATACATTTCTGGATCATCAGTGTGTGGCAGGGAGTGCAAACGTGCCAGCCCAATGCCTGTCAGCCCATGACACCAACCAACTTCATGGCGATCAGCCTGATGTAATAACCGGCGTTCGTAGTTTACCAATAGCGTTGCCGCCTGAGAGAAGCTTACTTGCCCGGTATGGTGGGCTAATTTTAATAGGGCCAAAGCAATGCCGGCACCACCCTGGGCGAAACCGACACCAATATCCAGCTTTTGTAGGGAATCCCAGGGATTCTCAAAATTAATTTGCTGCCGGATATGCTCCCCACAAGCAACGGCCGCTTCCATGATTATTGGCTGCGGGCAATAAGTGTAAAGATTAAGCAAACAACACAAGTATCCGGCAACGCCGGACAATATATTTAAATGCTTATCCCTTTTTATAAGCGGCGTCCCTTTCTCTACCAGACTTTTAGCCAGGGAAATCAAGTCGTTGTCTTGCCACAAAACCCCCAGGTGCGTTAGGGCGTAAATATGCCCACCCAACCCATCAAAGCCACCTAAATATCTTACAGGCAGGATGTCAGTGGATAAGATATCCTCAAGATGCGCTTTCCAAATAAACGTCGATTTACGGGCCATCTGGGTGTATGCATCTACACCAGACACTTGCCCCAAATAAGCCAGAAACAGAGCAATTCCTGAGAGGCCACTATATAATTCATGGTTCATATTGCCCACAAAATAACCATGTTTCCGGGCAAATACACCATACCAGGTAATGCTTTCCTCATCCTCGATGCCACGCTTAATGATTTGGTCGGCTATACCTCTGGTCAGCGCCATTGGTGATGGAGCTTGGACTAAGGGAAGAGATGGTGAAGGTAATGGGTTTGATTCGAACGTTGCCGAAGCATGAGCCAGGCAGGCAAAAGCAGCACGAACAATTAATACTTGCCTTTGCAAATCTTGATCACTAAAGTTAGTTATTTTTTCGCGAGCCTGATCCAGAGCCGATTGTTCAAAGATATGAGGGAAACACTCCCCTCTGCCGCTCCAAAGGTGAGTTGCTCCTGGTTTAGCACTGTAAATGGGAATGTCTCTCTGGGATAAATCTTGTTTTTCAGAAACAATGAGCCTGCTTAATTGTTGGTTATTGACTGCCTTGCCCCAAAGGAGATCCAAACGTTGTTCCTGAAAAAGCGCATTGCGCATGGCATCAGGCTGCGTGCAATGTCGCAGTACCTTGTAATAATCAGATGTGTTACGCCAGATGAAACGAACATGATCGTCGGCAAATTGATATAGAAGCCCATGTTCTGCTAAAAGTTCACGTCGGTGCTCCCGCACAATGTTGTAAATCTGGCTAAACCCACAGGTGATACTCTCTCTATAATCGATAGGATTGATGGGTTTGCCCTGCAAAGTAGGCAAACTGAATAAAGTTTTTTCCCTGGCCACGGACCCATGAATGTAACCCATCTGGTCCGTTCCTTGACCCTCTAAAACCGGTACAGAAACTGTCTGGTTGGGAAAACTGGCAATCCCCCCATAATCCCACTCAAGGCTTGCTTCGTGAATTGCCGGCAGCATCAGGGTTGAAATGACCGAATCGAAAAATATCGCGTTTGCTCTTTGCTCCGCCTGGGTTTTACCACCACCAAATGGTTTTTTGGGATGAAAAAGACCCTCCAGATCAAGCATGATTGGGTATTCACCAAAAGCAATTATGTTTTCATCGTGAAAGTCTCCGCCTGATAAAGCATATACGAGAGCAAGTTGTCCTCCCTGACGCCTATAAAAGCGACGTACCGCTGCTTCTGATGGGCATGGCTGAGGTGAAACAAATTCCACCCAACCATATGTTTGACGATTGAGTAACGTTAATGTCTTAAAAGGAGGGACTGCTCCCTTTTTATTTAACCACTGCAGAAGATTTTGAAAGTGCTGGTCAAGACTTAGGGAACGGGGTTTGTAAACAAGCCTGGTGCCGCCACTGAATTCAACAATAAAAACCTGCCGACCTCCGTTGTGGGGGTCGCTTATCTGATCCTCTATTTGGACAAGGCAACCTAATGGCTGGGATAGATTAAACGTGTTTTGAAGTGTGGACCAATCAAGAGCTAATCGATTGAAGAATTCCAGGCGTGTTTCCAGCCAGTTTTGCACCACCGCCAAGCTTTGGCGGGCTAAAACCGGGTACTCATTCAGTAGATTTAGAGCTTTGTCACATTGGGCATAACGCTGAATAAACCCCTGGTACCGTTCTTCTGAGGTTTCACCTGGCAACGATTGCGTTAAATTTGCCGCATGCAGCTCCAATACCATAATCGGGCCCATGAGGTAGGACAGCTCAACCAAAAGTGATGAAAACAGTGCTTCTAACAAACTTGAGGATATTTGGAATTGATCATTTTCAGATAACTGCTGGCATGTTTCTTGCAAGCGTTGGCACGCATACTGCAGCAGCGGATAAATAACGCAAAGAGGGCCGTTTGTCACTTTCTCATGCAAGGAAGGGGGTAAAGGTGGGTATTCTTCAAATGCATAAATCGCTAATAAGGTTGTTAGCCATTCAGGCATTTCTGGAATTCGCTGGTAAAGATCCTTAACCGGTTCGCTTAATAGACTTAAGAGCTGTGCCTCTGTTATCCGCTCAGATGCCAGTCTCGCCTGGAAGATGTCACTTCTGGCGTTAAAAGGCGGCTGCTGCTGCCAACGTACCAAATGTTTATGACCGGCCGCAGTAGAACTTGGTATATGTTGTAATGAGCCATCTAGATGCACAAGCCGTTCTGATATCGTTAGCGCCTTGTACCAATCTGGCTCTATACATTGCTCTTTACACCGGTTATTCATGGGCACAATCTTTCCCTACTTGTGGTCTCCCCAGTAAGATTAGTGAGGTAAAGATCTTAAGATCTTTACCTCACTAAATAAGCCATACTGACTACAGCACTTTCCCTTAAAAGGCTGTAAACCCCTTTGTGCCAGTGCAGCCTTGTGTACAGGTGCAATCATCATCCTGTAACCTTCCGCCCGCTACTTCTTCCAATTCTTCGTCGGACAATTCGGCGATATCACTAGGGGCCGGCGGAAGGGCAGCACGCTGCTCTTCGGTTAAACTTTCACGGAACCCTGCGTCTTTCCATGCACGTACGATCTCATCGGGTGATAAAATGGGGTTTTCTTGTTCTACTGACATTTTAAACTCTCCTATTAAAGATATAAGGTTTTAAAAAAAGCAAAGAGCAAGCCTAGGATTCTCCTTGCCAGATCAACAACTTTCACAACTGGATGTAAGAGACTAACTAAATGGTCTCTTTAATGCCCTCAAGCAAAAGAATGGGGCGGTCATTAAGAAGGTGATGCCACCAACCATCTTCCGAGGGTTCGGTGTCCACATTCCAGGTAGCTTGCAAACCAAATACGCCCAGCTTTTTTGTGCTTTCGGTTTTTTCTATATAACGATGCGCATCTGTTATGGTTTGAAAAACGCAACCGCCGGGGTAATTTTCCGTGCGACCCTGTTTGTACAGGTTTCCCCATACTTCTATAAATGCTTTATAACGCCATTGTGGCCCTACTGTATATAACATTTAAACTATCCTCCACAGGTCTTCACGTAACTTCGAATATAAATCAAGTATAGACCTGGCTTGGCATCCACACCTGAGGTTCTTTTCATATTTATGAAAGGAAAATAGATACTGTGACTGTAGGCTTAAGAACATTAAATTTATGAAGTGTAAGTACCAAACCGGTAGTGACTTTGAGGGGATTATTTAATGTATACGGTGTCATAGTGGATATATGACCACCTGCCTATCATGTCTCGTCTTTTAAGTAGGGGAACCAGCAGCGGTTAATGCTTTACACCAGCTATTTTTAGAGCAAATAGTCGTCCTTGGCGTACACAATGTTAAAATTGGGGCGTCGTTCTGCCAAATATCTACAAAGCTTGTAGAGTGAAACAGAGGCAATTTGATGGGCAACGACGAAGATCACCCCCAGAGCGGGCAGGCACAAGGCCTGCCTCTACCAAAACGTGTAAATAAGGTTAATGTTAAACACTATCTGGAGATAAACAATGAATTTAACGGGCAAGGTTGCCCTCATTACCGGTTCGGGCATAGGTATTGGTAGATTAACAGCCTTAACCTTAGCCCAACAGGGGGCCAATGTTGTTCTAAATGACATTGATGAGGTGCAGTTACAAAAGGCAATGGGGGAGGTTCAGGGTTTAGGTGTTGAATCCCTGGCTGTGAAGGCTGATGTTTCTCAGGGTGAACAAGTCTCCCAAATGGTAGCCCAGGCGGTACAAAGGTTTGGGTCGATAGATATCCTGGTCAATAATGTTGGCTTTGGCCGTCCGCATGGCGGTGTGGAGATGGCCGACAATGAGTTTAAACATTTAATTGATGTCAATCTTAAAAGTCAATATCTGACCTGTTATTATACGGTCCCCCATATGAAGCAACAGAAAAGTGGCAAAATCATAAATATTTCCTCAATCGTAGGGAAATATCGGGCAGCCCCAGCGGATTTGGCCTATATCACAGCAAAAGCCGGTGTTTTGGGACTTACCCGGTTCCTGGCTGGCGAACTAGGGCCATATGGGATCAACGTTAATTGTGTAGTGCCGGGTAACGTACTTACCAAACGGGGGGAAAACTATTGGAACTCTCTTTCAGAAGGGGAGAAAGAAGAAATGCTGGCGGCGATCCCGTTGGGTCGCATGGCCTCCATGGAAGACCCGGTCAATGCTATTCTATTCTTAGTCTCAGAAGCCGCCAATTATATTACAGGGGTGTCGCTGGACGTGAATGGCGGCTGGAGGATGTCGTGAGGGGCACAGCTATGCGTTTACAAGATAAGGTTGTTATTGTCACTGGTTCATCGGCGGGCATTGGTAAGGCAACAGCGCTGGCTTGCGCTAAAGAAGGCGCAAAAGTAGTGGTCCACGGCCGTAATCAAGCCCAGATTCAAGCCACTACGGATCAAATCAACGCCATGGGCCGACAGGCTGTCGGTATTTCGGCAGAAATAAGTGACAATGGTCAGGTCACATCAACGGTACAGCAAGTGCTTAACATCTTTGGTCGAATTGATGTTCTAATTAATAATGCCGGTGAAGATGTTGGGCCGCGGAAACTTGAAGAAACCCCCGAAGATATATGGGATAGGGTTGTAGCCGTTCTTCTGTATGGGCCTTATTACTTTTGCCGCGAGATTATCCCTATTATGCAGAGGCAAGGTGGCGGTAAAATTATTAATATCACTGCCGATGCTGCGGATTTCCAACTTGCCCATGAAGTAGCCAACCTGCCCTATGTGAGTGCTAAATCGGCACTTCATGGGATGACTCGCCAGTTGGCCTGGCTTTACGGTCAGGATGGTATTACGGTCAATGCCATCTCCCCTGGTGACATCCTCACCGCAAAGAAACTTAAATGGTGGCAGTCCCTACAAGAAAAAGATCGTCAGCACATTCTTAGTAATAGTGCCTTGCAAAAACTGGGACAACCGGAGGATATTACTGGAGCTGTGATCTTTTTCGCATCGGAGGAGTCAGATTATATAACTGGCGCTACACTACGCGTAAATGGCGGGCAGTTTATGGCGTAGTGATAATGCTGGACCATCCTCGGTGTAATAGTGCAACACTTCTACCACTTTTTGGCAAAGATTCTCAGAGGCTGCCGCCAGGTTGTCTACAAACTGCTCTTCAGGCCTGACCGGCGAATCTACCAGGTCCGTAATGGCTTTCAGGGCGATCATGGGTTTGCCGTACAACCAAGCCACCCAGGCAATGGCCGCTGCTTCCATCTCCTTGACGTCGGCATCACAAACACCCATCATATCTAAATCTGTATGGGTTTTGTCCAGGGAGTTGCCGGTGGAAATGGCTCCCTGTTTTAAACCCAACGCCTGGGCCATCGCCGTGGTATTCTCGGCTGGGTATGAGCCAATGCCATATTCTGTATAACCCGGTAGCGGGATCCGCCGGTCATGAAATTTAAAGCTGCCGGCGCTGATGTACACGTCGCCAATCTGGCATCCCCTTTGCCCGAATCCGCCGGCCGTACCCGCGTTGATGATGAGATCCGGGTTGTACTGCTGGATGGCCACATAAGCACTTAACACCGCCGGCTGTGTCCCCACATTGGCCACCCCAAACCGTTCATCCACGCCATTGACAACCAGGGCAATGAACAGATCATCAACACAGCCCTCATAGACCACCATCGGCAGTGGCGTTGCCAACAGACGGCCGTTTCTAACCAGCCCCAATTCTCCAATGATGGGCGCGGCCTCTTCAGCCATCGCCATGAGGATGACAACGGTAGTCGTGGCAGACATGGGCAGTGTCCGTTCCCGGTTTTATAAAGGAACGACTTCCTCTTGCAGCTTTTCCGCCACGCGGGTCACGCCCTGGCTGAACAAATGACCAGGAGACCGTAAACAAAACAGCGACGCGCTGGCGTTTTCGGCCACCTCGATGGACAGAGGCAATAAGGCCGCGACTTCACAGTCGTAAGCTTTTTCTACCTTTTGCTGCAGATCGGCAAAATCATACTCCGGCGGCACCTTGTTCACCACCAGGCTGATTTCCGGCACACGCAGGCGGCGGGCCACGTCCACCGTGACACTGGTGCCCTGGAAATCTTGCTGGTCTGGCCGCAGAATAATCACCAGGCTGTCTGAAATGGCAATGGATAACAACGTCTCTTCGTTTAAGCCCGGGTGGGTATCAATCAGCAGATAATCCAGATTCAGGGCAGCGATCAAATCCCGAAAGGCACCGTGCATGTCGCTGGCGTCATATTTTTCACGCAGGATGCGGGCGATGTCATTGGGGTCAATGCTGGACGGTACCAGGAAAACGGTGCCGCCGTTGTCGGCGGTGTAGACCTGGCAGGCCGCTTCTTCAATGGCACAGTTTCCCCAGAGATAATCATTCAGGGTGTGCGTGATGTCATTTTCTGTCAGGTGGAAGATGATGTGGATGCCCGGTGACTGAATGTCGGTGTCAAACACCCCCACCCGGTGCCCTTTTTGGGCCAGGATGGCGGCGATATTGGCGGTGACGTTGGACTTGCCCGTGCCGCCGCGAAAGGAATGGGTGGAAATAATTTTTGTCATCAGATGCCTCCATTTACATTGTTCTGGGGCCCCGGTCAATCTGTGGCCGGGGCGCTTTTTATATTTGAGGGGCGCGCTTGACGCGCATGACGCACGTCAGCCCGCAGCCGGCTGGCGTTGGCTTCCAGCCGTTTAAAGAAATCGGTTTCCACGATGGCCTCCAGTCGTTGTTGTTTACGCTGGGTGTCAATTTCTATGCGCATTTCGGCCACTTTGGCCTTTAGCTGTGATTCGCGCTCCCATACGTGGGAGGCCATGTCATTAAACGCCTGGGCCAGGTGCTTAAATTCGGCAAACGAGTTGACCTGAATCACGTCGGCTTTGCGTGCCTCGGTCACCTGCTGCACACCCTGCAACAGCTGCAATAAGGGGTTGTGGATCAGCCGGGTGAGGACCACGGCCAGCAGTACGGCCGCAGCCACCAACACGGCCGTGATCACAATGGCCCGGTTACGCATGGCAATGGCCGGGGCGACCACATTTTCCTGGGGGATGGTCACACCCAAACTCCAGCCGGTGTTGGGCACGGGCGCGTATACCAGCAATGATTCCCCCGATTCGGCCGTGTAATAGCCCAGTCCCTGCCCCCCATTCACCATGTGTTGGATGAGCGCCACGTAATCAGCAGACCCCTGCTGCAGCAGATTGACATCTTCCTGGGTGCCTTTGCTGGCTGACGCATCCTGGTAGGCCGGGTGGGCGATCACCTTGCCTTCATTATCAATTAAAAAGCCGACCCCTACGCCGTTTAACACCGTAATTTCCAGGGCAATCTGCTTCAAAGACTCAATGGTGACATCATGGGACATCACCCCTAAAAACGTGCCATCATCTGCCAGGATCGGCGCCGAAGCCGTGACCATCCAGCCGGCCCCGGCAAAGTCCACGTAAGGCGGCGTCCACTGCGGCCCCAATGCCGGGTTATTTTCCGGGGCGGCCACTGTGTAAAAAACGATCTGGCGGGGATCCCAATCATCGGGATAATGATCATTAGAGGCCCAGGGGTACAGGCGCATCATGCCTTCAGGGGTGGTCATATAAATCCACTGCGTATCCGGGCTGACAGATTTGATGGCCGCAAATGGGCCGTCCAGCCGCTCTGTCTGCACAATTTCGCGGGCCACGGCCGTGTCCGCCGCCAGAGTATGTGGCCAATAGACGTTAGAAAGGTCTGTCCCCAGCACATTGGCCCCACCCTGCTCGTTGTAATACGCATCCAGCCCCACAATTTGCCGTGAATCTGGCCGGTAATGGGCCAGGCTCTGGCTCATCTGCGTGGGGTCCGCCGGTGTTTGCAACGCCTCAGCTGCCAGTTGGGCGGCAATGAGGGTGGTGTGCATCACTTCATCCAGCTTCAGGTTTATCTCCTCGGCTTTGGCCTGCGCCAGCAATTGCAGGTTTTCCTCCATCTGCCGCGTCAGCGCTTCCATGCTCTGGCGGGTGAAAAGAAGGGAGATGAGGACAATCGGTATCACCGACACCAAGATAAACGCCAACAATATTGCCCGGTAAATCGACCCTTGTAACCAATTGACCAGCTTGTTCATGGTAACCCTCACTCAGGGTTCGCTCAGAATAACTTGGGATTTTGCCAGGTAATCAGTCATCAGTGCCCAGTGATCAGTCCGGAAGAACACCCAACTGAATAGTGACAACTGAATAGTGATCACTTAAAACACCAAGTTCATTGTCAACGAGCCCTTAGGCATCAGACCAATATCAGTTGGTGGTCTACACTAATCGCTACTGCTTCCTGCTTCATATTCCGTTTTAATTCGGCCGCAAAGTTCAAGACATCATCCAGGTGCGTATCCAACGCCTTTTTAGAAACAAAGGTACGCACAATGGTCACCTTTTCCGTGACCAGACCACTTTCTTCACTGCGCCAGGCCCCCTCAGCGTTGCTGCTGGTGGCCCCGCCAAACAGATTGCCCAGAAAGGATAGGGTAGACTGTACCTGGGTGCTGTTGTCCGTGTGCTGGTTGACGTCCATGGTAGACGGGACAAACAGGGCCACGGTGTGGTTGAGGGAAAGCCGCCGGTAGACTTCTTGCAAAGCTTGGGCCAGCGGGCTGTCTGGCGCCGCGGCGACGATGCTGCTGTTGTGAGCCACGGCCGTGCCCACGGCTGCTTCATCCCCGGGAATGGCCAGGTGAAATCTGGCGTCAACGCTGGCGGCCGGTGCGCTGCACCCATTAAGCGCCAACACCCGCTTTTGCCCTGGGAATGAATAAGGCTGCAGGGTATTCCAGCGATGAATGGCCATGTCTGCATCTTCTTCGTTCTGGGTAAGGGTGATCAGGGTATGGGCCTGCCCACGTAAACGCTGCCGCAGTTCATCGGTAATGTCACTGCCAGTATCACAAATGATGTATTCATAACGGGCAAAGAGATCAACTAACAGAATATCTAACTGCACCTGCGCCGAATAGCTGTTACGGGCGATACGGGTCAGCACGTCCAGGCCGCCAGAAACTGTGATAATTTTTGCCAGGCCCAGCACTTTCTCGGGCGGCGATTCGGTTTCCGGCAGAAAAGGCAAAATGGGCGTCTGCTCATCCACCAGTGGCCAGAATAGGGTGCGTGTTTTGGTCTGGCTGGTCTGCTGCTGGGCCAGCAGCGCCAGATTCAGGGCAAAGGTGGTGGCCCCAGCCCCGGCATGTACACCTTCAATGACCCATAATTTACGCTGACCCTGCGTTTGCGCTTTTTCACATCCCCGTAACTGCTGGCTTAACTGGCGGGCGATTGTCAGGGCAAAGCCGCAGTGATGCCGGGCAAAATCCAGAAATTCATGAATCGGCCAGGTGAGCAGCGTCGTCTCAGTGACGGCCGTATAAGTAGCCGTCACGGCCGTGTCGCTCAAAGCTTCTGTCAGCCCGATCCACTCTGTGCGATGCACATAGCCATCCTTCTGGCCTGTATGCCGCCCTTTTAGGCGTGTGGTGGCCAGCAGCCCACGCTGCACCAGGGCCACATGGCCCACTTTTTGCCCCTGCCAGGCCAGCACTTCATCCGGCAGCAGTGTGCGTTTCTGGCTCAAGCTCAAGAGTTGGGCAATGGCCGCCGCAGGCAGCACGGCCGTCAGCGGTGTTTCGGTTAGGAATTGATCTGAGGGTTGTTCAAAAAGCGTCAGGATTTCTCCCGGCATATTGCGCACGGCTCGCCGTTTAAATTGAAAGCGGGTAGAGAACACCCGTTTTCCTCGCTGTAGTTGTTCTACCACTTGCGCCTGAGCCAATAAAGCCTCTAAAACCTCTTCCACCTGCGTCAGGGGCAAGCCCGTTTTAGCGGCCACCTCAAAGATGGTGAGCTTGGGATATTTTGTCAGGCAGCGTAGAATGGTTTGTTCCACGGCCGATACCAAAAGTAAATCAACAGGAGAAAGTGCAGACATAACACGCTCTAACCAAACAATGAATCCAACAGTCCGGTGCCAGACCGGCCTGTCTTTTGTTTGTTCTCTTTGCCCATTAAAACCTGGAACTTGTTCTGGTCATCTAAAATCAGGCGTGCTTCTTGGACCATGGTACTGAGCAGCCTTTCTAAGTCTGCCAGGGGGATTTTGGTGAATTTGGCAATCTCCACGGCCGTCAGGTGTGGTCGCCGTATCAGGCAGCGAATAACATCCTGTTCATTATCAGTTACCGTCAGCAAATCCAAGGGTGAAAGTAAAGACATCAGTGCCTCTCCTTACAGGTAAGTGGGATAAATCCAACCATGACTTCCACCTAATTATCGGCGGCAAGGGAGGTGCTTTCCTGATGTGGCAATCACCTTTTGAGTATGATTCTATCTCTGGTGGGGATATGACTATGGGTATAGGGCCAATAGGTCAATCAGGCGCTATGCGGTTTATCCAGGCCCAGGCAATGGCTTCAGCCCGCGTCCGGATCCAGGGGATTTTGCGGTAGGTATTGTTCAGGTGGACCTTGACAGTCCCTTCGGTAATATTCAATTCTTGGGCGATTTCACGGTTTGACAAGCCACGTGCCAACAGTTGCAGCACTTTGGTTTCACTGTCACTCAATGCCTGGTTTAATCTGGGGATTAATTCGATCATACCTGTCTGTACAGATTGGCTTAAAATTGTTTGCCTGGCTGCCACCCGGCGAATCCCGTTAATGAGATGCTCTGGTGGGTCACTCTTTAATAAATATCCCCTGGCACCAACCGCTAAAAGGCTCCAGATATATTGTTTGTCATTGTAGGCGCTAAAAATGAGTACCGCAGGAGAGCGGGTAACCCCCTGGGGCGATTGCCAGGTTATTTCTTGCAGGCAGCGTGTTACCTCTACGCCATCTAACCCCGCCAGTTTAACATCTAACACAACCACATCTGGCTGCAGCTGCCTGGCTAATTCCAGGGCTTCATACCCATCGGCCGTGTCACCTACGATGATCATATCATCATACCGAGCTACCTCCCGGCAGATGCCATTTCGCACTACCTGGTGCAGGTCGGCGACCAAGACCCGGATCTTTGGCCTGGTCATATCTTTCATTTTTTGCCCGTTCAATATAAAAAAACCTCAACAGCCTCTTATAAGATAAACAGAATTTTTGCGGTGATGTGGGCCAGCCCCATCCAAACCCCTAACATTCACGTCAAATCCTGTACACTAATTTTCCCTAAAAATATGCGCTTGTCTTGATTTTATATGCACATTTTTAATGTGACGCCTTCATTACCAGATTATGACTTTGAGCTTAAGTTATTGCTGACAAGCGCAGTCGTTGACTTGTCAGGGCATTCTTCATACCTTGACAAACAAGAAAAACCGTTAACTTGTTACCAATACCTTTGACGAACAAAACTGGAAGGTTCTGAAAGTATCGCTTACTCTATTTCAACAATCCGGTTTTCCCATGCCCAGGCGACGGCTTCTGAGCGGGTACGTACATTGGGTAGTTTTTTATAAATGTTCATCACGTGGTTTTTTACCGTCCCTATAGCAATGACCAGGGTGTCGGCGATTTCTTCATTGGTGTTGCCTTTGGCCATAAGCCGCACCACCTCCAGCTCACGTGCGCTGAGGTCATGCTCCGGTTTTGATTTGCGCGTCAACAACACCCTCTGAACCGGCAGACTTAAGGCAGGTTCACCCCGCATGACCTGGCGAATACCGGCGACAATGCGCTCAGGAGCTTCATCTTTTAAAAGGTACCCTTTGGCCCCGGAGGCAAAAAGGTTATATACATATTCTGGCTCACAGTAAGCACTGAGAATCAGAACGTGAGGTGGCCAGGGGGTGTCTGCCGGGCCCTTTTGGGCGTCGGGCATCTGGCTTAACTGTTCGGTGACGGCCGTGCCCGGCAGCCCTGGCATGTTAATGTCTAACAATAACACATCCGGGCGTAAGGTAGGCGCCAATAACAACACTTCCTGCCCATCAGCCGCCTCACCTACCACTTCAATATCCAGGTGCCGTTCTAATTCACTACGAATACCAGAGCGCACGACGTGGTGGTCATCTGCCAGGACCACACGAATCTTATCACGTTGTAATGTCTGATCTTGTTTTGCCGCTAACATGAGAGCAATTGCCTCCTATTCAGCCCCATTTTTTAAGGGGATAATAACTTCCAGGCATGTCCCTTGCATCGGACTGGACGTTACGCGAAACACGCCGCCGATTAATTCGACACGCTCTCGCATACTTACCAGGCCAAAGTGATTTTGTTCCATCAGGCTGCCCAAACGTTCAGGAATTAAAAAGCCACGGCCGTTATCCATTACAGACAGAGTGACCTGCTCTGGTCCAATACACAACTGCACCGCGGCCTCTTTGGCTGCGGCGTGTTTCCGAATATTGGATAGCGCCTCCCCCGTACAACGAAACAAACAAAGTGCCACATCTTCATCTATGGTGATGCTCCTATCACCCTCTATTACCAGCCCCACCTCGATACCAGATTTCATCTCAAAGCGGCTGACAATAGAACGAATGCTGGGAATTAACCCCAGATCAAGCGCCGGCGGACGTAAATCCTGGCAAAGCAAACGTGTTGTTTGAATCAGTTCCTTGATCTCCTCCTGTAAGTCCAATACCTTTTGATTATTTTCTGACCCCAACTGGCTCAAGCCGACAGCCGATTGAATGTGTGCAATCTGATACTTTAACCCTACCAAGGCTTGAATGACCTGATCATGTAGATCACGTGAAATACGTTTCCTCTCTTCCTCACGGGTGCGAAGGATCTCTTTCTGGAACTGCTCATTTTCACGGGCTTTGGCCTCTAGTTCATTAATGAGCTGCACATTCTGAAAAGCAACACTGGCCTGCCGGGAAACGACATCCAAAATGTCCATATCGTTGGCATCAAACACATCACCACCAAACTTTGGCCCCAGGATCAACATGCCCATAGAATTTTGCAGCCCGCGAATAGGCACCCATAGGCGAACCGAATGATAGCCAAGCACTTTGGTTTCTACAGGTGACAACAGTCCCGGAGGGAGCGTTTGCACAATTTCCCGGCTGGTCGTTGGGTGAGGATTTGCTTGAAAATAAGCGGTAATGGCTTGAAGATGCTTAAGGTGTAAATCATCAAGTGGCATTTCTGGCTGGCCGGCTATACGTGTCACGGAACGATCTACCCGTCTTCCCTGCCACAGCAGACAGGCCCAATAGACGCGCATGGTTTTTTGAATACTGGTACTCAGGGTTTCCACCAACGCTTCAATCTGTGTGGGTTTTTCCAGCGTATGGCTAACTTCACCCACAACGGAAGGATAGTCATACCAGCCGCCATAGAGCAGATAATCTACCAGGTTGCGCAAACGCCGGTGAAGAGGACTATACGTCACCACCAGAATCATAATGATAATAACATCAATGAGAGGATTGACCGGGAGTTCCTCTTGTAGAGCCAATTGCAGAAACGCGGTCACACCAAAATAGACTAAACAAAGCAAACAGAACACAAACACGGCCGTGGCGCTGCGGCTGACATACCGTTCCAGTTTAATAAACTGGTAACGGGTAATGGCATAACCATAACCCACAGGAATAGCCATCAGGAACAGGAAGGCCCACTCAGGTGGGAGAACCGTCTGGTCTAATAGGAGCTTGGGTAAGATAGAAAGTGTGAGTAACGGCATGATGGCCAGAAACCCACAAATGGCTACCAACCCTACCTGCCGTTTGACAACCGTTGAAGGTGCCTCCTGGTAAGATTTCCCTAACAACAACAAGACCACAACCAGGCCCGCAAATATCCATATATAAAACAATAAAGCATAAAGTGCCGAAAGTGACTGCGGAAACGTGACTACCCCTGAAACAAGGATTAACCGCACTCCACCTAACAAAGGAATGCCATAAATCACATAAAGAGCTTTACGGTTGTTAGGGGTGAGTCGGCCAACGGGAAACAATAAATGGAAGTGAATAGCCAGGGCGATCACCCACCAGGTCACCACCAATGATAAATGCGCGCTCCAGGCACGGCTGGTCACGCTGCCTAAAGCCAGGCTGATCCCTAACGCCTGGCACCACAAAAAAAAGAGCAGACTTTGTCTGGCGGCAGCTGGAGACAACAAAACGACACTGGTGCTAATGCCCCACAGTGTCAAAACAACAACCATCACCGAAAGACGTGTGGCTAAAATAAACGGAGGGGCTTTATTCACATAAGGGATCTCTAACGTAACGCTCTCCCCTGCTCTTTCAATCCCCACCTGGATAATGTCCCCCCTGTCCCAGGAGTAGTAAGGAAACCCACTCTGCTCTAAAGGCCGGCCATCGATGGTGATAATACGATCTGCCACTTCAATTAAAGCATCTTTTGCCGCAAAATAAACATCCCCTCTATCTGTCCATAACACACCCAGGTCCGGCTGGGCAGTAATAGACCAGGCAGCCCAGCCAATGGCTACCAGCGACATCGCCGATACCAATGTGATAAAGATCTGAGCCGTCGATTTAGGACGATAGGGCAATGTCATGTTTTAACTGCCGGCAAACGAGCCTTATCAAGCCAACCCATCAGCTTTTGCCTTGTTGCTTCTGGCAGGTCCATCTGATCTACTACCTGTAAGCCTTGCTGGTAAAGCCGTATAGACTCAACGCTTAAGTACACACCTGCACCGCTTTTAACAATTATATCACGCGCCTTCTCCTCTTCTGCCGGAGATGTGGCAATTCTGGCCAGGTGTGTTAACAACTGCTGCCGTTGGTCTGCGGGCAATACTGCCAGGGCATACGCTACAGGCAAACCACAATTATGCAAATGATGCAAGTCACCCAGATGAGCATCGCTGGGCCACAAGTCAGTCAGGTCATCCCTAAGCTGGTCTAAAAGGCCAAGAGTGTGCCCAAATTCACGGTAAAGCTCTAATCGTTCAGGTGGCGCACAAGCTGCCCGCCCACCGGCCCAACAAATGAGCCCCATAAACGTACCACTTTTGGCGCCGGCAATTTGCCACCACGCTTCGGGCGAGGGAGTGGACAGTGTCAGGTCTAAATGTTGGCCGCTACACGTTGTTAACAATTCACTGTAAAATTTCTGGCGAATGTCACTGGCTGATATGGCAGAAACCCCATATCTTTCCAATACATTGAGGGCCATGCTGGCCGTAAAGATTAGGCCGGTGGATACATTGAGCGTGGTAGCCGCCAGTTTTGCCTCTCCGTCTTCAATGTCATCCAGAATGCGGGCCGCATGTCGCAGCAGGGTCCAGGCGGTGACAATGGGTATCACTTGTGACCGCCCTCCTCCATGCAGCCCACAAAAAAGGGCCGGCAGCTCTGCTAATGAACCCGAGCTGTTTGCCATCGTGCCCGCTGGCAAACAAACCTGTCTCATTTCTGCCAGGTAGGCCGCCCCCCCTTTCAATGACGACCAGATTTCCTCAACAAGCGTCGGATCAACCATTGTTACGGCAGGTTCGGAGGCACCCATAGGGCCTCCAGAAGGCTGCGTGTGACACTTTTAAGTGTTTCTGGTAAAAGAAGATGCTGCCAGGTTGTTTGATCAGGCGGCAAAACTGCCAATGCCTGCACTTCCCCGGCAGACAGGTTAAACTTTTCCCTGAAACTTTGGGAATCCACATGGGTCAAGAGCTGAGGATTCAACACAATCTGATAAACCACTTCATGTAAATTACTCATCGTTTTCCTCCACAAATGTAACCAACCAGTAAAGTAATTACTCAAAAACCAACCAGGTAAACAACCCCTTTTCTTTCCTGTTTTAGGCTTGTATGCCTGATCAATTATCTGAAAAGTTCAACCTCCCTAATTCTACCGCAATCATTACTTCATCTCTATAAATAAAGTCATTTGCTCGCTATGACTTTTACCTTATTCTTTGGGCCTTACTTTGGGCCCTACACGCCTTGCCGATCGTTTGCGCTGCCACGGCCGTTGTGCTAATATCCGCCCTCATTCATGCGGTGTCGCCAAGTGGTAAGGCAGCGGACTTTGAATCCGCCATTCCTAGGTTCGAATCCTAGCACCGCAGCACTGTTGTGAGGACTGAGTAAGTGTCTCAGTCCTTTTTTTATCTCACTTTTTACCGTAATCTTTTTGAAGGTCACTGTCTAACAACAGCCTGCCGATTACGGCTAACGGAGGTATCATGACCCTGGCTATCATCTTGCTGGCCGCCGGGCAAGGCACACGCATGAAATCCAAGCATCAGAAAATATTGCACGCTGTCGGCGGCAAGCCGATGGTGCAGCACATCTTTGAAGCCGCCAACCAGGTAGCTGATATACCTCCCGTGTTGGTGGTTGGTGCCGGCGCTGACGGGGTGCAAGGGCTTTTGGGCAACCGCGCAGCCTATGTGGTACAGGCAGAACAGTTGGGCACCGGCCATGCTACTATGATGGCAGAAACGGCCGTAAAAGGCAAAGCCAACCAGGTGATTGTCACCTATGGGGATATGCCCCTGCTGCGGGCCGAAACGCTGCGGCAGCTGGCCACCATGCAGGCCGAAACAATGGCGGCCATCAGCATGCTCACCGTTATGGGCAGCCCGGAAAGCGCTTTTGGCCGCATTGTGCGCGGCGAAGATGGCTCCGTGGTGGAAATTGTAGAGGTCGCCGAAGCCCATAAACGCCCAGATAGCCAGGCCTGGCTGGCTATTCGGGAACAAAATGTTGGCGTCTATTGTTTTGACGCTGAGTTTCTCTGGCGCAATCTTCATGATTTACCGCAGCGTCAAGCGCGTCATGGGCCAGAATATTACCTTACGGACCTGGTAGACACGGCCGTACACCAGGGCAGGCGCATAGCCGCCGTCATCGCCGCAGACCCAGACGAAGGCCTAGGCGCCGGCACACGAGCAGAGATGGTCGCAGTAGAAAAAGCCTTCCGCCGCCGCACCAACACCCACTGGCTGGCGCATGGGGTCACCCTGATGGACCCAGATACCACCTACATTGATCCCGATGCGCTCATTGGGCAAGACACCGTTATCTGGCCAAACAGCTATATCCAGGGCAGCACGGTTATAGGTGAAGATTGCACCATCGGTCCAAACACCATCCTGCGCAATGCCCACATTGGAGATGGCTGCCAGGTAGAGATGGCTGTGGTAGCTGGTAGTAACGTAGCAGCAGGCACAATCATACAGCCGTTTTCCATCATCAATCATCTGTAAGTCACTGTTCAGTGCACTGGCTTACTGAACACTGCTTACTGAACAGTGGAACCCGGAGGAATCATGGTCACTGACAAGCAGCGAGAGGCACTGATTCAGGCGGCTATAACCGCGCGGCAAAGCGCATATGCCCCCTATTCAAATTACAACGTAGGGGCGGCCATTTTAATGGCAGACGGCCGTATCTTCACGGGCGTCAACGTGGAAAATGCCTCTTATGGGCTCACAATCTGTGCCGAGCGTACGGCCGTATTTAAAGCTGTTTCTGAGGGCTGCCGGGACATTCAGGCGGTTGCTGTGGCTACCGAAAATGCCGGCTCACCGTGTGGCGCCTGCCGCCAGGTATTGGCCGAGTTTGCCAGGGATGTGCCGGTGTGGTTGGTAGATGCCACCGGCCACGGCCGTGAGACCACCCTTTACACGCTCTTGCCAGATCACTTTGGTCCCGAACATCTGCCATAATTATTGAACCATCTTCCGGTGCGCCCCCGTGGCTGCCAGCCAACTTTTCTATCAGGCATATAAGTCGGGGTCGTGTTCGTTGATTTGCAACGGCAAACCATCGGGGTCTTGCAGCCGCAGCGAACGGCCAAAGGCTTCATCGGCAATCTCATGCTCTACAACCACCCCGGCAGCCTGAAGTTGCGCCATGACTGTTTCCAGCCGAACGTGGGTGGCAAAGGCCAGTTCCACCCATAACGGGCCGGCAGGCAGGGCCTTTGTACTGTGCAGCGCCAGGCGGGCCTGGTCCAGACGCAGCTCTGACCATACATGCCCCTTGTGGTGTATGGTAAACCCTAACGCCTGGTAAAAAGACAGGGAGCGGGCCATATCAGTGACATAGACAATGGGTAATGGGGTAAGGGTGGCTGCGCTGGTGGCCCTGGGTTGATCTGCCCCTACCCGTGCCGCCAGCACTTCTTCTACAAACTGCGAAAGGGATTGCTCTGAATCTATGGCTTTATGTTTTACCGCCCGGATCAATGCCGGGGGCAGGTACACATTAAATTGTTGTTTCTCGCTCATGCTAGCATACTAGCATATTAGCAGTTCGAGATCAATCCGCAGCGTCACCAACCCTACCCGCTTCCCGTCCAGGCTGCCGCTGAAACCTGGCAGCGCATCACACTGATGCACTTTTCCCCGTGACACCATATATACGGCGCCCGCCTGCGCTTGCAAAAATGCCCGCACCCAGGGACGGCCCACTTCTGTAAGTGGTTGAATGTTAATACTCATGCCTATTACCAGTAACCAGAAGTCTGTCATCAGTTTTCAGTAGACTATTCTATTTCCAGAGGTAGGCCAGCACTGAAAACTGGTCACGGATTACTGAAAACCGGTACTAGATACCTCTACCAAATCTGCCGTGAACTCCCTGACGTAAAAGTACGGGATTTCCTAACCAATTACTGCAACCGGCCATCTTCGTGCTAAACTTGACCTATGGCCAGAGAACGCACTTTCCGCAGCGAGGCGATTGTATTAAAACGCGCCGATTTTGGCGAGGCTGACCGCCTGGTAACGCTCTTCAGTCGTGAACAGGGCAAAATGAAAGCCATTGCCAAAGGGGCGCGCAAGCCACAAAGCCGCAAAACAGGGCATGTAGAATT
Source organism: Ardenticatenaceae bacterium (assembly GCA_011525915.1). GTDB lineage: Bacteria > Chloroflexota > Anaerolineae > Promineifilales > Promineifilaceae > CAADGU01. The sequence goes on along the minus strand of WYBM01000097.1, from coordinate 52,389 downwards.
GTTCATGCGCAGCCACTTTCTTTTTGCCAAAGGGGGTGATCTAGACATTATCACCCAGGCAGACATGGTAGAAGCCTATGCGGCGCTGCGCGATGACCTGGTGCGCACCACCTATGCCTCTTATGCCGTAGAACTGCTGGATCGTTTTACAGTAGAGCATGACAAACACCTGGGGCTGTACCAACTACTGGCCGAGGCGTTGAGCTGGTTTGCCACCCAGGAAGATATGCTGCTGCTGGCACGTTATTATGAACTGCGCCTGTTGTCACTGGCCGGTTTTCAACCACAGTTGTTTACATGCGTCGCTTGTGGCGAAACCATAACCGAGCAAGACCAATTTTTTAGCGCCGATTTGGGCGGCTTGTTATGCCCTAACTGCCGGTCAGCCGACCGCCGGGCACAACCCGTTTCCGCGGTGGCGGTGAAGGTATTGCGTTATTTACAGACACGGCCGTATGATGCTATCAGGCACCTGCATTTACGACGCCCTGTTCACACCGAACTGGAACAGATCATGCACCATTACCTCACCCACATCTTGGAACGTAACCTGAAATCGATAGATTTCCTGCATCGGCTGCGGCAAGAAGCAGCTTTATTTGCACCGGCAGATGATCTAGGTAATCGGCCATAATTTTTCAAACAAAGAACGAGCGAAACACGGCCGATTACTCAAGTAAACCGTACAAAACTGGCATACTGGGTTTGCAAAAACTGTGTGCGGCTTACCTAACATGTTATAGTCCAAATAGGTGATACTTTTGTTTCCGCTGTATGCTAAGATGACAGTTAGGGCCTGTATAAATCACCGACAAACATAGAAACATCGGCCGCAAAACGTGCCGGTAGCCTGGGCATCAGGCTGATTTTAAAAACAACCACGGATTAGATGAATGTAGAACAAACTGTCGTTGTTGGGATGTTATGGATCACGGCACTCACTTCTTTGGGCATTGCCGTATTTGCCTGGCGGCGGCGCCACATGGGGAATTGGGCCATGCCGTTTACCATCCTGGCGCTGGCCGTTGTTATCTGGTCTACGGCCTACGCCACCGAGGTGGCGTCAGCGACCCAGGCCGCCAAGGTTTTCTGGGCCAAAGTTGAATACCTGGGCATTGTAACCGTTCCTGTGGCCTGGTTTGTTTTTGCGCTGCAATATACAGGCCACACAGACTGGTTAACCCGGCGTCGACTGCTGGCCCTGGGCATCAGCCCCGCGTTTACCCTGCTGTTTGTATCCACCAACGAACGGCACGGCCTGAACTGGTCTCGCATTGGCATGGACATGTCCGGACCATTCCCCGTGTTAGATACAACCCATGGCTTCTGGTTTTGGATTCACACCGCCTATTCCTATCTTCTCATCGTGGCCGGGGCAGTCTTGCTGGTGCAGGCTTACCTGCGTTACGCTGGCCCTTATCGGCGGCAGAATGCCAGCCTTGTCGCCGGGGCCACGTTGCCGCTCATTGCCAACCTGATCTTTGTGCTGGAACTGGTGCCGGTGCCCATGGATGTGACAATGCTGGCCTTCACCATGAGCTGCCTGTTAATGGCCAATGCCATTTTCCGTTACCGCCTGTTTGATATTGTGCCTGTGGCCCGGCGCACGGCCGTTGACAACATGCGTGACGGCATGATCGTGGTGGATGCACGCTCACGCGTGGTAGACATTAACCCGGCAGCCCTGGCCCTCTTCCAGCGAAGCACAAACGAGATGATTGGCCAGCCGCTGGGAGAGTTCCTGCAAACTCAGCCGGCCCTGGTAAATTCATTTCGTGACGTTTCCGACATACGTACAGAAATAACCGTCACCATCGGCAACCAGCCACAACACTTTGAACTGCACATTTCGCCCTTACATGATGCCCAAGAACGGCTATACGGCCGTCTTATCGTTTTCTACGACATTACCATACGTAAAAGAGCCGAACAGGAACTGGCCCGCGCCCGCGATGAAGCCCTGGAAACCAGCCGCTTTAAGTCTGAATTGCTGGCCCGTGTCAGCCATGAACTGCGCACCCCCCTTAATGTCATCCTGGGCTATACTGAAATGTTACAAGAAGGCATTTTTGGCCCCCTGACTGAGCTTCAATGGGAACCGACTGAAAAAATTTTGCAAAGCACTGACTTTCTCACCCGGCAAGTAGGCGAATTACTCGATCTGGCCAAACTGGAAGTAGGACAATTAAGCCTGAACCGGCAAGAATTTGCCATAGCAGACGTGGTTAAAAGCATTCACGAACACATATCTGTGCTGGCCAGAAACAAAAAGGTGCAGTTGGTCAAAGAAATCCAAGACAACGTCCCACCTGTGCTCTATGGCGATCCAGACCGTATTGAGCAAATTTTGCTGAATTTAGTGGGTAATGGCGTAAAATTTAGCGATGAAGGCGTGGTGACGCTGCGTGTATTTTTGCCCGATGATAGCCATGTAGCCTTGCAAGTAACCGACCAGGGGATTGGAATTCCACCAGAGATGGTCGCCGTCATCTTTGAGCCATTTAAACAGGTTGATGGCTCCATCACCCGAATGTACCCTGGTACAGGCCTGGGATTAGCTATTGTGAAACAATTAACCGACTTAATGGATGGCACCATTGAGGTGCAAAGCCAGGAAGGGGAAGGCAGTACGTTTACTGTTTATTTGCCGTTGGTCGCGGCGGCAGAAAGGGGAACATAGTGACAGTATCACCTGAATCAGTGATAAAGCCACTGGCACTGATCGTTGAAGATGATCCACAGTTGGTAAATATTTTTTCCATCGCCATGCAGATCGCCGGCTTTGAGACAGACACGGCCGCAGACGGCCGTGCCGCCTTAGATAAACTGGCACACCTTACACCAGATGTCATCCTGCTAGACGTCCATTTGCCCCATGTATCCGGCAGTGATGTGTTGCGCCATATTCGGGCAGATGCTCGCCTGCAAAAAAGCACCATCGTCTTATCTACGGCCGATTCTCGTGAAGCCTCACAACTGCGAACAGAAGCCAACCTGGTGCTGCTAAAACCGGTGAGCTTCAAAGAATTGGTAGAATTGGGCAAAAGCCTGCACAAATAAAAACAACCATTCGTTTTGCCTCAAATGATGAAGGCGCTTGGTGATGTGCCAGGAGCACAGTCATTCCTTTGTCAGGCTGAAAGTGGCCTGTGTCACACTATGCTAACATGACAACACGCCTGTTTTGCGGCAGGGGGTGATCATCGTCATGAAAATTGCATGATGATGATCATAGTCGTTCCAGACCATCACGTGCTTATAATCTTCTATAACTCACATTCCCGGATTAGATTTCCCAATGACCGGCAATAACCATTCCCTAACTTCCTGGCAGGTGGAAGATGGCATTGGCTTTCTCAGCCTCAACCGCCCGCCACTTAATATCCTCAACATCCCCATGCTGGTTGAACTAGAGGCTGCATTGCAGGCCGCCGCCATGGACCACACCTTACGCCTGCTGGCCATACGCGCCACCGGTAAACTCTTCTCTGCTGGGGTAGATATTGGCGATCACACGGCCGAACGTGTCGGCGACATGATCCCGCTCTTTCACCGGGTATGTCATGCTCTGGCAACCTTCCCGGCGCCGACGCTGGCTGTGCTCCATGGGCATGCATTAGGCGGCGGTTGTGAGATCGCCCTCTGCTGTGATCTGGTTATAGCCGCTGAAAACGCCAAAATCGGGCAGCCAGAAATCAAACTGGCGACATTTGCTCCCATTGCTGCCCTCAGATTACCCGCTCTGGTGGGCCGGCCGCTCGCTGCCGAACTCCTCTTTACCGGCGAAGCCTTGTCTGCCACCGTGGCCGCCCAAAATGGCCTGATTAACCGCGCCGTGCCTGCCGGGCAGTTAGACACGGCCGTAACCACCCTGATCAATGCGCTGCGTTCCCACAGCGCCGCAGCGCTGCGCCTGTGTAAACAGGCTCTGAACCAGCGCAGCCATGAATGGGAACACCTCCAATCTGTGGAAACGCTCTACCTTCAAGAATTAATGGCCACGGCCGATGTCCATGAAGGGTTGGCCGCTTACCAGGAAAAACGTAACCCGAACTGGCAGCACCGCTGACCCTATTCGTAAAAGCGACGTCGCTTACAGAAGTCAAATAGGAGGCTCTATGAAAGCAGCCATCTTTTACCAGGCTCACCAACCATTGGTCGTGGAAGAGTGGCCCACGCCACAGCCAGGGCCAGGCCAGGTGCTGGTCAAAGTCGCCGCCTGTGGCCTGTGTCATACCGATTTGCATTACATCGACCATGGCACCCCCACCTTCAAGAAACCACCCCTCATTCTGGGGCATGAGATTTCAGGCACCATTACCGCCCGCGGGGCCGATGTCACCTGGCGTGAAGGCGACCGGGTACTTTTACCCGCCGTATACGGCTGCGGCCAATGTGCCCTGTGCCGCTACGGCCGTGAGAATGTGTGTGAGCGCATGGTCATGTTTGGCAACAATGTCCATGGAGGCTACGCCGAATACGTCATTGCCCCAGCCAAGGACATCTTTGCCCTGCCTGATGAAATTCCACTGGTCGAAGGGGCGATCATTGCTGATGCCACCACGACGCCCTACCATGCTGTTGTCAACCGCGGCCAGGTAAAGCCAGGAGATAAAGTGGTCGTTTTTGGCTGCGGTGGTATTGGTCTGAACGTGGTACAGGTAGCCGCTGCTGTGGGCGCCCAGGTCATTGCTGTTGATATCGTCGCCCAAAAGCTGGCATGGGCCCGGCAGTTAGGCGCACAACTGGCCCTTGACGCTACCAGCTACGAACGCATTGACAAAGAAATTCTGAAGCTCACAAACGGTGGCGCCGACGTGAGCTTTGAAGCTATTGGCAACCCGGTGGTGCAGGGGCAGGCCTTTAACTCACTGCGCACTGGTGGCCGCTTTGTTGTTGTTGGTTTTGCCGATAAGCCGACCACACTTAATCTGGGCAAGGTGATGTACCGGGAAATAGAAATCATTGGCTCCCTGGGCTGCCGGGCCGTCGATTACCCTCGTGTCTTAGAACTGGTCCGCCAGGGAAAAATCAAAGTGAAAGAACTGGTCACTGCCCGCTTTGCGCTGGATGATATCAACACCGGGTTAGACACACTGCGCGCCGGGCACGGCATTCGGTCAGTGATTACTCCCTGACTAAAAGCCAGCCTCCCAGTATCAGTTTTCAGTCATCAGTGGTCAGTTTTCAGAAGCCACCCTCCCGGAGGGTTCATCCCAGATGACCTTTGCCGTAGAAGCCTCCGGGAGGTTATTTTCAAAGGAGCGTAAAATCATGAAAGATAGCTTAACCGCTGGCCTCACCACCACCAGCCGCCTGACGGTAGATGAGGCCCGCACCATTGATTTTTTGGGGTCAGACGGCCGTGTCTATGCCACTCCCGAACTTGTTCGCGACATTGAAATCACCTGCCGCAACCTGCTGCTGGCCCATGTAGACGCTGGTGAAGACTCCGTAGGTGTTCACATCGAGGTAGATCACACCGCCCCTACACTGCTGGGTATGTGGGTAGAGATCACGGCCACCATCACCAATGTAGACGGCCGTCGTGTCACCCTCAACATTACCGCCCGTGACAATTTAGAAGAGGTTGCCTATGGTCAGCACGTCCGCTTCATCGTAGACGTGGCCAAAAGCGCCATCCGCTTTATGGCTAAAGCGGAAAAAGTGGCCGCGCTTTAGGTAATCGGCAACAATCATGCAAAAATAAAAAAACGCTTGAGGCATTGCCGATTCCTCGAGGAAACCGCAGTTTACGCTCTTCAGGATTTCCGAATAGTCTCTGCGGTTTACCAACACCTTCCCCCAGTCCGTCAGCCACCGGTGGGCAGCCGGCGGCAAAGGCAGATAAACGGTTATGAACACAAGTTCACATCAGGCCGGTAAGGATCACGGCCGTAACACACACGCCACCCAAAAAATACCCACCTACTGCTACCAATGTGTCGCCGGGCCAGACCTGCTCACTGTTAAAGTAGAAGATGGTGTGGCCACCGAGGTGGAACCTAACTTTACCGCCGCCGACATTCACCCGGCGGCGGGTACGGTTTGTGTCAAAGCATTTGGCCTCATTGAAAAGACATACAACCCCCACCGCATCCACACCCCTATGAAACGGACAAACCCTCGTAAAGGGCGGCGGGAAGACCCCGGCTTTGTGCCCATCACCTGGGATGAAGCCCTGGCGCTGGTGTCTGCCAAGTTAAATGACATCCGTCAACAGGGCCTGCTGGATGGCTCTGGTTATCCGCGAGTGGCCGCCAGCTTCGGCGGTGCCGGCACCCCCACCGCTTATATGGGCACTTTTCCCGCTTTCCTGGCGGCCTGGGGACCCGTTGACATGAGTTTTGGCAGCGGGCAGGGGGTGAAATGCTACCACTCAGAACATCTGTATGGGGAACTCTGGCATCGTGCCTTTACCGTCTGCGCCGATACGCCACGTGTAGAGTATATCCTCTCCTTTGGCGCTAACATCGAGGCGTCTGGTGGTGTATGCGGCGTCTGGCGGCACGCCGACGCCCGTGAGCGTGGTGTCAAGCGGGTGCAAATTGAGCCGCATCTTTCTATCACCGGGGGCTGTTCAGCTGAATGGGTGCCCATCCGCCCTAAGACAGACGCCGCTTTTATGCACGCCCTGCTACATGTCTTGCTGCACGAGACCCCTCGTCACAAACTGGATATCCCCTTTCTCAGGCAGATGACTGCCTCGCCTTATCTCATAGCCCCCAATGGCTTTTACCTGCGTGATCCGCAAACACGTAAACCACTCATTTGGGACCTGAAGCAGCACACGGCCGTGCCCTTTGACACACCAGCCGCTGACCCCGCCCTGGAAGGGACGTTTACCGTCTCTGGCCTGGAAGTAGGCGCCGACGAAGATGCCTGGTGGCACGAGTCTGTGGTTTGTGCTACCGGTTTTACCCGGTTGTTGGCTCATGAAAAACCATTCACACCAGAATGGGCCGAAACCATTTGTGACGTGCCTGCCGCCACCATCCGCCGTCTGGCAGCCGAATTTTTGGCCCACGCCCATATAGGCGAAACAGTAGAGGTAGAAGGACGTACACTCCCCCTCCGCCCGGTAGCAGTAGTGTTGGGCAAAACGGTCAGCAATGGCTGGGGCGGCTATGATTGCGCCTGGGCACGCACCCTGCTGGCCTGCCTGGTAGGTGGGCTGGATGTGCCCGGCGGCACGCTGGGCACCACGGTGCGCCTGAACCGCCCCGCCGTCAACCGCCACAGCAGTGTGCAGCCCGGCCCTGACGGCTTTATGGAATACCCCTGGAACCCCACAGACAAGGCTGGCTGGCTCTCACGGCCAACAGTGCGCCACGGCCACCGCACCCTGGTGCCGCTGGCCGCCAACTCTCCCTGGAGCCAATCCTTAGGCCCTACCCACCTGGCCTGGATGCAGCAGCAGGAACCATTTCCCAACTGGCCAGAACCAACACTGCCCGACTTGTGGTTTGTCTACCGTACCAATCCGGCCATTTCCTTCTGGGACACAGACAATCTGAGCGAATTGATAACCCGGTTCCCCTTTGTGGTGGCCTTTGCCTATACGCTGGATGAAACAAACTGGATGGCCGACGTGCTGCTGCCCGAAGCCACTGATCTGGAGGGGCTGCAGCTCTACCGGGTCGGCGGCACCAAGTACATTGAATATTTCTGGGAGTATCAGGGGGTGGCGCTGCGGCAACCTGTCATCCCCACCCGCGAGCACACGCGGGATTTCACCTGGATTGCCACCGAACTGGCGCAGCGTACCGGCTTGTTGGCAAAGTACAATCGGGCCATCAACCGCGGCGCTACCAGCATCTCGTTGCACGGCGAAAATTACGATTTCAGCCTGGAGGAAACACGAGCCTATTCCGTAGAGGAGATATGGGACAGCGTTTGCCGCGCCGCCAGCGCCGAGGTAAGCGACGGGCAGGAGCAAGATGGGCTGGCCTGGTACAAGGAACACGGGTTTAAGGTACGGCCGTTTCCCCGCCTGCTCTGGTACCTCTACCCGGCACTGCAAGACCAGGGGCTGCGCTTTGAGATGCCTTACCAGGAGCGGCTCTACCGCATAGGCTGCCAGCTGCGGAACCGGCTGCACGAACACGGTATTGCCTGGTGGGACAGGCAGTTGCAGGAGTACGAACCGCTGCCCACCTGGCATGACTTCCCCCAACTGATCCGCGCCGCCATTCAAGAAAACCTGGGCGGCACAGAAGCCGAATACCCCTTCTGGCTGCTGACAGCGCGCAGCATGCAATATGCATGGGGCAGCAACGTCGGCGTGCCGATGATGAAAGAAGTAGCCGACAATATCAAAGGACATAAAGGGGTTGTGATCAATACGGGCACGGCCGTAAAACTGGGCATCCATGACGGCGACCTTATCGAAGTGCGCTCGCCGCTGCGGGCTGTGCGTGGCCCGGCCGTGCTGCGCCAGGGCATTCGCCCAGACACCGTTTTGATGATCGGCCAGTTCGGCCACTGGGCCACACCCCATGCCAAAGAATTTGAGACGCCCAGCATGAATGCCCTTGTCCCCATGCTGCTAGACCTGACAGACGCCACCGGCTCAGCCGCAGACATTGTGCCGGTGGCTATAACGCCCGTAAACGGTAAACGGTAATACGTTTTGTAGGGGGTAACCTTTGTGGTCACCCCGCCATTACCATTTACCATCTCAGGGAGAACAAGATGACCCGATACATCATGGTGGTAGATTTGCGCCGGTGTGTAGGCTGCCAGACGTGCACGGCCGCCTGCCGCCACGCCAACGCCACGCCACCTGGTGTCCAGTGGCGCGCCGTACTGGACATGGAAGCAGGTGAATACCCCACTGTCACGCGCACCTTTGTGCCTGTGGGCTGCCAGCACTGCGCCAGCCCCCCCTGCATGACGGTGTGCCCCACCACGGCCACCCGCCAGCGCAAAGATGGTATTGTGACCATTGATTACAACCTGTGCATTGGCTGTGGCTACTGCATTGTGGCCTGCCCTTACCAGGCCAGATTTAAGGTCACCAAAGCGCATTTTGCCTTTAACGGCCGTGCCCTGGAAAGCGAAATGGCCCGGTTTGACCCTGGCCGCATGGGGGTCGCTACCAAATGCACCTTCTGTGTAGACCGTGTTGATGCTGCCAACGGCAGCGGGCAGACGCCCGGTATTGATCCGGAAGTTACCCCTGCTTGTGTTAATTCCTGCATCGCCCACGCCCTGCACTTTGGCGACGCCGACGACCCGGACAGCAACGTCTCCTGCCTGCTGCGTGAAAACGAACATTTTCGTATGCATGAAGAACTGGGGGCCGAACCGGGATTTTATTACCTCTGGGAACAAAAGGCGGTTAAGGATTAAAGCGATGAGAGAAAAACCATGGCGTCAGGCAGTGTGGGATTGGCGGGCCGGCATTCAGTTTAGCTGCGGCGGCACGGGGACAGGGCTGTTGTTGTTCACGGCCGTGGTCTCTTTCCAAAACCCTTTGTGGCTCACCTACATGGGCTGGCTGGCATTGGCCATTATTAGCCTGGGGTTGGCCTCTGTGTGGATCAAACTGGGCCAGCGCTGGCGGGCGCTGTACGTCATCCTCAACCCTCGCACCTCATGGATGAGCCGCGAGGCGCTGCTTTCGCTGCCTCTGTTGGGGCTGGCGGTAGTCGGCCTCCTATGGCTGTCAGCCCCACTGGCCCTGGTAGCGGCCTTGTTTGGTCTGGGCTTTCTTTTTGCCCAGGCGCAAATGCTTAAAGCGGCACGTGGCATTCCGGTGTGGCGTGAACCATTGATTGTGCCTTTGTTACTGGTAACCGGGCTGGCCGAGGGCGCCGGGCTGTTGCTGGCCAGCACGGCCGTGTTTGGTCCCCTCACACGCTGGCTGCCGGCCACGCTGTTTGTCTTGCTCATTCTGCGGCTGTGGGTGTGGACGGCTTACCGGCGCAAATTGCAGCAGCCGGGGGCGGCTCCTGCCCAGGCAGCGGCCGCATTAACAAAGGTAAACAACGTGGTTGTCTGGTTGGGTCACGCCCTGCCCCTGGCCGTGCTCCTGATCGTCCCGCTTGTGCCCCCTGGCAGTCCTCTGCTGGGGGCGCTGGCCCCAGTAGCCCTCATTGTGGGATTAGCCACCCTTGTCACTGGCTGGGCGCTCAAATTCACCATCATCACACGAGCCGCCTATAACCAGGGTTTTGCCCTGGCCCATACCCCCGCCCGTACACCAGGTTACAGTGGGCCGGGCACAAAACCGGGCTGGTAAGTGAGCAAATGGATTATGCGTAGAAGAGGTTACGCCACCACCAAAAGTATGGAACGCTCTTTCACCGGGGACGTACACAAACTGACCTTGGGAGCTGGCGATATTTTTCATGGCGAGGCCATCCTGGCGCTGACAAAGGCCATTCTACAGGCTGGTGTGGCTTACGTGGGCGGCTACCCTGGCGCGCCCATTTCGCACCTGATGGACGTGCTGGCAGACGCTCGCGCTGACGTATTGGCGCCGTTGGGCGTGCAGTTTGAAGCCTCGGCCAGCGAGGCAGGTGCGGCGGCGCTGCTGGGCGCTTCCATTCATTACCCGCTGCGGGGGGCAGTGACGTGGAAGTCCATTGTGGGCACCAACGTGGCCTCCGATGCACTGTCTAACCTGGCCTCGGCCGGGGTGACGGGCGGCTGCCTCGTTCTGGTGGGCGAAGATTATGGGGAAGGGGCCAGCGTCATCCAAGAACGTACCCATGCCATCGCCCTCAAATCATCACTACCACTGCTTGATCCCCGTTACCATATGCCACGGCTGGTAGCTCTGGCAGAACAGGCATTTGACCTGTCAGAAGTTTGCCATCTGCCGGTGATGCTGTCACTGCGTATCCGCGCCAACCATATGACGGGCAGTTTTGTTTGTAAGGACAACCGGCCGCCACCGTTTAGCCCACACCGTTTACTGCCACAGGCACTGCGGGACTACGGCCGTATCGTCCTGCCTCCTTCTACTTACGCCCAGGAACGGGCTAAAGTGGCGGAACGCCTGCCGGCTGCCCGCCAATTCATTGTGGACCAGGAGATGAATGAGCTTTTTCCGGGCCACGGCCGTACCGGCATCATCATGCCGGGTGGGCAGTATGACACGGTGCTGCGGGGGCTGCGTTTGCTGGGGCTGGCTGATGCTTACGGCCGTACCGACCTGCCCCTGCTGGTGCTCAACGTCGTCCACCCTCTGGTGCCGGCCCAAATCGAAGCCTTTTTGCAAAACAAAGAGCATGTGTTGGTGGTGGAAGAGGGATACCCGGCCTTTATCGCCCCGCAAGTGGCGGCGCTGGCCCATCACACCGGGCTGGCCAGCCGCATCTGGGGCAAGGACGTGCTGCCGGAAGCGGGCGAATATACCGCCGACGTAGTGCGAGACGGCCTGGCCAACTGGCTGGCCGCCACCGGCCAGGCCAAAAGCCACCCCGCCCCGCCACCACCCCGCATCGAGCTGCCGATGGCCCTGCCACCACGCCCGCCGGGGTTTTGCACGGGCTGCCCGGAACGGCCGTTGTTCACCGCCTTAAAACTTCTGCAACAAGAGCGCGGGCCGCTGCACATTTCCATGGACATTGGCTGCAACACCTTTGCCACCCTGCCGCCGTTTAACATCGGCAGCACCGTGTTGGGGTACGGCCTGAGCCTGGCCAGCGGCGGCGCTGTCGGCCCGGCGCTGGGGCAGCCGACGGTGGTAGTGATGGGCGACGGCGGCTTCTGGCACAATGGGCTGATCACGGGGGTCAGCCATGCCCACTGGCACGGCTATGACGCCGTGCTGATCATCATCGAAAATGGTTATGCCTCAGCCACCGGACAGCAGCATGTACCGTCTACAGGCGTCACCCCATGGGGACGGCCGTCACACATCTCTATTGAAGCCACGCTGCGGGGGCTGGGCATTCGCTGGATTCGCCGGGTAAATGCCTATGACGTGGCCGAGAGCAAACATATACTGGCCCAGGCGCTGGATGACCGTGGCCCACAACTGCGTGTGATCATCAGCGACGAAGAGTGCCGGCTGGCGCGGCAGCGCCGTGAACGCAAACAAAAGGCAGCCGCCGTGCAGGCCGGGCTGCCGGTACGTTACGCTCGCTTTGGCGTGGACCAGGCCGTATGCAGCGGCGACCACGCCTGTATGCGTTTGAGCGGCTGCCCCTCATTAACCCTGCACACGGCCGTAGACCCCCTGAAGGATGGCCCCACTGCCTGGGTGGACAAAAGCTGTGTGGCCTGCGGGCTGTGCGGCTCGGCGGCACATGCTGCCCGGTTATGCCCTTCGTTTTACCGGGCAGAGCGCCTGGTAAACCCCAGCCTGTGGCAGCAAGTCTGGTCCCGGCTGGGTGACTGGTGTTTACGGATCATGGGGGCCTAGATGAACACAACAAGACCTTTGTGCATTCTCATTGGCGCGTTGGGGGGGCAGGGCGGTGGCGTTCTGGTGAACTGGTTGGTGGCGGCGGCCCGGCTGGCCGGCTGCCCGGCACAGGCCACGTCTGTCCCTGGTGCGGCGCAGCGCACCGGGGCCACCACCTATTACTTTGAATTGTTCCCGGAGAAGCACCCGGCTACTACACCCCTCTTTTGCCTATTTCCCAGCCAGGGGGATGTAGACCTGGTGATTGGGTTAGAGCCGACAGAGGCGGGGCGGGCACTGGAACGCGGCTATGTCACCACCCAAACGGCCGTTATCACCAGCACCCGGCGACTCTACAGCGTCGCCGAAAAGTCCGTGGCTGGGGATGGCATCGTCACATCTGGGCCCATCCTGGAAAGCTTGCGCCAGGCGGCCCGGCTGGTGCTGCCGGTGGAACCAGCGCTGGCCGCCGGCAGCCAGCTCAACGCGGTAATATTTGGGGCCATCATTGGCTGTGGCCTGCTGCCATTGACAGCCGACGACGGTCGGGCCGCCATTGCCGAAACGGGCCTGGCAGTGGCGGAAAATCTGGCGGGGTTTGAGGCGGGGCTAAAGCTGCCGGTGCACCCTGGCGCCCTGGCTCACCCGCAGCCACAGGGCACAGACGTGGACACACGGGTTTATGATGCCCCGCCAGAGGAGTTTATGACGGAGGTGACAAAGTGGCCGGAAGGGTTACGGCCGCTGCTGGGCCACGCCTTGGCGCAGTTGGTAGATTATCAGGATGTGGGCTATGGCCACCAATATCTGGCACGCCTACAACCGGTCTTGGCGGCAGACGAGGCAGTGTCATATTACCGGCTGACGACCGAAGTGGCGCGGCGGCTGGCCGCATGGATGTGTTATGAGGATGTGGTCCGGGTAGCCCAGTTAAAGACCCGGCCAGGCCGCCTGGGGCACATCCGGGCGGAAATGGGGGCGGCAGCCGGCGAACCGATAACGGTTCATGACTACCTCAGCCCTGGGTGGGCAGAGTTTGCCGGCCTGTTACCGGCGGCGCTGGCAAGGCTGGTGCCCGGCGGCCAGCAGGGGGAAGGGCGCAGCCTACACCTGGCCTGGCCCACATCATCACCATGGGGGTTTGGGCTGTTAAAGGTAATGGCCGGCATGCGCCGGGTACGGCCGTATACGGCTGCCTTCAAGCGGGAACAGGCGGCCATTGAGCAGTGGCTGACGGCCGTGCTACCCATGGTATCTATGGATTATGAACTGGCCTGTATGTTGGCTGAGACGGCCGTGCTGGCGCGGGGGTATGGTCCGGTGCGCGCCCGCGGGTTGGCACGTCTGAACACATTGTTGACCAATTGGCCACAAAAGGTAAAGGATATGGCGGCAACACGCAGGGAAGTGACGGCCGTGTTACACGCTGCCCGCTACGCTCCTGATACCCTGTAAACCCGTCGTTGAACCCTATTGACCGTCAACAATCCGCCAGGTGGGTGACATTTGTCATAGATTTTGCATGACACTTGTCAGACGCTTGAAGGTCGAAATTTGATTACTATTATTGTGTACTTCTAAAACGTTCGTTCTGTTAGTGACAAATATCAACCCCGAGGAAGCCATGGGCGCACGCACACAAGAGTTGATTTTTACGCTTTATGGAGATTACTTGAGGCCACGGGGTGGGGCGGCATGGATTGGCAGCCTGATCAAACTGTTGGGTGTGTTGGATGTATCTGAACCAGCGGTGCGGGCGACGGCCTCACGTATGGCGCGTAAAGGGTGGCTGCAAAGAGAACGACACGGCCGTAACAGCACATACTGTCTCACCACCAAAGCCAGAAATCTACTTGATGAAGGTGCGCAGCAAATTTTCCACCGGCCCCTACCGGCATGGGACGGTCATTGGTATCTGGTCACTTACACGTTTTCCGATGATCTATCATCGACACGCCACCAGTTACGCAAGCAGCTTTCATGGTTGGGCTTTGGCCAGTTAGGCAACGGCACGCTGGTATCACCACGTGACCGCGGCGCAGAGGTGCAAGCCATTCTGAATGAACTGAATGCCCATGACTACGTTCATTACTTTTGCGCCGAACCCATTCACTTAAACGGTGATGCCTCATTAGCCAGCCGCTGTTGGGACCTGGCCGCCTTAAGCCAGCAATACAACGCTTTCATCCAGACATACCAGCCTCACTATGACCAGGAGTGCCGCCAGATTAACGCCGGCCACCCCCTGGCCCCAGACTATGCTTTTCGCCGCCGCTTCTGGCTGGTGCATGAATACCGCTACTTTCCATTTCACGATCCCTACCTGCCGCCAGAACTGCTGCCGGCTGATTGGCCGGGAGACACGGCCGTGGTCCTTTTCCAAAACTATCACAAACTGCTGCAAAAACAGGCCAACGCCTATGTGGATATGATATTGGCCAGCGCACCATCCATTTAGAGACCAAAGATTGGCGTGTGGCCATGACGGTCGCCAAACGCCCCAAAGGAGATGCTTTCTGTGAACTACTTTCAACCCGCTCGTCCTGCTGACACCTTCGGTTTTCAGGAAATTATCTATGAGAAGTGTGATTTTGTGGCCCGTGTGACCCTTAACCGGCCGCACAATTACAACGCCTACAGCACCCAGGCTTTGGTGGAACTGACCACCGCCTTTCAGGATGCTTCTTTTGATGACGGGGTGGCCGTTATTGTCTATACCGGGGCCGGGCATGCTGCCTTTTGCACCGGCGGTGATGTGAAAGAGTATGAACAGATTTATACACAGTCGCCGCGTGATTACTGGAAGTACATGAAGCTGTTTGGCGCTTACCTGGAAAGCATCATGAACGCCGGCAAACCGGTGATCGCCCGGCTAAATGGCATGGCCGTGGGCGGCGGCAATGAGTCACAATTGGCCTGCGACCTTTCCATCATCGCCGAACATGCTTACATTAAGCAGGTGGGCACCAGTGTGGGCAGTGTGGCTGCGGGCGGCTCCACCCAATGGCTGCCCATCGTCTGTGGTGACCGGCGGGCGCGGTACATCCTGATGACCAACCGTGTTATTCCCCCTTACCAGGCATTGGAGTGGGGGTTGGTCAATGAGGTCACGCCCTCGGTAACAAAAGACGACGAATTTATCAGCCAGGCCACATCAGAGCAGATCAAAAAGGCACAAAAAGGGCAGGATGGCTACGCTATCAACCTGGCCAGGCTGGATGCGGCCGTAGACGCACTCTGCCAGGAGCTTATTGATAAGTTCCCCGAATGTATGCGTTATACCAAACAAAACGTCAACTTTTGGAAAGATTTTGCCTGGCACCAGACCATTGGCCACGTGCGCGACTGGCTCTCGGTGCATTACACCTCCTGGGAACCACTGGAAGGGATGGGCGCCTTTGTGGAAAAACGGCCGGCCAACCCACGTATGCTGCGCGAGCGGGCCGCCGCAGGATTGTCGTCTGAGTTTCCCTGGGGGGCCTACGGCCGTCGCTGCCCGGCCTGTGGCGCCAAAAACCTGCCCGCCGAATTCACTTTCTGCGGTCAGTGTGGCACAAAATTAGACAACAACCGGTAGTTGCAGCCCGGTGGGACACCGGCTGCAGTCAGGGATGGCTGTTAATGGAGGACGTTATGATCGCCAGGGTATTTGACAATTGGCGTGGTAAACCACTGGTTGAGCTTTTATACGAGTGCCGGGAACTGCTGGAAGACACCACCTTCCCTACCGTGCGCCGCTGGCGGCAGGCCGGTGGTAAAGTTGTTGGGCACTTTCAGGTTTACTTTCCGGAAGAGATCGTCCACGCTGCTGGCATGCTGCCGTTTAAGATGCGCGGCGCCCCCATTGAAACTGTACAGGCCGATTCGCGTTTTGGTTCTTACCTCTGTTCCGTTTTGAAGACATCTCTGGAACTGGCGTTGAGTCACTCGGTTGAATTGGAGATGTTTGTCACCCATCCTATTTGTGATGCGGCACGCAACCTGGCGGGGGTGTTTGGGCGCAATTTTGACTATCCCTGCCAGATTTTGTACCTGCCGCAAAACGCCAACTCGCGTTATGCGGTCACTTACCTGCGTGATGAGTATGCTCGTCTGCAGCGCGAATTGGAAATGATCACCGGCCAACCCATTGACAAAGCGCGTTTACGGCACTCGCTGGCGGTATTTAACAAAAACCGGGCGCTGCTGCGTGAATTATATGCCCTAAAACGAGACGCTCCCTGGCTGGTGACCGCTGATGAGGCATATGTGCTCACGGCCGTGGCCGGCCTTATCCCCCGCGAAGAACACAACGAACTGCTGTCTACCGTCCTACCCCTGTTACGCAAACGGGATGCCCACCCTCAGGACCGGGTGCGCGTGGTCTATGAAGGTGGTTTTTGTGAACAACCGCCGCTAGACATGATCCGGACCATTGCCCGTTCTTGTTACGTGGTGGATGATGACCTGCTCATTGGTCTGCGCTGGATTTTAGAGGATGTGCCGCTGGACGGCGACCCACTGCACAACCTGGCCGAAGCGTACCTGGAAAAATCGTCCTACAGCCCGGTGCAGCATGACCTGCGCAAGCCCAAAGAGAAGATGCTGCTGCAGCGCATTCACGATGCCAGGGCCGGTGCGGCCATCATCACCGCCGCCAAAATGTGTGAACCGGGGCTGGAAGAGCAGGTGGCCTACACCCACGCGCTGGATGAAGCGGGCATTCCCTACTTCATCAGCGAATTTGAAGAAAACATGACCAGCTTTGACCACATCGAAATTCAGTTAGAGACCTTTGTAGAGAACATTTTATTTGAGTAAGGGCATTGATTATGAACGAGACAGAGACGGCACAAACAATAGTAGGACGGGGAAACCAGGAAGGGGCGCGCTTATTTCGGGAATGGTTTGATGGCTTAAATGCCACGGCCGTCAGCAACGGCCCGGCTGCTTATGTATTTGTCATGGGCAGTATGGCGGAAATTTTACGCTGCTTTGACCTGCCGATGGTCTTCCCAGAAATCAACTCTTTGCAAACGGCCGTGCGCCGCGTGGCCCATGACTACCTGAACGAAGCTGAAGATTACGGTTACTCCCCTGACATCTGCGGCTATGTCAAGGCAGACGTGGCCGTGCAGCGGCGCGGCGGGGAACACCCCATGGGGCGCATCCCCAAGCCGACCATCGCTGTACTGACCAACGCCTGCAACACCTACATCAAATGGGCGGAAATATGGGAGCGCATGTATGGCATTCCCGTCTTTACCCTGGACATTCCAGGTACACGCCGCGCCGGCGGGCAGACCTGGCCCGGCGAAGCCGCCTTTGAAGCCGACCGCCGCTACGTACAGGCCCAGATCAAGGAATTGATCACCCAACTAGAAACGCTGACCGGTATTCCCTTTGACATTGACCGCCTGCGTGAAGCGATGCAGTATGCCAATGACATGAATCAGGGCTGGCAGCGTGTGTTAGAACTTAACCAAAGCCGCCCTTCCATTTTTAACGCTCTGACAGACGGCACCATTTACCTGGGCGTGAGCAATGGCTTTCGCGGCACGGCTGACGGCAGCCGCTACTTCCGCGACCTGGTAGAGGAAATGGAATACAAGGCCAGGCACGGCATTGGCACCCTGACAGATGAGCAGTACCGGCTGTTGTTTGTGGGTGTGCCTTGTTACCCTATCTTCCGCCGCTTTAATGAACTATTCACGGAATGGGGCGGCGCTTTTGTCAACTCGACCTACCTCTGGTTTGCTTCTGGGGGAGCAAATCACGGCTTTGCCTATGACCTGACCCGGCCGTTAGAAAGCCTGGCTGAAGGCACACTCATCAGTGTACGGGACGCCATGGACAGCATGTTTTACCAGGATCAGGTGTTGATGGATATGGCCGACGACTTTGCCGCCGATGGCGTGGTCTACCATCCCATCAAAAGCTGCCGCACCGTCTCTACCGGGCTGGCCGATAACCGCCGAGCGCTGATGGCTATGCGAGACATCGCCAGCCTATTCATAGAGTCAGACATGATGGACAGGCGGGTGGTTTCAGAAGCACAGTTAAAGAACCGGATTGACGCCTTTTTTGAAGGGCTGGCTTCGCGCCGGGCACAACAGGTTATGGTGTAGTTCGTTGTCCCTCACCTGGGTTATGGGGCTATGAAGTATGGTTTATGGAGGCGAAAATGGCCTACGCAGCCGGGGTAGATGTAGGGTCTACCCAGACAAAAGCAGTAATTATTGACGAAAAGCGGGCAATTATAAGCCGGGCGCTGGTAGACACGGGGGCCAATGTCATTCAGGCCGCAGAGAATGCCTACCAGCAGGCATTGCATGCCGGTAGACTGCACGAAGAGGAAGTGGAATACGTGATTGGCACAGGCTACGGCCGTTACCGGGTAACATTTGGCAATGCCCAGATCACCGAAATTAGCTGCCACGGCCGTGGCGCCGTCCACATGTTCCCCGGCACACACACGGTGGTAGATATGGGCGGGCAAGACACCAAGGCGATCCGCGTCAGCGAAACGGGGGAAATTCTGGACTTTTGCATGAACGACAAATGCGCCGCCGGCACCGGCCGCTTTTTGGGGGCAGCCTCAGCCGCCCTGGACATTCCGCTAGACCAGCTTGGCCCCACGGCATTACAGGCCGAGCGGCCGGTAAAGATCAGCACCACCTGCACCGTCTTTGCCGAGTCAGAAGTGTTGTCCTGGCTGGGCAAAGGCAAAAAGATCGATGACATCCTACTAGGCGTACACCAATCTATCGCCGCCCGCTCCATTGGCCTGCTGCGACGGGTAGGTATTGAGGATGAAGTCACGTTCACTGGCGGCGTGGCCAAAAATATTGGCATGGTTCAGGCGTTAGAAGATGGTATGAACATGAAGATCAACGTCAGCCCCGAATCACATTATATAGGGGCGTTGGGGGCAGCGCTGTTTGCCCTGGATCACATTTTAACCAGCCGTTCACCGGTAAAGGGTGATCGGTAACCGATTCACCAAACACCGATGGCTGACTTGGAAGGACATCATGATGTACACAGCCGGCATTGACGTGGGTTCAACCTATACCAAAGCGGTCATTTTGGCCGACGGCCGTAAAATGATAAGCCGGGCTATGCGCAGCACCGGCTTTAAGCTGGATCAGGCAGCACGCCAGGCGTATGAAGCGGCGTTGGCGGAAGCAGGCCTGACCGATGATGACGTAGCTTACAAAGTAGCCACCGGCTTTGGCCGGCACATGCCTACCTTCACCGATGTCGCCGTGACCGACCTGACAGCCAGCGCCCGCGGCGCTGCCTTCTTCTTTCCACAAACGCGCACGATCCTGGACATCGGCGGGCAAACGATGAAAGCCAGCCGTTTAGATGACCATGGCAAAGTCAAATCATTCCGTTTGAATGACAAGTGTGCCGCGGGCACCGGCGCCTTTATTGAAAAAACGGCGCGTTACATGGGCTATGCCACGGCGGAAATTGGGCCGCTGGTGGCCACCTCTAAGGAGGCGGTGGCTATCTCTGGCGTCTGCGCCGTTTTTGCCGAGTCAGAAGTGATCAACCACCTCTCGTTAGGCAGTGCCCCGGCGGACATTATGCACGGGGCGATTGCTTCCCTGGTGAACCGGGCCGTACAGCTCATGCGCCGGGTGCAGATGGCCCCAGAGTTTACGTTGATCGGCGGCATTTTACGTTTTGAGACGATGGCCGGCATTGTGCAGGCACAATTGGGGGAAACGGTGAACCTGCCACCAGGGGAACTGGTGCAGTTTGTGCCAGCGTTGGGCGCGGCGATATTAGGGCAAAAGCGGCTGCTAAAACTTGCAGAGGATATGGCCGTCACCGCCTGAAAAGAGGCATGACAGGGTATGTATGACAGACAAACTATCTGAAAGTGAACAGATCAGCCTCATTGTACAGCAAGAGGCCCACAGGATGTTATCTGAAACCCAGTTAGCGCCAAATCCGGAGCTGTTGGCGGCTGGCTGGCAGCGGCGGTTTATCAGTGACGGCCGTCGTGCCCAGGAGATGGCCGCGCTGTACACTGAACTTGGCTACGAGGTTCACCTGGAGCCAGTAAAAACAGAAGCGTTTAGCGATGATTGTGAAGAGTGTAGCCTGGTGGCCTTGTTGCAGTTTGTCACCATTTACACCAGGAAGAAGGCGTCATGATGGGTGATCCAATTCAACATTTGCGGGAAGAACATGTGGTGCTGCTGGCACAGTTTGCGGCGTTGGAGACGGCCGTGGCCCGGCTGCAAGCAGAAGGCAGCGCCGCCCTACCACAGGTGCTGCCTATATGCCAAGCGGTGGGGCAGATGATGGCCTCGCAGCTAGACCGCCACCGCCGCAAGGAAGATGATGTCTTGTTTCCAGCGGTAGAGGCAGTGATCGGCGCCGGTGGGGTCACGGCCGTGATGCGCGACGAACACAAAGACATTCACGCCTACGGCAAGACCTTCCGCCAGACCTTACACGAACTTCATGAAGTGGAACACCCCCGAATTGAAGCTGGCGGCGAGCGCTTGCGTCACCTGTCAGCCCATGGCGGCGACGCCGCCAGCCTGATCGCCACCGCCAACGATATTCTTTATCTAGTAAAGATCCATTTTGAGAAAGAAGAGCAAGTGCTTTTTCCTATGATCCCCCAGCTCCTTTCTGGCCAGAGATTGGCCTCCCTCTATGCCGACATGCTGGCCATAAGCAGATGAGCGCCTGGTGGGCGCCAGTTTACTGCCTGCCTGATGGCCAGTTGCCTCTCTCCCTGACCTCCCTATACTTGTAACCAATTTGTAATTCTTTTAGAACCTCTCCTTAATCATCAAATCCTATAGTTTGGCTGCCATCCCTACAGGCCATTGTCATTGCGTTCAGGCAGGTGAGGGGTGAAAAAGTTTACTGACTATCACATTAAATGAGGAGATTTTTATGAAAAAAATACACTATCTATGGTTAGCCTTCATGGCGCTGCTGCTTTTGGCCGCGTGCAGCCCAACGGGTAATGCTTCAGAGTCCGAAACGGCAGACACGGCCGTGATGGCCGAAAAAGACAACAGCGAGCAGATGTCTGATGACACCATGATGGATGAAAAAGATGACATGATGGCTGAAGAAGCGGCCCCCGAACACGACACCATGATGGACGAAGAGAAGCCGGAAAGTGAGGCGATGGCCGAAGACGACAGCATGGCTGAAGGTGAGGCCATGATGGAAGATAAAGAAGGCAGTGAGGAAGCCATGGCTGACGATGAGATGGCCGGGTCAGACATGATGACGGATTTGCCAACCTGGCAAAAAATAGCGTTGACAGACGTCCGTTCCGGAGAGTCATTTACCCTGGCTGACTTTGCCGGCAAGACAGTCTTTGTAGAGCCGATGGCTACCTGGTGCACCAACTGCCGCCGCCAGTTGACCAATGTCTCTCAGGCACGCGCCCAGTTAAACGACGAAAATGTGGTGTTTATCGCCCTTAGTGTAGAAACCAACATCAGCAACCAGGACCTGGCTAATTACGCGGAACAGGCCGGGTTTGAGTGGGCATTTGCTGTTGCGTCTCCTGAATTATTACAAGAGTTGGCCGCCACGTTTGGCCAATCTATCACCAATCCTCCCTCCACCCCCCACTTCATCATTCGCCCTGACGGCACGTATACAGACCTGGTAACGGGCATTGAATCTTCAGAACAACTGATCAACCAGCTGCAGGCAGCTCAGGGATAATCCTGGCCCTATGTCCCCGGAAACGTGTGTGACCTCCTCTTGTCCCCGTTTCCGGGGAACCAACCGCCATTATGAACCAATTACTTGAAGCCTTTTTATTAGGTAACAGCGCCATTCTGACCAATGTTTGTGTACTCCCTTTATATCCCGGTTTGATTGCCTTTCTGGCTGGCAACGCCACGAACGAGCGCACGGCGCGGGCCACCAAATGGCTGGGGCTGCTGGTGCTGGCAGGGGTCTTAACGCTGATGCTGCTGGTGGGATTGGTGCTGTACCTGTTCCAGCAATCCTTTGGGGCAATTTTGCCCTGGCTGCTGCCGCTCATTTATGTCATCGTCATTGTGATGGGGCTGTTGATGTTGAGTGGGCGTAATCCGTTTGCCCGGCTTAGCACCACCCAGGCGCCGGTCATCAGCAATCCTTACGGCAGCGCGTACGCCTATGGTCTGCTGCTGGGCCCGATGACGTTGCCCTGCGCCGGGCCACTGGTCGTAAGTGCATTCCTGCTGGGCGCGGGCAGCTTTACCGGTCTGGCCAGCAGTCTGGCTTATTTTATTGTTTTTGGCATCGGCTTTGGCTGGCCGCTGGTGGTGCTGCCCTTTGTGGCCATGCCGGTGCAGCGTCGTTTTACCCGCTGGATGGGTCAGAATTACAAAATGCTCACCCGCCTGTCTGGCGTGCTGCTGGTCGCTATTGGGATTTTTGGCCTGACGGTTGACGTGATCCCCAATTTGTAAGTCATTTTTGGTTCTCTTACTCCGCTTCTTCATCCTCTTGTTTTGGTTTTCGGGAGAACCGGCCCAAAGACCGAAGTTGGTCGCTCAATTTTTCCTTTTTATCACTGGCCCGTAAACGGGCCAGCCCTTCAGCAACACGCGCTTGCGCCGCCGCATACGCACCGGACAAGCCATCCAGGGCGTTTTGGATATGTTCTGCTTGTGCCGCCCCAATCTGCCCTGGATATTGGCGTGCCAGTCGCAAACTTTCTTCCAATCGTTCCCTGGCTTCGGCATATTTTTCCTGCTTCTCTTCAACGCCAGCCAACGCCTGCAACGCAGCAATCATTTGCTGAGGATCTGCTTTGGCCTTGGCCAGGGCCAGGCTCTCTTGAAACTGCTCTCTGGCGGCGTCCCATTGACCCAGTTCGTAAAGCGCTTTGCCGATTTGCCGGGTCAGGGCGATCCGTTCCTCCCGGTTGCTGGCAGCCAATAAGGAAAGGGCTCTTTCAAAGAAATTAATGGATTCCCGAAAAGCATTTGTCCTTTGAGCGTGTTCTCCGGCCCGTCTTAAGTAAATAATCGCCTGGGTTGATTGCTCTGCTCGTTCTAAATGTTCCGCAATCAGGCTGGCAAACTCATTCTTACGCTCCCCACTACGGTCAATGAGCCATTCTGCCACCCGGGCATGATAAGCTCGTCTTTCACGCTTAAGCACACTTTCATAGATGACTTCACGCAAGATGATATTATTGAAGGCAAACTCAGTGACACCCTCAAGATCAGTTGTCGCTTGCCGGGTAATCAGGTCACGTGCTTGCAAGCCATTCAGTGTTTGTTCGGTTTCAGAAGTCACATTCGGACCTTCACGCTCAGGGTCAGCCTGCCTTTCTCCTAAAAAGGAAAGGACTTCATCCCAAAAGACACGGCCGACAACGGCCGCACGCTGTAAGATTGTTTGCTCCTGGAAATTCAGGCTGTGAATGCGCGCCTGCAAAATACCGGTCAACGTGGGGGGGATACGAACCTCTGATAGCCGGGTTGGGTTCACGATCCATTGGGTGCTGCTGGTAATAATCGCCCCATCTTCAATAAGCATCTTAATCAATTCTTCCACGTAAAACGGGTTTCCCTGGGCGTTCTCTACAATGAGCTCTTGTAAAGCAGCCGGAAGTTCGTCAACTTTATAGAGAATCTCGTGTACAAGTTGGCGTGTTTCAGCCCCGGTCAGCGGAGACAGCGCCAGTCTGCTTTGTCTTGGCCATTCCTGGCCCCATGTAGGCCGTCTTTCAAACAAGGCCGGTCTAGCCAGACAGATTAGCATGAGGGGCTGGTTTGGTAGGGCCTGCAACAGGTAACCGATGGCATCTAAGGAGCTGTTATCAGCCCATTGAATGTCTTCCAGTAAAATGAGGCTGGCCCTTTGCGACAATAGATTCTGAAAGTAATCACACAAATATTGAAGCGCTTGGGTACCGTCGAATCTAGTCGATTTTAGTTCATCTGTTTCATCCAGAGGCCCTCTCAGTTCAAAGCCTAACATTTCGCCCAGCAGTTGGGTTTGCACACGGCCGTTTTCCGCCCCTTCTCTATTAAAAAAGAAGCCTGCTTCCAATTTCTGCCACACCGTTTGGGCTGAATCGCTGTCTTGGATTTGAAATTTGTTGGCAAACAGGTCACGTAGTAAGGCATAGGGCTGAACCTGCATCTCTGCGCCAGCTCTACCACGGAAGCTCTCCACCTGCTTGGGCAAGGCAGACAGCCAGGTGTCAAACTCATAAAGCAATCTAGACTTACCTACCCCCGCTTCACCCACGATGGTCACCCCATGCGTTTCTCTGTTTTGGACAGCGGTGTAGAACGTATCTTGTAAATGCTCTAAGTCAGACGCCCGCCCGATCATGGGCGTTGTGATTCCTTCGATCCCTCGCGTTTTTAAATGAAAGACACGGGGCTTTAAGCCGGTCACCGTGTACACCTTTAACGGTTCTGACTTTCCTTTGACGGTGATTGGCTTTTGCTCAGTGACTTCAAAGATCGATTGCACATGGCGGTAGGTATCATGGCTAATTAATATCCCCCCCACCGGGGCGGCAGACTCCAGACGGCTGGCCGTATTCACCGTGTCACCCATAGCTGTAAATTCCCCTGTTGTGCCCACTTCCCCTAACAGGGCCGGGCCCGTATTGATGCCAATACGCAGCCGTAGAGGCACGGCCGTTTGCTGCTCTTGGGCAAATGTGCGTAAGGCCGTTTGCATTTCCAGGGCAGCCCTGATGGCCCGTTCCGGATCTTCTTCACGCGTAACGGCCGTGCCCCAAACGGCCATCACCGCGTCCCCAATATGTTTGTCAATAGCCCCATGATGGGTGAGAATAATGCTATCCAACTGCTGCCAGAGGGCATTCATAACCTCACCAACATCTTCGGCATCCATGGATTCAGACATCGCCGTAAAACCGGAAACATCGGCAAAAAGCACGGTAACTTGTTTTCGCTGGGATTCTGGTCTTTGTGCCTGGCTATTCATTGTTCATGTTCTCCTAATCTACAGTTTAGAAGATATCATGATTTTTTGGTAGTCTAACCGCCCTGAGGTCGAAGGCAGACAAATCACACCGCATCAAGATGTTTACTACATGGTTTCACAAAAATCACACGTTCCAGAGGCAGGCCAGCACTGAACACTGGTCACTGATGACTGAAAACTGGTACTAGTCCATGAGTCTCACACTCGCTCTAAAGGATGATGAGGTTCAAGGGGTAAATGTACTTCAATAGTATCCCCCTTACGGACGATGCCGCTCTGGAGGACTATTGCCATGATGCCTGCCTTTCGCACCAACCTCCCCTGCTCATCACGATCCAACACAGCCGCAGTTAAGCCTTTCTGATAGTGATCTAACTGGTTACAGGGGTTTCTTAAGCCTGTAACCTTTAGTCTGGCTTCTGGCCCAATCTGTAAGATAGTATCTCTCGGTAAGGCTAATATATCGATGCCCAATGTGGTTATGTTTTCGCCCATCGTCGCCGGTTTAACATCAAACCCCTTTGCTTGTAGCTCATTGATGAGTTCGTTGTGGATGAGATGAACTTGTCTTAAGTTGGGCTGGGTAGGATCTACTTCCACACGAGAACGGTGTTTCACAGTTACCCCTCTATGGGCATCTCCTTCCACCCCCTCCCCTTTAATTAAAAAGATGGCGTCGGCCGGCTTCTTTGAGAATGTATGTTTATCGCTCTTACTTACAGCGTATACTATACTCATTTCTACTCCTCGTGTGACATATAGCAACGGGGGCTGTCCTATAATAGATGCATACCTGTACCAGTCATCAGAAGTCCGTCATTCGTTTTCAGCAGGCTATTTCCAAAAACAGGGCAGCACTAAAAACTGTATACTGAGGACTGAAAACTGATATTAGCTCAAGGCGATATCACCTTCTGCTCTCATCCGGAGTGCCCCCATCTGGCTACGATGTTCAGCTTCGTGCTGCATCAAATGATGGAGTACCCATTCTGGGGTCACATCATAGTCTGCCAATGTGCGCGCCCGACGAAATTCAGACAGAGCCATCTGTTGATATACCTCCAGCACCAGACGCCGCACGCTATCGAGTCGCCTGAGATGCTGTTCTAAGCTGAACCCCGCCGCTGGGGTCAGATGCCCTTGCTCATCCCGATGGTCAAGGGGGAATAAGGCAGCCACTTCGGCGGGAAGGGGTTGTTCCAGTACCTCTGTGTACAGCCAGTCGGCCTCAATGAGGGCAATGTGATAGAGAATTGTGCCTATACTGCTCTCATGACCTGGGGGTAACCAGTCGAGCATGGCGGGCGTCACACCTTCCAGTACGCGCATCGTTCGTCGACGGGCGTCTTGAAGCGCCCACAGCCAGCGCCCGATCTCCGGCTCCTGGCTCAAATGGGCATCTACTATCAGATAATCCCTTTCATGCGAATCCATCACGTTTCCTCAGTTTATACCTGCTGCCAGCTTGTACAGACTATCTTCCTGGTCTATTATTGGCGGGCAGGGGAGATTATTATCAACCTATAGAGTAAGCAGTAAAATTATTATGGATTTTCCTTGGAAAGTTTAGCATGTGTCAAACCGGAGTGCGAAATGAGAATTTGTGTAGCCCAAACAAGACCTATTAAAGGTAATATTCAGGGTAATATTGACAATCACATCACTCTCATCAACCTAGCCATTTCTGTGGGAGCAAATGTCGTTGTCTTCCCAGAACTATCATTAACAGGGTATGAGCCCACACTCGCAGAAGCATTAGCCATACATCAAGACGACAGCCGACTTGACAATTTCCAGGTTATCAGCAACGCTCAAAAGATGATCATTGGCATAGGGGTGCCAACCAGGAACCATACAGGTATCTGCATTAGCATGGTTTTATTTCAGCCTCACCAAGCAAGGCAAACCTATTCAAAAAAGTATTTACATTCTGACGAGGAGGCATTTTTTACGAGCGGGAAGAGTTTTCCCACTTTAAGCATCAACAAAGCCAACGTAGCCTTCGCCATCTGTTACGAATTATCGGTGCCCGAACATGCGGAAAAGGCTTCTACAAGTGGCGCAGACATTTACATTGCCAGTGTGGCCAAATCTGCAAAGGGGGTTGAACAAGCTGCTGGAAGATTGTCTGAGGTTGCTCAAAAATATTCAATGACGGTGTTTATGTCTAACTGTATAGGCCCCTGTGATGATTTCGAAAGTGGGGGGAAAACATCCGTTTGGAATCACCATGGGGTATTGTTAAAACAGTTAGATGACATCCATGAAGGCATCATCATTTATGATACTGAAACACAAGCGCTCTTTGAAAAAACACGCCCACACATTCCGCACCAGATTTTGCCAACTGGCAATTAACGTTGGTGCAGATTCGACGGGGAAGTATGCAAGGTTTTCGGCAACAGGGAGGGCTGCTGCGCTCTTTTTTGATGTATTATGCCATGCCGGGGCGCTACGGCCGTATGCGCCGCTTCTATCGCTCCTTCATCCAGCCCGGTGACCTATGTTTTGACATAGGGGCACACCTGGGAAACCGCATTCGTGTCTGGCTGGCATTGGGGGCGCGGGTGGTGGCGGTAGAACCTCAACCGCTGATGATGCACTGGCTGCAGCGCCTGTACGGCCGTCACCCTCGTGTCACCCTCATTCCGGCCGCCGTGGGGGCCAGGCCCGGCACGGCCACGCTGCACATCAGCTCCCAGACCCCTACAGTCAGCACCCTATCCTCTGATTGGATAACGACCGTGCAGCAAGACCCCTCATTTGCTGCCGTCACCTGGGATACGGCCGTCACCGTGCCCCTCATGACCCTGGATGTGCTCATAGCACGGTACGGTCAGCCCTCTTTTTGTAAGTTAGACATTGAGGGGTATGAGTTAGAAGCGCTACGGGGTCTGGCGCAGCCGCTGCCGGCCCTTTCTTTTGAGCATATCACCGCGGCGGCGGCGCTTACCACTGCCTGCCTGGTGCAGTTAGCTACCTTGGGCGTGTATCAATACAACTACACACCCGGCGAGCGTCACCGGCTGCACTTTCCGGCGTGGCAGTCGGCCAGCGCACTGGCCCACAGTGTGGCTGCACTGCCCGGAAAAAGTGGGGATGTGTACGGCCGTTTATCCAGCCAGGCCTGGCGTAACAAACCTGGCCATCATAACGACCTCTGAATGATTTCAGGAAAACAGGTCAGGGTTAGCGGCCACCCACTGATACAGGTCATGGATGCCCGCCGCAGGGGCAACAATAGGTTGCCAGCCAAGCAGTTCCCCGGCTTTACGGATGTCGGCTACAAAAACACGCTGGTCTCCCGGCCGCCAGTCGCCAAACTGAGCGGGGACGTCCCGCCCGGCCAGCCGGGCCAGCAGCGGCCCAAATTCCGACCAGATGGAAAGGGTATTGCCTGGTCCACCACCTACGTTAAAGGCCTGCCCTTTCAGGGCATCAATGTTGGCGATGCCCAATTCGTAGGCGCGGATGAGGTCAGAGACGTGCAGCAGGTCCCGCACCTGACGGCCGTCACCATAAATCGAGATCGGCCGGTTCAGGACGGCGGCGATGACAAAGTGGGCCACCCAGCCCTGGTCTTCTACACCAAACTGACGACGGCCGTAGATGCATGATTGGCGAAACACCAGCGTGCGCAGGCCATAAATGCGAGCGTAATCAATCATGTACTGGTCGCCCGCCCCCTTGGAATTGCCAGAGAAATAAGGATACCCGTTTTGGCGAACGAGTACGATGGAATTAGGCACTTCAACACAAAAAACCATACCAGCGTAATCAATCCACTCACTTCTGTTCTCGCCCAGATTGCATTGAGCCGTCCGGGTTGTACCTATGTAAACGCGATAGAAACCTTCTTTGTCTAAAGAAAGTGATGCTGCCAGTCCACACTTGATGGCGATCTCTTGAACATCATTTGCCAGGCGCTCGGAAACAGTGGTGTATCGCCAACTGTTCTCGCTCTGCTTATTGCCATCGCCGTCAAGCAGAGCATTGAGTAGAATAGCAAGGTGTTTCCCATTCAACTCCTTTGTACATTGCGGAATGTACTTCTCGTGGCTATTGCCAAGCAATCGAACATATTCATATAATTGCTTCGAGGTGGCCGTAACGTGATGGTTATCCACGACAGGTGATAAGCCTATAGCCTTCATTACCTCAAGGGCCTCGCTCGTTCGGTAATACGTGGTCAAGGTCACTGTACAATTGCCTGTTTTCTGGTTTTGGTAGCAATGACCTTCAGAGAGATACCAACCCAGAAAACGTAACCAGTCATCCATCGGTATCGTTCGGGCTGGAAAATAGTGCTTGTGCTTCCTGGGTTTTATTTCAGGCAGAATAAACTGCTCACGCTCCTGGCCGCCCCTAACCTCTGCAGCGAGGAGATAAGCCATTGGCTTGCCCTCG
The DNA here is from genome assembly GCA_011525915.1 of Ardenticatenaceae bacterium. Classification (GTDB taxonomy): domain Bacteria; phylum Chloroflexota; class Anaerolineae; order Promineifilales; family Promineifilaceae; genus CAADGU01. The sequence goes on along the minus strand of WYBM01000097.1, from coordinate 22,676 downwards.
ATTGACCGAGCCTCGACCAAACGAGGATTTTTCAGTTCATTATGATCACAGTCCCAGGCTACAAGCATTTTGTGATTCGGCGTTACACAGGTTTTGAGGCGGCGATTGGTTTGAACGTACATTTTGCCTTCGTACTGAAAGGCAAAATGTTTTGCCGGCCTCTGAAACTCTGCTACTTTACACTCAAGATTGTAGGTTAACACCTCATCATCAGGGAGCAATTCGTAAAATCGCTTCCAGCCGCTTCTTGTCAGAATGTCGGTGTCTTCCGAATAACAACACCCATAGGGCGAATGGAAATCAAGCGGGTAACTTTCAGGGATACCGTGTGGATAATCGGCATAGCCATAACGATTGCCCTGTAATTCCACCCGTGCCGCTTCCATGCCGCCGTAAACCTTGTTGGTGCTGGCATAAATGACGGCCGCTTCGGGCACCTGGTGCCGCACCGCTTCCAGCACGTTAAACGTGCCCAGGGCGTTGATCTCAAAATCTTCACGGGGGTTTTGCACCGAGGTGGTAACGGCCACCTGGCTGGCCATGTGCAGCACCACGTCGCTGCCCTGGATGGCCTGGCACAGTGTCTCATATTGGCGAATATCACCGTGCACAAATTGCACCTGCCGGCCAAATTGCGCTTGCAGCCAAGCCAGGTTTGGGCGGCCCCCTTTGCGTGACAGGTTATCATAAATGACGACGGTATGGCCTTGTTCCAGGAAGTGCGCAGCGCTGTTACAGCCTATAAAGCCCGCACCCCCGGTGATAAAGATTTTCATTTTCTGGCGTCCTTTAAAGTCAGGGTAAAGGTTTGCTGCCTCATGGGCCTCTGGTTGGGCAGCGGCCGTTTCCACCCCTTATACAACACGACGGCCGTCAAGCCTCACTCTGTAATTGGGCAAACAGCCGGTCACGTTGGCTTTCCAGGAATTGGAAGTAAGGGGCGTCCAGAGCAGGTATGGTCATAATCAGCGCATCTTCGCCCGTGTCACGATAATAACGGCGGCGTTCCCCCACACATTCAAAACGATACTTTACATACAACTGCTGGGCGGTGTGATTGCTGCGCCGCACTTCTAACGTCACTATATTCGCCGGATGTTCATAGGCCAAGAAGAGCATATGCAGCAGCAGCAGTTCGCCTAACCCTTTACCGCGCCACGCCGGGTGCACGGCCACGGTGCTGATATGCACCTCATCCCCAATGAGCCAATATCCAGCGAAACCCACCACCTGCTGACCATGCCACAGCACCTGGTAATGCGCCAGGTCATTCCCAGATGCCTCATGCTCAAACAGGCCCTGGCGCGCCGGCGTGGGAAAGGAAAGGGCATCAATGGCGTAAACGGCCGTTAAATCAGCCGCCGTCATGGGTTGAAGCCTGTAAGGGGGGTGAGGTGTGAGCATGGCTGTAAGTAGACAGGTGGCAAGCAGCACCTATGCATGGTGGGCGGGCGCCTGACACTGTCTACCTTTAACTCCCATCTGGCTCTTTCAGGTACACCGGCGCCAGGGCGTCTGCATCAGTCACCTCTCCCTGGCGCAGCCGCCGCCAGCCAATCTCGGCCAGATAACCCGCCCGGCGTACAGAAACGGCCGGCGATGCTACCCGGAACTGCTTGTTGGCGGCCCGAATCTGCCTGGCAGCTTCGGGGGAAATTTCCCCGGCAAAAAACAGGTGGTCATCTGCGGGCAACCGCCGCAGCATTTCTCCCCAGGCATCAATGCTGGGCAGCTGACTGGCATGCCAACCGGCATTAGGTTGCCATTCATAGACGGCCGTACACACTCGTGTGCGGCCAGCTTCGGCCGCTACCACCAGCTTGCCCGGCTGAGGCCCGATACCAGCAGCCACAATATCCAACGTAGTAACACCGATCAATGGGGTAGCGTTGGCCAGGGCCATGCCTTTGGCTACGGCCAACCCTACACGCAAGCCAGTATAAGAGCCTGGCCCCACAGACACAGCAATCCCAGTCAAACTGGCCGGGGTCGCAGCCCCACGCCGTAACATCTCTTGAATCGCCGGGGTGAGTTCAATGGTGTGGTTATTTAAGCAGCGCCAACCAACTTCTGCCAACACGGCCGTGCCGTCATGTAATGCCAGCCCTAACCAGCGTGTGGCGGTATCAATTGCCAGAATCATAAAGCTTCCTTCTATCAGACGCCAAAAGCACTCTTTTTAAACTCTTCCACCAAGGCCTGTGCCCGTTCACCCACTCCGGTAATATGCAGTTTTCGCCGTGTCTCGCTAACGTATTCCAGCGAAACCCATAGGTGATCGGCAGGCAGCCAGGCAGCAATCCGTTCCGGCCATTCAATCATGACCGCGTGATCGGCCGCCAAAACATCTTCTAAGCCGGTGGTATAGACATCCCCTGCACCTTCCAGGCGGTAACAGTCCAGGTGGTAAAGGGTACGGCCGTCGGGCAGACGTGGGTATTCATTTACCAATACAAACGTCGGGCTGGTCACCCGCACATGGGTGCCCCACCCACGCCCCACGCCGCGTGCCAGCGCCGTTTTGCCCGCCCCCAACTCTCCAGACAGGCAAACAACATCACCAGGCTGTAACAATTCACCCAGGCGCACGCCCAGACGTACAGTCTGCTCCTCACTGCTGCTCACAAAATCCAGCGTCCACGGGTCTAAAATAGCCATACCAGTACCAATTACCTTGACTATGGATAAGTTATTATACCTTCCCCTGGCGAAGATGGTATTATTGTCATCCTATCCAGATGCAATGTAAGCGGTAAAATAGATAATACACCTGCGCCCTGGCCTGCACCCGCACAATTTGCCCACCCAGACCAGGAAAGACATCTGTAAAGGACTATCCATGCGTGTACTGATCATCTCAGACATCCATGCCAATTTGGCTGCTTTTGAAGCTGTATTAGCAGATGCTGCCGGGCATTGGGACATTATCTGGTTTTTGGGTGACCTGGTTGGTTATGGTCCTGATCCTAACGAATGTGTCACCGAGCTGCAAAAGCACAGCCACATCGGGCTCTCTGGCAACCATGACCAGGCCGTTTTGGGCAACCTGGATGTTAAATTGTTCAATCGTGAGGCCAATTATGCCCTCAATTGGACGCGTGAAACGTTAAATGAAGAATCACGCATCTATCTGGAATCGGTGCCCTCAAAGACGGTGACAGAGCCGTTCACCCTGGCCCACGCCAGCCCCCGCTACCCGGTTTGGGAATACATTATTGACCCCACAACGGCCGCTGAAAACTTTGACTGGTTTCAGACCCCCTACTGTTTTGTAGGGCATACCCATGTGCCCGTGATCTTTGAAGAAAGACATAACACTCACCGTGAGATCTTTATGCGCGCTCCTTACTATATGGAAGCTGGTGTTCCTTTTATCTTAGGGGAAGATCGCCTGATCATCAACCCCGGCAGCGTGGGCCAGCCGCGTGATTCAGACCCACGCGCCGCTTACGCCCTGCTGGACACAGAAGAGCTCATTTGCACCTTTAAACGGGTTGACTATCCCATATCGGTAACACAGCGACGCATGGAAAAGTTTGGCATGCCACGCCGGTTAATAGAGCGCCTGGCACACGGCGTCTAATAACGGTCTTCACGTTTAGCAAAACCTCTCGCACAAAACCTGCGGGAGGTTTTTTAGTTTCATGGGGAACCACAAGCTTCCTGCTAACGTCTTACCACCTAGAAAACCGATTTTGTAAGTTATTGGAGGTTAAGATGATCCATAAAAAAGTATTCACCCTTGGCAGCATCTTCTGCCTGATGCTGCTGGCTGCCTGTACTGGTGCTTCACGTGAAGACACTCAAGTAATCCTCAGGGCTGCCAGCGCCGAACCCGCCTTGCCAGCACAGTCCATAGATGCCGATATGGCTGTAACCGATGCTGCTTTCTACGGCGAAGAGAGCATGACCACCGGCGAGGTAGCACAAGTTGCCAACCAACCAGCCATAAACCAGATTGACAGGCTCATCATTCGTACAGCCAGCCTTAGCCTGTATGTGGCAGACACAGAAAAAACGCTGGCCGATATTACCCACCTGGCTGAACAGAGCGGCGGTTGGGTCGTGAGCGGCAACATCTACCAATACAACGACGATGCTAAATCAGGCGATATAACGATTCGCATACCGGCAGCTGGTTTTAACAGTGCCCTAGAGGCTTTGAAGGGCATGGCCGTTGAAGTGCAGCGTGAAAACGTCTCTGGCCAGGATGTGACGGAAGAATATGTAGACCTGGAGGCACGGCTGGCCAACCTGGAAGCAACGGCCGAACGGGTGCGGTCGTTTCTGGACGATGCCATCACCGTGGAAGATGCCCTGCACATCAATCAGGAGCTGAGCCGATTGGAAGGGGACATCGAAGTCATAAAAGGCCGGATGCAGTATCTGAGCCAATCAGCCGCGTTTTCTACCATCAGCATCACCTTAACGCCAGACATTGCCACACGGCCCGTACAGGTAGGTGGCTGGCGACCCCAAGGCACGGCCAAAGAAGCGATAGGGGCGCTAATCAGCACTTTACAATCATTGGCGACGTTTGCCATCTGGTTGGTGATATACATTCTGCCAGTGGCCTTGCTCATTGGGGTGCCCATGTGGCTGGTAGGGCGTTTTATCTGGCGGCGCTGGCGGCGGCAAACCATAAGCCAGGCCGAATCACCGGCAGCTGCGGACTAACCATAAAGGCGATGGGCACGCAGGAGTCAGGCAGTCACCTGAATATTATGTATGGCCGCGCCCTAAACGCCGTTCTCTTCAATGGCCGTGCGCACGGCCGTGGCACATTTATGAAACGCAGATAAGCCCTGCACAGCTAAATCTCTCGGCCGGGGCAGGCATGTGGGGATGTGATGGGTGATCGTCGCCGGCTGTTGGGTTGCGGGACGGCCACCCATCACCATGACTTCGTCTGCTAAAAACACCGCCTCGTTAATGCTGTGGGTCACCATAAACACCGTCACCGGCATAGCCCGCCAGATACGCAGCAGTTCCAACCCCATACGCTCCCGCGTCAAGGCATCCAAAGCGCCAAACGGCTCATCCAGCAGTAGAAATGAAGGTTTATGCACCAGCGCCCGTGCCAGGGCCACCCGCTGGGCCATGCCACCAGAAAGCTGCCGCGGGTAACTTTGGGCAAAGCCGGTCAACCCCACTAGATCGATCATCTCCTGGACACGGTGCTGCGCTTCACGGCCGTTTACACCTGATAACTCTAATGGTAGACGCACATTTTCCGCCACGGTACGCCAGGGCATCAGGTTGTCACGTTGAAAGACCAGGCCAATGGGTTGTTGGTGTGTGGCGTGGGTCATATGAACCTGACCAGACGACGGCCGTAACAGGCCAGCCAATATACGCAGCAGTGTAGATTTGCCCACCCCAGAGGGGCCAACCAAGGCTACAAAACCTGCCGGCTGAATCTCCAGCGAGATGTTGGCCAGCACCGGCAGGTTATGGAAGGTGTGGCCGATATCAACGGCCGTTAAAAAAGGCTGGCTCATACTTTACTGCCGGCGGGAAGAGGCCGGCCGCGGCCATTACTCATCATCGGCCCTTTGTTACTTGCCAAGATCATCCCGCACTTTCTGGACAAACTCATTGGTAAAGGCAGCTTCCAGGTTTGTCACTGGGGCGTCTAGCTGGCCAGCACCCAACAGAACATCTTGCGTTTGCTGCCAGGAAGCAGCGGTAGTCATGCCTAAGTTATCTGTTTGCCACATAGACAATGAGGCTTGCAAGACAGGCTTACGGCTGTCATCCAACCCTTCTACGTAAGCTTTACTGATTTCAAAAGCGGCTTCTGGGTCAGCCAACGTGTCGGTCAGGCCACGCAATGTGGCCCGCACAAAGCTTTCTACCAGTTCCGGATTTTCCTGAAGCACCGTTTCGTTGGTGATAATGCCGTTAGCTACCATATCAATGTAATCGGCGACATAGATAATGTTGACCTCTTCACCCATACCTACCAGTTGTACGGGCTCATTGTTGGCATAAACCACCACCGCTTCAACTTTATCTGTCAACAGCGATTCGATCTGAGTAAAGCCAATGTCACTGGCATCAACATCTTCGGGTGGTAAACCCACAGCCGCCAACAAGCCCAAATAACCCACGTAACTGGCCCCAAAAAAGCCTGGCAGCCCCACAGCCCGCCCCACCAGCTCTTGCGGAGAAGTGATGCCGGCATTACTTTTACTGACCACCGCAATGGGAAAGCGTTGGAACCATTCCAGCACATACACCACTGGCAGGTCTTGCGCACGGGCTAAGATCACCTGATCGCCGCTGACAATGGCAAACGGCCGTTTATTGGCCCCCACCAGCGCCATACCATCTGTTTCAAAGCTGTAGTCAAAGGTCAATTCAATCCCTTCTTCGGCGAAGTACCCTCTTTCCACCGCCACGTAAAAGGGTGCATATTGCGGATCAGGAATATACCCCATGGGCAAGTTGATTTGGACCACTTCCTGTGGTGCTTCCTGTGGGCTGCAAGCCAGTAACAAAGCAGGAATTATGAGTAAGATCATGAACACACGTTTTAACATTTTCTGCTCCTCTGTTGTTTTGAATGTAGCAATTCGTTTATGAATGCAACTTCCAACGCAAGACCTGCCGCTCTAATAAGGCCACCATGCCATAAAGCGACAGAGCCATGGCCGCCAACGTCAGTAAAATCACAAATACCAGGTCAGTTTTGAAGGATTGGCGGGCGGTAATGAGTAAAAAGCCAAGCCCCCGGCTTTGTGGCTGTACAAACTCTCCTACCAGTGCACCAATGACGGCCAGCGTGGCCCCAATTTTTAGGCCGGCCAGGAATACAGGCAGGGCGGCCGGAAACTCCAGTTTGCGAAAAATTTGCCCCCGGTCTGCTTTAAGCGCATGCATCAACTCATACAGTTCTGGCGGCACCGAACGCAACCCTACGATCATATTGACCAGTATAGGAAAAAACACCACCAACGTGGCGACGGCGACTCGGGACCAGTAGACGGAGCTGATCCAGATGGTGAGCAAAGGGGCAATAGCAATAATGGGGATAGCCTGAGAGGCAATGAGGTAGGGTGAGAGAAGCCTTTCTGCCAGAGGTGATTTTGTAAGCAAGTAGCCCAACGGCGCGGCCACCAGGCAACCAATGAACAGGCCTGGAATGACTTCGCTAAGGGTGATGATGCTGTGTTTCAGTAAACGGCCGTCACCGGCCACAATGTGCAGCTGCCGCCATACGTCTAAAGGGCCTGGCAAAATGAAACGTTCATACCGGCCTAGTGTTACCAGCAGCTGCCAGACCACAACCAGGAAAACAAAAGAGACGGCAGTTGTCAGCCAGGCTGGATGCACCCGAATGTTGTTCATCGTTTGATCATCCGTCAACCACTACCCACCAACCGTATGCATTGCTGGATGTGGGTAATGGATTTCAACTTATAGGCAACAAGGCGGGGAGAATGAATACGCGAAGGATCACGGCCGTTGTCATCCTTCTTTTTACAAAAAAGCCCCACCCTGGTGGACACCCTGGTGGGATGTAACAAGAAGAACACAAATGCCGATTGTTTTGACCTTCTCCCATCCAGACTATAACTGTCGACTCTGGAATCACACCAGATCAACCGGTTTCAGTGATCAAACATCAACACTCATTTTGTCTTGATACAAACAAACTGAGTCGTGAACATCGTTTACTGAACCCCGAAACACGGGTCGCGGGTTTGGTTTGTGTAGACTTCACCGCCGATCGGGAATTTCACCCTGCCCCGAAGGTATTATATAGATGTTATGGTACAGCCGATTATATAAAAGATGCTGGTGAAGTCAACGCACCCTCACGAGCGCGCAATTTTACGTCAACCCTTTTCTCATAGCCGCGACTTTGTGCTATACTCCGCCCGCAATTTTTCTTTCAGGAGAACTGGATCCCTATGGCCAAAAACAGAAAACGCCGCGAACCTAAAAAGCCGGCACCTAAACGATCATTACATGATCGCATCTATAATCGCAAACGGTCTACCGCAGAAAAAGTCATGATTGTGTTAGGCATTGTGATTGCTCTGAGCATGATCATGTCACTGGTCATCAGCCTGGGCAGCAGTGCATTTTAAGGTCGCAAAGGCTAACGTCTACTTTACAAACAAACAGCATCTACTTCAATTTCCACCAATAGATCGGGGGAGATGAGCCGGCTTACCTCAACCATGGTGGCGGCCGGGCGGACGTCACCAAAAAATTCGCCGTGCGCCCGGCCAATTTCTTGCCAGTGGTTAATGTCTGTCACAAACAGGCGTGTGCGCACCACATCGTGCATGGTGGCGCCTGCTTCTTGCAACGCCTGCTCAATCTTGCGCAAGATGGCTTTGGTTTGCCTATAAGGGTCACCAGGGCACAGTGTCTGGCCATTTTCATCAACGGCCGTTGTCCCCGCTACATAAACCTGCGACCCCACTCGTACAGCTCGTGAATACCCCACCGTCGCCTCCCACGGCGCGCCGCTGGAGATATTTTGTCGTGTCATCACCTTTTTTCCTCCTTTAAACCCTGCCATACACTGGCATAAGTTACTGTTGATCACAAAACCTGGAAGTGGTGTTCCAGCCATTATGGCCGCTGGCCTGATGTAAGGCAAACGGCCGTAAACCCCCATAATGCATCGGCCCCGGAACTATGCCCCGTCTGTAAAATTTGGGCCACAATCTCTTCCCAGTCATGGCCATTTACCATGAACCGATGACCTAATTCGTGCCACACCATGCCCGCCTCACCACGCGCCGCAGCTTGCAGCCAGGCGGCCGAAAGAGTCGTGGTATAGGGCACGGCCGTATCCACCATGACCTGCACCAACGGCTGGGCCACGCTTTGGGGGCACGTTGCCCATAATCCATAAATCACTCCTAGAAGTATATCATCGCCGGCCGGCGTCAGGCCGGGCCCTAACCCGGCTAACCGGGCAGACCCCTCTTGTACGCCGGCTGTGTGCCGGCGGCGAACCCCGGCCAACAGGCGAGCCAGCCCGTTCTCCAATTCAGGCTGCATGACGGCCGTGTCCAGGTTCAGACGTGCCCGGTACTGCTGCATCATCTGCTGAATGGTAGGTACCACCGGCTGCCATTGGGCCCTATGTGCCTGTAACCCTGCCCAGGCCACCTGCGGCTGCCAACAGGCGGCCGAGGAAATATCCACTACCAACGTTCCCACCTGCACGCCGTTTGCCTGAACAGTGACCGGTGCCGCCAGCGTAAGGGTGTGGGTAAACGGCCGTGTTACACCCAACACCAGATGAAACGGCCCAGGCCCTATCGCTGCTGTTACCAATGAGAGCACCTCACCATCTTCATTCACCAGGTTGCACACCTGATCAAACAGATGCAAGATGCGGGCCGTACGGCCAGGTACCAGCCACGCCTGCACCGCCGGTGTTATGATTTGACTCTTCACAATCATCACGTGTCACGCTGTGGGCCACTCACCGCCATTTACCGGCCACGCCGCTCCCATACCCACCAACATCGGCATCACCCCCACGGCACAAAGTTGGTGTACTGTTTCCGCCATATAGGTGGACGAATAAGGCATATCATGCTCCAGCCACCAGCTGACCAGGGCAAAAAGCGACCCGGCAAAGTGGCGCGCCAGAATCACATCGGGAACCGGCAGCGCATTGGGGCCAAACGCTTCCTGTATTTCTTCCTCATCTACCTGGGCAATATAGTTAAGCACACGGTACATTACATATCCCTGCCCTTGTGCGCCTAGCAACACCTTAAACAGGGCTGCATTTTCGGCCACATACTCAAAAATGATGCGCCCCGTAACCGGGCTTTCCCACATAGGACGGCCGTTTTTCTCCCCTTCAATTTGCGTTACCAGGGCATCAAATTGGGCTTCCAGGCTGTCCATCAGCAGTTCTTCTTTACTGGCATAATGCAGGTAAAAGGTGGCCCGGTTTAAATCGGCCTGATCGGCAATATCTTGAATGGTAATGGCGTCATAGGGCTTCTCCAGAATGAGTTCACGCAGCGCCTGCCCTAACATGGCGCGGGTGCGGCGCACACGGCGATCCATTTTTTCCATGATCTTCTCCCATAAAGCACCGCAGGTCGAATAAACCTGTCAACACTTTTTCAACACGTGTTGATAATTCAACACACCACCCAGATTGTTGGTTGACACAAGGGTCAAACAGGTATATTTTACTGACAATTCATTGATAAATCAACACGATGTCTATTATTTTCCGAAACGTGTTCAAAGGGAGTAAACAGGATGACAACCCAACGCCCCCCCGGCCCTCAAGGAAACTTTTTGCTGGGAACTTTGCGCGATTTTGGCGCTGACCAACCCAATTATCTGCTGCAGTTAGCCAAAACGTATGGCGACATTACCTACTTCAAGCTGGCGCAATTTCATGTCTATTTGCTGGCCAATTCAGACTACATACGCGAAGTGCTGGTGACACAGGCAGATACATTTGAAAAAGCGCCGCTCGACAAGAAGATTTTGAGCAAATTCCTGGGAAACGGGCTGCTGACCAGCGAAGGCAGCTTTCATGCCCGGCAGCGCCGGCTGGCTCAGCCGGCCTTCCACACAAAACGCATTCGCACCTACGCTGACGTCATGGTGGATTACACCGAACATCTGCTGGAAGCGTGGCAGCCCGGCCAGACGCATGACGTGGCTGAAGAGATGATGCGCCTGACCATGTACATTGTCTCTAAAACATTATTTGACGCCGACGCCGTGACAGAGACGGGGGACACGGCCGTTATTGTGGGCCAGGCGATCCATGATTTGCAAACAGCTTCCAATAACGATTACCGGCGTGGTTTCCCCCTGCCCGATTGGCTGCCCACCAGTGACAATCGTAAACGCAACCGGGCCGTTGGCCTGTACAGCCATACCATTGACCAGATCATAGGTGAACGGCGGGCCACGGCCGTGGACGGCCCTATTCAAGATACCGGCGACCTGCTGTCTATGCTCATGTTGGCGCAAGACGAAGATGGCAGTTATATGAATGACCGCCAACTGCGTGATGAAGTAGCAACCCTCTTTGCAGCCGGGCATGAAACCACCTCCAACGCCCTCAGCTGGACGTGGTATTTGCTCGCCCAACACCCGGAAGCAGAAGCTAAACTACACGCTGAGCTGGATACGGTTTTAGACGGCCGTACACCCACATTAGACGATCTACCTTCCCTACCTTACGCGCTCCAGGTTATAAAGGAAGCCATGCGCCTCTACCCGCCGGCCTGGATATTAAACGGCCGGGTAGCTGTGGCCGATACCCACATTGGTGGCTACCCCATGCCTAAAGGCAGCACCATCTTTATTGCCCCTTACGTCATGCACCGCCTGCCACAACACTTCCCTGACCCTGAACGTTTCCTTCCCGAGCGGTGGACACCAGAAATGGAAAAGGCGCTGCCTAAATATGCTTACATGCCATTTGGCGGCGGCCCACGGGTGTGCATCGGCAATGCCTTTGCCATGATGGAAGCCCATCTGATCCTGGCCACCATCGCCCAACACTACCGGCTGCGGCTGGTTCCGGGCACGACCGTGACGCCAAAATCGCAAATCACCATGTCACCTGAGGGTGGGCTGCCTATGGTGGTAGAGGCGCGCAGCGTGATGCCGGTGGCGGCCATGAACGGCGCTATACACCAGACGGCCGTGGTGTAAGATGATGCAGATATTTATCACCGGGGCCTCAGGTTTTATTGGCGGTGCTATTGCCAAAGCCCTGGCCCCTACCCATGCAGTTAGCGCCATGTCACGGTCAGAACAGAGTGATAGAACGTTACACGATATGAGGGCAACACCTGTGCGCTCTGAATTGGGCGCAGTCAAACCAGAACATGTGGCAGGGTGCCAGGTGGTAATTCATTGTGCGGCGTTCGCCAGGCAGTGGGGCACACGTGAGCAATTTTGGCAGGCAAATGTAGAGGGAACCGCCCAACTGCTTCAGGTGGCACGCCAGGCAGGCGTCAAGCGCTTTATCCATATGGGCACCGAGGCGGCGCTGTTTTACGGCCAGGCTATGCACAACATAGACGAGACATACCCATACCCCACCCATACCCCGTTTCTCTATGCCGAATCCAAAGGGGCCGCCGAGAAAGTGGTACTGGCCGCCAATGCGCCCGGGTTTGAAACGCTGTCTTTACGCCCCCGGCTGGTGTGGGGGCCCGACGATCAAACAATTTTGCCAGTGGTCAAAAAAATGGTAACGTCTGGCCAATTTATGTGGATAGACCAGGGTCTGGCCCGTACTTCCACCACACACGTCACCAATGTGGTGCATGCCGTGACCCTGGCCTTAAGCCGGGGGCATGGTGGGCAGGCTTACTTTATTACCGATGACACTGCCACAACCTTTCGTGACTTTCTGACGGCGCTGCTGCAAACGCAGGGGCTGACACCACCCAACAGATCGGTTCCGGGCCGGGTGGCGCGCCCTATAGCCATGCTCACGGAAGGCATCTGGCGGCGGCTGCGGCTGAAGGGCGAACCACCCCTGACACGCCTGGCCGTGGCCTTGATGTCCAGCGAATGCACGATTTGCATTGACAAGGCACGCCGAGAACTTAACTATCAACCGGTGATCACACGCGAGCAAGGCCTTATCGAGCTAACCTTACCTGCATGACAGATCGTTACCCTGTTTATTTCGGCAATACGTTTGTAGGGCTGGCCTTGTGCCAGCCCTGTGTGATTGGGCGTTACGGCCGTGTCCGGTTACAATCATGAGAGCAAAAGCCACCTCTCGAAGGTTTTATGCCTGACAACCCTTCCGCTTGAAGCCTACGAGAGGTTTTTCGGAGGGCAACGTATCATGGCCAAACATCCATTAGCAGGCAAACCGGCACCACGTGAGCTGCTGGTAAACGTCCCCCGGCTGATTTCTGCATACTATACCCATAAACCAGACCCGGCCAACCCTACCCATCGTGTTAGCTTTGGCACCTCTGGCCACCGCGGCACCTCCCACAAGCACAGCTTTAATGAAGATCACATCCTGGCCATCAGCCAGGCCATTTGTGAATACCGCCAACGTGAAGGCATCAGTGGGCCGCTTTACCTGGGCATGGATACCCACGCCTTGTCTGAACCAGCGCTGTACACGGCCGTGGAAGTTTTTGCGGCCAACGGCGTGCACGTTCACATTCAGGCCGGGCTGGGGTACACGCCCACCCCCGTCATTTCACACGCCATTCTCACCTACAACCACGGCCGTACGGCCGGCCTGGCCGATGGTGTGGTCATTACCCCTTCCCATAACCCGCCCGACGATGGCGGCTTTAAGTACAACCCTCCCACCGCCGGGCCCGCCGATACCCAAACCACCCAAACCATCCAGGATCGGGCCAATGAACTGTTGGCAGGCGGTCTGAAGACTGTGCGCCGCATCCCACTGGAAAGAGCACTCAAAGCGGAAACCACGCACACGCATGATTACATCACCCCCTACGCAGCTGACCTGGGCAGCGTCATTGACATGGCGGCCATCGCCGCCGCGGGTTTAAAAATTGGTGTGGACCCCATGGGTGGGGCTGGGCTGGCCTACTGGGAACCCATTGCTGAACAGTACGGGCTGGACATTGAGGTGGTGAACCCCAGCGTAGACCCGACGTTCGCCTTTATGACGGTAGACCATGATGGCAAGATTCGTATGGACTGCTCCTCACCGCACGCCATGGCCAGCCTGATCGACCTCAAAGACCGGTTTGACATTGCTTTTGGCAACGACCCGGATGCAGACCGACACGGCATTGTCACCCGCAGCGCAGGGTTGATGAACCCCAATCATTATCTGGCCACGGCCGTGTGGTACCTTTACCAGCATCGCCCGGCCTGGGGCCAGGAAGTGGCTGTGGGCAAAACGCTGGTCTCCAGCTCTATGATTGACCGGGTAGCGGCCCATTTAGGCCGCACCTTATGTGAAGTACCGGTAGGCTTTAAATATTTTGTGACTGGGCTGCTAGATGGTTCATTGGGCTTCGGTGGGGAAGAGAGTGCAGGCGCTTCCTTTTTGCGTCAGGACGGCCGTGTCTGGACCACTGACAAAGATGGGCTGCTGTTAGACCTGTTGGCCGCGGAAATCCTGGCCGTCACCGGCCGCGACCCCGGCGCCCATTACCAGGCGTTAGAAAGCCAATTTGGCGCTTCAGCCTATGCCCGCATGGATGCCCCGGCGACCACCGCTCAGAAACGTGTGCTGGCCGCACTGTCACCAGAACACCTGACGGCGGAAACGTTGGCCGGAGAGCCGATCACCGCTTTGCTGACTCACGCCACGGGTAACGGCACGGCTATTGGTGGCTTGAAGGTGGTGGCCCAGAACGGCTGGTTTGCCGCCCGGCCATCTGGTACGGAAGAGATTTATAAAATCTACGCTGAAAGTTTCAAAGGGGCCGCCCATCTTCAGGAAATCCAAACCGACGCCCAGGCTATTGTAGCCGCTGCTTTTCAAGCCGCCGGCTTGTAACCCTTTCCCAACTTCAGGACACCGCTGCTGCCGGTGGGTCATGGGAAATTCGCACCCTGTCCCGTATCTGGCGAATGTGGTCCGGCCGGGTGCGGCAGCATCCACCAATCATCACCGCGCCCATTTTGCGCCATTCGCGGCTCATGGTGCCAAACGTGGCCGGGTCAGACTCACCGCCCCATGTTTTGTGAACAGCATCATACCGCTCTCCTGAATTGGGGTATACGATGACATACTTGTCGGTGGCTGAGCGCACGGCCGTGATCAGTTCTGGTATCAGGCGTGGTGACGTGCAGTTGACCCCCACGGCCACCACATTGGGTATATCATTCAGCCGGGCGGCACAGATGGCTATTGGCGTGCCATCACTAATATGACGGCCGTCTCGCGCTGTAAAGCTAACCCAGGCTGGCATTTGCGGCGTCTCTTGTAACAGCTGGCAATACGCCTCCAACTCGCTATGCGAAGGGCACGTCTCGCAAGCCAGTACATCGGCCCCACTGGCCGCCAGGATGTGCCAGCGCTGATGATGCCAGGCCAGCAGTTCCGCCGTATTCAGGGCATAGTCGCCGGTGTACTCGGCGCCGTTGGCCAGGTAGGCGCCGTAGGGCCCCACACTGGCCGCCACCAACGGCCGCAGCCGGTACGCCCCATGCTGCCCTGCCGCCCAAAACCCATCACGGGCGGCTATGGCCAGTTGCACTGCCAGCCGCAGCAAATCGGCCGCTTCCAGGGCCGACAACCCACGGGCCACCAGACCCGGTATGGTAGCCTGATAACTGGCGGCAATGATGCAGTCAGCCCCTGCCCGCAGGTAATCGGCGTGAACCTGTTGGATGGCTTCTGGCTTCTCCAACAGCAGCCGTGCCGACCAGAGCGGGTCATTCAGATCATGCCCGCGCCACTCCAGCTCTGTGGCCAGCCCGCCATCTATCACAAACGTACTCTGATAATCCAAAAAGGCTTGAATCACCCCATCACCTCTGCGCCCGACGGCAAGTCGCCCGACGGCAAGTCGCCCGACGGCAAGTCGCCCTTACCCCAACGGCAGCACCCGTGACGGCCGTCGTGGGAACAAGACGTTGAGCAGCACGGCCGTGTCTGCATTGCGCACGCTGCAATCCACAAAGTTTTGGCGCAGCTCCTCCAGGTGACGATGGCCAAAAAGCAGTTGCAGGAAGGTATGATCTGGGAAAAAAGCATGCCCGTCCTGGAAGTTTTTGGGGGTGTATGGGGCAATGCTGTGCAGACGGCCGTTCTCCCAGTGTAAGGCCACCTGGCTGTGATAAAAGTTCAGGCACAGTTCACCCGTATACCCGGCCATGACGCTGTCTGCCAGCCGCCGCTCTAACACGGGTGTGATGTGCCGTAAAAAGGCGGGCACATCGGGCACACGGATATACCAGCCATACGGCGGCAGTTGTTTTTCCAGTTCCCATTCTAACGCCTGGTAAATGGGGTGGGCCGTGCCCATATCAAACGAGATGCGCTCTATGGGTTTTTCCGCTGTCTGGTTATACGCAGCCGCCTTTTGCTCCAGGTGACGGATGACAAACAGGCCCAGGGCCCGCAGGGAATGGCCGGGCATGACCGCCATTTCACGCACAAAATAAGCGGTTCGCCACTCAGTGATCTCCGCATAGCCAACAACAGCGTCATCGGCCACGGCCGTGATCAGGTACATAAAGCGGGCGTTGTGGGTGCCCCGGTGTGCCTGAAACAGTTCATGCTGCCAGATAGCCTCATCACGCACCCGGCAAAGCAGACTGTCAGCACAATGCCGTGCATACAATTCACGCAATATGGGAATATCACCGGGCATCACCGGGCGCAAGTGATAGGTTTCTTGTTTTTCTTCACCTTCTTTACTGTCAGGGCGCAGGCGCGATGGCAGCAAATAATAATTACGGCTGCCGCCCAGGTCCACGCACATTTCATACCCATATTGGCGGTAATACCAGGGAATACCGGTAATAGCCTGTACCAGCTCGCCGCGGGCGGCGCTTTTGGCATGAATCGCCTTAAACTGCGCCCGCACAAGGCCCCGCCGCCGGTAGGCTGCATCTGTACCCACCAGTTCTGGCCGGCCGACGCCAAATTCAATGCCTTCATAGGCCCACCTTTGCGAAATCAGATTCATACTGGAGACAATTTTGCCACCGTTGTTCTCATCTACCACCACCGTAAAGTCGTCAGCCTTGGTGGTCGGATGAGCGCCACTCATCAACTCTGTGGTCCAATGAGCCAAAAACGTCTCCGGATTTTCGGGATCATCACTATGAATTCGTATATTAAACCGCGCCACTTCTTCAGAATCTTGGGGCGTGGCCCAACGTAAGACCAGCCCATCGCCCACAGGCTGGGGTAAGCCAAATCTACTATTGTTCATCATAACTGCCTCAATGATTGATTATGGTTCTCCCTCATAAAAAGTGCAGCAACAAGATTTTAGGCTAGCTGGATAGCATTCCCTTGATTTCTTGGGTCAACTATCTCTGGAGATTGACCAGGGTTTCAGCAGGCTGATTCTAATCCGTCAGTTACCTGCACTATTCGTGACGAAGAACCTTTCATCCGACCATGTGTCCGCTAATGAGCGGGATGGTCATTAGCCATCCTGATAATTTTTCACCACCTGTAGTAGTTTCTCAACACTGTAAGGCTTTTGAAGAAACCCTGTCAAACTTTTCCCGGCGAAACGTTGGGTGGCTTCTGTTTCATTATAACCTGAGGAAAGAATAATGCGGACATGTGGGTTTACCTTGCGTAGTTCCCGCATCGTTTGTTCCCCACTCCAGCCAGGCATGGACAAGTCTAGCAATACCAGGCCGATGTCCACCTGCCGTGCCAGGTACAAAGCCAGGCCACTTTGTCCATCGGGAGCGGTTAACACCTCAATATCCTCCAGACTCAAAATGTCGGCCACTGCTTCACGTACATGCTTTTCATCGTCAATGACTAGAACCAGACCGCTTGGGGATTGAGAAACCTTAAGGGGCTTTGCTATCTCGGCCACCTCAGGCTCACGACCTGCCGGCAATAACAGCTTGATAGTTGTTCCCCGGCCCAGTTCACTGTATACAGTCAAACCGCCGTTATGTCCCTTAATAATGCCCAGAGCAGCCGCCAGCCCCAGACCGTGCCCTTTTTCTTTCGTTGTAAAGAACGGGTCAAACATCTTGGCTAACGTCTCCTGAGCCATCCCCTGCCCATCATCATGTACTTCCAGAGTTACGTAGATGCCCTCGTCCAGGGGCTTCATCGTGTGCTGCCAGTACATGCTATCCTCAGCCGCTACTATTTGGGAATCGGTCACAATCGTAATCACGCCTCTTTTTTCACCTATCGCTTCAGCCGCGTTAATGATCAGGTTCATCACCACTTGCTGTAATTGAACGATGTCTACTTCTACCAGGGGCAGATTATCAGCCAGCTTTGTACGTAGATGAACCTGTTTGGGAATTGTAGCCGCAAAAAGATGCAAATTCTCGTTGATAAGGGTGTTTAAATCCAGAAGCGTTACGTGGAAGCGACCGCGACCAGAATAAGCCAGCAGTTGCTGGATCAAAAGGGTGGCCTGTTCGGCTGCTTTAACGGCTTTTTCCACATGTGGTCGTCCCGGATTTTCTGGCTGTAGTTTGACTAGGGCCAATGATGTTTGCCCTAACATAGCTACCAACAGGTTGTTGAAATCATGGGCAATGCCACCGGCTAATACGTTCAGGCTTTCCAGTTTTTGCATTTGGTACATTGCTTCTTCCGCCTGCACGCGCTGTGTTAAATCCTCTATCAGAATAATGAGACCGATTTGCTGGCCCTGACCGTCAGAGTGAGGGACGGCTCGGATAAAAAGATAAACGGTCTTGTCCCAGATGCTGGTGTACCAGGTTTCCATCTCCATCTTCTTGCCAGAAGATAATGCTTTGGTTAGCATCGGGCTGATGCCTACTTTGACCAGGGATGGCAGGGTCAAGACATTAAGGCCGACAGTAGCTGATGCCCCTGGTGCCCCCAGAATTTCCAGGCTGCGCGGATTGGCAGTAGTGACGTTTCCGCTCATGTCCACTATGACAATGCCGATTGGTGTCTGCTCAAACAGAATACGTTGGTATGCTTCTTGTTGTCGTCGCTGATCCTCCGCCTGCTTGCGTATGGTAATGTCTGAAATCGAAGCTAAGACCAGCAGTTCATTCTCCCTTTCAAGGGGGGCAAGGGCGATCTCGGCTGGGAACTCATGACCGTCCCGGTGAAGACCATGCAAATCACGGCCGTTTCCCATTGGATGTGTTTTGGGTTGGACAAAATAAAGTGCTTGAAGCTGCTGATGCGCGCGGCGAAATTGGGTTGGGATCAGGAGTTCCAAATGCTGTCCCACTATCTCCTCTGGCTCATAGCCAAATATGGCCTGTACCGATTTGTTAGCAAATAGAATTTCGCCGGTTCTGTTGGCGACGATCAGGGCGTTGGGCGAGGCCGCCATGACTTGGTTCACCAACCCTTCTACCTGCTTACGCTCGGTAATGTCGATCATGAAACCATGCAACATACCTGGACCATCCTCGTCCCGCTGCACAGTAACCATATCTCGAAACCAAACAATCTGCCCATCAGCTGCGTGCATACGGTATTCAAATTCAAAGTGGTTCTGGTGTTGGGACGCTTCCCGGCAGAAGGCAACTGCATCTTCCTGGTCTTCAGGATGAATGTGTTCAGCCCAGAAATCTGGCTCATACCAAGTTGCCAGTGGATAGCCCAACATGTCAACTGCTTGCGGTCCAACGTAAGTAAACTGGAACGTTGTTAAATCGGCCACCCAGGGAATGACCCTGATGGTCTCTACTAACTGTTGGAATTGGGCTTCTCGCTCTCGCAGTGCAGCCTCCATCTGCTTGCTTTCAGTGATTCGCGTCAGAACAACCAGTACCTCTACCGGCTGACCTTTAGAGGTAGAAGAGAGGATGATGGCTCGATTAAGCACCCATTCCCAATGTCCAGCCTTATGTTTGAGGCGATACTCGACACCAACATTGCCTACCTCCTTGCCTGCCCTCAACTCCTGCCAGAAGGTCAGCACTCGCTCCCGGTCTTCCGGGTGAATCTGGTTGGTTATCGAGCCGGGCGCTTGCAGCTCGTCCAGCGCATGCCCCAAGAACTCCTCACGGTTGACAAGTTCCATCTGATGGGTGCTGAAGTTGAGTATGTAGATCGTGTCAGGGGATTGGTACGTCAATTGGCGAAAGCGTTCTTCGCTGATCCGTAATGTAGCTTCCATCTGTAAGCGTTGTTGCAATTCAACGAACAAACGCTGACGCAAGTCTCGTAAATGGCCCACAATCCCACCGAGAAACAAAACGGCAACTGTGCCCGGCCCACCGCCAATGCGAAAAACAATATCCCAACCTGTTTCACCGGCACTATTGAGTAAAATCGTGTTCAGCGGTAAATTGAGTAATCCAGCCAGCAATCCAGCCCTAAACCCCCATAACCATCCTACCAACACAACAGGCAAAACGATGAGCGCCGACATGGCTCCCCCAAAGAGTGGGTACAGGATGAAAAAACAGACTCCATATCCAACCCAGCCTATTATCATCCATAGCAGTGGTCGTTTGGTCGGATTCCTGCTCACCAAATAGTGAGCCACAGATTCATCAGAATGTTGTGGTGGTTGCATGTAACCTCCAAGATGATTAAACAAGACCTAATTCTGTCAGTATTTTCCCCCCTATCGTTTAATACACCTACAGTGAATATGATATGCTACGTAAAAGTCCGTCAGTTACCTGCACTATTCGTGACGAAGAACCTTGATTATCCTACGTGTTACTAACTTTTATGGAGTATAAATGGGGAGCAAAGTCTGAACAATTGCTAAATGCAGAAGGCAAGCAGCTGTTTTGGCTTTATAATTTTGCACAGCAAGTTTAAAAGGAGTAAAAACCATGTTTCTATTTCCTGGTTATGGAATGTGGCTGTTATTAGCCATTCCAGGATTGTTATTGGGATTGTACGCTCAAGCTAAAGTAAAGGGAGCGTTTAATAAATATGCCAAAGTACCCACGTCACGCCGGATGACTGGTGCGCAGGTTGCACGTGAATTACTCAATGCCCAGGGATTGTATGACGTGCAAATCGAGCGTGTGGAAGGTCGCTTAAGTGATCATTATGATCCACGTACACGGGTGCTGCGTCTTAGCCCAGAGGTTCACGATGCACCGAGTGTAGCAGCGGCAGGCGTTGCTGCCCATGAAATGGGCCATGCTTTGCAACATGCCAGCCACTATGCGCCCTTAGGGCTGCGCAGTGCCTTGGTGCCAGCCACCCAATTTGGCAGCCAGTTGGCGCCTATGCTCTTTATGGGCGGCCTGCTGTTAAACATCTTTTTAGGTGGCCAACTGGGTTTGATGGTGGCCTGGCTGGGGGTGATCCTGTTTGCCATTGCTGTTCTTTTTACGCTGGTGACGCTGCCGGTAGAGTTTGATGCCAGCAAACGGGCTAAGAAGCTGTTGGTGAGCCAGGGCATCCTTTTTCAGGATGAAGTAGAAGGGGTGAATAAAGTTTTAGACGCGGCAGCGTTAACGTATGTTGCTGCGGCCGTCGCCGCTATTGGCCAGCTGCTTTACTACATTCTCCTTTTGTCCGGGCGACGTGACTAGTACCAGTCATCAGAAGTCAGCAACCAGTTTTCAGTGGACATTGACTGGCGTTAGGCCCTACTGATAACTGTACACTGATTACTGAAAACTGGCAGACGCATCCATTGTACGTTGTTGGGCCAGCGCCAGCGCCCCTAACACACCAGCATGTGCGCCCAAAGCCGGGGGCACAATGTAGGTCTTAATGTTTTCCAACACGGCCGTATGCTGTACATACCCATTTAAACTGTCTGTTACTTTTTGCCGCAACAAGGTGAACAAGTGTGGCTGAGCCATGACACCGCCACCTACAATGATGCGCTGCGGTGAGAGGGTGCATATGAAACTGTGCAGCGCCAGGGCCAGGTAATGGGCTTCCAGGTCCCATGCGGGATGATCAGGTGGCAGGTCTTGTCCTTTTTTCTGCCAGCGGTCTTCAATAGCCGGACCAGAGGCCATGCCTTCCAGGCAGTCACCGTGATAGGGACAGCGCCCAGGAAAGGGATCGGCCTGCCAATCATGTGGCAGAGGAATGTGGCCCATTTCTGGATGAATGAGACCATGCAGCAGACGGCCGTTGATCATAGCCCCACCGCCAATACCGGTACCAATCGTCAGGTAAATGAAGGTGTCTAAGCCTTGGGCCGCCCCCCAACGCCATTCACCCAGGGCCGCGCCATTAACATCGGTGTCAAAACCGACGGGCACATCTAAAGCTTGCTGAACAGCCCCGGCAACATTGGTATTGGCCCAACCGGGTTTGGGCGTGGTGGTAATATAGCCATATGTCGCCGCGTGTGGATGGGGATCCACAGGGCCAAAGGACGCAATGCCAACGGCCGTGAGGGCTCCATAAATGCTGCTTTGTTCTCTGAAGAACGCAATGCATTGGGGTATATTCTCCTCCGGCGTTGTGGTAGGGAACCGAATTTCTGCCCGTACATCTTCTGGCCCAGTACCCACAGCACAAACAAACTTTGTGCCGCCTGCTTCAATACCACCATATAAAAGTGTTTGACTCATATCGTGTGCCCTTTAAAAAATGGGATGGCCTCTTGGCGAGACCATCCCATTTTATACCTGTTTCAAGCGTAGTTGGCGAGCGCCAATTACGGTTTCATAACAACGGGGAGGTAGATGAAGAACATTTCCGGCCCTGCTGTTGTTGTCAGGTCAACGGTGGCGGTGGCACTGTTATCACCTGCAGAAGTGGCCGTCAGGGCAATTCTAAAGCTCGAAGAAGGTAAAGATGAAAAGAACCTCCAATCAGTTATTCTTGTAGGTAGCAACCAAAAGAAGAACAGAAGGAATGGCCAAATAGCTGCAACTGCGCCGTGAACAACTGATGAACGTCTTCCAGTGTCAACGGACCGATGTGCCCTCGGATAATACCATTCAAAATGGATGCGGAATATGGGGTGTGTGCATACAGGTGTGAGATTATAGAGAAGGTTTTACCCGCTGGCAAAAAATGAGCGCACCTGGAGATGCGCTCATTTTTTGCTATACCAAGCTAGAGAATCAGGGAATCCCCCTGATTCTCTAGCTGACATGGCTTA
>WYBM01000096.1 GCA_011525915.1 Ardenticatenaceae bacterium | reverse complement strand
AGTCCATTCTTCGTCGAAAAACATATCATGGGTAACTATGCAGAACTAAAACGACTGGGAGTTTATCTGGTTACCATACCCATGATTGTCATGTTTATTTCATGGGTGTTCACCTTCATAGTATTCAATTTTCTCATGTAGAAAAGACCTGAGTAATGGTCAAAGGCGGCCACGGCCGTTTGCATTAACATCAGCCACAAACCGGCATATTTGGTAAACGATTGGGGCGTCATTTGCCTGTTCCCTTTTACCCCGGCGCTACGGCCGTCACCACCCCAGCCCCCACCGCCACCCGCTTCTGCAGCAGCGAGAGCAGCACGATCACCCGCTCTTTGCCAGAGCTATACCGCTCAAACACGCCCTCATACCCTGCCAGCGGGCCGGAGACAATCGCCACGGCCGTACCCCTTTCCATCCCTCGCGCCACCTGACCCTCATACACAGCCAGGCTCTGTTTCACTGCCTCAACCACTGCTGCCGGCACCACCGCCGGCCAGTCACCGAACTGCACCAATCCTTTGCTGCCCGGCAGCCAGTTAAAGCGGCCCAGACCCGTTTCGTGTAGGTCAGCGTGCACAAAGAGGTAGCCGGGGAAGTAGGGCCTACGGCCGTGCCCCAGGCAGGGCAGGTAGACGGTGATGCCCTGGGCCAACAGACGGCCGTACACGGCCGATTCCTTATGTGTTTTGGTTTGCAGGGCGTACCACTGGCTGCCGTTCATGTTGGTTCCTCCGGGCAAGCTCCGCCCGTGGGCCCACAGCGGGGCTTGGGGCGCAGGCGTATGGGATGGGTGACCGGGTAGGGTGGGGGCGGTGCAGGGTACGACCTCTACCCGGTCGGCAGCCTGACGGCCGCTGCCTGAACAGCCCACTGGCAAGATTCCGGTACTGGTTTTGAGACGATGTGGTTTCCGGTACAAACAAAACGGCCGTGCCCGCGACAGAGGATGGGGTTAGCCATCGTGCCGGGAACGGCCGTGGTTGATTCACCCCAATCATGGGGTAAACAAAAAGCCGTTCCTTCAGGAACGGCCGTTGACTGCCAGATGTGTAACGGCTGCCGGCCAGCTTTTGAAAAGTGGCTTGGTTTCCGCTAAACTTTTGCGCAGCCCTCGGCCTGGTAATGCAGATCGTGGGTTAGACAAAGATCAGGTGTTGCAAGCACTTGGTCTTTGTTGCGTTTAGGGCTATTCAATTAGGCAACATCTTACTGCAAAATTGCAGTAACGTCAATCATCTATTTGAATATCATCACGGTACAGGCCTGTTTTCTTGCGACTGAAGATGTAGTATTCAACATCTTCAGGTGTAGTAACCCAGCTATAGCCAACTTTCTTTGCTTTTAGTCGTCCCTTTCTAGCAAGCTCTCCAAGAAAGCGAGGATTAAATCCATAGATCTCTGCCGCTTCTGCTAACGAAATTAGTCGAGATTTATCATCTTCATGGTTTGTTTCATCAGTCATGGTGATGGTTATTATAAGAGACAGGGTAAGTTTGGGGAATAAAGGAAAGGAAGAGCCAATTTTACCGGTCGTCATTAGCCCATTGGCAAGTGCCTTTTTTTATGTTATTTTTCTGGTGCGAGTTCACGCCAACCCATGATCTTGTGGCCGGGGCAGGCCCTTAGTTTCAGGCAATTTTAGTTTAACTGTGATGAGGCCGCTGCCACGGCCGTTACCGGACTTGCACACTGTAACATCTTAAGTAGCTCTTTTTGCCAATGAACCAACCATCGTTTTTTTCGCAAATTACGCTCTCGCAACTTGAATCTCACCTTTGGGAAGCGGCAAACATCCTGCGCGGCCCCGTTGATGCTTCTGACTTCAAAACCTATATCTTTCCCCTGCTTTTTTTTAAGCGCATCTCGGACGTTTATGATGAAGAACGGGCCACGGCCGTGGCCGAATATGGCCTTGACTTCCCCGAAAACCACCGCTTCCAGATACCCGATGGCGCCCATTGGCAGGATATTCGCGCCGTCACCCAAAATATTGGCATCGCTTTGCAAAATGCCTTTCGGCAGATCGAAACTGCTAACCAGGACCAACTCTATCACATCTTTGGCGATGCCCAATGGAGCAACAAACACCGCCTTTCTGATGCCCTGCTCACCGACCTCATAGAGCATTTTTCTGCGCTGCCCCTGTCTAATCGTGCCGTTGAACCAGACGTGTTAGGGCAGGCCTACGAATATCTTATCAAGAAGTTCGCCGATGCCACCAATAAAAAAGCGGGCGAGTTTTATACGCCGCGCAGCATTGTGCAGCTCATGATGGACATCCTTGACCCGCAGCCGGGTGAAACGATTTACGATCCGGCTTGCGGCACAGGGGGTATGCTGTTGGCAGCCATTAACCACGTCCGCCAGCAGGGTGGCCGTATCGAGACCCTTTTGGGCAACCTGTACGGGCAAGAAAAGAACCTGACAACGTCCAGCATCGCCCGTATCAATTTATTCCTTCATGGGGTTGAAGATTTTAATATTGTACGGGGTGATACCTTGCGCCATCCCGCTTTTCACAGTGGCGATCAGTTGCAGCAGTTTGATATTGTCATCGCCAATCCCCCTTTTTCTTTAGAGCAGTGGGGTTTAGAGGTGTGGGAAAAAGACCGCTACCAGCGCAACTTTGCCGGGCTGCCCTCCAATAAAAATGGGGACTTTGCCTGGGTACAGCATATGATTAAATCCATGAGGCCGGGCCACGGCCGTATGGCCGTCGTTTTGCCGCATGGTGTGTTGTTCCGCATGGGCAAAGAGGGCGAGATACGAAAAAAGATCCTGCAAATGAACCTGCTTGATGCGGTCATTGGCCTGGGGCCTAACCTCTTTTATGGCACGGGCCTGGCCGCCTGCATCCTCATCTTTAGCCGGCAAAACCATCATCCCGACCAGGTATTGATGATAGACGCTGCCGGCCTTTACCAAAGCGGCCGTAACCAGAACACGCTGGAACCAGAACACGCGCAACAGATTTTATCCTGGGTGCAAGCCTATGAAGATGTGGTCGGCCATGCCAAAGTGGTCAGCCTGGCTGAAATTGCCGCCAATGATTGGAACCTGAACATTCCGCGCTATGTTGAGCCCATCATTGAAGAAGAAACCATTACCGTTGCCGAAGCACTGAGTAACCTGAAAACGGCTTTGACCGAAGCCTATGCCACCGAAGATCGTCTCCAACAACTATTGACTAATGCCGGTTTAATGCCAGCAGGAGAAATGGAATGACAACCACTGTGCAAGAGTTCATCAAGGATAAGCCGCCCGTTGAAAAAGTTCCCATAGATGATTCATTGATAACGGCCGTAAAACGCATGATAGGTGATGATTACAGCCAGTTACCTGTTGTGGATTCAAACAATTGCCCGATTGGTATTGTAACCAGTGAGTCAGTTCTTAAAGCTCTCAATAATTTCGACACATCCTTAAAGGGCATCCGCATCAAACATGCGATGCTCAAGAAGCCGCAAACGTTTAATCAAAACATTGATCTACTTGATTTATTTGATGAGATGAGTGGGAATGTGGCTCTGGTCGTAGACGATGAGAACAAGCTGGTTCAAATTATTACTGACTATGACACCGCTCAATATTTCCGCCAGAGGGCACAAGACATTATTCTGGTAGAAAACATTGAAAATGTCTTGAAAGATTACATTCAATTGTCATTCGGCAGTGACACTGATGGCGAAACTCGCCTGGATCAAATGATCCGAACTATGACTGATGCCAGTGCCTATATTCGGCAAAAGTTTGAAAAAGGGCTTCGTCATTATCTGGGCACAAAGCAGGTTTATTTAGATGATGTTTTGTTCAATAAGGTTTTTGAAAGGTACTTGTTTGCAGAAGGGGTGCAAAGTTATCTGAATTCTTTACCGGAAGACAAGAGGATTCCCTTTGATGATATGCTCTTTACCCAGGTCTTTGAAAAGCACTTGGTCGAAAAGAAACCGCCCCCTACTTTCGACGATCTTACATTAGGAAATTACATCTCCCTTTTCCTCCACAATGATTATTGGCCTCATTATGCCGAGGTGTTTGAACTAGAGAAAAGCGCCGTAGAGTATTTACTTGATAACGTGCGCGAAACGCGCAATGCGCTATCCCATTTTCGTGAAATTACTTCTGACCAAAGTGTTCAGTTGCGTGACTGCTATGATTTGCTAAACGATCATCAAAAAGCCATTATCCGTGCCTTTGCCCCAGATGATGTTGAAGCTAATGATGTCATCACCTCTGATGAAGGTGAAGAACAGGAACCAGACACAGACACTATCCAGCCGATAGATGATGAAGTCGCTCCTGATGACAGTCGTTATGCTCCTTTGGCCATCTGGTTACAAAGCCAGTCGGCCGATAAAGAATTGATCAAACCTACTTTCGCCAAAATCGAAGAGATTATCGGTGGTAAGCTGCCTGAGTCGGCCTACAAGAATCGCGCCTGGTGGGCCAATGATTCTGTGGGGCATGTCCAATCAAAACAGTGGCTTGATGTGGGCTGGCGTGTGGCTTCTGTCAATATGACAAGCGAGATCGTCCGTTTTGCTCGTATCAAGGAACGGCAAAAAGCCTATATTGATTTTTTCAGCGCCCTTATCAACGAACTGCGCCAGCAACCTGGGTTTGATAATCTGCAAAATATGCCCGATGGCGTCAACTGGTATTGGACAAGGGGTGTCACCGTCCGTGACAGGTCAGTGGCCTCCTTTACTTACTCATTTGGGCGGGGCGGTATCTTTCGGGTAGAGTTGTATATCGACAGCGGCGATCAGGCGATTAACAAAGATATTTTTGCTGGTCTTGAGGCCCAAAAAGAGGAAATTGAAACTGAAGTGGGGCACGAACTAAGCTGGCAGCGGTTGGATAACCGGCGCGCTTCCCGGATTGCGCGCATTTTTAAAGGGCATATTACTGACAGTGAAGAAGAACTGGCAGAACTAAGGCAAAAGGCGGTTCCGGCGATGGTGAATTATGTAAAAGTTATGCAGCCTCGTGTAAAAGCTGTTGGTAAAGACATATTTATAGCCCGTGTAGATTGACGCCATGACCCAAGCCATTACCCAAACTGAACTGGAATCTTATTTGTGGGGCGCGGCCGTTTTGCTGCGTGGTTTTATTGACGCCGGTGATTACAAGCAGTTCATCTTTCCGCTGATGTTCTTCAAGCGCTTGTGTGATGTCTATGATGAAGAGCGGGCACGCTCGCTGGCGGAGGTGGGCGAGGATTTCCCGGAATATCACCGCTTTCAAATTCCCGATGGCGCTCACTGGCGGGATGTGCGCGCCGTGACACACACTATCGGCGTGGCCATCCAAAACGCCATGCGCCACATTGAGAAGGCCAATCCCCTGCTGGATGGCATCTTTGGTGATGCGCCCTGGACGAATAAAAACCGCCTCGCCGATGCCACCCTCACCGACCTGCTCGAACATTTTTCCACCCAAACGCTTTCCCGCGCCCGCGTCAATGAAGATTTGCTGGGGCAGGCCTATGAATACCTGATCAAGAAGTTTGCCGATGACAGCGGCCACACGGCCGCCGAATTTTACACCAACCGCACCGTCGTCCATTTGATGACGCTGCTGTTGGCGCCGCAGGAGGGTGAGAGCATCTATGACCCCACCTGCGGCTCTGGCGGCATGCTGCTTTCGGCTGCCGATGAGTTGAAGCGGCGCGGGCAGGACACCCGCACCTTACGCATGTACGGCCAGGAGATTAACCTGATGACCTCGGCCATTGCCCGCATGAATCTTTTTTTGCACGGCTTTGAGGATTTTCAGGTGGTGCGCGGTGACACCTTAGCCAACCCTACCTTCAAGCAGGGCAATCGCTTGCAGCAGTTTGATGTCATTCTGGCCAATCCCCCTTATTCCATTAACAGTTGGAACCGGGCTGCCTGGGAGAATGACCCGCGCAATATCTATGGCACACCACCCCAAAGCCGGGCAGATTATGCCTTTTGGCAGCATATTTTGTTTAGCCTTAATGAGACATCTGGCCGTTGTGCCATTCTCTATCCACATGGGGTGCTGTTCCGCAATGAAGAAAAGCATATGCGCCGCCCCTTGATTGAAGCGGATGTGATTGATGCCGTTATTGGGCTGGGGCCAAACCTCTTTTACAACTCGCCCATGGAAGCTTGTGTGGTCGTTTGCCGCAAAAGCAAACCCCAAGAAAGACAGGGGCGCATTTTGTTTATCAATGCTGTTAATGAAGTGACCCGTGAGCGGGCCTTTAGCTTTTTGGAAGATGGCCATATTGACCGGATTGTGACCGCCTACCGCAACTATGAAGATGAAGAAGGCTTTACCAAAGTGGTCCCTATTGCTGAGGTAATGCAGCATGATGCCAACCTGAGTATTCTGCTGTACGTCCATGCCAATGAGAACGGCAATGGTGTGGATAAGCCGCTCGACGTGGTGATTAAGGAGTGGCAGCAAAGTTCACAGAGTTTGCGCCGTTCTATGGATTCACTGTTTGCAGTTTTGGAGGAAGCAGGGCTGAATGAGTAAAGAAGGTTGGCAAATGGTTCGCTTTGGTGATGTGGTGCGGCAGGTGACGGAAACGGAGCAAAACCCGCTGTCAAAGGGCATTACGCGCTATGTGGGGCTGGCTGACCTTGACCCGGACTCGATTCAACTCAAGCGATGGGGAGAGATTGCCGAAGATGATACGACCTTTACGCGCCTGTTTCGCAAAGGGCAAATGTTATTCGGCCGTCGCCGGGCCTACCAGCGAAAAGCGGCTTTAGCTCCTTTTGATGGTATCTGTTCCGGTGACATCATTGTCATGGAGGCCAAACCCCAAAAGCTGCTGCCGGAACTGCTGCCCTTTTTGATCCATACGGATGGCTTTTTTGAGTATGCCATGCGCACGTCGGCCGGATCGCTGTCGCCCCGTACCAAGTGGTCACACCTGGCGAAGTATGAATTCGCGCTGCCGCCGCTGGCTGAGCAGAGACGGATTGCTGAGATTTTAACGGCCGTTGAAGAAAATATTCGGCAACACGAAAACCTCCAAGAAGCATTAGACCTTGAATTGAGAGTGTTACGTGTGCATTTGTTTGGGAAAGAAAACGGCAACATTATTTACAAGCTTGCTGACCTCTGTAACAATGGTAAAGGAATCCAAATAGGGCCGTTTGGTAGCCAATTACACGCTTATGATTACGTTGAGGAAGGGGTGCCCGTAGTGATGCCATCCAATATGGATTCAGATGAAGTTCTAGCTAATGAAATCGTCCGAATAACACCTCAAATGGCAAACAAGCTCTCCCGCCACAAAGTCAAAGTTGGCGATATTTTGCTCCCCCGTCGAGGTGAACTTGATAGACGTGCATATGTTCATCCAGCACAAGAAGGGTGGATTTGTGGTACTGGTTCAATTCGTATTCGTATTCAAGATAAAGCGATTTCACGTGCTATATTTCATGCTTTATCAGCTCGTCACACGGTTACTTGGCTGGAGCGTTTTGCGGTGGGCACAACGATGCCAAATCTGAATACTACAATAATTTCAAACGTACCTGTCTATTTGCCGAATAAGCGAGAGGCGATTGAAACGGCCGTAAATCAACTTGAGCAAATATTAGAGACTCAAAAAGCTGTTGAGCAAAAAATCTCAGCAACTCAAAAGTTGAAGCGCGCAGTTCTGCGAGAAATGTTAAGTTAAATTATGTTCAACGAAAACAACACTACCCAACGCCAAATCACTGACATCTTGCGTCGTGAACTCGGCTGGCGCGAAGTCAAAGCCATTGACCTCAACCGCTCCATTCGTGATGTTTTCCTGCTGGATGAACTCACCGCCGCCCTGCAGCGCCTCAACCCCGACATTGCCGCCCAACCCGGCCGCGCTGAAGAAGTCATCCACCGCCTGCGCGCCATCCTGCTCTCCGTCCAGGCCGATGGCCTCATCCGCGCCAACCAACGCATGTCTGACTGGCTGCGCAATGACCACACCATGCCCTTTGGCAGCGGCCAGGGCCGTCACCATCAGCATGTGCCTGTTCGCCTCATCGATTATGACAACGTGGGCACACCCAACGATAACAACAGCTACATCATCGCCGAAGAAGTTACCTTCAAACCGGCCGCCATCGAAAAACGCTTTGACCATGTGCTGTTCGTTAACGGCATACCACTGGTTGTGGGCGAAGCCAAAACGGCCGTCAACAGCCATTGGTCATGGTTTGATGGGGCGGTGCAGCTTCAAGGTTATGAAGAAGCCGTGCCCCAATTTTTTGTGCCCAACGTTTTCAGTTTTGCCAGCGAAGGCAAGGTATACCGCTACGGTTCCGTGCAGGCTCCCTTGCAGCATTGGGGACCCTGGTATGACAGCGACAGCGCCCCCACCTCTAGCTCCTCCCCCAGCGGGGGAGGGGAAAAAGAAGGTTTAAGAGCGGTGGGCGATGCTGCCCGCGCTATACTAGATAAGCGCGTGGTGCTGGACATGCTGCGCCACTTCACCACCTACGCCACCAACAAACAAGGGCGCATGATCAAAATCATCGCCCGTTACCAGCAATATTACGCCGCCCTCAAAATTGTGCGCCGCGTCATCTTGGGCCGGCCGCGCAAGGGTCTCATCTGGCACTTCCAAGGCTCCGGCAAATCCTTGCTCATGCTCTTCACTGCCCAACTGTTACGCCGCATTCCCGAATTACAAAAACCCACCGTCCTGGTCATCGTAGACCGCGTTGACCTGGACACCCAAATCAGCGGCACCTTCCTGGCCAACGATGTGGCCAACGTCGTCACCACGGAAAAGCGGGATGAACTGCAAGATTTACTGCGTAAGGGTGTGCGTAAAATCATCATCACCACCATCCACAAATTTGCCGCCGCCGCCGAAGCCCTCAACACCAGCCCCAACATCATCGTCATGGTCGATGAAGCCCACCGCACCCAGGAAGGCGACCTGGGGCGCTTCATGCGCGAAGCCCTGCCGAATGCCTTCCTCTTTGGTCTGACGGGCACCCCCATCAACAAACGTGATCGCAACACCTTCTACGCCTTTGGCGCCGACGAGGACGAAAACGGCTACCTGGATCGCTACTCCTTCGAGGATTCCATCCGTGATGAAGCCACCTTGCCCCTCAAATTTGAAGCGCGGCTGGTGGAATTGCACGTCAACCAGGCCGCTATTGATGAAGCCTATGCCCACATGACAGGCAGCTTATCCGAAGAAGACCAGGCCAATCTGGCCCAAATGGCGGCCAACATTGCCGTCTTGCTCAAAGCCCCCAGCCGCGTGGAACGCATTGTGCAAGACATCGTCACCCACTTCCAACAAAAGGTGGCGCCAAACGGCTTCAAAGCGATGGTTGTGGCCTTTGACCGTGAGGCCTGCCTGGCTTACAAGCAGCAAATGGATAAACATTTACCGCCTGAAGCCAGTGACATTGTGATGACGGTCAACAGCCGCGAGGAACATTACAAACCCTTTGACCGCAGCAAGGATGAGGAGGAGCGGATTCTGGACAACTTCCGCAATCCGCAGCACCCGCTCAAGTTCCTGATCGTCACCGCCAAGCTGCTGGCCGGCTTTGACGCGCCCATTTTGCAAGCGATGTATCTGGACAAGCCGTTGAAGGAACACAACCTGCTGCAAGCCATCACTCGCACCAATCGCATCCTGCCCCGTAAAGATAACGGCCCACAAAAGCAGTTCGGCCTCATTGTGGATTACATCGGCGTCTTTGACGATGTAGCCAAATCGCTGCGCTTTGACGAAGAAGCAATGCTGCGTGTGGTGGAAAACATTGAAGCTCTGAAAGACCAAGTGCCCGAAGCCGTCGCCGCCTGTCTAGCTTACTTCCCCAATGTAGATCGCACGCTCAGCGGCTACGAAGGCTTAATCGCCGCCCAGGAATGTCTGCCTGATGACGATACCCGTGATGCTTTTGCCGCCGATTTTTCGGTGCTGCACCGGTTGTGGGAAGCCATTTCACCCGACCCCGTGCTGCAGCCTTATTACACCGCTTATCGCTGGCTGTCCCAAGTGTACGAATCGGTCAAACCTACCAGCGGTCACGGCAAGCTGCTGTGGTACGCTCTGGGCGAAAAAACGCTGCAAATCATCCATGACAACATCGTCGTCTACAACGTGCGTGATGACCTGGATACGCTGGTGATGGATGCCGATTTCCTGACGCAACTGTTGGACAAACAAAACCCTTTGGCCTTAAAAGAACTGGAAAGCAAATTGGTGGCCCGACTGCGCAAGCACGGTCAGAATCCGCGCTTCATCGCCCTGGGTCTACAGCTAGAAGAGCTGCGCCGCCGCCATGAAGCAGGCATCATCGCCAGCATCGAATTCCTGAAAATGCTGCTACAAATCGCCCGCGATGTGGTACGCGCCGAGAGGGATGTAGAACCCATCATCCAAATTACGCCAGAGGAACAAGGGCTGGCCGCCCTCACCGAACTATTCCGCGAAATCCAAAACGGCGACACCCCCAAAATGGTCGAGCGCATTGTTAATGACATTGATGAGATTGTGCGTATTGTGCGTTTCCCCGGTTGGCAAAACACCAGCAAAGGACAGCGCGAAGTGAAGATCGCCCTACGGCGCACGCTGGCAAAGTATCAGCTACACAAAGACAATGATTTGTTTGACCGGGCGTATGGGTATATCGCGGAATATTATTGAGATAAAACCACCCAATGATTGTGAAAACAAGATGCTCAATCCAGCAGGAGCCAGGGTAAACTCATGTTATCGCAGAAGATTTACAAGGTAAGACAGCACCAATTATGGGGTAGAGTAAATTGGGTAGTAAGGAGTGCATTTTTTATCTTGTTTGGCCTTGTGATCCTCTTGGTGATTGGTACTGTTATTTACTGGGCAATCTTACCAAATCAATCACCAGAATGGACGGGGTTTGGGGAGTATGTAAGCCCTCAAGGGGAGGTAACACGCGCTAAAACCCTTTGGGATTGGATGGATTTACTTATTGTCACGGCCGTGATCGCTGTGGGGGTCTTCCTGCTAAACCAGTCAGCCCGACGTAGTGAGAGAGAAATAGCAGCAAAGAACCGGGAAGCGGATAAAAACTTAGAACGAGATAGACAAAAGCAAGCATCACTTGAAGCCTATTTCGACCGGATGACTAAATTGTTACTAGACAAAGACAACCCGTTAAGGTCGTCAGAAGGAGGTGACGAGTGTAGGGTTATGGCGAGAACGCTCACGTTGATAACTTTGCGAGAGCTAGATTCAATGCGAATAGGGCCAGTATTTCGTTTCTTGCGAGAGGCAGGGCTAACCGAAATTGCATCACTGAATGGTGGGGATTTTAGTCACTGCGATTGGCGAAATGCGGATTTAGAGGGGGTGGATCTAAGAAATGCAGACTTGAGAGAAACAAACCTGAGTGAAACGAACTTAAGTGAGGCGAACTTAAGTGGAGCAGATTTGAGCGGAGCAGACTTGAGCTATGCCAATTTGTATGGTGCTCGGTTAATTGGAACCAAAATTAATAGCGAGACGAACTTGACTGGAACTTACTTGGTAGATGCCGATTTGATCGACATTTCCTGGGACGGCATAAACTTGAGTGGAATTACCTTAGTGCTGTCTAACTTAAGTAGGGCTTATTTGAGGGAGGTTAACCTGAGCGAGGCTGACATGATGGAAGCTGAATTGATTAAAGCTAACTTGAGTAGGGCCAACTTAAGTGGGGCCGACTTGAATGAGGCCAATTTAAGCGAAGCCAACTTGAATGGGGCCAATTTAAGTGGGGCTAACTTAAGTGGTGCCAACTTGATGGGAGCAGACTTGAGTGAGGCTATAATATCTGGTATTAAATACAATGAATATACCATTTGGCCGGACAACTTTTCTCTCAATGACCTCAAATTATCAAAATGATACGAACCAAGAGCTTGTTACCTAACTGCGGGCCGACAATCCTTATCAGAGTCAATGATCTTGTCTTCGAGAGGCTGGTTATCCTCAGCCTGTATCCTCTTGGAGTGAGTTCTTAAATACTTTATCGTGTCACAACCTGGGGTATCTCAGAAGTTGATGGTTTTTGGTAATGGAGCTAGGTGTCCATGAATGCCAAACAAGCGATGACTGAAAGAACAAGCTGAACGGCCGAAAGGGCGAGATTAGCTATCACATTCGATGGTAGGTACTCTCCGCCAAGATCGAATTGAAGCGCGGACAAGTATTTTCCTTCTTCAAAGTGAGCAATCAGGTGAAAACAAAAGCCTCGCTTATTGTGCTACTATCAAGTCTAGCATCATTATTAATCTTGATGATGGTAATCGCATCACTGTGGAGCGGAACCGTATCCGCATCCCCCGATAATTCTTCCCCTCCGTTTCATACAACTAATTCAGCCAATTGTGCGAACCTTTTTGAGAGCTGTTTGACACAAGAGTCTATTTCAGGTGGCACCGTTTATGCTGAAGCCGTTACCTGGCAAGAGACAGATCCCCCGGCTGCACCATCCGTGCGCGACCTGACGGCCATGGTTCATGATACAGCGCGTGGAGTAAGTGTCCTTTTTGGCGGTCGCATAAACACACAGAATTTTTTAGGGGATACCTGGGAATGGGATGGAGCTCTCTGGGTACAACGAACGCCGGCTATTTCGCCATCGGCCAGATCATCCCATGCCATGGCTTATGACAACGCTCGCCACCGGGCTGTGTTGTTTGGAGGATTTGATGGTGGGTGGCCCAACAGCACCTGGGAGTGGGACGGTACGAACTGGCAGGAACTGATGCCAGGTACATCGCCGTCTGGAAGAACTGGCCACGCTATGGCCTACGATAGTACTCGCGGGGTTGTGGTCTTGTTTGGTGGTTTCGGTGCTAATTATATGGGTGACACCTGGGAATGGAATGGTTCGGTTTGGGTAGAACGTGTCTCACCCAATTCTCCACTGCCGAGATCGTCTCATGCGATGACCTATGATAGCGCACGGGGGCGTATTGTTTTATTTGGTGGGGGTAGCAACAGCGGGCTTTTAAACGACACCTGGGAATGGGATGGCAACAATTGGGTGGAAAGCACACCGGTAACCCTCCCTTCACCAAGAGCATCCCACACTTTGGCTTATGATAGCCAACTTGGCCGTGTGATTTTGTTTGGCGGCGTCAGCTCTCTATTAAACTCAACGTGGGAGTGGGATGGGTTCGAGTGGCAAGAATTTTTACCCCTTGATTCTCCTTCGGCACGCTCCATGCACGCCATGACTTACGATTCGGATCGTGGCTTTGTGGTGCTTTTTGGCGGTCTGGATGGCAGCAGCAAACTTAATGACACGTGGCTCTATCAGCATGTTCGCATGGAGGCTTCCCCTGCGGAGCGTCTCGTTGTGCCTGGAGGAACCACCTCGTTTAGCATACTGATAGCAGGGACGCCATTATCGGCAACTTTAACAATTTCGGATAATCCGTTAGGATTGACAGCTGCTTTCTACCCCGCCTACATCACGCCAACAGCTCAATCTACTTTGGTGCTGACGACAACATCTTCCATTCCAGACGGCAGCTATCCTGTTACTATCCATGCAGTCATGACAAATCTGACAACAAGCGTGCCAGTAACAGTGAATGTAATAAGTCCAGACTTTGGGCTAGAGCCTCTCCCTTCATCATGGATCATAAATCAGGGCGTGGCCGTTACCTATAACCTGGCGATCACAGCCTCACTGACATTTACCTCAGTTATTGATCTGTTTTTAGATGGCCTGCCAGCTGGTGTACAGAGTAGTTTTTATCCTAACCCTGCCAATCCTAATTCGGTAGTTGATGTTCAACTTGTAGCAGATTCGTTTGCGCCTGTAGGTTCGTATACGCTTACAATCACAGGCACAGGTGATGTCATGAACGGTATTTACCTGATGCCTATCACGCGGACCACTTCGGTGATGTTGACAATTATTCCGCCTAATACACCTACCCCAACGAGTACCTCAACTAATACACCAACACCAACCAGCATGCCTAGCGCTACCCCTACACCTTCCGTAACGCCGACCCCATCCCAAACCGCAACGCCAACCTCTACGCCGACTGCATCGCAAACTGCTACGCCGACCGCCACGCCAACTCACACATCCAGCCCGACTTGGACCCCTCTACCTCCCAGTAAAGTTATGCTTCCCATGATCCTACGACAGTTGCCACCTACACCTACACCGCAACCAACAAATACTGCAACGCCAACATCTACCCCTGTTTCAGGAGTGTTCAATGGGGATTTTGAATCTGGACCGGTTGGATGGGAGCAGTATTCATCAAACGGAGTGCCCTTAATCGTGCCCGGTGAGTATCTTGATCCGCTTATGCCACACAGTGGAAACTGGGCTGCCTGGCTTGGCGGTTTGCCTGATGAGGATTCCCGACTATCACAACAGGTAACGGTTCCCGTAAACAACCCTACTTTGTATTATTGGCATTGGATTCTCTCTGAAGATTTTTGTAGCGTTAATTACGATATTGCTGGTGTTCTCATTAACGGCACTGCTGTGGATGCATTCCTGTTATGTGAAGATAACAACACCTACGGCTGGGTTTTAAGATCCATTCCGTTAAGCCAATATGCTGGACAATTGGTGCAACTGGATATAGTCGCTTTCACGGATAGTATACTTAATAGTCACCTTTTTATTGATGACGTCTCGTTTAGCACGCCACTCTACGCTGGTGGAAGAGACCCCATCAATCACAATTACCGTTACGACGAGTTAGCTGGTAAATTCAAGGAGGACATTATAGAAAGTAGAGACAAATAGTTCTGAAAACAAAGCATGATTAGTTGACTTTTGCTCTA
The DNA here is from genome assembly GCA_011525915.1 of Ardenticatenaceae bacterium. Taxonomy (GTDB): domain Bacteria; phylum Chloroflexota; class Anaerolineae; order Promineifilales; family Promineifilaceae; genus CAADGU01. The sequence continues at coordinate 1,855 of WYBM01000096.1, read as the reverse complement.
TTCGTTCAGAGCAGTCTCTACAGACTTTTGATTGGGTCATCAAGGAAATCCAGAGGAGTTGAGTGCTAACCATGACCACGTTTCTCGATACCTTACCCCCACTGTTTGACATGTCCATCACCCTGTCGATTTATGATGATCGGCAGCAGGTGACACGCCGCACCTTCCCTTTGCGCAATCTGCAAGGCGAAACGGAAGAAGCGCAGGTGAGCGAGGCTATCGTCATCATGAACGACGTTGCGGCGGAGCTGCATCACATCACCGGCTTTGGCATCGACAAAGGGGTGGTGAAAGTGAAGGCCAAAAAAGCGGCAGAAGTAGTCTACACCGATTACCGGCCAGGCGAAGGGGCTGGCTATTTCCGCTATGGCATCAACATCAAATTTACGTCACGCTTCCGTTATCGCTGGGTCGACGGCCGTCAGCGCACACCGCGCCTGACCATAGACAAACTGAATGAAGAGAGGCAGCTAAAAATCGTCGAAGAGAATAAATCTGTTTCTTTCCGCCTGCCTTGCCTGGCCCTCAACAGCCCTGGGAAAACCTTCTTCCGGTACATGGGTGAAGCGAAACGCGGGCGCAGAGTCATCGGGTGGATTTGCCACTATGACCGGCAAGATATGTTGTTCAACCGCTTCCTCAACAGGTTTTATGAAGGGGGTCATCTGACCATCGGTGAGAAAAAGGTGTGGAGCAAGTCTAGCTCACTGCGGCCTGTGGATGGCGTCTTTTGGCCGCCACCAAAAATACTTATAGAAAAGGCGCCTCGCAAGTCTCGCCTGGCAAGCTTACCCGCCGACGATACAGAATACGTCTACCTCATTCGCATGGGGCGTACGCCCCTTTACAAGATTGGCAAATCGAATGACCCCAACGGCCGTTTAGCCAGTATGCAAACCGCCAGTCCCTACAAGCTTAAGCTGCTGCACGCCTTCAAAGCCGACAATGCTACGGCCGCGGAGGAAGCCTTACACGCCCAACTGCATGGCGCCAAAAAGGAAGGGGAGTGGTTCAAGTTAACGGACGCCCAACGCGAGGCCATCCTGGCAGTGACCGCATACCAGGCACGCCACTTTATCACTGCCGGCGAGGAACGAACGGCAGCAGAGCTTTTTCAGGATTAGGTTTGGGGTGAGACGGCCGTAGCCGAACAGCACGGCCACAATAATCAACAAAGCAGCAACCACCCCAAAGAGAAAAACCCCGCTGCCGGGGTCTTCACACTTGCCAATACGTTTTGCTAATCATTACTGAGTTACCTCCATGATGCTCCATGAAGCTAACGATAAACATGGCGGTAGCTGGTCTGGCTGGCCAGAGACAGAAAAGCCCCGGTGAAGGGGCTTTTCAGGGAAGAGGAGGAGAAAGGGCCAAAGGCTTTAGGTCAGCCACATCGTTACCATACCCCAACCAGCGCGGCCGCGCCCAACGGCCGTGGCACCATCCCCCTACGAATCCCTTGCCATTTACTCATCTTGGCCGATAATCACGGCCGTGATGCAGTCAAAGCCAGACCCACCGCCCACCCAACTGCCCCTGCTGGCGCCCCCGCCAGAATCAGTGCCCCCGCCAGTTCTGGCGGCCCTCTCCCCGGCCCAACAGCAGGCCATCGCCGCCCTCATCGCCCGCAACAAGCAGGACCGGGAGCAGGGAGTGCGCGCCTATGCCGTGCCCCTGCCCTTTACCGACGCGCCAGCGGCTTGAGGGCAACGCTTTGCAGCCGTCACACAGCGCCTGACGATACTGCCGGTGGCTACGGCCGTGGAAGCCGAAGCGTTGGCGGCAAAGATTGTGGCCGCCAAGCTAAAGCGGGGGTATGAGCTGGCGCCCATGTAGACGAGCAGAAGGCCGGCCT
>WYBM01000007.1 GCA_011525915.1 Ardenticatenaceae bacterium | reverse complement strand
CGATAGACTTGGTGATTATCACCCATGGGTACACTCCTTTGGTTTGTGCTGAATCGAGAAGTGTACCCTTGTTTCTTCTTTTCTGTCACATTTCAAATCGTTCCCTTAAAAGTGTACGGTAGTGAACAGAAGTGTTACAAGACCACCGGGTAGCAGTAAGCGGCAATCTACTTTCCATTTTTATCCGTAACTTTGGTTATGGAGGTTATGGCTTATGGGAAACGAGAAACCATCTGTAGATTACATCATTATTGGTGCTGGCCCGGCCGGTTTACAACTGGGTTATTTTCTGGAGCAGGCGGGGCGGAATTATCTGATTCTAGAAGCCGGTGATTCACCGGGCACATTTTTTAAGACGTTCCCCCGTCACCGGCAGTTGATTTCCATCAACAAGCGTTATACCGGCAGCGAAAATTCAGAATTTAATCTGCGCATGGATTGGAATTCCTTGCTTTCAACCAGCCCTGAGCTATTGTTCACAAATTATAGTCAACGCTTTTTTCCTGACGCCGATGATTTTGTGCGATACCTGGGTGATTTTGCCCGTCACTTTGCCTTAAAGGTTAAATACAATGCCCGGATCAGCCGTGTGAGCAAAAATGGAGATTTTCAGCTATGGGATGAGCAGGGCAATCGTTACCGCTGCCGGCAGCTTATTGTGGCTACCGGGGTAAGCCGGCCTTGCATTCCCCCGATTCCCGGCATTGAGCTGGCAGAAAATTATACTACCGTCTCCGTGACGCCAGCAGAGTTCACGAACCAAAAGGTGCTCATTATCGGGAAGGGGAATTCTGGTTTTGAAACGGCCGACAACCTCATGGAGACCGCCGCTATCATTCACGTTGCCGGCCCAGATTCAGTCACGCTGGCCTGGCGTACCCATTACGTCGGTCACGTCCGGGCCGTCAACAACAATCTGCTGGACACGTACCAATTGAAGTCACAAAATGCCATCCTCGATGCCTATATTGATAAAATAGCACGTCGAGATGGCAAGTTTCTGGTGACCGCGCGTTTTGTGCGGGCCAACGAAGTGCAGAAAGAGATCGTTTATGACAGGGTCATTACCTGCACCGGCTTCCGCTTTGACAACACCATCTTTGACGAAACATGCCGCCCCCAACTGGTGGTGCACAACCGCTTCCCGGCGCAAACTTGCGAATGGGAATCCACCAATGTCCCCGGCCTCTACTTTGCCGGTACCTTGATGCAGGTGCGGGATTATAAAAAATCGACCAGCGCTTTTATTCATGGCTTCCGTTATAACGTGCGCGCTCTCCACCGGCTGCTGGAACAGAAGGTTCACGGCCGTGCCTGGCCCAGCCAGCCCTTGCAGGCCGCCGCCCCAACCTTAACGGCGGCGGTTATCTCCCGTGTGAATGAAACATCAGCCCTATGGCAGCAGTTTGGTTTCCTGGGTGATGTCATTCGCCTCACGCCTGATGGCTCTGCCCATTACTGCCAGGAAGTGCCAGTAGATTACGTGCATAACGTGATGGCTGGCCCTGCAGACCATACCTTTGTCATTACGTTGGAATATGGCCCGGATCACCACAAGGTAGACCCCTTCGACATTACCATCAGCCGCGTGGCCCAAACCGACGCCAAAAACGCGTTGGACAGCCGCTACCTTCATCCTGTGGTGCGTCACTTCGTGGGCAAGCAGCACGTTTCCACCCATCACATTGTGGAAAATCTGGAAAATGAATGGTTTCACGACGTCCATACCCGGCCGCTCCAAGTTTACTTCAGCCATGAACTGGCCCAGATAGCACCATCTGGGCCCACCTGAACAAAATGGAACTTTTTAACCTGGACGACTATGAAAGAGCGGCGCAAGAGATGTTGCCGCCAGAGATATACGACTATTACGCCGGTGGTGCCAATGACGAGATCACCGTACAGGCGAATGGGGCCGCCTACGGCCGTATCCGGCTGCTCTATCGCGTCTTGCGAGATGTAAGCCAGCGGTCGCTGGCAACGGAAATTCTGGGGCAACCGCTGTCCCTGCCCATCCTCATTGCGCCCACCGCCTTCCACCGCCTGGCCCACCCGCAGGGGGAGATCGCCACCGCACGTGCCGCCGCCGCAGCTGGCACCATCATGATCGTCAGTATGGTAGCTACAACAGCCATCGAGGAAATAGCTGCCGCCAACGCCGCCAGCGCCAAGGCACCCCCCCTCTGGTTTCAGGTATACGTCTTGCCGGACCGTGACTTTACAGTGACGCTGGTGCGCCGCGCTGAGGCCGCTGGCTGCCGTGCGCTGGTGCTGACGGTGGACTCGCCTATCTTTGGCCGGCGAGAGCGAGATATGCGCCATCACTTTCATGAATTGCCGCCGGGGCTGTCTCTGGCCAATTTTACCCCATCCGGCACCACCACCCCCCCAAAATTTGACTTCAAGGCAGATCTGACCTGGGCAGACGTGGCCTGGCTGCGCACCCTCACCGATCTGCCCCTGCTGCTCAAGGGCATTGTCCACCCCGATGATGTTCGCCTGGCCTGGGAGCATGGCGCCAATGGCCTTATCGTATCTAATCATGGCGGCCGCCAACTGGATACGGCCGTCTCCACCATCGAGATACTGCCAGAGATCGCCGCCGCAGCCAACGGCCGTATGCCCATCCTGGTAGATGGCGGCATCCGCCGTGGCACCGATGTACTCAAAGCCCTGGCGTTGGGTGCTGACGCCGTGGCCATTGGTCGGCCGGTACTCTGGGGGCTGGCGGTTGGCGGTGAAAGTGGGGTCTACGACGTGTTGGACAACCTGCGCCGTGAGTTGGATAGTGCCCTGGCCTTATGTGGCTGTGCCAACCTCGACGAGGTTGGGCCGGAATTGTTACGCTTTTAGCCAAAGGTGGGCAAACAGCCTTTGAAGATATTTAAGGAGCTGCCCGCTTTTGCCAGGTATGCACAAAATGCGACAAACATTGACGCGTATCAGCTGGTTAGGTTTCTGCCTTATGCTGCCTTATTGGCTGCCTTTCCTTGTCATCCGGTTACGGATGTGGATTTTTACCAAGGTAAATGGCGATGAAGGTGTGCAGCTGCCAAACGACAGCATTGATGCCGCCTACTTCAAACAAATCTATGAGCATAAAAACGCCGGCGGCCGCAGCCGGGGCGCCGCGCTGTCTGACCTGTTCTGGTATTGGCTTTCACCAGGGCCAGAGATGCATCAGGAGCACCTGGAAAACGGTGAACGTTACGAGCATATAGCCAGAATAACCCGCGACGTTCTGGCCGTACCGCACCATCAGATTGAACTACTCACCGAGAAGTGCCTGGAAAACGTCCTGGCAGAGAAAGTAACACGGCCGTGGCAAATGGTGCGCCTGCGTGACTTGTTCATGCCGGTCTGGGCCGAATTCTATTATGAGCTGGTCTTTGGCCAGCAATGCCCGGCTTACGCACGCCAGTTGATTGTGGCCAACGCCAGCGATGTTGTTAATGCCCTGAAGGGATGCAGCCTGCGCCATATGCCACAGCGCAGCCGGCTGACCCACTTCCTGATCAAAAAACTACAGGCCGGCGCCTTCCCCCATGCCTTCCCAGGGGAGTTTACTGTGGAAGAACAAGCATTTTATTTGCAGGGCACCTATTTTAATACGGCCATCGTGCAAATGTCAGAAGCCATGGCCCATACCCTGATGGCCATAGCCCACCATCCGGCCGTGCAGGCACGCCTGGCCGCCACGCCAAATGACAATCATTACCTGGACCAGGTCATCACCGAAACGCTGCGGCTGTTCCCCTTGTTTGGCATCGCTCATCGCATCACCTCCGGCCCCATTGACGTCGATGAAAAGACAACCATTCCATCCGGGACGGTCTTATGTTTTAATTACCCCGCTTATCACCAGACGGGTTACGACCAGCCAGAAAAGTTTATCCCGGAAAGATGGGAGCATCTCTCTCCCAAAGAGGCCCACTACATTCCCTTTGGTGTCTATGGCAACCGATCTTGCCCGGCGCAGCGCATCGCGCTAATTTCAATAAAGGCAGCCACACCGATGGTGCTCAAACAATTTCAATTGATCTCCTCGGCAGCCCATACACGCTCTATGCCCAACCGTGGCCCGTGTTTGCTGCTGGCCCGGCAAGCGGGCTTGCCTTACCCCTTTCGGCAAGCGGTGCTTTTATGGATGCGGGTGCAAGATCGCTGGGAAGATGTGTACCACAGCCTTTTGCAGTTGTTCCTGGGGACGTTTATGGTGTGGCATGCACGCTGTTTGCAGTTGACACAAACGCATTTTGCCAGGCAGGTCTCTGCGGAAAAGGCGTCCATTTAAATGAGCGGCCTGACCGAAAAGTGGAATGAGACCTATTTTAACGGCCGTCTCTCCCCGGCCGTTTTAAGCCAGCTGGCCACCCTGGAACAATCGGCCCGGCATCCAGAAGTACGGGCCTTTCTGGAACGCGCTTTTTGTCACATGCAGCGGGCGCGTTTCCCGGCCACCGCTTTTACCGTGGAACTGGCCACGCAGTTTGGCCACGTGGTACAAATGGTGCAAGATGCCTGGCAGGGGACAGTTCCACCCTTCACCCTGGAAGGCCGTCACCACAAGCTGGACAATTATCTGGAGAGCCATCCGTGGTTTCAGGCCAACCCCAGCGGCACGTTTCTGGATGTCGGCTGTGGTTTCCCGCCGCTGACAACGGTGGCGACGGCCGGACGCTTCCCCAACTGGCAGGTGATTGGCATAGACCCGGCGCTGCCTCACTATCTGGTGCAAGAGGAGCACGGTGATTATGCCCTGTTTGATGAAAATGGCGCACTGCAATACTTCCAGGGCGGTCACGGCCGGGCGCTGGCAGTCTGGCGTGATCCGGTCTCGGCTCGGGAGCATTTTACCGACCTATGGCGCCATTGGCGGCCGCAGTTGGCGGCAGGTAGCCCAGAAGCAGCGGCGTCTGTGGGTAACGGCCGTGTCCGCCTGGTGCAAAATCCGGTCCGGCACTATGAGCGGTCAAATCTGGTGTTCCGGCACGGCCGTATTGGCGCACTTGCCCTGCCGGCCAGCCACGTTATTCGCTGCTTCAACGTCCTCTTTTATTTCGATGGCCCCTTTCGCCAGCAGGCGCTGGCCTGGTTTGCCAGCCTCCTGGTTGATGGTGGTCTGGCCCTGTGCGGCGTCAATGGTTTCCATTCCACCCGCTGCCGTTACACCGTCTATCGTCAGCAGGGGGCAGACCTGGTTGAGACCGAATTTGCCTTTAGCCTGGACAATGTGCGCCCGCTTGGCGGTATCTCCTGGTCGGCCTTCCATGATGACGACGAGGAAGTCAGCCGGCTGGCGGCCCTCGTCGGTGTCATCCGGAGTAATGCCAGCTTCCAACACGATTTTGACGCCCGGCTGGATGTTTTGTTAACAGAAGCTGGCTTATTCCACTACGGCCATGATGGCTACCTGCGGGAAATGCCAACGGCCATGACACCGTCAGAGCGTGAGAAACACCAATACGACATTGGTGAACAACTGGACCAGGAGGGGTACACAACGGCAGCGGTAGCTGTGCTGCAGCAGGCTGGTCATCAGGCATGGCGCAACAGCGCCGGGCACATAGCCGTGAGGATATAAATCATGGTATACGATCTGATCATTGTTGGCGGCGGCCTGGCCGGGTCAGCATTGGCCAAAAACATGGCGGAGGCCGGGGCCCGTGTCCTGGTGGTCGAACGTGAGCGGCAGTTCCGCGACCGTGTTCGTGGCGAGGGCATGTACCCCTGGGGGGTGGCTGAAGCACGCACGCTGGGGATTTATGATGCGCTAAAGGCCACCTGCGCCCAGGAAATCCGATGGTGGACCACATACAGTGACGGGGCACCGACCAGGCAGCGAGATCTGGTAGACACAGTGCCGCATCAGGTTGGTGCCCTTGGCTTCTACCATCCAGAGATGCAAGAAGTACTGCTGGGCCTGGCAGCAGCGGCCGGCGCCGAGGTACGGCGAGGGGTAACCGTCACCGGGGTCTTTCCCGCCGGCCCGGCTGCAGTGGCCGTCCAGGCCAATGGGAGCAAAACGCAGCTTCAGGCACGCCTGGTGGTGGGTGCAGATGGCCGCCACTCACAGGCGCGGCGCTGGGGAAACTTTAAACTCACACGAGACCCCCGGCACCTGCTGCTGGCCGGTCTGTTGTTCACGAATATGCAGACCACAGAAGATACGGTTTGTGTTTTTCGCCCGGCGACGTTTGGCCAGGGCGTGCTGCTCTTTCCCCTGGGTGGCGGGCGCTTTCGGCTTTATTTTGTTACCGGGCGGCGTGAACACGGCCGTTTGAGCGGCAAAGATCACATCAACCCATTCATCACCAGGTGCATTGACACCGGCGTCCCGGCAGAATGGTTTGGCGGCGCAACGGCGGCCGGGCCATTGGCCAGTTTTGAGGGAGCGGCCTTTTGGGTAGACCATCCCTATGACGGCCGTATTGCCTTGATAGGTGATGCCGCCGCGTGCAGCGACCCCAGTTGGGGGTGTGGCCTCTCGTTGACCCTGCGTGATGTGCGGGTATTGCGTGACCAACTGCTGGCGAATGACGATTGGGAGGCAGCGGCCCAGGCCTATGCGGCCACGCATGATCAATACTTCAGTGCGCTGCATACCATCGAATCCTGGCTGACAAAGCTCCTCTACGATCTTGGGCCGGCGGCGGATCGCATTCGCGAACATGCCTTGCCTCAGTTTGCCAATGGCGTTGGGCCAGATCTTGTAGGTGTTGGCCCTGATTCACCCACCGATGAAGCGACGCGTGTCCGTTTTCTGGGCGTTTGATTTGAGCGGCAGTGGTCAATAATCCAGGCGAATCCCCTTGTTCACTACTTTGGAGCGCTCTACGTAGCGGCTGGGCGTTTGCATGTTGGTCCAACCACCGGCATCCCGCAAAACAAAAGGATTACTCCCCTTGGCCGCCCTTGTAGCCCAGGTATGACGCAGGTCATGTGGGCTCAATTCCCACAGGCCTAAAATGTCCCTCCCTAGGATTTTCACACGTGCCCCAATGGCCCGTACAGACATCACCTGATTTGTCAGCTTGCCATTCTTGCGACTGCCCCGCAGTAAAGTGCCGCTCTTTCGCATATACCTTTCATACTCCCTTAATGCCGCCAAAATATCGTCTGTTAGTTCCATCTGATCTGTTGTGTCTGTCTTCTGCCGGTAAACGGTGATATAGCCCATGTCGGCCAAATCTTCTACGGTGAGTGCAGCCACTTCGCTGGCGCGCAGTCCCAAATCCAGCAGCAGGCAGATGAGCAGCCGATCCCGGATGCCTTGTGGGGTGGGGGGATGCTCTGCTTTTAGCTGTCGTGCCTGTACGGCCGTTAACACAACGGCTTCTTCCTTCTTATTTCCCATACGCGATTTCTCTCGACCCTCATCAACCCGTTTGCCTTCTGTACGGCCGTAGCCCCGTACCTCACGAATCAAGGCCATATCGGTGGGGGCAATGACCCCTGCTTTGGCAGCCAGCCGGGCATATACCTTCACCGCCGACAACCGGTTGTTGACGCTGGCCAGGCTGTACCCTTGATACAGCAGCCATTTAACAAACCCTTCCACCAACCCCCAGGTAACGCCGCGCCAGGCCGTCGGCCGATGTTGGCAGTAATGGGCGCCATGTACAATAGGAAGAGAGAGTTGCTGTGATTGCGTATAGTCCAGCAGCTCAGCCATTGATGTGTCATCAAAATGAGCCGTGGCCCAGCCTTCTGCTTCTACCAGTAACTCGGCAGAAGCGCCGACGTCAACAAGATATTGCACCCACAACAGCAACGCGGCCGTTTGTGTCTTAATCGTCTTCGTGGCCCGACGTTGGTGGTAATCGGCGAAGAGATGATCAGCAGCAGCGCGATTGGCGGCTTCACCGGCGCGGGTGAGTTCGCTTTTCAGCAGCGCGTTGGTGGTTGCCTGGGTTGTTAGGGCACGGCCGTTTCCATCGTCGTTCATCATGTTACTCCAAAATCATATAAATACCAATAAGTCTATCTTATCGGTAGCTATTAGGTTAACACAATGTCGGCGTTATGTCAAGCATCTGGTGCGTATGCGCTTCCGCTTCTTGTCAGGGTTTTCCCCACAAACGGCCGTTACCATGCGGGTTTTCCCCGCTACAGACCATCTCTCTCTTTCTCTACAATGTCCATAACAATAGCCATCATGGGCAAGATTCTGTTATAAGCCACTCACAAAGCCGGGGTGATTGATTGTGAGCCAATGTCTTTACGAATGGCACAACTCCGTAATTGCAATGGCAAGAGAAAAGGAGAGTTGATAATGACTAAAACCATTGAAGAAGAAAAGTCTACGCCAGATGCCAGCCGTCGCAGCTTTTTGCGAAACCTGACAGGGGTGGCAGCGGTGGCGACGATTCCCATCGCCAAAAAAGCCGTTCAAGCCCCATCCATTCCCCTTACTGTCATCCCTACCCGTTCCGTGACATCGGCAGAAGAGGTAGCTCACAATGACGATATCCTGGTACGGATGCGTGCAGAGTTGATTCGTTCCCTGGAAAAGCCCGTTGATCAACGGCGGTGGGTGATGGTAATTGACTTACGGAAATGTATAGGCTGTCATGCTTGCACCGTTTCCTGTATAGCCGAAAACAAACTACCGCCTGGTGTAGCCTACCGCCCCGTGACGGAAGAAGAGTTCGGCACCTATCCTAATGTATCCAAACGCTTCACGCCCCTACCTTGTATGCAATGTGACGCCCCACCCTGTGTGCCAGTCTGCCCGGTTAATGCCACCTACAAAGATGAAAACGGCATCATCGTCGTGGACTATGACAAGTGCATCGGCTGTCGGTATTGCATGATTGCCTGCCCCTATAATGCACGTTCCTTCGATTTTGGTCACAGCTACAATGACAACATGCCGGAAATGGCTGGCGTTATTCTCGGGCAAAGCATTGCCGACGATTACGAACGCGTCCCTAGCTATGAGTACGGCGAGGAACGGTCACGGCTGGACAGCAGCACATCCCCAATTGGTAATGTGCGTAAATGCCACTTCTGCCTGCACCGCCTGGCAGAAGGTATGTTACCGGCTTGCACCACCACCTGTGTGGGCCGCGCCACCTACTTTGGCGATGCCAACGACCCTGATTCGTTAGTTGCAGACCTTATTGCCAGCCCTAATGTAATGCGTCTCAAAGAAGAACTGCGTACACAACCCAGAGTCTATTACCTGAGTTGATGGAGGAAAACATGACAACGGCTACAGAAACTATCGTACCTGAATCCAAGAAAAATCTGTTCAACCCCATTAACGTCTTCTGGTTTATTGGCGTAATTGGGTTACTCATCGGCAGCTATGGTATCTACCTACGCTTTGTTCACGAATTGCGCATTACGAATCTGGGGTCATACATTCCCTGGGGATTATGGATAGCCACCTATGAATACTTTGTCTGGCTTGAAGTAGGTTCCCTGCTCATATTCACCCTGCTCGTTTATGTGTTTAAGTGGCATAAGGTTCTCCCCAAATTGACTCGCCAACTATACCTCACCGCTATCGTCATTTTGGCTATGGCTCTCATCCTTGTTGGCCTAGATTTGGGTCATCCCTTCCGTTTCTGGCACGTTCTTGCCAGTCCGCAGTGGGGATCGTTGATGACCTGGATGATCTGGCTTCATGTGATCTATCTGATTGTCCTCTTGGCAAAGATGGCCATTGAAATTTTTGGGCATTCCCCAAGAGTCAAAAACATTGGGACATGGCTTTCCTATTTGAGCATACCACTGGGTATTGCTCTTATTGTGGTAGCCGGTAGCGTGTTTGGGGTCGCTGTGGCTCGGCCGCTTTGGCAAAGCAGTGCCCTCCCTATCTACTTTTTACTCTCATCATTGGTTGTTGGCACTGGGCTGCTTGCCTTCCAGTTAGTCTGGTTTTGGACGGGCGAGCGAGATGAGGTGTATCGGGCTACAGCACAACGACTTGGCCAACTATTACTGGGCTTGTTGCTCATTGGTCTTGTCGTGGCAGCTCTTGGCGGAATCGTTATCCTCTACCCTGATGTTTCAGCCCAGGCAGAAGCGTTACGGCTAACATTATTTGGTCCCTATTGGTGGATTTACTGGGTTTTCCATATTGGTTTGGGAGTTATAGTACCCATTGCCATTTTATTAACACACACCCGTTCAGTCAGATGGATTGGGGTAGCGGCCGGGCTGCTCATCCTCACCTTCATTGCCGTCCCGCTTAATATTGTTATTCCGTCTCAGCTGATTGTCGGATTGTTAGAAGCACCTTTGGTTAATGCATTTACGGGTCCAGGTTTGGCAGCCAGCTACTTCCCCTCAACAGCAGAATGGCTGGTAACTTTCTTTGCCTTATCGTTTGGCCTACTCGTTTTCCTGGTTGGTTATCATCTTTTAGGGTTACGCCCCCAGCCAACGAATAATGTTGCCAGCGATAATAATAATGAAACATTGATTCAGGAACAGGAAGGGTAACATGACTGCTATTAATAATGGAAAGCCGGCACAACCGGCAGAATGTACACTTTCGCGGCGGGATTTTATCAGAATAACGGCCGTAGTCAGCGGGGCCACAGCTTTTCTTGGTTCGACAGCTTTTGCCGTCCCCGAAGCCCTGGTCGTCAGCATGGAAAATGGAACCAGCCACGGGCAGATTGAAAATCATATCTTCTCTATTTGCCAACAGTGCAACGGGCAGTGCGGCATCAAAGTAAAGTTACAAGAAGGCATTGTTACAAAAATTGGCGGGAATCCATATAGCCCCTGGAATCTGCACCCGCACAAACTGTATAGCACCCCTATTGGCGAAATGGCAGCGGTAGAGGGGGCTTTGTGTCCGAGAGGGCAGGCAGGCATCCAATCTGTCTATGATCCGTACCGTCTGGTCAAGGTACTCAAGCGGGCTGGCAAACGTGGCGAAAACAAATGGGAAACTGTCCCGTTTGGGCAGGCTGTTGATGAAATTGTCAACGGCGGCAAGTTGTTTGCCCATGTTTCCGGAGAAGAAAACCGTGACATTGAAGGGTTAAAAGACCTCTGGGTGATGCGTGACCCCGCCACCATGAAGGCAATGGGTGAAGACATCAAGAAAATCCTGGGTGAAAAAGACCTTGCCGCCAAGAAGGCGTTGGTTGAAAAATTCAAGGTTGACCATGCGGCTCATCTAGACGCCATGATTGACCCCGACCATCCTGACCTGGGCACAAAAAACAACCAGATTCTGTACTTCTGGGGCCGCCAGAAAGCGGGTCGTGGCGAATTTATCAAACGTTTCTTCAACTCTGGTTTAGGAACGGTGAATACGATTGGGCACACCACCGTTTGCCAGGGCAGCCTCTATTTTGCGGGTAAAGCCATGACGGAACAGTGGGATAATGCCACTGCTAAATGGACAGGTGGTGCAAAGAATTACTGGCACGGTGATCCGACCAGCGCCCGTTTTGGTATCTTTGTAGGTTCCAATGTGTTTGAGGGCAATTATGCGCTGACCAATAAAGCGTCACGCATTGTGACGGCAATGGCACAAGGTGGGTTGAAATATGCGGTGATTGATCCGCGCCACCAAAAAGCGGCCAGCAAGGCGTGGAAGTGGCTGCCCAACATTCCTGGCAGTGATGCCGCCATTGCGCTGGCTTTGATCCGCTGGATTATTGAGAATGAGCGGTATGATGCTAAGTACCTGACCAATGCCAACAAGGGTGCAGCGATAGCCGATAAGGAACCAACCTGGACAAATGCAGTCTGGTTGGTGAAGGTTGCCGATGGCAAGGCTGGCAAATTCTTGCACGGCAGTGACTTGGGGCTAGTAGAAAAGGTTGAGGAGGAGGTAGATGGCAATAAGGTTGTCACTTATGTATCTGTGGAAGATACGGCCGTTATCTTTGCCACTGACCCCTTTGTCACCTTAAATGCAAATGGCGAACCTGTGCTGTTTGATCCCAATGACGAAACCACAACGCCCGAAGGGCAGCTGTTGGTAGATACAACTGTTGGTGATTTTGAAGTCAAATCTGGGATGCAAATTCTGTGGGAATCGGCTAGCAAACACACGGTTGAAGAGTGGGCCGCGATTGCTGGGGTTCGCGCCTCCGATCTGGAAGCAATTGCCCGTGAATTTACTTCTTACGGTAAAAACGTATTTGTGGACATTCATCGGGGCGTCAGCCAGCACACCAACGGCTTTTACAATGTAACTGCCTGGTTTACCCTGCCCCTGCTGGTAGGTAACTATGACTGGAAGGGTGGTCAATCCTGGTCTAGCACCTATGACATATTAGGCGCTAAAGCAAAAGGACCATTTGACCTGGCAGGGATGGATCCGGGCAAACTGTCAGGGTTTGGTATTGACCTGGTCCGCACGGCAGCCAAGTATGAAGATTCGACACTGTTCATGGATCTGCCCGAAGATCAGCGGTATCCGGCAAAACGCAACTGGTATCCGCTGGCAACAGACGTTTATCAAGAGATTTTACCCTCCGCGGCCGATGGCTATCCGTATCCGATCAAGGTGGCTTTTATGTACATGGCTTCACCAGTGTATTCCAACCCAGCTGGCCATACCTGGATTCCAATTTTGCGTGATACCGGGAAAGTGCCGCTGCTTATTGCCAGCGACATTGTGATTGGCGAAACCAGCATGTATGCCGATTACATCTTCCCGGACACCAGCTACCTGGAGCGGTGGGAGTTTAGCGGTTCGCACTCTTCCATTACCTTCAAGGTTCAAGGGGTACGTCAACCAGTAATTGCTCCGCTGACAGGATCAGTGAAGGTATTTGGGCAGGAGATGGCGCAGGATTGGGAAGCACTGCTGCTGGCTTTGGCAGAGAAGTTAGAGCTGCCGAACTTTGGGCCTGACGGCCTGGGCGATGGCCTGGACTTTACACATCAAGATGATTTGTACATGCGCCTGGTGACAAATCTGGCCTTTGGTGAAAAAGAAGACGGCTCGGACATGGCTCCAGAGGCAGATGAAGAGGAGATTCGTATCTTCATGGCGGCGCGGCAGCATTTACCCAAATGGACATTTGATGCCGAACGCTGGCAGCAGATTGCCGGCGAGCATTGGCCGAAGGTGGTTTATGTGTTGAATCGCGGCGGCCGTTTTGAAGATTACGACAAAGGGTATCCGGGTGATAAACCATCTGGCACGCTGGGGCGTAAATATGGCAAGCAGATCAATATGTATCAGGAGAAGACGGCCGGGGTAAAATACTCCGGCACGGGCAAGAGTATGGTCGGCTATGCCACCTACATTGAGCCGCGTATGTCTTTTACAGGTACGGTACTGGATGATTCGGCTGAAGGGTATGATCTGACGTTAATCACTTACCGCGAGGTGACACAAACAAAGAGCCGGACGGCGGGTAACCCGTGGCTGACTTCTATTTTGCCGGAAAACTTTGTGCTGATGAATGCGGCTGATGCGGCCGCCCGTGGTTTGGCAGATGGCGATGTGGTGCGGGTTTCTTCAGCAACCAATCCGGAAGGTATTTGGCAATTGAATGACGCGTTGCAAAAGCCGATGGATGGCAAGATAAAGGTGACGCAAGGTATGCGCCCCGGCGTCATTGGTTTTTCATTGGGCTTTGGGCATTGGGCTTATGGGTCGCATAAAACTGTGATTGATGGAACATCTATAGCCCCAGATGAGCGGCGCGGGCGTGGTATTCATGCCAATGCGGCAATGCGGACGGACCCGCATTTTGAAAACACCAGTCTGGTTGATCCGGTTGGCGGTAGTGTGGTGTTTTATGGTACGCAGGTGAAGTTGGAAAAAGTTTAGTTAATACGATGTAATTTGTAAGGTTTGAGGCGTGGTGTGCTGGTCTGGTCTGAAAATCGGGTCGGCACACCACGTTTGGGTTATGGTTATGAAACGAAAATTTGTTTTTGGCGGCGTAACGGCCGTTCTCCTGCTCATCATCTGGTTTACTTTTGCCCCTCCGCGCTTTTGGCTCAATTTAACCAAGCCGGTAGATTTGACCAATGCGGCTGTGGCTGGGGAAGAGATGGTGGCTGTTTACGACTGTCGCAGCTGCCACCGCATAGCGGGGCAGGGGGCGCTCAAAGCCCCGGCGCTAGACGATGTCGTGACTCGGTTGGATGATGTTTCATTGCGGCTGTGGTTGCGTAACCCGAAAGCGATAAAAGGGAATACGGCGATGCCCAATTTTCATTTGTCTGACAGTGAGATTGAGGCGATTGTGGCATATTTGGAAAGTTTAGAAATTAAAGAGTAGAGATTGGAGGTTTGATATGATTGCTGGTTTGGGAACAACTGAATTGTTGATTATTCTGGTCGTTGTTTTGCTTATTTTTGGTGTTGGGCGCATTGGTAAATTGGGCGGTGAAATGGGTACGGCCGTTCAATCATTCCGTAAAGGTATCCGCGAAACAAGCACTGCACCGGAGAAGGAAGAGAGCAATGGCTGATTTACAGGCATTATTGGCGCGATCTTCGGAGCGGCATAAGCATTTATGCCCGCGACAGGTATTGGGGGTACGTATTGGATTGGCCGGTGCGGCCGCTTTGGGTATGTCCACGCCTCGTCATGATAAACGCTTGTTGGTGATTGTGGAAACAGACGGCTGTTTTGCTGACGGCGTAGAAGTAGCCACTGGCTGTTCGATGGGGCATCGCACGCTGCGCCTGGCGGATTATGGCAAGATTGGGGCGGTGTTTGTGGATGTGAAAACGGAAACGGCCGTTCGCGTCGCGCCCCAACTGGATGTAAGAAAAAGAGCCCCTTTGTATGCACCAGAAGAGAAGAAGAACTATTTCGCCCAACTGGTCGGCTACCGACGGATGCCAGATGACGAGATGCTCACCATCTGGCCTGTCATATTGACAACGCCAGTCAGAGAAATTGTTAGTCGGGCGGGGGTGCGCGTGAATTGTGCTGTTTGCGGAGAAGAGATTATCAATGAGCGGGAGGTGATGCGGGGGGAACGGCCGTTGTGCCGTGCCTGTGCCGAACCTGCTTATTATGCGCTGACGGAGGCTGATCTATTTGTCTTTACGGCCGTTGGCTGATCTTTGTCAGTACAAAAAGGTGACGATGCACGTTAAGGCTTAACTGTGCGAGGATATACAATAAGAAACACTTATCTTGTTGATAAAAGGAAGTGATTGTATGAGCGACAAACCAAAAGCCCACCATGAGTTTATGACTGAATTCCCTGAAATTGCCGCCGCTTATGAACAAGTGGCCACGGCATCCCATGAGGCTGGCCCATTAGATGATAGCACCCGCCAACTGATCAAGCTGGCCTTAGCTATGGGCATGGGACATGAAGGTGCCGTCCATGCCCATACCCGTCGGGCGCTGGAAGCAGGTATCAGCCCGGAAGCAATAAAACAGGTGGTAGCATTGGGCGTGACCACGCTAGGGATGCCCAATACGGTGGCTGCCTATACCTGGATAAACGATATTTTAAAGGGATGAAGGACAATGAATGATGAAAGGGTGAAATAGTTCACCCTCCACCCTCATAATGTCTATGAACCGTTTCCTGCAGCTTTTCTCGCTTATTTTATTGATGGGATGCAGCATCACACCCACCAACACGGTCGTTATCCAACTCTCCAACCTGCAGCCTTTACCTGAAGCCTTGGCCGCCGAAGTCAAACCGCTGCGCGTCGCCGTCGCCGCCATCATATCTCCCCAGGGCACGGCCGACAGCTACGCGCCCCTGCTCGACTATTTAAGCGAGAAGTTGGAACGCCCTGTACAATTGGTACAGCGGCGTACCTATGCCGAAGTGAATGAACTCATCAAAACGGGTGATGTGGATTTAGCCTTTGTATGTACCAGTGCTTATGTAATTGGTGCGCGTGATTTTGGGATGCAACTATTGGCTGCACCACAAGTTTTGGGGGAGACCGTCTACCACTCCTTACTGCTCGTGCCCATAGACAGCCCGGCACAATCGATGGCTGACCTGCGCGGCAAGGTCTTTGCCTTTACTGACCCCATCTCCACGACCGGCCGTAGCTACCCTGTTTCTATGGTCAAGCAAATGGGTGAAACACCAGAATCATTTTTTCAGCGCACCTTTTTTACGTACAGTCATGATGATGCCATTCGGGCCGTGGCCAACGGTGTGGCCGATGGCGCGGCCGTTGACAGTTTGGTGTATGCGTTTGCCATTGAGCGCGAGCCGGCCTTAGCGGCAAAAACACGCATCATTCATCAATCGCCAGCCTTTGGCATTCCACCGGTGGTGATTGGCCCTACTGTTCGCCCTCAGGTGGCTGATGAACTGCGAATGATTTTGTTACAGATGGCTGATGATGCCAACGGCCGTTTGGCCCTGGAACAGGCCGGTTTTGAGAAGTTTGTCCTCATAGACGACACCGCTTACGATTCCGTGCGTGAACTTAAGCTTACCATGAACGATGACTAGCCCTATGTGTGACAAACCCTTGCCGCAGCCTCTGACGCGTTTTGAGCAAACCCGCGTCATTCCACGTTTGTGGCGGATTGTGGGTGGGGTCAGCGTACGGACGAAAATTTTGGGCATTGTGTTAGGGCTGGTTCTGTTTTTAGGCATTGTGACAACGTTTGAAGTGCGGGTGATGTCTCGGCAGGCGCTCATCAACCGACTGCAAGAGACCAGCATCTCGACCGCCCGCGATGTAGCCGCCCGCGCCACCGATCTTATCCTGGTCAACGATCTTTACGCCCTACACCAACTCCTTGAAGAAACACGTCTAAATAATGCGGATGTCCGGTACGCCTTTGTCATAGATGCCAATGGTAACGTGCTGGCACATACTTTTGGCGCTGGCTTCCCCCTGGAACTGCTGGCAGCAAACGGGGTAACGGCCGATGAACATCATCGTATCTTACCTCTGGAAACAGATGAAGGGGTGGTGTGGGATACGGCCGTTACCATTTATGGCGGTCAGGCAGGCACAGCACGGGTAGCCCTTTCTGAAGCCAGCATTCAGGATACGCTGGAAACGATGACCGGTCAGATGCTGTTAACCATCGTCGGCGTTTCGGCGATTGGTATTGCCGCCGCAGTCTTCCTGACCTGGATTGTCACGCGCCCCATCCTGGAACTAAAAAAAGCCGTTGAAGCCATTGGGCGGGGTGAATTTGATCAGCACATCATTCCGTGGGCTGATGATGAAATTGGCGATCTGGCGACGGCATTTAACACGATGACCGTTGATCTGGCACAGGCCGAAAAAGAGCGGGGGGAACGGGAACAGTTGCGTACCCAATTGTTGGAGAAAGTAATCACCGCCCAAGAAGATGAACGGCGGCGCATCTCGCGCGAACTGCACGATGAAACAGGGCAGGCGCTCACCTCGCTGATGGTGCGTTTGCAAACCTTAAACCAGCAATGCCCAGTGCCTGAGTTAAAACCACAAATGGACGGCCTTCGAGATGGCTTGGCCGAGACACTGGACAATATTCACAATCTGTCAAGGGAACTGCGCCCCAGTGCACTCGATGATTTGGGGCTGCAAGCAGCCTTGCAACGTTATGTGCAAGATTACAACCAACGCCATTCGGTGCAGGTAGATTTTTTGGTCGTGGGTCTGGATAGTGAACGATTACCGACCGCGGTGGAAACGGCCGTTTACCGCATCGTCCAGGAAAGCCTGACCAACATCACCCGCCACGCCCAGGCCCATAACGCCAGTGTGTTGCTGGAAAAACGTGACAGCTGTATCCGCGCCATCATCGAAGACGACGGCATCGGCTTTGATACACAGCAAGCCGCTCAGAGTGGACGGTTGGGGCTGTATGGCATGACCGAGCGTGCTGAACTGCTCAACGGTAAATTAACTATCGAAGCCACGCCGGACCAGGGAACAACCATTTTTGTAGAGGTGCCATTGTGACTCCGATTCGTGTCTTGCTGGCTGATGACCATGCTGTATTACGGTCGGGATTGGCGGCCTTGCTCAATGCCCGTGAAAAAATAACAGTTGTCGGTGAGGCAGCAGACGGGGTCGATTTGTTGGCACAAGCCGTTGATTTACAGCCTGATCTGATTTTACTTGACCTCTCCATGCCAAGACTGGGCGGGCTGGATGTTCTACCTTTGCTTAAGCAAAAAGTGCCAGAAGCGCGGATACTCATTCTGACAATGCATGATGATGAAGGGTATTTGCGGCAGGCGTTAAAGGCGGGGGCATCTGGCTACGTGCTCAAAAAGGCGGCCGATGTGGAATTGATTACGGCCATTCAAGCTGTGATGCAGGGGGACGTATACGTGCATCCGACGATGACCAAAGTGCTGCTAAACGAAATAATGCCTGTCCAGCAACCAAACAATTCCAAGAATGCGTGGAATTCGCTGAGTGATCGTGAACAGGCTGTTTTGCAATTAGTGGTGCTGGGCCACACCAGCAAAGAGATTGCGGAACGGCTTTCATTGAGTGTAAAAACGATTGAGACCTATCGCGCCCGCGGAATGGAAAAGCTAAATTTGCCCAGCCGTGCCGCTCTGGTGCGTTTTGCACTGGCGAATGGATTGCTAGAGTGATTGCCCAGACAAGGATGCCCACATCAATAATGACCAGAAGGGGGACAAGGCTTCTGCGCTATAGCGCCAAATTTGTGGCATAATTGGCGCTAGTACCAGCCATCAGAGGCCCGTCATCAGTTTTCAGTAGGCTATTTCCAGAGACAGGCCAACACTGAAAACTGTATACTGATGACTGAAAACTGATACTAGGGTGGGGTTTGATAACATGCCATCGCGGCTATCACCACTTAAAATGTCACGGTGCCCTGAAGCGCCGCGACCTGGATCAGAAATGTCATGAGCCAACCGCTCTATGCGCTGACCGGCTGTGGCTGACTTAAACAGCAGCAAGCGCCTGGCGTCCGTTTCACCTCAACTGGCTGTCTACCTGGACACAGTAGCCCGCCGCTGCCGCACCCTGCCACTGAACCTGCTAAACCCCGGCGGCGGCCAGAGTACCACCCTGAGGACAGAGCGGGTTTTCATCAATCTAGATGCGGCTGCGGTAGAAGTGGATCAGGTTGAGCATAAAGGCAAGCCCTTCAGCGAGCAGTACAGCGCGGCCCTGGCCCACATTCACGACAATACCCGGCTCATCTTGTTAGGCGGCCCCGGTTCGGGCAAGACAACGTTGCTGCGCTTTCTGGCGTACTGTCTGGCGCAGGCGGCGCGGCAGCCAGACGAAGCCTGGCTGGCCCGCCTGACGTGGCGCCATACCTTTGTTACCACAGAGGCTGACTGTCTTAAGAGTCAGGAACAGGTGAATGCCTTTCACGAAATCCTTGGTAGACAAGATGATGCTCCCGACCCCATCGAAAAACAGTGGCGGACAAATGCGCCGGTACCAATGCTGGTGCCGTTACGAGACTTCGCCAAGACGGCGTTTGATCCAGTCTCGCCGCAGGCATTGTGGCGCTTTATCTGCCAGCAGTTGGAGGCGGATGACCTGGCCGGAGCCATCCGCCCACTGCGGGAACTGGCACAGCAGGGACGGGTGATATTTTTGCTGGATGGTGCAGATGAAGCACCGCTGGCACAACAGCCGGCCATCTGGCGGGCGGTTGCAGCCCTGGACAAGGGTCCTTACGGTGGCAATCGCTGGGTGGCCACCTGTCGTGTCCTTTCGTTTGCCGCCAACGAGGCACCGCCGGGCGTACCGGTGCAAACGCTGCGACCGCTGGACGAAGCGCAAATTGACCGCTTTGTGAGCAGCTGGTACGCTGCTTTGGCACCAGAAGTTGGGGCAGAGCGGGCGGGCCACATGACCAAACGCTTACAGGCAGCCGTCTGCCATCAGCGTATCCGGTCGCTGGCGGAAAACCCGATGTTGCTGACGATGATGGCCATTCTACAGACGTATTACGGCGGGCTGCCCGAAGAGCGGGCCCGACTGTACCAGCTATGTGTGGAGACGCTGCTGCTGCGCTGGCAGACGTATAAGGAGCTGCCCAACCTGGTAGACGAGCTGGACACCAACCAGGAAAACCTGGAGCGGCTGCTGTGGGAGATTGCCTGGCAGGCACACAGCAGTGCACCAACACAGGAAGAAGCTGCCGGCATTGCGGAGGAAGAGGTCATCCGGCTGGCCAAAGAACACCTGGGCAGCTACGGTAAGGCAGAGCAGTTTCTGGAATATATTGAACGTCGGGCTCACCTGCTGGTGAGGCGCGGTGGGCAAGAAAGCCAAGTGTACGCCTTTCCTCACCGCACCTTTCAAGAGTACCTGGCAGCCTGCTACCTGGCAGCCGAACGGCGTTTTGGGCGGCGTTCGGCAGAGCTGGCAGCGCAAGGGGGCACCTGGCGCGAGGTGTTGAACCTGGCGGCGGGGGTGTTGGTGTTTGTGCGCAGCAACCGGGAAAAACTGCTGGACGGTATTGCCCAGGTGCTGCCGGAAGGGGTGCCCACGGAGGATGTCGGCTGGACCCGGGTGTGGCTGGCAGGCGAGATGTTGCTGGTGGTAGGACGCAAAAACGCGGAAAAGGATGAAGTGGGGCAGGAGGTACTGCTCCGACTGCGCCCTCAACTGGCGGCACTGGTGACACAGGGACCGTTACCGCCGCGACAGCGGGCAGAAGCGGGTGTGACCCTGGGTTGGCTAGGTGACCCACGACCAGATGTAGCCTGTGAAGTACCAAGGATGGTCACCATACCAGCTGGGCCGTTTTTGATGGGCAGCACCAAAGAAAAAGATCAACAGGCAAATGATCGTGAAGAGCCACAACATACAGTGATTCTGCCTGCATACCGCATTGGCAAGTACCCGGTGACGGTGGCCCAGTACCAACGGTTTGTGGCTGGCGGCGGGTATCAGGAAAAGGCCTATTGGACGGAGGCTGGCTGGCATAACAAAGAAGAGGCTGGCTGGACTGAACCACGTTACTGGCATGACCCACGTGGGACAGCACCCAACCAGCCGGTGGTGGGGGTGAGTTGGTATGAGGCGGTGGCTTACTGCCACTGGCTGAGCGTCGTTACCGGGCACACCTTCCGCCTACCAGATGAAGTGATGTGGGAAAAGGCAGCGCGGGGGTGTGACGGCCGTCTTTACCCCTGGGACGATGAGTGGGACCCAACACGCTTGAATGCTTTTGAAACAGACATTGGGCAAACGACACCCGTAGGCATGTTCCCTGGTGGTGCCTCCCCATTTGGGGTCTATGATGCCAGTGGCAATGTATGGGAGTGGTGCAGTGGTCTTGCGCCATCCAGTGCTCCCTATCCATTTCAGCGGCGGGCGTATGAAGCGGATCTACAAGGTAACGGAAGCCGCAGCCTGCGCGGAGGCGCTTTCTACTTCAGCTACCAGTACTCGCGTTCTGCATTCCGCAGCACCTGCCTCCCATACTTCAGGGTTGACCTCATTGGGTTTCGAGTAGCCGAACAGTTCTCGGAGTCTGTTTCCTGATCTCCCCTGGTCAGGTAAAATACCCTATAAACAAAGTCCTCCCGCTAACAGTGAAGAAGGAATTGATGAAAAAAGAAGCAACTTTGTCCCTTGAAGAAATTGAAGCTATGGTTACCGGGTATCATGGTGATCCCTTTCGCGTTTTGGGCTGCCATCCTTACGAAGACGGCGTTGTCATTCGAGCGTTTTTACCCCAGGCCGCAAAAGCCAACGTTGTCATAGACGGCACCCAGGTATTGGAAATGGCACGCAAACATTGGGACGGTTTTTTTGAGCTCATGCTGCCAGAACATCCCTTTCCCGTAAAGTACCATTTACAAATTGTCACCCACAACGGGCGTGAACAACTATACGAAGACCCGTATGCGTTTGGGCCGCTGCTTTCTGAGTATGACGAATATCTGCTCGCTCAGGGGACACACCTCTACATTTATGAACAGCTTGGGGCACACTTAAAGGACGTGAATGGCGTAAAAGGCGTTCATTTTGCGGTATGGGCGCCCAACGCTTTGCGCGTGAGCGTCATTGGTGAGTTTAACAATTGGGACGGCCGTCGCCATCCGATGCTTTTTCACCATGACAGTGGCGTTTGGGAACTGTTTATACCTGACCTGAGTGAAGGAACGCTCTATAAGTATGAAATTAAAACACATTACAAGGATTACACGGTAGCCAAAGCTGACCCTGTGGGTTTTGCCGGTCAGTTACGCCCTAACACTGCCTCCATTGTATGGGATATTACGAAGCATCAGTGGCAAGACGAAAAGTGGATGAATGAACGCCAGCAAGCCAAAGACACCGCGGCCCCTATTTCTATCTATGAGGTGCATTTAGGCTCATGGCGGCGCAAAAATGGTTGGGAGTGGCTAACATACCAGGAGTTGGCTGTAGAGTTAGTGTCTTATGTCAAACGAATGGGCTTCACGCATATTGAACTGTTACCTGTGTCTGAACATCCATTTGACGGTTCCTGGGGGTATCAGGTAACCGGTTATTTTGCGCCTACCAGCCGTTTTGGCACGCCTGAAGATTTTATGGCGTTTGTGGACGCCTGCCACCAGGCGGGGATTGGCGTGATCTTAGATTGGGTCCCCGCCCACTTCCCCACCGACCAACATGGGTTGGGCTTCTTTGATGGCACACATCTATACGAGCATGAAGATCCACGCCAGGGTGCACATCCAGACTGGGGCACCTATATCTTTAATTACGGCCGTCATGAAGTGGTCCAGTTTCTGATCAGTAACGCTCTTTTCTGGCTGGATAAATATCATATTGATGGTCTGCGCGTAGACGCAGTGGCTTCCATGCTCTACCTGGATTTCTCACGAAAGCCAGGGGAGTGGCTGCCCAACCGTTACGGCGGGCGGGAAAACCTGCACGCCCTGGAATTCTTACGCCGCTTCAACAACAGCGTTCACGAACAATTTCCGGCGGTTCTTACCTTTGCAGAAGAGTCAACGGCCTGGCCTGGGGTTACTCAACCCACGGCAGCGGGTGGCCTGGGGTTTGATATGAAGTGGAACATGGGGTGGATGCATGATACTTTGCAATATATAAGCAACGAACCGATCTACCGGTCATATCATCAGGGCACCCTCACATTTTCCCTGTTATACGCTTTTAGTGAGCGTTTCGTGCTGCCTCTTTCACATGACGAAGTGGTTCACTTGAAGAAAAGCATGGTGGATAAGATGCCAGGCGATGCCTGGCAAAAGTTTGCTAATTTACGCCTGTTATATGGGTATCAATGGACACATCCTGGTAAAAAGCTGTTGTTTATGGGCGGCGAGTGGGGACAGTGGCGAGAGTGGAGCGAGGAACGCAGTTTGGACTGGCACTTATTAGAGCACAGCGCCCATCGGGGGTTGCAATCATTTGTCGCCGATTTAAATATGATTTACGGTCGTGAGTCTGCCCTCTTTGCAGACGATAATTCCTGGCAGGGGTTTACCTGGCTTGATTTTCGAGATAGTTTGCACAGCATCCTGGCCTATATACGCACCAATCCGGACAGTGCCGAGAGTGTGGTTGTGGTTTGCAACTTTACACCCGTAGTACGCCACGATTTTCGTTTAGGTGTTCCCCGGTCCGGCCGGTATCAAGAAATAATCAACAGTGATCATCATCACTATGGTGGCAGCCACGTTGTTAATGAAGGAGAATTTGTCACCAAAGACATCTCCTGGCATGATCAAGCACAATCCATTCTGATAACTCTCCCCCCTCTGGGGATCACCCTGTTTAAGCAGCTTCCAGAGAGCACAGAATGAAGATGAGCATGGCTTAAATTTGCTCGATCTTCTGCAAAATCTGAGTATAATAACTTTATCCTGGTCAGTGAACGGTACAAGGAGAAACCTCCCCCCCCTAAAACTGGCACGAGAGAAACGCGACTGGAACAACCGCTGATCAGGTGAGGGTAATGTCCCCCTCCTTGTATCGTAACATTACCCGCAATGCGGTAATATTCTTCCCTCCTGGAGTATTACCGAGGAAAAACGGCTAACCTAAATTAGGTTAGCCGTTTTTTTGTGCTGGATCCTGAAACTTTCTTATTGACAGGCCACCAGGGGTTGTGGTAAACTCTAAGCGAACGTTCGAGCGAACGTTCGCTTAGAGGAGAACGGCATCTATGACCCACAAAGTCACATTAAAAGACGTGGCCGCCAGGGCCGGGGTTAGCTACCAGACGGTTTCAAAAGTGTTGAACCAGAAAGGTGATTTTTCCTCCGAAACCCAAAACCGGGTGTGGGCGGCCATTAAAGAGTTAAATTATCGCCCTAACATCAGCGCCCGTAATCTACGCACCCAGTCCAGCAACCTCATAGGCTATGGCTGGCTGCAAACCGCCAGTGCCGTCCCCCATCCAATTCTCGACGCCTTTCTGTACAGTGCTGTTTACAATTTTGAAGCAGCCGGTTACCACTTACTTACCTTTCTAGTGGCGGATATCCATGATACAGCTATTTTTCAGAAGCTTTACCGGCAGCGGCAGGTTGAAGGCTATATCCTGGCCGACACAAACGATAATGATCCCCGGATCGCCCATATGATTGAAAATGATATCCCCTTTGTCAGTTTTGGCCGGGCTAATGATGATTGGGATTTCTGTTGGGTCGATGTAGATGGTGTGCATGGTATGGCCACGGCCGTACGTCACCTTATTGCCCAAGGTCACCGGCGTCTGGCGCTGCTCACCTGGCCCATTGGTTCCAAAGAAGGGTCACACCGCGAACAAGGGTACCATCAAGCCCTGACAGAGGCCGGGCTAACTGCAGAACCTGCGTTAATGATGAGAGGGGAAAATTCAGTACAGGCCGGGGCAGAAGGCTTTGCCCGGCTCTGGTCGCTGCCACCGTCTCAACGCCCTACGGCCGTTGCCTGTGTCAGCGATCTCATGGCCATCGGCGCCATGAACGGGGCCGCTGCCGCCGGGCTAGCGGTGGGCAAAGAGATGGCCATCACCGGCTATGACGACACACCCATGGCTGAATTTTTGCATCCACCGCTGACTTCTGTGCGCCAACCCATTCCCCAAGTAGGGGAACATGTTGTGAATCTCCTTCTACAGCAAATTAATGGCGAACCTATTGCGAAAAAAGGGGTCGTACTTTCCCCAGAACTTATGATTCGCGCATCTAGCCAAACCATACCACCAAGTTGAGGTAAAACGACTTATGACTTTGCAGGCGGTCATATTTGATTTAGATGGTGTTATCACAGACACAGCTGAATTACATTACCAGGCCTGGCAGCAGCTTGCTGATGAAGTAGGGCTAACCTTTAACCGGGAGATTAATGAGCAATTGCGGGGCGTTTCCCGCCGTGATTCTCTACGCATTATATTAAACGGCCGTGACGAAACCGAAGAACGCATTCAGGAAATGATGGCCCGCAAGGATGGTTACTATGTTGCTATGCTTGACACGATCACGCCGGGTCACTTGTTGCCGGGTGTCTCAAATTTGTTAGATGAACTAGACACTGCCCAAATTCCTTATGCCATTGCTTCTGCCAGTAAAAATGCATCAACCGTCTGTGAACGCTTGGGGATCACCAGCCGGCTGGCCGCCCTGGTAGATGGGCATAGCACCGCCCGCCAGAAGCCACATCCTGATCTATTTTGTTTTGCCGCTGCCGCACTAAACTACCCCCCCGGTCAGTGCCTGGTTGTAGAAGACGCCGCTGCCGGGGTAGAAGCGGCATTAGCGGCTGGCATGGCTGCACTTGCCCTGGGGCCAGCGGCACGTTTTGGCCAGAACCAACCCCACGGCCGTGTCACACGTTATAGCAGTTTGGAACGGGTCACTTTAAATGATTTGCGCCAGGCGGCCGCCCTAGATAAAACCTGGACCGTGGTGCAAGATGAATTCCACCCGCAAGAACAACATCATCTGGAAACTGTTTTTACCATAGGCAATGGTTACTTTGCCAGTCGGGGTAGCTTTGAAGAGGGGTTTCCACTGGACATGGCCACCACATTTGCTCATGGGGTTTTTGATGATATGCCGGTCGGGTTCACGGCGCTGGCCAATATGCCCAACTGGCTGGACATGCGCATCACCCTAGACGGGCATCATTTTCGTTTAGATCAGGGCCGGCTCCTCTATTTCCGGCGCACACTCGATATGCGGCAGGCCGTTTTACGGCGGTATGTACGGTGGCAGTCACCCCACGGCAAAGTGGTAGATTTATATTTTGAGCGTTTTATCAGTTACCCCCGGGAACACCTGGGCGCTATACGTGTATTGGTCACGGCCGTGTCTCATACGTGCACAATCAGCATTGAGGCCGGTATTAACGGCCATGTTTCCAATAAAAATCTACTTCATTGGCATCTGTTGCATCAAGGGCAAACTGAAAACGGAATGATCTGGCTGCACAGCCAGACACGTCACACAAAGATTGAGTTGGGTACGGCCGTGACCATCCATACTCATGCAGACCAACCGGCCAGTTACCAACAATGCCCTGGCCAGCCACAGTTAACCGTGAGCCAATCTTTACGGCCAGGGCAAACCCTGCAGGTAGATAAACTGGCTGCTTATACGCTCAGCCGGGATGAGGGCGATCATGCCCTTGATGTAAACGCCCGGGCCATGGCGGAGCTCCAAGAAACCACCTTTGATACGTTACGCAAAGATCATATCATGGCCTGGGACCATTTATGGCAGGATTGTGATGTGGTCATTCAGGGAGATGAAGAAGCGCAGTTGGCCGTTCGTTTTAATCTGTTTCAGCTTCTGGCCGCAGCGCCACAACATGATGCCCGGGTCAGCATTGGTGCTAAAACCTTAAGCGGCTATGGGTATTTTGGCCATGTTTTTTGGGATACTGAGATCTTCATCTTGCCCTTTTTTATGTACACCCAGCCCCAGCTGGCCCGTAACATGCTTAAATATCGTTACCACACCTTGCCCGGTGCCCGGCGCAAGGCGGCCGCCGGCGGCTATAGCGGCGCCCAATATGCCTGGGAAAGTGCGTTAACCGGCGACGAAGTCACCCCTACGTGGGTACCAGATTCCCATGATAGGTCCAAGTTGGTACGTATCTGGACGGGTGACATACAAATCCATATCAGCGCTGATATTGCCTATGCCCTGACGCACTATTGGCGGGTGACGGGCGATGATGCCTTCATGCGCGATTATGGCGCAGAAGTGATTTTGGATGCAGCCCGTTTTTGGGGGAGTCGCGCCGAGTTGGAGCAAGCAAACGGCCGTCGCCGTTACGCTCTGCGTAATGTTATTGGCCCAGACGAATATCACGACCATGTAGACAACAACAGCTTTACAAACTACATTGCCCGCTGGCATTTGCGTACGGCACTACAGCTGCTGGACTGGTTACAGACCACATTTCCGGAAAAATATAAACACCTGATCACCAAACTACAAATCACTACGGCCGTGCGCCGGCAATGGCAAGACGTGATTGACCATATCATTTTCCTCTTTGATCAGAAAACAGGTCTGATTGACCAATTTGAAAACTTCTTTGAACTGGAGGTAGTCCCCCCGGAGTTTGTAGCCGCTGCAGACAAATCACTCCAATTAATATTTGGCATCGAAGGGGCTAATGAACGGCAAGTCCTGAAACAAGCCGATGTAATTATGCTGCTTTGCCTTTTTCGGGACCAGTTTAATCAGAAGACCTGGCATAAAAATTGGGACACCTACATGCCCAAAACCGATCATCGCTATGGTTCCTCTCTGGGGCCCAGCTTCCATGCCTGGGCGGCCTGCGAAATGGATCAACCAGAGGAAGCTTACAAACATTTTATGCTGGCGGCCCGTGCTGATCTACGTAACCCGCGGGGTAATGCCAACGATGGCATCCATGCCGCTTCTGCGGGTGGTGTCTGGCAAGCCATTGCCTTCGGGTTTGCCGGCCTAAGGCTGAACGAAGCAGGGTTTTCCACACAACCCCGTTTGCCGGCTCATTGGCAGCGCCTCCAATTTAAGATCAAACGGAATGGTGTACAGCACATAGTGGACATTCACAACCAGACCTAAAAGCGTGTGATATGCCCAGGAGGTAAGTTATTTGTAGAAAAAGTAATACCTTGCCCTAATAACCGCCAGATAGAGGTGCCCTCAAACCAAAACGGAACCCGTCAAAATTCTGTCCAGCTGAATGGCGCCCTCTACCTGACTCAAAACCATTTTACCAGAATAAATTTTCCTGAAAATTGGAGGAGAAACCTGATGTTATCCAAACATAGGATCATTATTTTGCTGCTGGCTGTTCTCCTTGTGGCCTGCAGCTCATCAGAAGAAAGTTCAACAAGCGAAACGGCCGCTCAAGAAACAGCTAGTGAAGAGACCACAGCCGCAGCAGGGGCCGTCGGGTCTTCGGAAACGGCCGTGGAAGATGACGGCTGTTTCATGCCCGTAGAAGAGAACGCCACCATTGTTTTTTCCGGCTGGGGTGATGAAACTGAACAACAAGTTTACCGTGATTCTATTACACGTTTTAACGAAGTTTGCCCAGCAGTCACTGTAGATTACCAACCCATTCCTGCCGATTTCCAGACCAAATTAAAAGCATCTATGGCCGGGGGGGCAGCGCCTGATGTGTTCTACGTAGATGACCAACTCATGACTGCCTTTGGCCCTACCGGGCAGTTACTGCCTCTTGACAATTTTATGGCTGCCGCTCATGTCAGCCGTGATGATTTTATTCCGGCACTGCTCTCCATTTTTACCCAAAACAGCGTCACCTACGCCCTGCCTAAGGATTGGGGCACCTTGGGATTGGTCTATTTACCAGAAGCATTTGCCGCCGCAGGCATTAAAGAACCCACAGCCGATTGGACCTGGGGCGACCTGAAAACAGCGGCTGAAGCTATTGCGGCCACAGGCCAGTATGCCGGCTTCTGCCAGAATGCAGACTGGGCCCGTTTTGCCCCCTGGGCATTTGGCAACGGCGGCGCCTATACAAACGATGATTTGACCACGGCGACCCTTAATACCCCAGAAATTCTGGAAGCTGCTACCTACGTGACCACAATGTATGCCGATGGCAGCCTAGTCACGGCAGCAGACGTGGGCGCCGGTTGGTGTGGTGAAGCCATTGGTAAAGGGTTGGCTGGTATGACTTACGAGGGGGGCTGGATGATCAATTACATGCGCAATGAGTTTCCGGATGTCGCCTGGCGGGCACAGGAACTGCCAACAGGCCCGACCGGCAAAGCCGGTATTATTTTTACTAACGGGCTTGGGGTCAATGCGTCTACCGCCTACCCCCAGGCGGCCGCCGCTTTTGCCATTTATGTTACCGGGCGGGAAAACCAGGGAGATATTGTAAAAACGGGCTTTGCCTATTCCACACATCCTGATCAACTAGATGATGTTATTGATGTGAATGATGCCGCTATTGCCAAAGCCGGTACATTCCCACTGACACGGGTGGCCTATTGGGGGCCTAATACCGGTAAAGTCAATGACGCCGTCAGCCAGGCCTTGGAACGTGTGTACTTAAATGACCAGACTGTTGAAGAAGCGTTTGACCAGGCTAATGAAGAGGTACAGGGTTTTCTAGATGAGGCTCAATAATTGGTAGTGGAAGGAAGATAAGGTCCCAGGTACACGGTGTACCCGGGACCTTCTTTCTGGAGGAGGAGGCTGATGACGGCCGTACCCAAACCAAGGCGTTTTAAGGTATTCCATAGTGAGGCAGCACGGAAAGAAGCGATTGCCGGGTATATGTTTTTGTCACCCTATCTGGTGGTAACAGCCGTGTTTACTATAGGGGTGATTGTGTTCGCCATTTACATTAGTTTTACCGATTTTAACCTGTTTACGGCACCAAAGTGGAATCATTTTGCACATTTTAAATCGCTGCTCACTGACAAGCGGTTTGGCCGCGCACTGATCAATGTGTTGTACTATGTCATCATTGTGGTGACCTTACAAACCTCGTTGGCATTACTGCTGGCTGTGGTTCTTAATGCCCCTATACGCTTTAAGCAATTTTACCGCACACTCTTTTATGCCCCCAGCGTGACGTCTGCCGTTGTCATCAGCTTTATTTTTTGGTGGCTTTACCTCAAGACCGGCTACTTGAATTATGCCTTGAGCCAGATCTGGGGCTTCTTTGGCGCCGAGTGGAGGGCGATCAACTGGCTTAACGATCCCCGGGGCTTGTTTCAGCTCATGATAGAAGGAGTGAGCCGCGGTGCCGTTACCATTCCTTCAAGTCAATGGTATTGGCGGGGACCTAGCATCACCTGGATGGCTATCATGGCCCAGAACATATTTACCACTGTCCCTACCTTTATGATCATGTTCCTGGCAGCGTTACAAGACATTTCCCCTACTTTATATGAAGCGGCTGCTATTGATGGCGCCAACAAACGACAGCAGTTTTTTCGGGTCACGGTGCCAATGCTGCGGCCTGTGATCTTGCTGGTTGTTGTTTTAGGGACCATTGGCACCTGGCAAATCTTTGACCAGGTGGCGATCTTAACCGCCGGTGGCCCGTTAGACACAACCCTAACTCCTGTCTACTTTATTTACCAGGAAGCGCTGGGGCTAAGCGGGCCACCCCGCATGGGGCTTGCCTCTTCACGGGCGATTGTGCTGGCAGCCATCATCTTGTTATTCACCTATGTGCAGAAACGGTGGATCGAAGGTGGCACGGAGCAATATTAAAGGAGAAAACAGATGAGCACAACCGCGACAAGCATCATAAAATCAGCCATATCTCCCCCCAAAAAGCGGAAAAACCTGTGGGCAGCTGTAGACATGATGGTGCGGTACCTGATACTCACGGCCGTAGCGCTGCTTGTCTTCATGCCCTTTATATTAGCATTCCTGGGCACTGTTAAAACCAATGTGGAAATCATTGCCTTTCCACCCACATTTTTACCCAAAACCTGGTTATGGGAGAACTGGACAACCTTGTTTAATACCGATCTGGGAGGTCAGGTACAGGCTATTGGCACCACCTCGATTGGCTTGACAGTAGGCATCTTTGCTTTTTTTATCACTTTTTTGCTCACCGGCCTCTCCAGCAAACCACAAGCGAAAAGCTTATGGCAAAAAACCGGCCCCTGGTTGGCTCTGATAACCATTGTAGCAGCTGGCTATCTGGTTGGTGTTTATTTGCGCGCCAGCCTGGGTGATGTTAAGTATGCAACCGGATTGGTGCCCTCTGTGACCGTCGCCTTTACGGTGTTAATGCTTATTGCACTGGGCATTATAGGCATGTCTGATCCTGACTGGCGACGGGTTGTGTTGGCGTTGGTAGGCAGCCTGATTCTAGCAGCTGGGGTCACGCTGGTATTTACATCTTTAGCCGCCCTGGCTGGGGCGGGCACTTATGTTCGTTGGTTCTATAACACAGCGCTCCTTTCCATTATCAAGGCCGGTTTACAAGTTTTTTTCTGTTCTATGGCTGCTTATGCACTGGCCAGGCTAAAATTTCCCCTTAAAAATGCTATCTTCGCTTTCATTTTGCTCTCTATGACAATTCCTGCGGCTATAACATTGGTGCCTTCGTATGTGCTCATTGCCAAATTGGGCTGGATCAACACCTGGTATAGTCTTGTTTTTCCTGGTCTGATTGCAGCCAGTTCTATCTTTATCTTGACCCAATTCTTTAAGGCGATCCCCCCTGAACTGGAAGAGGCAGCCATGATTGATGGTGCTTCCTATTTCCAGATCTATCGTGATCTCATTATGCCTTTGGCCCGACCAGCCTTATTAACCGTATTAATTTTACAATTCCAGGGCATGTGGAATGATTATTTAGGACCGCTGCTGTACATGCGTACAAGCGATATGTGGGTATTAAATGTGGCTTTGCAGGTGTTCCAGCAAAATTACCAACAAGATTGGAACCTGGTGCTGGTGGGAGCTATGGTCAATGCTATCCCGGTACTCCTGTTATTTGCCCTCTTTAGCCGTTATTATATTGAAGGTGTAAGTTATGCAGGGGTCAAAGGCTAAACGATCCTTTTCTTCTGACCAGACAGACAGGCCCCTACCCACTCACTTACTTTACAGCGTATGAACCCTCTACGGATAGTGAGCCAGACGTGTCAGCTATGGTGGCAGGAATGGGTTGGGATTTTATGTCTTAATTTACTCTGGTTGCTGCTGCAATTACCACTTGTGACCGGACCACCAGCCACGGCCGTACTTTATGCCATTTGCCAGAAAATGATCCATCATATACCGTGGGATGTTGGGGATGTAGGGCAGTTGCTGCGGTGCATGTTCTGGCCTGCCTGGAAGTGGGCTCTCCCCAGTATGCTAATACTACTGGTATTGGCAGCCAACTTTTACGCCTACCAAGCTTTTCAAGGCCGTGGGTGGATTGCGTTGCGCCTCTTTTGGGGACTACTTTTGGCGCTCTGGTTTACGCTGAATCTCTTTTTCTGGCCTTTCTGGCTGGTGCAAGAAGATCAGTCGCTAAAAACGACCTATAAAAACGTGGTACGGCTACTGGTTTTACATCCCTGGACAGTCATCATGCTCACGGCCATAGCCGGTTTTTTGCTGGCTATTAGCTTCAGCATGGTCTTTTTACTGGCTATAGGCAGTATGGGCTGGCTGGCCCTGGCAGGTAGTATTACCGTGCACCGCTCTCTAGCATTACCCGAAGGGTCAGCACAAGGGGGTGCAGGCTGCCATCTGGATGGTAGCCAAAGCTCATGACGCTGGTGCTGCCCAGATGGTCGCTGTAGAGGAAGAAGATGCCGTTCTTGCCGGCTTCAGGGTCGCCCTGGACTTTGACGGCCGTTGCTTGTCCCCCCACACTGTACGTACTGCAGCGAATGACATCACTGGCGCATATTGACAGACCCAGACCGCTAAAGGCCAGGTGACCGGCATCCAGGTCAGACTCCAGGGCCAACTGCATAGTGGCGGCGTTGGCGTTGGCGGTGAAGGTGTCTTGGACCTGGGTGCTGCCGCTGAAGTTCAGCGGGCTGCGCCACAGCACATCACTGCCCGCGCTCTGCCCGCCGCCATCCTTGTACACGGCCAGGATACGGCCGCCCTGGCCCACCCTCGCCGTCACCGCTCCCGTCACCTGGGCCGCCGCCCGAATAGGGGTAAATTCGGGATGCTTGTAAAAAGGTATCAACTCTCGAGAAAAACAGGGGGTAAAACAAGATTTAAGGTTCGTTTTTGCCACTTCAGCACTGTGAAACGCGAAGACTTGAGCAAAAACCCATAAAGTACAAGATTTCTTGTCTTTTAATCGGTGAATTTCGGTTCATTTTTCTTGTCAAATAACCCCACCTTTTCAATGCATCAAGCAAAATGGGTGAATTTTGGGCAAATCAATCATTGGGCATAGATTTATGGCAAGAAAACACACCTGCAAACAGGGCTTTGCATTAGCAACTTCTCTCGAGAGATGATACCAAATTACATGTATCCCGAATCTACGCGTAGACAGCGAATCAGCCCGGATGACTTATAGCGTCCCCACAGCTGTGCCATCAGAACTGGCGGTAAGAATGTGGCTACCATCGCCGGACTAATGAAAACGGCCGTTTCCAACATGTTTTGCTAGAAACGGCCGTTTGCCCCTAAACGATTCGGAAAACGGTACAGTTAGAAGCCGTACACACTATCACTATTTAGTATAGCCTCTGTCAATTGCCGGTATTCACAACAGTAACGTCACTAAACACGGCCGTTGATAAGGCTGAATTGTCATGTGAGGTTACCGCTAAGCCAATGTATACATCACTATTGAGGGCCAGTGTAATGGTGTCCATGACTATCCATGTAATACCATCACTAGACCGCGATGTAATAATGGTGTCGCCATTACGCTCCAACTTCAACCAAACTGGTAAATTGGCAAACTGACTGCTGTTAACTGTCGTAATACCCCCTGTAGTTGACCGAGAACTTGTTTCCATTATGCCGCTGGGCGTTGTGTATATGAAAGTATGCGGGGCATCTAAAGTAAGGTTTTCCCGAATCATTAATCCACTTTTAGCATAGAAATGCGTGTAGGTCTGCGAGGTTACGCGGGCGATAATATAACCGTTACTAGAAAGAGGCTGATAAGCATAATGGAACTGATCCCAGATACCACTAATGTCGGCGCCAGACCCCTCCACCACAAAAGTGCTGTTAGTGTACGTGAATGAGCCAGCTAAACCAACGGGACCAATATCGTCATTCTGCCAGGCCATAACTGTAATAAAGACAGTCGCTGTGGCCGTTCCACCGAAACCGTCACTGATAGTATAACTGAAACTGTCTTCCCCACTGCTAAAGCCTGCAGCCGGCGTATAAGTAACGGTGTCATTGGTATTGACAATCGCCGCTCCATTACTGGGCTGGGTAACAGAAGTGATTGTCAAAACATCGCCATCGGGATCAGTGTCGTTTTGTAATACATTAATAGTAATGGGCGTACCCGCACCTGTTATCCTTGTATCGTCAGATGCAGAAGGAGACTCATTAACCAAATTGACGGTGAAGTCAATATCGGAGGCATCAGGTGGTACAGAAATCGTTTGTGAATCAGGTAGAATGGTGTGATGCACGTCACCGAATTGAGGCGTTAAAGTATAGGTGCTGGAAAAAATACCGGTCACTGTGTAGTAACCACTGGCATCTGTGGTGACGCTGGTATTGAATCCATCATCGCCGTCCACAGCAATCTCAATCCCACCCATCGGATTATTGAGTTCGTCAGTTACCCGACCAGCTATCGTGTATGCACTTTCATAAACAGCGACCCCTTTATGATTGGTAACATAAAGTCTGCCTCCAGCAATAACAATTGGCGCTGTAGAGTAATCCAGCGTGGCTGATGACCACAACAAGGCGCCTGATGCAGCGTCAATAGCTCTGACTAAAGGTTGTTCATAATATGAATTTGTTGTGGCATAAACAACACCATTGGCCATCGTCAAAAAGGTGTAATCTCCCCCGGGATTAGGGGCATCTGTTGTCCGAAGTTCTAAGGCCCCCGTAGCTGCATTAAATATCGAATAATAGGTCGAGAAGTATCCATTAAGATGGTGCAATTTCCCTTCAGCTAAAACAAGGTTTGCTGAATCATAACCATTATCATAACCAGTATAAGACCATACTGTTACGCCCGTATTGGCATCAAGGGCAGTAATTCCTGGATCACCCCATACAATAGCCAGATTATTAGCTACATCACCAACTATATCCCAAGACCATGTGTTCGCATTAACGTCATTACGTACCCAAAGATTTTCTCCTGTAATTGCATCCAGGGCTAGTATGGCATCGGGTGTGGCAACTGCTAGCACATTGTTTAATATGATTGGAGCGCCAAACCAGCTAAATTCCTGTATACTCTCCCATTGACTCTCGCCAGTTTGTTTATCAAGTGCCTGAATCCCTATTGTTTCATTTGGAAACGTGTCCTTTCTATCGAGAATGTAGAGTTTGTCTCCGGCCACAACAGGAGTAGAAAGATCCCAGCCGGTAAAGTCTTCTTGCCACATAATGTCCCCAGTTATTGCTGACAAGGCGTAGAGTGTGGCAGGATTAGGATAGTTATGATCAATACCCACATACAGTACATTATTATTAAATACCAGATTATCGTCACTAACCCAACCCGACACAACGGTTTGCCACTTCAGCAAACCATCCTCTCTACTGCGAGCCTCAATGAGAGTGCGGTAGTTGGGATAATTAGCTTCACTGAACAGCAAATAGACATGATCTTCGGTGACAACAGGTGTTGTTAACTCAGGGAAAAAATACCCTGCCGGAGGATCAAAACGATGGACGAGTTTTAATGGTGGCTGCAAAGTATCTTCAAATGGGTTATATCCTGTAGAGGCGGCATCATGCAGCCGTGACGGCCATTCATTTCCATTAGAAATAACAGCAGTTGCCACGGCGCTACCGTTTTCATCATCAACTACTAAAACGGCCGTATATCGTCCGGTGTTTGTATAAGTATGTGTCTGCGTAATACCATTCTGACAATCATTGACGATATACGGTGGAACACCATCGCCAGGATCTATAGTACAGATGAGGGCTGGTGATGTACCACTATAATCTATGTCCCAAGAGAATGTGGTTGACAGAGGAAATACGCCGCGATCAGGGTTGGCATTAAAATCGTTAATGGTGATTTCATCGCTGGCGGCCAGCCTGGTATACAGCGTCACGGAGTTAGTCATGTATGGTTTGGGAATAATAGGCAGGCTGCCTAGCAAACGATCATATACCAGAGCCGCAATCTCGTAACGGCCGACTTCTGGGGCTGCCCAGGAGAAAGTCGCATTTCCAAGATTGTCAATGGTTGTTTCCCCCAACAAAAATGCTTCGCCGCCATCTAAAGAAGCCCAGAGTTCAACCGGGCGATCTTCAAATAACCATCTTTCTACAGAACCAAGTACAGGAAACGGGTGCAATCCTGGAACATCCACACCAGGAAAAGGGCGAGCCGCAATAGATAATTCAACAGTATAACCCGGCGTTGCTAGAATTGTCGGTGAGGACAACGTGGTATCCGGAGTTGAACCAATTTCCCCTTGTATGGCAAACAACACCGGTTCATCAATATTGAATATTAAGGGGTTCTGTGGGAATATACGATTCTGTATGCGGCTCCATTTATTACCCACTTCACCCTCAATTTCTAGAATTAGCTTCACTTCAAGTAAACCTGAAAGGGCAAAGTCCGGGTTTTGGTAACGACTGTTAGGCGGCTTAGGTGAATAAATGATGGCTTCTATGGGTACGCCTAACTCAACCAAATAACCCAGGCGGGCTTGAATAAGGTCCACCCGAATAATATCTTTAGGAAGAAAACCGCTGACGGCATCGGTCACACCCAATGTGACACCCCCAAAAACGAATAGTTCCCCGCTTAACTGAAAATCAAATCCAGTTTCAAAGTTAATGCCCTCGGCCGTGTCAAAAGTAGGTTCCCCATTCTCCACAACAGGGACCACCTCTCCCACAGCAGGATCATATTCAATACCATAACGACCAGCGTACACGAATTTCATTCCTTGACCCATGTTTATGATCGCTTCTCCAAATTCCATAAAGCCTTTGCCCTTTATGCCAATTTCAGGTTGCACTTGTATTGATAAGCCCGTTGAAGCAATCAGTATTCCTGGAATAAACTGGGGCAAAGGAAGTACGCATTCAAACTCATATGTCCCTTCACCTTGAAGCTCAATTCGTGTTTCTGTGAATTCCACATCGAGATCAATATCTACTCCGGCATAGAAGTAGTTAATGTTGCCGCCTTCAAGATCTAATATAAGAACGGGAGCCACTGGCGTTGCCGGAATGACAATTTCCCAATTAACGATTTTCGCCTCTACAAGATAGCCCTTGTCCTCACAATACTTGTTTCCTCCAGACAAACTGCCGAAACCAGTCTGATTCATTGGTTTAAACAGGTTTTGGGATTTGGGGGCAGAGATCACCTGGCTCGGTATGATGGTCTTGGGTAGTTCAAGATCGATCTGTAACCGTGCAAAGGCGTCTGTCAGGCCAACCGTTTGCGCCACAACAGTAACCGTGTCTGTCAGGGTATCTGCTTGTAAAACTTGTATCATGAACCCATTAATTCTTTCGGTTGTTGCTGACGCAACCAAAATATCGCCAGATGTGATC
Organism: Ardenticatenaceae bacterium; assembly: GCA_011525915.1. Classification (GTDB taxonomy): domain Bacteria; phylum Chloroflexota; class Anaerolineae; order Promineifilales; family Promineifilaceae; genus CAADGU01. The sequence goes on along the minus strand of WYBM01000007.1, from coordinate 35,290 downwards.
GTTTCGGTTTCAGCTGTGAGGCTCAATGTAAGGATAGGATTTTCCAGAAGGATATCGTCCGGATCGTAAGCAACTGATTCAACCAGATTGACATCAATCACACGTGTCTCGGGTTCAAGTATGGCAATAATGATAGGGATCGAAGCACTTAAATCTCCAGAGGTGGCCGTCACCAAGGCTGATCCCACAGTTACATTTGCAATAACAGTTGCTTGATCATCATTAACTGGATCCACTTGAACAGTAATGCTTGCCGGATCGCTAACGCTCCAGGTTATTGGTGCTGAGGGGTCGGGGTTACCATAGGCATCATAAACTACAGCCGATAATGGTGCTGTGTCACCTGCACTCACCAATAACACAGATAAAGGATCTATCACGATTTGGGGAATGATGGGCACTATCTCTTCAACGGTAATATAAGCCGTACGAGTAAGCGTGTCGCTGCCGGTTGCACCTATTGCTGTTAAAGTTACCGTATAGGTTCCTGCTTGCACATAAGTATGGACAGGATTCGTTTCTGCAGAAGTATTTCCATCACCAAAGTCCCACAAATAGTTAGTGATATCGCCTAAGGAGTTGTTCGTGAATGTGACAGTCAACGGAACTGTGCCACTAATAGGATTTGCTGAAAAATCGGCCGTAATCGGATCAGAAGTAATCTCCGTCACTGAAATGTAGTTGGTACGGGTTAGTGTATCTGTCAAACCACTGACTTCAGTTACGGTGAGCGATACGGTGTAGATACCAGGCTCGGTGTACGTATGAACAGGTGATGACTGTGTAGAACTATTACCATCACCAAAGTCCCAATCATAGGCGATGATATTGCCGGTGGAGTTATCATTAAAGGTGACGGCCAGGGGCACGTTACCACTAACGGGCACGGCCGTGAAATCGGCGTTTAACGGCGGCGGCGGGGTACCATTCCCCGTCTCAATAATCAGCTCCGGAGCATAGGTGCCCTCTTTGCTAAAAAACCGGAGGAGATTCGTGTCGGCTGTGGTGACAGCTAGGCTGAACAGCCCTTCGCCTGTAACGTAGGATGTCACGTCCACCTCTACCCAGCTTTGGGCCACAATCGCCCCCGACGTGTTAACTACACTGCCTATCGGTGGCGCGTTATTGTACGCGATAGCCATCTCGTCCCAACTGTTATCAGACACAGCCTGTACGGTAATCCCCAGGGCGGATGAATCGACAGTATAAAGGCGTAAGGTAGCCATCGTGACCGGCGCATCCAGATTCTGCACATCGAACCGCAGGAAACTGATGTTCTCCGGCGAAGACCACGCCTTCAGTTGGTAGAAGCCGCCCAGATTACTATCTGGTCTTTCTTCTCGTACCGGTGCATCCGCTACTGGGTTAAAGGTAAAAACGGTTGCTCGCACGGATTGTGTTGTAGCCAGGACAGCCACCAAGAACAGGCAGATACTCATCAAAAAGGCCGCATATTTCATAACTCGTTGCTTCATCATGTTTTCTCCTCGTATTGATTTATTGGTTTTCCTTGATTCACCCTTTCTTATTCAGCCATGACAAAGGCGTCAATCAGGGCGTGATAAGCTGGCTTGGCCAGATAGTTTTCGTCAAAAATGAGGGCAGCTCCGTAGCCGGGATAGCGGTTGGGCACCCATGAATATTCGTCGGTGAAACCCCACATCGTAAAATGGTTGCAGTTGGGGGCATCCAGGCAGGCTTGCAACACTGATTGGTAAATAGCGGCCTGGTTTTCCAAATCCGACCCCGTGACAGGTTCAGGAATACGCACGTCCAACTCGGTGATGTATACGTCCAACCCCAGGGCAGCATACCGGGCCATATTGCTCGTCAAGGCGGTGATGTTGGGCGGATTGTTGACACTAACATGCATTTGGAAGCCCACTCCATCAATGGGAATATTGCGACTGACCATATCGGCCACCAGGTTGTAGACAGCATCCGACTTCCCCCCCAGTCCGTGATTACCATAGTCGTTGTAGATTAAAACGGCCGTGGGATCGGCCAGACGTGTGCGCTGAAAAGCCAGGTCTATGTAATCTTCGCCGATGCCGGTTGACCAGAGCGTCGGGCGCAGACCGACGCCATTGTCAGAGATGGCTTCATTGACTACATCCCAAACCTGGATTTGCTCCTGGTAGCGGCCGATAACGGTGTCTATGTGATCATAAAGAATGTCAATCATCTCTTGCCGGGTGTAATTACCGTTCAGCAGCCAGTCCGGTTGTTGTTGATGCCACACCAGGGTATGTCCATGAATCTCCATATCGTTTGCCTGGGCAAAGGCCACAATAGCATCAGCTTTAGCGAAGTTATATCCATCTGGTTCGGGATGAATGGGCCCGAATTTCATCTCATTTTCCGGCGAGAGGGCATTAAATTCACGAGCCAGGGTCGCCTTATACAGGAATTGACACTGAATTTGGGGCATATTCACGGCCGTGCCGATGACCATACCTTCATTCTGAGCATGCCAACGCAGGGGATTACCCGTACTGGAGGGAGGGGTGGGTGTAGGACCTGGTGGAAGCGTGGCTGATGCACTTGTTTCCAATTTCACATTGTCAATCGTCACGTCAATAAGCCCCTCGCCGCCCAACTGCAATTTCAGATCGGCACAGGGATCGTCTGGCGCGCCCATGGTGAAGGTAAATTGGTAAGGTTGCATATCGGTAGTTAAAGTGAAAGTTTCAACACCATATACCGTCCACGGTTCACCGCCCTGGGCGGCTCTGACGGTCATGGTGCGTTCACTGGTGGCCCGGGCATCAAAAGAAATGGTGTATTCAAAACCATTCACAAGGGGTAGATAGCGCTGCATAAAATTGAGGTCCCAGGGATTGTCGCCGCCATTGGTGATATCGACGAATAATTCACCGGCCAGAAAACTGGTGATAGCCGTCCCATTGCCATTCTCTTGCAATACCCAGCCGCTCATACCATCAGCGAAAGTGCCGTTATGCACCAGATCTATTTGCGTGGGATCTGGTGTAGGCGTAAGGGTAGGCGTGGCGGTTGGTGTTGGCGATGGTGTGGACGTCGGTGAGGGCGTCGGGGTTGTTCCCCCACTGGTGTTAATAATCAACTCCGGATGATTGGTCGCTTCTCGGCTGCTAAAGGTGAGTCGAATAGAAGGGTCTGTTGTGATAAAAGCCAAGCTGACAAGCCCCTCCTCAATGATGTATGACGACACATCAACCTCTATCCAGGTGTTTGCATTTATCTCCCCAGAGGTGCTAATTGTGCCCCCCATGGTTGGCGCTGTGTCGTAGGTAATGGTGTTTTCCTGCCAGTTATTGTCTGTTACCCCGAAGACATCAATCCCGAATGAGGAAGTGTCAAGCGCATATAATCGCAGCGTGGCGGTGACAATTGAGCCATCTAGCCCCTGTACGTCAAACTGGAGGTAGCTGTTAATGTCAGGGGACGTATCGGCGAGCAGCGTCTGTATCAAGCCGTAATTGAATGTGGGACGATTACTCAATACGGCCGCATCGGCCACGGAGTCGAAAGTAAAGATGCTGCCCCCGCCAGGAGGTGGCGTGGGAGTCTCTGTGGCGGTAGCGGTTGGTGTCTCGGTAGGTGTTGTGCCACCACCAGTTTCGATAAGTAACTCTGGTGGATTAGGCGAATCCTTGGTGCGGAACCGGATGGGGGTGTTGCTGGTGGTGGAAACGCCAAAACTAACCCAACCGTCACCGGCTATATGGCCGGTCACATCTATCTCCACCCAGCTTCCTGTGGTTATTGCTCCGGATGAATTGATAATGCTTCCCATTGGGGGAGCGTTGTTGTAAGTAATCCCCCCGGCTCCCGTTTCTATCCAGCTCGTATCTGCCACCGAGCGAACATCAAAACCGGTCGTGTTATTGCTGCCAACAAACAACCTTAATGTAGCGTTGGTAATAGGCCCATCCAGATTTTGCACCTCAAACCGCAAGTAACCTCCTTGCTCAGGCGTGGCATCCAGCCAGATAAGCGAATTGGTGCCGTAGTTGGCGGTAGGCTCACTGGCGTTCACGTAAGAATCAGCCACCGGGGTGAAGGCGTAGCTGGCGGCTTTGGCAGTGAGGTTCGTAGTCAGAATAGTGAATATAGCCAAAGCAAACAGACCCATTGCCATAAGCGTGTGGCGTTGGTAGGTATGATCTATCATCATAGTTCCTTGTTTCAACGGGCACTGTAACCGGTGAGTGTGGCCGGTTCAATGGGTTCAGCTGAGAGGGAGAGGCCCGTCCATTTCAATCCCAGTTGCTGGGTAAACACGCTGTCTACCTGTAGGCGGTAGTATGGATAGTAGGGGACCACGGCCGTGCCACAATACACCGCCCAATACGCCTGGGCGCAGGGAGTATCAACCGGCCAGTCTACTAGACGGGTTATTAACTCATAGTCTGTGGCATCCTGACTGCCATACAGGTCAAAATGAGCATATTGGCCACCTACAGAGATGAATAAGGTTTGAAACGTCATCTGATATTCAGCCGCAATCGGCAGCCCCCGCGCCGCCACCTCAATGTCTTGCCAGATGGTAGCCACCTCCCCAGGCACACCATTGCCGCTGACAGGGCCGTTCTTAAAAGCTGCCCCCCCCCTCGTCTGTCCATCCGGCGGTGCCGGATTCTTGTAACAACGAGAGAGCGTGATATACTGATTGAATTGCCAGCCATTCAGGTTGCCAGGGCAGCCAGGCAGGTCATCTATACCCAATGCCCAGCGGTTGACCAACAACTCTACCGGTTCAGCTCGTGCTGGCTGCACCGCGGCGATAAAAACAGTCAACGCCAGCAACAAGAACAAGAAAACGACTTTGACGTTAGTTTTGACAATCATAAGATCTCCTTATTAGCCATCACACCACATGTTTTCACTTTGGTAGGGCTGGTATAATGGCTTCTATGCAAAACAGAAGTTTTTTTGGATCATTACTTAGCTTGACCCGAAAAAGCAGGAGCCAATTACAACGAATTTGAGAGTTTGTCACTACCTGGGGGGAAACATTCGTATAAAGACGATAGAGTCACCGGAATAAAGCGGAGCAAAATTGACTACCCAAACCAACATCCGCACGGATCAGGCATGGATTCGTCAACTTAAACAAAATGACACGAACGCGATTCAGGACCTATGGGAGATGCTGTACACCTTTGGGTATAACCTGGCTCGCTACAAGAGGCAGCCGGCAGATCTGGGTTATGACGCGGCCGTCGCAGCCTATCAGCGACTTCGTACCCGTGGCCTATACCAATATCGTTTTCAATGTCCTTTTGCCGGTTATTGTCGCCGAATTGTAGTCAACGAATTTTGGCGCCGGCTGAACGAACAACCTCCACCCTCGGAAACGCTCACAGAAGAGTTGGCCCCGCCAACAGAGTCCCCCTTGCCGAGTGCAGAGCGGCGCGTCATGGAAGAACTCCAACCATGTATAGATAAACTGCCGGCGCGTGACTGGCAGATACTTCACGATCTCTACTTTAAACAATTGACGCCGCAAACAATTGCTGACCAATTGGACATTGAGCGTAATTACGTGAATCAGTTGGCTTTTCGGGCGCGCCACAAACTACGAGACTGCCTGGAGGCACGCGGCTATCAATCTGTCGATGATTTGTTGTAAGTGGCGCGAGCATAACTGGGTCATATGAAATAGATGGACTTAAGCTAATGGTAGAAAAAGAACCAAATCTTTCCCGATTCTTAAAAGATGTCTTTAGTAGTGGGGCGGACGAAGTTCACTGCAATGAGGCCGGTGATCTTATGGTTCAGGCAGCTAATGCCCAATTGAAGTCTGAAGAGGTACAAGTCCGGTATCCAGCCTTGTGGCGTCATTTTGAAGCTTGCTCTGATTGTGCCCAGGAGTATGACCTGCTTCTGGAGTTAACGCGTCGAGAGATGGCCGATCAACTTGAGCCGTCACCGCATCCGCCAGCCTTGCCTGATAGTGGGGACACGGCCGTCTGGCAACGAGCCAGAGATGCGATCACGGCCATCTTCCCCGGTTTCGCGCCGGAATTAGCCACGGCCGTTACCCGAGGGCAAGAACTTCTGTTTGCACCGGTTGAAGTCAGCTTATGGGATGGCCGATTGTCTGTAGAATTCGATCTGGCCCCGCACGAAGCGGACCCCCACTATCGCGACCTTTATATAACGATGTCGAGTGAGGAGAACGCATTGGCAACGTTGCTAGACGGGCTCATACTGTGGCTGCAGATAAATGATGAGGGGCCGGCCAGCCATAAAGAAATATTATTGGAGGCGGATGCTGTCTTTAGACGCATTTCCCCCGGCACCTATTCCTTGCGCTGGTGGGTAGAAAACCGAGAATGTGCAGTTACAAACATTAGCTTGCCTTAATGGATGACCGTCACAAAGCAAACCGGTATTCCCACCTAGAAAATGCCACCGGAACTGACAATTTTCAGTACCGGTACGTCCCCATAAGTCCTATGTGCATATTGAAAGGAGCTAATCAACTTGTTACAACGTAATCCGTTCCGTTCCCTTTACTTTATTCCTGTTTTCATCATCACGATCGCCGTTCTTTGGTTGCTGGCAACTTTATCGGCATATGCGACCCCAGCACAATACACCTTGCTGGATGATCCCTGGTTGCAAAGCGATGTGGGTAGCGTCAGCATCGCCGGTTCGGCCGTTGAAGGGAGTGGCGTCATAACTGTAACCGCTTCAGGCAAAGGAATTTGGGGCAGTTCTGATGGATTTCACTACATATACCAGCCTCTAAATGGCGATGGTGAGATTGCCGCTTACGTGGAGGCGCCGGCTAATACCCATCCTTGGGCTGTATCGGGATTGATGCTGCGCGAGAGTCTAGCTGGAAATGCTCCGCATGTGATGGTTCGGCTACGCTACAATGGCTCGCTGGGGATGGCCTATCGATTAGCAGTGGGAGATGTGACCCAACAAACGAATGGCGGTATTGTCACTTCGCCGCGATGGCTGCGATTAGTGCGGGTCGCAGACACGGTTACAACTTACCATTCAGATGATGGTCTGAATTGGAACTTGTTGGATACGGTAACGATTAGCATGAGTCATAATGTTTATATCGGCCTGGCCGTGACGGCCTACAATAACACGGCCGTGACCACTGCCACCTTTGCCAATATTACTGTTGCCGGCAGCGATCCTGTGCCTACCGACACACCCGAGCCGCCGCCCCCTATATTATGCGGTGATGATGAATTGCCGGCATGGGGCATCTGTTTACACGGTACCGTCTGGTGGCAGCCGGCTAACGGCACAGCCATTCCGCTGACCAATATTCCGATTACGGTTAGTAAAGGGATTAGCCAGGTGATAGGCATCACCCAGGTCTATACCAGTCACACCACCCCTACCTATGCCATTGATATAAGTCCTCTGAACCTGGACTTTTTACAACCCATCTCCCTCACAGCCAATGTCAGTGGCACGGCCGTCACGCAGCAGTTTATCGTCTACCCGGATTTTTCGACCCAGAGCCAGCAATTTGACGTCATTGTGTCTGAGTTGGGGAGTTTAAATGACGGTCTCATCCGGGGGTCTGTTATCGATTTTCAAGCTGGCGGGCCGGTGACAGGCGCTGCCGTCACGGCCGAACATGCAGGCCAACAAGTCACAGTGACGACGACCCAGTCAACAGGCCTGCCTGTTTATTCCTTTAGCCAAACAGAACTGGCTCAGCTTGGCGTCGTTGCCGGGGACGTGGTAACGATAACGGCACAGTATGACGGCGACAAAGACCAACGGCTGGTGACATTGTCTGACGAGCCGATGCAACTGAACTTTGTCACTGGCTGGAAGTGTGATGAGTTTAATCCCCTGCCGGACCCTGGTAGCGGCAGCTTCCCCGAAGAACAAGATGCGGGCGGCGGGCCGGATGTCGCTTGCTTCTGGGGCTACGGCCGTTTTGCCGGCCAACCCCTTGCCGGCATTCAGGTGCAATTGGAAGTGGACGGCGCCCTCTATGAGGGCCAGACACGACTCTACCCCGGTGAATCATTACCCCGCTATGGGATCGGCGTGTGGGGGGCACACCTGATTGATAGCCAGAATGTGACGGCCACCGGCATTTACAGCGGCTACACGGCCAGCGAAGTAACAACGGCTACCCTGGACGCCACCTTACACCAACGACTTGATTTGGGACTGGCTGAAGCGACGTTGCTAAATGAATTTAGCACGGCCAATGACATCAACGCCCTGGTCTGGGACGGCACTTATGTATGGTCTGGCACAACCGGCGGCGCCGTAAGGTGGGATCCAACCGATGGCAGCTACCGGTTGTTCACAACGGCCGACGGCCTGGCCTCCAATAATATCGATGCGATTACAGTTGATGCAGATGGCACACTCTGGTTTGGGACACCAGCCGGCGTGACGCATTATTCGCCGGGTGGCAGCCCGGAATGGGAAACTTTAACATCCCAAAAAGCCCAAGCCCTTGCCGTAGGAAATGATGGGACTCTTTGGCTGGGTTGGGCACACGGCGTCAGCCATTATACACCAGGGGCAAACCCGGAATGGGAAACCCTGACAACCGATAATGGTCTCATTCATGATAACGTCACGGCCGTTGTCGTCGCCAACGATGGCTCTCTTTGGTTTGGAACCAGAGAAGGGGTCAGTCACTATTCCCCCGGCAACAATCCGGAATGGGAAAACTTCACTGTGGCTGATGGCCTGATTCATAACGCTGTGCAAGCGATTGCTGTTGCCGGAGATGGCTCGCTTTGGTTTGCTACCAACGGGGGTGCCACTCATTATACGCCTGGCACACCTCCCCTCTGGGAAAATTTTACAACGGCCGACGGACTAGCCGGCACGGTGGTGCAGACGGTTATGGAAGCCAGTGACCGCTCCCTCTGGTTTGGTACTGGCTTCGGTGTCACTCACTACATTCCGGGCAGCAATCCCGTTTGGGAAACGTTTACCTTTGCCGACGGCCTGGTAGGCAATAACGTCAGAACGATTGCCGCCGGTGCCGGTGCCGATCTTTGGTTTGGTACAGGTGAGCGGGGCATCAGTCACTACACACCTGACGACACTCCCCAATGGGTCGCGTTCGTATCGAATAATGATAGTTTGCCCGGTAATTCCATTCTTTCACTGGCTGTTGGTCAAGATGACTCACTCTGGTTCGGCTTTCAGGGAGAAGGCGTAGCCCACCATAGTCCTGGGGGAAATCCGGAATGGCAAATCTTCACCACCGCTGATGGTTTGGCCCACCAAACCGTAGACGCGGTTGCCATCGCCGCCGATAACTCGCTCTGGTTCGGCACTATGGGTGGAGTAAGTCATTATACACCCGGGGGCAGCCCGGAATGGCAAACCTTTACCACTGCCGATGGTCTGGCGCACGACAGCGTGATGGCCGTAGCCATTGCCGCCGATAACTCGCTCTGGTTCGGCACTATGGATGGAGTAAGTCATTATACGCCTGGAGGCAGCCCGGAATGGCAAACCTTTACTGTTGCTGACGGTTTGGGTGCCAATTCAGTGTTTGACATCTTAATTGATAAAGATAACTCCCTCTGGTTTGGCACCCGTCTAGGAGGGGTCAGCCACTACACCCCGGGCAACAGCCCTGAATGGGAAACTTTTATGCCGCTTGATGGGCTGGCCGGTGTTACGGTCAAAACCATTGCCAGAGGGGGTGATGACTCCCTTTGGTTTGGTACCGGCGCCGGCGTCAGCCGGTACTATCCCGGTCACAATCTGCCTTGGGAAACGTACACCACGGCCGATGGGCTGGCCGGGAACAATGTCATAGTGGTGGCTACCGGTTTGGACGGCACCTTATGGGTAGGCACGCAGGCAGGTCTGACGCAGTTAGCAGTACCCTTGTTTCAGAGCGATCTCTCGGTGGGCATGGCGGGATTGGCCACAGCTCCAGCCGGCGCAACGCTCACCTATACACTTCGGGTGATTAATCATGGCTGGGCGCCGGCAGCCAATACCATGCTGACGTTAACCCTGCCGGAGGGTACTGGTATAACCGATGCTTCGTTAACATCGGTTGGCGCATCCCCGCCGGTATGGGCGCTGCCTGAGATTGCGCCCGGAAGCAGCGTGACGATGACGGTGGCTGTGACCCTGAGCAATGATATGTCTGGCACGGTACATACGGCCGTGGCTGAAGCGACTACCTCAACCTCTGAGGCGTTTTTAAGCAACAACACGGCCACAGTAGATACCTACCTCATGAATCCAAATCAGACCGATGCGGGCGTGACCCTGAGCGGCCCGCCCCTCCTCGTGCCAGGCCAGCCGGCAGATTACACCTTCTTCATTGACAATAAGGGTGGAGCCGCGGCTGCCAATACGCAGCTTGTGATGACGCTGCCACCTGAGCTGACTTTTGTTTCTGCCGGCCTGACGCCCACCACCGCTCTGCAATGGGATTTAGGCACATTACCGGCGCAATCGGCGCCATTGGCATTGACTGTGACTTTGTCTGCTGACAGCACTATTTCCGTTGGCGCCGTCTTGTCTGTGACGGCCGTGCTTACCACTACTACGCCGGATAACCACCCGGCCAATAATTCGACCACGGTCACCATCCCCGTTTCGCCTGCCGATGCCACTACGCTTATCCTCGTCGCCCCAAGTCGGCTGGCTGAGTATTATGGCACATCGGCCGTCATGGAAAAGCTATATAACCTGGCGCAACATTCTCTGGTAAACGGCGTTGTGCTGGACGTGACGGCGGACCCCACCGTAGCCACAGCCTATGTGAACTGGGATACAAATCCAGGCAGTTACCAGCGCGCCAACGAAGTGGCCGCCAGCATCAAGCTGCTGATCGACGACTATATCCTGATCTACCCCAACCTGCAGTATCTGGTCCTGGTTGGGGGTGACCCGATCATCCCTTTCTATCGTGTGGCCGATCAGAACGGCAGCGCCTGGTATGAGCAGATTTACAGTCCCTACGTGCCGGCCGGAACGGCCGTGCGCGCTGCTCTGGCCCAAGACCAACTGCTGACAGATGACTTTTACGCCGCCCGCAACCCGATCCGGCCCGATTCCCCCTTCTGGTATGGTAATCAACCGTTATATTTACCTGATTTGGCAATTGGGCGATTGGTGGAAACACCGGTGGAAATCATCGCCGTGATTGACGCTTTCCTGGCCAACAATGGCCAGATTACCCTGGCAACCAGTACGGTAGGCAGTGATGAACCACTGGCTGCCGATCTGCGCCAGGCACAATGTGAGACGCTGAATACGGCTGGTATGGTTGCCACGACCTGTACCGGCGACCCGGACACATTTACCGCCGCTGTTTTAGCGCAAACCAGCGGCTCTATCTGGGCCGCTTTTCACAGCAGTCACTTTAGCGTTGGCTCCCTAAAGGCGATTGATCTTCAATCCCAGCTCCAGCCGACCCATCAAATGTTGATGATAACAATTGGTTGCCATGCCGGTTTGCCTGTGCCTGATGGCTCCGGTCTGATCACCGATCTGGATTTACCCCAAGCGTTTTTAGGGCAAGGCGGCGTCTATATTGGCTCGAACGCCTATACCTATGGCTCTTACATGGGTATCGGTTATTCTGAAGCCCTGGCACTAATATTGGCGGAGTCTGTGTCTGAGGGCGAGCAAACTATTGGATACGCTCTGGTACAAGCCAAGCATGCCTATTACACAGAGCGTGAAGCGTGGGTAGCCCACCTGGATAATAAGGTGTTGTCACCACTGACGTTGTACGGGCTGCCCATGTTGCGCGTGACGCCGCCCTAGTACCGGTAACCGGAAGTCGGCATGCAGCTACCAGATGGACCTACTGGGGAGGGTTACTGCCAGATTACCGCTTACTGAACACCGATACGAGTGTTTAATCATGGCTATGGATGAACCGGTTTCTATTGAAACCATCACCAAATTGAAACAGCAAGCAGAGACAATCAGTAGTGAAGGTGATTTAGAAAGCGCCCTGGCACTGCTTGACCGGGCGGAAGCATTGGCGCAAACGTTAGGTGACCCTTTAGCCATGGGGCTTGTCTGGCGCGGGCGTGCCCATGCCTGGCAGGTGCATAGTTTTTACGAGACCAGTTTAGAGGCTGTAAACCAGGCCGTAGCTATTTATGAAGCGCACGGAACACCGGCAGACGTGGCTAAAGCACAAGTCACGGCCGTGTACAAATTAGGCGTGATGGGCCGCTTTGATGAAGCATTTGCTCTGGCAGACCGGATTCGTCCTCACTTTATCAATGATCATTTCTTTCAAGCCGTCCTGGCCGAAAATCTGGCGCCCTTATACAGATGGACCAGCCAGTATAAACGGGCCATCGAAACATATGAACAGGCATGGTCACAGTTTACAGAATTGGCAATGCCTCTAAGAGCCACCCATGCTCTGCATAATATCGGGGTGGCCGCCCGGGAGATGGATGATCTGTCATTAGCACATGACTGTTTTATGCGCGCTTACCCGCAGTACACAGCCACCAACAACATTCTGGCCATGCTTAAAACACAATTCAATCTGGCCCGACTATGTGTGCGGCAAAATCAATTGCAAACCGCCATGACCCATCTAGCACAAGCGCGTGCCGACGCCGAACATTTACCATCGGGATCACCTAATGTAGCGTATGTAGATGTGTACCAGGCGCGCGTATACCAGGCATTGAATCAGCCGCATGAGGCGGAACAACTGCTGCGTCGAGCACTCATACTGTTTGTGCAATCGGGGTGGCAGCTTGACATCATCAAAACACATATTGAGCTGGGGCACTTACTGGCCGAAAGTCAGGTGCTAGAAACGCAAGCCGAAGGGTTAGCTTGCCTGGAAAAAGCGGCACAGCAATTGGCCGGCTTGCAAATGCCATTATTAAGCGCCTCCGTGCAATTGAGCCAGGCGGAATTGCTGCTGCGCTTGCAGCGTACAGACGAGGCGATCAACCAGGCACAACAAGCTTACAAGCTGTTCATCAAGACTAATTTGCCGTTACGTGGCGCCCAGGCACGTATTGTGTGGGCAGATTGTTGCTGGCGACAACAGCCAGGTACTGCCCGGCAGCATTACGAAGCCGCTCTAGAAGTAATTGGTGAAACGATTCCTTTACTGGCTGCTCGCTGCTGGCGAGGGTTAGGGCGGTTAGCGCAACAAAGCGGTGAGAGCCTGGCAGCCGAGCGGGCATATGAACAGGCCGTGCAGATGCTCAATAGTGTCCGCCGCGCCCTCGGCAGCCACCAACACCAGGCTGGCTTTCTGAAAGATAAACAAACCATCACAAGCGAATTGTTAGCCGCGCTACATCAACAACCAGAGGCAGCAGAGAAATTGTTTACGTGGGTTGAACGCTTTAAGGCAACTTCTCTGGCCGACTTATTGTTCAGACAGCCCCTCGACAACAACACAGACGCCAACCTGCAAAGCCTTATCGGCGAACGAGAAGAAGTTGGTGCAGCTTTGGATAGACATTGGTCTGATTTGACATTTCAGAGCAGTGACTCAGTGAATGAATTGTCGCAGCGAGGGGTAGCCCCGGCACTGCGTGATACGCATCAGATTGAGACGATATCCTCTTTGACACGTCACTTGCAGTTGCTTGACGCTCAGATTGCCCAACACCAGGATAACGCTTATGCCTGGCGTGACGGGATCACAATTGATAGCGGCCACATCCACTCATTGTTGGACGAACAAACTATCCTGGTGTCATACTATGCCACCGATGAGCGGTTGCACGCCTTGACCGTAACGCAGCAGCCAGGGGATATACGGATACACGCCTTACCGGCCACCTGGCATGATGTGGCCAGACAGTGGCAACAAACCCGGCGTCGGGTGATGCGACCCGGCAGCAGTCAGCCAGATGTACAACAGCGCCTGAGCCGGCTGTGGCAGATGTTGATTGCCCCACTGGAGAGCCGTTTACAAGGTAAGGCACGTTTGCTCATTTTGCCCCACCGCCACCTGTTTCATATCCCATTTGCCTCTCTTTATAACGACCAGCGGCAGCAGTATCTTGTGGAAATATGGCAACCGCAACAGGCGCCCAGCGCCACGATTTGGGCTTATTGTCGCCAGCGCAAAACGGGCAAGAAACCGCCTTTGCTCCTGGGCTACCCAGGGGTACGCGGGCAGGCAAACTACCTGGAGGCAGTGAGCGGTGAAGTAGAACATCTGTCGCGGTTATGGCCCCAGGCAACGGTACTATTGGATGAGGCGGCCACACGCACCCGTTTTTGGGATGCTGCCCCCGGTTGCGCCATCATTCACTTGGCGGGACATATTCATTACGATGGCGATGACCCTTTAGCGTCTGGCATGCCTTTGGCCGACGGCCGTTGGTTAAGAGCTTCTGACCTGTACCTGCGTTACGGGCAATTGGCCGGCGCGACCGTCGTTCTGAGCGGCTGTGAATCGGCACGGGTGGAGCTGGCCGGCAGTGATGTGTTGGGGCTAACCAGCGCTTTTTTGTATGCAGGCGCCACCACGCTGGTGGCTGGCCTGTGGAAGGTAGATGACGTGGCCACGGCCGTGTTGATGCAGGCTTTTTACCAAGCATTCTCTCAAGGACAGCATGTAGCGCAAGCGCTGCAATCCGCCCAACTGCATCTACTACACCAAAAATCCTACGCTCATCCGTATTATTGGGCACCCTTTACCCTCAATGGCGGCAGCCCTCATTTAGCAACCGTCTAAAAAACCTGTACAAAATAGTCGTACTATGCAAAAAATACATCCAGGAATCCGGTAGACAGCTTGTGCTTAGCTTAAGACAGGTGAAAGAGGCTGTATGGCCGGTGCCTGATGATAATCGTTGAGTATACCACCCAGGAGTTGGCGTCGTTCAACGGTTTCTGTATTGGTACTGTGTGAGTAGGGCATAGGCGCTGGATGGATTTTTTGCATAGTACGGGCTTCATCAAATGTGCCATCGTCGGCTGTTCAGAACATTGATTGTCTTAACGGCCGTTACGGAGACCAGAAAAAAACGGGGGCAACCAGAGGTGCTTAGGGACGAATCAACCGATTGAATAGCCAAGTTTCCAGCATAAGCAAACACGTTCTGACTATCCAGCTTCTAGTGCCTTGATAAGTTTGCCCCCGAAAATTTCTGGTCTCCGGCTTGACCGGAGGGCATGCTTAGTCTTGAAACGCTCTTGGGACTAGGTGACAGCCTGCTGTTCCAGCCATTTTAAAATCGCTTGGTTTGTTTCTTCTGGCTTTTCTTGCTGGATCCAATGACCGCAGTCCAAATTGACCACTTCCACATTGGGCACGAACTCTGTTAGATTTGCAGACTTCGGAATTACATCCCGGTCGCCATAGATCATGAGTGTGGGCTGTTGGATGATGGGATTCACGTCCGCTAATAAGTGCCAGTTGCGGTCAAGGTTCCTGTACCAATTTATACTGCTCGTGAACCCAGTTGATTTGAAGGCGGAGACAAAAACGGCCAGTTCGCTGTCGCTCATTATTGGCTCACCGAGTGGTTCTTCTGCTTTGGCGAGATTGATCATCACCATACCTGGCTCAGGCTTTTTTGGGGGTGCGTTCTTCCGGAACATATTGCGAAGGAACCGGGATGTGTTTTCTTTCAATATGGCGTCTGCGACACCTAGCTGTCGATTGAAGTGGACAAAATAGTAGTCGCCGCCAAATATTTCTTCCATCCACTCGATCCAGGGTCTTTCTCCGCGCTCTTGGTAAGGCAAACTCAGGTTTATCACGCCATTTACACGGTTTGGATGCAATAAGGTCAGCCACCAAACGACCATTGCACCCCAATCATGACCGACAAAGGTGGCATCTTCGTATTCGTAGTGATCGAGAAGTGCGATGAGATCACCCGACAAGTGTTCAATGTCATAGCCTGTTACTTCGGTCGGGCGGGATGAGTTGCCATACCCCCGCTGGTTTGGGACGATGACATGATAGCCCGCCGCGGCAAGCGCGGGCATCTGATGGCGCCAGGAAAAGGCATGCTCGGGCCAGCCGTGACAGAGTACAATAGGTTTTCCTATGTTTTGCTGGCCTGCTTCAAAGACTTCGAGTTCCACACCGTTGACTGAAATAAGGGTGGGCTTGGGAAAATCGGTTGGATTAATCATTGTGTTTCCTTTGTTTTGTCATTTTGAGGAAGCCTATCGCTACCTCATAATCTGATTATATGGCATAATTAGGACAATTTTCGCCCTAAACAAAAGGAGCGTTGATGTATTCACCAACTACACGCCTATTGGCTGTTCTGGCACTTCTGCAAACTCACCAGCAAATGTCCGGGGCAGAGATCGCGCGACGTTTGGAAGTGGACGTTCGCACAGTACGCCGCTATATCACGTCTCTACAGGATATGGGGCTACCAGTGGAAGGGGAGCGGGGACCATATGGAGCCTATTATCTGGGACGTGGGTCCAAAATGCCCCCGCTGATGTTCACCAATGAGGAAGCTGTAGCATTGGTATTAGGCTTGTGCGTCATCCGCGAATTTCATTTCCCGGTGAATATAGTGGCTATCGAAGGTGCTGTTGCCAAGACCGAACGGGTTCTGCCGGAACTACTGCTGCAACAGGTGCGCGCATTACAGTCCTTCATCACATTCAACGTGAGCAATTACGGTGGCCCTCCTCCACCATTGCTCGACGACAATACGCTGATTGTCCTCAGTACGGCGGCGCAGGAGCGACAGAGTGTGGAATTCGTTTATCACTCGTGGCGGGATGAAGTGACAGAACGTCGCTTCGATCCGTATGGCGTTGTCTACAATGAAGGTTATTGGTATACAGCCGGACACTGCCACCTACGACAGGATTTACGGACATTTCGACTAGACCGAATCCAATCCATTTCGAAGCACGATGAAACATTTGATGATCCGGGTTCAGTTGATCTGCTAGGCTATGTGCTGAGTGCTTTTGCCAATGTGCCAGGTCCCTATCAGGTTGAAGTCTTACTCAGGACAACAATGGACACAGCTGAAGCACGCATTCCAGGCTATCTCGGGACTCTGGAAACATGTGCCGAGGGCATTATCATGCGACGTGCAGCAACCAATCTCGAATGGGTGGCGATGTTACTACTTTCCTTCGACTTCCCAGTCGAGGTCAAACAACCTGATGAGCTACGGTCAATCCTAAGACGCGTAGCTGACAGGGCAAATCGTATCGCTGGTGTTCAATCCGACTGAATTGGTGCGACCCAATCTCGGCCAACGGGTGCCTAAAAAGCCCTCAAAAAGGACTTGATCAATTTTTGTTTTTTGAATGCGATACTTAAGACACCTGTTCTCATGACTGGGGTTCTCCGTCACGAATAGTGCAGCCGGCAAGGTCAACAGGCGAACGGAAACGCGACATGAGCTTCCTCTTTTGGGGGCATTGTAATCCCACGTGGCCACGGCCGTCAAGCTAAAGGTTTCATCGGTTTCATCCCCAATTATGGCGAACGCTGTCGGTATGGCGAAACGATTTCAACGGCTTTTGTGGAATCGACGATTAACTGGGTAGTCAGCAAACGGATGGTCAAAAAGCAGCAGATGCGGTGGACGAAACGAGGGGCGCATTTGCTGCTACAAACGCGAACGACGACGCTCAATGGAGAATTGCGTGACGTTTTCTGCGATTGGTACCCAGCGATGGCACAAACGGTAGAAAATCTACCACTGGCCGTTTAGCCCCCGTTTTTTGGTGGTCTCCTATACGTTCGATTGGATAAACTGTAGAGGTGTGTCAGATTGAGGTGATAACGCGGTTTGAATTAAGGTACTGTTTGAGATTTTACTTCAACTTCTTCTCAAGGAGACCATTACAAACCGTGTACTGGGTGACCCCAACGGGGTTAGTGTAGAGGCAGTAAAAGTCTGTACCCCTTGCCTCGAACAGTTTCCAGATATTTGACATGACCAGGATTTGGCTCCACCTTGGCACGCAGGCGACTCATGGCGCTGTTAAGGCGGCTTTCGTCCTGACGAAAATGCTCATCGTATAAATCACCCAGCCCTTCTTCGATAATAGCCTGCCGAAGACAGAGTTGACCGGCTCGTTTGTACAAATAGTACAGTATCTGGAACTCCTGCACAGTAACGTCTACTTGTCGGCCTTCTACCCATACCACATACTTGTCTTCATCAATCCATAAACCTTGTTGAGCCTGAGCGGGAAGCATGCCAACTTCAACACGCATGCTGGTCAGAGATTGATGTAACATTGCCGCTGAAATCAGCACGTGAGCAAACGGGCCAAGCGAGCGTTTAGTGCGGTGACGCGACTGATCATATTGGGCGAGTTCAGATAAAGCCAAGGAAAATAGACCAATTTGATAGGTGTGAAGGTTACAGCCAAGCAAGTTGGCCGCTGCTTGACGGACTTTGCTAACAAGTAATAATACTGCGTCTTGCTCAGCGGACACATTGTTTCCGGTAAGATCCATATGTAACCAAGCCGATTGCACCAACGTTCGCTCAAATTGGTGACGTAATGCCAGATCCAGCGTAGGGGGTAGTAGACTAAGCTTTATCGACGTTTCCAATGTTACAAAGTCATGCAACAACGGTGCCGGGCCAACCTGGCTAAAGTCTATTAGCCACGTCTGTTGGTCTTTCCCTACAAGGATCGTTTCCGTCGTCACCCGACCATGTACGATGCCCCACTGGACCTGATCTAATAGCGCAAATGCCCGATTAGACAATGTATTCATAGGGTTAGGGTAAACGACCGATTGACCATCGGCCATACGTATGGACAGGTGAGAGGGGTGATAGGTGCATTGACCGATGCCAGCAGTCAGCATGGCATCACAAAGCGCCGATACCTGATTCTGCATAAATGATTTGTCGGCTGCTGCGGGTTGCCTGGTCTGGTAAAACTCCAGCAGTGTTTGCGGCGACTGGTAGTAACGCCCGCACCTATACCAACCCGGCAGGTTTTCTTCTAATGATACGCGCACGACTTCCGCTGTTTCGGCTGGTGCTCGTCGCTGAAAAAACGCCTTCAAAGAGATCGTCTCTTCTAGATCGCCGCCAACGAGCTGGTAGGCGCTTGCCGAATAGTGTGTGGTTTCCACGTTCAACTCGTGGTTCAAGATCGTTGCCTGTGACAAATTGGGAACAACTTCCTGATAACGACGCGCTTCTTCCTTTACAAATTTACTTTGCCCACAAGAAACGATGAACTGTCGTGCCGGACTTCCTGTTTTGAACGCATATATCTTTAGGAGCACGCGATCACCCGTGTGAACCAACAGTTCATCAATTGTGATCTGCTCGCTGGTATGGAACAATTTCCGAAAGAGATCCTCTAATTCCACGGCTCTTTCTAAAAGAATATGGGTTATCAGGTTTGGCTCAATTAATGTTGCTAGCTGAGGCGAAGAAAGGGGAACAGACCACATTATCTCTAGCTCCCAGTTGATTTGCATATGCTTGGTAATGGCATTCTCAATGATCTGCGGCAGCTTATCAAGCTCTGCGTCTTTCTTGGTAAAGAAATCAACGGCCGGGGGCAGTTCATGATGATCTGGGCGCAGCGCATTAACTGCGTCAGGCACGCTTGGGTAGGCGGTTATCATCACTTTAACTACCGAACGCGCCGTACTTTTTGCTAGCATCAAGCCACTTTTATCCATATCATCACCTGTGTCCAGACGCAAATCCAGCAGTGCCAGGTGAACATATGCATTCTCCAAGAGTGTTTTGGCCGCATCAGGGTTGCTGGCAGTTAATACCCGGTAGCCAGCTGCTTCCAGATACTCGGCGCGCAAGGCCAGGAAATCAGGGTCATCATCGGCCAATAAAATGGTTAGCTTTTTCATCTGACAATTCCTGATGGCCCCTAGAAATGTTGTGGTCGCTGCTGGCGGCAAGCGCGGACTAAGATGGCAATGAGCCCACGCCGCTCAAAAAAGGCGACCAATTCGCGAGCTTTGTCTGCTTTTCCTTGTCCCCCCAGACTTTCAAAATCAACACCCAGATCAAAGCACAGGTTTCGTAACTCGCTTTCGTTAAAATGTTCGACAATCTGGCACCGTATGTGCCTGACATCGAGTGTCAACACTTCATGAACAGCAGCCAGGAGAACCTCATGTCCCTCGCGTTTGGCGAAAAAATTACTTGCCGGGGCCAGGCCCCCACCTTCACCAATGACCGCTTCACGCATATTATTTAGCGTGGCCGCATTAGAGATTACGATGCGGGGTACAAATCGACCCCAAGCGAGTTCCCGTGCTACATGCAAGCCGCTCTTATCATACTCATCTCTGTCATCGACTAACCGGAGGTCTAATATAGCAAGATCAATGTGTTGTTCGGCTATGATTTTTCGCGTGGCGGTTGGGTTAGCAGCAATCACCACTCGAAAGCCACGTTTTTCCAGAAATTCCTTGGTTAGGGTCAGGTAATCGCTGTCATTATCAGCTAACAGGATTGTGTACATTATTATTTTGCCTCTGCCCATAATTGATAACGGGCCAGCGCATTTTCGCTAATGGCTAAAAGCTTCTCTTTTTCCAGGGTACGCGGAACATAGTCAACTGCGCCAGATAGCAATAGTTCCCGCGCCAGCTGCCAGGTCGGTGACGCAGCAACGACAATAATGGGCGTGCGTTTTTCTCGGCGTTGGAGTGCAGTCATTATCTTACACCCATCAACATCTATAGTACTTACATCAATGAAAATCAGATCGGTATTCAGTTCCTGAACATCAGTGAGTACGGTTTTAGTCGAAAGACTATAAACGTTACCCAGTGAACTTAATGCTTCAATTACGATCTCCAACCACGCAGATGTAGGTTTATCAGTGAGAACAACAAGCTTTTTATCCATAACTACTCATTCTGATATCGTGGCAGCCTGAAACAAACTGTCGTCCCGTGAGAGCTTGTTTTAGGTATCGACAAGTCGCCATCGTAAGTCTCCACAATTGCTTGCACCATCAACAAACCACGCCCCAAATGCCCGTCACGTTTGGGTTTTTCCTCAGCCGCGCTAAATAGGGTTTCTAATGTTTTAGGAGCAATACCTCTTCCTGTATCGCTAATCGCTACGCTGATGTAATGACTATCGACAGATGTTTTGATTTCCAAGTGTTTTGCCCCCTTTGTATTCTTAGCCATCGCATCAACAGCATTCTTAACCAACTCATCCAGTACAACCCGCAGCCATTCGTAATTGGCAACTACTTGCATATCGTCTGTTTCATCAAGCGATTGATACGGTGTGTCGATATGTTTGTAGGGCTCTGCTTTCCATAATTGTTGCAGCCGTTCGCGAAGTAAATTATTAATTGTGACCGGACCAACATCTTCTGCGGATAACGGTGGAGTAGTCGGGCTATCCATGATATGTTTGGCTTTCCGATGAATCATATCCAACTTCAGGTTAATGGCATCTCTTGTTTTTGGGTCTAGCTGCTCTTGTGTGTCCTTACTAAGGAGCATCTTTGCAGCATCACGAATAACTACGGCATCTTGCTCTATGTCATGCCGCCAGAAGCTGCTGAGCATACCCATCCAGGCCAGCGCTGTGCGGGAACCAACACGCCCCTTTGTCTTTACCAGCTCTTCGTATTGTTGCGCTTTGTCAATAGCGACAGCCGCCTGGTTGGCCAGTGTTTCCAGAACGGTTACCTGATGCTCACGAAAGTGGCTGGGTTTGGGGCTATGCACATAGAGCACAGCAATAACGGCATCTTCACGGATGATGGGTACACCAACTACCGAAAGCCGTCCTTTTTGCAAGGTTACGGGATTAATGTTAGGTTCCTGTCGTGTATCGGGAAAAATCACTGACTTTTTACTACGGATAATCTGTCGAGTGAAGCCGCCCTGTTGTCTGGCGGCCGTCGTGTAAGCAACCAGGTCACTATTTGCGCTTGTGGTAGTAAATGCAGGCGCAATGGTCTTCGTTTTTTCATTCCAGAAAAGAACACTACCAGACGTTGTTTTGGTCAGATGCATTGCGGCACGCATCACGTGGTCCAGTACTTCAAGCAATGTGTGAGGGCCAGCCAGTGCAGCGGCCGCTTTCTGCAAAATGGTTACTTCCTGATATTCCTGCGCATTGCGAATAGCGATGGCTGCTTGAGCGGCCAGCGAGTCTAGGGCACGAACATCTTCCTCGTCAAAGGCATTAAACTCAGAATGTTCAACATTGATGGCTCCGATAACCTGCTCACCCAACTTCATCACCACGACCAGTTCCGACAACGTCTCCTCATGGGAAGTCAGGTAATCGATATTTTCCTTGACGTTGGAAACAAGAATGTTTCTGCCCTCCAGAAGCGCCCGACCGGTGATGCCGATGCGGCCTTCAATGCCAGTTTGCAGGTTTATACCGTCTTTTGCTACGGCTCGTGCCTTGGACAGATCTTCGGGTGGAAATGCGGCAACCGGTTCCACTTTAGATTCGTCAATCAACAGCCAAATGCTGCTGTAGCTGGTCTGTTGTTCCTGGTAGCGCACAACACAGGTGGCTCTTTCAGCGATATAGTTCAGAATTTCATCAAGGTTTAGTGTGCTTGTCACCGCACGTGTGGCCTCTTGTAATACTTCCAGAACGGCCGTATGCTTCCGCTTGCGCTCATACAATTCGGCATTCTTGATAGCAATAGATGCATACTCGGCCAGTGTGGCCAACGTTTGCTGATCCTGAAGATCAAAGGCATTGGGTTCGAAGTGTTCAAGGTTGATGACGCCAATGACCTCTTCCCCCATCTTGATGGGCACGGCTATTTCCGAACGTGTTTTAGGGTTGTATTCAATATAATAATCATTATTGTTCTTAACATCGCGGACCAGGATAGGCTTGCCGGTAGCTACTGCCTGCCCGGTTACTCCGATGCGCTCGCCAGCTTGCAGGTCGATACAGCCAACCGTCTGCTGCAGATCTGGCAGATGTTCTCGCGGCCACGTTGCCTTAAAACAAAGTTGAGTGCCGCCATTCTCAACCAATCCCAGGTGACTAAAACGGGCGCCGGTGCCATCTGCTGCCGTGAGTGCTGCTGCTTGCTCAGCAATGGCAAAAAATGTCTCTTCCAGATTCAATGAGCCAGTGATCGCATGGGCGGCTTTGTCCAGTGCCTGTAAGGCTATCGTCTGCCGTCGCTCGCGCTCAAACAGTTGAGCATTATGAATGGCTATAGCAGCCTGGTTGGCAAAGAGGTCAATACTGATCTGTTCGTCTTCAGAAAAGTGGTGCGGCGTGCGAAAATTAATAAACATGACGCCAACCGTTTGCTGGCCAACCCGCAAGGGAAAAGCAACACAGGAGGCGATCTTCTCTTCATGCGTAAAGCGGCTTTCAGCAAAAAGTGGGTTACTGGACACATCAGGCTCAATCAGCAGTTTACCCTCATACTGCAAAACTTGATAAACAAGGCCATGCTGGCGAAATGTCGCCGGAGAACGGACCCTATCAGGCCAGTACGCACCTATTATTTCCGGACCATGGACAAATTTTTCCTTGTCCTGATCAAAGTCATAGAGGGTAATGACATCACAATGGAGGACATCGTACATTCCTTCGGCTACCGCTTGTAAAGTTTCCCTGATGTCTGCCAGGGTGATCACGCGGGCCACAATCCCGGCTGTGTCCCGTGCGTTACGCACCTGAGCCAGCAACTGCGCATTTTTAAGTGCCAACGCCGCATAGTTAGCAAAAATGCGGGCCGACTCTCGCTCTTCCTGGCTGAAATGGTGAGGCTTATTGTAGTTAACATACAAAACTCCCAGATTCTCGTCATTAACAGCCAGGGCAATGCCCTGAAAGCTATGGGCACCAACTTCTCTCAGAAGTTCAAGGGTTGTTTGTCCCAGGAATGGATACGCCTCATAGTCAGTGACGTCACGGACACCAATCCAACCCGACGATAAGACAGTGTCGGCCGTTCCACCTGGCCGGGGGCCATGTTTGCGGAACTTGTGCCACAAAAGCTCCGGAATACCTACGGCCACTGAATCGTGTGGGTTAAACTGACGACGCACGTTGTCATAGGACCAGACAAAGGCCGAATTTGCTGAAAGAACCTGACAGGCACTTTCTACTATGCGCTTCAACACAGACGGTAGTTGATGAGCACTGGCCAGTGTTTCGGCCGCCTGGTACATGTAGTGTAATTTCTTGATCTGCCGTGCATTTTCGTAGGCGATCGCCGCCTGATTTACATAGAGTTGCAATGCCTCAATGTCCGCCTTTGCAAAACGCCGCGGCCGGTCGTAATAAGCCCAGAGGACACCAATCCTTTTACCTTCTACTGAAACAGGGAAACCAATTGCGGCCATAATGCCTCTGCTGAAGAAGGAAGGGTTAACACGATCGGCTTCTTTGTTGGCATCTTCTACGATCTGGTGCATGCCTGTGTCCATCACTTTCATGGACAAGCCATTGGGTCTGATCGCGCTATGAATGTTCAAAGTCTCGGTTCCGGTGGCAATCAACTCCGTTACCTGCCCTACTTCGGCCGCTATGAGAAACATTCGAACCCCAGTGGCCTCAGCGACATCACGCATATTGTAAACTATATCTTTCCATACCTGTTCAGGATTCTGGGATGTCACCAGCGCATTACTGGCTACAAAAGAGGAGCGCAAACGGCTCTTAGTTTCTTTGGTCCTCTCATAAAGGTGAAAACGCTCTATGAGAACGGCCGTTTGCTCAGCAATGGTAACGACCAATTTGTATGTATCTTCTGAGATTGAGGCGCGCGCTGGTGGCCGCATTTCACCTAAGGCTAACAGCCCTACGACACGACTTCTGGTTTGTAAGGGCACAACCAGTGCTGATTGCACCATATGTTGCAGGCCTAAGAATTCTGACCATTTTTTCAGGAGAATCTGGCCCTGCTGCTCACTTGTTCGCAATACGCTGGCTTCACCTTTGACGAGTAAATCGCTAAGGGTTGGCCACATATCTACGGCCGTGCTTTGACCAATTCTTTCCTGCCAGTTTAAGTCGCTGGTCGGGCCTTGCAGTGGGAAAACAGCCATGGTCGTTAACATGGTTTGTTGTTCGTCCAACAAGAAAATGCGACAAAAGGAAACACCACTGAAAACCACCAGCATTTCAGCCAGATTCTGCAATCCATCTGTCAGGCTGCTGGCCTGAGCCAACATATTGCTGGCCTTCAATAACAATTCAAGGCGCGCCGTTGCCCCACGAATGATTCGCAGATCCTCAAAATAACCAACGTAACCAATGGGCTGCTCTTGAGAATTGGTTAGTTGTGTTGCCGTAAGACGGACAGGAATATGCTCACCACTCTTTCCCAGCAGCATCGTTTCCCGGTCTATAATTTGCCCATGATCCCGGATAAGTTGGCCAATTTTGCTTGTCTCCTGTTCATTGACGTAAATCTTCGTTACCGTCTGGCCGATAACTTCATCTCGTCGATAACCCAGAATGGCCTCTGCTTTCTCGTTAAACACCAGAACCTTACCCTGTTGATCATTAGCAATAACCCCGTTTGGCGAACTGGCAACTAATCGGCTGAATTGCTCTCGTTGTCGGTTCAATTCGTCGACAAGTCCAGCACCTTCAATTGCAACAACAGCGGCATCGGCAAACAGACTGAGAATCCACTCATCTTCCTGGCTAAAATGAATCTCTGGTCCCGGCTCCTTATTCTCATCAAGTTTATTATCAACGCGTAGCAGACCAATGAGACGCTCTTGATGGCTGCTTTTTTCGATCAAGGGGATAGCCAGGATTGAGTAACAGCGACCAGAAGAAACAGGAGGTTGTTTTTCACCTTTGACAGCAAAGTGGTTGGTTAACGAGTCTCCATACGCATTAAATATCTTTCTGCTATGCGCAATATGACCGGACAGGCCGCCGCGTTCACGGCTCTGGATGGCAAACTCATCACCTTTTTTTATAGCCCCGGGTTTGTAGCCATAACTCGCTTCAAAACTCAAGAACCCGGGTCGCCCGACAAGACTGATACTGCACCCTTCAGCTTCTAGAATCTCGGCTGCCTGGTGAACGATGAGGTTCAATCGTGTCTCTAGGGAGACATCGCCCAAATCAATCATAATGCGGTTGATTGTGTGTGATAGTTGCTCCAGGCGGGCAAGCTTACGCATCTCTTGTTCCATCAGCCTGGAATTGACAAGGGTAATGGCGGCATGGTCGGCAAAAAGGCGAAGTAGGTTAGCGTCCTGATCTGTAAATACTCGTCCCAAGAGGTCATCAACATACAGGATACCAATAAGTTCGGAGTTCCAGGTCATTGAGACCGCGAGCACAGAACGAAACTGCCGATCCTGGGCAAATGATTCTAGCCGGTGTGGCCAATGGCAGTAGTCAGGCACAATAAGGTATGGGGCACCACTGTGTAATAAATAGCCCGCCATTCCTTCACCTGGACGGATCTGCAGTCCTTTTGTGCTTCTCTGACGCCCTTGATCGGCAATCACCTCAAGGTATTTCCTATCCGCATGATATTGGTTGATTGCCCCGCTTTTTGCTTCAAGCAAGTTTATCGCCTGTTGCAATATGTTTTGCACTAACGTGTGTTTCTCCTGACTTGACGTGATCGCCAGTGTCGTCTTTCGAAGTGTCTCAAGCTGTTCAGTTCGCCGCCCCGCTTCGGCCAACAACTGGGCATTCTTGACACTGACGGCCACCAGGGCGGCAAAAATCCGACACAAATCAACCTCTTCAGTTGTAAAGATTCGTTCCCGGTTAATAGCGTCCAGGCTGAACGATCCCAACACATGCTCCTGGTAAACAATTGGCACGATCAGGATTGACTGAATGCCAAATTTCTTGAGAATATTGCGAACCGGTCCAAGAGAACGCATGCCATTCACTTTGGAGGCTACAAGTGGTTCTTGTAGGGCAATGAGCTTTTCCTCTGCTGCTACACCGTCTATCAATATTTCTGTATTAAGTGTGCCCAGAGGCGGATACTCGGCATTAACACGACCCTTATGGTACTTTTCGTCGAACAAGACGAACCCACTATGATCAACGCCAAATAACTCAACGATGACCTGACAGGTCGTGTTTAGGACATCGCTTAACACAATCTGCGAGTGTATAGCAGTTGATACATCCTGCAATGCTTCCAGGTTGCGTGTATAGCGAGTAGACGATTGTTTCTTAACAGCCATGATCCTCTCTTAATTACCTCCAGGCGGCCTGGTTCCACAATGTGAACGCAGCCTTAAACTTTATAACACAACTCTCCTACCCCACTCTCGCAATTTGCTTGCAATTACCTCATAGGATTAATGCCGCTGGGTAACAAACGGTGTTTATTACAGCTGGTAAGGTTTGCAAAACCCACCCTATAAATGTATACAATTAAAGTGTTCTTTGCTTCGCAAAGCGATCTGCTGTTTTAGACGGTTACTGAGTAATGTCTGGTCGTAAGCGCTGGATGGCCGTCAGTAAATCATCGAGACGGTCGCGTCGCTCTAAATAAAGAATTAATTCACGTGCTTTGTCAGCTTTGCCGTTTCCGCCGAGGCTTTCGTAATCTATGTGCAGGTAAAGACACACTTTACGTAATTCACTGTCGCTAAAGCGCCTTTCTAAGATGTCCAGCAAAACAACACGAATGTTTTGTCCTGAGGGGATTAGGGACAACGGGCGTTTCTCCAAAGGAGTCGCTTGCCCTTCCTCTTTGAGGGTCACTTCCAATTGGTGTGCCAACGCTGCCAGTTCCGCCTGTAAATCCTGGTCTATATTGGGATCCTGGCTGAGCATGTGCAGTAGCAGCACCAGGGCGTTTGTGCCGCTCTCTACATGGGTTCTTGGCTGCAGCAAGGCAATGACCCCGTCCACACGGGCGCTCAAGCGATGCGCTTCCGGCAGACGATTGCGCCAGGACGTGAGCTGAGAATGGGCAAAGAAAGCGCGTAACTGATGTTGGGATTCAAATGGTTCACATTCCTGCAAAATGACACGTATCCGGCGTATCAAGTCTGGAAGAGGGATAGGGTTAGGCAATGGTACGTTCCTCGTAGCGCCAGGTGATGGCGCTACGAACGGTTCGCCTTGCCGCCCTTGCTGTAGGAGTATGGCCGTGACAAAAGCAACTTGCTTCGGCAAGGGCGCGGAGGGTAACCTGTCCAGATTCTGAAACTTCAAAGCCCCTACCAGGTAAACGATGAGCCCTTGCCAATAGGTATCCCAGGCCTGCGGGCTTATCAATAAATGTTGTGCCCGGTGGCGAATGGCTAACAGGATGTGAAATGGCTTTTCAAAGCCAGGGATACTGCCGATTTGGTTGGGTTGAACGGAAGCAGATTGAAGGGTGGCAATCAAGTGAGGTAAATCAGCGAGGTCATGGCCGTGTCGCCGCATCTCCTCTGGCACCAGATGCAGCCAAACATTGGTTTCCAGCCGCAGCAAGTCATGGAGCACCCAGTCACGCCGGGCGTTGGCAAAATCTATCAGGTGGACGTTTCGGCTCTTGTGGTCATATTCAACCAGCACATTCTCCAGGTTCAGATCGCCATGCACAACACCGATGCGCACATCCCCGCGCTGTTTGAGGATACTCGGCAACTGGGGCAGCGGGTTGGCAAGCTCACCCATTCCCGGTAAGGTTATCGTCTCAGTTGTGGCTAAGATTGGGGGCTTAAACATGTGATCAAGCTGCGCCTGGAACAGGCTGTTGCGGGTCGCTTGTATCACACCGGTAATGGGCCAGGGCAGTAAGTGGCCGGCTGTATAGTTGCCGACATCAGGCACGGCCGTGACCCGTAGGCGCTGTCCGCCAGCCACACCCTCTTTGTCTGCCGGCAAATCCAGCGTTACTTCACCAGCGACAGAGTCCACCTCCGTGACCAGCAGGTCGGCCAGCGTAATCACTGCACCAACACCATAGGGCGGTCCGGGCTGCCTGTCACTCGCAGAGGCGCCAGCCATGCGATAGGCCACCACCAGATTAACGGGCAAAATAGCATCCAGGCTGCGACCAAAGGGGAACTCATGCACTGGCTGTGCCCCTTGCCACAAAGCGTCCATACTGGCAAAAAGCTGATGCTCCAGCACATAAGCGATATCCTCCGCTGAGGCCTGCCGGCAGAAGGTGCCCAAACTTTTAATGTGGAAACGGCCGTCACCGGCCAGTGGATAGCGAATACCACCCCAGTTTGCATCGTCCGTAAACGCCGGCTCACCTTCAATGTGGGCCACCTTTGGCACTTTCTGATGCACATACCGGGTAAACGCTTCCCACTCCCGTTGTATGATCGCTGCCTGGCCCACCTTCACAATGGCCGGCAGGTCGGCACTCAAAGCGTGCACAGGGCGAACCAATAAAACGCGTCCCCCACCCAATCCGCCACCAACTTCACCTTTTAAGACCAGGCGCGCATACCCGGCGAACAGGTGGGCCAGCACTTCCTGCTCTGGCTTCGTCAGGGTGATGCCTTCGTCGTTCACAAACTGTGGCTGGTGTGCGCTTTTTGCGGGCATAACGATTTAAAACACTAGCCCAACAACCTTGCCCCGTTGTTTTGTTTGTATCTGGTTGTTGGCTGGCATGGCACGCTGCAGTATAACGTTTTGCTGTAAGGTCTGGCAAGTTGTGGTAGATTAAAGTCTGCCTCCATTACAGAGACCCTTAACAGAGAGAACTTCCTCTTATCATAGGCATGATGGCGCCGACTAAGAGACATCAACTTAATGTAAAATCAATCAGATACTCGATAAACTCGCAAATGCCCATCTCTCCTTGTTGAATGAAACGCGTTGTCATGGCCGAATGCTGAATACCATATTGAGAAAGCAGGGGCACGGCCGTAGCCATAGCCGCCACAAAACCCTCATGTTGCAACGTGGTGTCCAATAAGCGGTGAAAACGAGGATCGGTCAACAACGCAGATATACATTGCTGGCCGCCAGGCACGATGACCCCCCGATAAGCTGCATCCGGTGATAATTGGTCCAGGGAAACATCGGGCCGTACCGCTAAACCATGCAAGCCTTTCAGGATGCCGGCCGATAAGCCTACCAAAGAAATGGGTAAACCCGCCTCACGCATATGGTCCAAGCAATACACAATCGCCGCCTCTTCAAAGCCAGATGCCAATACAATCAAAATCTTGTTCGTGTGGGTCGTGTTTTGTGTCAACATGACAAGGTCCTTAAACGGCCACTCCCTGTATACTGAAATAATAGGCTCCCCCATCCCTCCACCAATAGGTCCAGGGTCCCCCCCTTCACTGCTGGATGCGTTAGCACATCGGCTAAATCAGTGTAGACTACTTTCCGACTTTGGATTTAACACACTTCTGCAACTTCCTGCGCCCATCTGCTAAAACCTGCGCAAACTTACAGCCGTATGGCCCATTGTTGGCTTATTTGGGCCAGATTCTTTGCTGGCGGCACTTTCAAGGTTATAGTAACCCTGTGCAGCAGGAGGTCATTGTGAACCATTCTTCTTCAATTCCACAATTACAATCAGCGATTCATGCAGCACTACGTGCCTGGCACGTTACTGGTGGTGCGCCTCGGGATCTGCTGGCAGATTTATTGCTGGTACAGGCCCGGCGATTGACGGTGACCCAAGATGGCAGCCCAGCCACGCTGCGGTTGGCCACCAACCAGGTGCTGCTGGAGAGTATCGGCGAGTTGGAAACCCAAGACCAGACGGCGGCGCGTGTCTTGCGAGCCCGGTTTATTGAAAAGCACAAGCTGATGGCTGTGGCCAATCAACTGAATGTCAGCGAACACAGCGTCAGCCGGTATCAGCGGGCGGCGATTGAGCGCCTGACGGACATCATCCACGGCCGTGAACAAACCCTGCGCCAAGAACGGGGGCAGCGCCTGGAGACTCAGCTGCCGCCCGCCTCTTATACTCGTTTATTTGGCCTGCACGAGATGCGCACTAAGTTGGAAACGTTACTGCTGGGGGTAAAGGCACCCTGGGTCGTTGCCCTTGTTGGCATTGGCGGCATCGGTAAGACAGCGCTGGCTGACGCCGTCACTCGCCAGGTGATAGACCATTTTGCCTTCGCTCACATCGTTTGGGTGCGCTCAGAACCACAGACGATGAGCGGCCAGTCACGCTCGCCACAACTAATGTATGAAGATTTTATTACCACCCTCGACAGCCGTTTGTGGTCAGACGCGACAGAGGTACGCTCATTCGAGCAGCGCCTCTTCCAGGTGCGCCAGGCATTAAAGCAACGGCCGTGCCTGGTAGTCATTGACAACCTGGAACGCGAAACCGATACCGCCTACCTGCTGGCCCATCTGAACGACCTGGCCAACCCCAGCAAGTTCCTGCTAACCACCCGCACGCGGCCGGTGGAACAGGCCACCGTCTATACCGTCAACGTCGATGAATTGTCCCCGGCCGATGCCACCGCCCTCCTACGCCACCATGCCCAGGACATTGGCATCCAGGCCATGGATACGGCTACTGCGGCGGACATCGAGAACATTTACCAGGTGGTGGGGGGCAACCCCCTGGCCCTCAAACTGGTGGTCAGTTTGCTGGACCTGCTGCCGCTTTCTCAA
This sequence comes from Ardenticatenaceae bacterium, assembly GCA_011525915.1. Taxonomy (GTDB): domain Bacteria; phylum Chloroflexota; class Anaerolineae; order Promineifilales; family Promineifilaceae; genus CAADGU01. The sequence goes on along the minus strand of WYBM01000007.1, from coordinate 3,860 downwards.
GTGCTGTCCGATCTGGCCCGCAGCCAGCCGGGACCAGTGGAAGCGATGTACAAACATATCTACTGGCAAACCTGGCACGTGCTCAGTCCCCAGGCGCGCCAGTTGTTGCAGGCCATGCCCCTTGTGGCCGAATCCGGTGGGCTGCCGGCGTATTTGCGCGCCCTCAGCGGTCTGTCAGAAGCCGAATTGTGGCCGGCGCTGCAAGAACTGCGCCACCGCTCATTACTGGAAGTGCGGGGCACTTTGCAAGAAAAGCGCTATGGTATTCACCGCCTGACGGAAACCTTTCTACATACGGAGATTATTCACTGGCCCGACAGCCCGGCGGCTTCATGATGGACGATCACACGCCACACCCCCAATTTGTGCAAAGCATTAAAGCGGGCCTGCATTATTGGCATGCGCAAACAGAAGACGCGGCTGACGAGACGATTCGCCGGCTGGACGCGGAACGCCATAACCTGTACCGTCTGGTGCACTATGGGCAGGCGCTGCCGGCATTGTGGCCAGACACGGCCGTATTGGCCCTAAACGCCTTTTATCTGGTCGAGCGCAAAGGGTACTGGCTGGAGTGGATACCCATTCTGGAACAGGCCGCCAGCCACTGGGTGCAGGATGACTTGCGCCTAAAGGTGCAACTGCTTCACCGGTTGGGCTACCTGTACCAGGTTAGCCGCCAACTATCCCCGGCCGTCGCCGTCCACACACAGGCCGAACAAATGGCCCGAGCGTTGCAGGATGCCCCCCTGCTCAACCAGAGCTACTTCTACCTGTGTGCGGATCACCGCCATTTGCGGCAGTATGACAGCGCCGAGCACTATGGCCTGCTAGCCTTGGCCGGCTTTGAACAACAACATGCCCCGGATAAGTGGCAGGCGGGCACCTGGAATGAGTTGGGGCTGATGGCTTTCCATCGTGGTGACCTGGCTCAGGCGCGGCAGCGGTTGGAGGAATCAGCCACGCTCTATCGCTACCTGGGCAACGCTACCGACCTCTTGCGGGTGTTAAACAACCTCATTGGCGTGGCGCGGGCGGAAAAGAACTATACCCTGGCGCTGGCGTATCACCGTCAAGCCGCCCCTTATTTTGATGAGCTCAGCAGCGACTTTGACCGGACGGTATTCGAAGTGGCGTTGGGGGGGATTTTGTTTGAGTTAGCACGTTACCCGGAAGCGGAAGCGGCCTTTCGCCGCGCCAACACCCCTTATTTACAGCGCTCCCCCCACCTGCACCAGCGTGCCCTGGTGTGGCAATGCCTGGGGAATACCTTGCTTAAACAAAACCGGTTGGATGAGGCTGGTATTTGCCTACAAGAGAGCGCCCACCTGTGGGTCAGTGCCAATGATGATTTGATGCGCGCCAATACGCTGGGCACATTGGGCGAACTGTATGTGGCTAAAGGAGAGGTGGCGACGGCCGTGGCCTATCTTGACCAGGCTCTCTTGTATTTGCATAACTATCCGGATGACAGCATGGCCATCCGTTTAAAGGCCGAATTTTCAGCCTTAAAGGCATCCCTGTGCCCGCCCTGAAACAGCCGCCTGCCTGAGTGCAGGCGGCTGTTTCGTCAGTCATGCCCCACAGCCAGGGTATCAGGGACAGGTACCCGTCGTCGTATTAGGGCAGTCGCCGGCAAAAACAGTGGGAATAACCATCGGCGTGCCGGCCAACATCAACAGTGCTAAGGTGGCCAACATCAGCAGGGTTACTTTCTTGCGGGTGGCGTTGAGCATCACGAGTCACCTCCTTGCTGGTGAAGACTCGTTGAGTGCGGTACCCGGTTCAGCGCACCAAGCCGCCGAACCGCTCATGAGACGCCCAACGGTTGTTATGTGTCAGGTCTACGCGCGTGTTTGGTATACTAGCAAGGGTAAGGGGAAGGTAGGCGGAAGGCCTGAACATAGGCTGAGGTGACTTTGAGGGAAGTCTGAGATTTATACGGCCGTAGAGGAGAATGACATGGGAACCAATCGTTCCTGGGCGCAATATCCCCCAACGTATCGGGCGCATGAAATGAGCCTGTTGGCGGATTGGATACTAAGCGGCACGAGCGGCAGCGTGGCCGGTTTACCAGGCGTCGGCAAATCCAACTTCTTGGGCTTCTTGTGTCATCGCCCAGAGGTTATGCAGGCGCTGTTGGCTGCCCATCAGATTAACCTGGCCCTTATTCCCATTGACTTGAACAATTTACCGGATGAGACGGCCGCTACGTTTTATCGCGTCATCTTACGTGGCTTCTATGAAATTCAAGCGCATTTTGACCACACACTCCAGCAAGTGATCACGGCTGCCTATCAAGAAAACAAGGCGATACAAGATCCCTTTGTAGTGCAGAGTACACTGCGCGAACTCCTGGGACACTTTCAGGGGCAGAAAATGCGCGTTGGTTTTGTGTTTGACCGGTTTGATGATTTTTGTGAGGCAGCGCCCCCCCAGACGGTGTCTGCCTTGCGTGGCCTGCGTGACAGCTTCAAAGATACCCTTTTTTATCTTATGGGCATGCGCCAGGAAGCCGCCTACCTGTCTGACCCGTCAACATTAGGCGAATTGTATGAAATATTGGATGCACACGTTTGCTGGTTAGAGCCAATGAATGAGGACGACGCCCGCTGGTTGGTCGCCCGAGAAATACATCTGGCCACTTCACCGCTACTTGAGCCAGATATCGACACTTTCCTCAAACTATCAGGCGGGGTTCCCTCTTTACTCAAAGCGATCTGTCATTGGTGGTTGGCGACACCTGACAAACCAGCCCCGGAAAAGTGGGGGGATGTTTTGCTGGCTAATCCAAGCCTTGATTATCGCCTACAGGAAATCTTAGCCGGGCTCAGTCAGGAAGAGCTTTTTATCCTTTCCGAGGTGGAGAGGCTGGCCCATCAAAATGAAAAAACGGGTTCTTGGCCGAAATTGGAACAACAATACCACCAGGTGTTAGATCATTTGGTGATTAAGGGGGTATGCCAGCCAAACAAGAGGGGGTGGAGCATAACCAGTGAGTTGTTAGCATCTTACCTGGCAATGACCAAAGGGCGGGGAAGGGGTCGGATCTGGCTGGATAAAGACACAGAGGAATTATATCAGGGCCAGCGGCGCATTGAGGACCTGGCCCCTCTAGAAAGGGAGCTTTTACAGTTTTTACTGCGGTACCCACGATTGCGGCATACAAAAACAGATTTAATCGTGAATGCCTGGCCGGATGAACTAAGAAAAATGGGTGTGACTGATGACAGTTTGTACCAGGTAATAGCTGGACTGCGTAAAAAGATTGAACCCATTCCGGCCAGGCCATGTTACATCCTGAATTGGCGTGGTAAACCAGAGGGAGGCTACCAGTTGTTCCCTGAAGGCAGACCTACCTAAGGTGCCTGAAGGTGCCGCTCCAGGCAGCCACTAATTTAATAATTTGCTTTACCTGTCAAACAAGTGTGTAGTATGCTTATTCCCCCGCTTCAAGGATTAAAGTCGGTGGGGCAGTCACCCCACCCCACCGCTGATTGTCGGGTAAGGGAGGACACGTCGCCGTGTCTCCCTCTCCTAAGAACCGCTCATACATCTTTCGACGTAAGCGGCTCAAGCCTCTAGCAAACCAGGGATAGGACTCATCTGGTGTAATTGTTGATGACAGACTCGGTGCATGAGAATTAGATTCTCTGCTCTGTCTGAGCCGTTGTTGATGACACAGCAGTACTGGGGCATCGAGAATGGCTTGCATTATCGACGGGATGTCACTCTAGTCGTGTGCGGGAATGCCCGCCGTTAAATCCAGAAACTGCCCTAACCACGCTTGTTGGGCATAGCCGAAGGCTTTAATCTCAACCCAATTATCGGCCCCACACAGAACTCCGCAAATGGTCAGAAAT
>WYBM01000095.1 GCA_011525915.1 Ardenticatenaceae bacterium | reverse complement strand
TGGCGAGCGGTTGTACCGCACCGGTGACCTCGGCCGTTACCTGCCTGATGGCAACATCGAGTTCCTGGGTCGTGAAGACTTTCAGGTGAAGATTCGGGGCCACCGCATTGAACTGGGTGAGATCGAGACTGCCCTTGCCCAGCATCCGGCCGTTCGTGCCAGCGTGGTGACAGCCACAGGTCCACAGATGGGTGATAAGCAGCTGGTGGCCTATATTGTCCCAGATCGGGAGTTGTTAACATCGGCCAGTGAGCAGCAAAGTTCGCCCGAAGAGCAGCACCATCAGGAGTACATGCCAGATCAAGAAGAGGGCATCCTGCTTGATCCTATTGAACGCCTGAAATTTAAGCTGTCCCATCCGGGATTTAGACCCATAGATAGTCACCAAACTTCCGTACAACTTGTGAAACCTGAATTTAATGAAGAACTGATAGAAAAGTATGTAGCACGTCGCAGTTACCGAAAATTTGATTCACAACCTGTTCCCTTCGTCCAATTTAGCCAATTTTTAAGCTGCTTACTCCCGGCCGAGTTGGAAGGGGTACCGCTGCCTAAATACCAATACGCTTCTGCAGGCAGCCTCTATCCGGTTCAGGTCTATCTGTATATTAAACCCAACCGGGTGGAAGGCCTTGCCGGCGGAACATACTACTATCATCCCGCGCTGCATCAATTGATACCCCTGTCGGCAGACCCAACTATTGATGACAGCCTCTATACCGATAACCACGAGATTTTCGATGGGGCATCATTTGCAATGTATTTTGTGGGTCAGTTAGACGCAATCACCCCAATGTATGGGGAGTGGTCTAAGGAGTTTTGCTTTCTTGAAGCGGGGTTAATGGTACAGTTATTGGAAACCTCTGCTCCTGCTCATCAAATTGGCCTCTGCCAGATTGGTGGATTTAACTTTGATGCCATCCGTCATAAGTTTGGGCTAAACAAGGGGCATGTATATATCCACAGCTTGCTGGGGGGACGAATTAGCGTGACCCAAACCAAGCTGCCTGCGCTGGTACAGGGTACCAGCGATCTGCGTTTTTTGCTCGAACTTTTGCAAGAAGAAACTGAGCAAGAGAGAGATTCGGTCCCAGTGCAGCAGGTGGCATCGTCCTCTGCCCCTATACTTACGGAAAAGCCTGAAAGTGTACTTATTGAAGAGTTACGAAGCTTCTTGCAGGACAAAATACCGGCATATATGGTGCCATCAACCTTTACTTTGCTGGATAGTTTGCCCCTGACGCCTAACGGTAAGGTTAATCGACAGGCGCTTCCTCAACCAGATGTGGTCAGCCATAAGCCGGAGAAAGCTTTTGTTGCCCCACAAAGTGAAATTGAGCAGACAATTGCCGCTATTTGGCAAGAAGTTCTCCAGGTCGATAAAGTGGGCATTCATGATAACTTCTTCGATCTTGGCGGTAATTCAGTCCATCTGATCCGGGTTCATAGCAAGTTGCGGCAGATTGTCAACGAAGAATTGTCTGTTATCAAGATGTTTGAGTGCCCTACTATAGACACCTTGATCAAATACATAAACCAGGAACAAGATCAACGTTCTTCCCTTCAACAAAGTTCCGACCGGGCTCAAACGCGCAGAGCATCACGAGCACGGCGCAGACGCGGTAGAGATTAAACCAATGAGCAAACTTCAGCGGCAACAATAAGCTGCTGTGTGTTGCTGACCAGAGTGGGTAATGCATAGTTTTGAAAGTAGTGAACAAGTAGATGGAATCGCTATCATCGGCATGTCCTGTCGTTTTCCAGGAGCCAGAAATGCTGACATGTTCTGGCAAAACCTGCGTGACGGCGTGGAGTCAATATCGTTTTTCTCAGATGAAGAATTAAGGGCAGCGGGCATAGATGCCAATTGGCTAAAAGCACCAAATTATATTAAGGCGGCACCGGTACTGGAAGATGTGGAGCTTTTTGATGCCACTTTCTTTAACATCAATGCCAGGGAAGCCGAAGTTATGGATCCGCAACAGCGGATATTTCTTGAGTGTGCCTGGGAAGCTCTGGAAAATGCCGGTTATGATCCTGAAAGGCATGAAGGGCGCATTGGCGTGTACGGTGGGTCAGCCATGAACACCTATCTGCTGAATAATCTTGCCTCAAGAGAAGACATTCCCTCAGAACTGGCGATGACCACTGATAAAGATTACCTGACGACACGCGTCAGCTACAAGCTGAACTTAAGAGGCCCAAGTGTCACGCTGCAAACTGCCTGTTCTACTGCTCTGGTTGCCGTTCACCTTGCTTGTGAAAGCCTGCTCAATGGCGAATGTGACATGTTCCTGGCCGGCAGCGTTGCGGTGAATGTTCCGATGAAGACAGGTTACTTCCATACCCAAGGGTTGCTTTCGCCGGATGGGCATTGTCACGCCTTTGACGCAGAGGCACAGGGAACGATCTTCGGCAGCGGTGTTGGTGTTGTTGTGTTGAAGCGGTTACAGCATGCGATTGCTGACGGCGACCATATTCACGCGGTGATCAAGGGGTGGGCTGTTAACAATGACGGTGGGTTGAGGGCCGGTTATACGGCGCCCAGTGTCGATGGACAGGCGGCCGTTATTGCTGAAGCCCTGAGTGTAGCTGAAATTGACCCCGAAACGATCACCTATATTGAGACACATGGCAGTGGCACAGCCCTGGGGGACCCCATTGAGGTAGCAGCGATGACGCAGGCATTCCGCCTGAATACACAAAAAAAGGGATTCTGCGCTATCGGCTCGGTCAAGACAAACGTAGGACACTTAGGGGTGGCTGCTGGCGCGGCTGGTTTGATCAAGACCGTTTTGTCTCTCAAACACAAGATGATACCCGCCAGTTTGCACTTTAAACAACCCAATCCTTCGATTGACTTTGAAAACAGCCCTTTCCATGTGAATACCAAACTGGTGGCATGGTCAACAGATAAACAACCACGCCGGGCAGGTGTCAGCTCTTTTGGCATGGGGGGCACAAATGCCTATGTTGTTTTGGAAGAAGCTCCAATTCCACGGCCGTCAAGTGCATCTCGCCCCCATCAGTTGCTGCTCCTCTCAGCAAAAACGAAAGCAGCCTTAGAGATGGCTACCTCTAATCTTGTTAGCTATTTGCGTGAAAACCCCACACTTAACCTGGCAGATGCTGCTTACACCTTACAAATGGGGCGATCTGTTTTTGATCATCGGCGGATGCTCGTTTGCCATGACACAGCAGATGGTGCAGAAGCTTTGGCGGTAAATGATCCGCATCGTGTATTGACAGCACATCAGACACATCAGAATCGATCTGTTGTATTTTTATTCTCCGGCGTAGGTGACCATTATGCCGGGATGGCCCAAGAACTCTACCAAACAGAGCCCGTGTTTAAAAAATGGGTTGACCACTGCTGCACCTTGCTGCGGCCATACCAGACAACGGACCTTTATGAGGTGCTGTATTCTCAGCCGGACAAACCGGCGACGACTGCCAAACAAGCGCTTGATTTACGACAAATGCTTGGGCGCGATCAGGCCAACAAGATGCCCACAGGGGGCCTGCACCAGACTGACATGGCGCAGCCAGCGGTGTTTGTAGTTGAATATGCGCTGGCTCAATTATTGATGGCATGGGGTATTCACCCTAAGGCTATGATTGGGTATAGTTTGGGCGAATTTGTGGCTGCCTGTTTGGCCGGTGTTCTGTCTCTTGAAGATGCGTTGATGCTTGTCGCCAAACGAGCACAGATGATTCAAGCCTTACCAGCGGGGGCCATGCTGGCCGTTTCTTTGCCAGCGGCGGATATTCGGCCGTTTTTGGGTGAAGATATGGCGTTGAGCAGTGTGCTGACGCCAAACCTGTCGGTTGTCGCCGGATTACCAGAGGCTGTCATCGCGCTTAATGAAAAACTGACAGACCAAGGCATAGCTTCCCATGTATTGCCCACCACCCATGCTTTCCACTCACCGATGATGAACCCTATCAAGGATTCATTGGCTCAATTGTTGCAAACGATCACGCTGCGTGTGCCTGAAATTCCTTATATATCTAATGTAACTGGCGACTGGATCACGGCCGTGGAGGCAACCAACCCTGCCTACTGGGTAAAACATTTGTGCCAACCTGTGCAGTTTTCTTTGGGTATTAAAAAATTGTTGCAAAATTCAGATCAGATATTTGTGGAAGTAGGGCCAGGGCAAAGTCTAGGATCGTTTGTGCGGCAGCACCCCGAGTGTGATCTGGCGCAGGCCGCCCAAATATTCCCCACACTGCGTTACGTTTATGATGAGCAGCCAGACGGGGCTTTTTTACTAAAGACCGTGGGAAAACTATGGTTGGCTGGCGTCAAAATAGAGTGGGCTGAGTTTTATCAGCATGAAGATCGTCATCGGCTTCCCTTACCTACCTACCCTTTTGAAGGGCAACGTTATTGGATAGAGGCAAACAAAGCGAAGATTCCGCCAGCGACAACGGCCAACATGGCCAATAAGAAGGCAGATATTGGTGATTGGTTCTACCAACCTGTCTGGAAACAAACGCCGGTTTGGCATTTGCCTGAAACGCAGAACCTGGCCGCAGAAGAAAGCACTTGGCTTTTTTTCTTAGATGCTCAAGGGTGCGGGGCGCGCCTTGCGGAACGATTGGAGGCAACTGGATGTACGGTGATAAAGGTACAGAAGGGAACGCAATTTGTACAACAGGATAAGCATACCTACACACTCCGCCCAGATGAACCAGATGATTACCACCAATTGCTGACAGCATTACCAACTCTTCCAACTCATATTGTGCACCTGTGGAGTATAGATTCGGTCATTACCAATGACCTCTCAACCGTACGATTTACCCAAGCTCAACAGTCAGGACTTTACAGCCTTCTTTTCTTAATGAAAGCTATTGGCAATCGTCCAGAGATGTTATCTATCTGGACTATTACAAGTAATGCCCAGCCGGTAACAGGCGTGGAAACGTTGTGTCCGGAACAAGCTACACTATTGGGCATGTGCCGGGTCATTCCCCAGGAAATGTTAAATATCACCTGCCATTATGTGGATATTGCCTGGCCACCTACCCACACCTGGCAAAAGGATTGGTTGGCTGTTCAACTGGCCGCCGAACTGGCCCAAGAAACCCATGATCTGGCCGTTGCTTACCGGGGTAACAAGCGGTGGATACAGGTCTACGAGCCACTTTATCTGAAAACGGCCGATAAGCCTGTTTTACGGCAACATGGCGTTTACCTGATTACAGGGGGCTTAGGCGGCATTGGCACGATCTTGGCCCGCTATCTGGCTGAGTCCGTGGCGGCTAGAATCATCCTGACGACCCGTTCCGCTTTTCCCCCAAGAGAATCATGGGCAGATTGGCTCAGGTCGCATGATGATGATGATGCCGTAAGCTGCCAGATCAAACAGCTTCAGGTACTGGAATCCGCGGGTGCTAAGGTCCAGGTGATGCAAGCAGATGCTGGCAATGAAGCCCAAATGTTAACTGTGTTGGCCCACATTAAAGAAAACTTCGGGTCATTGCATGGTGTGTTTCATGCAGCAGGCATCACAACTGATCCCCAGTTTTTTGCCCCGATGCAACACCTGTCAGTTGAGCACTATGAGGCACACTTTAGCGCTAAAGCATACGGTCTATACGTTTTAGAAAATGTCCTTGCCGACCAGGAGCTTGATTTTTGTATGTTGTTTTCCTCCTTAAGTGCGGTCTTGGGCGGCCTTGGGTTTGGTGCTTATGCGCCAGCCAATAGTTTTGTAGATGCTTTCACCGAACAGCACAATCTTTCGCATATACAAAAGTGGTGCAGCATTAACTGGGATACCTGGCATACCTACACGGACCCAGACAAAAACGCAGAGACAATTCTAACCGAGTTTGAAATGCTTCCCGAGGAAGCGGTTGAAGCATTTGAACGGGTTGCGGCTCGTGGTTTCAGCGGACAACTGGTTAATTCAACAGGTGACTTGGAAGCACGGCTTGATCAGTGGGTGCGCATGCTCTCAATACGTCACGCAGATAATACCTCCGGTGAGGCGCCCTCCCTTTACCCGCGGCCAGAGCTAATGGCTCCCTATATCGCCCCTACCAATGATGTGGAGGAATGTATCGTTGAAATATGGCAAAGTCTACTTGGTGTCCGGCCAATTGGTATTCAGGACTCCTTTTTGGAGTTAGGGGGGCATTCGTTGATAGCCATACAAACCATCTCGCGTTTACATGAGGCATTCCAGATTAGCTTGCCATTGTCTCTTGTGTTATCAGCTTCTACAGTAGCAGAGCTTGCTCTTGCTGTTGAGATGGCAATCATTGAAGAAATCAGAAGCGTGGCATGATAGCACGCTTGGACCTGGCTTTAGGTAAACCGCAGAAACTACTCAGAATTCCTGAAGAGCGTAAACTGCGGTTTCCTTGAGGAATCGGCAACGCTTAAAGCGATCTTAATGTTGAATTATTGTTGCCAATTACCTAACACTTTGGCACAAACTATCAAATAAATTGTGAAGTTATAAGTAGTACACTGTTTCAGAAATTTTAGAACCTTTTGTAGGGGCAGGTCTTGTGCCTGCCCCGCTCCGGGCGACCACAAGGGTCGCCCCTACCAAAGTGTGATTTTTTTTGTGAAACAGTGTCGTAGTGCGCATATGTATACAAGAAAAGAGTTACAAGAGCAGCGGGCTAAACTTTCTGCAGAAGAGCTAAAGTTACTACAAAAACGCCTGTCTGGTAGGCTGGGTGATAACAGGGCTACCCATTCTATTCCCCGGCGACCAGACAATGAGTTTGCCCCTTTGTCCTTTTTGCAAGAACGATTATGGTTTCTTTTTGAGTGGGAACCGGACAGTCCAAGTTACAATGAAGCCCAAATAGCTCGGATTGAGGGACAACTAGACTTAAAGGCGTTCGAGGCTGCTTATCTTGAAATTGCGCGCCGCCACGAGATATTGCGCACAACGTATCAGATCGTAGAGGATCGCCCAGTGCAAGTTATTGCGCCAACGGTCAACTGGTCATTGTCGCTGGTTGACTTAAGTGGCCTTCCTGCCGAGGTGCGTGGGGAGGAAATGCAACGGCTGGCAAAAGAGGAAGCTAACCGACCATTTGATTTAAAACAGCAGTTATCCTGGCGTGTTTTCCTGGTGCGTTTGGTTGAAGATGAGCACATCGTTCTGGCGACGCAGCATCATATCTCTTGTGATGGATGGTCCATAAAAGTACGCGATAACGAATTTGCGACCTTGTATGCTGCTTTCGCGGCCAATAAACGCGTCTCTTTACCTGAGCTACCTATCCAATATGCAGATTTTGCTCATTGGCAACGCCAGCAACTACGGGGTGAAAAACTGGCTAAATCACTTAATTATTGGAAAGCTCAACTGGCCGATCTTACGCCGCTGCAGTTACCTATCAATGGTCCGCGCCCTAAAATACTTGCTTCAAAAGGCGCAACGCTGCAAAGGACAATATCTTCAACATTAACAAAAGCCATAGATACATTAAGCCAGCAAGAGAAAGTCACCAGCTTTGTGGTTGCTCTGACTGTTTTTAAAGTTTTGTTATACCGCTATGCCGGGCAAACGGATATTGCTGTAGGGTCAACAATGGTTCATCGTGACCGACCTGAATTAGAAGGACTCATCGGCTTTTTAGTGGAAACAATCATCTTGCGCACGGATCTATCAGGTAACCTGACATTTCGTGATCTGATTCACAAGGTTCATCAGGTAACGATGGAGGCTTATGCGCACAAGGATGTCCCCTTTACGGCGATTGCCACTGGAGTGCAGGAAAATCGCGATTCAAGCCGTATGCACCTGGCGCAAGTCTTTTTTGAATGGCAAGATTTAAAATCTCTGCCGTCCCATCAACTTGAGATCCCTAACTTAAAAAAGACAGAAAACGCCCGGCGGATGCTTACGGATACCGCTAAGTTTGATTTGTCACTGTTTGTAGAGAAGCATGAGGAAAAACTTGTATGCTGGTGGGAATACAATACGGACTTGTTTGAGAGCCATACAATCACCCGAATGATTGGTCACTTCGAAACTTTGCTTACTGGTGCCTTGACCAACCCGGATACCCGTCTGGCGGACTTGCCGTTGTTAACGGTAGGCGAACAAGAACAATGGTTGGCAGCGTGGAATGATACAGGCACTGACTTCCCGCTGGGGTCCTGTTTTCACGAATTGTTTGAAGCCCAAGTAAAACGAACACCGGATGCAATTGCGGCCGTTTGTGAGGAAACTCAGCTGACCTATTTACAGCTCGATCAACTTGCCAATCGTTTGGCTTCAACTTTAATTGAGCGGAACATCACGCACAATACCGTTGCCTTGTTTGCAGAGCGCAGCCCTGAGTTTCTAATCAGTATGCTTGGTATCTTTAAGGCAGGGGGAGCCTACCTTCCGCTTGACCCTCATTACCCGGTGCAACGTCTGCGCCAGATACTTACCCAGAGTCAATGTTCTGTGGTATTGAGTGCCGATAACCTCGTCTCTTTACTGTCGGAAGCTGTAGCCGACCTTACGGCCGTAAAGCAGCCGACGATTTTGCGTTTTTCGGATACCCAACAACAAACTCGTTCGACCAAGGCCCTGCCTGTTGAGGCTACACCTTATCACCTGGCCTATGTGATCTACACGTCTGGCTCTACGGGTATCCCTAAAGGTGCTATGGTCGAGCAGCGTGGCATGGTCAATCATTTATATGCCAAAATCCGCGATCTACAATTGACGGCTGCTGACATTGTTGCGCAGACTGCTCCGCAAAGCTTTGATATTTCCGTCTGGCAGTTCCTGGCCGCGCTTTTAATTGGGGGGCGGGTTCAGATTTTCCGCGACGACATCGCTTTTGATCCGGCTCGTTTGCCAGCAGAAATTGCGTACCATCGGGTAACAACCTGGGAAACCGTTCCCTCGCTCCTGCGAGCGATGATGGAGGAAGTTGGACAATCGCCCTCTCATCATAGCTTGACAGCTTTGCGCTGGCTTATCCCCACAGGTGAAGCCTTGCCTCCTGATGTGGCCTACCAATGGCTCCATTATTTCCCGAACATTCCGCTCATTAATGCCTACGGCCCTACAGAATGTTCAGATGATGTTACGCACTATTTTTTGGCCCAGCCATCGGCGGCCGATGTTTTACGCATTCCCATTGGCCGTCCCATAGCGAACATGCGGCTTTACGTACTTGATCCCCACCTGCAGCCGGTGCCAATGGGTGTGGCCGGTGAACTGTATGTTGGGGGTGTCGGTGTTGGCCGTGGCTACTTATACGATCCGAAGCGGACGGCGGAGACCTTCATACCGGATCCGTTTTCGTTGGAACCCAATGCCCGTCTTTACAAGACTGGCGATCTGGTTTGTCACCGTCCCGACGAGAACCTTGAGTTTCTTGGGCGCATTGACAATCAGGTAAAGGTTCGTGGGCATCGTATTGAATTGGGTGAGATAGAAGCTGTATTAAGCCAGCACACGGCCGTGCGTGAAGCGGTGGTCGTCGTGCGGGAGGACAAACCGGGCCACAAGCAATTAGTTGTTTATATGGTCCTTAATCCAGAAATGCTGCCATTAAGTGCAGACGGACTACGTCATTTCTTGCGTGGGAAACTGCCTGATTATATGGTACCAACCGCATTTGTCATGCTTGATGCCCTGCCGTTGACACCTAATGGCAAAGTAAACCGCAAAGCGTTACCTACACCGGACGAAATCACCCCCAGTTTAAGCGTGGCGTTTGTACCCCCACGTGAACCAATTGAGATCGCCATTGCCAGCACCTGGGCAGACGTACTTGAACTCGAACAAGTGGGTATCTATGACAACTTCTTTGAACTAGGTGGGCATTCACTGCTGGCGACACAAGTGGTGTCACGACTGCGGCATATCTTCCAGATCGAACTGCCCTTACGCCAACTTTTTGCCGCCCCCACAGTTGCCGAGCTGGCGCTGATCATCACCCAGGCGCGTCGTCATGAACAGGGCTTACAAACGGCGCCCATCGTACCGGTGGCGCGAGATGGCTTTCTACCCCTTTCCTTTGCCCAGCAACGTCTTTGGTTCCTGGATCAACTGGAGCCAAACAGCCCCCTCTATAATATGCCAGATGCTATTCGCATGACTGGCTCTTTGTCTGTGTCGGTATTTGAGCGAAGTTTAAATGAGATCATCCGGCGCCACGAAACATTACGTACGTCGTTCATCATGGCCGGTGAGCAGCCAGTGCAGGTTATTCTTCCTTTTGCGCCCATGATGCTGCCGGTCGTAGACTTACAATGGCTACCAGAAGCAGCCCGCGAGACCGAAGCATGGCACCTGGCAACGGCCGAAGCGCAGCGTCCCTTTAACCTGGAAAAAGGCCCGCTCTTCCGGGCCGTCTGGCTGCAGCTGGCCTCAGATGATCAGGCCCTGCTTACCAATACGCATCATATCATTTCAGACGGCTGGTCAACGGATATTTTTTCCCAAGAACTCAGGACATTGTACCGCGCTTTTAGCAGCGGCCATCCTTCCCCTCTGCCGGAGTTGCCTATCCAATATGCCGATTTTGCTTGCTGGCAGCAGCAGTGGCTGCAAGGTGATGTTCTAGAAAAACAAATGGCCTACTGGCAACATCAACTGAGTGATCTGCCGCTGATGTTACTGCCTACAGACCGGCCACGCCCCCCCGTTCAGACTTCTCGGGGAGATAGCCAATTATTCACCTTGCCCGAAACCATAGCCAACGCATTGAAGCAGTTGAGCAACCAGGAAGGCACTACACTCTTTATGACATTGCTGGCGGCCTTCCAGGTCTTGCTGGCACGTTATACAGGGCAAGAGGATGTTATTGTTGGTTCTCCCATTGCGAATCGTAACCATTTTGAGACCGAAAAATTGATAGGCTTCTTTGTTAATGCCCTTGTTTTACGCACCGATCTCTCTGGTGACCCAACGTTTCGGGAATTACTTGATCGCGTGCGTGAAGTAACGCTGGATGCCTATGATCATCAGGATTTGCCATTTGAGAAGCTGGTTGAAGAGTTACAACCGGAACGGGATCTCAGTCACACCCCGTTATTTCAAGTCGTATTTGTCTTTGAAAAAGTCCTGGCTTCTACCGGGTTTTCCGCTGACCTTGTCTTAAAACCCATGGGGTTTGAAAGAGGGGTAACGAAGTTTGATCTGACCCTCTTTATGATAGAGAGTGAGCAAGGGTTAAGCGGCGTGTTGGAATATAACATTGATTTATTTATGCCCGAGACAATTGCCGGCATATTGGCCCATTTCCAGGTCTTACTAGAGGGCATCGTCGCCAATCCAGACCAGAGACTTTCAGATTTGCCTCTGTTAACAAAGGTGGAAAAAGAGCAGTTGCTCATAGAGTGGAATGAAACCAGCGTTGCGTATGCTGAGGAGAAGCATATTCACAAATTGTTCGAGCTGCAGGTAGAGCGGACGCCGGATGCTGTCGCTGTCATTATGCATGATAGCTATCTAACCTATGCAGAGCTGAACAGCCGGGCCAACCAGTTGGCCCATTACTTGCGGTTGATGGGGGTAGGGCCAGAAGTGCTGGTTGGTATCTGCATAGAACGCTCTATCAATATGATGATTGGGCTTCTTGGCATCCTCAAGGCCGGTGGTGGCTATGTACCGCTAGATCCAGCCTACCCTCAAGAGCGGTTGGCGTTTATGCTGGCAGATGCGGGCGCCACTGTTTTATTAACGCAACAGCGCTTATTGGCGCAACTGCCTCCCTATGAAGGTCAGGCTGTCTGTCTGGATACAAGTTGGCAGAACATTGCCCAAATGGATGTAGATAACCTCAAGGGCGACACAGCGCCAGGAAATCTGGCTTATATCATTTATACTTCAGGCTCCACCGGGCAGCCTAAGGGGGTGGCTATTGAGCATCGTAATGCCGCCGCCCTACTCCACTGGGCCACAGACGCCTTTGGCAGCGAGATCTTCGCCGGCACTTTAGCGGCGACGTCTATTTGCTTTGACCTCTCCGTTTTTGAAATGTTTGTTCCGTTGAGCTGTGGTGGCACGGTTATTATGGCTGAAACGGCTTTGCATTTGGCTGACCTGCCGGCCGCTACGGCCGTTAGCCTGGTTAATACCGTTCCCTCGGCTATGAAAGAGCTGATGCGCCTGGCAGCCATACCTGATTCCGTGCAAGTGGTCAACCTGGCAGGTGAACTTCTCTCAACACAACTCGTGCAACAGATTTACCAACAGGAAACCATTCAGAAAGTCTTTGACCTCTATGGCCCGTCAGAGGATACTACGTACTCTACATTTGCTTTAAGAAACGGCGAGAAACCACCAACCGTTGGCCGTCCTATTGCCAATACACAACTTTATTTGCTAGATGGTCATCTTAATGCTGTGCCTATAGGCGTACCGGGGGAAGTCTACATCAGCGGTGCCGGACTGGCCCGCGGGTATTTAGGTCACCCAGGCTTAACGGCCGAGAAATTTATCCCCAATCCCTACGGCACTACCCCAGGCGATAGATTGTACCGAACAGGGGACCAGGCCCGCTATCAGTTCGATGGGAACATTGAATTCCTTGGCCGCCGTGACTACCAGGTGAAAGTGCGGGGATACCGTATTGAATTAGAAGAGATAGCCGCAGCGCTAAAACACCATACGGCCGTGCAAGATGCAGTTGTTGTTGCCCGTGATGGCAAACAAGACCATAAGCAAATTATCGCTTATGTGCTCTCTGATCTGGAGCAGCCGGCCAACGACAGAGATCTGCATCGTTTCTTGCAAGAGAAATTGCCTGATTACATGCTGCCCGCGGCTTTTGTGATGTTAGAATCATTCCCACTTACGCCCAATGGGAAGGTGAACCGCCGGGCATTGCCCGCACCTGACGAAAGCAAAATTACTTTCATGGAGGATGTTGTTCTTCCGCGGACACCCATTGAAGAGGCCATCGTTGGTGCCTGGGCGAATGTACTTGAACTTGAACAAATCGGCATCCATGATAACTTCTTCGAGTTAGGCGGGCATTCGCTGCTGGCCACCCAGGTGATATCACGTCTGCGGAACATCTTCCAGGTTGAATTACCTCTGCGCCAACTTTTTGCTGCTCCCACGGTAGCCGACCTGGCTGTATTCATTGCTGAGGCACGTCACACCAAACCAAACCTGCCGGTGCTGCCTATCTTGCCGGTGCCGCGCCGCGGCTTTTTGCCTCTCTCTTTTGCCCAACAGAGGCTCTGGTTTCTGGATCAGTTAGAGCCAAATAACTCCCTGTATAACATGCCCCATGCTGTCCGTCTGACGGGGCATTTGTCAGTCTCTGTGTTTGCCCAAAGCTTGAATGAGATCATGCGGCGGCACGAAGTATTGCGCACCACTTTCGCTGTTGTAGATAGCCAACCCGTGCAGGTCATTGCCCCTTTCTCGGCCGTCACGCTGCCCGTCGTTGATTTGCAATCATTACCGGAGGCCGCACGCGAAGCCGAAGTACAGCGCTGGGCAGCCGTTGAAGCCCGGCGTCCCTTTGACCTGATGCAGGGCCCCCTCTTCCGGGCGATCTGGTTACAATTGACCCCCAACGATCAGCTCTTGTTCACCACGATGCACCACATCATCTCAGATGGCTGGTCAGTGGGCATTTTGGCGCAAGAATTACGAGTGCTGTATCAGGCATTCAGCCGTGGAGCGAGCGCTCCCTTACAAGAGCTGCCCATCCAATATGCAGATTTTGCCCTGTGGCAGCAGCAATGGTTGCAGGGTGACGTTTGGGAAGCACAAATGGGGTATTGGCGCCAACAGTTGGCAGGTCTCCCATCATTGTCCCTACCTACAGACTACCCACGCCCCGCTGTGCCCACCTATCGAGGGGAGAGTGAATTATTTGTTTTACCGGAAACATTAGCCAAAGCGTTGCAGCAGTTGAGTAATGAAGAAGGTGTGACATTATTTATGTTTTTGTTGGCGGCCTTCCAACTCTTGTTGGCCCGTTATACGGGGCAAGAGGATATTGCTGTTGGTTCACCCATTGCTAATCGGAATCATTATCAAACCGAAAAACTCATGGGCCTTTTTGTGAATACCCTCGTATTGCGCACGGATCTCTCTGGCAACCCCACTTTCCGAGAGTTATTGGCTCGTGTACGTGAAGTCACCTTAAGTGCTTATGACCATCAAGAGCTGCCATTTGAGAAGCTCGTTGAAGAATTACGGCCGGAACGTGTGCTTAACCGTAATCCGTTGTTTCAGGTCTTGTTTATTTTTAACAAAGCTGTTGCTGAAAATTCGTCTTCAACCATCTTTGATGCCCGGCCGGTAAAAATGGAAAACGGCCTCGCTGAATTTGATTTGACCTTGTCTGTCGTTGACACGAAGGATGGGCTCATTGGGTCTTTGGAGTACACGATAGATTTGTTTAACGCAGAGACCATTGAGCGCATGGTGGGCCATTTCCAGGAGTTATTGGCCAGCATTGTCGCGCATCCAGACCAACGACTGTTCGAACTGAACCTGCTCCCGGAAAAGGAACGGCAGCAGCTGGCGGCGTGGAATGACACGGCCGTGGCCTATGCCCAGCCGCCACAAGGGCTGCATGAGCTGTTCGCCGCGCAGGTGGACCGCACACCAGAAGCGACGGCGCTGGTGTACAACGATACCTGCCTGACGTACCGTGCCCTGGATGAACGGGCCAACCAACTGGCCCATTACCTGCAGCAGCAGGGCGTGGGGCCGGAGACGTTGGTGGTGGTGTGTCTGGAACGATCGTTGGAACTGGTGGTGGCCTTATTGGGCATCCTCAAGGCCGGGGGCGGTTATGTGCCGCTGGACCCGGCCTACCCGGCAGAGCGGCAGGGTTACATTCTGGAAGACAGCGGCGCGGCGCTGCTGCTGACAAGTGCGGCAGTGCAGCCACGACTGCCGGCCACAACCGTGACGGCGGTGTGCCTGGAAGAGGTGGCCACGGCCGTGGCCGGCCAACCAGCGCGGGCGCCATCCGTGTCGGTCAGCGCGGCCAACACGGCCTATGTCATCTACACCTCCGGCTCCACCGGCCAACCCAAAGGCACCATCATCAGCCATGCGGCCATTGGCAACCACCTCGCCTGGATGCAAGGGACGTTTCCCCTGTATGACACCGATGTGGTTCTGCAAAAGACCCCCATCAGCTTTGATGTCTCCATGTGTGAAATTTTTGGCCCGTTGACAGCCGGGGCTCGCCTGGTGCTGGCGCAAGCGGATGAGCATCAAGACAGCCACTATCTGGTGGAACTGATCAACACCCAACAGGTCAGCCTGGTGCAGCTGGTGCCCTCGCTGCTGCAGATGCTGCTGCTGGTACCCGCCTTCGGCAGCTGCCGCAGCATCAAACGGGTCTATTGTGGTGGGGAAGCGCTGCCAGCGGCGCTGATCGAGCGTTTTTATGCCTGCCTGAGCGCCGAGTTGTATAACATGTATGGGCCGACGGAAGCGACCATTGATACGACCTATTGGGCCTGTGAGCGGGAATGGGGGGGCACGGCCGTGCCCATTGGCCGGCCGATAGCCAACGCCCAAACCTACCTGCTGGACCGGCATTTACAGCCGGTGCCGGTGGGGGTGCCGGGTGAGCTGTATGTGGGTGGGGCGGGGTTGGCCCGCGGCTACCATGCCCGGCCGGGCCTGACAGCAGAGAAGTTCATCCCCCATCCCTTCAGCCCGGTGCCGGGGGCGCGCCTGTACAAAACGGGCGACCTGGTGCGCTGCCGGGCAGATGGCAACCTGGAGTTCCTGGGGCGGAAAGACCATCAGGTGAAGGTGCGCGGTTATCGCATTGAGTTGGGCGAGATCGAGGCGGTGTTGGGCGGGCATGAGGCCATTGCCGAAACGGTGGTCCAGGTGCGTGAGGACGCGGGCGCGGTGCCGCAGTTGGTGGCCTATGTGGTGGCGATGGCGGGGCAGGCGCCGGGCAGCGGCGAGCTGCGCCACTACCTGCAGCAGCGGCTGCCGGAGTACATGGTGCCGGCGCACTTGGTGATGTTAGAGGCCTTGCCGCTGACCCCCAATGGCAAGATAGACCGCCGCGCCCTGCCGACCCCCGGTGGTACGCGCCCGGAACTGGAAAGCAGCTATGTGGCCCCGCGCACCCTATCAGAAGAAATGTTAACCAGCATATGGTCAGAGATATTAGGCATTGAGCGTGTGGGTATCCACGATAACTTTTTTGAATTAGGCGGCCATTCCATGTTGGCTATCCGGCTGATGGCTCAGGTACAAGATACTTTTCAACTAGAATTAACGCTTCGCCTCTTCTTCCAGAAACCAACGATTGCGGCGTTAGCTATGACCATAGATGATGCCCTTCTGCAAGAAATAGAGCATCTCTCTGAAGAAGAAGCTGTACAACATTTACAAGGTGATTTGTAACCGTTCAATTGTAAACTGAATGCTTTGTTAAATAAAAGATCACAACATTTGCCCTTTTCATTAACATAAAGGTTTTCTCTGTGGTAGCCCGGCGCAATTTGCGTAAGCAATAAGCGGTTAGGGGCTTCTTCCATAGAGGTGGGCTGGTTATGTAAACGAAAACTGCAAAGTTAGTAGGGAATTTAGAATGAGTTTTTCAAAAGAGTCTGAGCAGGTTCATGAAATTGCTATAGTCGGCATGTCTTGCCGTTTTCCTGGTGCAGAAAATGCCGAATTGTTCTGGCAGAACCTGAGAGATGGCGTGGAGTCCATAACATTTTTCTCCGAAGAAGAGTTAATAGCAGCGGGGATAAATGCTGACTTGCTGCAACACCCTGATTACATTAAAGCCAGTCCCGTGTTGGAAAACATTGAGTTTTTTGATGCTGCCTTCTTTAGGATTAATCCGCGAGAAGCTGAAATCATGGACCCCCAACAGCGGATATTCCTTGAGTGTGCCTGGGAGGCTCTGGAAAACGCCGGCTATGATCCGGAAAGGTATGATGGGCGGGTTGGTGTCTATGGTGGATCGGGGATGAATGGCTATTTGCTGTACAACCTGGCTTCAAAACAGGATATCTCAGCAGAGTTAGCGATGACGGTTGATAAGGATTACCTGAGTACACGCGTTTCCTACAAGCTAAACCTGACGGGCCCCAGCCTCACTGTACAGACTGCCTGTTCTACTGCCCTGGTTGCTACCCACCTTGCTTGTGAAAGTTTGTTGAATGGTGAATGCGATATGGCTTTGGCCGGCAGTATTGCTATCAGCATCCCTATGAAGACAGGTTACCTGTATACCGAAGGACTGTTTTCCCCTGATGGCCACTGCCGCGCCTTTGATGCCCAGGCACAAGGGACTATTTTCGGTAGCGGCGTTGGCCTGGTGGTACTCAAACGACTGGAAGATGCACTGGCCGATGGCGACTGTATCCATGCCGTTATCAAAGGATGGGCTATTAACAATGATGGTGGTGTAAAAGCCGGGTATACCGCACCCGGCGTAGATGGGCAGGCAGCTGTCATTGCTGAGGCTCTGGATGTCGCTGGTGTAGACCCTGAAAACATTGCTTACATCGAAACACACGGCAGCGGGACGGCCTTAGGAGACCCCATTGAAGTAGCGGCAATGACCCAAGCGTTTCGCCTTAGCACGCAAAAGAGGCAGTTTTGTGCTATTGGGTCAGTCAAGACAAATGTTGGCCATTTGGGCATTGCCGCCGGGGCGGCGGGTCTGATTAAGACGGTTCTGGCTTTGAAGCACAAGCAGATCCCGGCCAGTTTAAACTTCCAGGAGGCAAATCCGCACATCGATTTTACGCACAGCCCGTTTTATGTGAATACCAAGCTGCGGGAATGGCCGACTGTGGATGACCAGCCACGGCAGGCGGGGGTGAGTTCCTTTGGCATGGGGGGCACAAATGCGCATGTGGTGTTGGAAGAAGCCCCAGAAGTGGTAACAGACGAGCCAACCAAAGAGTGGCAGCTGCTGCTGCTGTCGGCGCAAACGGCCACGGCCGTGGAGCAAGCCACGCACAACCTGGCCACATATCTTCAGGAGCATGAAGAAGTCAACCTGGCGGATGTGGCTTATACGCTGCAGGTGGGGCGAAAGGTCTTTGAGAACCGGCGGATGGTGGTCTGCCGGGGGCGAGAGGATGCGCTGGCGGCGTTGACGAGCGCGGCGGAGAGCCGGATGGGCAGCCGGGTGCAAGGCCCGACGGCACGGCCGTTGGTGTTCATGTTCCCAGGGGTGGGCGACCATTACGTGCACATGGCCCAGGAACTATATGAGCGCGAACCGCTCTTTCGGCAAACCATAGACAGTTGCAGTGCGCAGCTGCGGCCAATTTTGGGTGGCGAGCTGCGAGAAATGCTCTACCCGGCTGGGCAGAGCAGCGTGGGGGCGGGGAGTGGCATAGACCTGCGCCAGATGTTGGGGCGTGATGGAGCGGCAGAGCTCAACAAACCGCTGCAGCAGACAAAATGGGCACAGCCGGCGGTCTTTGTGGTGGAGTATGCGCTGGCCCAACTGCTGCGCAGCTGGGGCATCGAGCCGGATGCGCTGATAGGTTACAGCCTGGGGGAGTATGTAGCCGCGTGTGTGGCCGGGGTGATGAGCCTGGAAGATGGGGCGATGCTGGTAGCCAAGCGGGCAGAGATGATAGAGGCGCTGCCGGCGGGCAGCATGTTAGCGGTGTCGCTCTCAGCGGCGGCGGTGCAAGAATACCTGGGAGAAGGGGTGTGCCTGGCTGTGGTCAATGGCCCGGGAACCTGTGTGTTAGGTGGGCCCGAGGCGCGTATCGCTCAGGTCGAGGCCACCCTGAGCACGGCAGGCATCGGTTGCCGGCGGCTGGAAACGAGTCACGCTTTCCACACCACCATGATGGCCCCAATGGTAGAGGCATTCACCGCCCTGGTGGCCCGTGTGCGCCTGCACAAACCAACCATCCCTTACCTTTCCAATGTGACGGGCACATGGATCACCGCCAGCGAAGCGACAGACCCGCACTACTGGGCCCGTCACCTGTGCCAGACGGTGCAGTTCGGGGAGGGTTTGGCTGAATTATTGGCCAAGCCGCAGCAAATTCTATTGGAAGTGGGCCCAGGGCAGACGTTAGGCTCCTTTGCCAAACAGCATCCCCGTTGCCAGCCGGAGCAGATAGGGCAAATCCTGGCTACGGTGCGTTATGCTTATGATCGGCAGTCAGATGAGGCGTTCTTGCTGGGTGCCTTGGGCAAGTTATGGCTGACCGGCTACACCATAGATTGGGCGGCCTACTACGGCCGTGAACGTCGTCAACGCCTGCCTTTGCCCACCTATCCCTTCGAGCGGCAGCGTTATTGGGTAGAGGCGACTACCACCCGCGCAGGCACAGGCGGCGCAGCGGCGGGCAGCACGGGGAAACGCAGCGACATTGGTCGTTGGTTCTATGAGCCGGTGTGGCAACCGACCGCCCTGGCCTCCACCGCCGGGGCGGCGGTATCCGGAAAATGGCTCATCTTTACCGATGCGGCCGGTTGGGGGGCGGCGTTGAGCCATCAACTTAGCCGTCAGGGCGCGACCGTAATACAAGTGCAAAGTGGTGCGGCCTATGCCACCACTGACGCAGGCAGTTACACCATTCGGCCGGAACATGCCGCCGATTATGTCACCCTCCTGGATCACCTGGAGGCCACGGGCCAACTACCGGAGCATATTGTGCATTTGTGGAGTGTGGGCCATACGCCTACCGGCAGTGCCGCCGCTTTCCAGGCCACCCAGCAACTGGGTTTCTACAGCCTGCTCTATCTGGCACAAGCCATCGGCCAGCGCAAAACAGCCCAGCCGCTGCAGATTACGCTCCTAACAAATGATATGCAGCCGGTGAAAGGCAAGGTCATTTATCCGGAAAAATCAACTGTCTTAGGATTGTGCCATGTCATACCCCAGGAATACCAGAACATACGCTGCCGGGCCTTGGATATTACTTTGCCGCTGAACGTCGATGTCATAGAAGACAACCTTCTGACGCAGTTAATTGCCGATCTGACAACACCGATAACAGATGTCACCATCGCTTACCGTACAGGCACACGCTATGTGCAGCAGTTTGTGCCCCACCGTTTGCCGGCAGGATCAAATGACACACAGCTCCGCGAAGGGGGTGTATATCTCATTACAGGTGGGTTGGGGGGTGTTGGCCTTACCCTGGCCCGGTACCTTGCCCAACGTTTTCAGGCCAGGTTGACCTTAACCGGCCGTTCCGGGCTGCCGTCACGAGAAGTGTGGGACGATTGGTTAGAAAATCATCCGCATGAAGATGCTACCGTGCGTAAAATTCAAGCGGTCCGCTCCCTGGAATCGTTAGGAGCCGAAGTTTTAGTCATTGCCGCCGATGTATCTAATGAAGAACAGATGCAAGCCGCCATTGCTCAAACTCTAGATAGATTTGCCAACCTCAACGGGGTCATTCACGCAGCTGGCCTAACCGATAAGAGCTATTTCCAGCCCATTCAAGACACACATGAAACCATGTGTGAGACGCATTTCCTGGCCAAAGCCTATGGTCTTTACGTTTTAGACAAGGTGCTGCAAGACAGAGCATTGGACTTCTGCATGTTATTTTCCTCTGTGTCTTCAGTTTTAGGAGGATTGGGGTTTGCCGCCTATGCTGCAGCAAATAACTTTATGGATAGTTATACCCATAAACACAATCATACCACCACCTCTAACTGGATAAGCGTTAATTGGGATACATGGGGAGCTGCTCAAGAGGAACCCCAACGGCCGTTAAAAACACCGGCGACAGAGTTTGAAATGTCGCCGGCAGAAAGTGTAGAGGCTTTTACCCTGGCAGTGGGCAGCAGCGTGGCCCAACTTGTCAATTCAACCGGTGACCTGGAACATCGCATTCGGCAGTGGGTGTTCCTGGAAGCTTTAAAAACAGAAACACAAACAAACCAGGCCAGCTATGCACGCCCAGCCTTAAATACAACTTATGTGCCAGCAAGCAATGATTATGAAAAGAAAATTGCTGCTATCTGGCAAGAAGTTTTAGGCATTAACAAAATTGGTATTCACGATAACTTCTTTGATCTGGGCGGCAATTCGCTCATAGGCTTGCAGGTCATTTCCCAAATCCGCAAGGTTCTCGAATGCGAACTCTCGACGGTTGCTTTGTTTGAAGCCCCTACCGTCAGCGCCCTGGCCAAATATTTGCAGCCAGATGTTGTTCTTGAAAAGAGTGCAGCAGAGACGGCCGTGCTTAGCCAGCGCCGTCGCAAAGCACAGAAGAACGTCAATCATGAGGGCATTGCTATTATTGCCATGACAGGCCGTTTCCCTGGCGCAGAAAGCATTGAAAAATTATGGGATAACCTCTGTAATGGCGTTGAATCGCTCACGGTCTTCACGGATGAAGAGCTGCTGGCTACGGGGCTGGACCCAGAGTTCATGAACACCCCTGATTATGTCAAGGCACGCCCGATCCTTAAGGGGATCGATCTATTTGACGCCGGCTTTTTTGGCTATAGTCCACGCGAAGCGGAAGTTATCGATCCGCAGCACCGCCTCTTTTTAGAGTGTGCCTGGGAAGCAGTAGAACTAGCCGGGTATAACACGGAAACCTATAAAGGATTAATTGGCGTTTTTGCGGGTGAGAGCCTTAGTGCCTACCTGTTATCATGGATTACTGACCCCAAAATAGTACGGACTGTCGATATTTTTCAAGCGATGTTAAATAGTGACAAAGATTCCCTGACCACCTCTGTCTCTTACAAGATGAATTTGAGGGGTCCCAGTTTTGCTGTGCAAACTTTTTGCTCTACCTCGTTAGTGGCCACGCACATAGCTTGCCAAAGTTTGTTGAATGGTGAATGTGATATGGCCCTGGCCGGTGGTGTCACCGTTCATGTCCCCCCTGGGCAAGGGTACTTATACAAGGAGGGGGGAATCATGTCACCAGATGGGCACTGTCGCACCTTTGATGCAAAAGCACAGGGCTCTATGTTTGGTGACGGCGTGGGCGTTGTTGTCTTAAAGAGGTTGGAAGACGCTCTAGAAGATGGAGACACCATTCACGCGGTGATAAGGGGTTCGGCCGTTAACAATGATGGGTCATTAAAAGCGGGGTATACCGCGCCCAGTGTGGTTGGGCAGGCAGACGCCGTCACGATGGCTTTAGAGAATGCGGCCGTTGACCCCCAAACCATTGGTTACATTGAAGCCCACGGCACAGCCACAGAGCTAGGTGATCCTATCGAAATAGCGTCACTGACGCAGGCCTTTCGGCAGCACACCAAAGAAAAGGGATATTGTGCTATTGGCTCGATAAAAACGAATATCGGGCATTTAGATCGGGCTGCTGGTGTTGCCGGGTTGATCAAAGCTGTCCTGGCGGTGAAACATGGTGTTATTCCGCCAAGTTTGTACTTTGAAACCCCTAATCCCCAGATAGATTTTGCAAACAGCCCTTTCTTTGTGAATACCAAGCTGTCGCCGTGGCCACAGCAAAATGGGAATCCCCGACGTGCCGGCGTCAATGCGTTGGGTGTTGGTGGTACCAACGCTCATGCTATTGTTGAAGAGCCGCCGGTGCAAGCTCCGTCGGGGGCGTCACGGCCGTGGCAGCTGCTCCTGTTATCAGCAAAAACTGAGTCAGCGCTGGATATGGCCACAGCAAACCTGGCCCATTACTTGCGCGAAAACCCTGACACAAAGTTGGCAGACATTGCCTATACCTTGCAGGTTGGGCGGCGGGCGTTTGCCCAACGGCGCATGGTCGTCTGCCAGGGCATGGAAGATGCGTTACATACCATAGAGTCGGTTAACCCGCACCGTGTATTAACCCATTATCAACCAGCGATCAGCCGCCCGATCACGTTTATGTTCCCCGGCGTAGGTGACCATTACCTGCAGATGGCCAGAGAGTTATATGAGAGCGAAACCCTCTTTCGTGATACGGTTGAACAATGCTGCCAGATTCTATATCCATACCTCGACATGAAAGTGCGTGATCTGTTGTATCCGGCCGATGAGCCATGGGGAACAGGGGTAAAGGGAAGCAATGGTGTCAACCTACGGGCCATGTTAAACAGCGAGAAACCGGTATTGTCACCCGCGGCACAGAGGTTAAATAAGACCAGCATAGCGCAGCCGGTTGTTTTTGTGATCGAATATGCCCTGGCCCACTTGCTCATGTCCTGGGGCATACGGCCGCAAGCCATGGTGGGTTACAGCTTAGGTGAATACACAGCCGCCTGTCTGTCAGGTGTACTATCACTTAAAGATGCCCTGAAGTTAATTGCCGTCCGGGCACAGATGATAGAGTCGCTGCCGCCCGGTAACATGGTGGCGGTCTCGCTTTCAAAAGATGCTATAGAACCCTGGCTTTCGGAAGAAGTATCATTAGCCATCCATCATGGCGAAACGAGTTGTGTGTTGGCCGGTACGCCAGAAGGCATTAAGGGGTTGGAAGCACAGTTGATTGAACGTGGCATTGCCTATCGCTTATTAAACACCAGCCATGCTTTCCACTCAAGTACCATGGTTTCCCTGATGGCGCCATTGACCGAGTTGGCACAGACGGTCAAGCTTAATCCACCCCGTATCCCTTACCTCTCTAATGTGACCGGTACCTGGATAACGGCCGAACAGGCCACCGACCCCGGCTATTGGGCGGAGCATATGTGCCAACCGGTACAGTTTTTTGACGCCCTTACCGAACTTCTAAAAGAAGAAGACCAGATATTGTTGGAAGTGGGGCCGGGCCAATCCCTTGGCTCCTTTGCCAAGCTGCACCCCGATTGTGCTTCTAGCCAGATACAGTTGGTGCTTTCTACCATGCGGTATGCCTATGACAGCCAGCCTGACCAGGCATTTTTGCTGAGCGTACTGGGCAAGTTGTGGTTGCTGGGGGCGGAGCCCGACTGGTCAGGGTTTTATGAGGCAGAACAACGGTGCCGAATCCCGCTGCCCACGTATCCCTTTGAGCGCCAGCGTTATTGGATGGAACCGCGAAAGGGGCTAGGCGGCTGGAGCACCAGTGACTTTGAGGAAGACCCGGCCTCGTTACCACGTAAGGCGGCCGACGAATGGTTTTACTTACCGGTTTGGAGCCAGACACCACCTCGTTTACCTTCACTTCCACCTATGGAAAAGGCAGACGCTTCTTGCTGGCTGCTGTTCCAGGATGCATATGGACTGGGTGAGCAGGCAGCACAATGGCTGGCAGATCGTAAACAACATGTGGTAACTGTGCGGCCGGGGGCGTCTTTCCAGCAGGTAACAGAATCTCAATACATCATACAGCCGCGTTCGCCTGGAGACTATGTTGAGCTTCTAAGCAGGCTGGAGAAACAAGGGTGGGAACCGACCAAAGTGGTGCATCTGTGGAGCGTGACAGCCGACGAAGTGCGCGATCAAGACGAAGATTTTCTAGAGCAGACATTGGATGTAAGCTTTTATAGTTTAATGTTTTTGGCCCAAGCCCTAGGGGGGATGGCCTCAGGATATCAGTTATCCGTGGTCACTTCCCATGTACAGCCAGTGATCGGGAATGAACGCATCATTCCCGAAAAGACAACTGTCATTGGGCCATGCAAAGTCATCCCGCAGGAATATGCCAGGGTAACTTGCCAATGTATCGATGTTGTATGGCCAGGGGCCGGCAGCTGGCAAGCAGAAGCATTATTGGTAAATTTGTTGGGAGAGTTGACGGCCGATGTAAGTAACAATACCATTGCTTTGCGCGGTCACCAACGATGGGTACAAAATGTAGAGCCAATTCCTTTGCCCAAGGTAACAGAGCAAACCTTACCTCAGTTACGGCCGCAGGGTGTTTACCTGGTGACCGGTGGTTTGGGTGGTATTGGTCTGGCCATGGCAGAGTACCTGGCACAGACGACACAAGCCAAGTTAATTCTCACCGGTCGCTCTGGGCTGCCCGCGCGTGAGAAGTGGGAGCAGATTCTGGCTGCCGATGATGGTGAGTATGGTGTTGGCCGGAAGATACGGTGTGTGCAGCAGTTAGAATCGCTGGGTGCCGAGGTGCTGGTGGTGGCGGCTGATGTGGCCGATGAGCAGCAGATGAAGGCAGCTGTAGACCAGGCTGTAGCCCGGTTTGGCACCATTCACGGTATTGTTCATGCAGCGGGTGTGCCCGGTGTTGGGTTAATCCAGTTAAAAACAGTGGAGGCAGCCACGGCCGTTTTAGCCCCCAAAGTCATGGGTACATTGATCATGGACCGTCTCTTGCAAAACGCCGGCATCGATATTGATTTTCTCGTCTTGTTTTCCTCAGTCAGCTCATTTATGGGCGGTGGCGTGGGTCAAATAGATTACTGTGCTGCCAATGCATTCTTAGATGGCTATGCCCAGCGGCATATGGGCAGCAAGCGACAAGTAACCTCAATCAATTGGGGTGAGTGGAAATGGAATGCCTGGGAAGAAGGGTTAGACGGCTTTGATGCACAGCTGCAAGAGAGCCTGAGAGAAGGCCGAGAACGGTTCGGGATTGGGTTTGAGGAGGGCCAGGAAGCCTTTGCCCGCATTTTATCCAGCCGCCAGCCGCAGGTTATTGTCTCTACCCAAGACTTTCGCCATCTGGTGGAAGCAAGCCGCCATTATTCTGTAGAGAGCCTCTTGGAACTTGCGCGATTATCACGAGAGTCACGGCCCAAACATCCTCGCCCGGCACTGGGCACATCTTATGCCGTTCCGGGCAGTGATCTAGAGCAAAAGATAGCGGATATATGGAGTAACTTGTTAGGCATTACCGAGATTGGGGTCAATGATAACTTTTTCGATTTAGGCGGGAATTCCCTGATTGGCATTGATCTCATATCTCGCCTGCAAAAAGAACTTAATGGCGTAAAGATATTCGCTCATACACTGTATGAAGCACCCACTGTGGGGTTGTTGGCACGGTTTATTGACCACGATCAACAACCAGAAGATGATTTTATCGCCCAGCAACAGGCGCGTGGCGCAAAACACCGTGAAAAACTTAAGCAGCGCCAACGGGGTCGAACAAAAGGATAAGGGATAATGATATCTGATAACTCGCAAAACTTGCCCGAACTATCATTAGCCATCGTTGGTATGGCCGGTCAATTTCCAGATGCGCAGAACATCGCTGAATATTGGCAGAATCTTGTTAGCGGCACCAAGTCTATTCGCACGCTTACCGATGAAGAGCTGCTGGCGGCTGGGGTTGACCCCAGCCTGCTTAACAACCCTGACTACGTAAAGGTAGGCACGGTGGTGAAAGACATTGACCTGTTTGATGCTTCATTTTTTGGCTTTACCCCCCGTGAAGCAGAAACAATGGATCCGCAGACACGGCTTTTCTTACAGTGCGCGTGGACGGCGCTGGAGGACGCTGCGTATGATCCCGGAACGTACAAGGGATTGATAGGCATATTTGCTGGTAAGTTTCCTTCAACTTACAAGGAACGTAACTTAATTTCTAACCCCGATATTGTTGAGTTGGTAGGTGACTTTCAACTGTCAACTGGCAATGATACTGATGCTTTAACAACCATGGTGGCCTATAAACTGGACTTAAAAGGCCCCTGTATCTCTGTACAGACATTCTGCTCCACTTCCCTGGTTGCCCTTCATCTGGCCTGCCAGAGTTTGCTGGCCTATGAGTGTGATATGGCCATGGCGGGAGGCGCGGCCATCCTCGTACCGCAAGCCAAAGGGTATATGTACCAGGAAGGTGGAATCTTCGCGCCGGATGGTGAATGCCGCACATTTGATGCCGGGGCCAATGGCATGGTAATGGGGAATGGCCTGGGGGTTGTTGTCCTCAAGCGACTGGAAGATGCGGTGGAAGATGGGGATCACATTTATGCGGTGATTCGAGGATCGGCCGTGACAAATGACGGTGTGGCTCGTGTCGGCTTCACTGCGCCGGGCGTGAATGGACAGTCGGCAGTCATTGCTACCGCGTTAGGAAATGCCGGGGTAGAGGCGGAAACCATTGGCTATATTGAAACGCATGGTACGGGAACACCCCTGGGCGACTCTGTAGAGCTGCGGGCCATGATGAAAGCATTCCCCCAAAATACGGGTAAGAGGCACTTCTGTGCCCTGAGCTCTGTTAAACCGAATATAGGTCATTTGGATCGGGCATCGGGTGTGGCTGGCATCATTAAAGCGGCTTTGTCGTTGCAGCATAAGCTGCTGCCACCTATGTTGAACTTTCAGAAACCCAATCCCGATATTGGCTTGGACAACAGCCCATTCTATGTGAACACCGCACTGCGTCCATGGGAGTCAAATGGGGAATGGCCCCGCCGGGCAGGCGTGAGCTCATTTGGGGTGGGAGGAACAAACGCTCATGTGGTGCTGGAAGAAGCGCCAGAACTAGAACCGGTAAGCCCGTCCCGTCCCTATCAATTGTTGCTTCTCTCCGCCAAAACGGAGGGGGCTTTGGAAATGGCTGCATCTAATCTGGCCACCTACCTGAAAGAAAACCCAACACTGAACCTGGCCGATGTGGCCTATACGTTGCAGGTGGGGCGGGCACTTTTTAATCATCGCCGCATTGTTGTTTGTCATGATTTGGAAGATGGCGCGGCGGCTTTGGCCATCAATGACCCAAAGCGTGTGTTCACGGTTCATCAAACGCACCGTGAACGGCCGTTGGCTTTTGTTTTTCCTGGTGTTGGTGATCATTACGTAGGGATGGGCCAGCAGCTTTATCAGACGGAGCCGGTGTTTAAAGAATGGGTGGATCGTTGTTGTGCATTATTAACGCCTTACCTGGAATGTGATTTGCGAGATGTGCTTTACCCGGAGCGTGATCAGCCATCAGCCGCGAAGCAGGCCCATGGTCTTGATTTGCGTAAGATGTTGAACCACCAGAACGGAAATGAAGCTGCCGGGCCTTTGCAGCAAACGGCCGTGGCCCAACCGGCTACATTTGTGGTTGAGTATGCTTTGGCGCAACTTTTAATGTCATGGGGTGTGCAGCCCAAAGCGATGGTGGGTTACAGCCTGGGTGAGTATGTGGCGGCGTGCCTGGCGGGTGTACTGACCCTTGAAGATGCTTTGATGTTAGTCGCCAAACGGGCGCAGATGATCCAGGCGTTGGCGCCCGGAGCTATGTTGACCATTTCGCTGCCAGAGGCTGAGCTGCAGCCGTTTCTGAATGAAGCAGTAGCCCTGACAGGTGTTCTTACGCCAACTTCTTCGGTGGTGGCTGGTCCGCCGGAGGCAATCACCGCACTGCAGGAAATCCTGACTGCCCGGGACATTGCTTGCCGCCTGCTGCCCACAACACACGCCTTTCACTCGCCCATGATGGAGCCCATCAGGGATGACTTTGCTCAATTAGTTCAAAGTGTGACGTTGCATGCACCGGAGATTCCCTATTTATCTAATGTGACCGGCAGTTGGATAACGGCGGCCGAAGCGACTGACCCCACCTACTGGACGAATCATTTGTGTCAGCCCGTTCAGCTATCTTCAAGCATTAACGAGCTGTTGCAAAACCAAGAGCAGGTCATGTTAGAAGTTGGGCCGGGGCAAAGTATGGGGTCTTTTATACGCCAGCACCCCCATTGTGGCACAGAACAGGCACTCCGCATCTTCCCTACCATTCGTTATGTTTACGACGAGCAGGCAGATAGCGCCTGCTTACTAAAAACAATAGGCAAACTCTGGCTTATGGGTATCACCATAGATTGGCCCGAATTTTATACATACGAACGGCGCCGGCGCCTGTCATTACCCACGTATCCTTTTGAGCAGAGGCGTTATTGGATAGAGGAAAACAGATCCCCTGTACAGGATGCCAGGGTGACACAAGAGGCAGCGGGCAAAAAACCAGATAGTGGTGACTGGTTCTACCAGCCCGTCTGGAAACAAACGCCGTCCTGGAACATGGTAGATGTGCGGTCATTAGATGCCGATGGTGATGTATGGCTTCTGTTTTTAGACAAACAAGGCATTGGGGTGTTACTGGCGGAGCGCCTGGAAAAAGCCGGTGGCATAGTGATAAAGGTGCAGGTTGGTACGCAGTTTGCCCAACTAGGCGACAATGTGTACAGTCTTGATCCTCAAGCCGTAGAGGATTATCGCCACTTGTTTGCTGCGCTGCCAGCCACCCCCAACCATATGGTGCATTTATGGGGTATTGACCCATTAGCTGACAATGATGACCCTGCTATGCGATTTTCGCAAGCGCAGCAGCTTGGGTTTTACAGCCTTCTTTCCTTGATTAAGGGCATGGGGAATTATGCAGAAGAGCTGTCCCTTTGGGCCATTACAAGTAATGCCCAGTCTGTCACGGGGGCAGAGGCAATCTGCCCCGAGAAGGCGACTGTTTTAGGTGAATGCCTGGTCATTCCTCAAGAAAACTTGAATATTACCTGCCATTATGTGGACATTGAATGGCCACAGGGAAGTGCATGGCAGACAACCTGGCTGGCTGATCAACTTGTTACCGAATTTACCCAAAAAACAATCGACCTGGCGGTGGCTTATCGCCATAACAAGCGATGGGCACAAACGTATGAACCGCTTTATTTAAAGGCGGTTGATAAGACGCCTCTACGACAAAACGGCGTTTACCTGATTACCGGCGGGCTGGGGGCTGTGGGCATGATTCTGGCCGGGTATCTGGCAGAATCAGTGCAGGCAAAGGTGGTTTTAACCACCCGCTCCGCATTCCCCTCATCTGAAGCATGGCCTGACTGGCTGGCCTCTCATGATGCTCGTGACCCTATCAGCGCTAAAATCAACCAGCTTCAATCTTGGCGGTCAGGCGGAGCAGACATACAGGTGATGCAAGCACAGGCTTCAGATGAGGCGCAGATGACGGCCGTTGTGGCCCAAATTGAAGCTCAATTTGGCACCTTGCATGGTGTCCTCCATGCCGCCGGCATTTCCACGGATCAGCGCTTTTTTGCGCCTATGCAGAATTTGTCTGTGGAGCAGTGTGAAGCGCATTTTGGGGCTAAGGTGTATGGCCTGTATGTTTTAGAAAAGGTGCTGGCGGGTAAAGAACTTGATTTTTGTGTTCTGTTTTCCTCGCTGGCTTCTGTCTTAGGTGGTTTGGAGTTTGGTGCCTATGCGGCCGCCAATAAGTTTATGGATGCCTTTACGCAGCTGCACAACCTTCGGTCTCCTCAATGGTGGTGTTGTATAAACTGGGACACATGGCGGACGCGTGCCAATATGCATGAAGGCATGGGGGTCACTGTGGCCGAGTTTGAAATGCTGCCGGAAGAAGCCATTCAAGCGCTTGAAAAAGTGATTGCCAACGGTTTTACAGGTCAGTTGGTAAACTCTACCGGCAGCCTGATGGCCCGGCTTGATCAGTGGGTGCATATGGTTTCTATACGAGGGGCAAATAGTAAAACAGGCGAAGCCACCCCCTTGCATCCACGCCCAGAGTTGATGGTGCCGTATGAACCACCAACCAATGAGGTAGAACAACACATTGTTGAAATATGGCAAGATCTTTTGGGCATTGAACCCGTCGGTATTCATGATCATTTTTTAGAGTTGGGCGGAAATTCGCTCATTGGGATACAAGTGATTTCACGCCTGCGGCCAATATTTCAAGTGAATTTGTCATTAGCGCTGGTATTAATGGCATCCACGGTGGCAGAATTGGCTATTGCTGTGGAAATGGCCATCATTGATGAGTTGGAAGCGCTTGAAGAAGCGGCCGTAGATTAAATAAGCACAAGATACTATAGATTAAGGAGGCTACCATTGAAAATAGAAGTTGTTGGGGTTATTGGTGCAGGGGTTATGGGTGTAGGTGTAGCTCAGAACCTGGCCCAGACAAATCATAGGGCTGTTCTTGTTGACATTTCAGACGAAGTCCTGGAAAAGGCAAAGGCGGAGATTCAGAAGAACATGCGCTTTGAGCGTATGTTCAATAAATCGGCCAGTGTCGAAAACCTGGATGATGTGCTGGCACGGATCACGTTGACAACAGATTACAGTCAATTACAAGATGTGGATTTTGTTGTTGAAAATGTTGTTGAGAAGTGGGATATAAAGAAGGAAGTGTACCCTAAACTCGACGCAATATGCCCGGAGCATTGTGTGTTTGCGGCCAATACGTCTTGTATTTCAATTACACGCATTGGTTCAGTCACAAAACGCCCAGATCGGATTATCGGGATGCATTTTATGAACCCGGTTCCCCTGAAGCAGACGGCAGAAGTTATTCGTGGTTATCATACCTCGGAAGAAACCATCGAACGGGCAAAAACGTTTCTGGCCGGTATGGGCAAGGACTGCATCATTGTTAATGACTCACCCGGCTTTGTTTCTAACCGTGTTTTGATGTTAACGGTGAATGAAGCCGTTTACCTGGTGCATGATCAGGTGGCGTCTGCCCAGGATGTCGATCGGCTTTTTAAGAATTGTTTTGGGCATAAGATGGGACCGCTTGAAACGGCCGATTTGATCGGCTTAGACACCATTCTCTACTCTATTGAGGTGTTGTATGAGAGTTTTAATGATAGTAAGTACCGTCCATGCCCGCTGCTCAAGAAAATGGTAGATGCGGGGTTACACGGCCGTAAAAGTGGCCAAGGCTTTTATACGTATCAGTAAAAGATCGACGTTTAATCTAAAAAACCAAAAATTTAAAGAGGTACTATTTCCATGGAATCAGAAATAAAAACAGAAATCAAACAATTTTTAGCCTCGTTTTTCAAAAACTATGATTTGCAAGACGATGAAGATATTTTTTCGCTGGGCTTTGTGAATTCGCTTTTTGCGATGCAGCTCATTCTCTTTGTGGAAAAAACATTTCAAGTTGTCATAGAAAATGAAGACCTGGATATGGATAACTTCCGTACGATTAATGCTTTGACGCGTCTGATAGCGCAGAAAAAGGGTGCTGTCTTACAAAGCTAGGTAATCGGCAACAATCATTCAAAAATAAAAACCGCTTGAGGCGTTGCCGATTACTCGAGTAAACCGCGAGAAAACGCCTCTTTTTACATCCGAAAACTTTTCGCAGTTTACCTAAGACTGGCCTGGACTGAAAAATCAGGCAAAAAAGCCGCCGTACAATGGTGTGGAGTATGAAATGAAAATTGAACTAACCTTGCAACAAAAGGAGGCGCAGGCTTCGTTTAGAGCCTTCGCCGATAAAGAGATCTTTCCTCACGCAGACCATTTTGATCAGGAGCAAAAGATACCTTCCGAACTGATCGCCAAATTGGCCCAAAAAAAGTATCTGAGTACGGTGCTTCCTGAGGAGTATGGTGGCCTGGGCCTGGATATGATTACGTTTGGTTTGCTTAATGCGGAAATTGGCCGTGCTTGCTCTTCGGTTCGGAGCTTATTAACCG
This sequence comes from Ardenticatenaceae bacterium, assembly GCA_011525915.1. Classification (GTDB taxonomy): domain Bacteria; phylum Chloroflexota; class Anaerolineae; order Promineifilales; family Promineifilaceae; genus CAADGU01. The sequence continues at coordinate 10,239 of WYBM01000095.1, read as the reverse complement.
TCCATAGCATGGTTTCATATGCCATCCTCCGTTGGGGAACACAGGCACAAAAGGAGCGATGGCTGCCCAAATTAGCCACTGGCGAAATTATCGGCGCCTTTGCCCTGACTGAACCAAACATAGGCAGCGATGCCAAACAAATTGAAGCCACGGCCGAAAAGCAGGAAGATGGGTATGTTTTAAATGGTACAAAGAAATGGATAACCTACGCGCAAATAGCTGACCTGTTTTTACTGATTGCCAAGTGTGATGGAAAACCGTCAGCCTTTTTGGTTGAAAGAAACAGCCCGGGATTAAGTATAGAACCTACCTGGGGCCTGTTAGGCACCCGGGCCTCTATGCTAGGCACATTACACATGGAGAACTGTCAAGTTCGGAAAGAAGCCCTGATTGGTGGGTTAGGGTTCGGCTTTTCAACAGTGGCCTTGTCTGCTTTAGATTTAGGGCGATACACCGTGGCGTGGGGATCTGTGGGCATTGGTCAGGCATGTTTGGAAGCAAGCCTTAAGTATGCCAATGAACGTATACAGTTCGGAGAACCCCTCAAAAACCATCAACTTATAAAAGAGCTGATCGCCAACATGACCACCAATGTGAAGGCGGCCAGGCTTTTATGTTATGCCGCCGGGTATTTACAAGATATTGGCGATCCAAGCGCTACCGCAGAAACGCTGGTGGCCAAATATTTTGCCTCTACCATGGCCGCTAAGGTGTCTAGTGATGCGGTACAAATACATGGTGGTAATGGTTGCAGCAGTGACTACCCTGTACAGCGTTACTTCCGAGATGCAAAAGTCATGGAGATTATTGAGGGCAGCAACCAAATGCAGCAGATTCTCATCAGCAGGAATGCATATCTTGATGCCCAAAGGTTCTAGTACCAGTCATCAGAAGTCCGTAACCAGTTCTCAGTGGACATTTACTAGCGTTAGGCCCTACTGATAACTGATAACTGATTACTGAAAACTGGTTCTAGTTTGCCCCGGTACACAGGTGGCGGTCACCTAAGAGGTGGCGGTCACCTAAGAGGGCAAAGCTTTAAAAACTAACTTAGCAGTGTATTAAATACCTGAAGGATAGTCATAACATGTTAAAAGAACAGCAAATAGCAAAAGCAAAAGCAGAAGAACAAGCCATCAAGTGCGTTGTCTGGGATTTAGACAATACCTTATGGGATGGTATTTTGTTAGAAAGTGACACCGTGTCTTTACGTGAGAATGTTGTGGAGATCATCAAGGAATTGGACCGGCGCGGTATCTTAAACTCCATCGCCAGCCGAAATGATTACGATGCAGCGATGGCCAAAGTAGAAGCACTGGGTCTCAAGGAGTATTTCCTTTTCCCAGAGATCAGCTGGAATCCCAAGTCGCATTCCCTGGAAGCCATTGCCAAATCACTCAATATAGCGCTGGACACCTTTGCCTTTATTGATGATCAACCCTTTGAACGCGAAGAAGTCCTTTTTGCTCACCCTGAGGTTTTGTGCGTTGATGCGGCTGACCTGTCTGAATTGTTAGACATGCCCCGTATGAAGCCGCGCTTTATTACGCCAGAATCGCAGCTGCGGCGACAGCTGTACCAGAGCGACATCGTGCGCAGCCGGGTCGAAGAAGAGTTTACGGGTGCTAATGAAGAATTTTTAGCCACATTGGATATGACGTTTAAGATAAAGTTGGCTGAAGAAAGCGACCTTCAACGGGCCGAAGAATTAACGTTTCGTACACATCAACTTAACACGACAGGGTATACCTACTCTTACCAAGAGCTAAACGAGCTGCGTCAGGATGGGCATCTCTTGTTGGTGGCCAGCCTGGATGACAAATATGGCCCTTATGGCACCATCGGCCTGGCGCTGGTTGAAAAAGGGGAAGCTTTTTGGACTGTCAAATTGTTATTAATGTCATGCCGGGTCATGTCGCGTGGGGTGGGCACGATCATGATGAGCTACATCATGGACCAGGCTAAAAAAGCTAATGTACGGCTAAGAGCAAACTTTATTCCCAACGGCCGTAACCGAATGATGTACGTAACCTATAAATTTGGCGGTTTTAAAGAGATCGAAAAAATGGGAGATTTGATCATTCTGGAAAATGATCTCAGTCAAATTCAACCATTTCCCGATTATGTAAAGGTACATATTGTTGAGTAAGATGTAACGGTTAGTCCTTGCTACCCACTGTCTAGGCCACGGGACAAAAGTAAATAAAAAGGTACTGGAAATGTATTCGAAAGAATCGCTACAAAACAGGCGAGCCAAGCTTTCGTCAGAGAAGTTGGCTTTTCTCCAAAAAAGATTACGCGGCCAACCTGATTCCATACAGCCGATGAATACGATTCCCCGTCGGTCTGATATGCGTCCTGCCCCTTTGTCTTATTTACAAGAAAGATTGTGGTTCCTCTTTGAGTGGGAGCCGGACAAACCAACCTATAATGAAGCACATATCGTTCGTTACAGGTCATCCTTAGATGTACGCGCTTTTACAGCAGCGCACCTTGAAATCATGCGCCGCCATGAAATCTTGCGTACAACCTACCAATATTCAGATGGGGAAGCCGTTCAGGTTGTTATCCCTACCACCCATTGGTTTTTACCCCTCATTGATCTGACCGCCCTTAGTGAAAAAGAACGGGAAACAGAAGCGCAAACATTGGCCGAGGCGGAAGCAAACAGGCCGTTTGATCTAAGACAAGATTATTCATGGCGTATCACCTTAATACGTATGGCTAAGGATGATTACATTTCTCTGACCACACAACATCACATTTCTTGTGACGGCTGGTCTTTAAAAATTCGTTACAACGAGCTTACAAGTCTGTATGCTGCCTATATCGTTGGTAAGCCCTCTCCACTGCCTGAACTGACGATTCAATATGCAGACTTTGCCTGCTGGCAGCGACAACAACTGCAAGGAGCGGCATTAGAAAAAATGCGCGCCTACTGGAAAGAGAGGTTAGCTGATCTGACGCCGCTTCACATGCCTACAGATCGCTCTCGCCCTCCGGTTCTTACCTCCAATGGTACGGCTCAACAAACAGCCTTAACGGTGGACCTTACCGCCGCCGTCAGACAATTCAGCCAGCAAGAAAAAGTGACGACGTTCATGATTGGCCTGGCTGCCTTTAAGGCCCTACTTTACCATTACACGGGTCAAACAGATGTTGCCATAGGCTCAACAGTAGCCAACCGTGATTTGCCGGAGTTAGAGGAGCTTATTGGGTTCCTGGTAGAGACAATTGTTCTGCGGACAGATCTGTCAGGCAACCCAACATTTCGTGAACTCCTTCAGCGTGTTTACCAGGGAACCTTGGAAGCCTATGCGCACAAAGCCCTGCCTTTTAGTTCTATCATCGCCGACCTCCAAGCCAACCGTGATCCCAGCCGTATGCCCCTGGTCCAGATTTTGTTTGAGTGGCAGGATTGGTACGCGTTATCCTCTGGCGAAGACCAACTTGCCGATCTAAACCTAAACATCACGGAAACACGCCGTGTCCCTACAGATACGTCTAAGTTTGACCTAGAGCTGCTTGTGGAGAGACAAGGCGAAGAGTTTATATGCCTGTGGGAATATAACACCGATCTGTTTGATGACAGCACAATCACGCGTATGATCCGGCACTATCAAACATTGTTAGCCGGTGTGCTGGCCAACCCAGACACACGCCTCTCAGACTTACCCTTGTTGACAGAAGATGAACAACAACTACAGAAACTGTGGAATGACACGGCCGTAAACTACCCCCATCACCAGTGCATTCACGAATTGTTTGAGACTCAGGTACAACAAACACCGGATGCAATCGCTGTCATCTTTGAAAACCAGTCACTGACTTACCAAGAACTCAATAACCGTGCCAATCAGTTAGCCCACCACCTCTGCCAAATGGGCGTAGGGCCAGAAGTTGGTGTGGGTATTAGCATGGAGCGCTCATTAGAGATGGTGGTTGGTCTGTATGGTATCCTCAAAGCCGGTGGGGCTTATGTGCCATTGGATCCAACCTATCCACCAGCGCGGCTTGCTTTTATGGTGGAAGATGCGCAAGTTTCTGTATTACTGACGCAGGAAAAGCTGCTGTCGTTGTTACCGCCCCATACTGCACAGACGGTGTATTTAGATGCTGACTGGGAAACAATCGCCCAACAAAGTGCCCAAAACCTGGCTAGTCGGGTAACGGCCGATAACCTGGCCTACACCATTTACACATCTGGCTCTACCGGCAACCCCAAAGGGGCCATGAATACACATGGTGGCATTCGTAACCGCCTCCTCTGGATGCAAGAAGCTTATCAGCTTACGCATACTGACCGTATTATGCAAAAGACCCCTTTCAGCTTTGACGTATCTGTTTGGGAATTCTTTTGGCCCTTGCTCAATGGCGCTTCCTTGGTGGTGGCCCGGCCAGAAGGGCACAAGGACCCTGCCTACCTGGCCAATCTAATTGCCGAGCAATCTATAACAACCGTGCACTTTGTGCCATCTATGCTCCAGGCTTTTATAGAGGAGCCAGCCATAAGGGCCTGTTATAGCCTCAAGCGCGTCATCTGCAGTGGCGAAGCGCTGCCTTTTGCGCTGCAAGAACGCTTTTTTGCCCGCTTCGACCAGGTTGAACTACACAATCTTTATGGCCCCACTGAGGCTGCTGTCGATGTGACATTTTGGGCTTGTGGCCATCAAGACCATCAAGCCACCGTCCCCATTGGGCGTCCCATTGCCAATACACAGATATACCTTCTGGACACTCACCTGAATCCTGTGCCTGTTGGCATTCCCGGCGAGCTGTACATCGGCGGCCACGGCCTGGCACGCGGCTACCACAATCGCGCCGCGCTAACCGCTGAAAAATTTACGCCTAACCCCTTTGATGCCACAGGTGGAACGCGGCTCTATAAAACGGGAGACCTGGCCTCTTACCTGCCAGACGGTAATGTTGAGTTTCTGGGGCGCATTGACTATCAGGTTAAAATCCGCGGCTTCCGCATTGAACTGGGGGAGATCGAAGCCTTATTAAGGCAGCATCCAGCCATTAGAGAGGTTGTCGTTGTTGTTCAAGAGGCTGCCCGAGAGATAAGTGACAAACAGTTGGTGGCGTACCTGGTGCCAAACCAGGGGCAAACCCTCTCAACGAGTGTCCTACGCCACTATTTAGTAGAGAGCTTGCCTGATTACATGATCCCGGCGGCTTTTGTCATCGTAGAGGCTTTGCCGTTAACGCCCAATGGTAAGGTAGACCGGAAGGCGCTGCCCAAGTTGGATGGATCTCGTAGGACGCTGGTCATAAAATTTACCCCGCCGCGCGACTCTACAGAAGAGATACTGGCCGGTATCTGGGCCGATGTTCTAGGGGTAGAACAGGTAGGCGTTCACGACAACTTCTTTGAGTTAGGTGGCCATTCCTTGCTGGCTACTCAGGTTATCTCTCGAATTCGTGAAGCTTTTTCCATAGAACTGTCTTTGCATGACCTGTTTGCCTCACCTACCATCGCCAGCATAAAAAAAGAGATCGAAGCGGCGCGGTTTGGAGAGCAAAACAGGTCAATCGTGCCAATTCATCCTATTTCGCGAGACGGCCGTCTACCCCTTTCTTTTGCCCAACAAAGATTGTGGTTCATGGACCAGTTAGCGTCTGGCCTCTTTACCTATAACACTTTCTCAGCGCTGAACCTGACCGGGCAGCTCAATGGCACGGCTTTAGGGCAAGCCCTCAACGAGATTGTGCAGCGGCATGAGATCTTAAGAACAACTTTTGCCAATGTAGAGGGGGAACCAATTCAACTTGTTACCCCCCATCACCCCTTTTTCTTACCCTTGATTGATTTAAGTACGTTGCCTGAAGCCGTGCGAACGGCCGTGGGGCGGCAGATCGCCGGGGAAGCGGCAAATCGACCATTCGACCTGGAAGAGGCTGTCTTCCGATTTCGTTTGTTACGACTTAGCCAAACGGAACATGTGTTGCTGCTGGCCATACGGCATATTGCTAGTGATGCCTGGTCAGAAGGTGTCTTGATTGATGAATTGATAGCGTTGTACGAGGCTTACCTTCGTGGCCAACCATCACCCTTACCGGCGCTTCCTATTCAATATGTAGACTACGCGGCCTGGCAGCAAGCGTGGCTGCAAGGTGACGCCTTAGAAACACAAGCAGCTTATTGGAAACGGCAATTAGCCGGTGTGCCGCCGGTGTTGGCGCTGCCTACGGACCGGCCCCGCTCAACAGAAGTAACTTCCCGCGGTGCACTGCAGCCATTTGCGCTTTCGGAATCATTATCGGAAGGATTAAAGCAGTTAAGCCGCCAGGAAGGGGTCACCTTGTTTATGACGCTCCTGGCAGCTTTTCAGGTGCTGCTTTACCGGTACAGCGGGCAAGAAGATTTTCTAATAGGTACGTTAATGGCCGGGCGTAACCGGACTGAAATTGAAAGATTAATAGGCCTTTTCCTGAACACGGCCGTTTTGCGCGCAGACCTCTCAGGGAATCCTGACTTTCGCACGTTGCTGAAGCAAATACGCGAAACAGTGTTGGGAGCCTATGCTCACCAGGATTTCCCCTTAGAAAAGCTTGTACAAGAGCTGCAGCCAGATCGTAATCTAGACCATACCCCCCTGTTTCAGGTCATGTTCTTGTTACAAAATATCCCCACAAGAGAAGTGTCTTCACTGACAGAACTGCAAATAACCAGACTGTGGGATGTTGCCGATGAGACAGCCAAGGTTGACTTGCTGCTGACCATGGGGGACACCGGCAAGCAGTTAATGGGGTCACTGGAGTACCGGGTAGATTTGTTTGAGGCGGCCACAATTCAGCGAATGCTGCAACATTTTGAAACTTTGCTGGAACATATCGTAGCCTATCCCAAACAGCCTATCGCTACCCTGCCCATTTTAAGTGAGATAGAACGCCAACAATTGCTGCTGGCCTGGAATGAAAATGAACATGAAGCAGCCTACCCCCAAGATAAATGCCTTCAAGTATTGTTTGAGGCTCAAGTAAAGACAACGCCAGATGCCATAGCCGTTCTATATAAAGAGACACAGGTGACCTACAGCAAGTTAAATGCTGAGGCCAATCAGGTGGCGCGGTTTTTGGCAGCGCAAGGCATTGGCCCAGATACCATGGTAGCCCTGCTTGTTGAGCGCAGCCTCGATTTTTTAGTCGGCATGTTGGGTATCTTCAAAGCAGGCGCCGCGTATCTCCCCCTTAGCTCAGATGATCCCGCGTCCCGCCTGGGACAGATTTTGCAACAAAGTCAGGTCCAGTTTGTTCTGACTGTGCGTCAATGTGAACCTCTGTTGTTGCCAGCATTGGCGGATCAACCGCCTACACGTCAGCCTCAAGTTTATTTTGTTGAGGATATAAAAGCAGAAAATCAATCTGCGGAAAATTTGTCATGTTGGTGCAGTCCATCAAATTTGGCCTACGTTATTTATACATCGGGCTCAACAGGTGTACCCAAGGGGGCCGCCCTGGAACATCGGGGGATGGTAAACCACTTATATGCCAAGATAGCAGACCTGGCGCTGACAGAAAAAGACAAGGTGGCACAAACCGCCCGGCAAACATTTGATATTTCTGTTTGGCAGTTTCTTGCGGTGCTTTTAGTGGGAGGCCAGGTACATATTTTTGATAATGAGACGGCCACCGATCCGGTTTTGCTTTTGCATCAGGTGCAGGAAAAGCAAATTTCTGTTTTGGAAATTGTGCCGTCATTGCTGCAAGTCATGCTTGATGAAGTGGCTTTAACTGGGGCCGCTGAACTGAACCTGTCCAGGTTAAGATGGCTAATGGTGACGGGAGAAGCTGTGCCGCCTAGACTGTGCCAAAAGTGGTTAACACATTATTCAGACATTCCGATGATGAACGCTTATGGGCCAACGGAGTGTTCAGATGATGTCACCCACTACCCTATCCAGCATCCGCCTGGATCTGAAGTGCTGACTATACCGATTGGCCGCCCCATTGCCAACATTCAGATCTATATATTAGATGAGCAATGGCAGCCTGTGCCCAGAGGTGTCGTTGGTGAGCTGTTTGTTGGTGGTGTTGGTGTAGGACGTGGGTATCTGAATGATGCTGCCCAAACAGCAGACTCCTTTATTCCTAACCCTTTCACATCACAATCGGGCGCACGTTTATATAGAACAGGGGATAAAGGCCGTTACCTGCCTGATGGCAATGTTGAATTTTTAGGCCGCCTTGATTATCAAGCAAAGATTCGGGGCTTCCGAATTGAATTGGGGGAAATTGAAGCAGTATTGAGACAACATCCAGCCATACGTGAAACGGTTGTCATGGTCTGGGAAGCAGGACCTGGCCAGCAGTACCTGGTGGCCTATATCACCCCTCATCAGAAATCAGCCTCTGGCTCCGCTGTATGGCGTGATTTCCTGAAAGAGCGATTGCCTGATTACATGGTTCCTTCTATTTTTGTTGTGTTAGATGCCTTTCCCCTTACCCGTAATGGCAAGATTGACCGCAAGGCACTGCCGGAACCGGAAGAAACCAGGCCTGACTTGCAAGACACCTACACAGCCCCCCGCACACCCACAGAACAGGTCCTGACTGAAATCTGGGCAACTGTCTTAAAGATAGATCGGGTAGGCAGCCATGACAACTTCTTTGAACTGGGTGGGCATTCACTGTTAGCGACGCAAATCATTGCCCGGATACAGAAGGCCTTTGAGGTAGCGTTGCCTCTGCGCCAATTGTTTGAGACGCCCACAGTAGCTGGCCTCGCTGGTTTTATTGAGCAAGCCCTGCGTGAAGAACGGGGCTTGCAAGTGCTGCCTATTCTTCCCGTAGCACGCGATGCTCATTTGCCTCTTTCGTTTGCCCAGCAACGGCTCTGGTTTTTGGAGCAATGGGAACCAGATAGCCCAACCTATAACATATCTGAAATGAACCAGACGAAGGGTCCATTGGATTGGAAGGCTGTTGAGAACGCTTACCTTGAAATTGCACACCGTCATGAAATCTTGCGTACAACCTATCAATATGTCAATGAGCAACCAGTTCAGGTGATCACCCCTTCAATTAGCTGGTTTTTACCCGTGGTTGATTTAGACACGCTCTCGCCAAAGGTGCGTGAAGCAGAGGTGCAGCGGTTGGCTGCAGAAGAAGCCCAACGGCCGTTTAACCTGAGGCATGATCTACCCTGGCGTATAACCCTGGTGCGCTTAAGTGAAGAAGATCATGTTACATTGGTGACCCAACACCATATTGCTTGTGATGCCTGGTCTATCCAAATCCGTAACAATGAGTTTAGCGCACTCTACGCCGCTTTTGCGGCTGGCAAACCCTCACCCCTGCCAGAACTCCCCATTCAATATGCGGACTTTGCCCACTGGCAGCAAGAGCGGCTGCAAGGGCCTATGTTGGATAAATTAATGGCCTATTGGCGACAGCAACTGGCCAACATAACACCATTACAACTACCTACAGATAGACCGCGCCCCACCGTGGTCACCACAAACGGAGCCATACAGCAAAGGATATTGCCACCCCCCTTCATCAAAGCCATAGAGACCCTTTGTCGGCAAGAAGGTGCTACCAGCTTTATGGTTGGGGTCGCTGCCCTCAATGCATTGTTGTTTCGTTACACAAATCAAACAGATATTGCCATAGGATCCTCGTTTAGCATCCGTGACCAACCTGAACTCGAAGGGCTCATCGGTTTCTTTATTGACACCATCATTCTGCGAACCGATCTTACAGAGACCCCGACATTCCGTGAACTACTCCGCCAGGTGCGCCAGGTAACTCTGGAGGCCCATATACACAAAGAGCTGCCAATCGACCATATTATTGCCGACATGCAAGCGAAACGTGACCTGAGCCGCAACCTTCTTGTGCAGGTCTTGCTTGAGTGGCAAGATTGGCGAACTGTGTCTGTTTACCAAAGCAAATCCCGCAGTTCAGACCTGGAAGAAAAGACACAAGGCGTTGGTGTGCCTACAAACACAGCCAAATTTGATTTAGCCCTGTTTGTTGAAATACAAGACGAAGGCATTGGTTGTCACTGGGAATACAACACAGATCTGTTTAATGACAGCACAATTGCCCGTTTGTCTGGTCACTTTCAAACATTGTTAGACGGGGCGCTCACCCATCCAGACATACGCATTTCGGATTTGCCCCTATTATCGACAGAAGAACAGCAGCAGATAATGCACACATGGAACAAGACAGAGGTCGACTATCCAGCAGTGCGCTGTGTGCATGAGATGTTTGAGGCCCAGGCAGCCC
>WYBM01000094.1 GCA_011525915.1 Ardenticatenaceae bacterium | reverse complement strand
TGCTCCAGGTTCATTGTGCCTCCTACTGGTTTTGGTTGTCACAAACTTTCCAGTATGCACGATGAACCTGTTTTTGCAAATTTTGCTGTTTTTAACGTTCAACCACGGTTTAATGTGGTGTTACCTCGCGACGATGGGAAACGCTTTTTGTCTATTTTCATTCAACGACCCCTTCTCCAGTTCCCCTTGATATTCAAGCAGCTTGCTTTGCAGCGGTGCAGCGACAGCCTGCTGAACGATGGTGTTGGCGATGCGCAGTTTTAGGGCGTCGGGATCCTGTTCTTTGTAGTCTTTTCCTGTCAATGGTTTAAGTGCCTTTTGTAATTCCTTGAGCAGCGTATCAAACAGTCGGCGATACTCTGACTCATTCTGTTTTTGTGGCCCAAAAATCAGCCTGGATTTGCCTGGATCTTCGATATTTTCAAAGTGCGCCGCATCGGTAAGAATATTAATTTGTGGACTTTTCATGGACGCATCATCTCTGGCAACCTGGATATTTTCTAGTAATTGGTTGCCTTTAATGGCTGATGTGGCCTTCCCAACATCAGCACGAACTGATAGATTGGCCGGCACTATACTTAATGCCTCTGGTTTCCAGGTAACGCCTAGCCCTTTGCTGATCTTATTCGCCGCAGCGCTAACCGTCCCCTTTGATTTCATCGTTAACAGGACGTCCATCGTCTCCCTGATCGCTTCGCCTACTGCCGTTGGCGTTGGAAAGGGCTTATTGGGCTTTGTCTCAAGTAGGTAAGGGGCTGTTGCCAGTTCCAGAGTATTACCCGCATCTGTTTCCATGACAAATGGCACCGGATTATGAGGATGTTCCCCCGTCAAAAGCTCCAGGTGGGCAATGCCTTCGAGCGGATTCCCTATGCCACACCTCATGCGGCAAGTGCTTTTCCTGGCCAGGCCCCATATGGATATCCGTGCCTTGCGTATAGGCTAAGGCCTGCAACTGGGCTGGTTTGGCGGAGTTGTAGTGGACTTTTACCTCATCTATTGCAAGGCCAGAGAGGCTTTCAACGCCATTTTTTAGATGATCTGGTAGTCCTGTTGTGTTTGTCTTATCCTGAGGTTGTTGACGTTGTGCCGTTTCCGTAAAAAGCCGACCCACTGCCCGATTACCAATTGTGCGCTGAAGCTGCTGCTCATCACGTGGGGTTACCGATCGGCGGTCGCGCAAGGCTCGTTGAATGATAACGGCTGGATGGGTTTGTTGTGGTGTTGGTAGAGCAAAATTCTCGGTAGAATTTATGAAAACTTTATCAAGTGGGGACCATCAGCAGAGTGTAAAGAGCGGGCAACGGGAATCGAACCCGTACCAACTGCTTGGGAAGCAGCTATGATACCTTTTCACCATGCCCGCTTAGAACACTAAGAATGAAACACGGCCAAGTTTTTAACCCTCTACAAGGGCACAGCCTGATGGTGGTGCAAGACCTAGGAGGCACCACTGTTACTGCTACACCATGGCCGCGAACGATGCCATTATATCTACCGATTATCCCCTGTCAAATTTGCTGAAATGCAGGGTCATTATTCTCCCATGCTTAAGGGCCACAAACGGTGGTTTGCCACGAGCAGCAAAGCATTTTCTCCTTTACCTTCACTCATTCACCCACCATCTCTCGCAGGGCTGTTTCGCTTAGAATGGGCACCCCTAAGGCTTCGGCTTTGCTCAATTTACTACCGGCATTTTCCCCGGCCAGCAGGTAGTCTGTATTTTTGCTGACGGATCCGGTGACTTTGCCACCGTAGCTTTCGATAAAAACTTTGGCTTCGTCACGGGAAAAGGTAGGCAGGGTACCGGTAATGACAAAGGTCAAGCCGGCGAGTGATTGCGTGGCACCGGCTACGGCCGTTTGTTCTACGGCAAAAGGCAAGCCGGCCTGGCGGAATTTGTCTAATAACTGCTGGTTACGGCCGTCTTTAAACCAGTCTACAACACTCAGCGCAATCTGCGGGCCGACCCCTTCAATGCTTTCTAACTGTTCTTGGGTAGCCAGCGCCAGGTTATCAATATGGCCGAATGTATCGAGCAGCAGTCTGGCAACCACGGCACCCACAAAACGAATGCCCAACGCCGTCAGGAAGCGTTCTGTCGGCTGGTTTTTGCTGGTTTCGATGCCGCTGAATAAGTTATCTACCTTCTTTTCCTGAAAGCCTTCCAGGGCCAGCAAGGCATTACGATCCAGGTAGTAGATATCGGCAATGTCATGGACCATGCCTTGTTCCACAAGCAGTGCCCCCGTCTTGCTGCCAAAGCTGCCAATATCCATAGCTCCCCGGCTGACGAAGTATTCCACGCGGCGCACGAGCTGTTCTGGGCAGGCGGGGTTATCGCAATAAATAGCGACCTCACCCTCGATGCGCTTAACGGGCTGGCTGCAGAAAGGGCACAGCGTTGGCGGGGCGATGATTTGTTCACTGCCATCGCGCACATCGGTAATAGGGCCAATGATGTAAGGGATGACGTCGCCGGCGCGTTTGACCAGAACGGTATCACCGATGCGGATGTCTTTGCGGGCAATTTCGTCGTAGTTATGGAGGGTAGCGTTACGGACGATAACGCCGCTAATTTCCACGGGGGCCAACACGGCGTTGGGTGCCAACATACCGGTACGCCCTACATTGACCTGGATGTCTAGTAGTTTGGTGGTTTTTTCCTGGGCGGGAAATTTCATAGCGATGGCCCCCCGGGGGTCTTTGCCCACAAATCCCAGACTGTCGGCCAGGGGACGGTTGTTAATTTTGACAACAATGCCATCCACTTCATAATTAATCTGATTGCGCTTAACAATCCATTCCTGGTAAGCGGCAGCGACGGCCGTCAGGTCAGGACAGTAGCGGCTGTCTGTGGAGACAGGAAAGCCCAACTGGCGCAGGTAGTCCAGGCGATCCCATTGCTGAGCCGGCACGTCTATGCCCTCCCAAGCAACGAGGTCATAGCAGTAGAGTGTGAGGGGGCGGGCGGCGGTGATCTTAGGGTCTAGCTGGCGCAGAGAACCGGAGGCAGCATTGCGGGGGTTCATATAGAGCGGCAGGCCAGCTTCCAGACGGGCGGCATTAAAGGCTTCAAATTTATCGAGCGGGAAGAAGACTTCCCCTCGTATCACCAGGGAGGGAGGTGTGGGCAGGTTGCTGTCTAGGGCGACGGGGATTTTTGGGGGAACAGCTTTAAGGGTACGCAGGTTCTGGGTAACGTCCTCACCGATTTCGCCATTGCCACGGGTGGCGCCCTGGGTAAAACGGCCGTTGTGGTATGTTAAGATCACCGTCAGGCCATCTAGCTTTGGTTCAGCCACATAATCAAGGGCCATATCAGGGTCGGGTAAGTGACGGCTTATACGGCTATGCCAGGCAAACAGATCTTCTACCGTAAAGGCATTTGCCAGGCTGAGGATGGGTGCAGGATGAGAGACTTTCTCAAAGGCATCTAACGGCGCGGCCCCTGCACGCTGTGTAGGCGAATCGGGTGTTACTAGATCAGGGTATATCTCTTCCAACTGTAACAGTGCTTGATAGAGCGCATCATACTCTGCATCACTAATGACAGGGGCATCAAGGACGTGATAGCGGTAGAGGTGGTAGTTTATTTTGTCGCGTAATTGCGCCATCTGTTCTGGTAGTTGTTCAGCCATTTTTCACCTATTAAGGGCGCGTCCATCAATGAGCTATGGCATTAGCAAACGCGCGGTAAGCAAGCAGCCTTATTGCCCCCAAACCGGGAAGTTATTTTAGACGGTCACTCAATATCGAGTGGGCTGCGTACAGCCAGGCCCCCCTTATTTAGAACGTGGGTATAGATCATTGTTGTTTGCACATTTTTGTGCCCCAATAGTTCCTGTACTGTACGAATGTCATAGCCATTTTGAATGAGATGAGTGGCAAAGCTGTGACGGAAGGTATGAGGACTCACGTGCTTTTGCACGGCGGCAGTAAGCGCCGCTTTTCGGACAGCCTTTTGGACACTGTTTTCATGGAGATGATGCCGCCTTTCGGCGCCGGAGCGAGGGTCCACCGAGCGGCGGGCGGCAGGGAAAACATACTGCCACATCCACTCGCGATTGGCCTGGGGGTATTTTCGTTCCAGGGCATCTGGTAGATACACGGCGCCCAATCCTTTTTGCAAATCTTGTTTATGCTGCTGCTGCGCACCCAGGAGATGCTCTTGCAGCGGCGGCACAATGGATGCGGGCAATATTGTAACCCGATCTTTAGCTCCCTTGCCATCTCTGACCACAATCTGCGCCTGAGCGAAATCCACATCTTTAACGCGCAGGCGTAAGCATTCCATGAGACGCAGCCCACTGCCATACAGCAACTTGCCCACCAACAAATAATCACCGGAGAGGCAAGCGAGGACACGATTCACCTCATCTTTGGTGAGGACAGTGGGCAGCCGTTTAGGTTTTTGTGCCCAAATGACACTCACATCGTCCACTTCCTGGTGAAGGACCTCACGATAGAGGAAAAGAAGGGCACTGAGCGCCTGATTTTGGGTGGAGGCGGCAACGTTGCAGCTGAGGGCGAGGTGGGCCAGAAACATTTCAATCTCCCGCCGGCCCATTTCCTGGGGATGACGTTTATCGTGAAAGAGGATAAAGCGGCGCACCCACTGAACATAAGCGGTCTCGGTGCGAATAGAATAATGTTTGAGGCGAACGGCTTCACGAACCTGATCGAGCAATTTTTTCTTGGGTGCACTCATGTTGAACCTCCTTGACGGGCCAGAGCAGATCGTGTATTTTTGAGCACAGCAATACAAAGGCGCCAGTATTATACAGAAAATTTGTTCTGAATAAAATATCAATTTCCGGATAATATGCCGAAAAATAACTGTCTAACCAAATAACATGCCGAAAAACATCTGTCTAACCAAAAAGAGGCCGTCAAAAGCCGAAGATACTCTCTATAAACAACCAAGAGAGCGCTAATGCAGGTGCTTTTCTATCTAATATATTGTTAGGCGGTAGCGATGATGTGTCTACTTGGAAGTCTTAAGAAATGACCACCTATGATTTTCTCACATTTATCCATGACCACCTGAGCCGGATGGCTTCTCTGAATGAAGCCGCGGACAAATTAACCGAAGAGGACCGTGACCTGCTAAATGCGATTGGTGGCGCGGCAACGGTTATCATGGAGTATGCGAATCGAACGAAGGACAGCGATCTCTACCAAATTGGAGATGATTTTGAGTATGCCGTGAATCACATTGGGATGAGAGTATACTTTAAAGCGGCGAGCGTCCTGGAAGAAGCCAAACTTAAGATTGAAGCTTATAAATGAAGGCGAAGGAAGTGATGGTTACAGACGCCTAACAACAGCATACAGCAAAGCGCGGACACGCAGCTTGTTATATACCTTCAATTAGGCTGCGTGCCCGCTGAAGCTTACGTTAGGCACTAGAAGCGATGAGCTAACTTCAATCAAGTACAAACGATAATGTGGAGATAGGTAGTTGAAAACTCAAAAAGAACTTTACCAGAAACGCGGAAAGATAAATTCGATTGTATTGATTGTCTTCTTCTTGGTGGGATGGGGGAGCCTTTACTCCGGTGTGAGCTTGTTTCTAGATTCAGAATATCTGGAGCGTTTTCCATCGAATACTAACGCTCTCTATCTTTCTATAGGTTTCAATTCAGCTTTTCTTGTTATGTTAATTGGGCTTTGGTATCTCAAGAAATGGGCAGCTGGGGGATTGACAATTATTTTTGTTCTCGGAAGTATGGGATTATCTTTAACCGAGGGGAAGACAGAATGGTCATTGCTGCAAGCAATTCTATATGGGATTTTTTCGACACTATGTGGATTAGCACTCCTATGGGGTTTGTTCTTGGGGCGTTACTGGGAGAGACTAGAATAGAATGGAGAGGGGCGAATTTCACAATAGTAGCTGTTCAGGTAAGTGTAAATGAAAACTGTGCCTAACAGCTGTTGCAGCGGAGCGCGAGATCGGGGCCGATTGGCCAGCCACGGCCGTGGTGGTTGTAGTTCTCACGCCCGCTGAGGCTCTGGGTTTTTCTCGCAGCGGCTGAAGCCGGCGTTGGGGCGGCATCGTGGAAGGGGGATGAGATCGCGTTATCGTCGAGGTTATGCTCTCGTTTGTTTCATGTGTTGGGTTTTTGACATCCTGATCAGTAAAGTTACCTTTTGAACGTTCACAACTTACCCTTCACGGCCGTCGCGTATCGTTGAGTCGGGTACGGCCGTGGGC
>WYBM01000093.1 GCA_011525915.1 Ardenticatenaceae bacterium | reverse complement strand
TGGCGAGCGGTTGTACCGCACCGGTGACCTCGGCCGTTACCTGCCTGATGGCAACATCGAGTTCCTGGGTCGTGAAGACTTTCAGGTGAAGATTCGGGGCCACCGCATTGAACTGGGTGAGATCGAGGCTGCCCTTGCCCAGCATCCCGCTGTTCGTACCAGCCTGGTGATGGCTGTTAGCGAACGATGTGATGATACGAAGTTGGTTGCTTACATCATCCCGGAACAGACGCAGCTACCTACTAGCAGTGAACAAAATGTGTCATTTCACAGCCTGCCTGAAGCTTATGAACCGGATCAGTCAGAAAAAGTGATGCACGATCCGATAGAACGGTTGCAGTTTAAATTAAGTCAACCGGGGTTGCGACAAAAGGACAAATCTGATCAGCAAGTCCCCCTTATTAAGCCCACACTGGATGGCGAACTGCTTAGCTCATATATCAGGCGCCGAAGTTACCGAAAGTTTTTGCCTGAGCCTATTCCCATGGAGCAGTTCAGTTACTTCTTGAGCAGCCTGCTTCAAGTGGAGCTTGATGGTTCACCACTCCCCAAATATCAGTATGGGTCAGCCGGTGGTCTTTACCCGGTCCAAACCTACTTGTATATCAGGCCGGGGCGTGTTGAAGGGCTGGCCGCAGGTATTTACTATTATGATCCAAAAGATCATAACCTGACCACTATCTCTACTGACGACCACCTGGACCGGACTGTATATGGAGCTGCCAACCAGGCCATTTTTGACGAATCGGCGTTTTCTCTCTTTTTTGTGGGGAAATTGGATGCCATTACCCCTATGTATGGTGAACGAGCCCGAGACTTTTGTATGCTTGAGGCAGGCTTGATGACGCAGCTCTTGGAGATGATGGCCCCCATTTACCGGCTTGGCCTTTGCCAGATCGGTGGGCTAGATTTTGCACAGATTCAGCCGATGTTTGCCTTGCCAGAAAACCATATCCTCCTTCACTCTTTACTGGGTGGGCGCATTTCCAGGGATCAGGCCGATCAATGGTCCTCTGAGCAGCAGTCATATATTGAGTCAGTTTCAAAACGGCCGTCGGGCTTATCCACTATTCAACAAAACGGTACGATTGTTCATGAGTTGCAGAGCTTTTTAGAAGCAAAGCTGCCAGACTATATGATTCCTGCCGCGTTTATCACACTGGATACTTTACCATTAACGTCCAATGGCAAAGTGGACCGCAAAGCACTGTTAGAGCAAAACGCACCGCACCTGGAGCCAGAAACCACTTATGAACCGCCTCAGACGGAGATGGAACAAAGTGTTGCCACCATTATCAAAGAAGTGCTTCACCTGGACAAAGCAGGTATCCATGATGATATGTTTGCTTTAGGGGCTACTTCCATAGATATCGTGCGAATCCATAGAAGAGTACGAGAAACGCTAAACAGAGATATAGCCATAACGGAAATATTCAAATACCGGTCTATCAGCTCTCTGGCAGCCCGTTTAAATGAAGAACAAAAAGAACAAATTGATTTTCAGAAGAGCTACGACCGGGCAGAGGCGCGTAGGGCCACAAGAGACCAACGACGTAAACACCGCAAAGCGTAGAGCAAATAAAAAGAGTGAATGGTGCTTTGTGTAACTGTGATATTCATGGGAAAGTTAAATGACAAACCTGAACGAATCGGACCATCAAAATAAGATAGCTGTTATCGGCATGACTTGCCGATTTCCAGGGGCAAAGAACGTTGATGAATTTTGGCAAAACTTACAAGATGGCGTAGAGTCCGTCTCGTTCTTCTCCGATGATGAACTATTGGCCGAGGGTGTGGATCCCGCTGCCCTAAGCGCGCCTAACTTTGTAAAGGCAGGGGCCATTCTGGACGATGTAGAGTTGTTCGATGCCTCGTTTTTTGGCTTTAGTCCGAAGGAAGCCAAAATCTTAGATCCACAACACCGCATTTTCATGGAATGTGCCTGGGAATGTTTGGAAAGCGCCGGTTATAATCCCGAAACCTATGATGGTTTGATTGGCGTTTACGCCGGGAAAAATACAAGTGGCTACCTTATCCATAACATTCATGCAAACCCTGATTTTTTTGAGTCAGTAGATGGCCTGCAAATATTACTTGGGAATGATAGAGGCTATTTAGCCAGCCACGTTTCTTACAAACTAAACCTGACTGGGCCAAGCATGGGTGTCCAGACAGCTTGTTCTACGTCCCTGGTTGCTGTTCATCTGGCATCCCAAAGCCTGATGAATTACGAATGTGATATAGCGCTGGCCGGTGGCATTACCGTGAATATCCCCCAAAAGACTGGCTACAAGTTCCCCCCAGGTGGTGTCGTTTCGCCCGATGGGCACTGCCGCGCCTTTGATGCTCAGGCAGAGGGAACCATTTTTGGCAATGGTGTGGGTATCGTTGCCCTCAAGCGCCTGGAAGATGCCCTGGCCGATGGTGACTTTATTCACGCGGTTATCAAAGGTTCGGCCGTCAATAATGACGGTTCTGCTAAAGCAGGTTATTCTGCTCCTGGTGAAGATGGGCAGGCGCGAGCGATCTCAGAAGCGTTAGCCGTAGCTGGTGTGGAACCCGAAACCGTTACTTATATAGAAGCCCACGGTTCAGGAACTGCCTTAGGTGATCCTATTGAAATGGCTGCGCTCATGCAGGTTTTCCGAGCGCGTACACAAAAGAGACAATTCTGTGCCGTTGGCTCCGTTAAGACAAATGTTGGGCATTTGGAGTCTGCCGCAGGGGCGGCGGGCTTGATCAAGACGGTGCTGGCCTTAAAGCACAAGATGATGCCGGCCAGCCTAAACTTCCAGGAAGCGAACCCGCACATTGACTTTGACAACAGTCCGTTCTACGTAAACACCCAGCTGCGGGAATGGCCGGCGTTGAACGGCCAGCCGCGCCTGGCGGGGGTGAGCTCCTTCGGCATGGGAGGCACCAACGCCCATGTGGTGTTGGAAGAAGCCCCGGAAGTAGAAGCAGAGGCGGTCAGCAAAGGGTGGCAGCTGCTGCTGCTGTCGGCCCAAACAGCCAGTGCCCTGGAACAGGCGACAGCCAATCTACAGACGTACCTGCAGCGGCAAGAAGGGGTGAACATGGCCGATGCGGCCTATACCTTGCAGGTGGGGCGAAAGGTGTTCGCCCACCGGCGGATGGTGGTGTGCCGGGGCCGAGAAGACGCCCTGGCCGGGCTGGCCAACGAAGGGGGCAGCCGGTTATGGAGCAGTGTGCAAGAAGAAGAGGCGGGGCCAGTGGCCTTCATGTTCCCCGGCGTGGGCGACCATTACGAAAACATGGGGCGAGAGCTGTATGAGCGCGAACCCCGCTTTCGGCAGACCATAGACGAATGCTGTGCACGGTTGGCACCGATTCTAGGGGGTGACCTGCGGACGATGCTGTATCCGGCGGAGCGAAAGGGCGCGGGCCAGGCCGGTGGGATGGACCTGCGGCAGATGTTGGGACGTGGGGGCGAGGCTGGCGGCGACCAGCCGCTGCAGCAGACCCGTTGGGCCCAACCGGCCGTCTTTGTGGTGGAGTATGCCCTGGCTGACCTGCTGCAGAGCTGGGGCATTAAACCGACGGCGCTGATCGGCTACAGCCTGGGAGAGTATGTGGCCGCATGTGTGGCCGGGGTGATGAGCCTGGAAGATGGGGCGATGTTGGTGGCGCGGCGAGCGCAGATGATCGAGGCACTGCCGGCCGGCCGGATGATAGCTGTCTCCCTGTCAGCGTCGGCGGTGCAGCCTTACCTGGGTCAAGGGGTGGACCTGGCGGTGGTCAACGGGCCAGGCACCTGTGTGTTAGGGGGGCCAGAGGCAGACATTGAGCGGGTGGCGGCGGCGCTGACGGCGGCCGAAGTCAGCTGGCGGCGGCTGCCGACCAGCCATGCCTTCCACACGCACATGATGAAGCCGATGGTGGCAGATTTCACGGCCCTGGTGGCCGGTGTGCCGCTGCAGGCGCCGCGCATTCCCTACCTTTCCAATGTGACCGGGATGTGGATCACCGACGCGGAAGCGACCGACCCGCACTACTGGGCGCGCCACCTGTGTCAGACGGTACACTTCGGCGAAGGGGTGGCCGAGTTGTTGGCCGACCCGGGGCAGATTCTGCTGGAAGTGGGGGCGGGGCAGGCGTTGGGCTCCTTTGCCAAGCAGCATCCCCGCTGCCGACCAGAGCAAGTAAGCCGCATTTTGGCCACGATGCGTTATGCCTATGACCGGCAGTCAGACGAAGCCTTTCTCTTAAGCACCGTGGGCAAGTTGTGGCTGGCGGGATGCACGCTGGATTGGCAGGCCTACTATGACGGCGAGCGGCGGCAGCGGCTGCCTTTACCCACCTATCCGTTTGAGCGGCAGCGCTATTGGGTAGAGCCTGCCGGGGGGAGCCGGGCGGTGACCGCGGGGAAGCGGCGCGAGCGGCGCGAGCCGGGGCGTTGGTTCTATGAACCGGTATGGGAAGCCACGGCCGTGGCGACAGCGACGACAGCGGCGGCGGGATCATGGCTCATCTTTGCCGATGAGGCTGGCTGGGGGGCGGCCCTGAGCCAGCAGCTGAGGCATCAGGGGGCCACGGTGGTGCAGGTGCAGCGCGGTGAGGGATATGCCCGGCAGGGGGCAGACAGCTACACCATCCGGCCTGACCAGGCCGCTGACTATGCTACCCTGTTGGCAGAACTGGCAGCCGCCGGGCCGCTGCCCACACAAGTGGTGCATCTGTGGAGCTTGGGCTGCAGCGAAACGGGCAGTGCCGCGGCTTTCCAGGCGGCGCAGCGTCTGGGGTTTTACAGTTTGCTCTATCTGGCTCAGGCCCTGGGTCAGCGCCATACGTCAAACGCTGTCCAGATGACGGCCGTCGTACATAATGTTTTTCCGGTTGACGCTGACACCACTGCTTTTCCTGAACTGGCAACGATTTTAGGGCCGTGTCTGGTTATCCCCCAAGAGCACCAGAACATTCGCTGCCGGGTGGTGGAGATGCCACTGCCTGAAGCGGACAACATAGAGGCTGAGTTTGTGCTGCCGCTGGCCAGCGAGGTGATGGCCCCCATCACTGAGCCGTTAGTCGCTTATCAGGCGGGAACGCGGCATGTGCGCCGGTTTGTGCCTAGACAGTTGGTGGCAGACCCAGGTATAGAACGCATACGGCCGGGCGGCGTTTACCTTTTAGTGGGCGGTTTAGGTTCCATTGGGCTCACTTTGGCAGAATATCTGGCCCAACAAGCCCAAGCCAGGCTGGTATTAACCAGTCGTTCCGGGTTACCGTCAAGAGAACTGTGGGATGATTGGCTAGAAAAGCATTCTGGTGAAGACCCTACAGCGCATAAAATTCAAGCGATCCGCTCTTTGGAATCATTAGGGGCTGAAGTTTTAGTCATTGCTGCCGATATTAGTAATGAAACCCAGATGCGTTCTGTGATTGACCAGACCCGGGCCCGTTTTGGCCCCTTAAATGGCGTCATTCATGTTGCCGGCTTAGTTGATAGGCAGGCGCTGCAGCCTGTTCAGAGTATTGATCAGAAGAGCTGTGAAAGGCATTTTTCTGCCAAAGTGTATGGCCTTTATAGTTTAGACAAGGTGTTGCAAGGGGAGAATCTGGATTTTTGTGTTCTGTTTTCCTCTTTGTCAGCCATCTTAGGCGGGATAGGATTTTCAGCTTATGCCGCCGCGAACCTGTTCATGGATGCGTATACACACACGCATAATCGCCACAGCTCAACTGCATGGCGCAGTGTGAATTGGGATGTGTGGCAGGTGGGGGCAACACCAGAGCGGTCAACGGCCATTCAGGAAACATCACTGGCTGAATTTGCCATGTCGCCAGAAGAGGGGAAGCGCGCTTTTGCCCTGGCTATGGCCAGTGACGCGCCCCAACTGGCCCAATCTACCGGTGACTTGCAGGCACGCATTCGGCAGTGGGTATTATTGGAAGCTGTGTCCGTAACATCGTCTAAGGATCAGACCAGCCATGCCCGACCGTCTTTAACCACAAGCTACGTAGCGCCTGATTCTAAATATGAAAAAGAGATCATGGCCATATGGCAGCAGGTTTTAGGCGTTGAACAGATAGGCATTTATGATAACTTCTTCGATTTAGGCGGTAATTCGCTCATCGGTTTGCAAGTGATCTCTAAATTGCAAGAGATCTTTGGCATTTCGATCTCTACGGTGGCCTTGTTTGAAGCCCCCACCATTAGCGCGCTGGCAAAGTATTTGCAGCCGCAAACGCAGCCCCAGGAAGATTCACGAGAACAATTTCTGACCGAACGCCGTCAAAAAGCCCGCCAAAATGTGAATGACCAGGAGATCGCTATTATTGGTATGTCTGGTTATTTCCCTGGCGCCCGAACGCTTGAACAGTTCTGGGAAAATCTTTGTAACGGAGAAGAATCTATTACTTTTTTCACTGACGAAGAGCTGCTGGCCGCGGGTATACGCCCTGACTTGCTCAGCCACCCCGCCTATGTGAAATCTCGCCCTATCCTGGAAGACATTGATAAGTTTGACGCGCACTTTTTTGGGTATAGTCCACGTGAGGCCGAATTACTTGATCCACAGCACCGTTTGTTTTTAGAGTGCGCCTGGGAAGCCCTGGAACGGTCTGGTTATAACAATCCAGATGTCTATAAGGGTGAGATTGGTGTCTTTGCCGGTGTGAGCATTAGTTCTTACATGATGGGATGGTATACCAACCCGCAGTTGTCAGAATCTGTCAATGCTTTTCAGATGTCTATTGCCGGTGATAAAGATGCACTGCCCACAACGGTATCTTACAAGCTGGATTTGAAGGGGCCAAGTTTTGCCGTGCAGACATTCTGTTCTACTTCTTTGGTGGCTGCCCATATCGCTTGCCAGAATCTGGTCAATGGTGAGTGTGATATTGCGCTGGCAGGGGGGTCATCTATCTATGTGCCCCAAAAGCAAGGCTATTTGTTTGAGGTCGATGGCATGGCTTCTCCAGACGGCCGTTGCCGTCCTTTTAGCGACCAGGGAAACGGCGCGGCGTTTGGTGACGGCGTCGGGGTTGTGGTGCTGAAACGCTTAGCCGATGCTCTGGAAGATGGCGATGTTATCCATGCCGTCATTAAGGGTTCGGCCGTTAATAATGATGGCGCGTTGAAAGTAGGCTATACTGCTCCCAGCGTATCTGGGCAGGCCAAAGTTGTGTCTATGGCGCTGGAGAGAGCTAACATCAACCCGGAAACGATCGGCTTTGTGGAAGCGCACGGTTCAGCCACAAAGCTGGGGGATCCTATTGAGGTCAGGGCACTCACCCAGGCGTTTCACCGTCAATCAGATCAAAAAGCGTATTGCGCCATCGGCTCTGTTAAAGGGAATGTAGGGCATCTTGATCGGGCTGCCGGTGTGGTTGGGCTGATCAAAGCTGTTCTGGCCGTTAAACACGGTGTTGTGCCTCCCACTGTACACTTTGACAAACCTAACCCTGAAATTGACTTCGCCAACAGCCCGTTTTTTGTAAACAAGCAGCTCATGCCATGGCCCGCCAAGAATGGCAACCCGCGTCGGGCGGGGGTCAACTCTTTAGGCATGGGAGGGACCAATGCGCATGTGATTGTTGAAGAACCGCCCTCTCGTGGACCATCAGGTTCATCCAGGCCGCGGCAATTATTATTGCTGTCAGGCCGTACAGAGCTGGCTTTAGATACGATAACGGCTAACCTTGCCCATTATTTGCGTCAAAACCCCGAAGTGAATCTGGCTGATGTTGCTTACACACTGCAAGTGGGCAAACGTTCTTTTCCTTACCGGCGCATCGCTGTGTGTCAGGATATGACAGATGCGTTGTCTGTACTGGAATCGGTGGATCCGCACCGTGTGTTATCTCATCGCCAGCCGGATATTGACCGGGTGGTGACGTTTATGTTTCCGGGTGTGGGGGAGCATTACCTGGGCATGGGACGAGAACTGTATGAACAGGAACCCGTTTTTAAGGATGTGGTAACACAATGTGATCAGGTTTTATACCCTTATTTAGGGACGCACCTGCAGGATCTCTTGTATGTGTCTGATCAACCGAAGTCGCCCCAGAAAAACAATAATGGTGTTGATTTACGCGCCATGTTGGGGCGTAATCAGCCTGAGATGTCCCCGGCGGCGAAAAAGCTGAAGGAAACGGCCGTCGCCCAGCCGATTGTTTTTGTGATCGAATACGCGTTAGCCCGGCTGTTAATGTCTTGGGGTGTACGGCCGCAAGCGATGGTTGGGTACAGCCTGGGCGAATATGTGGCTGCCTGTTTGTCTGGCGTATTGTCGCTGGCAGATGCCCTTAAACTTGTGGTAGAGCGGGCCCAGATGATTCAAGCCCTGCCGGCCGGCAGCATGTTAGCGGTTTCCCTGACAGAAGAAGCGGTTCAGGCACTGTTAACCCCAGACATTTCTTTGGCCGCTCACAACGGTGACGCGCTTTACGTTCTGGCTGGCCCGCCGGCTGCTATTGAGCAGTTACAAACACAGTTGACCGACCAAGGTATTGCCTGCCGACAGTTAGAAACAACCCATGCATTTCACTCCAGCATGATGTTGTCTTTGGTAGAACCGTTGACAGAGCTTGTCAAAACGGTTCAGTTGAGCCCGCCGCAAATCCCTTATCTGTCAAACGTTACCGGAAAATGGGTTCAAGCCGAAGAAGCCACAGACCCTACGTATTGGGCAAACCATATGTGCCAGCCCATTCGGTTCTTTGACGGTGTGGGTGAATTGTTAAAAGAACAAGAACACATCCTCTTAGAGGTAGGGCCGGGACAATCCCTGGGTGCCTTTGCCAAACAGCACCCTGGTTGCACGGGTAAACAACTGTCACTCATATTGCCAACACTGCCCTACGAGTATGAGCAGCGGTCAGACCTGGCCGCACTGTTGGAAACTTTGGGTAAGTTGTGGCTGCTTGGTGTTAAACCAGACTGGTTGTCATTTTATCAAGGTGAAACCCGGCATATTCAGCCTTTGCCGACGTATCCTTTTGAGCGCAGGCGGTATTGGGTGGAGCCTGGTCGTATACAGTTTGGTCAGGGGTATGCCGTGGAGACGCCGCTCGCCGATGATGAGGACGACTATGAGCCACGGGCGGCTCTTTCTAGTTTGCCCCGCGAAGCATTGGCTGATTGGTTCTACCTGCCTGGTTGGAAACAACGTGCGGCCAATATACCACACTTTCCTGCTGAGGAGCCGGCGTGTTGGTTGTTATTTGCTGATGCCGACGGTTGGGGCGCACAGGTAGCCGTGTTGTTGGCCCGGCACAATCAGCATGTGTTTATTGTTCAGGAAGGTGACGCCTTTCAGCAGAAGGGCGAACGGCAGTTTACGGTGCGGCCCCGTTTCCGTGAGGATTACGTCGCCTTATTGAGTACGCTGCGGCAGCAAAAGATGGAACCCACGAAGATCGTGCATATGTGGAGCGTGACGGCCGTGGACACACCGGCCAACCAGGTTGATTTCCTGGACCGTGTGTTAGACTTGGGCTTTCACAGTTTGATGGGACTCGTGCAAGCCATCGCTGAGTTGAACTTGGGTTCCTGTGAGCTTTCTATCGTTTCGTCGCAGGGTGTGGCCGTGATGGACCATGAAACCCTCTGCCCGCAGAAAGCGACCCTGATAGGGCCATGCCGAACCGTGCATGCCGAATTCACCAATATTACATGCCGCCTGATTGATGTTGCTTTAGAGCTGCCTGACAGCTGGCAGGCAGAGATGATGCTGACAAACTTGCTGGGTGAACTAACGGCCGTGATGACAGATTCTGTGGTGGCTTTGCGTAGACAACAGCGTTGGGTTGAATCTTTTGAACCCGTCGCCTTGCCACCCGTTCCCACAGAAGCAATCCCGTTGCTCCGGCCAGGCGGCACATACATGGTAACGGGTGGCTTGGGTGGTATTGGGTTGGCCATGGCCGAACACCTGGCACGCACGGCAAACGCAAATATCATCCTCCTTAGCCGTTCCGGGTTGCCGCCCCGTACCCAATGGGATGAACTGGCACAAGGTAATGATGATGGTATTGGCCGTAAGGTACAGCACGTACAACATTTAGAGGCATTAGGCGCCCAGGTGTTGGTCGCTGCCGCCGATGTCACCGATGAGGCCCAAATGCAATCGGTGGTACAGCAGGCTGTAACCCAATTTGGCACGATTCATGGGGTGATTCATGCAGCCGGTGTGCCAGGCATGGGCCTGATTCAATTAAAAACACCAGAAATGGCCACCGAAGTCCTGGCGCCTAAAGTGCATGGTACGCTTGTTTTAGAGAAAGTTTTGGCAGGGGTAGAGTTAGACTTCCTGGTCTTGTTTTCGTCAATTGCTTCTGTTACTGGCGCTGGCCTGGGCCAGCTAGATTATTGCGCCGCCAATGCGTTTATGGACGCTTATGCGCAACACCATGCATGTCAAAAACGAGCAACCATTTCAATCGATTGGGGTGAGTGGCAATGGAATGCCTGGGATGAGGGCATCGCCGCTTTTGGCCCAGAATTTGAAACGTTTTTGAAAGAGAATCGCGCCCAATTTGGTATTTCGTTTGTGGAAGGCGGCGATGCATTAAATCGCATCATGGCGCGTCGCTGGCCCCGAATTGTTGTGTCTACTCAGAATTTCTCCAAGATTATAGAGTACAGCAAACGGTTTACAATTGCGACGCTCCTGCAAGGGGGGCCTGAGCTGGGCACTAAAAAAGGGTCGAAATACCCCCGCCCAGCGTTGATGGTCCCTTATGTGCCGCCGGCAAGTACCATGGAAAAACGAATAGCGGAAATCTGGCAGAACTTTTTGGGAATTGATCAGATCGGCATTCACGACAACTTCTTTGAACTGGGTGGGCACTCGTTAATGGCGATGCAAATCGTTTCCCAATTACAACAACTAGCCCAGGTTCATTTGCCGTTGTCTATTTTGTTGGTGAATCCCACCATAGAAGATTTAACGGTCGCTGTTGAAATAGCGATTATTGAGGAACTTGAAGACCTGTCAGATGAAGAGGCTTTGAGTCTGACCGAAGCATAGGGTAGGCACAAGACCTGCCTCTACCAAAGGGCATAAAACTTCCTTAACACTATACTAAGCCCTTAATTTGTAAACATTGCATTTAAGCAAAGAGGTTGTAACAGAATGCGAAATCAGAAGGAAACTTTACAGGAAAAACGGGCGAAACTTTCGGCAAGTAAACTGGCGTTATTGCAAAAACGGTTAGAGACCGATGCTGAAATCATCAAGACTAATGGCGATCTATATGCACAACTGCCAACGATTGTGCCTGACCTGAGTGAGAAGCATGAGCCTTTTCCCCTTACCGATGTGCAGCAGGCCTATTGGATCGGCCGTAATAGCGACCTTGAACTTGGCAACGTGTCGATTCATGCCTATGTAGAATATGATTACGATGGCCTGGATGTCGCCCGGTTTGAATGGGCCTGGCAGCAGGTAATTAACCGCCACGATATGATGCGCGCCATTGTCCGCCCAGATGGCCAACAGCAAATCTTGGCTGAGGTTCCACCGTACCACATTGAAGTGCTAGACTTGTGTGGGCAGGCCCCTGAGCAAGTTGAGGCCCAATTGGAAGCAATCCGTCAGGAGATGTCACACCAGATGATGGTCAGTGATCAGTGGCCTCTATTCGACATTCGCGCTTCAATGCTGGATGGAGGGGTGGTACGGCTTCACGTTAGCACTGACCTTCTTACCGTTGATGCTTCCAGCTTACAAATTCTCAGGCAGGAATTATCGCAGCTGTATCATCATCCAGCGACAACGCTGCCACCACTTGAACTTTCGTTCCGAGATTACGTTCTGGCCGAACGGGCTCTTCGTGAATCTGAATTGTATCAGCGCTCATGGACATACTGGCAAGACCGTTTGCCAACGCTGTCGCCAGCGCCGGAACTGCCGCTGGCCGTAGCGGTCAACTCTTTGACTTCTCCCCAGTTTGTGCGCCGTGAGGCTAGAGTAGAACCGGAAACATGGCAGCGGTTAAAGACGCAGGCCACCCAGGTGGGGCTAACGCCGTCAGGCATGCTGCTGGCTGCTTTTGCAGAAGTGCTGACAGTCTGGAGCAAAAACCCGCAGTTCACCATTAATTTGACGCTGTTTAATCGCTGGCCAATGCACGCGCAGGTGAATGACATCATGGGCGACTTTACGTCGTTAACTTTGCTTGAAGTGAAGAGTGCTGTTCAGGATTCCTTTGAGGCCCGTGCCCGGCGCGTTCAAGAGCAGCTCTGGCAAGACCTGGACCACCGTTATGTTAGCGGCGTGCAGGTGATGCGGGAATTGGCCCGGACGCAAAGGGGATCGCGGAAAGCGATGATGCCCATTGTGTTTACCAGTACGCTTGTCCTGGCTTCGCCAGATCAAGAGGATGTGGCTAACCTGGATACATCAGACGATGGCCGCTTGCTTGATTTGGAAGATAGCATCTACCTTATCACCCAGACGCCCCAGGTTTGGTTGGACCATCAGGTGAGTGAGCAAAGCGGTGCCCTGGTTTTTGCCTGGGATGCGGTAGAGGCACTGTTCCCAGCAGGGCTGCTGGATGAGATGTTTGCGGCCTACTGTGAGCTGCTGGCACGGCTGGCCGAAGAGCCAGAGGCCTGGGCACAAAACACAGCCGACCTGCTGCCGCTGCCGGCCGCGCAGGCGGCGCAGCGACAGGCGGTGAACGACACCCAGGGCGAGGTCAGCCATGAACTGCTGCATACCCTGTTTAACGCTCAGGCCGAGCAGC
>WYBM01000092.1 GCA_011525915.1 Ardenticatenaceae bacterium | reverse complement strand
GAATAATTTCATCATTGGCTTGATCAGCAAGTTGGGCTTTCGCAATCTTGCCTCTGCTCAACGCACTTTCGAGGCTCGCCTAACCTTTGCTTTGGCTTCCCGTACCTGACTTTGGAATTACCGTGATGATGCCACCGCTGCGCCGGCGGCAACGGCCACCGCTGTGGATAATGCTCCTGAAAGATGATCCAGAATCTCTGGCCCTTATGGAGGAGTTTAATGTGGCTTTACAGGCCATTCATGACAAAGGGATTCACGAAGAAATTATAGCCGAGTATGAGCAGTAGACTCAGGGTGCCTAAGGGCAGCGTCGTAAGCGGCGGCTAGTTGTGCCCAATCAAAGGAGGTCACGGCCGTGCTCAACTCCCTGGCTGTAGCCCGCGCTTCCACCACGTGGCTCAACGCCCACCTGAGCCGCTGCACCAGCCCACCCTGGTTTTGGTACAGGCATTTTAAACGGTAGGCGGCCGGCAGCAGTTCTGGGTAGCTGAGACGATGTGGCAAAATAGGAAAGGTGTGGCAGTAAATGGCTTCCACAAGGCTGATGCCAAAAAATTCGTGGTACGCTGTGGAAATGACCACGTCAGCCTGCCACAACAACTGCCGGTATGTCTCAAAATCGGCGTAACCAACGTGGACGATGTGGTCAGCCAGCTTTTTAATGGCGTCGTCGAAGATAGACGGCCGTTTGCCATACTGTTGCCCGCACAATGCCAGCCGGAACGGTATGCCTTCGGTGGCTATAGTGAACAATGCCGTAAAAAACGCTTCCGGATTCTTGTCATATTCCCAACGCTGGTTCCAAAGGATGAGGGGCGGTTGGGTGCTGTCTTTGAATGGCTGGTCGCCAACCGCCAAGCGCTGAAAGTCTACGCCTACGGGCATCACCCGGCTCTTGGCGCGCAGCTTGTCCACCGTGCCCAGCTCATGGTATTCCGGAAAATGTTTGAGGAAGTTGGGCACGGCCGTGAACCAGCTGTCGTAGTGAAAGTGCGAATTAAACCACACCTGGTCGGCGGCCAGCATGGAAGCGTAGTTGATAAAAACGTAATGGTAGTCGCGTTCTCCCAATTGACGCCGCATGGGTCCAGCCATGCCATCTTCCGGCAGGGGGTAGGTAAGTTGATTCTCATGCATGTAAAGGACCATGGGAATGGGCTGCGTATGGGCGCGGGTTAAGGCCAGAAACGTGGTCACATCCAGCATATCTGTCGCCAGGATCACGTCTGGTATGGTGCCTAAGGCCAAGAACCGCCGGGCCAGCGTCACCGCCCCGCCATGCATGCGCCACTTCCAGAAGCGGTCTGGTAACGTTAACAAGGATACCTCATGCCGGCTGTGGCTCTGGTAGCCTTCAGCCCAGGCCCTATGGCTGCCGCCGTGATAAGGAGAGATGATCGTTACTTTCATCTTGTTTGCCCACATGCACCCCTGCGTCTGCAGTGCGCTCACAGTCCCATTTGCTTGTGAAAAAAATCATAAATCATTCGCCCCAATTGGCATAGTGTAATATACTTGATGTACGTGAACATAACCAAAACAAGACCTGAATCTAACTGGGAGGCAGCTCGATTGGACGGCCGTATTCCCGAACTTTTCTGGGAATCCACTTATGCCATTTGTGTGGCACTCTTGGAGCAGTATCCTGACCGCAATCCTGAAGCTGTGGGTTTGCAAGAGCTGGCTGCCTTGGTGCAGTCATTGCCTGGGTTCAGTGATGATCCTGATATGTTTACTGAACGCATGTTGTTGGATATTCAAAATGTCTGGTATGAGGAGTACACATAGGGCTTGTTTACAATGAACCTGGTGTTTTAAAGTGATCACTCGTCAGTATTCAGTAATCAGTCCAGAGGAACACTCAACTGAACAGTGGTAACTGAACACTGATTACTTCAAAATACCAATGTAATTGTAAATGAGCCCATAGTATGATCGGTTGGCGTTAACGCCAATCAGTGACCACTTTTTTAGGAGGCTATTACCCTATGACCATAGGCGCCGATTCATCTGATATTGTTGTCCCTGACGATTTAAAAAATAACGTCTGGATTACAAACATTGCCAAGATTTTGGACCCCGTTTACAACTGGGGGCGCCGTAACTCTGTCTGGCCAATGGTCTTTGGCCTGGCCTGCTGTGCCATTGAAATGATTTGCACGGCCGCCAGCCGGTATGATCTGGCCCGTTTTGGCATGGAAGTGTTCCGGGCGACGCCGCGCCAGTCTGATCTGATGATCATTTCCGGCACAGTTACCAAAAAAATGGTGCCCACCATCGTTCGCCTGTATAACCAGATGCCTGAGCCCCGCTACGTGTTGGCCATGGGCGCTTGTGCCTCTGGCGGTGGCCCCTTTAAGGAAGGGTATACTGTCGTTGATGGCATTGATAAGTTTTTGCCGGTTGATGTGTATGTGCCCGGCTGCCCGCCCACACCGCAGGCGCTCATCAACGGCCTGATTGCCCTTCAAGAGAAAATTGACCAGCAGTCCATTGCCAGCGTGCCCTGGTATACCAAAGGCGACCCCACAGCCGATGACGTTGTGCCCATTCCGGTGCTAGGGCCAGACCTGGTAGATGTGCGCCAGCTTGGCATTATCCGTCAACAGGCAGCGCTGACAAAAGCTGAAACGGTGGAAAAAGAGCCGGTGGCGGCAGTGGAAACGGCCGTGGCCGCTGACCAATAATTGGTGGAGAAAACACCCCCATGAGTGACATGATACTTGATGCCCCCGAACCACAAACAGAAGCTCAAGACGAGATCGCCTTAGCGCACACCGATGATCCCATTGCCGCAGCCAAAGCCCTGCTCAAAGAACGCTTCCCTGATGCCGTCACCGATGAAACTCGTGATGGCTATGAGGGTGTGCGTGTGGACGCTGATCACCTGGTGGCGATAGCTACCGCCCTGCGCGATGATTTTGGCTTTAACTACCTCAGCAGTGTTACCGCTGTTGACCTGGCCGCTGACAACAAGCTGGAAGCCGTCTACCACACCTACAATGTGGACAAAGGGGGTGACGCGCTGGTTTTGCACGTGCAGGTAGACCGTAACGCCCCCGTCATTCCTTCGCTGGTTCCCGTTTGGCCCGGCGCCGATTTTCAGGAACGCGAAGCATGGGACCTGATGGGCATTCACTTTGAAGGCCACCCTGACCTGCGGCGCATTCTCACCTGGGATGGCTTTAATGGCCACCCTTTACGAAAAGATTGGAAAGAACCTTTTTTTGAAGAAGAAAATAAGCCCTTTGGCAGCCGATGGCCCGATGGCGGCGTCTTTCGCGCCGAAGAAAAGAACCCCTTCGGCAAAAATGTCAGTTATCCGCCTGGCTGGTCCCCCACCGGTAACGAATATGATGTGGAAACCGATATGTACCTGCCTGGTGAAACCCATGTGGTGGATCCGGGTACGGGCCTGAAGACAGATAAAGTGACGGTCAACATTGGCCCGCAGCACCCCTCGACACATGGCGTATTTCGTATGGTGGTGGTGTTGGACGGGGAAACGGTGGTTGATTTAAAGCCGGTCATGGGGTACCTACACCGCAATCATGAAAAGATTGGCGAACGTAACACCTTTATTCAAAATCTGCCCTACACCGATCGGCTAGATTACCTTTCTTCCATGAGCAATAATCATGGGTATGTGCTGGCGGTGGAAAAGCTGTTTGGTATGACTGTGCCGGAACGTGCTGAGTGGATTCGTATTCTCATGGTGGAGTTGACCCGTATCTGCAACCATCTGTGGGCGTTGGGCTTTTTGCTCAATGACTTAGGGGCGTTGCAGACGCCGATGCTGTACTTTTACCTGGAACGAGAGCTGATCCTTGACTTTTTTGAAGCCGCCGCTGGCTCACGTATGATGTGCAACTACATGCGTTTTGGCGGTGTGGCTTACGATTTGCCTGATGATGTACGCGGCACCCCTATCATCCAATTCCTGGAAGAGTTGGTTCATGAACACATTCCGCGAGTATTGGACCAGGGTGATGCCCTGATGACAGGGAATGAGATTGTGCGGGCCCGCAGCATTGGTGTGGGGGTGCTCACCCGTGAGGAAGCCATTGCCTATAGTACCGCCGGGCCGATTTTGCGGGCCAGCGGTGTGCAGTATGATGTACGCAAGGCCACGCCCTATTCCTATTACCCTCACCTGAACTTTGACATCCCGGTGCGTTTTAATGGGGACGTCATGGACCGCTATTACCTGCGCATGGATGAGATGCGCCAGAGTTTGCGCATTTTAGAGCAGGTGCTGCCCCATATCAAGGAAACGACAGGGCAAACAATTACCAACGAAAAGCCACAATATGCCTTGCGTGCGCCGCGGGCTGGTGAGGCTTACGGCCGTGTGGAAAATCCCAAAGGTGAACTAGGCTACTACATCACCGCGCGCCGCCGGGAGGGCAGCCCAGATCGTTACCATGTACGGGCGCCTTCTTTCATCAACCTGACCCCCCTGGGTAAGATGTGCCAGGGACACAAAGTGGCCGATATTGTGGTGATCCTCGGCAGCATTGATATAGTGTTGGGCGAGGTGGATAGATAACTGCGTGCTCAGGTGAGCAAACATGTGGGTATTTGCCCCACTACATGGTCACCTGAACACTTCTTTGGAGAGACGATGTACGGAATTGGTATTCTCAAAGGCATGGCCGTTACCATCAAACATTTTTGGGATTCTTACGTGGATGACTTTTACTGGGCAGCCCGCGGCGGTCGCTATTACAATGACGAAGCGTTGCAGGTGCGTCAAAGCCTGAAAGGCCGCGGCGTCAAAACTGTTTTTTACCCCGAAGAGAAGTTAGAGGTGCCGGAACGGTTCCGTTTTGTACCTTTCCTGGTGACAGATGACCCCCCACCAGGGCAGAAATGGGGCAAAGACTGGTGTACTTCTTGTGGCATTTGTGCCAAGGTGTGCCCCCCACAGTGCATCTGGATTGAACGTGGCAAGCTGCCCAACGGCCGTCCTAAACCCGAACCGAACGCTTTCTACATCGACATCGATATTTGCATGA
Source organism: Ardenticatenaceae bacterium (assembly GCA_011525915.1). Lineage (GTDB taxonomy): Bacteria > Chloroflexota > Anaerolineae > Promineifilales > Promineifilaceae > CAADGU01. The sequence goes on along the minus strand of WYBM01000092.1, from coordinate 5,753 downwards.
ATTGTGGCTTTTGCGCTGAGTTTTGTCCCTTTGATGCCATTAAGCTTGACCATGATTATGAATTGGCCAGCTATGACCGGACCACCGCCCATATTCATGACAAGGAGCGCTTGAGCAAACCTATTAGCTATTGGCGTGAAATTGCACCCAAAAAAGCGGCAGCTGAAGAAGCCGCACGTAACTTTGCCGAAGAAGCTAAAGCAAAAAAGAAAGCGAAACGTGGTGAAGCCGGAGAAGGCGAACCAGATCCCACGCTGGCCGAAGAATTTGCGCGCCAGCTTTTTTACCGCGGCGATAGCTATTAAGATTAGACGCACCATTTGTTTAACCCCTCATGATTGCGTATGGCGTATTCCGGCTTGCGTGGCAAACTATGGAAGACGCTATACGCAATTTGTATTAGGCGAATGTGCAAGGAATATGAGTCTATGTTTGGCAAAAAGAACAGCCTGAATATAACTGAAGAAGCGGTAACATCAGCCCTATCCACCGTGATTGAACCAGAATTGCATCGTGATCTGGTGGCCTTAAATATGATCCGTCACCTGGTTATTGAGGGCAATGATGTTACATTTACCATTATGCTGACAACACCGGCTTGCCCCCTTAAGGGCAAGATGGAAGCTGATGCCCGGGCGGCACTGGCCCAGGTACCGGGTATCGGCCGTATCACCATCAACTGGGATGCCAACGTGCCGGCCAGTGCGCGCCAGAATAATGACCTGGGCCAGACATTCCGTAATACCATTGCGGTTTCCAGCGGCAAAGGTGGTGTTGGTAAATCTACCATCGCTGTCAACCTGGCCGTTTCCCTGGCTATGGAAGGGGCCAGGGTAGGGTTGTTAGATGCAGATATCCTGGGGCCAAACGTGCCCATGATGATGGGTGTGGCCCAGATGCCGCCGCCGCAAAACCGCAAGATGATTCCCGCAGAAAGTTATGGCGTGAAGTTCATCTCTATGGCCTTTCTGGCGCCACCAGACCAGCCGCTCATTTGGCGTGGCCCCATGCTGCACAGCGCCATTCGCCAGTTGTTGGCTGACGTGGCCTGGGGGGAGTTAGATTACCTGATTGTAGACCTGCCGCCAGGCACGGGTGATGCCCAGTTGACCCTGGCCCAAATATTACCTTTGTCTGGGGCCATTGTCGTGACCCAACCCATGCAGGTAGCGGCGGCCGATGCTTTGCGGGGGATGAAAACCTTTGAAAAGCTTGACGTACCTATCATCGGTGTGTTAGAGAATATGAGTGGTGATATGTTTGGCACCGGTGCTGGCCCCAAACTGGCGGCTGATTATGCCGTAGACTTTCTGGGAAGTGTACCGATGGACGCCAATATTCGCATAGGTGGCGATGCTGGCCGGCCGATAGTGGTAGCCCATCCAGATTCAGAGGCGGCGGCGGCTTTGCGCCAGATCGCCAGATCCGTAGCGGCTAAAGTGAGCGTATTAACACTGGCAAACCAATCAAACTTTATTCCGATTCAAATGATAGGGTAAGGTAATCGGCAACAATCATTCAAAAATAAAAACCGCGTGAGGCGTTGCCGATTCCTTGAGGAAACCGCAAAAACCTGGCGCGATGGATTTGCGAAAACTTTTTGCGGTTTACCAAAACTCCTGGAGGATGTAAACCTCCAAAGGTGAATGGAACAAAACGTATGAGTACTGTGACGCAAGAGAAAACCAATGTCGTAGGTATTCGGTTTCAAAAGTTGGGTAAGTTGTATCATTTTAAACTGGGTTCACATGCAGACGTAGAGCCGGGTGACTATGTGCTGGTAGACACCAAGCGCGGCCGTCAGTTGGGCCAGATTATGACGTTTATTGATGTAGACCAGGCCCATAAACAGAAGGGCCTGCGCAGCATTGATCGTAAAGCAACCCCTCGTGACCTGGTGATGAAGCAGGTATGGGAATCAAAAGAACTGGATGCCCTCATTTCCTGCCGGGAAAAGGCAGCCGGGTTGGGCATCAGCGATGCCAAGTTTGTGAAGGCAGAGTACAGTTTTGACGGCGCCTGGCTGACCATTCATTACACGACCGAAAATAAGAAGCTGGAGATTAAGCCCCTGCAAAATGCTATGAGCAAGGCGTACCGCACCCGCGTGGAAATGCGCCTGGTTGGGCCGCGGGATGTGGCTAAAATTATGGGTGGCTATGGTGCCTGCGGCGGGCCACGCTGCTGCTCTACATTCCTCACCGAATTCAGCCCGGTTTCGATTCGTATGGCCAAAGAGCAGGGGATTTCGCTGAGTCCCCAAGAGATCACGGGCATGTGCGGCCGTTTGCGCTGCTGCCTGGTGTATGAATACGAGCAGTACGTGGAGGCTAAAAAGACGCTGCCGAAGGTTGGTAAACGCATCGGTACACCACATGGTCAGGGCAAAGTGAAAGATGTGCGTGTACTGCGGGATTCTGTGGTGGTGGAAGTAGATGGCGAATATCATGAGGTTTTCCGTCATGAACTGGAGCCCTTGGAAGAACTGGAAGCCTTAAAAAAGAAAGCGGAACAGGGCTGCTCTAAACATGAAAATGGCGGGTGTGACTGTGGCGCTAAAGGGGAGCAGCCCACTGCGGACACAGATGATGAAGGAACGGCGTGATAACGGCCGTTGATCATGGGTGATAGATGACGTGAAGAAACATCCGGAAGACGCCTGGGGGATGGTCTGTGAGTTTGTGCAAGATGTTGGGCTGCGGCGACATATGCTGGCGGTGGGCGCCGCCATGCGTTGGTATGCGGCACAATTGGGAGATGATGCCGATGAGTGGGAAGCGGTGGGGTTGATTCATGATTTTGATTGGGAGATTCACCCAGATTTAGATCAGCATCCCCTGAAAGGGACCGAAATTCTGCGCGACCGGGGCTGGGACGAAGCCACGATCCGCACCGTTTTGTCTCATGCCACCGAAGGGACAGGTGTTGAGCGCGAACAGCCTGTTGATTTTGCTTTGCTGGCCTGTGATGAGATCACGGGGTTGATTATTGCTACAGCATTGGTACGGCCGTCACGTGATATTCGTGATATGGACGTTAAATCGGTGCGCAAAAAGTGGAAAGATAAACGTTTTGCGGCTGGTGTAGACCGTGAACATGTCACTGCCGCCACCGCTGACTTCAGCCAGAAGTGCTTTGATGGCCAACTGGATTTGTGGACCCATGTGGGCAACGTGCTTAGGGCCATGCAGGGAGCGGCCGACATTCTAGAGTTGGACGGCCGTCTGGCAACCCCATAGATGGGAAAGAAGTAAAACTTTTTGTATGACAGGCACTTTTGAGTAAGATGGCAGACGTTGAATACCTTACCGTGACTGCAGCGCTGACGGCCGTGCTTCAAGGTGTTTCTGTTCTCCCTGCAGAACAGGTAGCGCTGGCCGATGCATTAGGGCGCGTGTTGGTCGAACCCATTGTGGCCCGGGATAATCTGCCGCCGTTTGCTAACTCTGCCATGGATGGCTATGCTCTGGTAGCGGCTGATTTAGAGGGGGTAAGCGGTGATAACCCCGTTGTTCTACAGGTGATCGGTGATATTGCCGCCGGGGCTGCACCCGAGATACAGGTGACACGGGGCACGGCCGTACGCATTATGACTGGCGCTCCTATGCCCGCCGGCGCCGATGCCGTCATTCCCGTAGAAGATACCAACGAAGCCTGGCGAGACAAAACCCGACCGCTGCCGTCCACCATCCTGATCAGCCGGGCTGTTCAGCCGGGCGATTACCTGCGTCCGGCCGGGGGTGACGTACGTGCCGGACAAACCGTCTTAGAAGCGGGACATTTGCTGCGCCCGCAAGAGCTTGGGTTGCTGGCCTCCTTAGGCATACCCGAACTGGGGGTTATACGGCGGCCTAAGGTTGGTATTCTGGCAACAGGGGATGAACTTATCCCCGTAGCAGAGCCCCTACGGCCCGGCAAAATTCGCAATAGTAACAGCTATACTCAAATGGCCCAGGTAACAATGTTGGGAGCCATCCCCGTTTCATTGGGTATTGCTGGTGACACAGAAGCCGATGTACGGGCCCGGCTGCAAGACGGCCTGGATGCCGGCGTCGATTTGTTTATCAGCTCTGCTGGGGTATCTGTAGGTGCCTATGACGTGGTCAAAGCGGTGCTGGAAGCTGAGGGAAATGTTGGTTTCTGGCGGGTGCGCATGAGACCGGGCAAACCCCTGGCCTATGGCACCTATCACGGCGTGCCCTACCTGGGGCTGCCTGGCAACCCGGTTTCAGCCATGGTCTCATTTGAGCGTTTTGCACGCGCGGCAATTTTGAAGATGGCGGGGCATACAAACCTGGAACGGCCGCAAATACAGGTGGAGGTACAAGAAAAACTCACTTCGGACGGCCGTGAGAGCTATCTGCGCGCCGTGGTAGAAAAACGCGACGGCCGTTATGTGGCTACAACAAGCGGTAGCCAGGATTCTCATGTTATCTCTTCTCTGGTTAAAGCCAATGCTTTGCTCATCATCCCAGAGGGTTGTACCCAGGTGTCGGCCGGTGAAACCTTAACCGCCTGGATGTTCGACTGGCCTGAAACGGTGTTCTAAAAATAAAAAGCCCCCACATCTTGGGGGCTCTTATATGTATAAACTTTGGCCGGCTGTGGCTGATTGGTTAATGCTGTTGTACTTGCAGGGTGCGGTTTAAAATCTCTTCTTGCTGCTTGCGCATCTTCTCATTATGCCGGCGCTGGCGTCTGCCACCTGATTTTCTTTTTGACGAGGAAGATCCAAAGGCTTGTAAATCATCACCCAGAGCCTGTCGCAGCGCAAACTCCATGGCTGAGTAAACCTCTTCTTCTACCTCTTCCACAAAATCGGCTTCTTCATATGCTTCAACAACGGCCGTAGCTGCGTGAGGTTTTTCTAACAAGGCTTTAATGCTCAGGTCAATGCGGCGCTTGCGTTTGCTAAAGCCAAGCACCTGTACCTGAACTTCAGCACCTACAGAAACAGCCTCATTAGGGTGTTTGACGTAGTCATGGCTCAATTCACTGATGTGAACCAGCCCCTCTCGTTCCGCGCCAATATCTATAAACGCGCCAAAGTTCTCCAAGCGGACTACTTTGCCGGTATAGACCTGGCCCTTTTCAAGATCTTCCCACTCTACCGCCAGGGGTTCAATCATGGACACCATGATCTGATTTTGATCGATGTCTACTTTGTCTACCCATACGGCTATCTCCTGCCCAATATTTAACACATCTGCCACACGATTGACACGCTCCTGGCCCAGTTGGGATATGTGAATGAGCGCGTGGGTGCCTATGCCCAGGTCAATAAAGGCGCCATAAAGCTCCAATCGGGTGACAATACCGCTTAGTCTCATTTTGGGCTTTAAATCATTGATACTTTGTGGCCTAACAACCTCAGTTGTTTCTACCACCGTTGTTTCTGTTATTTCACTCATGACAAGCTTCTCCTACGCAGGGATATTGTTCTGGTTTTGTCTGCGCCCTTCCCGATTGTAAATTTTGGCTACGAATGCTGGGGTCAAAGCCTTTGCTTTTTAAGAGCAGATGCAACACAGGTATGATGATACACATTGATTACATCTGTATGCAGACTAAAAAAGCCAATGGCAATTATAACAACTGCCATTGGCCTGTCAAACAGGTTGCGCTGAGAACAGCAATTCTCAATTTGGGAAATTGGTTGACAAAGAAGGCAAACCAGGTAATTACTATGGGGCATGGTAAAGAAATTCCCCTTACAAGCATTTTTCAAAGAATGTCAAGCCGCCTGGGCAGAG
>WYBM01000091.1 GCA_011525915.1 Ardenticatenaceae bacterium | reverse complement strand
GCGATCATCTCGCCCACGACCTGGGGCTGGCCTAGCTTTCGGGCCAGCAGCCCCACCAGCCGCACGGCCACCAGAATGACCGCCAACTGCAGGAAAAACAAGATGGATAATTCATGGTTGTTCATATAGTATTCTTTGATCTCGTTGTGGGAATCGGGATAAAAATGATAAGGTTGCTTGTATTGACTTGCATCATTTTAAGCTCTGTTTGCTGGATCGCCAACGGAGCTTAAGCATTGTAAGCATTTTGCATACCGGATACATGCGACAAATGGCGTATTATGTTATTCGTCCAGGTCGGCTAATCCCTGGCGCAGGGCATAGAGGGCGGCCTGGGTACGGTTGGCCAGGTGCAGTTTACCCAAGATGTTGCTGATATGGGTACGCACGGTACGCTCACTGACTACCAGCCGGTCAGCGATTTCCTGGTTTGAGAGGCCGCGCGCCACCAGTTTGAGCACTTCAACTTCACGTTCGGTAAGGGGTTCTTCCGTGAGGGGAAGGTAAGCGGGGGGTTTATTAAGTTCGTGGATCACTTTGAGGGCGATGTCTGGGTGCAGCGAAGAACGGCCGTGATACACATTCCGTATGGCTTGCATCAGTTCCTGAGGGGAAGAATCTTTTAACAGATACCCCATGGCCCCTGCTTTAATGGCCGTAAAGACCGTATCATCGTCGCCAAAACTGGTTAGCACAAGGATACGGGCGTCAGGATGGGCCGCTTTTACTTCATGGATCACTTCAATACCATTTTTGCGGGGCATTTGAATGTCAAGCAAAATGACGTCAGGATTTAGTTCATGGATGAGAGGCACGGCTTCTATGCCGTCTACGGCCATGCCAACCACGACCATGTCTGACTGCGTTTCAATCAGCGCCTCCAATCCCCGGCGCACCACAGCATGATCATCTGCTAAAAAGACCCGAATGATCTCGCTCATTTTGTTCCCTTAATTCGGTGTTCAGTGTTCAGTATTCTGTGTTCAGTGGGCAGGGGCGGACCGATTACTGGCTGGCTGGTTGCGGAACACTGTCACCCGACAGCCGCACCTCTATGGTTGTTCCCTGTCCGGGGATAGACACGATGTCAAAAGTCCCACCAATCATATGGACACGTTCACGCATACTGATCAAGCCTAAACCACCGCTCTCATCCGCCAACACCGGATCAAAGCCACCACCATTATCCCAGATCGTTAATGCCAGAGTATCATTTTCCTGGCGCAAGGCAACCCCCACTTCAGAAGCGTTAGCGTGTTTGATGGCATTGTTCAGCGCTTCCTGGATCACGTTATAAATGGCTTCTTCCACATCGGCGGGCAGGTGAATGTCACCTTCAAGTGCCAGCTGATTTTTGACGCCGGCTCGCCCCTCGACGGCGTTGAGACGATTTTGCAGCGCCTTTACCAGGCCACCTTTTTCCAGGGCAGACGGCCGTAATTTATGGACCAGCAGCCGCATCTCCTTTAACGCTTGCTGACCGGTTTCCAAAACATCATCAAAGTAACGGGTGGCCTGCGCCAGTTGGCCGCTGCGGGCCAGATTGCGCCCGGCCTCTGCAAACAGGGTAACGCTATAAAGGGATTGGGTAACGGAGTCATGCAATTCGCGGGCCAGGCGGTTACGTTCTTCCATTACCACCAGTTTTTCTGCTTTGCGCGCCTGCTCAGCTAAACGCTGCTCTAGCTGGCGGAAAGCGGTCATGCGCCGGGTGTGGTCAGTAACAAAACCATCTAACACCCACCCGTCTTCGGTCTGGTAGACCGGCTTGCCCTTGTCTAACACCCAGCGCTGATGCCCATTGCGGATGACAATGCGGTAAATACAACGATACGGCCGCTGCTCGGCTACGGCCGCGTCAATCTCAGAAAACACAATCGGGCGGTCTTTAGGGTAGATCAGGTCGCCAAAGGCCACCGCCTGATTACCCACCAGCGCCTCTGGGGCACAGCCCAACAGCTCCGTACTGCCCTGGCTGGCAAATAAGAGCATGCGCTGGGCGTCATGACGGCAGCGATAAGCCATGCCGGGCAGATTATGCAAGAGAGAGATCAGGGGATCATTCGCTTGGTGACTCACATTTGTATTGTAACAAGAACAAAACGCAAAATGTAAACTTAAACGACAATAAGGCAATTTTGGTACAGAAGCTGCTTAACGCAAATGGCCGTTCCCAAAGGGAACGGCCGTTTCTATTGACTGTTTATAAGCCCTTGCGCCCTCAGGCAGGTTCGTTTTCTCCGGCTGTCACTTGTTTGGCCGGCGGGGGTGCGGCACTTTCGCCTTCCATAGCACCCACACCCAACGGCTGCCATTTGCCGGCCATGTCGCCGCTGCGCAGGCGATGTTCCCCCCCGCCACGGGCGTGTGTCTGGTCAAAGCCTTCCGGCTCAATGGTCATGCGCTGCCCTTCTAACAAGCCCAATACACCCTCCTGGCCTGGTTCCAGACGGCGGTCGACTTCATACTGCTGCAGCTCCACTTCATGGGGGTCATAATCCAGCGGCTCGGCATAAGCGGTGATAAAGCCTTCAAAGTTGCGCAGCACGGTTTTACCCGCGCCTTGTGACAGCACGTAGTTGGGCTGCACCGGAATCTTGCCGCCACCACCGGGTGCGTCTACCACATAGGTGGGCACCGCATACCCAGACGTATGGCCACGCAGACCTTCGATGATCTCAATGCCCTTGCTGACACTGGTGCGGAAGTGGCCGGCGCCTTTGACAAGATCACATTGATACAGGTAATACGGCCGTACGCGCATCTTCACCAGATCATGCACCAACTGCCGCTGGATGTGTACAGAATCATTCACGCCCGCCAGCAGTACGCTCTGGTTGCCCAGGGGAATGCCTGCGCGGGACAGGCGGTCACAGGCGGCAGCCAGTTCGGGCGTGATCTCCTTGGGGTGGTTAACATGAATATTCATCCACAGGGGGTGATATTGCGCTAACATCTCACACAGTTCTGGCGTCACCCGCTGCGGCAGGAAAACAGGCACCCGTGATCCGATGCGGATGATCTCCAGGTGGGGAATGGCCCGCAAGCGGCCCAGGATCATGTCTAGCAGCTTGGGCGCCAGCACCAAGGGGTCACCACCAGAGAGCAGCACATCGCGGATTTGCGGCGTCTGCTCGATATAGGCGATTTGGGCATCAAAGTCCTGGCGGCTGAACGTTTCCGTGGGGTCGCCTACGATACGGCTGCGGGTGCAGTATCGACAGTAGCTGGCACACTGCGTCGTCACCAGCATCAATACGCGATCCGGGTAGCGGTGTACCAATCCCGGCACGGGCGAATGTTTGTCTTCGGCCAGTGAATCTTCCATCATGGCCTGGAAGGGCACAATCTCCCGGCTGGTGGGGATAATTTGTTTACGCACCGGACAGTGAATGTCGTCTGGGTCCATCAGACTGGCGAAGTAGGGGGTGATGTCTACCCGGAAGAGTCCGTTGGTTTTCAGGGCTTCGCGCTCAGAGTCAGTCAGGTTAACGACCTGTGCCAGTTCGTCTACAGTGTTCAGGCGGCGACTCATTTGCCAGCGCCAGTCCATCCATTTTTCGGCGGGAATATCTTGCCAGAAAGGAGCACGGGTGTAGATAGTTGGTGTTAGTTCATTCATGGGTTATACCTCACTCAAAATAGTGGTTCGTTGGTGGCTGCTGCCATCAGACAGCCACAACTATAGCTTATTATCCTTACAAATGGGCGATCTGGCATTAGTACCGCAAGAAAGAGAAGTCCTGACAGGTCTATCCAGACCTGTCAGGATGGATGGAGATAATGGATTATTGGTGCGTTTAGTTTTTTGAGGTGAGGGTGGCAGGTTCAAGCACGGTCATGTCTACGGCGGGGTATGGTAAATTAAACCGTTCTGCGGCCAGGTACAAAATTTCGGTAATAAGGGTCTGGTAAGGCAGGCCTTCAGCGCGAGCCATAATGCATACATCAGAAACGGCCGGGTTGAGGCCGGGCAGGGTATTAATTTCCAGCAGTTGGGGCTGTCCGTGAGCATCCAGACGAAAATCGATACGGGAAACGTCGCAGACGTTGATAGCTTCGGCCGCCTGCTGGGTCAGGCTGTACAACTGGTCACGCAGTTCATCGCTGATGTCGGCCGGGCAGAGGTAGGCCGGTGCGCCGGATTCGTCTAGTTCCAGCGCTTTAGCCGCGTGGCCGTAAACGCCGGGGGTGACACTGCGGCTGGCATCAATCTCCAACACAGGGAAGAAGTGATAGCCGTCAAAATTATAGAGGTACGGCCGTGCTCGCCCCCCGGCAAAACCACGATTCCCAATAAAGCCCACCGTAAATTCGCGCCCGGTCAGCAGTTCTTCTACCAGCGCCGGTTGTTTGTACGTTTCAATGATCCAGGCCACTCGTTCGCGCAGGGCGGCTTCCGTGCGCACCACTGACTCTTCGCCCATGCCCATGCCTGTGCCTTCGCGGGCCGGCTTGACAAACAGAGGGTAGTGTAACGCCGGGTCAAGGGCTTGTTCGCTGGTATGAAATTCTTGGAAACGTGCGGTAGGCAGCCCCAGGCTTTGCCAGATGCGCTTGGTTTGTGTCTTATCCAGGGAGAGGGCGTTGGTCAGGACACGGGAAGCGGTGTAGGGGATGCCCATTAATTCACATAAGGCCGGCACCTGCGCTTCGCGGGCGTCACCGCCCATGCCTTCAGCAATGTTAAAGACAAAATGGGGTCTTAAATTCAAAAAAGTTTCCGGGAGGGTGTGGTCGGCCATACAAACGTGGACAAAGTGTCCGTCAGCTTCCAGGGCGGCGGCGATGGCCTCGACCGTTTCGTGGGCATCATATTCCGCACCGGCATCGGGGGGGAGCCCTGGCTGCCAGTAAACCTGGCTCTTCAGGTTAGCGGTGAGGGCAATACGCCAGGGGGGTTTGCGTGCGCGACCGTGAGGAGGGTGCCCATTAATTTGTAAGTTTTCGTAATAATCCATTTTTTATCTCCTATCTTTATCTGGCGAACTCACACGTGTGTGGAGTCGCATATGTGGTGGCTTTATAGACTAGGGAGTTCAGGATGTGGCGCACCAATTGGTTATTAATTTCTCACCAATTTACAACTGGTGAGAGCCATCTACGCTTGGCTGTGGATGGCTCTCGTCTCTTCTTCTTGGCTGTTAGCCAGCGGCTACGGCCGTCTACATATCTTACAGTACAATGGGTTGGCTCAAATCAGCAATTTTATGCATTTTAACTGCCAGATGTGGTGATGTGTATACGTCATTTGACGTAGATATAAACACCAGACAGTCCCACATGTTGCGCGTTGTGTTTTACGTTTTAGCGCGCTGCACCGCCTGCACCAGCACGTGGCTGATACTGGGGTGAAGCGCAGGTTTACCATTGTATACCTGGTGAATGGCTTCAATGATATCGGTGAGGACAGCGTCTTTAAGCAAGTACCCATGCACGCCGGCAGCCAGGGCAGCCAGCACGCGTTTTTCATCGCCGAAGTTGGTCAGCACAAGAATGCGCGTATGGGGTGATTGCTGCCTGATCAGGCGAATGGCTTCCAGGCTATCCAGCCCCGGCATGACCATATCCATAATGGCCACATCGGGGCACAACATATGGCTTTGGCTCACGGCCGTGGCCCCATCACCCGCTTCACCCACCACCACAATATCTGGTGCCGTACTGATCAGGGCGCGCAAACCCTGGCGTATCACAGCATAATCATCTACCAGCAAAACAGAAATAGCGTGTGTCATCTTGGTAGCATAGCGGTTCTGGCTGACGGCGTCATCGGCGGTATGGCCGAACGGCCGTACAACAAAAGACCACTTATATGGCGATGGCTCTCAGTCATTTGACGTAGACGCTTAAAATCTTGAGCAAGCCGGGAAGGTCTGTTACAATGAACGGGCCATTAAGCAAGTAAGGGTCAATTTGCATAAGTCCCTTAAAATAAGGGATACATGTAAGATCGGAGTTTACGTAAACAAAAGCATGTTTACTGTGATTGTATGAATCAAAACTTTTGTGCTTTTGTTATGGTCCTTGCCCGGCAAAAATCGGCAGCATTTCTCAGGCACACATTTAATGACAGGTTTACTCTCCCAAATTCCCCGTATTCTGGTAGTGGATGATAGTGATCTTTCTTTACACACAGCCAAAATACATTTATCCGACGCCAGTTTCCAGGTCATTACAGCCCGGTCGGGTGAAGAAGCCCTGGCCACTATGGAGCAAATAGGGCCGCCACACCTGGCATTGGTGGATGTCAACATGCCGGGGGGGATGGATGGGTTTGAGTTCTGTGACAAAATGCACCAGTTTTGTGACGTGCCGGTAATTATGCTCACGGCCGTGGATGATGAAGATGTTATCATCCAGGCTATTGAAGATTACGCTGAAGATTATATTAAAAAACCGGTAAGCCAGGGAGAGCTGGTAGCCAGGGTACGGCGGGTGCTGCGTCGCATCGGTGATTTTGCTCTGCCGCTGGACAGTTATACGCGTGCCGGTGATGAACTGGCCGTCAACTTTGCCCGCTGCCAGGCGATTGTGCGGCAAGAGGTAGTCGTGTTGACACCCACTGAGACCAAGCTGTTATACATTCTCATGCGCTCTGCCGGGCGGCTGGTGACCACCGGATTTTTGATCCGGCGGCTGTGGCCAGACGAATCACCCCGCACGCATGAAGATCGGCTGCGTGTTTACGTTCACCGGCTGCGTCAAAAGATCGAGCCCTTCCCTAACGAACCCAAATACATTATTTCTCGGCGTAATAAAGGTTATCTTTTCACGTATGAGGCGCCTAAATTATGAGTGATCAGGAAGTACAAGCTGCCAGGATTCTAACGGTAGATGATGACCCGTTTAACCTGCGTATTGTCAAACATGCCCTTGAACAAGCCAAATTCCGCGTGAGTACGGCGCAGTCAGGTGAGGTGGCGTTAGCGCAGCTCTCAACCACCGGGCTGCCCCACCTGGCCATTGTAGACATTCACATGCCGCCGGGGATGAGCGGCTTTGAATTTTGTTACACCATTCACCAATTCAGCGATCTGCCAGTGGTGATGCTCACGGCCGTGAACGAAGAAGAAAGCGTGGTGCAGGGGCTGGAAGAACACGCAGAAGATTACATCACCAAACCCTTTAAGCCGGGCGAACTCGTCGCCCGCGTGCGGGGTGTGCTGCGGCGCATGGGCATGTTTGCCTATGACCTGGAAGCCGTCACACGCATAGATGAACGCCTGTCTGTAGACTTTCCAGCGCGCAACGCCTTGGTTTATGACAAACCAGTTTCGTTAACGCCCACCGAGACAAAACTGTTATACATTCTGATGCGCGCTGCCGGGCATACGGTGAACACTGACTTTATTTTGCGCCGTCTCTGGCCTCACGAACCGGCGTTTGAAGATCGCCTGCACGTTCATCTGCACCGCCTGCGCCGCAAAATTGAAGATAAAGATAAGACACGCCCCCGGTACATCACGTCTGAGCGAGGCCTGGGGTATACGTTTCGCAATACAAGGGCGGAAACGCCGGTAACCAGTATTCAGTAGGCCAGTATTCAGTAGGCCAGTATTCAGCGATCGCCTACCACGACTGACTTACCAAATACTGAACACTGAGTACTATCATGACTACAATCACGCTCCAAGACGTGCAAGCGGCGCTGGCGCTGATGCCCTTTGACAGCACCGCCGCCCACAGCCTGATGGCCCCCCTGACACGCCAGAACCTACGGCCAGCCAATTTGCCAGGCACAGCGCGCATGGGCAGTGTCCTGCTGTTGCTGTATTGTAACCAGGGGGAGCTGCAATTGGCGCTGACGCGGCGGCGGGATGATTTAAACTCCCATGCCGGGCAGATCTCATTTCCTGGCGGGCGACAGGAGGCAGCCGAGACATTGGTAGAGGCAGCGCTGCGAGAGACGCATGAAGAGGTGGGCGTACCGCCGACGGCCGTTACCATCTTGGGCGAACTGGCGACCATCTGGATTCCTCCGTCGGATTACCAGGTGCATCCGTTTGTGGGTTGGGTCCATCATGGGAAACGGCCGTCATTTCACCTGGCCGTCCGTGAAGTGGCCGAACTGTTAGAAGTACCGCTTCGTCACCTGCTGCGGCCAGAAAGCCGCAAAGAAGGAGTTATCCAACGTCAGGCGTACCAAATGACGGTGCCCTACTTTGATGTTGAAGGGCATATGGTGTGGGGCGCTACGGCCGTGATGTTAAGTGAGTTTTTGGAACGCTTACGAACGGTCACGGCCGTTCAGTAGGGCTGGTTTACAATGAACCTGGCAAAAGTCCAACGTTGTTTTTGAACGAACCCTTAGGGGTTTGGGGCATCGCCGATGAGCATTTATGGCATCAGGTCAAGGGGATTTACATTGGCCTGAATACGCTTGTCGTAAATGTTCAGATGGGTGTGATTGCCGCAATAGACACGGCCGTAACACAAGTTTCCAAAAAAATCCATGGTATACCCATTGTTACTTTCTTTACCCACAACCTGCCCCAAGGTCACTTCGTCGCCGATAGCCACGGCAAAATCCCCATGTAACATGGTGACAGTATAGACCTCATTTTCCAACACCAGGGTGGTGTTGCCATACTCATCGATATACAAATTGGAGACATACCCATGAATGGGGGATTGGACTGGTTCACCCCTGCCAGCCGCCAGGTCAATGGCCAGATGACCGTAGGATTGTCCGTGTAACCCTTGGGTTAGGGTGTATTCAGCATACGGTGCGGCCACGGCCGTGGGATCATCTACCTTTAAATGGCGAGGGAGTCCCCCACCAGGCACGGCCGTGCCTGGTATCTGCTCGGCAACCACCTGCCCGGACAATTGCAACAATCCCCCTATTGCCAACACCACCAAAACAAAGCCAACAGCTATCACCAGCACCATAGGCGGCGGCTGCCCTACAGGCATCATGTCATCGGTATAGACAACCTCTGCCGCCAGTTCCCATGCTTCTTCAAGCAGCCCATATACCTCATCTTCCTTGGCTTCTTCGGGCCAGGGAGGCACCTGCCTGAGGCGGTGAGGGTGTGCTGGTGGGTGTGCAGCATAAGAACGCATGTTCTAATTCTAACACAACTGAACCATCCTTCAAACACTTTGCTGCCCAAAATGTGAGATTGGTATTGGTTCTCCCCATGCGGTCATTTTTGTTCCTTTACGGGGCTTGAGCATAGAGGCATTTTAAGTAAGCTCCTTCTGGGAAAGTAATAGGATGGTCCAAGGGCTGGCCGGTGCGTTCAATTTCCTGCAACGGCCGTCCCATGCGTACAGCTGCCTGATGAATTGTCTGAAAAAACGTTTCCGTGTCTATGCGGCTGGAACAGGAGGCCATCACCAGCAGGCCGCCAGGTTTTAGCACCCCCAAACACGACCGCACAAGACGGCCGTAAGCCGTCAGCGCTCGTTCTACTTCATCCTGCTTCTTGGCAAAGGCGGGCGGGTCAATCACCACCATATCAAAGGTGCGTCGTGTCTCCCGGATTTGCCGGAATGCCTGGAATGCGTCCCCTACCAATACCTCATGCTCGCAAGCAGCCACATTGGCCTCAGACTGATTAAGTTTAAAGTTGCGTAAGGCCGCTGCCAGCGCCGGCTGGCTCAGGTCCACACTGATGACCCGCGTGGCTCCACCCCGGGCTGCATAGAGTGAAAAACCGCCGGTGTAAGCAAACATATTTAACACACGTTTACCGGCGGCCAACTTTTCTACTCTGGCCCGGTTCTCTCGCTGATCCAGGAAAAAGCCGGTTTTCTGACCCTGGCTCACATCCACTTCAAACGCCAGTCCATTTTCTAAAAACGTCACAGGCTCTTTTAAGGGGTCACCGGCCAACAGCTGACCATTTTCCAGCCCGTACAGGTGTTCCGGGTAACGGCAAGCAATACGGCTTAGGCGGAGCACCATGCGCGGCACATGGGTCACGGCCGTCAGTCCATCCAGCACATCCGGCAGGTGGGGCGCCCAGGCCGCCGTATACAGCTTTACCACGCAGGTCTGGGCATAACGGTCAATCACCAGCCCCGGCAGGCCGTCATTTTCACCGTGCACCAACCGGTAGCCAGTGGTATGTGTCTGGTCCAGTGTATGGCGCCGGGAGACGGCCGTGGCCAACCGCTGACGAAGCCAGGCAGCATCAATGGTGGCCGGCGTCCCAGCCTGCAAAATACGCACCCGAATAGGTGAATGCGGATCATATAAGCCCACCGCCAGAAAGCGGCGCTTCTGGTCAAAGATGACGGCCAGGTCACCGGGCTTCCCGGCAAAACTCTGGTAGCGGATGGCTTCGTCAAACAGCCACGGGTGCCCACCCCGAATGGCCCTTTCGGCTGCCGGGCTGACACGCAGCGCCATATGCCGGGCCGACGGCCGTGGAATTTGTGACAGAATAAGGGCGACCTCTGGTCGCAGGTGTGTGGGTGGCAAGGTGACTGTGGGTGGCAAACGTGGCGCGCCGCGTTTGCCACCCTCCATCTTCATATAACTTACGGTTTCATCATCACAGGCAGATAAAGTAGATAACTGATTTCTCCATCTGCATCATCATTTAAGATAGTGCCTGTGGCCTGCTTGTCCAAGAGTATAGCATTAACCGGGCGGCTGAGGTCGAGGAAAAAGGTTTCTTTCGGTTCAACGGCCGTCTTCCCACTATCGCCCTCCGCTTCATTTGCACGTAAAATATGCTGCATGAGCCAAGTGACTGTTTCCGTTCCCGCCACCTCGGCCAACCTGGGGCCGGGCTTTGACTGCCTGGGGTTGGCCCTGGCGCTGTATAACCGCATCACGTTCACGGCCGTGCCCCACCCGGCCCTCACTATCACCGTCAGCGGCACCGATGCCGCCAACGTAGCCACGGACAAATCGAACCTGGTGTACCAGTGTGCGGCGCTCATTTTTGAGAAGGCCGGTCAACGGCCGTCTGGCCTGCACATTCACCAGGAAAACGCCATTCCTGTGGGCAGTGGGTTGGGCAGCAGTTCCACGGCCGTGTTAGGCGGCATGTTAGCGGCCAACGCGCTGATAGGCGGGCCGTTTACCCCTGAACAAATTTTACACTTTGCCGCCGAAAGGGAAGGCCACCCGGACAACGTGGCCCCGGCCCTCTACGGTGGGTTGGTGCTGGGCATAGGGCACCCACGCGGCCTGCACATTGAGCGGTTTGACTTGCCAGATCTGAAAGTGGTTGTTATTTTGCCCGATTTTCACCTGCTCACCCGTGAGGCCCGCGCCGCCCTGCCGGCCCAGGTATCACACGCGGATGCCATCTTTAATGCCGCCCGCACTCCTCTTGTCATCCGCGCCCTGCAAACGGCTGACTACACCCGGCTGGCCATCGCCATGCAAGACACACTGCACCAGCCTTACCGCATCCCGCTCATCCCCGGCATGGCCGGGGCATTTGCCGCCGCCCAGGCCGCGGGTGCGCAGGGGGTGGCCCTCAGCGGCGCCGGCCCCAGCCTGATCGCCTTTGCCCCAGAGGGCCATGTGTACATTGGGGAGGCGGTCACGGCCGTATTTGCCCAGGCCGGGTTAAACAGCCGCACCTGGGTCTTAGATGTAGATCACCAGGGAAGCTGTGTAGAGAAACCGGTGAGTGGCGCGTAACATGTGGCAATTTTGTTTAATCTCCAATGGCTGCCCTTAAAATTTGTGCATATCGTGCTATTTCATAACTCGCCGCTAAAGGATAATTTTGCTAAACTATTTTGTTGATGGCTTTACGGCCGTTGGCCAGCAAGCGCTATCAACCAACGGTTAGCCAATGATTCATACAACCACCATCCCGCTTTTGGGTTAAAAACCTTTGATAACTACCCGATCCCTGAACCGGTTATTCAGCCCGTAAAAGCTGCCTGTTATGAGGCGACAACAATTGAACACTCACAACGCATAAAATGTAATTACCAGAGCCTCGTTTCTCTGAGCACTTGCGCCGCTGCGTTGATAAATTTCAAGGGAGATATGAATGGACAAAGAAACGTTACTCGAATGGTACCGCCAAATGGTGCTCATTCGTCGCTTTGAAGAGCGCAGCGACGAACTGTACCAGCTTGAAGGGAAAATCAAAGGCTTCCTGCACCTTTACATTGGCCAGGAAGCGGTGGCCGTAGGCACCATTGCCGCCCGTGATCCGCAGCGTGACCACCTGATTACCGCCTACCGCGATCACGGTCATGCCCTGGCGGTGGGGTTGGAACCAGGGGCGGTCATGGCTGAACTGATGGGCAAGGCCACCGGTGTTGTTGGCGGGCGCGGTGGCTCCATGCACCTGGCCAGCAAAGAGAAAAAGTTTTGGGGCGGTTACGGCATTGTCGGTGCCCACCTGACATTAGGCACGGGCATGGCCCTGGCGGAACAATACAAAGGTACGGGCGGTGTTTGCCTGTGCTACTTTGGCGACGGCGCCACAAACATCGGCTACTTCCATGAATCGTTAAATATGGCGGGGGTGTGGGACCTGCCCATTGTTTTTATATGTGAGAATAATAAGTATGGCATGGGCACGGCCGTAGACCAGGCCTCTGCCAACCCCAACCTGGCCGATAAAGCTAAGGCTTATAACATCCCCGCCAAAAAAATTGACGGCATGAACATCGTTGACGTGTACAAAGCCACCCAAAAAGCCATTGATGCCTGCCGCAAAGGCAAAGGTCCCCAGTTCCTGGAAATGGTCACCTATCGTTACGAGGGCCATTCTATCGGTGACCGTACCCGCTACCGGCCGGCCGGCGAACTGGATAAATGGCGCGATGAAAAAGACCCCATTGCCACCCTGCAAAAAGTGCTGCTGGAAGAGCATGGCGCTACCGAAGCCGAACTGGTGGCCATTGATGACGCGGTGATGAAACAAATGGAAGAGGCTGTCACCTTTGCCAACGAATCCCCCTTACCAGCTTTGGACACCCTCTTTAACCACATCTACCCAGAGTAATGTAAGCCAAATTGGCAAATTTGGCTCCACAGGAATTTAACCATGGCAAGACTAACACTACGTGAAGCAATTACCGAAGCGCTGCGTGAAGAGATGCAGCGCGACGACAACGTTTTTATTATGGGCGAAGAAGTGGCGGCCTGGGGCGGCACTTATGCTGTCACCAAAGGCTTCCTGGAAGAGTTTGGCGAACGCCGCGTCCGCGACACCCCCATCTCTGAAATGGTCATCGCCGGGGCCGCCGTGGGGGCGGCCATGGCCGGGACGCGGCCAGTCGCCGAGTTTATGACCATCAACTTTGCTTTTGTGGCTTTTGACGCCATTGTCAACCACGCGGCCAAGGTGAGTTACATGTTCAACGGCCAGTTTGACTGCCCGCTGGTTTTCCGTGCGCCGGGTGGTGGCGGCAAGCAGTTGGGCGCCACCCACAGCCACACACCAGACGTCATTTTTGCCCACTTTCCGGGCCTCAAAGTGGTCTGCCCGGC
Source organism: Ardenticatenaceae bacterium (assembly GCA_011525915.1). Taxonomy (GTDB): domain Bacteria; phylum Chloroflexota; class Anaerolineae; order Promineifilales; family Promineifilaceae; genus CAADGU01. The sequence goes on along the minus strand of WYBM01000091.1, from coordinate 47,003 downwards.
TACGCCCTATGACGCCAAAGGGCTGCTGAAGGCCGCCATTCGAGACAACGGCCCGGTGTTGTTCATTGAGCCAGTACCCCTTTATACCTCACCCAAAGTGCGGGGCGACGTACCCGATGAAGATTATGTGGTAGCCATCGGCGAAGCCGACATTAAGCGGGTAGGGACAGACGTAACGATTATCACCTATGGTGAAGGGCTGCATGTTTCCCTGGAAGCGGCCGAGATGTTGGCCCGGGAAGGGATTGAAGCGGAGATCATTGATTTACGCACCTTGCAGCCGCTGGACATGTCGCTGGCGTTGGCCTCGTTTAAAAAGACGTTTAAGGCCGTTATCGTCGAATTTGGGCACCAAACTTATGGCATTGGCGCCGAGATTGTGGCCCAATTACAAGAAAAGGCGTTTGATTACCTGGATGCTCCCATTAAACGAGTGGCACAGTATGATGTGCCCGCACCGTATTCAGGCGAGTTGGAAAAATCGGCCCTACCCGATGCCCACAAAGTTGTCACGGCCGTGAAGGAGATACTCTAATGGCGGATTTTATCCTCATGCCCACATTGGGTTTTGATATGGAAGAAGGTGCTATGGGCGCCTGGCTCAAAAACGTTGGTGATCCAGTGAGCAAAGGGGATGCCCTGGCCGAAATCGAGTCAGACAAGGTGACTCAAGAGCTGCAGGCCCGCGCCGACGGCGTGCTGTTAGCGATCTTTGCCGAACCGGGCGACCTTATTCCGGTGGGGGCCAAATTGGGCATCATTGGCGCGGCCGGGGAAGATATTTCGGGCATGATGGCTGAAGCGGGCACCCAGGATGGAGCCGCCCCACCAGCGCCTGAACCCCAACCAGAAGCAAAAGCGGAACCGGCCACCGCCACACCAGCACCAGCGGCAGCAGTCCAAGCCCCACAGGCGCCAGGCACGGCCGTCAGCAGTGAGTTTCCCGGCGGCGTTAAAGCCACGCCGGTAGCCCGCCGGGTGGCCCAGGAACACGGGGTAGATTTAACCGGCGTCAGTGGCAGTGGGCCAGACGGCCGTATTCGCAAAGCCGACGTGGAATCTTTCCTGACCCAACCACAGCCAACCATCACCATACCAGCCGCAGCGCCCTCACCCGTGGCCGCCGGCCCAGACAGCACCGAACGGCCGCTGACACGCATGCGCAGCGCTATTGCCCGGCGTATGACCGAAAGTAAAACCACCATACCCCACTTCTACGTCACTACGGAGATCAACATGGAACCGGCGTTGGCCCTGCGTAAGCAGATCAACGAGGCGCTGGGCCCGGACAATAAAGTGACGGTCAATGACCTGATCGTCAAAGCGGCGGCGCTGGCTTTGCGTGAATTTCCTAATATCAACGCCAGCTTTGGCGGCGACAAAATCATCCACCATCAGCGCATCCATGTGGGTTCGGCCGTAGCCATAGAAGGCGGGCTGCTCACCGTGGTGCAAAAAGACACCGATATTGCCAGCATCTCTAAGATCGCCCGTGACAACCGGGAGATGATCGCCCGTGCGCGTGAAGGTAAGGTACACCCAGAAGACGTAGAAGGGGCTACCTTCACCGTCAGTAATCTGGGGGCGTATGAAGTAGACCACTTCATTGCCATCATCAACCCGCCCAATGCGGCTATCCTGGCTGTGGGCAGCGCCCAACAGGTGCCTGTCATCGTCAACGGTGAACTGGCCATAGGCACACGCATGAAAGCCACCATCTCCGCGGACCACCGTGTTACCGATGGTGCCGAGGCAGCCCAATTTATGCAGGCGCTTAAAAGCATTCTGGAAAACGCCCTGCGGCTGCTGCTGTAAAACCATAACCTATAAACCGAAGGTCGCACCTGTTTGTAAAACAAGTGGTGACCTTCGGTTTTTGGATTACGACCGTACCCCTTCCCCCACATTCTGCAAAAATCTGTTATACTAACCAGGTAGGTTCACATAAAGCAAATGGCGATGGTTGCCGATGGGTAAGACACTGTTTTGGCCCAACTAATCGGCGATTGGTTCAACGTTCAACAAAGGAGTACCCATGTCTACGATCCTGGTTATTGACGATGACGAACTCGTTTCGCGCACCTTGCAACGTGTCCTTAAGACCTATGATCACACCGTCATGGTCGCTAACAGCGGCACCGAAGGGCTGCAATTGGCACACCGTCATCCCCCTGATCTTTTTATTCTGGACATTATGATGCCCGGTATGGATGGGTACCAGGTCTGTCGCCAATTACGCGGCGACCCGCTGCTGAAAGAAATTCCGGTACTCTTTCTGACAGCCAAGGCGAAAGATGAAGACAAAATCGAAGGTTTCCGTGCCGGGGCCGATGATTACCTGGCGAAACCCTTTAACATGGAAGAGCTGCAACTGCGTATTCGGGCCATCTTACGCCGGGTAACCCCTAAACTCACGGCATCTGCGCCCCCCACAGAAGTTGTCGCTGGCGATGTGGTTTTAGATACCCGCAGCTTCCAGGTGACCACGCAGCACAGTACTGCCTTGCTCACCAATGTACAGTTTGACCTGCTCTACCACCTGATGAGCCATGCTGATCAGGTATTTAACAGCCAGCAGCTTTTACAAGATGTATGGGATTACCCCCGCGACACGGGCAGCCCAGAACTGGTCCGCGCGCACATCAAAAACCTGCGTGAAAAGATTGAACCTGTGCCCAACGAGCCAAGATACATCTTAACGGTACAGGGACATGGCTATACGTTTACGACAAAACCGGCCGAGCCGTAGAATTTTAAGATTGGAGATCGAGCCATCTCTGATCTCTAATCTTAAATCCCCCTTTTCATGACGCCTACCATCCCTTCAGCCGACATTGAATCTTCCGCTCCCGCTGCTCATCTGCTCATTGTGGACGATGAACCGGAAATTGCCGAGTCTCTGGCTGATTATCTGATCAAAAAAGAAGGCTATGAAGTTTCTATTACCAGTGACGGCGAACAGGCGATCAATTTTCTAGAATCTACCCTGCATGATAAAACGGAGATCGACCTGGTGCTGTTGGACATGCGCATGCCCAATCTTTCCGGGTTAGATGTCTTGACCTGGATACGCGAGCACCCCGATTTGCGCTATACACGAGTGGTCTTGCTTACGGCCGCAGCCGGCAGCAACGAAAAAGTAGAGGCGCTTTCCGCCGGGGCTGATGACTACATTACCAAACCTTACCGCCCCCAGGAGTTACTGGCCCGTGTTAAGACCATCTTGCGTACGCAGCAGTTGGAAAAACAGCTGCAGCAGCAAAGCCAGCAGTTAGCCGATTTAAACCGGATTGCGCAAGCCGTGGCGGCGAAGCTGGAACAGGCCGATATTTTGGAAACGGCCGTCGAAGGCATTCACCTGGTCATGGGGGTAGAATTGGCCGCGGCCCTGTTGGTGGAAGGGGGCAAGCTGCGCTATAAAAACCTGCGTAACCAGGAAGGAGGCATTCCGGTGACAGCCCTGCCGTCCATGGCCGCAGACACAGGCATCATGGGCCTGGCATTTGGCGAGCAAACGGCCGTATATCTGAACCATGCGCCGGGTGACAGTCGTTTTGTGCCCACCAGTGATGCCCCTCCTAACTATGACGTCCGCTCGCTCATCATCGCGCCGCTGCTTGTACGTGGGCGGGCGGTAGGCATTATCAGCGGGTTTAACAAGGTAGACGGCCGTTACACCGATTTTGACCTGGATATCTTTAACTCGCTGGCCAGTTCCGTCAGCGAGGCCATCGAAAACGCCTGGCTCTTTCAGCGCATTCGCCAGCGCCAGCAAGAACTGCTAGAAAACCGCAACACGCTGCAAGCACTCATTGACGGCATCCCCAACCCCATTTACACCATCAACGATGATTGGGAACTGGTGGGTGTTAACAAAAGTAAAGCCGATGAACTGGCTGACACGGCCGATACCCTGGTTGGCCAGGTATGTTACCGGGCCTTCTTCCGCCGCGAGGAGCCATGCACACACTGCCTGGCCGCCCATACCCTCACCGAAAAAGAAGCCTGCCACTGGACGCTTAACTACAAAGGGGAAGACCACCTGCCGCGTGAATGGGACATCAACGTTTATCCTATCCCTGGCAAACAGGCCAGCTCTGCCCGTGCCGTTATCGTCTGGCAAGATCGTACAGAAGAGCGGCGGCTCGAAGGTTCACTGCTGCAAGCGGGCAAACTGGCCGCCATTGGCCAACTGGCCGCCGGCGTCGCCCATGAAATCAACAATCCCCTTACCGCTATCAATGCCAACGCTGAAATCCTGAAAATGATCATCCCGCCAGACGACGAAAATTACGAATCTGTTGACCTGATTCACCAGGCCGGGGAACGGGCCGCCAAAGTGGTGCGCGGCCTGTTGGATTTTGCCCGGCAAGAGCAGTATGCTTTTACGGCTGATGATGTCAACAAATCTATTCGCCAGACACTGGCGCTGGTGCATTACCAACTGCAAACGACCGATACCCTGGTCATTCAAAACATGGCTGATGATTTGCCACGTGTGGTAGCCAGTTGGGAACACCTCAAAAGCGTCTGGCTCAACCTCATTGTGAACGCCCGTGACGCCTTACAAGATCTGTCTGAAAACCGGCACATAGAAATCACCACCCGGTTAGGGCAAGATGCCAGCCACATTCAGGTACTTTTTAGGGATAACGGAAAGGGCATGTCTGAAGCTGAATTGGCTCATATATTTGAACCGTTTTATACTACCAAAGACCCGGGGAAAGGCACAGGGCTGGGGCTGGCAACCAGTCATCGCATTATCGAGCAGCATGGTGGCGAAATTAATGTCGTCAGCGCCCCCCGTGAAGGAACAACATTTATTATCAGACTCCCGGTAAATAATGGCACCCCATGAGTAATCATTCTGCTCCATTTGTAAATATCAGCGACGTTTTGCGCCTGGCGCTGCCGCTGCAAACGGCCGTGGTCGCAGGCAAAGACCCTGCCCGCCGCGAAGTACAATGGGTTGTTGTTCTCACCTCTTGGGAAAACCTACCCTTGCAGGCCCAAGAAGGGGACCTGGTCATCTTGCCAATAGCTTTGCATGAACGTACATCTGATAAAGCTCTCATGCAAAAGCTGGAAATATTGGCCGGGTTATCCGTCGCCGGTGTCTTGCTTTTTAAACCCGTCTCTGAGCCAACCATATCAGAAGCCACCCGTCTGGACCTGCCGCTGCTGGTGGCGCCGCCAGAAACGTCTGTGCGTGAAGCAAACCGGGCGATAGCCGCCTTACTGGTAGACCGGCAGTCGGCCACCACCGAACGCGGTTTGCAACTGTACCGTACGCTGTCTGAAATGTCCCGCGAAGAACAAGGTATTCCGGCCATGACAGACGTTATTTCCAAGTTAACGGGCAAAATTGTCATTGTGCAAGACAAACGGCTAGAAATCAGAGCCTTAAGCGTGCCCGGTAACAACACACTCGACGTCGAAAGAATCGTCGAAGCGCTGACCCAGCGGGAAGAGCTGCCCCCGGTACTGCGTAACCGCAAAGCTGCGGCGCGCGCTCATCAGAGTCACTGGCAACAAATTTTGCCCATTGAAAACATCGGCCGGCTGGTCAGCCCTATTATCTCCGGTGACAGGGCACGTGGGTATCTATCGGTGGTGGGCCTGGCCGATGAGCTGGATTTGTTAGACGAGCAGGCGGTAGAACATGGTGCGGCCGCTTTTGCCCTGGAAATGGCCAAGGCCAAAGCTGTCAGTGAGGCCAAAAAGGCGCTGCGGGGCGATTTTTTAGAGGGGCTGCTGGCCGGCACCCTACCTGTGCGCGAGATCGAACGGCTTTCCAGCCGCCTGGACCATGATACCAGCACACCACACGCCGCCCTGACCTTTGCCTGGGTTAAAAAGACGGCCCTATCCCTACGGCGGCTGGAAACATCTGTCAATTGGGCTCTGTCCTCCCACGGCCGTGCTGCCCTCGTCCACGTTTATGGGGGCACACACATTTGCATCTTTCAAGAACTGCGCGCTGAAGATGACATGGAATCTGCCCAGGCGCTCGGCAGACGTATCTTGGAACAAGTTAAAACCGAATTCCCCAAAGATGGGTTGGTGGCCGGCATGAGCGGCCCGGCCACCAGCCTGGCAGACTGGCCACGTATTTACAACGAAGCGCTGCAAGCCATGCACCTGAGTGAGCGGCTGCAAATCCAGGGCGAAGTGGTGGAATTTGGCAGCCTGGGCGTCTACCGGTTGCTGGGACAGTTAGAGGATATACCGACCGTGCGTGTCTTTACCAAACAAGTCATCGGTCCCCTGATTGACTATGATGCCCGCCACAACAGCACCCTGGTGCAAACCATAGACGCCTATTTTAACCATCATGGCAACATCAGCCAGACGGCCGAATCACTCTTTGTGCATCGGAACACCTTGCTCTACCGGCTGGAACGCATTCAAGACCTGACAAACCATGACCTGAACCAGGCCAATATGCGCCTGGGGTTGCACCTGGCGTTAAAACTGTGGCAATTACGGTCAGACAAATAACCTGGTCCCTGTACACTTTCACCAAATGAGAGCGCTCTCATTTCTGTCAACCTGACCATAGAGAATTTACCCGCTATTTTATATACTCTCAGGGACTTGTGCTGAAATGCGCGGTTCAGTGGGAAATAGTGGGAATCAAAGGGGGCGATGGTGACATCGCCCCCTTTGGCGTCTGGCAGCGGAAGCCGACCTGGCTGTTACTCAGAAATCCCCTGGATTGTATAGTTCGCACAAGAAACAACCAGCTTCTTTTGTGAATTTGCATGTAGCCCGATCATAGGTACACTAGATACACTTACATAGAGAAGTGATACGGTTTGTAGAAAGAGTAAAATAAGCATATGAATTTTTTCGGCAAGCAGGTTGCCTTTAGCCTCGTCCTTATTATTGTCCTCCTTATTAGCAAGGAGCCATTGCTGTTGGGTAGAGGCTGAGGCAAAGTCACAAGACAAAATGCACCAAGAGCCGCCCCCAACAGGGCGGCTTTTTTGTTCTCAGGGTAACAGGTTAATGGGTATGCAAGTGATAAATAACCGGCAGCAGATGGTAAGCAACACACGTACAAGTGGCCGTTACCTGCTGCCGGCTCCTTCCCCGGCCCCAACCCACAACGACACGCCGTCATGCCAGAGGCAGAAAACTGATCTAAACTGTTTTCTGCCTCTTTTATTTTGCAGATCAGATCATGGAGATCAGAACGCGGAGATTGGAACCCATCTTAAGCCTCTCATCTCCCTTAAAGAAGGAGCAAACTTATGAGCGAAATGAAGACTGGTGGGCAGATCATCTGGGAAAGCCTGATGGCCGAAGGGGTAGAAGTGGTCTTTGGCCTACCCGGCGGGGCTATCCTGCCTACCTATGATGATTTGGCAAAGTATGAGTATCCTATTCATCATGTGTTGGTTACCCATGAGCAGGGGGCGGCACACATGGCCGATGGCTATGCCCGAGCAACTGGCAAAGTGGGCGTTTGCATTGCCACTTCCGGCCCTGGAGCCACCAACCTTATCACTGGGCTGGCGACGGCGTATATGGACTCGACGCCTATTGTGGCCATCACCGGCCAGGTTCCCACTTCCCTGTTGGGGCGTGATGGCTTCCAGGAAGCGGATGTGCAGGGTGTCAGCCTGCCTGTCACCAAACACAATTACTTAATCACCGATATTCGTGATCTGCCTGATGCGTTAAAAGAAGCGTTTTATATTGCCCGTACCGGCCGACCGGGCCCAGTGTTGGTAGACGTATGCAAAGACGTGCAGCAAAAATCCATACCGTTTGTTTATCCTCAATCGGTCAATCTACCCGGTTATAACCCCAATATGAATGCGCCTGACTCCACGGCCGTGGCCCGCGCAGCCAAACTTGTGAACGAAGCCCAACGTCCGGTCATTGTATCTGGTCAGGGTGTCTCCATTGCCCGGGCCGAGGCAGAACTACGTCAACTGGCAGAAAAAGCCAATATTCCGGTGGCTACCAGCCTGTTGGGGATCGGCACTTTCCCGGCCAACCACCCGCTGTCTATCAGCTGGGGCGGCATGCATGGCGAAGCGTACTGCAACTATGCCCTGCAAGAGTGTGATGTGCTGCTGGCAGTGGGAGCCCGCCTGGATGACCGGCTGACAGGCGCCTTCGATACCTTTGCGCCCAAGGCCAAAATCATCCATGTAGACATTGACCCGGCAGAGATGGGCAAAAACATCACCATTGACACGCCGGTGGTGGGTGACGCGCTGCTGGCATTGCGAGCCATACTGCCGCAGGTGGAGCCTCATGAGCATCCGGCCTGGCTGGAACAAATTGCTGAGTGGAAATCCGAGACAAGTTATCGTGACATTCTGGCTCAAGAAGTGGACGAACTGGTAGCTCCTTACGTTATGCGTTCATTGTGGCATGCCACCGGCGATGGCAACAGTCCAGCTACCGTGGTCACTGACGTTGGCCAGCACCAAATGTGGGAAGCGCAATATTACCAACATAACCAGCGCCGCAGCCTGCTCACCTCAGGGGGCCTGGGCACCATGGGCTATGCCCTGCCGGCAGCCATTGGCGCTCAAATGGGCACCCCTGACCAGGAAGTTTGGGTGGTGGCCGGCGACGGTGGCTTCCAGATGACTATGATGGAATTATCGACAGTCGTTCAGGAACGCCTACCCATCAAAATTGCCATCATCAACAATGGCTACCTGGGCATGGTGCGGCAGTGGCAGGATGTGTTCTATAACAAGCGGCATTCCGGCACGCCTTTGTTTAACCCAGACTTTGTGAAGATCGCCGAGGCGTATGGCATTCGGGCCCGCTCAGTGACCCAGCGTGAAGAAGCGTATGATGCCATCAAAGAGGCCCAGGCGCACGATGGCCCCTACCTGCTGGACTTTCAAGTGGAAGAGTTCACAAATGTGTACCCGATGGTGGCCCCCGGCAAGAGCAATGCTGACATGATCCGGCGGCCAGCTCCGGCAATGACACGGGAAGAAGAGTAATGCAGTGTTAGGGAAGTTTTATGACCTTTTGTAGAGGCAGGTCTTGTGCCTGCCCCGCTCAGGGCAACCCTTATGGTCGCCCCTACACTATCAGTCATTGGTATAAAGGAACCAAGAAATGCCAGAAAACGGAACAAAACGACACACAATCATCGCCTGGATGGAAGACAAACCAGGTGTCTTAAACCGAGTGGCCGGGTTATTTGGCCGGCGCAACTTTAATATTGAAAGCCTGGCCGTGGGGCACAGCGAAACGCCAGGTATCAGCCGTATGACCTTTGTGGCCAGGGGCACCGATCGGGACATGCGCCAGGTGAAAACGCAGTTGTATAAGCTGATCAACATCACCCGTATTGAGGATGTAACCTATAACGACCCTGTCATGCGGGAATTGGCGCTGATTAAGGTGCAGGCGGCCAGCGAGGACCGGGCCGAGGTAATGCAGCTGGTAGATATTTTCCGCGCCCAGATTGTGGATGTGACCCTGGATTCGCTGATCATCCAGATTGTGGGTAAAGAAAATCAGGTGAACTCATTAATTGAGCTGTTGAGCAACTTCGGCATTATGGAGATGGTGCGTACTGGCCGGGTGGCCATGGTGCGGGGCTCAACCTCGCAGACAGGCATAGAAACAGACACGGCCGTACCCGCCCATGCTAACGGACATCATTAACCGTATTCAGCCGGCCTGTATTGAGTGTTCAGAACAGGTCACGGAATACCATAAAAATCAAGAAGGAGAATGAACTAGTGGCAAACATTTATTACGACAACGATGCAGACCTGGGCTTACTTACGGGCAAAAAGATTGCAGTACTTGGTTATGGCAGTCAGGGTCACGCTCACGCCTTAAACTTGCGTGATTCCGGCGCCGATGTGCGCGTGGGGCTGTACCCGGGCAGCAAGTCATGGGCCAAGGCCGAAGCGGATGGCCTGCCGGTAAAAAACGTCGCTGACGCCTGTGCCGAAGCAGATGTGATCATGGTGTTGTTGCCAGATACGACCCAAGCGGCCGTCTACAAGGAGTCCATTGAACCTCACCTGAGTGCCGGCAAGACGCTCATGTTTGGGCACGGCTTTAACATTCGTTTTGGGCAAATTGTGCCGCCAACCAACGTAGACGTGAGCATGATCGCCCCCAAGGCGCCGGGCCACCGCGTGCGCGAAGTCTATGTGGAAGGGGTAGGCACACCGGCATTGTTGGCTGTGCATCAGGATCATTCAGGCCAGGCGAAGCCGTTCGCTCTGGCTTATGCCCGGGGGCTGGGCTGTACCCGTGCCGGGGTGATTGAGACAACGTTTGCTGAGGAGACAGAAACAGACCTGTTTGGTGAACAGGTGGTATTGTGCGGCGGTGTGGCCGCGCTGGTAGAAGCAGGCTTTAACACATTGGTGGAAGCCGGTTACCAGCCGGAGATCGCCTATTTTGAATGCCTGCATGAACTAAAATTAATTGTAGACTTGTTTTACCGCGGCGGATTGAGCTATATGCGTTACAGCGTCAGCGATACGGCCGAACATGGCGACTACACCGGCGGGCCGCGCATCATCACCGATGAGACACGCCAGGCGATGAAACAAATTCTCACAGACATCCAGACGGGTGCTTACGCCGAGGGGTGGATTGATGAGAATGCCCACGGCCGTCCCTGGTTTGAAAAGCGCCGCACTGAAGCCCGCAGCAGCCAGATTGAACAGGTGGGCAAGGAACTACGAAAGATGATGCCCTGGCTGCATCCGGTAGACATTGAGTAATCAGTAAACAGTCAGCGCTCAGCGGTTGACTGATAACCACTGACTGTTAATGGAGTGTGAATGATGGACGAAGATGGCGTCAAGATTCAAGATACGCTAGTGATTTTTGACACAACGCTGCGCGATGGCGAACAGTCACCGGGGGCGACATTAAATGTAGAAGAGAAGCTGGAGATCGCCCGGCAGCTCTCGCGCCTGGGGGTGGACATCTGCGAAGCCGGGTTTCCCATCGCCTCGCCGGGCGACTTTGACGCCGTGCGCCGGATCGCTGAAGAAGTGGGGCCGCTTACCGACGGCCGTCAATCCGGCCAGCCAATGGCCATCGCCGGGCTGGCCCGAGCCAATAAGGAAGATATCCAGCGGGCCTATGACGCCGTCAAAGGGGCACCGCGCCATCGCATCCATACCTTTCTGGCCACCAGTGACATCCATCTGAAACACAAGCTTAAGATGGACCGGGAGGAGTGTGTAGAGCAGGTGATCACGGCCGTATCCTATGCCCGCAGCTTATGTGACGATGTGGAGTTCTCCCCAGAAGATGCCGGACGCTCTGACCCCGATTTTCTGGTGCAGGTGTTGGGCCAGGCGATCAAAGCTGGGGCCACAACCCTCAACATCCCTGATACCGTAGGCTACACCACCCCCGAAGAGTTTGGCTGGCTGATCAAGTACCTGCGAACCCATACACCTGGCGCCGACAACGTGATATGGTCCGTACACTGCCATAATGACCTGGGGTTGGCCACGGCCAACACACTGGCCGGTGTGCAAAATGGTGCCCGCCAGGTGGAAGTGACCATCAACGGCATCGGCGAACGCGCCGGCAATACCTCGCTGGAAGAAGTGGTCATGGCTATTCACACTCGACCACAGAATTTCACCGTGCAAACAAACATTGACACCACCCAAATCACCAAGACCAGCCGTATGGTCAGCGCCTATACCGGCATGGTGGTGCAGCCAAACAAGGCCATTGTGGGGGCCAATGCCTTTGCCCACGAGGCCGGCATTCACCAGGATGGCATGTTAAAACACCACCAAACGTATGAAATCATGCGGCCAGAAACGGTGGGCTTGCATGCGTCCAAGCTGGTGCTGGGTAAACACAGCGGCCGCCACGCCTTTCGCACGCGCATCGAGGAGCTGGGTTACAGTGACCTGGACAGCGAGGAGCTAGATGCGGCCTTCAAACGGTTTAAGCGGCTGGCCGACAAAAAGAAGGTGGTCACCGATGCCGATATCGAAGCCATTATTGCCGACGAGGTGTACCAGCCGCCGGAAATCTGGAAGCTAAACCACATTCAAATCTCATGTGGCGACCACAGCATCCCCACGGCGTCAGTGAGCCTGTGCGGGCCAGACGGTGAAGAATACCGTGATGCGGCGTTGGGCACGGGGCCGGTGGACGCCTGTTACCAGGCCATTAACCGCATTATCGGTGTGCGTAACCGGCTGATGGAGTTCACCATCAACGCCGTGACCGAAGGGCTGGACGCCCAGGCGGAAGCGATGATTCGCATTCAGCCGGAAAATGGTGAGCAGGAGTATGGCCTCAATCCACAAACGAACCAGGCGTTTGTACGCTCCTTCAGTGGGCATGGGGCCAGCACGGATATTGTGGTGGCTTCGGCCCGTGCCTATCTGAGCGCTTTGAACAAGATGCTGGCAGCACGCGAAGAAGAAATGAGCGTGGTAGAACGGTAAAAAATGGCCCAATTTTACGACTCACTCAACGAAAAACTGGCAGCATTTATCAACGAGCAGCATATCTTTTTTGTGGCCAGCGCCCCAGATAACGGCCGTATCAACCTGAGCCCTAAAGGCATGGACACGTTTCGGGTGCTGAACATGAACCAGGTGGCGTTTATGAACCTGACCGGGTCCGGCAATGAAACAGCGGCCCATTTGCAGGAAAACGGCCGTCTGACGATCATGTTTTGCTCGTTTACAGAAAAGCCCCTCATTCTGCGGCTGTACGGACAGGGCCAGGCCATTCACCGGCGCGATGCCACCTGGGCAGAGTATGCCTCGCTGTTCCCAGAAATGATCGGCAACCGCAACATCATTGTGATGCAGCTGACCTCCGTGCAAACATCGTGTGGCTTTGCCGTGCCGTTTTACCGGTATGAAGCAGAACGGCCGCTGCTGACAGCGTGGGCTGAAAACCGGGGGGAAGACGGTCTTGGCCAGTATTGGGCGGAAAAGAACCAGGCGAGTATTGATGGTTTACCAACCAAACTGCTGGCAGATTGATGTTTATAAACAAGGAGCAAATGGATGGCCGAAACGCAGTTAGCCAAACGTTCAACCCCGGATGCCACTGTCTGGCAAGACAACACGCTGGCCAACCGTTATCTTAACGGTGTACGCGGGGCTATCCCCCTGGCCCAGGCTCAAATTGACACCATGCTGCGGCTGATCCGTTGGTCACAAGAAACGGTCACGGCCGTGTTGGACCTGGGCTGCGGGGATGGCATCTTGGGGCAGGCGGTGCTGGACCAATTCCTGGAGGCGCATGCCGTTTTTGCTGACTTTTCCGCGCCCATGCTGGCCGCAGCGGAAAAACGGTTGGCCGCTTATGACGGCCGTGTCACGCTAGCACAGGTAGATTATGGACACAGGGATTGGCGCGCCAGCCTGACAACGTTTTTTCAGACCCGGCAGGTTCTAAACTTCGACGTGATCGTCTCTGGTTTTTCGATCCATCATCAACCAGACGGCCGTAAACAAGAATTGTACGCCGAATTGTATGACCTGCTGACACCAGGTGGCATTTTTGTCAATGTGGAACACGTAGCCTCGCGCTCCAAATGGGGCGAAATGTTATTTGAGGAACTGTTTGTCGATTCAATGGTGACCTATCACCGGCAAAACGGCTCCGGCCAATCTCGCGAGCAAATTGCGCACGACCTTTATAACCGGCCAGACAAAGCCGCCAACTTGCTGACACCCGTAGAAACCCAATGCCACTGGCTGCGGGACATCGGGTTTATTTACGTGGATTGCTACTTAAAATATTTTGAATTAGCCGTATTTGCCGGTGTAAAACCGCAAACCGGGACATAGTACCAGTCATCAGAAGTCCGCCATCAGTTTTCAGTAGACCATTTCCAGAGAGTGGCCAGCACTGAAAACTGTACACTGATGACTGAAAACTGATCATAGGGATGACTAAGGAAGATGGTATGACTACACCAAAGACAATTATTGACAAGATTTGGGAAGACCATATCGTGGTGGATGAGCCAGGTAGCCCGGCCGTCCTGTACATTGATCTGCACCTGATTCATGAAGTGACGTCACCACAGGCATTTTCCGGGCTGCGCGCGCGAGGGTTAAAGGTACGACGGCCGTCCCAAACCATCGCTACCATGGATCACAGCATCCCCACCACGCCCATCGGGGTGCCCCTGACCGATGCTATTGCGGCCAGGCAAATTGCCACACTGGAAGCCAACTGCCATGAATTTGGCATCCAACTATTTGGCATGGAGAGTCCCAACCGGGGCATTGTGCACGTTATCGGGCCAGAACTGGGGCTGACACAGCCGGGCATGACCATCGTCTGTGGTGACAGCCACACAGCCACACACGGCGCGTTTGGTGCCCTGGCTTTTGGCATTGGCACCTCGGAAGTGGAACATGTCCTGGCCAGCCAATGCCTGCTGCAAACAAAGCCCAAGACCTATGCCGTGAATGTACACGGCCGTCTGCCCGCTGGCGTGGCCGCCAAAGATATTATCTTACTGCTGCTTTCTAAAATTGGCATTGGCGGCGGCACCGGGCGCGTCTTTGAATATCGCGGTGAGGCCATTCGTGGGCTGACCATGGAACAGCGCATGACCATTTGCAATATGAGCATTGAGGGCGGCGCCCGCGCCGGGCTGGTAGCCCCCGATGACACCACGTTTGAATACCTGGCGGGGCGCCCCCACGCGCCCAAAAACGCCGCCTGGGATCGGGCCGTGACCCGGTGGCGCGCACTGGCCACCGATGAAACCGCCACCTTTGACAAAGCCATTGACCTGAATGTGAACGATCTGGAACCGATGATCACCTACGGTACCAACCCTGGCCTGGGCATGAAAATCACGGCCTCCATTCCTGACCCCGCCGGCATCCCCGACATCAGCGAACGGCAGACGGTAGAGAAGGCGCTGGCCTATATGGATCTGCAGCCGGGCCAGCCGCTGCTGGGCAAGACGGTAGACGTGGTCTTCATCGGCTCCTGCACCAACAGCCGCATCTCCGATTTGCGCCAGGCAGCAGAGATCATTCGTGGACGTAAAGTGGCCCAAGGCGTGCGTGTTATGGTGGTGCCCGGTTCCCAGGATGTGAAGAAACAGGCAGAAGCCGAAGGGCTGGACCGCATCTTTAAGGATGCGGGCGCAGAATGGCGCGAAGCCGGCTGCTCTATGTGCATTGCCATGAACGGCGACCAACTGCAGCCAGGGCAGTATGCTGTCAGCACCAGTAACCGTAACTTTGAAGGGCGGCAGGGCAAAGGCGGCCGCACCTTTTTAGCCAGCCCGCTCACGGCGGCGGCCACGGCCGTCACCGGCAAGATCACAGATGTAAGAACCCTTTAATAAACGATATTGAACAGCCAGCGTTCAGCAGACTGAATACTGGATACTGAATACTGGAAAACACCCCTATGCAAGCATTTACAACCCTAACCAGCCACATGGTGGCGATTCCTACGGAAAATATTGACACCGACCAGATCATTCCCGCCCAATTCCTGAAAACGATCAGCAAGGCCGGACTGGGGCAAAACCTGTTTTACCATTGGCGCTACCGCGAAGACGGCACACCCAACGCAGACTTTGCCCTCAACCGGCCAGAGGCGCAGGGCGCCCGTATCTTGCTGGCGGGCGACAACTTTGGCTGCGGCTCCAGCCGGGAACATGCCCCCTGGTCACTGATGGATTATGGCTTTACGGCCGTCATCAGCACCAGCTTTGCCGACATCTTCCGCAACAATTCATTAAAAAACGGCCTGCTGCCCGTCATCGTAGACGAAACCACCCACCGTCAGCTTCTTAGCCTGGTGGCCGAAGACCCGGCTACGGCCGTGTCCATTGACCTGGCCGCCCAGACAGTGACGCTGCCAGACGGCCGTGCCGTCCCCTTCCCCATAGACACCTTCAGCAAAACCTGTATGCTCGAAGGCTTAGACCAGCTTGGCTATCTCCTAAAGCAGGATGCCCTTGTGGCCGACTACGAAGCTGCACATCCTGCTCGTGTGGACACGGGCCGGTAGTTCAGTATTCAGTGTTCAGTGGCCGGCAAAACTGATGACTGAATACTGATCACTAAATCAGTATTCGGTGTTCAGTGGCCGGCAAAACTGATGACTGAATACTGATCACTAAAAAGGTGATCAGCATGACAAAGATATTCCTCTACGACACGACCTTGCGTGATGGCACCCAGCGCGAAGGCATTTCTCTTTCATTGGATGACAAGCTAAAAATCGCCAAAAAGCTGGATGAATTTGGCATCGATTACATCGAAGGGGGCTGGCCGGGGTCCAACCCGAAGGATGTGGAATTTTTCCAGCGGGTCCCTACCTTAGGCTTAAAACATGCCAAAGTCACAGCCTTCGGCAGCACCCGACGCAAAGGCATTTCCCCGGCAGAGGACATCAATCTGCGCCTGCTGATTGAGGCCAATACACCGGTCATCACCCTGGTGGGCAAAAGTTGGGATCTGCACGTCACTGACGTATTGGAAGTAAACATGGAAGAAAACCTGAAGATGATCGGTGACAGTGTGGCCTACTGCAAATCATTTGGCAGAGAGGTGGTCTACGACGCCGAGCATTTCTTCGATGGGTATAAGGCCAATCCCGAATATGCCACCGCCACACTGCGCGCCGCCGTCATAAATGGCGCCGACAGCGTAGTGCTGTGTGACACCAATGGCGGGGTGCTGCCTTGGGAGATTGAAGAAATGATAGGGAACGTGCAGGCCGCGTTAGGGTCAACCGTGCAGCTAGGCATCCATACACACGATGACGGCGAGTGTGGGGTAGCGAATACCCTCACGGCCGTGCGCTGCGGCGTCACCCAGGTACAGGGCACCATCAACGGCTATGGTGAACGGGTGGCCAACGCCAACCTGTGCAGCATCATCCCCGACCTGCAGCTTAAAATGGGGTATCACTGTGTCAGCGATGAGCAGCTCAAACGGCTAACCGAACTTTCCCGCTACGTGGCCGAAGTGGCCAACCTGGAACTGGATGATCATCAACCCTTTGTCGGCAAAAGCGCCTTCGCCCACAAAGGTGGCATCCATGTAGCCGCCATGCTCAAAAACCCGCGCAGTTACCAGCACATTGAACCAACACTGGTGGGCAACCAGCAGCGCAGTGTGGTTTCTGAGCTGTCCGGACATGGCAACCTGGTAGACAAGGCGGCTCAATTTGGCATCAGCATCGAAGGGCTTGATTTGCGCGGCGTGTTGGCCCAAATTAAGCAGTTAGAAGCAGCCGGCTTTACCTTTGAAGGGGCCGAGGCTTCTGTAGAACTTATGCTGCGCCGCACCCACCCGGCCTATGTGCCGCCGTTTGAGGTGATTGATTACCGCGTAGACGTGCAGCAGCGGCGCGGCCGTGGTCTAAATGCAGAGGCCATCGTCAAGGTGCGTGTCGGCCCCAAGCGTATGCACACCGTGGCCGAAGGCAACGGTCCGGTCAATGCCCTGGATGCCGCCTTGCGCAAAGCCCTGGTAGATGTCTACCCCACCCTGAGTGGCGTGAAGCTGGTAGATTACAAAGTGCGCATTTTAGATGGCGAAAACGCCACGGCCGCCACCACCCGTGTGCTCATTGATACTCGCCTGGGCAACAAAACCTGGTCTACGGTGGGCGCCAGCACCAACATCATTGAAGCCAGCTGGCAGGCACTGGCAGACAGCATGGAATATGCGCTCTTGAATGGGACCCGGTGAGAGAAACGGTTTTCAGGCGTGGGTCAAGGCAGGCTTATGCAGCCTCTGCCCTGACCCCTTTCTCTTGCAGCCAGGCGGCCAGCCAGGTGGCTTCTGTGTCTGAGAGCGACACAACCGGCGGCTGGCTGTAATCAATCAACAGATCATAGCCACCCACGTCGTAGCAGCGCGTGAAAACGGCCGGTAAATCCAGTATGGCATCCGCGTCTGGTGGACGCAGGGGAATACGGCAGCGAGGCAGCCGCTCGCGCAGCGGCACGGCATAAAACTCTAGTTCGTTGCGCCGCTGTGGTCGGCTGATGTTGATTCTATAACGCCAGTCAGCGGGTTCTGTAACTATAGCATTCCGGGCTAAAATAGTGTCCTTGCCATAGCCAAGTAGATCGATTTCCACCAGATTGGCCTGTGTATCAAGCAGTTCGGCCTGTTTTTGTAAGTATTGCTCACGGCCATCGCCCTCTTTGTTCGCCGGACTAAGCACTTCAATCAACGTCACCACATCGCCCGTGTCCCGGTAGATGATTTCGATGTAAGGCACATGCCGCGTTTCATCTAGAAACGCGATCTTTTGTGGTTCGTCGGCGACCAGCGTTCCGGCTGTCACAGCCAGTGTGGGCCCTGGCTCTCGCGAGGGGGGCACCAGCAGAACATCAGGCACATAGCTGTGCCGCACTGCGGCCAGTTGGATGCGCTCACCGATGCGGGCCACGTATTTGGGCCGGATTTGCGGCTGCAGGGCCTCGCGAATATAGGTGATCAGTGATGAATGAACATCGGGCCAAAGGGCACGGTCTTCAAGATAAGGGTCCATGCCAGGGAATGGGCTGGGCATTGTCAACTCCTTGTGCCTTTCTCTGTATGTTGAGGCCAAGTATAACATAGATTGAGCGGGCCGGATTTTACTTTTTTTGCTTCGGCAGCCGCTGTTTTTTCAGTTACAATGGGCCTCATTATGGAGCAACAACTCACCCCCACAACCGATGACTGGCGCGAGCAAATCACCCATTTGCAGGCAGAGCTGGATGACCTGCTGCCCCAACTGGTAGATGCCGAAGCAGAATTGGCCGAGCGGCACGCAGCGATTAACGCTTTTGAGTTCCGCCTGCGGGCACGCATTAGTCCACTGACGCGCAAACTGGAGGCACTGGACGCCGAAATTCAGGCGCTGCGCCAGCAGCTGCGCTGGTTTGGTGATGAGTGGTACCAGGGGGCCGCCGACGATGCGGCGGCCTGGGCGCGTGGCCACAGCGCCACGGAAGGGGGGGAGTATCGCTACCGGGAAACGCCCACCACGGCCCGCCCGGAACAGGATGAAGATACACGGGCGGAGATGAAGAAGCTGTACCGGCAGTTGGCGCGCCGTTTTCACCCGGACACGGCCGTGGATGAAGCTGACCGCAGCTACCGTACCCAGATGATGATGGCGATTAATGCCGCCTATGCCGCCGGTGACCTGGCCAAACTGCGCGAACTGGCGGAATCACCGGATGCTGCCCAGGCGCTGGTGTATGACCACGCTGACCAAAAGCTGGCAGAAACGCTACTGCGCGAAGTGGCACGGGTCAAACGTCGCCTGGAAGAGATTAAGCAAGAACTGACCCGGCTGGAAAAACACGAAAGCGCCAGGATGATGAAGAAAATGGCCGAGGCCGAGGCCGACGGCCGTGACTATTTCGCCGAAATTGAAGAACAAATCCGAGACCTGATCGCCCAAAAGATGGTACACCGTGATGGTTTACAGGTGCAGGTAGAGAGCCTGGAACTGGGGTATGGCACGGCCGTAGCCGATGAAGATTTTGCGGATATGGTCTGGGATGTAAGCCTGGAAACCAGCTTCGATGACGACGTTTCCCCCGAATTTGACCGCTACATTCAGCGCCGCCGCGGCCGTGGTTACTTTGAAAATGACTTTGATGATGATTATGATTTCGATGACGATTATGAATATGAGTGAGCAAACATAACAGAGCTACACTCTGAGAAGTAAACCGAGATGCATCCATCAGCGCAAAAGGTGGCAGACGCGACCCAAGAATTAGGGCTGACACTCGAGATTGTAGAATTTGCCCAAACGACACGCTCAGCACAGGAGGCAGCGGCGGCTATTGGCTGCACCACAGCCCAAATTGTGAAGAGCTTGTGTTTTGAGGTGGCGGGCACGGCCGTGATAGCCCTTGTGTCGGGTGCTAACCAACTGGATGAAAAGAAGCTGGCCGCCCTGAGCAGGGCAGGCACAAGACCTGCCCTACAAAAGGATGCGTAACTTCTGTGGTAATGTATAAAAAGTGAGAGGAGAAGCCTGAATGGAAGCAAAGATTACGTTGTTACCCGGTGATGGCATCGGGCCAGAAATTGTGGTGGAGGCCAAGAAGGTACTCACGGCCGTAGCCGCCAAATTTAACCACACCTTCGACATGCCCGCCTACATTTACGGCGGGGCGGCCATTGATGAACTGGGCGACCCCCTGCCGGAAGAGACCCTGGCCGCCTGCCTGAACAGCCAGGGCGTGCTTATGGGTGCTGTCGGCGGGCCCAAGTGGGATGACCCTACGGCGGCCGTGCGCCCGGAACAAGGGCTGCTGCGGCTGCGGCAGGCGTTGGGTGTCTTTGCCAACCTGCGCCCGGTGAAGGTGTTTGACGCCCTGGCCGACGCCAGCCCGCTCAAACCAGAGCGTGTCAAAGGGGTAGACATCTTGTTTGTGCGTGAGCTTATTGGCGGCATCTATTTTGGCACGCCGCAGGGAAGAAGTGAGGGGGCACACGGCCGTGAAGGGTTTAACACCATGCGCTACAACGAAATGGAGATCCGGCGGGTGCTGCAGGTGGCCTTTGACCTGGCCCGCAAACGGCGCGGCAAAGTGACCTCCGTAGACAAGGCCAACGTGCTGGCTACCTCCCGCGTCTGGCGTGAAGTGGCCCACGAAGTGGCCGCCGAAAATCCGGATGTACAGTACGAAGACATCCTGGTAGACGCCATGGCCATGTATCTCATCAATCGCCCCGCCGATTTTGACGTGGTGGTCACGGGTAATCTTTTTGGCGATATTCTCTCTGACGAGGCTTCCATGATCACCGGCTCACTGGGGATGCTGCCGTCGGCGGCGCTGGGGGCCGCTGGGAGTGTAGGCCTGTATGAACCCATTCACGGTTCCGCGCCGGATATTGCCGGGCAGGGCATTGCCAACCCACTGGCTACCATCCTCAGCGCCGCCATGCTGCTGCGGTCTAGTTTGTACCTGGATGCTGAAGCGGCGGCGGTGGAAACGGCCGTGGCCCAAGTGCTGGCCGCCGGCCACCGCACCAGTGACATTGCCAGGCCCGGTGACAAACCAGTGACCTGCGCCGCCATGGGTGACCTGGTGGCCGCCGCCCTTTAAATGTGGCGCGTGGAGATGGAATTTACCTTAGCCGCCCGACCACCATTTTTGCTGGCCGCGGCCGACATTGAAACGCTGCAAAAACGGGCGCGTTTAGGCTACCGTGCCCCCTATGTGTTGGAACTGGCGCAGCGTGTGGCCAGTGGTGAACTGGCGTTGGAAGCGTGGAAAACGGCCGTGTGGTCTACCCCAGACTTACGAAAACAGCTGCTGTCTCTCAAAGGCGTGGGTCCGTACGCCACTGCCACCCTGCTGATGCTGCTGGGCCATTATGACGCCGTTCCTGTAGATTCCTGGGCCTTGAAGCTGGTTTCGTACGAATGGCATGACGGCCGTCCGGTGGGCCGTGCTGAAGTAGAAAAGGCATTTGCTGGCTGGGGCCAGTGGCAAGGGCTGGCTTACTGGTTTTGGGATTGGGCCTATCATCATGAGTAAAATGAGTCTTAACCCCGATGCGTTGTTTGACAGCCGCCAGTATGGGTTTTCACAGATTGTGGTGGCCCAGGGCAGCCGCACCGTGTACTTTTCGGGGCAGGTAGCCTGGGATGACCATCAGCAGATCATCGGCAAAGATGATTTACGGCAGCAGGTGTGGCAGAGCTTACGTAATGTAGAAACGGCCGTGACCACCGCTGGCGGCACCATGGCGGATATCGTCGCCCTGCGCATTTATATTGTGCACAGATGGATGGACAAAACAGCCCCCGTCAGTGAAGGGCTCAAAGCCTTTTTCCCTGGTGAGCACCCACCCACCGCCACCTGGATTGGCGTACATTCCCTGGCCCGGCCAGAATTTTTAATCGAGATTGAGGGTACGGCCGTGTTGGCTGAGAGCACAGACGTTAACGCAGACACCCCAGAATGGCGTCCATGAAAAAGAGCGTTTCCACGAAGCTAACAAACGCAAATAGTGCCGTGGTGATTGACCTGCTGGCCGACATACCAGGTAAATTGGAAGGTTTGAGCCAGGGCCTTTCCAATGAGCAGCTTCGCCAGCCGCTCGGATTTGAAGAACGGTCATTCACCGAAGTCCTGGCCCATTTGCTGCATTGCGAGGCCAGGTCTTCAGAAGCCATTTATCTGGCTTTGCTAGTGGATGAACCTCTCCTTATGAATATCCATCCGGAACGACAGTGGGGGAAACTTCTGCGTTATGATCTGTTAACGTTTTCAGAGTTGCTGGCCTATTTTAAACTCCGTCGTGTTGTTCTACGGCGGGTTCTGGCGTCACTGACAGCAGAACAATGGGCAAGGTCCATCCGGGAAGAGGGGAAGAAGTGGCAAGAATCTGTGTATTGGCGGGCGCGCGCTGTGGCGATGCACGAAGTTGAGCATCTGGCAGAGATAGAGAGTAAACTTAAAGATTGTATTTCTGCACAATAGCCTCTGTACTTTCGACTTCATCAAGCAAATCTAAATCCTGAAAGATGGTCTTCGCCTTTTCTAAAGCGGCTGCGGCTGCTTCAACTTTCTCTTGAGCCAAACAGGCTTCACCCAATGTACGCCAGGAGTAAGCGCCACTTAGCAAATCCTGGTTTTGTTCAGCCGATTGAATCGACTTCTGGCAAAACACCTCGGCCTCTACCGGTTGTTTTTGAGCCAATCTGATTCGAGCCAGCACATTTAAATTAGCCGCTTTAAGACTTATTTCTTCTTTTTGGATAGATTCCCAGGCAAACTGCTCAGCCATATCGGCATCTGTCAGTAACAGGTAAGCTTCGGCCAGATGATACGTAGCCAGGGCGCTGCCGCGTGTATGCCCTAACGATTCAAATACCGACAATGCATTTTCTAAAAGTGAGATAGCTGTCTGCAGTTGTCCTCTTTCTTTAAAGTAGTGAGCCTGATTAATTTTAATACCTGCCTGCCAGGTCAACCGCCCCACACGCTGATAACAATCACTGGCTTTATCCCATTGCTGGTTTGCCGCTACCGCTTCCCCCTGTCGCAGGAGTACCCAGGCCAGGTTATTACGTGTTTTACCCTCTCCTTCGATAAAATTCAGTTTTTGTGCCAGAGTGAGGGCCTCTTCATAATAACGTCTAGCCTCAGCATAATTCCCCATGGCTTCTTGAATATTGCCCTGTAGATGCTCTACTTCATAACGGGCCAAGAGTGATTCGTGCCACGCTTGCGCCAGGTCTCGCATTTGCCAATAGGCTTTGCCAATATCTTTGTGAAATAGGGCTAATTCTTCGCCAATGGTGCCTACCGTTTCCTGGCCCTGGCGATAGGCACGAACGGCATCATCAAACCGGCTTTGTTCATAAGCCACATCCCCTTCAATGCGGTTAGCCCGACCTTTGAGTAAAGGCGTTCGCCACAACGTGGTATATAAATCTGTTCTTATTTCTCTGTAATTACCAAATAATAATCTTAATTCACTACGCAACAAAACCAGAACTTCTCTTACTGGCTCATCAAATTGATTCCGCGACAGCCCGGCAAAAAGTTCCAGGGCGGCTCGTCCCTGCCCTTGATCAATCTCTTGTTGACGATGGGTATACCACAACCAGATAGCTTTCTCAGCCTGGCCGCCACGGATATAGTGATAGGCAGCGGTGGTATATTCACCATGCGTCGCCCGAATCATTGCAGCATCCAGATGGAGCGCTTCCCGAAGTTCAGGGGATAGCTGGTTATAAATGACGGCCTTAAACGCAGGTAACAAGTTTACCCCCCCCTGTTCATCCATCTGGACAAGCGATTGCGCGGCCAAGGCATCCAGCGTTGCCTGGTCTGACCAGGCGTCATAGGGTGCAGGGCGGCGAAAGACAGATAAAGTAGCCAGTAAATTTTGCTCCTCCTTATGCAACCGCTGCCAGATACGGTTTAATAGAAACTCAAGTGAAGGCGACTTCGACATACGTGGTAAAGCATGTACCAATGATTCTCCCGATTGATGAAGGGTAATAAACAACTTCAATAAGCGCGGATTACCTTCTGTATAGGCTTGCAAAGTAGCCAGATCGGCGGATGACATATGAACATCTGCTTGTGTTAACATTTCATGTGTGGCTGACTGGGGTAACCCGGCCAGTGACTCTACCCAATCTGTCTCTATAGGAACATGTTGTCCCATAAAAAGAATCGGCGCCAGACCTCGTAAACTGCTCAAAAAAGCCAGGAGTTGGGTGTGTGCTTCTACTTCAGAAGGACGTAGCAAATCAATTTCATCAATACAAAACAAAGGGGGCGATGTTTGCAGGCTTTCCAGATCACGCCGGATCAGGCCTAGGGCAACTTCGCTTTCTACCTTGTCCGCGCCGGCTACCATTTGGAGCCATAAGACAGAAGCTGCCTGATGCTGTAAAAAGTACCCCAGTGAAAACAAAAAGCTGTTTAATTGATCATTTAAACCGGGGCGCAACGTAAACCAAAACGTGGGGCGGGGTGTCCACTGATTGGCTATATGGGCCCCCAGCAGTGTTTTGCCTACCCCACCGTTGCCAGTCACGGCCGTTGTCTTACCATCTTTCAATTTCTCCAGACACTTTTGCAGAAGCTCCTTCCGCCCTAAAATAGCCTGTTGGGGACGCGGTGGTTCTTCCAATCGCAGGGCTGGCTTCAAACGGCCGATCAACAGCTTCTCTAGTTGCTGCACCGCTCTAGGGCGATAAGCTGCCCGATAATAAGTAGACTTGGAGATGCCCAATTCATATAAAATCTGGGGCAGCGGCTGGGGGTGAAAAAAAGTTAAGTCCAGAATGCGGTAAAGATAGTCACCATTTTCTACCTGGTCAATTAAGCGCTGGGCTGTCTCTTGCAAAAACTTTTGTAAGGCGCGTCCCCGACCTGCTGCCTGATCACTGTCACTTTGTTTTACCAAATGTTCGCCTAAAAAATAAAGGGTGGCCAGCGGCGAGTACATGCCCAGCCACTTGGCATCCGTGAAATTTTCCAGCGCACTCATTAACTGCTGTCTGAAAGGGTTTTCGACACGGTTGCTATCCTCATCCATTTTGATCTCCAAGCGGAAGTTTCATTCCATTTTACCGTTAATGAGACCAAAAACAGAAATCATGAAACCGAGATCACCGGCTGCACACTATGGTTAGCGCCTTTTCTGACATCAACAGTGTCATTTACCTTGCCCACAATAGATCTTGAGACCAAAACAGAAAGATACGGGACGGCCGTTACCCATCTATCCGCTAAGATAGGCCCACCAGCTGATAGTTGGCATGGTTTATCTTCAACTGAGAGGCTTTTAACATAAAGGAGAAATATCGTGAAACATCAACCTCTTACACATACACCATTAGAAAATTCTCGTGTTTTGATCCGTTTGTTCTTATTTATGGTGGCATTGTTTGTAGTGCTCTTTGCCGGGTCTGCCCTGGCGGCGCCAGCCACCACGGCGGCGCCAGCCTCCCTTAACGTTGCTGCAGTGGAGTTGGCCGTGCCTACGGCCGTATTGGTAGGCGACCCTGATCTGGGTGATGCACCCGACAGCACCAACCACTTTGGCGTCGTCATGGAAGCCTATCCTGGTACCCAGGCCCACTTCCCCACCGTTTTTGATCAGACAACAGGTTCGCCCCCAGGGCCCAAACATCTTAATCGGCCGCTGCATTACCATTTAGGGCCAAATATCAGTTCTGAGCGTGAAGCCGATATTGGCGGAGATATGGACGGCATCAACAACATTGTCCCATCGGCCAATAATCCTAACAATGACAACTTTGATGATAGCATCACCTCACCCGGTGCTTTCCCCCATTGTCAACTCAGAACCATAACCTACAATGTAACCGTGATTGCTGGTGGCACATCAACCGCTTACTTTAACCTTTATCTTGACTGGAATCGTAATGGACAATGGGGTGATACACCCTTATGTCCCAATGGGTCGTTTGCGCCCGAATGGGCTGTACAAAACCAGCTTGTCACCTT
Source organism: Ardenticatenaceae bacterium (assembly GCA_011525915.1). Classification (GTDB taxonomy): domain Bacteria; phylum Chloroflexota; class Anaerolineae; order Promineifilales; family Promineifilaceae; genus CAADGU01. Next base: position 21,037 of record WYBM01000091.1, on the reverse strand, counting down.
TCCCGGTCCCGGTAGTTACACTATCACGTCACCAGTTTTTACAACCTTTAACCAAAACCCACAACAACAGATGTGGCTTCGGGCCATACTCAGTGATGCTCCCGCCACCACAAACAATGGCAGCGGTCCCCTCAACGGGTATCAATTTGGGGAAACGGAAGATTACAGGTTGCCAGGTATAATCCCAACTGTCCCCCCCACTCCTGTAGGGCATGATGGGCATGATTAGCTGCTCTAACAGGCCCTTTAAGCCCCATGAGGTTTTGCTCTTGACATGCTTCAGCATGCCAGAGGAACAGGATTCTTCACTGCGCTGAGACCTGTCCTGAGTTTGATGAAGGAAGGGTACCATCTCTGGTAAATTCCAAAGAACCATCATAATATTTTCATCTGGCTTGTTTCCAAAACAGCGGATGGGTCTTATACCCCATCCGCTGTTTTGGCAGTTTACGGGCATCAATCAATTTATAATGGCTTTTAAGCAAAGGAGGAGGATCGTTATGCGATGCACCCTAATCAAATCTTTGTCTTCTCTATTATGTGGGTTAATCATTCTATTCCTGCCTATCATTATCCTTGTTACCACCACACCCATAACGCCGGCAGTGCAGGCCCAACAGCCACCCAGCACACCTATAGTACCTACATTGCCTCCATCTGTTTGTCAGACCCAATCTTGTGGGGAGGCGGGGGATGCCCCAGAAAGGGGCATGGTTGCTTATCCGGCCTTCACAACAACGATAACTGTCACCTCTAACTTTCGTACAATTTACAACCCTCTGAACGATTCAGGCCCGTTTCATCAATTACCGGAAATGGGTCCTTACCTGGGAACCGCTACTAGCCTGGAAAAAAATGCGCATCAACTTCCCGATGAAGATAACGATATAACCAATATCAATGTGGCTGCTAATAAGGCAGATCAGGATGCTGCCGATGATGGCATTCTTCATATTAAATCTTTAGAAGAGTGTACAGGAAATGCGTTTGCGGTGACGGTGACTGTACCCCCAGGGTATTCAGGGCCAATCTATGCAAATGCCTGGTTCGATTACAATCGTGACGGTGATTGGGGCGATGTCGGGCAATGCCAGGGGCAAAACAGTCCAGAATGGGCTATTCAGAACCGCCATCTAAGTTTGGGAACAGGTACACAGACATTCACTGTAACCGTCAATGCCTTTCATCCGTCAGAGATGGAGCTCGCTCCCATCTGGATGCGTCTCACGCTTAGCAGCGAACCAGCGCCTGCGCCGGGCGGTATCGCCGATGGCAGAGGGCCCGCTGGTGGTTACATCTATGGTGAAACCGAAGATTTTTATCTGCAATATTATGATGAGAGTTGTGAACATTGCGCTGGACTTATTGGCTGGCAAGGGTAACATAGTATTCGTGTCTTGGCGCTAAACATTACTTTTGTAAGGAGGCGAAAGTGGGCCATCAACTAAACAAGTATAGTTCCCGTATTACGCAGGTGAAATCACAAGGGGCGTCCCAGGCGATGTTGTATGCCACCGGCTTGCAGCCGGCCGATATGGATAAAGCCCAGGTGGGCATCGCCAGCATGTGGTACGAAGGCAACTCTTGCAACATGCATCTAAACGACCTGGCGGCCAAAGTGAAAGAGGGCGTACAGGCAGCCGGCCTGGTAGGCATGCGCTTTAACACCATTGGCGTCAGTGACGGCATCAGCATGGGCACAGACGGCATGAGCTACTCGTTACAATCCCGCGACCTCATCGCGGACTCGATTGAGACGGTGGTCTGTGCTCAATGGTATGACGCTGTTGTTACCCTGCCTGGCTGTGACAAGAACATGCCCGGCAGCATTATGGCTCTGGCCCGGCTAAACCGGCCTGGGCTGATGGTGTATGGCGGCACCATTCGGGCGGGCTGCACGGCCGTCCATGACAAACTTGATGTGGTCTCTGCCTTTCAAAGCTACGGTGAATACCTGGCTGGCAAAATTACGGAAGAAGAACGGCAGGATATTGTACGCCACAGCTGCCCTGGAGCGGGCGCCTGCGGCGGCATGTACACTGCCAACACCATGGCCTCGGCCATTGAAGCCCTAGGCATGAGCCTGCCTTACAGTGCCTCATACCCCGCCGAATCAGACGAAAAGCTGGCTGAATGTTTACAGGTGGGCACGGCCGTACGGCGGCTGCTGGAGCAAGACATCAAGCCGGGCGATATCATGACACGGCCAGCCTTTGAAAACGCTATGGTGGTGGTCATGGCCACCGGCGGCTCCACCAATGCCGTATTACACTTGATTGCGATGGCCCGCGCTGTGGGTGTGAACCTGACGATTGATGATTTTCAGGCAGTAAGCGCCCGGGTTCCGTTTATTGCCGATCTAAAACCCAGCGGCCGTTATGTCATGGAAGATTTACATAACGTAGGCGGCATTCCGGCGGTGATGAAATATCTGTTGGCCAATGGCCTGCTTCATGGTGACTGCCTGACGGTAACCGGCCAAAGTGTGGCCCAAAACCTGGCCAACCTACCAGGGCTAAAGGAAGGGCAAACGATCATTTACCCACTGGAAAAGCCCATCAAAGAAACTGGCCACATCCAGATTTTGCGTGGCAACCTGGCGCCCGACGGCGCTGTGGCCAAAATTACCGGCAAAGAAGGATTGACCTTTACGGGCAGGGCACGTGTCTACGACGCGGAAGAAGCAATGCTGACCGGGCTGGAGAAAGGCGACATTCAGAAAGGGGATGTCATTGTCATCCGCTATGAAGGGCCCAAAGGAGGGCCGGGGATGCCCGAAATGTTAACGCCCACCAGCGCCATTATGGGCGCTGGCTTGGGGCAAGACGTGGCGCTGCTGACAGACGGCCGTTTCTCTGGCGGCTCTCACGGTTACATTGTGGGTCATATCACCCCAGAAGCTCAGGAGGGTGGCGCCATTGCCCTGGTGCAAGACGGTGACCAGATTACAATTGACGCCCGGAATAATACGATCAATGTGGCTGTTTCTGCTGAAGCGCTGGCCGCCCGCCGGGCCGCCTGGACACCACCACCATATAAAGCCACACGGGGCACGCTGTATAAATATATCAAGAGTGTCAAATCAGCATCAGAAGGGTGTGTTACAGACGAGTAAACTGGCAACCGGGTGACAATCATTTTGCGAGCTGATTGTCACCTGCTCACGTTGACGGCCGTCAACACATTGTAAGCTTTTCATAAGGCTTATTGTAAGGGGAACTGCCTACACTGCCAATTGTCCTTTGTTGGATATTTGATTTCATTCAACAACCTGAAATTTTACAAACCAAAGCAATTTGTAGACAGTAAATGTGTTTTGGTTTTTTTGTTTTTTGGAGGCAGATGGGCCATGATTGCATCAGAGACAATTTTCGCCACACGCTATAACACCCAAATCAGTGCCCAACAAGCTTATGCTGGCTTAAAACGGCTGCTTGATTATGCCCTGGTCATTCCAGCACTGCTGCTTTTGTGGCCTTTGTTTCTGGGGTTGGCGCTGGCGGTGAAGCTGGATTCCCCAGGGCCGATCATTTATCGCCGGCGGGTGTTAGGGCGTGACGGCCGTGTTTTCGATGCCTTTAAATTCCGCACCATGTTTGTCAATGGAAATGAAATTCTGGCCCAGCACCCCGCCCTTAAAGCCGAGCTTGACCGCAACTATAAACTGAAGAGTGACCCACGTGTGACTCGCGTTGGCCAGTTCCTGCGTAAATTCAGCCTGGATGAACTGCCGCAGCTATTTAACATCTTGTTCCAGGATATGTCTTTGATTGGCCCTCGTATCATTACCCCCGAAGAGATTGAAAAGTACGGCGCTTATGGCCCTGATTTACTAGCCGTCATGCCAGGCCTGACAGGATTGTGGCAGGTAAGCGGCCGTTCTGATACTTCTTATGATGACCGGGTTAAGCTGGATATGCACTATGTACACAACTGGTCCATTCGTCTGGACATTCAAATTCTGTTCAAAACATTTCCCGCCGTCATGAAGGGTGAAGGCGCCTATTAGCAGCAGTTTTCGGCCATGACTGAACACCGGTTACTGACTTCTGATGACTGGTTTTAGACACCCCTCACCTACTTTCAACAGGTAACGGCTGCTGTGGCAGCCGTTTTTTCTTGGCAAGAAAAACGCCTCAACCGATATTGGTTGAGGCGTTTGTGTTTACTCTAAAACGCGCCCAGATTAAGTTTTTGTCTTTTGGATCTTCCGCTGACGCCGGATAGCTTTTTTCTTCTCAATGCGGTCCAGTTCACTCTTGGAGACATACCACCGCTTGCGGCGCACATCAGTCAAGACCCGGCTTTTGACAACAGCTTTCTTAAAACGACGGAACAGTTGTTCCTGCGTTTCGTTGGGCCGTAGATCTACTTTAGGCAATCACCTCACCCCCTTGCGTTAATATTATCTGTTCATACATACAGCTATTTATACCCTCATTCATGAATTTTGACCACCAGTGTGTGAGGAAAGTGCCAGAAAGTCACGTCCTTGTAAACGATCATGTATTTTTTGCCAGATGCGATCAAGATGATCCTCATACTGCACGTAATCCAGCTCGTCTGTATCCACGGTTAATATGGGGCTTAAACGGAATCCGGCGATCCAGGCTTCATACAAGTCATTGAGCTGGGCCAGGTAATCATCACTGATATTTTGTTCGTAATCACGGCCGCGCTGGGCGATGCGGCGGCGCAAAACGGGCACGGCCGCACGCAGATAAATGACCAGGTGTGGCGGTTTTAACAGCGTGGCCATTGTCTGGTACAGCTCATAATAACATTGCCAGTCTCGCTGGCTCATATGCCCCTGCTGGTGAAGATTACGGGCAAAGATTTCCGCATCTTCATACACACTACGGTCTTGAATGATAGAGCCCGTCTGCTGCAATAAATCATGATGTTGGCGCAGCCGCCGTGACAGAAAAAAGACCTGAGACTGAAAGCTCCAACGCCGCATATCGCTGTAAAAGTCAGCCAGATAAGGATTTTCGGCGACGGCTTCATACACGGCACTCCAACCCGTTTTTTCCGTTAACAGGTGCACCAGCGTAGATTTACCCACACCAATATTGCCAGCAATAGTAATAAATTGTTTGGTCATTGCATTCCCCGGCAGACGGGCACAGGCAGGCGCTCCTGGTACAAATGCCGGCGCACGGCCGTCTCTACATCCACAGCGCCATCCAGGACCATCTGCCAATAGCGGGCCATCCATACCGGAAAGATATAGCGGGCCAACTGCCATTCGTAAAAAATCAACCAGGAGAGCGGGCCGCTTTCGGCGAGCGCACCGGTCTGGAAATAATCCTGCCGGGCCTGATCGACGTCATAGACCAGGCGGATAATGTGTGCCTGCCAACGGCCGTACTGCCATTGCAGTTGGGCATAACTGGCACGGCCGTCGCCATCGGCCGGCGTCCCTACCGAACCAGCATTAACCACCAGCGTGCCATCTATCAGGCGCACAAACGGCTTGTGCGTATGCGCGGTGACAAACACAGCCGGCGGCGGCGCAATTTGTTTTTTAATGACCGCCGTTTCCATCTCCTGGTGAATGCCGTCCCGGTTGTGAAGCATAGAAGCATGGCGTACCCGCACTTCACGGCCGTCTGGCCCGGCCAGGCTATAGCCATCTGGCAAAGCGGCCAGGGCCACCACATGGTCATGTAACTGCTGGTACGTCCAACAAGAAAGACGGGATAGTTCAAAATCTGGGCCAGATGGTGCGTTATCCGGCTGGCCGCGGCTGATGACATACTCCTCATGGTTCCCTTTGAGGAGCTGCCAGCCGGCCGTCGCCGCTTTTGCCTGTACAAATTGCCAACAAGCCAGTGATTGTGGGCCACGGTTCACTATATCACCCGCCACAATGACGGCGTCTGGCTGCCACAGGTCAATATGGGCGGCCACCGTTTGCAGTGCTGGCAGGTTGCCATGAATGTCCGAGAGGATTGCCATTTTCATAGCCGTGATTGTACCTCGTTTACGGCCCCGGCCTATACGCATAGGCCCCAACCCACCCGCCATGATGGTCTGTGTTAACGTGAAGGCATACAATTGCCAGGTGGACATGACAGGTGACAAAAGGCCAGGATGATGATGTTTGCCAACTATTGGTTTGATCTGGTGCGTTTTGGCTTCCGTTTGCTATATAACGAGATGGCCTGGACCTATGACCTGGTAAGCTGGATGGTGTCATTAGGGGCGTGGCGACAGTGGCAGCAAACAGCTTTACCCTTTGTGGTAGGCAAGCGGGTGTTGGAAATAGGCCACGGGCCGGGCCATATGCTGCTGGCATTGCAAAACCGGGGGCATGAGGTCATAGGGTTGGATCTGTCACCCTACATGGGGCGGCAGGCCCAAAAGCGCACCCAGCACACTGTGCCGTTGGTAAACGGCCGAGTACAGGCATTGCCATTTGCTACGGCCGTGTTCGACACTGTCCTGGCTACCTTCCCCACCGACTATATTGTGCACCCGGCTACGCTGGCGGCGATACACCGGGCATTGCGGGCAGACGGCCGTCTGGTCGTGGTTCCCGAAGGGCATTTGCACGGTCAAGGTCATATTTACCGCTTTATCGAGTGGTTGTTTACCATCACTGGGCAGCGCCAGGGGGCATTTGCCGTGGATAACGGGCATTATTGGCCCGGTGACGCCCTATGGGAACCAGTTCACCGCCGGTTTACCGCCGCCGGCTTTGTGCTGGTCATTGAACGCATTCAACTCCATCGCAGTGGGGTAACCGTGCTGGTAGCTACCAAAGTCTCACCGGGCGAGCAAACCGGTCAGGTCTAAACGTGACATGAACAAACTCGCAAACGGCCACGGCCGTTGGTACAATGCATACCTAACTTAACCTGCAGGGATGATCATGCACGATTTAGATACACAAGAGTTAATACCTGACACTTCTCCCCATCTACCCGCGCCTCTTCACCAGCGCGCCATTTTGTTCCTTATTGCCGGGACGATTATCCTGGTCGACCAGTTCACCAAATACCTTATTGAGCAGTCGCTGGGATTGTTTGAGGTTTGGGCGCCCATTCCGGCCATCGAGCCATTTTTTCGTATTATGCACGCTACCAATCAGGGCACGGCATTTGGCTTTTTCCCTCAGGGCGCCTCTCTTTTTGCCCTGATGGCCCTGATCGTCAGCGGCGCGATCATTTATTACAATCACACACTGCCGGCCGGTAATCGCTGGCTGCGGGTGGCCCTGGGGCTGACGTTGGGCGGTGCCCTGGGCAATCTGATTGATCGCCTTCGCCTGGGTCATGTCACCGATTTCCTTGATTTTGGCCCCTGGCCAGTCTTTAACGTGGCAGACATGGCGATTGTGGGGGGGGCCATCGTGTTGGGTTGGCTGGTGCTGCAAGAATCGCGCCACGAAAAAAGAATGGCGCAGGCCCCATCACCGGCTGCGCCCGAAGAGTTCTCCCAAAGTTACACGGCCGTCAACGAACGCCCGGCCACCTCGCACCCCTTTAACGAAACTGACTAAAAGATACGATCCTGGTTTTCTTATATGACTGAACATCAAGTAGAGTTAACGCTCGATTTGCCCGGTGAACGGCTGGATCGGGCATTGGTACAAAAGCTGCCGCAGCTTTCACGCACCCAGGTGCAAAAACTGATAAAAGAGGGGCAGGTAAAGGTCAACGGCCAGGCGGCTAAGGCCAGCCAACAACTGGAAGGGGGCGAACACGTCCTGGTCATACTGCCTGAACCGGTCAACACAGACCTTGTGCCTGATGACATCCCCCTGGATATTCGCTATGAAGATGATGACTTGCTGGTGATCAACAAACCGGCTGGCATGGTGGTGCATCCTGGTACCGGGCATTATCGGGGCACGCTGGTGAATGCCGTGCTGGCACACTGTCCTGATGTTTTAGGTGTTGGCTATGAGAAGCGGCCGGGCATTGTCCACCGGCTAGACAAATACACCTCTGGTCTCATTATCGTAGCCAAAAACGATCACGCCATGCACGTCATCCAAAGCCAGTTTAAGCGGCGCACGGTGGACAAACGTTACCTGGCGCTGGTGGAAGGGCACCTTAACCCACCGGAAGCGCTTATCGATGCCCCCATTGGCCGTAACAAACAAGAACGCAAAAAGATGACGGTTATCCCCCTTAACCACTCGGCCACCTCTCGCCCGGCCCAAACGCGTTACCGTACGCTGATCAGCTATGATGGTTACACCCTGGTGGAATGCCAGCCGCTCACCGGCCGCACACACCAGATTCGCGTCCATCTGGCACATATTGGTTTTCCGATTATGGGCGACAACGTCTACGGCCGTACCCGCCAGCGCACCACGTTGGGCCGTCACTTTCTGCACGCCGCCAAAATTACCTTCAAACGGCCGTCCGACGATCAAGAAATCACTTGTGAGGCAGAGCTTTCCCCCGAGTTAACGGCTTTCCTACAGAAGTTAGAAGGTCAGTAGGTCAGTGTTCAGTAGGTCAGTGTTCAGTAGGTCAGTGTTCAGTGGGTCAGTGTTCAGTAGGTCAGTAGGTCAGTGTTCAGTGGGTCAGTGGGTCAGAGACCAGTACTGATTACTGATTACTGAATACTGTTTACTGTTTACTGAATACTGATTACTGTTTACTATTCACCGATTCCCGTACTGGCAGTGAAATAAAAAATGTTGTCCCGTTGCCTCGCTGGCTTTGCACCCAGGCACGGCCGCCATGGCGTTCGGCAATAGATTTAACGATGGCCAGACCCAAACCAGAGCCTTTGACTTTTTCCGTACCCCGTTCCTTGACACGGTAAAACTTCTCAAACAGACGAATCTGATCCTCTTTAGAAATACCCGGTCCGTTATCCTTAATGCTCAGAATAACCTCCCCATTGGCCTGGTGTGCCCGCAGCACCATGGGCCCGCTGTGCGGTGCATATTTAATGCCGTTGCCCACCAGGTTGGTCAGCGCCTGGCGAATTAGGGAAAGATCACCCGTGACGGTGGTCACATCTTCAGCTACCTGGACCTGAATCTGGATACCGGCCAGGTGGGCATGCTGCCAGTACTCGGTAGCAATGTCTGCGAGCAACGGCCGTATATCGATCTCATCATGCTCCAGATCAACACCGGCTTCAATCCGCCCCAGGTCCAGTAAATCATCTACCAACTGTGCCATCTGGTCAATGCCGCCCAAAATCTTTTCCACGTACTCCCGCTGTTTCTCCGTCATCTCCCCCACCATAGGCAGCATGGTGGCATAGCCACGCATGAAGGTCAGTGGGCTGCGCAAATCATGTGACACGGTAGCCACAAAGTCTGACTTCATCTTGTCTATCTCTTTCAAATAGGTGATGTCACGCAGGACGGCCACCCGACCAAACACCTGCCCTTCGTGGCTAAAAATGGTGGAGGCGATGGCATTATAAATCTTGCCATCGTCGGTAGTAATTTCCAGGTTTTGCGGCCGGTCATCCTGGCCGGTGAGGGCGTCTACCAACAACCGTATGGTAATCACGTCGGCCACCGGCCGGTTGCGCGCCTGATCGGCATCCAGCCGAAAAATGCGCTCTGCGGCCGGGTTAATGAGTAAGATGCGCTCAGTGTGGTCAGTCACAATAACTGCGTCTGACGTACTGGCCAACACAGCCGCCAACCGCCGCCGTCCGCTTTCGGCCGTGGCATATAAGCGTGCATTTTCTACCAACACCGCCGCCTGCGTGGAAAGCGTCGATAACAAATTACGTTCCGTCAGATCAAAGCTGTGTGCCTGGCGGAAGCCCAGCCATAAGATGCCCTGGAAACGGTCATGAGAGCGCAGCGGAATCGCCAACAAGGCCGGTACCGGCAGCTCAGCATACGCTTCCAGGGCCAACGCCTCCCGGATCTCTTCCGGCGTCGTCAGCATCAAATCAGAAGCATGGCGCAGGCGGGTCATAATCACCCGATCCAGGGCTGCCATGGTGTGGGCTGACGGCCCTTCGCCAAAGGTCAGGGGGTTGCCACCGCTGGGGTTGGGCACCACCGCCCGCGCGCCCATGGCGCCAGTGCCCCGCAACGCACCACGTAATATCGCTGGTATGCCCTCGTTAATGTCAATACTGGTGGCAACATCGTGGCTGACACCTAGCAGCAGTGACAATTCATTCAGCCGTTTACGCATAGAGCGCTGCATCTGGGCAAATGCACGCTGCAAATGACCGATTTCGTCATCACGCTGAATATTTTGTGAGGGAGACCAATTGCCACCGGCAGCAATGGTCTTGGAGGCTTCTACCATCTCATTAAGCGGCGTGGTAATGTCACGGCCGATCACCAGGACATTGGCGTAGAACAAGCCAGCCGCCAGCATCATGACCAGCAGCAAAGGCCAGCCAATACCCCAGGCCTGTTCTAACACGACCGTATAAGGCACACTCATCACCACCTGCCGCGCTGGATCTTCATCCATGACTGCCACCACCAGTTCTCTGGTGAACGGGGGGTCATGCCACCCCCAATACGCTGTTCCCTGCTCTGGCTGCGCAAACCAGAGCACCGCCAACGATTCGTCAGCGGCCGACCAGATAGCATCTTCGTAAATCCGGTATCGATACTGTTTTTTACCCAGTTCCAGCGGTGCCGGCACCGTTTCTTCCACAAGTTCAGTAGAGACAACCTGTGCCGTCTGCGCCATGTTGGCGACGATCAGCCGGGTGGAAATAGCCACGGCGACGCTAAACAATACCACCAGTGTCAGGCTAACAAGAATAGCTGTAAACGTGAGATAGTTAATGGTGAGCCGTTTTTGCAAGCTTCGCTGTGTAGGAGAAGGCACCAGGGGGTGACCAGGGGACAGATCAGGCATGGTGTGCATGACAAAAAGGACCACCGCGCCAGCAAACACGCCTTCAAGCATACGCGGCCACAAGCTGGCCCCTGCCGTGACCAGAGCCCGATCCAGGGCCAGCAGTCCGGCAAGTGAGCTGGCGGCAAACACGCCCACCCCGGCCAACAGCGCCAGCAAAATGCCGCTGAGCACACCCGCTGCCACCGGCTGTCGACACCAACCATAGACCCGTCCCCGGTAATTTTGCTGCATCAGAGCGGCCGCAAACACGGCCGTGAACGCATACTCAAATATTGTTAATACCTGGTGCGTCTCCCCTAATGCCTGCCCTAAACCGGCGGCGGCCCCCACCCACAAGGCGGCGGCTGGCGGCAGCATGGCGGCGGCCAATAACAGCGGCGCCAGCGCCAGCAGTGTCAGATACGCAAGAGGAAATGGCGGTGGCGGGTTGTTAACGGTAAACGGAAATGGCAAAAACTGGCTGGCCACCAACGCCGCAATGCTTAAAACAGCTACCCCCTGCCAGCGACGGGTAGATAGCTGGCGCAACGACGCCCCATACCGGTAGGCCACAAATCCACATCCTATCAGGTACAACAGCAATAGGAAATAACCAGGCACCTGGTCCGGTAGACTAAGAGAAAAAGTATTGCTTACTCCCCACAACTCAACAGGCATGAGTCACTCCTCATGATGAGGCACTTGTTGGTTAACAATCCTGTTGTTCAATGATTGCTCCTTATTACCGCCTGCCAGGAGTTAAACATGCCTTAACTTTACCATAACCATAAAAGCGATTTTGATTATAACATGCGCCCATAGGTGCCGCAATCAGTACCGGCGTCCCCGCGTCATCTGGTGGAGAATGGTTGCCAATTGGCTTGTTGTCATCTATCATCCCGCCCAATGGATTCGCGACGCCGCACATATGCCATATTGATAGGTATCATCTTGTTAACAGTGCCCTGTTATTGTGCCGGGATTGTGGCCTTACTGTTGGCTCCGGAAGATACAAATGGTACGCCCTCGCCCACAGAACCCATTGTAACGCTTTCACCTACCCATACAGCGACACAATTACCAGTGCCGGGCACACTCACGGCCGTGCCCATCAGCAGCCCCACCTGGACACCCCCAGCCACCTCTACGCTGCTCCCCACCCCAACCCAGTTCACGATACCCACCAGCACACCACCTCTTACCGCCACGCCTACAGAAACACCTACGGGAACACCCACAGAGATACCTACGGAAACGGCGACAGCCACGCTAACGACTACCCCTACCTTTACGCCAACAGCGACGCCGACAGACACACCTACGTTTACACCCACGGCTACAGAACCACCCTCTGAGACGCCTACAGAAACCCCAACGATAGAAGGCACAGTATCACCATAATCAACATGGGGCAGAATGAAAAAACGTGGTAAAAATGAGTGGGTAATAGAAAGGATGCTTGGGGTCTTTAACAACCCTGACAACTTGGAACACAATCTGACAACCTATGGACATCTATAAACTGCTCAAAACCCTAACGGAAACACCTGGCCCCTCCGGTTATGAAGACCAGATCGCGGCAGTCATTCAGGAACTTTGGCAGCCCTACGTCGACAATGTTTTCCGTGACCGTGTGGGCAGCCTGGTGGCCGTCAAACACGGCCGCAGCGCCGAACCACGCCGCCGTATTTTGCTGGCGGCCCATATGGACGAGATTGGGCTGATGGTGCAGGCCATTGAAGCCCACAACGGCCACGGCTTTTTGCGCCTGGTGCCTATTGGCGGTGTGGATACCCGGCAGGTTTTTGGGCAGTTGGTGGTCGTGCACGGCCGTAAAAACCTCACAGGTGTTGTTGGCTGTCTGCCCGGTAAAATGCTCCCCGAAGAAAGACGCGACAAACCTTTTAGCTACGAAGACTTACTGGTAGATGTGGGGCTTCCTATTGAAGCCGTCAATGACATGGTCACCATTGGCGACTTTATCAGCTTTCGCCAACCATTGTACAAATTAATGCACAAACGCGTGGCCGGAAAATCGTTAGATAACCGGGCCTCGGTGGCGGCCGTTACCGTTTGCCTGGACTATTTACAGCAGCGCCACCATGAATGGGACGTGCTCGCTGTGGCCACCGCTCAGGAAGAAACCCGTCTGCTGGGTGCGTATGCCAGTGCTTACACCTTGCAGCCAGATGTGGCCATCGCCATTGATGTTACCTTTGGTAAAGGGCCTGGCGCCAACGATCACACCACCCATGAATTAGGTGGTGGGCCGGCCCTGGATTGGGGGCCAAATGTCCACACAGGCGTGTTTCATGCGCTGCAAAAAACGGCCGAAGAGATGGAATTAAACATCAATATAGAAACCCATCAGCGGGCCAGCGGCACAGATGCTTATGGTTTGCAAATTGCCCGGGCCGGTATTCCCACGGCCATTGTGGCCATCCCCTTGCGGTATATGCATACGATGGTTGAATCTCTGGCGCTAAAAGATGTAGAGCGCGCCGGCCGCTTATTAGGCGAATTCATTATTGGGTTGGACGGCGATTTTTTAGAAACGCTGGCAAAAGGGATGATGGAAGAGGGGATTAACCAGTAATCAGTGTTTAGTATTCAGTTTTCAGTAAAGCACAACTGAATGCCGAATACTGGGTACTGAATACTGACAACACCATGAACGAACTACTGAAAAACCTGACCGAAGCTGTAGGTGTTTCTGGTGCCGAACAAGATGTGCGCCGTCTGATCCGTGATCTGATTGCCGGCCACGTAGACGAATGGCACATAGATACGCTGGGCAACCTGATCGCCCTTAAAAAAGGGACGGGTGCATCCGATCTGCGCGTATTAGTTGATGCCCACATGGACGAAGTGGGCCTGATGATAACGGGCTTTGACAGCAACGGCACATTAAAATTTGATACCGTAGGCGGCTTTGATGATCGCACCCTGTTGGGCAAAGTGGTCCAGGTAGGGCAGGACAAGGTCATTGGCGTTATTGGCGGCCGGCCAGTACACCTGTCCACGGCCGCACAGCGCAATACCGTCGTCAAAGTGGAAGCTATGCGCATTGACATTGGCGCCAAAACAAAGGAGTCAGCCGAAAGTAAAGTACGGTTGGGTGACCGGGCAGCTTTTGTAACAACCTATGAAGAACTGGGGCCAACGGCCGTGGCCAAAGCCTTTGATAACCGCGCCGGCTGTGCGGCCTTAATTGAAATTTTGCAGGCCCGCCCGTACCCTTTTGACCTCTACGCCGCGTTCACCGTGCAAGAGGAAGTGGGGTTGCGTGGGGCACAGGTGGCCGCCTTTAGCATAGACGCCGACGTGGCCCTGGTATTGGAATGCACCCCGGCCTATGACCTGCCTAATAAGAACGATGTCAGTCCCAATGTGGCCCTGGGCAAAGGGCCCTCTATTTACGTGATGGACAGCGGTACAGTCCAGGACCCTCGCCTGGTACGGCATATTTTGCAAACGGCCGTGGCCCACAAAATCCCTTATCAGATTCGGCAGCCCGGCGGTGGTGGCACCAATACCGCCGCCATCCAACGTGCTCGCAAAGCCATCCCAGCCGCAACTATCGCTGTGCCTGGCCGCTACGCTCATACACCTGCCATGATGATCAGCCTGGAAGATTATACCCACGTGGTGAAGCTGGCCCAGCTTGTGCTGCAAAACCTGACACCTGACATTATCAATCGTAGCAAGTAGTCAGTGGCCGGACCGCACTTGCCACCCACTACCCATCACTTGCAACCATCAAAGGTAATACCATGAATGACCTGATTAAAAAACTTGTAGAAGCTTATGGTCCATCCGGCTTTGAAGACCACATACGCGACCTCATCCACCCAGAGATCGAGAGCTTTGCCGATGAGATCTCCGTGGACGCTATGGGCAACCTGATCGCCCGCAAAAAAGGGGACGGCAGCGGCCTAAAAGTGATGGTAGCCGCCCATATGGATGAAATTGGCGTGATGGTGACACACATCACCGAAGAGGGCTTCTGTCGCTTTACCAACATTGGTGGGGTGTATGCACATACCTTACTGGGCAGCCGGGTACAGTTTGGTGACGGCCGTGTGGGCATTATTTATAGTGACCGCATCACCGACCGCAGCAAGGTTCATGGGTTGGATAAACATTATATTGATGTAGGCGCCACCAGCCGCAAAGAATGCCCAGTGCAGGTGGGAGACGCCGCTGGCTTTAAACGCGAATTTGTGAGCAGCGGCAAAATGCTCATCGCCAAAAGCATGGATGACCGTATCGGCTGCGTGGTGGCCATTGAAGCCTTAAAGCGCCTCAAGAAAACGCCCCACGACATCTATATTGTCTTCAGTGTACAAGAAGAGGTGGGCACACGCGGCGCGCAGGCGGCGGCCAACCACATTGACCCCGATGTGGGCATTGCCCTGGACGTGACCACCACCGGTGATATTCCGGAAGCCATTCCCATGGCTGTCAGTCTGGGCAAAGGCGCTGCTATTAAAGTCAAAGATGCGGGCATGATCGCTCATCATGGCCTGGTGCAATTGATGAAAAAACGGGCCGAGGCTGCCAAAATCCCCTACCAGCTTGAAGTATTAACCGGCGGCTCCACCGACGCCCGTTCCATCCAAATTGCCAATGCGGGCGCGGCGGCCGGCTGCATCTCCATCCCCTGCCGTTACGTTCATTCCCAAAGTGAAAGTGTCCACGCGGACGATGTGGAAAACGCCATCAAACTGCTGGTGGAGCTTCTCGCTAAACCTATAACAGTGTAATGCTAATTGCAAAAGGGCTACAGCGAACGGTAGGCCTGGAGGAAACGGCCGTACACCCCCTGTAAATACGGGCGCAGCCGGGCAATAGGTTCATGGGGGGTACCCAGCAGTTGGGCATCTGGCAGACGGTTGATCGCCTGCCAGGTATGTGGGTCTGGCATCTCCGCAAACCAGTCAGCAAAAAGGGTAAACCAGTTGAGCAGCACGTAGAGGCAGCGGGCCGCAGAGATAGCCTGGCGGGTGGCCCGGCCATGATACGCCTTCCCTAACCGCTGTTTCATGCCGATCAGGTAGCTATCCACCAGCGTCTCCTCAGACAGCGGCCAGAACGGCCGCATCGCCATCTGGCACTTTTCCCCATCGGCATACAATAGTTCAAACTGCTCCAGGAAATTGACCAGGTCACACACGCCGGGACCAACGGTCACTTTTTGCCAATCCAACAAATAGACATCACCAAACAGCGTTAACTGCCAGTGGTAGGAGTGAGGCGCACCGTGCAGTAATGTGGCGGGCAGTTGACGCAGCGGTTCCAACATGGGCGCGGGGTCATCCAACAAATCGGCAGCAATAGCCAGGTGTGTCTCGCCCAAAATGCCTGGCCAACCATTTAAAGCACGCATAACAGCCACACCGTTGGCTGCCTTCAGCAGCGCCGGAGCCAGCCGCCCCGCATGATGCAGAGCATGGTCAGACAACATCGCGGCCGGCCCTTCTTCAAAGTAAAGAGCCTGCTCCAGGCGCAAATCAGGCCTGGTGTAGGTTTCCCCTTCCAGAAAATGGTTGATACCAGCAGGAGACCCGATGATATCTTGTTCCCAGAACGCGGCGTGTAAATCAGCCAGCCGGGCGATGATAGCTTCTACATCTTCGAAACCCCACTTTTCCGGCGGAATGTGGTTGGGCACATCTTCCAACACCAACCAACCGATCTCAGTGGCATCAGGTTGATGGATAAAACGGCAGGTGGGCGCCAGACCCGGCACCTGCGCCGCCAGGTGTTGGTAAAAGTGAACTTCGGTGGGTGTGGTGCGCTTGCCGATGAAGGAAATGGGATCGGAGTAATTCTCCAAAGCCAGCAGGTAACGGTTAACACGGCCGTGGCTGGAGGGATAACGCAGTGGTTTGCTGGAAACGGCCGTGACCACCATATCATCCACCCCCAACTGCTCCCGCAGCAGAACCGACCACGCCAGAGGGTCTCGTTTTTGTAATTGTGCCGCTACTAACCGTGATTCCTTCATTGTCCGGCGATTGTAATGAGAATTGGCGTGCCTGACAACCACAAAGGAGCTGGTATTAAAAATTGGAAAGAAAATCTGATCTTGGGACTTTTGACTACACCCGTTTCCGGGAACCATTCTCCAATCACCAGCGTCTTACTCATATCAACCTGGGTACAAAACCAATCTCACACCAACAAGGAGAAGCTATGATAAACGCCAAACATACCTTCTGGCTGACAACAGCCCTGGCAGGTCTGCTCATCCTGGTCGCCTGCGGCGGCAGTCAAGAGTCACAAGCGCCGGAAGCCCTCCAGGCCAGGGTGGTAACTGTGGTCGAAACAGTTATCGTCGAAGGAGAATCGATAGAAGTAACCCGCCTGGTCTCAGAAGTGGAAACAGAAGCACTCGTTGAAGGGGATGGCGATGTGGCTGCTACACCCGCACCCATCGGCACGGCCGTGCACCAGACCGCCGCCCAACAACGCCTTATCATCAAAAACGGCACCATGGTTATTACCGTGGAAGACACCGAAACGGCCGTCAACCAGGCCACCGAGACGGCCGTGCAGTTGGGTGGTTACATCATCAGCCAGCAGGTCTGGGATGATGACCGGGGCTACCGCTTTGCTACCATGCGCGTGGGTGTGCCCGTGTTACACTTTGAAGACGCCCTGCGCGCCTTCCGCCAATTGGGCACCGTCACCAACGAAGCCGCCTCTGGGGAGGATGTCACCGACCAATACGTGGATTTACAATCCCGGCTGGATAACCTGATCGCCACCCGTGACCGCCTGCGCGCCTTTTTAGACCAGGCCACCACCGTCGAGGAAGCGCTGCGTATCAACGAAGAGTTAAAAACCGTCGAAGAAGAGATTGCCGTCATTCAAGGCCGCCTTCATTACCTGGCGGACCGGGCAGCGTTTTCTACGGTAGATCTGACGCTCAACCCCTGGGTGCCCACACCAACACCTTCCCCTACCCCTACCAATACCCCCATCCCCACGGCCCAGGCCTGGCACCCCGGTGACACCGCTCGGTTGGCCGCCGTAGATTTTCAGGAATCCGCCCAGGACACGGCCGACTTCGGCATTTACTACGGCATCGTTTGTGGTCCCTGGTTGGTATTGTTTGGTCTGGTGGGCCTGGCCGTCTGGAAAGTGGCCGCCTGGTGGCGGCGGCGGTAATGGGTAATCAGTTATCAGTATTCAGTATCCTGTTGACCGATTACCGTTTACCGATGACTGATCGCCAAAATGGAGGAAATCATGAAACGCATAATTCTGATGATCACACTGCTTACATTATTCGGGGCCGGCGTCATCACGGCCGTGCCCGCCCGCGCCCAAACCGATGACCGGCTGGTGATCAAACAAGGTGAACTGCAAGTGTTGGTGACCGATACAGACACGGCCGTCGAAACAGCCCTCAACCTGGTCAAAGGCTTTAATGGGTACACCCTCAACCAACAGGTGTGGGAAGGCGAGGGCCGTTACCGCTACGCTACCCTCACCGTGGGGGTGCCGGCGGCATCTTTTGAAGCGGTGATACATGCTTTTAAAACGCTGGGCACCGTACAGGATGAACAAGTATCCGGCGAAGATGTTACCGACACGGCCGTAGACCTGACCTCCCGCCTGGATAACCTGCACGCCAACCAGACGCGTGTGCGCACCTTCCTGGACCAGACCCGCTACCTGACGGAAACACTGCATGTCCATGACCAGCTCACCCGTGTCGAGGGCGAGATTGGCGATTTACAGGGGCAGAAAAATTACCTGACGGACCGGGCGGCCGTAGCCACCCTCACCCTGCATCTGGTACCGTTTATTCCCACCCCCACACCGTCACCGACGATGACCCCCACGCCCCTGCCCACACCCCAGGCCTGGCACCCGGCGAACACGGCCCAATTAGCCACAGTACGCCTGACCGAAACGTCCCAATCGGTGGCCGACTTTACCATCTATCGATTGATCACCTGCACACCCTGGCTGCTCTTCCTGGCCCTTATGGTTTACCCGGCCTGGCGCTACGGTTGGCGGCGCTGGCGGCCAATCCTGGCTCAACCGCCTGCCCCAGCCTCCCCCCCTTCTCTGCCTGCTGCCCCCGAAGCCGACGATCCGTCAGCCAGTGAGCGGTCAGCCAGTGAGCGGTCAGCCAATGAATAAACAAAGGCCCAGGTGGTCTCCTGGGAAAAGGGGTAAACATCGTTGCCCAAGAGTCAGGGGAACGCACAGCAAGCGTACCAGGAAGGGTGGTACAATGTGTTATCGGAGTTAGGGTGCAAATAACCACATTGCGCCACCCAGGAGGAAAATGAATATGCGACGCTTAACACTGTGTTTAGCCCTTATCGTAATGATGGGGGGCGTCAGTGACCGGCTCACGGCCGTGACTGCCGCCCCTTTTACCCCCACCACACCTACCACACCTACCGTCAGCCCACCAGAACGCCTCAGCGTCACCAGCAGCGGCGGCCAGGCTAATCAGGACAGCTACACCCCGGCCGTCTCTGCCAATGGGCAGATCGTGGCCTTTGCTTCCAGCGCAGACAACCTGGTGGCCAATGATACCAACGGCGCACCAGATATCTTTGTGCATGACCGCATCACCGGCATCACCAGCCGCGTCAGTGTGCGCAGTAATGGCGCGCAGGCCAGCGGCCCCAGCTTTGCCCCGGCCATCTCTGACGACGGCCGTATCGTCGTCTTTTACTCACTGGCAGGTAACCTGGTAGATGGCGACACCAACGGTAAAACCGATGTTTTTGCGCATGACCGGCAAACGGGGCAAACAAGCCTTATGAGTGTGGTCATCGGTGGTACCGCCAACGGCGACAGCCGTGACCCAGATATCTCCAACGACGGCCGTTATGTGGTTTTTAGCTCATCTGCCACTAACCTGGTCGGCGGTGACACCAATCAGAAAGATGACATCTTCCGCTGGGATAGGGTCGCCTTGCTCATGGAGCGCATCAGCGTAGACAGCAACGAAGCCCAGGCCAGCAACCACAGCCGCACCCCCGCCGTCTCTGGGGATGGGCAGCGGGTGGTGTTTGCCTCTGATGCCGGCAACCTGGTGCCCGGCGACGGCAACAACGCGCCAGACATCTTCCTACGAGACGTGACCGCCGGCACCACCAGCCGTGTCAGCCTGACAGACGGCGGCGGCGAAGCCAACGGCGACAACTGGGACCCAGACATTTCCCGCAGCGGCCAGCACATCGTTTTTGTCTCTCTGGCCAACAACATGGTGCCCAATGACAACAACGGCTATGCCGATGTCTTCCTGCGCAATACCGACACCGCCCGCACCCGGCTGATCAGCATTGCGACGAATAACACCCAGGCCAACGATTGGTGTGAAGAGCCGGCCGTCTCTGGCGACGGTCGTTACGTTACTTTTCAATCTTACGCCACCAACCTCATCCCCGGCACCAGCGCCGACGTGCGCAAAGTGTTCATTCGTGACCGCAACAATGACACCCTGCTGCTGGCCAGCCTGAATGGCAGCGGTGTGCCCGGTGATGGCTCCAGCAAAGAACCGGCGCTGGCCGCCGACGGCCGTCACATTGTCTACTCCTCTAAAGCGGCCAACCTGGTGCCCGACGATACCAATGACAAGCGGGACATCTTTGCCTATGACTACATTGGGCCGCCCACCCTGAGCGTCGACCACAACCTGGGGGCGCCGGGCAGCACCTTTGTTTTTACCGGGGCCAACTGGAACGCCAATGAGACGGCCGTGGTGCAGATTAACGGCCTCACGCTGGGCAATGTCACCGCCAACGGCAGCGGTGGCCTGAGCTTCCAACTTATTACCACTGCTGGCACCGAACAAGGTGGCTATTTTGTCACCGTCACTCAGGGTAGTGAACAGGCCAGCGCCGCTTTTATGCTGCGCGCCGGCGCGCCCGTGCACCCCGGTTCTGGCGGCGGTTTTACGGTGCCTCCCGGCATTGGCCTGACAGAGTTGGTCTTCGTGCCGGTCATCCGACGCTAAATAAACGACTTACAGCAACGTCTCGTTTTAGGTGGCGATCATCTCAGAGGTGATCGCCACCTGGATAGGAAGGGCATGTCCCCCCATGAGATTTAAGTGATGCTTAAAGGATTTTGGCTCTTTGGGAATACAAGGGGTACACCCATATCTAGGGATGAAGTAGAATGGCAATCATTTTCACAGATGGAGTGCAACAAATGCCAATCTCTACTTCTGCTCAAATCAAGTTTCCTCTGGATAT
>WYBM01000090.1 GCA_011525915.1 Ardenticatenaceae bacterium | reverse complement strand
CACAGCAGCGTGCCGTTGTGGCGCACGGCCACCAGGTGGCCATTGCTGGTGCCCACCACCACATCCACAATGCCATCGCCGGTGATATCGGCCACGGCCGGCGAGCTGGTTTCACAGGTAGCCGGCGGCCCGCAGCGGTGCGGCATGTTTACCGTCCAGATGGGTGTTTGCATACCACCATCTGGTTCGCCAAAAACGGCCGTCGTGTTGAGGAGGAGGAAAAGTAGGGGGAGAAAGAGGGCAAAAATAACTCTGGCAAAAACACCATGATCAATAGTTTTTAATTGTAACATAGGCTGCTCCATTTTACATAACTGTAGCTGGCCTCCAAACCATACCCCAACTTCTTTCTGTCCTTGCTATAAAGTCTAAATAATTTCTCTGTTGGTCACAATAGGCACGGGCAGGTAACTGCTCGGAAAGGCCGTCGATAAGCGGCTTCACAAGAGGGGAACAGGGGGTGAAAGTTTGATGAGTAAGTTATCAGGGACAATCATTAACTTCTCTAAAAAGACGCCCAACCGCAAAAGGATAGTGGGGATGTTCCACCGCCCCATGAAGATAGGTGTAGTAAGACAGCGCCAGGTCTACCGGCTAGCATAAGGGTAAAGTAGACCGCCGGCTGCGGCAGGTAAACATGCAAACCATAGCTGATATGGCCAGTGACCAGACGTATTTCTTTTTGCCCAATACGCGCAAATTTTGAAAATCTGGCATGGTTTGATGAGCATCATCTATCATGTACATTTCTGCTGGGTTGTAATGTCGCCAGAGCAGCTTGTATAACGTTGTGTCGGCCGTCTTAGGAATGTGCAGGAAGATAATTGTCTTGTCGATGGCATCATCACTTAGTTGCCCATTAATTCCGCAAAAATCGCCGTATATTGGGCCACGATGGTATCCCAACTATACGTGGTTTGAGCAAATTGTTGTCCCTGGCAGCCAAGCGCGGCGCGTAAATCGGCGTCATCCAGCAGGCGGTTGAGAATGGCGGCAAATTCATCATATTGGCTGTAATAGAGGCCGCCATGACTGCGACGGCACTGCTGTTTGGTGACGGCACAGTGCCCGTTGACAATGACAGGTGTGCCCATTAACCACGCCTGCAAAATAATGATTGACAGGCTTTCGTAGTGGGAAGGTTGAATAACGGCCGTGGCGGCCTTCAGGGCATCAAACTTATCTTGCTCAGAAACAAACCCAATGGGCACAATGTCTGGGTGGGGCGGCAGTGGAAAGTCGCTGTGTCCCATGAGCACCAGCTTCAGGTCACGGCCGTGTTCGGCCTGGTAACGCTGGAAAAATTCTAACAGCTCCGGCACATTCTTAGCGGGCACGATGCGCCCGCCATAGAGCAAAAAGTCGCCGCTGAGGCCATATTTCTGGCAGAAGCGGACCGCAGACACGTCCGCCGGTGCGTTAAGGCCAATGGCGGCAACGGTGTGGGGCACACGGCCGTTGCCCGTCACCCGGTGAACAATATCCCGTTCTGCTTCCGTCAGGTAAACGATATGGCGCGGCAGGTGAAAAAGGAGGCGATAAGCGTCAGCGTATAAAAACGGCTCATCGTGCGCGGTAGGCACCAGCACCGCTTTGGCGGCCACCAGGGGCAGGCCAAAAAAGGTAGAAGCGTACAGATACGTAAAAAAAACAAAGGCGTCAAAATCCGGCGCTGCCTGGTGGATGAAGTGAAGTAACGTCGCGGAAAAGGGGCCATTCTCCTGAATCCAGGCCATCTCTTCTATTAATGTGTGCGTCTGCTGCCAGAAACGGCCGGCGTTTTGGTACGCCTGCTGCCAGTCACGCGGCCGGTCTACAGGGAAGCGATGTACGGTAACGCCGCTGAGCTGGCTAACACCGGGTGGATAGACGTTGGCCCAGGTGGTGTACTGTGTGGCACAAGTAGTAATGACGTGAACGTCGGCCACGGCCGTAAGGTGTTCGGCCAGGGCACGGGCCGCATCTTCAGCCCCTCCAAGCACCTCCACGCCATAGCGCTGCACCACAATAGCCACACGTGGTGGGATCATGCTGCCCCTCTCAGGCGCTCCAGAATGATGGTGTAAGGTTTCATGGCTGCTTTTCGGCCAGCAGGAAGAGTTCGCCGCCAGCCCAAAGCAACACGGCCGTCGCCATGTGTTCCCGGCGGCTGGCAGAACGGTTTACCGGCATAGTAATCCCTTTTGTCAGGGCACGGGCACGCCGGGCAAAGTAACGAACCCAGCCCACAGCCTGATGTTTCAGCGGCCGCTGCCGAAAATAAGGGCGGATAGCCCCCAAAACGCCGGCCCACGCTTGCAATGTGGCATCGTCCATGTTATCGGCCAGTGCCGGGAACACGGCCGTGATCTGCAGCCCGGCCTGGTGTACCGCCTGTTGATAAGCTGATAAATCAGGCCGTGTCTCGATGATGCCTACGGCCAGTTCATCACTTGCATGCCGTTTGAGCAGGTTTTGCTCATTGTCTAGCACTGTGCGACATGGTTCGTTAATAGCACAGAGCCGACCCCCTGGTTTTAACACCCGGCTTATGTTTTGCAGCAGCAGCGGCAGATTGGCCGAATGGTGCAGGGCGGCTGCGCAAAAAACAATGTCAAACTGGCCCTCCAGAAACGGCAGATTTTCACCATCGCTGATGATCCGGTCAAAATACGTGCCGGCATGATCCAGCAGTGCGCGGGCCCGCCCCAGGCCCACATTTTCGTCAGCCACCACATCCAACGCCACCACACGGCAGCCGCGCAGTGCAAACTGCTTGGCGGCCCAGCCCCGCCCGGCGCCCAGGTCTAAAATGGTCTCCTGCCCGCTGAGATGCAAACGTTCCAGAGCCACATCAAACGAGCGGGCTACACCCGTCCAGGGTTCTTCCGGGTAATAGGGGATTTGTAAATCAATCGCGTTTTCACGCACCTCGTAAATACCCAGGTTTTTATGGTACGTCACCCAACCCTCCGCTTCTACACTTTTGGGCTGCCACTTTTCGTCATTCACATACAGCAGGGGCATGCCTTTCTGAATGGGGTAGGTGGCCCGGCACTGGGTACAGGTTAAGCGGCCTTCCCAAATTTCCGGCTCGCGTCGTTCTTGGGTAACCACCTCCAGGGCGTGGCGGCAGGCCGGGCAGCAAATCAAGTTTAGCAACTCGTCTTTCATAGTGTCGTCTCAATCCTGGCAAAGAACTGCTTTAAGTTTTCGCCCAAAGCCGTGTCAGTGTAGTGGGCAGCCCATTCGTTGGCTGCCCGGCGCATCTCCTGGTAGCGCGTTTTATCATTTAATAAGGCCAGCACCTGCGCCGCCGCGGCGGCCGGATCACTCTTGTCAAAAACTAACCCGGCGGGACCGGCCACTTCCGGCAGGGGGGGAACCTGATGCACGGCCGTGGGCACGCCAAAGTGCAGCGATTCGGCAATGGGCACACAAAAACTCTCCCATTCCGATGTTACCAGCAGTAACCGGGCGTGACGAAACAACGCCTCCAGCACCGCCGGGTTGTTTACCTGGCCGGTAAAGAGCACCCGGTTCACCAATCCTTTTTGTCGGATAAGGGTCTCGATTTGCTGTTGGTATTTGCCTGTCTGCTGGCGTGTCCCCGCCAAAACCAGCACAGCATCGGGCCGCGCCCGGTTAATGTGGCTAAAAATCTCCACCAGCGCCAACACGTCCTTTTGCGGCACGATCCGCCCCACCATTAAGAAGTATTCCAGCTTCGCCAGCGCGGCCGCCAGTTCAGCATCCTCACCGGTGAAAAGAGAGGTATCAATACAATAAAACATCTTGGTAATTTTGGCCGCCGGGAAGTTCAGGCTTTGCAGCCACTCCCGGCTGTATTCACTGTGGACAACATAACCGTCAAATTTGTCATGCAGGGTTGGCAGTACGTCCAGCCCTTGCTGGCAAAGGGCAGCCAGGTGGTCGTTTTGCCCGGTAAACAGGCGCGGTGGACAAATGCCGTGAAAGTCCATAATTTTGATATCGCGGCTGGCTAAAGCCAGGGCTACATTATCGGCATAGATGGAGTAATGGAACCAGAGAAAGTCATTGCCTGTATTCGGGTAAAAGCGGGAATGACGAACCACACTGGCCAGTTCCGGGGCTACATTATCGGCATATAGGTAAACCTTGATCCCCCAGCCACGCAAAATGCGGGCGCAGCTTAAGGCAAAGTTGCTAATGGCATCCCCCGGCCGCAGGCCGGCAGTCATGATGTGGACGGGACGCTTCATGTCACTTCCTCGATGATGGTGTTGATGACGGCACTGTAGCGGGCCGTGATCGTCTCCCAGCGATAGTTGTCCAGAACGTATTGCCGGCCCTGCCGGCCCAGGGTCACGGCCGTGGCCGGATGGTCAAACAAGTAATCCAATGTGGCCGCAAATTCTTCATAGCCGCTAAAGTACAGCCCGCCGTTTGCCCGGTGCACATGTTCATGGGTGACGGCACACCCCCTGTGCACCAACGCCGGTGTACCCGCCAGCCAACTTTCCATGAGAACAATAGAAAAGCTCTCATGCACCGAAGGCATACAAAACACGGTGGCCGCGGCGTAAGCGTCATACTTATCCTGAGCAGGCACAAAGCCCAGATCAAGGATAGACGCGCTCGCTTCTGGCGGAATATGCACCGGGCCAGGGCCCATGAGCACCAGCTTTGCCGCCCGGCCTGATTGGCCGCTGTACTGCGCCCAATAGTCGATGAGCAGAGGCACGTTTTTGCCTGGCTCACGGCGGCCGGCATAGAGCAGGAAAGGGGTGTCTTCCAGGCCGTATCGCTGGCAGAAGCGACGGCCGTCGCCCTGCCAATCCACGTCTACCCCACCGCCAATCACGGTGCGGATCTGCCCATCGGCAGGTGGGTAAAGGCGGGCCGCCAGGGCCTGCTCAGCCTCCGTGTAAAAGAGCAGCGCCCGCACCTGGGGCATCACCCGGCGATGAACGTCCAGGTAAGCGTACCCTTCGTCATGCAGGCAAGGGATCATCAAACTACGGTCCGGGCATACCTGTGCCCCCAGGTAGGTACTGGCAAACATGTAAGGAATAAAGATAAATAAATAGTCGGCCTGATGGTCGGCTATATATGTGTAGAGGTCAGGGCAGCGAAACATTTCCTCATTAAAGACGGCCTCTTCCGCCGGCGAGAGGCGCTGGTTTTGCATCAGCCGCCAGTTGACCCGGTCAAAGGCGGCTTTGTCCCGTTTATGTACCGGGAAACGGCGCACGGGGATGCCGTCTACCACGTCCAGGCCGGGCCGATGGTGGTTGTGGCCCCAATCGCTGTATAGGTCACGGATACAGGTGGTAAGTACTTCTACCTCATACCCGGCCTGCTGCAGATGCACGGCCGTGCGCCGGGTTTCCGCTTCCGCGCCGCCGGGAATGTCACGGCCGTACCAGGGAGTGACAAAGGCCAGTTTCATGCCGTTGATTCCGTCATCAGTGGTCAGTGGTCAGTATTCAGCCGTTGGTCTACACTGAATACTGATTGCCGAATACTGATTACTGGCTTTCTTTCTCCATCTCTTGAGCCAAAAGGTTCACCGCTTGCAAGATGTGGGTATTAAACTGAATTTGTTCGGCGGCCAATTTATTGACATAAAACAAGACAAGCTCATGCAGCTTACCACGCAGCTTTTCTAATAATGGGCCAATGAGCGGGATGTTGACTTTGGTGACCAGCATCTTCACCCCCATCTGGTCATAGACCAGGTTGGCCTGGTAAAGATGTTCATAAAAGTCCGGGGATAGGCGCTTGCCAGAGATGGCTACGACGGGCGCACCTTCAGCGCGAATAACATCCTTTTTTGCCAGGATTTGCTGCCGAATTTCTTGCATAATTTCTTCAATATTCACAGGTGTGGTTGTGTTTGTTTCCGTCATTTGTTTATCCTCGAAGGTGGGGCGTATGGGAACGCTGTCCCACCTGGGGTCATCATTTCAGCTTAGCTATGTGCAAGGTCCAACTGATGGGCAGCACGGCCGTAGGTTTATGATCTGTACGCCCTTCCAAATAAGCGCTGGTCAGGGTAACGCTGGTTTCGGTGTAGGGCAGCTGCCGGGCCTCCAACCAGGTTGGGTCACCTACCCAGTAAACCGTTCGCCCGCTATTCTGCCACGCTTCAATGGTTCTGACCAACACCACCTCGTCCAGCACTTCCAGGTTACGCAGACTGTAAACCTCGAAGCCATATTGGAATTTGAGCGGCGTGCCCAGGTGGTCACCCATACCCACCGGGCTCTGATCATGCCACAAGAGAACGGCGTTCTCATCCAGGCTGCCGACCAACACGGCCAACTGCGCCGGCAGCCCGACATAATCCACCTGGCTCACAAAACCGCGCGCATTCCAGGCCGTGCTACCCAGCCAGAGGCAGGCCAGGGCGATGGCCAGCAGCCGGAGAATGGTCATCGGTAAACGGCCGTTGGTAAGCCTATGACCATTTGGAAAAAAAAGCCAGCCGACGGCATATGACGCACCTATCACAAACAGGGGCAGTGTGGCCGGAACATAGCGGCGCATGGCGTAAATCTGGGTAGGGTTGTTTCGCAGGCTCCATAAGTAAAAGAGGCTAAAGAAAAGGGTGACAAGCAGCATCACGGCCGTCTGCCAGTTAACGCGCCACACCAGCAAACAAATGCCCAACACACCCAACCAGACGCCCAGGGGAGAAAGATACCAGCCCAGACGAATGAAGTTCTCGTGGTCCAATTGCGGCAGAGTGCCGCCGCTGAATTGGTCAGCGTAGGTAAGGGTGGGGGCATACGGCCGTATAAACCAGCTGTAAACCGCCAGCGCCAGCAGCCCGATCATGGCCAGGGCCAACAGCGGCCGCCGGTACGCTGTCAGCAGGCGCATGAGCGGCGCATAAAAGTAGGCAAACAGACCCAACGCCAGCAGGCCCACGACCATGAGCAGCGCTAACCCACCTTCCCCACGGGTCAGGCTGAGAATGGCAAACTGGTATAGGTCAAAAAAGTAGGGTTGGCTTTGCCAGAGAGCGTGCAGCAGCGAATGGGCCGCCAGCAAAATGAGCGGTAGGGCAAACCAGGCCAGCCCCGGCTGCCGCCGCCGCCACTGCCAGACAATAACCAGGACCAACACCGGCAGCAAAAACAGCACGTCAATACGCACCAAAAACAGGCTGCCTAAACTGGCCCCGGCCAGCAGCGCCCACAACCGCGCCGGGGGACGATCAGACAGCCACACGGCCGTCGCCCATAACCCAACCCATAACAAATATTGCGTCAACGACTCGCTGGTGGGGTAACGCCCAAACCACACCTGCATGGCATTAAGTGAAAGCGCCACCAGCGCCAATGCCGCCACCTGCCAGCGGCTGACCTGGCGTACAAAAAGGTAAACGGCCAGGCTGGCCAGCAGCGCCCATAACCCGGTCAGCCGCAGTTCGGCCGGAACGCCGCCCAGCCCATAAGCAACGGCATACCAGACAGGGTGCAGCGGGTAGAACTGCGGTGTCATTTCGGCGCTGGCCACATCGGTGATATAAAAGGCCGGCAGTAGATAATTTTTAGCTACCGGGTTGCGCACAGGGCGCAGCACCACCGGATGCAGCGCCGGGTCCAGGTGGGCCAAGGCGTCATCGTGGATGAGCAGGCGGCCAGTGTGGGCAATGTTGACGCCCAGGTTGACATAAACACCAGCGTCCCCGGCGCCGGTAATAAACTGGTGTGGCCGCAGAAAGAGCCACAGGGCAGCCATGAGCCAGAGCATGAGAAACGGCCGTTGCCATTTTGGGGTGATAGGCGGCCGGTGCCGACTCAGATGAGGCTGGCGTTTCCAGACCAGAAGGGTAAGGATGATCGTGATAACCAACCAGAAGGCAGCCAGCGTGAGCAGGGAGTAGCGGCCAATTTCCACCAGCACCAGCGCCAGCCACCCCATCATCACCAGCCCCAACGTTAGGGCCGCCAGGCTCACTTCCAGCCCATCAGCCTGTTCAGAATGCCGACGAGACAGTAAACGGACCGCCAACCAGCCAGGTATGAAGCCGGCGGTGACAATGATCGGAAGGGCCAGCCACTCAAGCATGGCGCACTCCATACCGGCTCAGAAGCTGATGGATGAAGGTGGCATAGGCCGCAGCTACTTTTTCGGGGGCACACTGGTCACGCACGTAGGCCTGGCCGGCCTGCCCCATGTGCTGCCGCTGTGTTGGCGACTCGGCCAGCCAGCGCATGGCGGCCAGCAGCGCCGCCATGTCCATAGGCGGAATTTTAAGCGCGGCCGAATCGGGGATTTCGCTGTACCAGCCGTGGTCAAAGACAATGAGCGGTTTACCCGCCGCCATGGCCCGCAAGGCCGCCGCCGAGGTTTCACCCACGGTAGGATGACGCAGGTTAATGACCACGTCAGCGGCCAGCAGCCAGTTGACAAAATGGGGCAAGCCTTCAACATGGCCGGTGACATGCACACGGCCGTGCAGCCCACGGGCAGCAATCGCCTCTTCCAGGTTACTATCACTGAGCACTTCGCCAATAATGAGGTAAAAGAGGTGGGGATGCGCAGGCAGCAGATGCGCTAAGGCATCCAGCATCAGGGTGATGTGTTTATGGGGTGTCACCTGCCCTAGACTGGCAAAAACCACGTCTTGTTCGGCAGCAAAAACCCGAGGCTGGGGCTGGCCGGTTTGTAAGGTCATAAGTTCGGGGATGACCTGAAGGGGCAGCAACGGCCGTACTTCATGCACCCTATCCTGCGCATACTGGCTGTGGACAATCAGACCCAGGCTTACGTCAGCCAGCCGGTTGTGCAGGGGCAGGTCAAACAGATCATTAGGACGCTGGCCGGTACGCACCTGCCAGGTGTGGTTGACACCCGCCAGGCCGTGGGCATACCCCTGTTCACGAGTATAGCCGGGGCGGTCACCCTGCCCGCTGGTA
This sequence comes from Ardenticatenaceae bacterium, assembly GCA_011525915.1. Classification (GTDB taxonomy): domain Bacteria; phylum Chloroflexota; class Anaerolineae; order Promineifilales; family Promineifilaceae; genus CAADGU01. Next base: position 51,690 of record WYBM01000090.1, on the reverse strand, counting down.
CAGTGGGCAATAAGATGGTGCAGCCCCACATCATGCAGCACCACCAGGCCGGGATAACGCAAACTCATTTGGTAGATGGCGGTGTGGTGGGCGCTGTTACCCATGTGGTAGAGGGGCAGGTCATACTGCCATTGTTCGTGCGGATAGGCGGTTAACGGCCGTATGGCAAATTGGGCCTGCAAGTTCGCCGCCACCGCCGCCGGGTCAGCCGCAAAGAGGGTGATGTCTGCCTGGGCAGCCAGGTGAGGCAGCAGTTCCGCGCTGTGGTCGGCAATGCCGCTGCGGGCCGGCGGCAGAGGGCTGAAGTAGGCCAGTTTCATCGGTAAGGGGTGCTCGTAAACAGTAACCAACAAACTGAGAACTGATTACTGTTTACTGATCACTGTCTCCTCAAGGGCCGCCAAACGTTGGTCTACGGACGCCAGCAAGTGGTTCATCTGTTTCATTTGCAGGGTAAGTTCGGCCAGACAGCGGGTAAGGTCGGTCTGGTCATGATCCTGGGCAATGAGACGGCCGTCATGATCTTGCAATGTCTGGGCCACCAGCTGATTGTACACATTTTGTTGTTGCAGCAGCGGCCGCACATACCATTTGGTAGCCACGTTGTTCCATTGCGTGCGCACCCAGGCAATGAGGGGGCCAATGAGGGGGGAGTGGGAGGTAAACGGCCGTTCCTGCACCTCACTTTTTTCTAGTAACCAATAATCATCCATTATATGTCTCTTTCGTGTCTGGCTGGCCTGCTGCGCCAGGTCAGCCAGCACCTGCTGGTATGCCGGCCACTCTGAGGTCGGCAGGGGAACATCTGACAGTGTCAGGAGTACCTGCAAATAGACGCGGCGCAGCAGTTGCACCTGATGAGCAAAGGGCATGGCGGCCAGGTGGGCCGCTTCTGCAGGCACAAAATCATTCAAAAATTGGGTAGGGCTGTAATGCTTTAGCACGTAAAGAAGCCGGTTACGATTCAGATCATAAAACTGCTGGTCACGCCGCTGGCCGGTGGAAAGGGATTCGTGATGAATGGCTACCGAGGCCGGCGCATAGACCACGCGGAAACCGGCGGCTACAGCGCGGCGGCAAAAATCCACCTCCTCATAATAAAATGGCGAAAAGGCTTCATCCAGCAGGCCAATGGCCGTCAATACCGGGCGACGGATGGCCATAGCCGCGCCGGTGACGTAATCCACATCACACAATGCCGCCACCTGACCGGTATCGGGCTGGCGGTAAAAGCGATGGCGCGCAATGGCCAGGGGGTATTCCAGCATGGCCCCAGCGTGTTGCAAGGTACGGCCGTCTGGGAAATATAAGCGGGAACCGGTGACGCCAATGGCCGGGTCATCATACAGAGGCCGCACCAGCTCCGTCAGCCAATCCGGGCGTACTTCCACATCTGTATTCAGCAGCACCACGACGTCGGCCGTTGTCTGGCGCAGTCCCTGGTTCATACCACGGCTGAAGCCCAGGTTTTCACCGTTGGCGATAATGCGTATCTGCGGATACTGCGCCTGAACAAAGGCCAGGGAATCGTCAGTAGAACCGTTGTCTACCAGCATAATGTGGTAGGCACCAGGGTAGTCTAACTGGGTGAGGGGAGGCAAATAGCGCTGCAGCAGGCCACGGCCGTTCCAGTTTAATACCAGAATTTCTACGGCCGGCCAATCCCCTGTATGTATGTCATTCCACTCGTTCATGCAGCGAGGGAGTGTATCTCGTAAACGGTGTTCCGTAAACCATCATCGGCTTATTAGTTTCAGAACACGGTTTACCGGTTATGGATGCCAGGGCAGGGGGGGCACAACGGCCGTCGTAGCGTAAGGCCCCTTGCGTAAATCATCAAAGTAGGCATGGTCGGCCAGGTAGCCGTAGGAAAAGATGGCATGACCAGCGGTGCCCAGCTGCCGACCCATGTTGATGCGGGTTTCAATGTCGCTGAAGCTGTCGTAATTGCCATGAATGCCAGGAATGATATAACGGCCGTTGGCGTCACCCTGAAAATCCTGCACCAGCGTGATCCAGCGATCCAACGTCCAGAAACTGCTGCCGTAAATCATGGGGGAAATGCTGTCAATATACCCCTGGCCGCCGTCAGCACCCAGCCAGGCTTTCGAGTCCTGGTAATAATTGTGGTAGCCTTGGGAACCACCCCATCCCCAATAATCAATATAAATGGGCCATACGGCCGCAGACAGCCACAGATGGGGCTTAAGAGGCACGATCTCCGTGTAAAACTTCCAGACCGTGCCGTTCACCTGGGCGCGCTGCCAATTGGCGTAGGGCATATTGCCATTGTAACCAAAACAGGGGGCACCATAGCTGCTTTCACTCACCGGGTCACAAGAAGTATTTGTACCGCCGTAACGAATGTGGTCCAGGTGAAGGCCATCCACATCATACCGGGTCACCAGGTCGGCGGCCACATTCAGGATGTGGTCATCGAAGGCCACAGAGGCCGGGCTGGCCCGCATATATTCGGAGGTGCCGCAGATGACGTCACGGTTGGTATTCCATTGCAAATGATGGGGCTTGCCATTGGTGGTACCCAGGTCACGAAGCTGGTAGTAAAGATGGCGCGGTGTCGTGCCATCAGGTGGCGGCGTGCAGCCCACCCAGACAGGGTAGACGTTGATGTACGCGTGAACCTGGATCCCCTGGGCATGCGCCTGCTGGATCATATAGGCCAGCGGGTCCCAACCAGGATTTTGGCCCAACGTGCCCGTCAGCCGTGCTGACCAGGGTTCAACATTGGAGTTATAGAAGGCATCAGCTTCCCCACGCACCTGGAACAAAATGGCGTTAAACCCGGCGGCGGCGGCGTTGTTGACGATCTCGTCAATTTTAGCCGGGTTAATATTGGCCGGGTTCAGGGTCCAGTCAAAGCGCGTTACCCACAGGCCACGAAATTCCACCATCTGGCCCGGCGGCGTGGGCGTAGGGGTAGGTGTGGGCGTAGGAGTAGGTGTGGGTTCTGGCTTAAGAACAACCGGGAGGTAGGTATTGGGCGGCGTTTCGCCACTTTGGGCCAATACGGCCGTGGCCACCACCCCTAATAAAACAACAAACCCGATGATAGAAAACCATTGGTACTTCATAATGAGTGTATCCTGTTTTTTGTTGTAGATAGTGGCCCTATTGTGGCATAAAAAACGGCCGTGTGCCTGGCGCTTGCCCTGTTTTCACCCTGTTTTGATGCATCGTTAACGCCCTGTGCCAGGCATGTCAAACTCGTTATAATCCCATCATGAAAACTGTTCAAACCTTCACCACGGCGGCGGGGCGCACCATTTACTCCTTCCCGGTGCAATCCTTTCCCAATCTGGTCAACAACATTTACGTCATCAGTGATGGCCAGTCACGCATTTTGGTAGACTGCGGGTCTGGTCTGGAACAGGCAAATGCCGATCTGCTGGCCGGGTTTACGGCCGTGGCCGCCGACTTTGAACCGATCACCCTGGCCGACATCACCCACATCCTCATCACCCACGGCCACATTGACCACTTTGGCGGCCTGCCGTTTGTGCGCCAGTATACGGACGCGCCCATTGGCATTCATGTGTTAGACCGGCGCATTCTGTCCAATCACGAAGAACGGGCCATCTTTGCCTCGCGCCGGGTGGCTCAATTTTTAGAGGGCGCGGGCGTTTCAGCCCACCACCACCAGCAGTTAATGCAAGTGTATCTGTTTGCCAAGCGTTATTACCAATCGGTGCCCGTGCAATTTCTACTGGCAGAAGATGAGCCCACGGTAGGAGGCATTCAGGTATTTCATGTGCCCGGGCACTGTTCCGGGCAGGTGTGCCTGTTGGTGGATGATGTGTTGTTGACGGCTGATCACATCCTGGCGCGCATCACCCCGCACCAGGCGCCAGAGAGCATTACCCAATATACGGGCCTGGGACATTATTTGGATTCGCTGCATAAAATTGCTCAGGTTCCGGGCATTCGCTTGGGTCTGGGTGGCCATCAAGAAGTGATCACAGATGTCTACAGCCGTGCGCAGGCCATTCGCCAATCTCACGAAGAACGCCTGGGCAAAATTCTGCACATCTGCCGGGCCCCTAAATCCATTGCCGACATCAGCCGAGAGTTGTTTGGCCCGGTGCAGAGCTACCACGTGCTGCTGGCCCTGGAAGAGTCTGGCGCACATGTAGAATACCTTTACCAGCGCGGTGAGCTGGTGGCCGCCAACCTGGACGAAATTGAACAAACCAGCCATCCCGTTGTTCAATACATCAAAGCCTAATCCCCGTTGCCCATGACTGCTCCGCCCCCTATTGCCCCCCTTCTGCTCGACTGGTGGGACGCCGGGCATACGGATTTACCCTGGCGCCAGGTGCGTGACCCTTACGCCATTTGGGTTTCGGAGATCATGCTGCAACAGACACAGGTAATGACAGTGGTTCCTTATTATGCACGGTGGATGGCCCGTTTCCCTACCGTGCAGGCCTTAGCCGCCGCTTCGTTGGATGAGGTGTTGAAGGTGTGGGAGGGGCTGGGCTATTATCGCCGGGCGCGTCATTTGCACGCCGCGGCCCAAACGGTGGTAGCGGTGTATGACGGCCGTTTGCCCCAGACCGCCGCTGAACTCATGAAGCTAAAAGGGATCGGCCGGTATACGGCCGGGGCCATTGCCTCCATCGCCTTTCATGAGCCGGTGCCGTTGTTGGATGGTAACGTCATTCGCATTCTCAGCCGTTTGCAAGACCTGCCGCACGATGTCACCCAGACAGCCACCCAAAAAAAGCTCTGGCAGCTTGCCGCTGACCTGGTGCCGTCACATCGTCCTGGTGATTACAACCAGGCGCTCATGGAGTTGGGCCAGCAAGTTTGCCTGCCGGCCCGGCCCATGTGCCTGATCTGCCCCGTAGCCAGCCACTGCCTGGCCCGGCAGCGGGGCACCCAATTAGAACGCCCGGTCCGCCCACCACGGGCAAATACGCCCCATTATGATGTGGCCGCCGGTGTCATCTGGCATAGGGATGATCCGGCAAGGTTTCTCATTGCGCAACGGCCGTTGGCCGGCCTGCTGGGCGGGTTGTGGGAATTCCCGGGCGGCAAACAGGAAGCGGGTGAAACCTTGCCCCAAACCTTACAGCGTGAAATCAAAGAAGAGTTAGGCATCGACATTGAGGTGACGCAATTTTTAACAACGATCAAACATGCCTACACCCATTTTCGTATTACTCTACACGCCTTCCACGCCCGCCACACCCAGGGCACACCCCAAAACCTGGGCGTCGCTGACCATGCCTGGGTAACCATACCTGAGCTGGGCACCTATGCCTTTGCCGTCACAGACCAGAAGATCATTGCCGCCCTTCGCGCCACATAATAAGGTCTCATCTGCCGTGCAGCGTGTATAAAACGTAAAGAAGTTCTCCTTAACACCCTTCGAGCTTTTCGTTTCACGAATCCTTTATTGAGTATTTTTCTGCTCCTGTGTATCATACGGGTTATGTCAGACACCATAACCTCAGGTCAATTTAGCCTCGTCGGCGTGTCGGCGGCGGCCATTAAAGCCTTCCGGGAAGGCCGCCTGGCCGCACGGGAACAGGCCTATGACAAGGCTGTTCGCTATTACAGTGACGCGCTGGCGTTTGCAGGCACACCGGCTATCTTTCAGTCTCGTTTGTTTGAATACCGCGGCCAATGTTACTGGTTGTTGGGGGAGTTTGAATTGGCCGAAAAAGATTATCAGACATCGTTGGCGACCAGCGATTCTTTAGACCAGACAGCCCGAGCCCGGGTGCGCCTGGGGGAACTGGCAGACTTTCGCGGCCATTACGAAGAGGCCGAAAAGTTATACCAACAGGCATTACAGGAAGGGTTAAGCGCCGAAAATTTGCTGGTGATTGGGCGGGCACGGCGGGGATTAGGGGTTCTGTATCGGCGTCAGGGGAATACGGACACGGCCGTGAGTCACCTGACACAATCCCTGGCAGCTTTCCGCCAGGCTGCCGAGGCGCGTGAGCAAGGCCGTGTTTTGACCAGCCTCGGCCGTACCCGCCAGGCCCGGGGTGAATACCAACACGCCCTAAACGCCCATCATGAAGCCTTTAAAATTTTAGAGTCCGTCAATGACCGGTGGCGCATGGTCCAGGCCCTGAACGACATTGGTGAATGCCATCAGGCACTCTATGACATCGAAACCGCCTTAAACTATCACCAACAGGCGCTGCAACAAGCTACCGAAGTCAAAGCAGAACTTCTGATACCAGAAATCAAGCGAAATCTGGGCATTGACCTGGTGGAAATGGGGCAGTATGAGCCGGGGTTGGTTTACCTGCGGGCGGCATTGGAAGGGGCCCACGACATCGGCAATCACGAACACGAAGCTCTGGCACTCTATAACCTGGCCCGCGCCTACCTGCGTTACGAAGATTATGGCCTGGCCGAGCAAGCGGTCACCGCGCTGGCAAACATCGCCGAAATGTTAAATGCGGATCGTTACCGGGCCCTGGCCGCCTTTGTCCGCGGCGAATTACTGTTTTACCAGGGTGAAAAAGCCGCCGCGCTGGCCGAATTAAACAGCGCCATGTTGGCTGCACAAACATCGGTAGACCGGGGAACGTTATGGAAATTACATGCGGCCATGAGCCATGCTACCGATAACCAAAACATTGCGGCCGTGCACCTGACCATTGCCGCAGATTTTATTCGGCAAACGGCCGAACCCATTCAAGACCCAAAACTAAAATCTTGTTTTGTGTATGCCCCGCCGGTATTGGCCGTGTTACATGCCGCCAATATTGACCCCGACAAATTGTAACCAGCCACGGGGCTACGGTCGTTGTGACGCCGCTAACTCCCTCCCCCTGGTTTCAGGCTAACATACGTTATTTGTGGCTGTGGCCATTTAACCTGGTACGTGATTTTCCGGCGCGTTACGGCCGTTTGGTTCGGACCACCCAGGCCGGTATTCGCTGCCTTGAGCAGTTGCCGGCCGCCGGGGCTGCAGCCAGCCGGCAAAGGCACATGAACCGGTGGCTTACCACAACCATTTGCCGCCTGATCCGGGGAGCACATCTGTTTCTTGTGCAATGGTTTGATCTGATCGGCGGTCCGGAAATCATCCAGCTTCTCTTCCACCTCTTCATAAATACAACCCCGCTCACCCCGGATGAAATTGCCACCATGACGGCTATTTTAGGGCCGAAGGCGATGCGTTACCAGGATGTGCGTATTGCCACTGGGGGGATCCTGACATTCATTTTTAAGTGGAACGGCAACCTTGCTTTTACAGCCTGGCATACCATTAGCCTGCCTCCCGCCCCGGCCCATCATACCCGCGCCAATCGGGGACTGCTGGTTCATGAACTCCTTCACGTCTACCAGTATGAAAACGTGGGATCACGCTATATGACTGAAGCCATCTATGTACTCATAAAGACCCGCAGGGATTGTTACCAGTATGGCGGCATCACGGGTTTAAGGGAAGCCGCACACCAGCAAAGGCGCTACGCACAGTTTAACCGGGAACAACAAGCGCAGATTGTTCAGGATTATTACAACCGGCAGCTAAATGGGCTGGACGTGGCCACATATCAGCCTTATATTCAGCAGTTACGAGATGGTCAGTTATAGGTTGCCGGAGCGACACTGATATGTCACTGCATTGACACTGATAGCTTCCCTGATATAATTGAGCCACAATTATTGTCACTGTTGGTTACCCTCAAACCAACCTGGGAACATTGAATGACCCGGATTATCAATAAAAACCTTGAGCGCCAATCACTTATAGAATGCCCTGTACCACAATCCTTTTCTGGGAATGTGGCCGTGGGTATTTTTTAGTTTAAGCCAAGTGGTTATTTCAACCGTTGTCCTAAACGTTGTAGGGCTTCTTCAAGGAAAACAAGGAGGTGATGCGGAAGAGAAAAGAATGTCCCACTTTAAACAAAAGCACATAAAGTTCATAATCAACTTATAAACTTTACAGAGATTTGGAGGAGACAAATGTCTAAAAAATTGATTTTGTTTACGGCCGTCTTGTTGGCCTTTGGGTTTGTTCTGGCTGCGTGTCAGAGCACGGCAGAACCCCAGGTTGTTGAAGTCACCCGTGTTGTCACTGAAACCACGGTGGAGACAATAACAGTTGAAGGTGAACCCCAAGAAGTCATCGTAGAAGTCACCCGCGTTGTTACCGAAACAGTAGCACCGCCTGCCGAAGACACCCCCCCTGCAGACAAACATCTGATCGTCTGTATGGCACAAGAGCCAGATACCATGTACCCCTATGGTGGTTCCATGCTGGCCGGGCGGGCAGTGCAGCACGGTATCTTTGAAAACAACCTGACGACCCTGAGCTACGCTTACCAGGCACAAGGTATAGAAAAAGTGCCCAGCTTGGCTGACGGCGATGCTGTCGTTAATGAAGTAGAAGTAAAGCCAGGTGATATGGTTCGTGACACCAGCGACAGTGTGGTAGCCTGGGGTGAAGGCGTCACCGTAGAAAACGCAGCCGGTGAAGAGGTTACCTTCGATGGTAACTCGGTCATGATGAAACAAATGGTGGTAGATTTCACCTTAAAGCCGCGCGTCTGGTCTGATGGTGAACCCGTCAAAGCCAGTGACTCTGTTTACAGCTTTAACCTGGCTGGCGAGCCAGACACCCCCACCCCCAAATATGCCATTGAGCGCACTGCCAGCTATGAAGCCACCGGTGACCTGACGCTGCGCTGGACAGGCTTGCCGGGCTTCCTGGATTCCACTTACTTCACCAATATCTGGGCACCCTATCCGGAGCATGTATGGGGTGGGTTCAGCGCCGCTGAACTGTTAGAGGCTGAAGAAGCCAGCCGCTTGCCCGTAGGCGACGGCCCGTTCATGATTACAGAATGGGTGGCTGGTGATCACATCACACTGGTGAAGAACCCCCATTACTACCGCAGCAGCGAAGGCCTGCCGCATGTGGAAACCGTTACCTTTAAGTTTATCCCCGATACGAACCAGCTTGTAGCTCAGCTGATCGCCGGGTCTTGCGACATTGGTACACAAGACGGTTTGAGCGCCGACAATGCCCCCTTCCTGATTGAGGCTGAAAGCCAGGGCTTGTTGACCCCCTACTTCCAGACCGGTACCGTTTACGAACACATTGACTTTGGTATCGACCCCTATGGCGACTATGCCAATACCCGCCCGGACTGGTTTGAAGATGTACGCGTCCGCCAGGCTATGACCATGTGTACTGATCGCCAGGGCATGGTAGACAACATTTTGTCTGGCCGTTCTGAGGTTATTCACACCTATGTACCCAGCGTTCATCCGCTCTACCCGGCCGGTGAACTGACCGAATGGCCCTATGATGTAGAAGCGGCCAACGCCCTGCTGGATGAGGTTGGTTATGTAGATTCTGACGGCGACAACGTGCGTGAATATACCGACGGCACGCCCTTTAAAGTTAGACTGGGCACCACGTCCGGAAATAAAATGCGTGAGCAGTTGACGCAAATCTTCAAAGAAAACCAGGCCCAGTGCGGCATTCAAATAGAGCTCTACTATCTGCCCTCCAGCGAATGGTTTGCTGACGGCCCAGAAGGTGAGCTGTTCGGCCGCCGCTTTGACCTGGGTGAGTTTGCCTGGCTGACCGGTGTGGAACCCTCTTGCAGCCTGTATGGCAGTTGGAATATTCCTGGCCCGGCCGAAGACCTGGACGAAGAAGGCAATGCTCTCTATCCTTCCGCCTGGGGTGGTCAGAATGAAACCGGCTGGCGCAACGATGAGTTTGATGCTGCCTGCCAGAAAGCCATTGGTAATTTGCCCGGCACACCTGCATATGAAGAAGGTCACAAAGAAGCTCAGGTCATCTTCTCTGAGAAAGTACCGGTCATTCCGCTGTTCCTTCGTCTGAAGGTGGCGGCTGCCCGCGCCAACGTTCTCAACTTTGGTGTAGACCCAACACAAAACTCCGAACTCTACAACCTGTTTGAAATCGACCTGGCCCCGTAGTTATCTACGTTGTCTGAAGTAGTAGTGGCAGCGCCAATGGCGCTGCCACTATTCTTTCCGTTTGGCAAAGCCAAGCCTGCTTTGGTACAATCTACCACCTTAATTAACTAACAACTATCTTGATACAGGTTGCCCTCCACCAATCTGTATCACATCAAACACTATTTCCCGCCCTGCACCCATATGTGGGGCATGTCCTTATTAGAATTGCTTGAAGGCAATTTTTACGGCATTAAGGGCAAAACCGTAACATAATTGTTAATTGTTAGTCCAACTGTCAATACAGAGATAAGGAGTCGCCAACATGACCAACTACCTGATCCGTCGTGGAATTCAGATGATCATTGTGGTGTTGCTGGCTACAGTAGCCATCTATTTAATGTTAAATGCAGTACCGGGTGGCCCCCTCTCTGGCCTAAACCTGGCCGGCGATCCCAAGGATAGACTTAGCCCCCAGCAAATTGCCCGGTTAGAGGCCACCTTAGGCCTGAACAAACCCATTTACCTGGCTTACGCAACCTGGCTGTTAGGGGAAGATTGGCTGGATGAGGCTGGGGACGCCATAGGGAACCCTGATCTGAAAAATAATTTATTTGAAACTGGTACTTGGCGTGATTACCAGGCGCCTACCTGCCAAAATGCCGGCGGCACCAACGCCAATACCCCCGAAGGGCGAACCCATCCGTGTAACAAAGGGGTGCTGCGCTGGGACTGGGGTGTGTCCTGGTCATTAGCGCGTGGACAGGCCGTTACCGGTGTTATTGGCAGCCGCGTCAAAAACACGGTTATTTTAATGACCACAGTGACGGTGATTTCGCTCTTTATTGCCATTCCTATTGGCATCATTTCTGCTGTTAAACAATATTCCCGGCTAGATTACGCGGTTACGACGTTTAGCTTCTTTGGCATTGCTATGCCCGTGTTTTGGTTTGGTCTGCTGGTTATTTTGCTCTTTGGCATATCGTTTCAGAAATGGGGGCTGCCATTTTTCCCCACAGGAGATGTATTTACGCAACGTGTGCTGCCGGGCAGCATTCAAGATATCCTTAACATTCAGCCAGGAACATTGCCTGACCGCATTGTTCACCTAGTCTTACCGGTGATGGTGCTTACCTTGCTTTACCTGGCCGGCTGGAGCCGTTATATGCGCTCTTCCATGCTGGAGGTGCTGCGGCAAGATTACGTGCGTACAGCCCGTTCCAAAGGGCTGCGGGAACGGGCCGTGATTATGAGACACGCTTTTCGTAACGCCCTTATTCCCATCATCACGATTGTTGTGTTTCAGATACCAGGCATTTTTGGCGGCGCTATTGTAACCGAGACTATTTTTAACTATCCGGGGATCGGCCGTTTGTACATAGATGCCCTGGGACGTGATGACTGGCCCATAGTCATGGCGCTGTTATTTATTACTGCCATCCTGGTAGTTATCGCCACGTTAATAGGTGATCTTCTTTATACGATTGTTGACCCACGCATCAGGTTTTCATAGCCTACCCATCGAGGAGATAGTCTCATGTCCATCGCTAAAATAGATATTGATACCTTACAAGCCGAAGCTCTCCTTACCGACAAACCTGAGGCATTGATTGTTACTTATTGGAAACGGCTGCGTCGCCATAGGTTAGCCACGGCCAGTCTCCTAATATTGGCTGGCATTATCTTGCTGGTACTCGTGGGACCTATGATTATGTCCCAACGCACCTATTACAATGTTTATTCTGGCAGCTATGTGAACTACAGCCGTGATACACAAGACCTGGGCGCCATTAATGCCTCTCCCTCGCGTGAACATTTGCTGGGCACCGATGAGCTGGGGCGTGATGTGCTCTACCGGTTGCTGGTGGCTGGCCGGTTGTCCTTAACGATTGCTTTCACCGTCACTCTAGTGGCGGAGACGTTTGGCCTGTTTTTAGGCGCTGTTTCCGGTTACTTTGGCCGGGGCATAGACAGCGCCATTCAGCGTGTGGTTGAGTTCATCATCATTCTGCCCTCTCTACCACTGCTGCTGGTCATGTCTTCTATCTTGCGTAACTTGCAGATCTCTTTTTTGCCGCCAGAATGGAGCCAGGCCGTGGTGATCATTGTTATTCTCGCTGTGTTAGGCTGGACGGGCGCCTGCCGCTTGTCACGGGCAGAGGTATTAAAGTTACGTAATATGGAGTTCACTGAAGCGTCACGGGCACTGGGCATGGGGAATTTACAAATCATTACCCGGCACATGATGCCCAATGCCATTCCACCCATCATCGTCAGTGCCACTCTGGGCTTGGGCAGCGTTATTCTGGTAGAGTCTGCATTGAGCTTTCTGGGTTTTGGTATTCAACAGCCGGTAGCCACCTGGGGGAATATGCTGCAAAATGTACAAAGAGATATGTTTACGGCACCATGGAAGGCATTGTATCCTGGCTTGATGATCTTCGTCACAGTGTTGGCGTTTAATTACCTTGGCGACGGTTTGCGGGATGCTTTAGATCCACGCTTAAAAATGTAGGGAACACGGGAAGAGGATTAAACTAAGTGGAGCAACAAAAGAACAACAACATACTTGAGATCATAGGGCTAAAGACTCATTTCTTCACGGAAGGGGGGGTAATCCAGGCGGTGGATGGCGTCGATATCACCGTCAAAAGAGGCGAGGTTTTGGGTCTGGTGGGAGAATCTGGCTGTGGCAAAAGCGTCACCTCGCTTTCCATCATGCGCCTGGTCAGCCAACCAGGGAAAATCATTGAAGGTGAAGTCTTTTTTGATAACCATGATCTTCTAAAGTTGTCCGAATCTGAAATGACCAAAATTCGGGGCAACCGCATCTCCATGATTTTCCAGCAACCGCAAAGCTGCCTGAACCCTGTTTTTCGCGTGGGGGATCAGCTTTCAGAAGTGCTGGAAATTCATCAGGATTTAGGGAAAGAAGCGGGGGAGAAACGGGCCATAGAGCTCTTGACAATGGTAGGCATCCCTGAGCCTGAGTCCCGGATCAAAGCGTTTCCTCATGAACTATCCGGTGGCATGGCCCAACGGGTGATGATTGCCATGGCTCTGGCATGCATTCCAGAGCTGCTGATAGCGGATGAACCAACAACGGCGCTGGATGTAACCATTCAGGCGCAGATTTTAGACCTGATGCGTAACCTACGCTCCAAGATGGAAACATCGATTATCTTAATCACACACGATTTAGGCGTGGTGGCTGAGATGTGTGATCGTGTAACGGTCATGTATGCTGGCCGTATTGTGGAAGAAGCACCAGTTAAGGAGCTGTTCCAAGCCTCCAAACATCCCTACACAATTGCCCTTATTGGTTCTACCCCTGTTCTGGGACAAACAGAGAAAGAGTTAACAACTATCCCTGGTTCGGTGCCGAATCTAGTTGACTTACCACCGGGTTGTAAGTTCGCGCCCCGTTGTTTGGCCCGCATAGAAAACAATCTTGAGAAATGTACCGTGGAAGAACCACAGCTAAAGATCGTGGCCCCCAACCACACAGTTCGCTGCTGGCTGTATGAGTGAGTGAGTGAGTAGAGGAAGAGGAGATTTAAGCATCATGGCAGAAGAAACAAAAAAGAAACGGAGCGTTAACGGCCAGGATCCCAAAGTTTTGTTGGATGTTAAGAATCTTGTCAAATATTTCCCTGTGCGGTCAGGTTTGCTGCAACGTGTGAAAGCCTGGGTAAAGGCTGTGGACGACGTTTCGTTTTTCATTTATGAGGGTGAGACCTTTGGCCTGGTAGGGGAATCTGGTTGTGGCAAGACGACGGTGGGGCGCACAATTCTCAACTTAATTCCGGCGACATCTGGCGAGGTAATTTTTGATGGGAAGAACCTGTTTGAATTGAGCTCGACTGATTTAAAGAAAAAGCGACGCGACATGCAAATCATTTTTCAAGACCCGTTTTCTTCTTTAGATCCACGAATGCCCATTGGCGAAAGCATTGCCGAGGGGTTACGCATTCATACAAACAAAAGCGGGCAGGAAAGATATGACATTGTGGTAGAAATGTTGACTCGTGTGGGGATGCGGGCTGAACATGCCCGGCGTTATCCACATGAGTTTTCGGGTGGGCAGCGGCAGCGTATTGGCATTGCCCGGGCACTGGCATTACAGCCCAAGTTTATTGTGTGTGACGAACCGGTATCCGCCCTGGACGTCTCTATTCAGGCCCAAGTATTAAGCATCTTAAGAGATCTACAACGAGATTTTGGCCTGACTTACTTGTTTATTGCCCATAACCTGAGTGTGGTAGAGCATTTTAGCGACCGGGTGGGGGTGATGTACCTGGGCAAGATGGCAGAAATGGCTGATCGAGATGTCTTGTATAGGGATCCACTACATCCTTATACCCAATCACTGATGTCAGCGATTCCCATACCTGACCCTATGCTTAAGCGGCAGCGCATTCTTTTGCAAGGGGATGTGCCCAGCCCATTAAACCCACCTAAAGGGTGTCGTTTCCATACACGCTGTCCTCTGGCGTTTGATAAATGCTCTCAGGAGGAGCCGCCCTTTAAAGATTATGGCGATAGACATTATGCGGCCTGTTGGCTACTGGAGACAGGAGAAAAAGGGGCAAGCAAAATAACGCGTGATAAGATCACAGCAGATAGCCCGGTGGTGCTGGCCGAGGCCGATTAAGACACGGCCGTGTTAAATTTCTACAGCATTCACGGCCAACGAACGTTGGTCATGCAGGTGCGTTGTCTCTTTTGTGATTAATCCCCATACCTTTTTCCCACTGTTTTATTAATGGCCCGCGTGAGCGGGTCTTTTTGTCAGCTTGTCTTATTGTGGATTTACCTTCTATAATGTCTGGTAGTGTAGCCCGGGTATTTCAGTAACGATTATTAGGATTTCTTATGGCGGATGTGAAACATATTTTGGTGGTAGATGACCATTTTGAGATGTTAGAGTTTTTGCGCTCTATGTTGGAATTGTCTAGCCAGGACTATGAGGTGCTGGCCGTCCCTTCAGCAGAGGAAGGGTTGCTGGAACTACGCCGGGGTAATTTTGACCTGCTGATAACAGATGTGCGCCTGCCGGGCATGAGTGGATTTGACTTGATACGCCGCGTGCAGCGGCTGGGGTTGGAACTGCCAGTGATTATGATCACCGCTTATTCTTCATCACAGGGGCGCAAAGAAGCGGCAGAGTTAGGCGTTTTACAATATTTCCAGAAGCCGCTGGATACAGATGATGTCTTAACGGCCGTGACCCGCGCCCTTCATGGGGATGACGCAGAACCGGCCACCAAACGGTCTACGGCCGTGCAGCCATTTGAATTGACCGAGGAGCTGCGCCGGCGATTGGAAACGCTGCGAGTAGATACCGGCGCGCTACAGTTGGTATTATCCGCCATTAATGGGCAGGTGTTACATGCCGCTGGCGGCGGCCCCCGGTTAGATTTAGACAAACTGGCCGCCATTATTGCCCGCAACGTTAGTGACAGCTTCTTACTGGCCAAAGAGATTGGCAGTAAAGAACCTTTTACACTGCAATATCATGCTGGGGCCCGGTTGGAGCTTTATTGCGCCAATGTAGGCGAACAATACTTTTTAACACTGTTTTTCGACGCGGCCGCCCGGCGCGGTCGTATTGGCACCATATGGGTGTTTACCCAGCGGGCCATTAAAGATTTGCAAAATTTGTTGCCAACCACCTACCAGGCCACAGAACAAGCCACGTCCTTACCCCCAGCCCAAACAACCGGGCGGGCAATGCCCAAACCAGCCCGAAAACAAGACAAACCAGCAACGTCAAAGTCGGTTCAACCGGCCGTCCCGGTAGCTGCGGAGCCCGAAGAAATAGAACTGGCACCAGCCGAAAACCTGCCAACAAATATCACCATTATCGGCGACGGTATTGGGGAAACAACACAAACTGAGGAAGCCATGAGCGTGCTGGATATAAACCCGGAAGAGTTACAAGCACTTCTATCAAGCAACCTGGAAGAAACGGACAAGGAAGTAGACCTGGACGCTTTTTGGGATGATGTGTTAACCCTCACCGATGAAGAAAGCGAAGAAGCCAACAAAGGGCTCTCGATTGAAGAAGCTGTGGAACAAGGTCTGATCGATTTACCAGATTCATCTGAATAGGCATAGTTCAAGCGATACGGCCGTGACCATTGGAGGGCATCACCAGCGACCTCAGTTCGGCCATATGCCGGATGCGCCGGTATGACGATTTTTCATACAAATCTTCTGGGTCATATAAAACGGGGATAAGGCCTGCCATTTCCGCACCACGGCCGTCAGCAAAATAATTATCTCCCACATACATGCATTCTCCAGCACATAAACCGGCAAACTGCGAAACCACATGCTCAAAAATCCGCAGCGAGGGTTTCCAATGCCCAATTTCGCCAGCAGCTAAAACCAGGTCGAAAAAACCTTCCAACCCCAGGGCAGCCACATCATCAGCCAATGAATGCTGGCGGTTTGAAACCAGCCCCAAAACATACCCATCCTGCTTAAAGGCTGCCAACACCTCCCGGCTTCCAGGCGCCAATTCTATGTGTGGTTTGTACTCATTATCAAACCACTCCCGTACCAGTTGCGCCCGCGTCAACAAATCATGGGTGGCATCTACCGTTTCCAATAACTGCTTAGAATAATTCACCCAGAAACCATTGGTATCAAACCGGGCCATATCCTCTTTGACCATCTCTTCTTGCCCCCAATAATGATGTGCCCAAATTTTGACACGTCGTTCCGCTGCTGGCGGAATGTCAATGTTTAAAGACCGGGCGAAATGGATAAAGGCAGCAGTTGGCCCCGGTGTAGGAATACGTAAAGTTCCATCAAGGTCAAAAAATATCGCTTTGATACGGCTTGTCATGGTTACTCCTTATGACAGGGTCCACCCCACCCCGGTAGTTAAATTCTCTTTGTGCAAACTGTTTGGCCTCTTTTCCCACCTCTACAAATATGGGGCGAAGTGCCCATTTTGTCAATGCACAATAACACATGGCTTTTACCTGGCGACATTGCCCCCCCCCGGTAAAGTGGTTACAATCACCCGGTTTTTTAGGAGAAATTAAAGATTATGGGCAACATTGATACGTTTGTCATCGTGCCAACTTATAACGAGGCCGATAACATCGACGATCTGCTAACACAAATTCTGGCGCTACCCGTGCCTATTGGCGTGATTGTGGTAGATGACAATTCGCCAGATGGCACAGGCAAACTGGCCGATGATTGGGCAGCTCAGCATCCAGAAACCGTTCAGGTCGTTCACCGCCCAGGCAAAATGGGGCTGGGCACCGCTTACATTGCTGGTTTCAGGCAAGGCATACAGTCAGGCGCCCGTAACGTCATGACCATGGACGCCGATTTTTCACACAATCCACGTTTCATTCCGGCCATGCTCGAAATGAGCCGTACAAAACACGTCGTCATCGGCTCACGTTACGTGCCCGGTGGCGGGCAGCAGAATTGTACCTGGAAGCGCGTAGTGCTGAGCCGGGGAGCCAATTTTGTCGCCCGGTCTTTACTGGGGCTAAAAGCCAAAGATGCGACCGCTGGCTTTCGTTTGTACCGCCGGGAGGTATTAGAATCTATTCCTCTAAACCAGGTGTTTTCTAATGGCTATTCATTCCTGGTAGAAATGCTTTTCCTGTGCCAACGACGTGGCTGGCAAACCGGCGAAGTGCCTATCATTTTTGAGGACCGCCGCAAGGGAAAAACAAAAATCTCGCGGCAGGAGGTATTTAAGGCGCAATATACCGTATTACGCCTCTTTGTACGTCGCTTACGCGGCGGTGAACCTCGCCGCCCGGAGGTGCCAGTTTCAACATTATGATTACCGTAAACTGTAGTTTATGTGGCCAGGATGATTACACAGTGCGTTTTCCGGCCACCATAAAAGATGAGACGCTGCAAGTAGATGCATTTTCTTGCACACATTCTGGGTATGGACACCATGCACAAATTGTAGAATGCCGGCAGTGCGGCCATGTCTATACCAACCCATGCTGGCCAGCCGATGACATATTGGGTGCCTATACGGCCGTTGAAGATAACACCTATATAGAAGAGCGCCTGGGACGCGAGTTAACCTTTGGTAAACACTTGCAAGCTATGGAAAAGTATACCGGTCCGGCCAATGATCGGACGCTGTTAGACGTTGGCGCTTACATCGGCGTTTTTGTAGAAGTGGCCACGGCGGCCGGCTGGCGCGCCTGTGGTGTGGAGCCGTCTGCCTGGGGGGCGCAGATCGCCCAACAACGGGGACTGCAGGTGCTGCATGGCACGCTCGATACCCCGGAGCTGCATGGTCAACACTTTGATGTCATCACCATGTGGGATGTTATCGAACACTTAGCAGACCCCGGCGCCGAAGTAGCCAAAGCGTTTCAACGCTTAAAGCCTGGGGGCTGGCTGGTGGTACACACCATGGATATAGACAGCCTGATAGCCCGCCTGTTGGGCGCACGCTGGCCCTGGCTCATGGATATGCACATCCAATACTTTAGTCAGAAAACGCTGGCGCAACTGCTGGAAAATAATGGATTCCAGGTGGTTTGGTCAGGAACACAGGGCCGTTATCTACGGTTGAACTATGTAGCTTCGCGCCTGGGGGGGCTAAACCGGTACTTAGGTGCCGTAGCCACCAGGGTAATTCATGGGTTACGCTTGGGCAGCACGGCCGTCCCTGTGAATTTTGGCGACCTTTTCACGGTGTATGCCCAACGGCCGTGATAAGTTTTATAAAAGGTCAAATGCTGTGATAAATGGCAAAAAAGTAGTCGTGGTTATGCCCGCTTATAATGCGGCCCAAACCTTACGCCGTACGTACGAGGAAATTCCCCACCATATTGTAGATGACATCTTACTGGTAGATGACGCCAGCCAGGACCACACCGTGCAGATAGCCAGGGAAATGGGCATCAATACGATTGTTCACACCCATAACCGAGGCTACGGCGGCAACCAGAAAACATGTTACCGTACGGCATTGGACATGGGCGCAGACATTGTCATTATGCTCCACCCGGATTACCAATACACACCCAAACTTATTGCCGCCATGACATCACTGCTGGCCGAAGGGCTGTTTGACTGCGTGTTAGGGTCACGTATTTTGGGTGTAGGCGCGCGCAAAGGGGGCATGCCCGTTTACAAATATATCTCCAACCGCGTATTAACCCTGCTGCAAAACCTGATCATTGGGTACAAATTGTCAGAATACCACACCGGCTACCGGGGCTTTACACGCAAAATTCTAGAGACGCTGCCCCTGGCAGAAAATTCTGACAACTTTGTGTTTGACAACCAGATGCTGGCGCAGATCATCTATGCTGGCTACAGCATTGGGGAGATCACCTGCCCCACCCGTTACATGGACGATTCTTCTTCCATCAACTTCAAAAACTCCGCGATCTATGGGCTGGGTGTATTAAAAGTATCTCTTTTGTTCCGCTTGACACAATGGGGGCTGGTAAAGTCCCCGTTGTTTACACAGTTACCACCACGACAGTCATAGACAGAATTTGAGGCCCCGTATCCTGGCTCTGTCCATTCTGTCTCTAACCATGTTATGACCATTCGACGGCTGTTTGAGGCATTATTTTTTGTGGCCTTATTTGTCATGGGTGTGCGTGAAACGCTAGATGCCGATATGTGGTGGCATTTACGCACCGGTGAATACATCTGGCAGCAGGGCATTCCACGCCAGGATGTGTTTTCGTTTACTGTGCCGGATCACGCCTGGATCACGCATGAGTGGCTGTCTCAGGTGGTCATGTGGCTGGTGTACCAGGCCGGCGGGTTTCCGGCGTTGATTCTGCTATTTGCCCTGCTCACGGCCGTAACGTTTTGGCTTGTTTACCTGTGCTGCGCGGGCCGGCCGTATCTGGCCGCCTTTGTAGTGCTGCTGGCGGCCATCACCGCAGCCATCGTTTGGGGCGCCCGCCCACAAATGTTTAATTTGCTGCTGACGGCCGTGTATATTTACATTATCGAGCAGGTAAAGGATGGCTTTGAGCGCCACGGTCATGACACCCTGCGGGCGTTCTGGCTGCTGCCGGTAGGGATGTTGTTGTGGGCCAATTTCCACAGCGGTTATTTATTAGGTGTGGTGTTATTGGGTACCTATGTTGTAGGTGAAGCAGTACAACAACAATTTCATCAAACAGACAAACGCACCCTGCCCTGGCCGGCCATTCGCCGCCTGTTTGTGGTCACGGTGATCAGCTTTCTGGTGGCCGCCCTGAATCCCAACGGCCCAGAATTATGGATCTATCCCTTCTTCACCTTAGGCAGCTCCGCCATGCAGACCTACATTCAAGAGTGGCATTCGCCCGATTTTCACCTGGCGATGTTCTGGCCTTTTGCGGCCATGTTGGCGCTGGGCGTGTTGAGTTTTGTTTTTAGCCAGCGCCGCATCACCATCACCGATTTGCTGCTGTTTCTGGGCACAGGCGCCGCCGGGCTGCTCTCAGCGCGGCATATTCCTTTGTTTGCGCTGGTAGCCGCCCCCATCATTGCCCGGCACAGCCTGAGCGCCTTGACAGGCACCCAGGCTCACCCCGTATTAAGCGGCGAAGTGGCTGAGCCACCCCCCACACGCCTGCTGCGTGGGCTTAATGGGCTGGTGCTGGTGTTCGCCATCTTGGGTGCGCTGGGCTGGAGCGCCGCCAAAATTGGCCAAAACGACACGGTCGTGGCCGAACGTTACCCCGTGGCGGCGGTTGATTTCCTGGAAGACCAGGGCCTGGCCGCCGCACACGGCTACAACAGTTATAACTGGGGCGGTTACCTGATCTGGCGGGGGCTGCCGGTGTTTGTAGACGGCCGTGCCGACGTCTACGGTGATGACTTTCTCTTCTTTTACCGCCATACGTTTGATGTGACCGAAAAATGGCAGGAACCGCTGGCCGCATTTAACGTCACCTACGTCCTCATGGAGCGCGGCAGCCCTTTAACCACCCTGCTGCACACCACCACCGGCTGGCAACAAGTGTATGAAGATGACGTGGCCACCATTTTTATACGTGATGGAGAGTAAACCTTGCTCCCCCCCCTGATTGAAACACCTGAAACCCCTCCCGCTCAGGTCCATCAGCCGGCCTGGGTAAAACGTGACTGGGTCTGGATTGCCCTCATTGGCCTGCTGATGCAGGCATTTTGGGCGCTGCAAATGGACCATCCTTCGTACATGGATGCCTATTACTACACCACCAACGGCCAACGTCTGGCGCATGGCTACGGCTTTACCGAAGAGATCATCTGGCAGTACCTGGATGACCCGGCCGGGCTGCCCACCCCCAGCCACACCTATTGGATGCCCCTGCCGTCTATGCTGGCAGCCGTTGGGTATACTATTACCGATCACTTCCGGGGGGCGCAAATTCCGTTTTGGCTGCTGGCGGGGCTGCTGCCTTTGCTGACCTACGTGATCAGCCGTCAATTCACTTCACAGCGGTGGCAGGTATGGGTGGCCTGTCTGCTCACGGCCGTGGGTGGTTATTACAGCCGCTTTTTCAACCAGCCTACGACCTTTGCTCCCTTCGCCTGGGCTGGTGCCGCCTGCCTGCTCTTTCTGGCCTGGGGCCATATGCGCCAGAAATGGCACTGGTGGCTGCTGGCGGGCATCATGGCCGGCGCGGCCCACCTCACCCGTGCCGATGGCCTGTTGTTTCTATTGGTGGGCGGGGTGATGTGGTTATTTGGGATCAGAGCATGGCAGTTAGAGCGTGGGGGTCGCTTTCTCATCTCTGATCTGCGAGCACCGCTCGCTGCACTGCTGGCGCTGGTTGGCGGGTATTTGCTGGTTATGGGTGGCTGGTTCTTCCATAATATACAGGTGATGGGACGGCCGTTATCCACCGCCGGCACCCAAACCATCTTCCTGACACATTACAACGATATTTTTGCCTACGGCCGCAGCTTTGGGCTGAATGATCTGTTAGCCTGGGGAGGGGCCAACATTGTGCAATCCAAAATACAGGGCGTAAATCTGGCAGCACAGTCGTTTATCGCTTACTGTACGCTGCTCTTTTTATTCCCTTTTATCATTTGGGCATGGGTAATGTGGGGGCGACAGCGGCAGGCATGGCCGCTGCTGCGGCCAATGACCTGGTACGCCATAGGGCTGTTCACCGCCATGAGCCTGGTTTTTACCTGGCCAGGACAGCGTGGTGGGCTGCTGCACTCGTCGGCTGCTTTGTGGCCCTGGATGATGACCCTGGCCGCTGGGGGCATTGACCTGGCCGTAGATTTTGCCGCCGTCCGCCTGCCCCACTGGCAGCCACCAAAGGCTAAAAAAGGGTTTTCAGCCATGTTTCTGGCCCTGGCGCTTTTTATTAGCATTGCTACCATTCGCACCGAAGAAGACATTGACCCGCAGCTTATACGGCAGATCGGGGCCACGCTGCCACCAGAGGCCGTGGTTATTTCTGGCAATGCGCCCGGCTTTTATTATCACACAGGACGGCCGTCACTCAGTGTACCCAATGAGCCGGTAACGGGGCTGCTGCAGCTGGCAGCCGATTATGGCGCCGGGTACCTGGTGCTGGATGATTTTTACCCGCCGCTACTAGCCGTATTATATGAAGAAGAAGCCGCCCCCGGTGTAGAACTGGTGGCACGTTTTGGTAAGTACAAAGTGTATACACTACAGCCGGCAGCGGGCCAATAAGGGGTATGGGCAGCAGATAACATGAACCGTCGCTTTATTTTGATCATAGGTGCTTGTGCTGGCGGTGTAGGTTTGTTTCTGGGCATGTCAGCTGTAGCCGGGGGTGGGCTGGGCTTTCCCCTGGATGATGCCTGGATTCACCAGACCTACGCGCGGAATCTGGCACGCTACGGCCGTTTTGAGTTTGTGCCCGGCATCCCCAGCGCCGGGTCTACGTCCCCACTGTGGACGCTGCTGTTGGCGTTTGGTTACCTGCTGCACATCCCGTACCTGTTGTGGACCTATGGCTGGGGCGGGGTGTCGCTGCTGTGGCTGGCCGTGGCCTCTACACAAACCTGGCAGCAGCTCTGGCCCAAACAGGCAGCCAAAGCGTGGCTGGCCGGGCTGTTGATTGTGTTTACCTGGCCGCTGCTCTGGGCGGCGGTCAGCGGCATGGAAACATTATTATTTGCGGCCCTGGGCATGCACATCGTGGCCCTATACCTGGGGTGGCCGGGGGGCGGCGAACACGCTCTAACTTCCCCTCTCCGGGGGCTTATCATCATGGGACTCCTGGCCGGCTTACTGATTCTCACCCGGCCTGAAGGAGTGGTATTGGTGGCTTTGGTACTGGTGGGGCTGGTTTTGCGGCCAGGGGCATGGTACTTGCGGGCGCAGCCTGCGGCGGTGGTGACAGTCACGGCCGTGCTGCCCTTGATACCTTATTTCCTTTTTAATTACTGGGCCAATGGTACGCTGTGGCCCAACACCATGAACGCCAAGCAAACGGAATACGCTGTCTTGTTGGCCCAATCGATCTTCAAACGCCTGGCCCAATTGCTGCTTTTAAGTCTGGGGGGGCCAGGCTCTGGCTGGCGGGGCATGAGCAGTGCGCACTTGCTGCTGCTGCCCGGCGTGGTCTGGGCCGGATGGCTGGCCCTAAAGTCAGATTGGGCGGCCCGCCGGCTTGGCCAGACAATGCCTCTACTGTGGGCGGGCGGCCATGTGGCTTTGTATGCCTGGAAGCTGCCGGTAACGTACCAACACGGCCGTTACCTGTTGGCCATCATGCCGGTCTGGGTTATGTATGGTCTGGCTGGTTGGCTGCTGCTGTTGTTTACTCGTCAAGGGGGACGCGGTGTGTGGCTGACCCAAAAGGTGGCCCAATTTACCTTTTTGTTTGTGCTGTTGTTTTTTCTGTTGCAGGGCGCGGTAGCCTATGCCGCCGATGTGGCTGTTATCGAGGGGGAGATGGTGGCCGTGGGCCGCTGGCTGGCAGAAAACACCCCCCAAACGGCCGTGGTGGCCACCCATGACATTGGCGCCATTGGGTACTTTGCGGAACGGCCGTTATTAGACCTGGCTGGCCTGATCACGCCGGAAATCATTCCCCTGTTGGCCGACGAGACCGCGCTGTCTGCCTACGTTCTGGCCAGCGAGGCAGATTATCTGGTGACGGCGCCAGGCTGGGTGTATACGGCCGTGACCCAATCGGAAGCGGCTACCGTTATCTACACTACAAACTTCCCCTTAACCCGCCAGCAAGGCCTTAACAATATGTCGGTTTACTGGCTGCAATCGCCCTAGTATCAGTTTTCAGTCATCAGTGGACAGTGTTCAGTAGGGCCTAACGCCCGTAACTGGCCGCTGAAAACTGGCCGCTGAAAACTGGTTACGGGTACTGGCATCAGTTTTCAGTCATCAGTGGACAGTGTTCAGTAGGGCCTAACGCCCGTAACTGGCCGCTGAAAACTGGCCGCTGAAAACTGGTTACTGACTTCTGATGACTGGTACGAGGGCCTCACTTTGGTACTAGTACTGTTTTGTTGCCAATGCTGCAACCTTCATGGTATACTGCCTCCATTCCCAACCTATGTAAACTTATAACACCGCAACCATCACCATCAACACAATTCAGCAGCAAATACCCAATGGGGGTATTTACCAAAATAGTTGAAAAGCGAGGTCGAGTGCAGTGTCTGAGCAAGTCAAATTACTCATAGTTGATGATCACCCCTTATTTCGTCAGGGACTTTGCGACGTACTAGAGACCGATCCCCAGCTAACCGTCATTGGGGAAGCGGCCGACGGTGAAGTGGCCATTGAAAAGGCATTTGAAATAAATCCAGACGTCATCTTGATGGACATCAACCTGCCAACGATTAATGGGCTTCAAGTTACACGTAAAATTAAAGCTCAGCTTGCTGATGTAAAGATCATCATGATCACTGGCTATGATGATGCCGAGCAAGTATTTCACGCGCTGCGCGCCGGCGCGTCAGCTTACTGCCCCAAGGATATTACCCCTGAAGCGCTTATCAAAATCATCTACAGCGTACGTGATGGCAAGTACTACGTAGATGAGAAAACGATGGCCTATGACGAGTTGATGGCCTGGGTTGAGCAAAAAATTGGCCGGTTTACCGGCCCGCTGGTCAGTGACGCCGATGATTTATTTGTGCCTCTCTCTCCGCGCGAAATGGAAATTCTGGAGCATGTTACCAAAGGCTTAAGTAACAAAGAAATCGCCTACAAACTTGGTATCAGTCATCAGACCGTCAAAAATCATATGACGGCCATCTTGCGCAAGTTGCGTGTGGATGATCGTACTCAGGCAGCGGTTTATGCGTTACGCCACGGCTGGGTGCGGTTGGAAGGATCACGATAGACCTCTCGATCTGGCTGACAGGATGAGATATTATGATAGGACAATCATCATTGGGTGAAGATGTCACGTTTCAGGCATTCATCGAAGAAACCCAAAAAGACCACGAACAAACCCAACGAGACCTCAAAGAAATAGACATCCTGATCAAGCAGAGCGCCGCCGAAGTTGAGCGGCTGGCGCAACGCAATGCCCAGGTCACCAGCTATGCCAAACAGCTGGAAACAAATTTTGAGACGTTACCGCGCGAAGATATTAAAGAAGCTTATGAAGCCCTGAATGGTGTACAGCAGCGGCTTTATACCATGCGCGGTCAGCTTGAAAAATTACAAAGCGATCAAAGAAATCTTGAACGGCTGGCTGAGTTTCAACGGCGTTTTATTGAGCTGGCTGGTTATGGCGATTTGCCCGTCACTGGGTCACGGCGTGGTGGTGGCAATGACCAACCAAATGTCATTCGTGTCATTCAGACAGAAGAAGCAGTCAGGCAAAGCCTGGTGCGTAAAATGCATGATAGTGTCGCTTCGGCCATTAGTAACTTCATTCTGCAAGCAGAAATTTGCCAGCGTTTCTTCGATGTAAACCCAGACAGGGCGCGGGCTGAATTAAATGCCCTGAAGAACTCTGCAGGCACTACCTTTAATAACGTCAAAGATTTTATCTTCGATTTACGGCCCATGATGTTAGATGATTTGGGGGTAGTGCCCACGTTGCGGCGTTATACAGAATCCTTTCAGGAAAAGAATGGGATACCAGTGCCCATCACCGTCACCGGGGTAGAGCGACGGCTTGAAAGCCATATCGAAGTCACCATATTTCGTAATGTACAGGAATTATTAACCAATGCCCTTAACCACGCGCAAGCCACAAAAATACAGGTGTCTGTTGATTTAGCACCAGATCAGGTAACGGCCGTGGTGGAAGATAATGGCAGCGGCTTTAATGCCGATGAAGCAATTAATGGCAGTGCACGCACAATAGGCCTGTCTACACTACGCGAGCGGACAGAAATGTTAGGGGGGAACCTCAACATTCAAAGCAGCCTGGGGCAAGGCACCAGGGTTGAATTTACAATTCCTGTTGATGATGCAGATGCCATTTATTAGCCACCACAAAATCCTCAGTACTACCCTCCTATTGTAGGGAGACAAGCAGGTCTGTACACTAGCGCTACACTTTAATTAGTTATATCAATGTGGTAAATCACTATAGGAGGTAAAGGCACATGTTGTTTTTGCATCGTGAAGATGGTCAGGGCTTGGTAGAGTATGCATTGGTACTTGTTTTAGTAGCTGTTGTTGTCATTGCTATTCTGACACTGCTTGGCCCCCAGATTGGTAACGTGTTTAGTCGCATCACAAATGGCCTCCAATAAGTTCTTATTGGTGACGTAAATTCCAGAGAAATATTTCCATCAAGGCTAAGAGTCCTATCAAGTTGATAGGACTCTGTTTTTTTACATGGAGAAAACCCATTATCATACCTGTTGCCTATCCCAGTTCACCTATTGACTTTGTAAAGGAACATAGTATGATGGTTTTAGCTGCTGGCTTAAATTATGTTATGTTATGAGTAAAATTATGTGTATACTTAGAGACAAGTCTCCTTTGTCAAAGTGACATACACTAACGCTAATAAGGTATTTCTGAAAAACTAAACAGAATATTCTGGATGTGGAATGGCCGAAAATATTCGTGTACTAATTGTTGATGACCTTCCTGAAACCCGGGAAAACGTTCGCAAACTACTCCAATTTGAACCAGATATAGAAGTCATTGGGCAGGCTGGCACCGGCGAAGAAGCTATTGAGATGGCTCAACAGTTTCAACCCGATATTATCCTCATGGATATTAACATGCCGGGCATTGACGGTATTGGTGCCAGTCAAAAAATAACAGAACTCATCCCCTCTGTACAAATCATCATCATGTCTGTACAGAGCGATCCGAACTATTTGCGGCGGGCCATGATGGCCGGGGCTCGAGACTTTCTGACAAAGCCCTTTGGCGGAGATGAACTGGTTGCTGCTATACGCCGCGTTCACGACAAACGGCCGAACATTCAACTAGCACAACCACGATCTCAACGCGCTTACCCCAATGCGCCTGCTGCGGAAGTACAAACCATTCCGGAAGGTAAGGTCCTGGCTGTTTTTAGCCCCAAAGGGGGAAGCGGTTGCACAACGATTGCCATCAATGTCGCTGTGGCTTTGGCAAGAAGAGGGCATAAAACAATTCTTGTGGATGGTAGTTTGCAATTTGGTGATGTGGCTGTCATGTTAGACCTTAAAGGGATGACAAGCCTTGCAGATCTCAGCGAACGCGGCGAGATTGATGTCGAATTGATTAGTAGCGTCGTGCAAGTTCACAAAAGCAACCTGAACGTCCTTCTGGCCCCCCCCCGCCCAGAAATGGCTGACGTTATTAGCGATGACAACGTCAAGAATCTGTTGGAATCACTGCGCTTATCTTATGACTTTGTCGTTGTTGATACCGCTTCATATCTGACAGAAAAAACATTAACAATGTTAGATGTTGCTGACCGAATTATACTTGTAACACAACAAAGCTTGCCAAGCCTTAAGAATGTCAGCCGGTTTTTCGACTTGACGGAGAGTTTAGAATACGATACAGAGAAGGTTTGGTTGGTTGTGAATCGAGTGATAGAAGATCAGGGGATTTCTGTAAAGAACATTGGAGATATTTTGAAACGTCCGATTGTCATGACCATTCCTGCCGCAGAATCTTTAGTAAGCGCCTCTGCCAACCGGGGAGTTCCTTTGGTTATGGGAGCAAACCAAAAACATCCTGTTAGCATCTCTTTAATAAAACTGGCAGATTACGCACGCCGGGAATTAGTCGGTAAACAACCTGTCGATGGCAAAGTAAAGAGTGAAGCCCAAAAAGAATCTGGTGGTATCTTTGGAAGATTCTTTGGTAAACGCGAACAAGCTGGAGGTTAACCGTGTCCCTCTTAAAACGAATTGAACGGAGTCAAGACTCACCCACAACATCAACGCACTCGGCAGAATCATCAAAATTGCAGGAGCTTCGTGTTAAGAGAACCTCACCTGCTGTTGGTTCACGAGATGCCTATATTGACCTGAAAAATCGAGTCCAACAAAAACTAATTGCCGAGCTTGACCCCAGTATGGACATTACCCAAACGGCCGAAGTGCGGGTCACCATTCAAGAAATGTTCGAATCCATGCTGGCAGAAGAGAGCATTGTCCTGACACGGAATGAAAAACGGCGCCTGTTTGAAGCCATCGTAGCTGAAATATTGGGCTTTGGGCCATTGGAACAATTTTTGCATACAGATGGCATCACTGAAATCATGGTCAATGGGCCCAAGAATGTCTATATAGAACGCAGTGGTAAAATTCAAAAGACAAATGTCACTTTTGAGGACAATGATCATCTTTTGCGCATCATTGACCGGATTGTGGCTCCTTTAGGCCGACGCATTGATGAAGGTCAGCCCATGGTGGACGCCCGTTTGCCAGACGGCTCCCGTGTCAATGCGGTGGTCCCCCCCATTTCCATCAATGGCGCCACCCTGACCATCCGTGTCTTTTCTAAAATTCCATTCACTATTGAAAACCTGATCGAGTTTGGCAGCATAACACCGGAAGCAGTCGAGTTCTTAAAAGCCTGTGTTATTTCCAAACTCAACGTCATGATTTCAGGGGGCACAGGTTCAGGCAAAACAACCTTACTTAATATCCTTTCAGGGTTTATTCCTGATGATGAACGAATTATCACCATTGAGAATGCGGCAGAGCTGCAGCTGCGACAGGATCATGTGGTGACTTTGGAATCTCGCAGTGCCAATGTCGAGGGGCGCGGGGAAGTAACGATTCAGGATCTAGTAGTCAACTCTCTGCGTATGCGCCCTGACAGGATTGTGGTTGGGGAGGTGCGTGGAGGGGAAGCCCTAGACATGCTTCAAGCCATGAACACCGGTCACGATGGCAGCCTGGCAACAGGGCATGCCAACGGACCTCGTGATATGCTCGCTCGCCTGGAAACGATGGTATTGATGGCCGGCATGGATTTGCCACATCGGGCTATTCGTGAGCAAATTGCGTCAGCCATACACCTCATCGTTCATCAAGACCGCCTGCGAGATGGCTCCCGAAAGATCATGTCTGTCAGTGAGATTCAAGGCATGGAAGGGGATGTCATCACCATGTCTGAGATATTCCGGTTTGAGCAGACAAATATTGAAAATGGTAAGGTTATTGGGCGTTTGCGCCCAACGGGGCTGCGCCCCAAATTTATGTGGAAAATTCAAGAATCGGGCATTTTGTTACCGCCATCAATCTTTGGTATAGGTTCAAGGCGACGATAACAAGTTAATGACAAGGAGAATCAGATGACTCCTTTACTTATTGTGGTAGGCGTGGCCGGCGTGCTCCTGATTGCCGGGGCAGCTGTTGCCTTGGTGCTAGGGGGCGGGCAGAGTGACGTTGACCAGCGTTTGGAACAGTTTGTTAGCGCTACGGGCACGGTTGTCGATATTCCTGAAGATTCAGGTGATAAAGGGGGCGGGCCAGATGTAGCCGATCGCCTGGACAAGGCGCTCTCCGGACGCAATTTCTTCCAGCCGGTTCGGGAAAAAATTGCCAAGTCAGACGTCAAATTGCGCGTCAGTGAATATATTGTCATGATTTTGGTGAGCGCTGTAGGAGGGGCAGCCTTAGGGTATTTCCTGCCAAAAGATGACTCGCTGTTTATCGCGGCCATTGGGTTTATCGTTGGTTCCCGTGTACCTCCCATTTATGTTGGCATGGCTGCTTCCCGGCGAATGCGTTCCTTTGATAATCAATTAAGTGATACCCTTAATTTGTGGGTCAATGCGCTCCGTTCGGGGTATAGTGTTTTACAGGCAATGGAGGCCATTGCCACAGAATTGCCACCGCCTGTATCTGTGGAGTTTGAGCGTGTTGTGCAGGAAGTACGTTTGGGGTTAAGCGTCTCTCAAGCATTGGACAACATGTACCACCGGGTACCCAGTGAAGACCTTGACCTGGTTATCACGGCCGTGAATATTCAACGTGAAGTTGGTGGTAACCTGGCTGAGGTGCTGGACAATATCAGCTTCACCATCCGGGAACGTGTACGTATTAAAGGCGAAATCCGCACCTTAACCGCCCAAGGACGCATATCCGGCACCATTATCAGCCTTCTACCTATTGCCCTGGGTGGCCTTTTGTTCCTGATTAATCCAACCTATGTATCTCAATTGTGGATCAAAGAAGAACCCTTTATCTGGCCAAATGTCATACCCTGTGGTTATGTCGTGTTAGCGGCCGGCTTTATGATGATTGGGGCTGGCTGGGCTGCTATTCGTAAAATTGTGGATATTGAAGTGTAAATGAGCTTTCTTTGGGCACCCTTACATTGTTAAGTGGAGTAAGTTGATATGACATCTCTAGCTTTATTCAGCATTATCGTTGTTGCTCTGGGTATCATTGGTCTCAGTATTGTTTTGCTGCGGCGGGCAGAAGAAGACCCCTTAACAGTACGTATTGACGAGTTTGCCGCCCGGGAAGAGATTGTTTCCATTGAAGAAATTGAACTGTCTTTGCCGATCACAGATCGAATTTTTGTGCCTATCTTGCGCCGGATCAGTGAGTTCCTGGTTAGATACACACCGCAGAAAACCCTGGAAAGCACAACCCGCATGTTAGAGCTGGCCGGCAATCCCCGTAACATGCGGGCTGCCGAATTTATTGCCCTGCGCATCGGCTTCACAGTTTTCCTGGGGGTGTTTGTGTTTTTTGCGATGTCCCGCTTAGGCGGTGGGCCGGTAACCCGGCGCCTTCTTTTTACGCTGGGTGGCTGTGTCTTAGGTTGGGTTATGCCCGCGTTGTTGTTACGTTCAAAAGCGGACCGGCGAAAAGAGGCCATTATTAAAAAGCTGCCAGATGCCCTGGATTTGATGACCATTTGCGTGGATGCAGGTCTGGTCTTTAACGCCGCCATGCAGAAAGTTGATGAAAAATGGGATGACCCGCTGGCCAATGAATTTGGCCGCGTTATTCACGAGATGCAGTTGGGGAAATCTCGCCGCCAGGCCCTACGAGATATGGCAGAACGCATAGATGTGCCTGACGTGACAAGTTTTATAGCCGCCATCGTTCAGGCAGATCAATTGGGTGTGGGTATTGGGAAAGTTCTGCGCATACAATCAGAGCAGATGCGGGTACGTCGGCGCCAGCGTGCGGAAGAGAAAGCCCAGCAAGCGCCTGTAAAAATGATGTTTCCCATGGTGTTTCTTATTTTCCCTTCCATATTTATTGTTTTGTTGGGACCAGCCATGTTCCAGATTTTACGGAGCGATGCCTTAAAGGGCGTCAGGGGCTAGGCAACGTTATTAATTCTTAACATGGTGTTTAACGCACTTTCGTTTGAGTAATCTCTGATTTATCTTCTTGTTTATCTTCCAAGATTTACCGGGGGTTGTCAGATTTAAGTAACTGAAAAACGTTTATCCTAAGCCCCCATGTATATTTACAAAGGGGGCTGTTTTGTTTTTATTTCTTGTGGTAATGACCTGTGGCCGGGATTAAAACTGTGCCCATGCTTTCCTGGAAGACCAGAACAAAATCTCTTATGGGGACGCTTCGTGATGTTGTCTTCCCCCTGGTTTGTGGTAGCTGCCGAAAACCAGGCGCCCTTTTATGTGCTGCGTGCCATCAACAAATACAATGGGTTAAAGCACCAATTTGCCAGCAGTGCGGGCGGACCATTAAAGCCACGGCCGTGCCCGTTTGTACCATGTGCCAGTCTCATCCTTTGCCTTTACAACAGATTCGGGCAGCTACGCTGTTTGCTGAACCCATCCCTCATATTGTGCACCAGATGAAGTATGAAGGGTTATTTGCCCTGGCCCAGCCCCTGGCCGGGTTGATGGTAGAAGCATGGCCCCAATGGCAAGTTGCCGTAGATTGGCTAATCCCGGTGCCATTACACCCTGACCGCGAGAAAAAAAGAGGGTACAATCAGGCAGCTTTATTAGCCCGGCAACTGGGCCAAGACTTAGGGTATACCTATATGCCTGGCATTCTCCAACGTAACAAATTTACACCGCCCCAGGTTGGTTTAAACGCGGCAGACAGATTCAAAAATGTTCATGGGGCTTTTTCTGTAACCGGCGATTTGATTACAGGCAAACGAGTTTTATTGATTGATGATGTATGTACCACAGGCGCCACCATGGCTGCCGCCGCACAGGCTTTACTAGATGCCGGTGCGGCGGCCGTTTCTGGGTATTGTGTAGCGCGGGCTATGTAGGAAAAACTTATCTTGATCGATTAAGGGAGAAAGACAATGGAACTGACAATTCAAGGTCGTAACATGGAAGTCACCTCACGGTTGCAAAACTATGTGGAAAAGAAAGCAGGTCGGCTTGATCGTTATATGCCCAATCTGACCGAAGTACGCGTGGACCTGACAACAGAAAATACGCGCAGTGCCGTGCACAGCCAGGTAGCCCAAATAACGGTGCGCGATAATCGGGGAACCATTTTACGAGCGGAAGAACGCAGCAATGATATGTTTGCTGCCATTGACACCGTCATAGACAAATTGTACCGTCAAATAAGCCGGTATCGGGGTAAACGACAGCGAAAGTGGCGGCAAAGCGGCCACACTGAAGAGTTTATGGGCGAACCGTTGCCCGTTGAAGATGCCGAGGAAATGGATGAAGCGCGGATTGTACGCACCAAGCGCTTTTCGATTAAACCGATGACGGCCGACGAAGCCATTGACCAGATTGAATTGTTAGGCCATGATTTTTATGTCTTCTACAATGCCGACGATGACGCCATCAACGTATTGTACCGACGACGTGACGACAACTATGGTTTGCTGCAGCCCGCATTAGATTAACGTTAATTGTGGCTGATTTGGGCCGTGGGTGTTTGCTACAAAGGGGGCGACTCAGTTAAAGTTAAGGTATGCCACATATTCTGGTCGTGTGTACCGCTAACATTTGTCGTTCACCCGTTGTAACTGCCCTGTTAAAACAACAGTTGCAGCAAAGTGGCCGCGCCGGCTGGGTCGTAGAATCGGCTGGCACCTGGGCCGTTACAGTCCGTGGCGCGGCTCACCATAGCATTCAATTGATGGCCGAGCAAGGTCTTGACATTAGCCATCATGTCGCTCGTATGGTAGACGCTGACATGATGGCTCAGGCAGACCTGGTTTTGTGCATGGAACTGGGGCACGTAGAGGCCCTACAAATCGAGTTTCCCCAATACCATGGTCATATTTACCTCTTAAGTGAGATGGTGGGTAAACAATACAGCATCCCAGACCCCTATGGCGGGGTTATGAATGATTACCAGGAAATGGTAACAGAAGTAACAAGCCTGCTGCATGGGGGATTTGACCGTATTGTGACCCTGGCCGAGGCAAATGCTCAAAGCCGCACAAAAAGCTGATCATCTACCAGCCTTCTATAAACTGCATCCACTCTTCATGACTATCCAAATGCCGGCTGAACAAATACATGGCCGACGGTTTTGGCTCCCGTGGCAGACGCATAAGCGGCATATTAGCCTTTTCGGGTGTATCGCCCCCCTTGCGCCGGTTACAAGACGCACAAGCAGCCACCAGATTATCCCAGGTATGCTGCCCGCCCGAATGACGGGGAATGACGTGATCAAGCGTCAACGTGTACGTTTTATGGCCACAGTATTGACAGGTATAATTATCTCGTCGCAGAATTTCGCGTTTGGAAAGAGGGATTCGCGGGTGCGGTCGTTTGATCATGTAGCCAAGCCTGATGACCGAGGGAATCTCAAATTCGGCAGAGCTGCTGCGAATTTTTCCACGGCCGTTTAAGATAATTTCTGCTTTTCCGGTAACGAGGAGCATCAGTGCCCGCTTTGTGCTGCAAACATGCAAAGGTTCAAAGTTCGCATTGAGCGTTAGCACTGGCTCGTACAAAAGGCCATCTTTGCTCATGACGCCAGCAGTATACCTGCCACGCTATACATCGTCAATCCTACATCTGGGGGGCGTCAGTTAAGAAATGGTTAAAAGATGGTTAACAGGGTGGTGATATGAAACGTGACGAATTAGTGAGCTATCTGGACGCTTATCTGCGCATCAATGACATTGCAGACTATGGCCCCCAAGGGTTGCAAGTGGAAACAGAAAACCAGGAAGTACGCCGGGTTGCCCTGGCGGTAGATGTTTCACCGCACATTATTAACACGGCCGTGGCCTGGCAGGCAGATCTGCTGCTGGTGCATCATGGTATTTTGTGGCGTTCGGTGGAACGCATTGCCGGGCCGCTGGGCGAACGGGTGCGGCGCCTGATGAAACATGGCCTGAATCTCTACGCCGCCCACTTGCCCTTAGATGCCCACCCCGAAGTGGGTAATAACGCTGTCCTGGCTCAACAGCTCGGTGTAGACATTGCCGATTGGTGGTGCGCCCCTACAGGAACCCCCATCGGGGTTATAGGCCCGGTGGCCGGGGCACCTCACCTGGCTGATCTGGTTGCCAGGGTGGAACAGGTGTTACATGCCAAGACGGCCGTTCTGGCCCACGGGCCCCAGAATGTACAACGTCTGGCCATTGTTTCCGGGTTTGGCGCTGACAAGGTAGCCGAGGCCAAAGCTTTGGGTGCCGATACGTTTCTCACCGGGGAAACTTCCCATCAAAATTATTGGGCTGCCGCTGATTATGGGCTAAACGTCATTTTTGCCGGACATTACGCCACAGAAACAGGTGGTGTCAAGGCGCTAGGGCAGCATCTGGCCGAACGGTTTGACCTTGAAGTAAAATTTTTTGATTTTCCCACAAACATGTAAGGAGAACTCATGAACACAAATACCACTGACTGGATTGAAGAAGAACTCCACAACTTAAAAGAGGCTGGCTTATTTAACACCATTCGTACTATTGAATCACCCATGGATGCACGGGTGACCATTGACGGCCGCTCCCTGCTCAACTTCTGCGCCAATAATTACCTGGGACTGGCCAACCACCCCCAAGTACGGGCGGCCGCCCAGGCGGCCATAAACGACTTTGGCGTTGGACCCGGCGCAGTACGTTCCATTGCCGGTACCATGTCCCTGCATATTGAACTAGAGCGCCGCCTGGCTGACTTTAAGCATGCCGAGGCCTGCATTACCTTTCAAAGCGGCTTCACGGCGAATTTAGCCACCATTCCGGTGCTGGTGGGCAAAGGGGACGTTATTTTTTCCGATGAATTGAACCACGCCAGCATCATTGACGGCGCCCGGCTGAGCCGGGCCAACATTGTGCGCTACGCCCATAATGACGTAGATGACCTGCGCCGCCAGATCGCCCAAACCAGCCAATACGGCCGTCGTCTCATCGTTAGCGATGGCGTGTTTAGCATGGACGGCGACATTGCGCCCTTAGACAAATTATGTGACGTGGCCGAAGCTAACGGCATTCTGCTGATGGTAGATGACGCTCATGGCGAAGGGGTGCTAGGACGTGGCGGCCGGGGCATTGTAGATCATTTTGGGCTGCACGGGCGGGTAGACGTGGAAGTAGGCACCCTGAGTAAAGCCTTTGGTGTAATGGGTGGCCTGGTGGCCGGTAAACAAATCATCGTTGAATGGCTGCGGCAGCGTGGACGGCCGTTTCTCTTTTCCAGCGCTATGACCGTGCCGGACGTAGCCGCCTGCATAGCCGCCGTTAACCTGCTGCAACACTCCACCGAACTGGTAGACCGCCTCTGGCACAACGCCGACATTTTTAAGAATGGCATGAAAGCTTTAGGCTTTAATACCGGCCATACCCAAACCCCCATTGTGCCTGTCATGCTGGGTGAAGCCCCCCTGGCCCAAGAATTCAGCCGGCGCCTGTTTGCCGAAGGTGTCTTTGCGATGGCCATTGGCTACCCCACCGTGCCGCCGGGTAAAGCACGCATCCGGGTCATGAATTCAGCCGCGCATAATCAAACCGATTTAGAAGAAGCCTTAGAGGTATTTGGCCGGGTGGGAAAGGCGTTGGGCGTTATTTAAAAATGGTACGCCCCAGTGGGGGTCCTCAAGGGCACACCCACTGCCTATAAAGCTAAAGCTTCATCTAATCCTGCCAGAAAAAGGCGGCGCAAGCGTGCGTTTGTCAGCAGCTTTTGAAAAAAAGCCGGATATTGAAACCCAATATCCACCCCTTTAATAGAATCTTTAACAACCAGAGGCAGCCATTCAAAATCCGATTCGCTTAGAGGCGTTGAATGCCAATAAAAATCCGGCGCCAGGTTTAACAGGTCATCCCCGGCGGCCGGCCACGCCTGTAACTCTTTTAAGCGATCACGAAGGAAAACCAGGTCGTTCTTTAGTTGCTTATCTGCCTGCAGCACGTCCGATCCGTTACTTAACATTGGTATATCCATACTTGCGAGCATGTGGTGCCTCAGAAAAATGAGAAGTATCTACCATCTCCAACCTCCAAGTAGGAATTTTGGAATATGAGCATGGTGATGATGTGTCACTGCCAAAAAATTGACTCAACCCCAATACCACATACTATAACAAAGAATGGTCAGGATAGTGGATAGGAAGGAAGGGCTACACGGAGAAGCTCTGACCAAGCTCCGGCACGTGTACATCTGGAAAGCCTTGTTGGTCTCTCAGGGCATCAGCCAGCGCCAGTGACGCCTCTTCTTCACCGTGAACAATGTAGGTATGAGACGGCCGTTGACGGTAACGGCCTGTCCACGCCAACAATTCGTGCCGGTCAGCATGGGCACTAAACCCGTTTATGGTTTCCACCTGCGCCTTTAAATGATACTCTTCACCAAAAATGTGTACCCGTGGCTGCTTTTCTACAATACGCCGCCCTAACGTATGTGGCGCCTGCCAGCCAACGATGAGAATGGTGTTGCGAGGATCTTCAACATTATTTTTCAGGTGGTGCAAAATACGGCCGGCCTCGGCCATGCCGCTGGCGCTGATGATGACCGCCGGTTCTGCCAGGAAGTTTAACTCTTTTGATTCAGCGGTTGAGCGTGTATAACGCATCATGTCAAAGCCAAAGGGATCGTTGCCACCATTTTCCAGGAGAAATTTTGATATTTCCTCGTCATATGCCTCCGGATGCAAGCGATAGACGCTGGTAGCATCTATGGCCATGGGGCTGTCCACGTACACAGGCAGGTGCGGCGGAATATCCCGGCGTTCTACGAGTTGGTGCAGCCGATATACCAATTCCTGTGTGCGCCCCACGGCAAAAGCAGGCACAATGAGTTTGCCCCCCCGTTTATACGTTTCATTAACAATACGTTCCAGTTTACGGCTGCCATCTTCCTGGGCTTCGTGCAGGCGGTTGCCATAGGTGCTTTCCACCAACAACACATCCGCTTCATCAATAAATGTAGGGTCACGCAAAATGGGGCGGTCTGGGCGGCCCAGATCACCGCTGAAGACCAGCCGCACGTCACGCTTCTGCTCCTGGTCTTCAATGTCCAGCACCGTAATGGCTGAGCCAAGGATATGCCCGGCATCATAAAAGGTCACCGTTACACCGGGCAACACCAGAAACGGCCGTTCATACCCAATGCCCACAAAGTTCTTCAAACTTTCTACGGCATCTGCCAGATCGTAAATGGGCGCCAACAGCGGCAGGTTTTGTTTCTCTCGCTTTTTATTTAAATACGCCACATCATATTGTTGAATCTTGGCGCTGTCGCGCAGCATGACTGTGGCCAGGTCACGCGTGGCATAGGTACAGACAATGTGCCCCTGGAAGCCGCTCTTCACCAGGTTCGGCACATTACCGCAGTGATCAATGTGCGCATGAGACAGAATGAGGGCATCTATCTCCGCGGCGTTAAACGGCAAAACCTGGTTACGGGCATAGGTATCTTTACGCGACCCCTGGTAAAGACCACAATCTAGCAGCAGCTTTTTGCCATTGACTTCAATCAGGTGTTGGGAGCCGGTGACCGTGCGCACCGCGCCGTGAAAGGTCAGTTTCATGGGTTCTCCTTGTGAGTGGTTACCGATCATCTGTAGGCAGTAACCGGTGAGAGATTACGGATGATTGAGCAGTTTTACGATCTCCTCGCCATACATTTTGGCGCGCCATGTCCCCAATTGCTTAACATGTGTCAACTGATCAAGGGTCTGGGGGTGTTCGTAGGCAATTGCCCACAGGGCGTCACGGCTGAGGATAACGTCTGATTCCACGCCCCGGGCCTGGGCTTTCTCTTTACGCCAGGTGTGTAATCTTTCATACCGGTTACACACGTCATCTGGCGGGCGATGATTGCGTTTGGGGAAACGGGGTGGTTCAATTTGCTGGTTGGCCATGATAATTTGCAGCAGTGCACGGCCGTAACGCTGCACCTGCCCATGAGACATGCCAAAAACGTCATGCAGATCGCGGATAGTTTCTGGCATGGCAGCGGCCAACTGCAGCAGTGTCTTGTCACTAAAAACTTTAAACAATGGCTGGTCGCGCCGCTCAGCCTGCTGATCACGAAAGGCATACAGCGCTTTTAACACTGCCTGCTGCTGCCGTGTTAGATCAAACGCGCCGCTAATGGTCCAAAAGCCGTCCGGGTCAAACGCCTGGTGATTGGGTGATACCAGCGTTTGCTCCGCAAAAATCTCTTGCGCTTCGCCGGTATACCCGGCGGCAGCCAATTCGTGAGCCAGGTGATCACGTAAGCGCAGCAGGTAATGGGTATCACGTTGGGCATAGGCCAGGAGCTCCGGGGTCAACGGCCGTTTGCACCAGTTTGCCTTTTGGAACTTTTTGTTTTGCTTCACACCATACAGCGCCTCCAATAAATTGGCCAGACCATAACGTTCATACCCCAAAATGCGGGCAGCCCACATGGTGTCAAACAAATTGTGACACTGCCAACCGTACTGCCGTTTCAGCAGCATCAAATCATATTCGGCGGCGTGAAATACCTTTTCAATGGCCGGGTCTTCGATGATCGCCCCCAGCCCGCTTAAATCATCCACGGCCAGCGGATCAATAATAAAATCCTGCTCGGAAATGGTGATTTGTACCAGACACACCCGTTCCCGGTAGGCATACATGCTGTTTGCTTCCAGGTCAATAGCCAGGCGAGGTTCAGCCTGGAGATGCTCCAGACATTCCAGCCACAAACGGGGGGACGTGATGAGTGTATGAGGTAGAAAACTCAAAACACAACTCCTACACTCATAGGGAAATATGGGGAGGGAACTGTGTGGATAAAAGGTGATGTTTGCGATGATTCATGCAATAGCTAGTGGGAAAATAATTTTATGTCAAGGTGGTTAGGCCTTAAACCAGCCACCTCTCATTCAGTGCCACTTATTATTATAGCACGAGGGTCAAGTAACCGTCCCGTGAATTATAAGCTGCCGCTAGAAAAATGTGATCCACTATGGTCTGCCCCTTGGTCGCGTGGTAGAATTGCCGATTGCTTAAAATGACATCATAATGCGGAGACTCATATCTTTCTTTGCGCCTCCGCGTTAAGAGAGAATTATGTCTTTAGACAAAATCATCGTGCGTGGCGCACGCGCCCATAACCTGAAAAACATCACTGTAGAAATTCCTCGCGACCAGCTTGTTGTTCTTACCGGGCTGTCAGGCTCCGGTAAATCCTCTCTGGCCTTTGATACCATCTTCGCCGAAGGGCAGCGGCGTTATGTGGAATCTCTTTCCGCTTACGCCCGCCAGTTTCTGGGGCAGATGGAAAAGCCAGATGTCGATCAGATTGAAGGCCTCAGCCCAGCCGTCTCCATAGACCAAAAAGGGGTCAGCCACAATCCACGCTCCACGGTAGGCACAGTGACAGAGATTTACGACTACCTGCGCCTGCTTTATGCCCGCGTAGGCACGCCGCACTGCCCGGAATGTGGCCGGCCAGTCATGCCGCAATCGGCCGAGCAAATCGTAGACGCCGTGATCCACA
Organism: Ardenticatenaceae bacterium; assembly: GCA_011525915.1. Classification (GTDB taxonomy): domain Bacteria; phylum Chloroflexota; class Anaerolineae; order Promineifilales; family Promineifilaceae; genus CAADGU01. The sequence continues at coordinate 11,533 of WYBM01000090.1, read as the reverse complement.
TGCCGTTAAACAGCCGCATTCAGGTGCTGGCGCCGCTGGTACGTGACCGTAAAGGTCATCACCAGGGCATTTTTGATGACGTGCGTAAAGCCGGCTTTGTGCGTGTGCGTGTCAACGGTGACGTGCATTCCGTAGATGAGGAGATCGCCCTGGATCGCTACAAAAACCACAGCATTGAAGCCGTGGTAGACCGCCTGGTTATTCGGCATGAACCAGATGATGACGGGGAGGATGCCCAGGCGGCCAAGTCTCGCCTGACAGACTCTATTGAGACGGCGCTGCGATTGGGCAATGGCATCGTGATTATCAATGATGTCACCGATGTAGATAACCCGATTGACCGGCTTTATTCCGAGCATCTTTACTGCCCGTATGACGGTACCAGCATCCCAGAGATTGAGCCGCGCACCTTTAGCTTTAACAGCCCTCACGGCGCCTGCCCGGCCTGCCAGGGCTTAGGCACCACCAAACAAATTGACCCAGACCTGGTAGCCCCCAACAAAGATCTGTCATTGGCTCATGGCGCCATTGTAGGCTGGCCAACAGAAGATAAACAGGGGTATTACTGGCAGTTATTAAAGGCCACGGCCGTACACTTTAATATTGATACTGACACCCCCATTAAAAATCTCACCGACGCCCAAATGCACATTTTGTTGTACGGTAGTGGCCAGGAAGATGTGGTGGTGCCTTATGCTAACCGGGAGGGCGACCGGCGTGAATATAAGACAAAGTATGAAGGAGTCATACCCAATCTATGGCGGCGCTACAACGAATCCACCTCTGACTATGTGCGCGACAAGCTGCAAGAGTACATGGTGGATTTACCGTGTGAAACATGCGGCGGGGCGCGGCTAAATCCGGTGGCGCGGGCCGTAGACATTGAGGGGACAACCATCAGCCAGGTAACAGGCACGGCCGTGGTGCATATGCTGCCCTGGGTCAACAGCCTGCGCCAGGAAGCAGATTCGCCGCTCACCCCGCGCCAACAAATGATCGCCCGCCCCATCCTTAAGGAGATTGGCGACCGGGTGCAGTTTATGGTCAACGTGGGGCTGGACTACCTGACGCTGGATCGCACAGCCGGCACGCTCTCTGGCGGCGAGGCGCAGCGCATCCGCCTGGCCACCCAAATTGGCAGCCAACTTATGGGCGTGTTATACGTGCTGGATGAGCCCAGCATCGGCCTGCATCAACGTGACAACGCCCGCCTTATTCACACCCTGCAAGGGATGCGTGATCTGGGCAACACCGTCCTGGTAGTGGAACATGATGAAGACACCATGCGTGCCGCCGACTGGATCATAGACCTGGGGCCAGGTGCGGGGCTGCATGGCGGCGCCGTGGTGGCCGAAGGCCCACCAGATGTGGTGGCCGCTCATGAGCAATCCATTACCGGTGCCTATCTCAGCGGGCGTGAACGCATCCCCATCCCTCGGAAACGACGCAAAGGCGCTGGCGCATTTATTAAGGTGGTGGGCGCAACCGAGAATAACTTAAAAGAGGTAGATATTTGCGTCCCCTTGGGCCAGTTTGTGTGTGTCACTGGCGTCAGCGGCAGCGGCAAAAGCTCCTTCCTGATTGAAATTTTGGCCAAAAAGCTGAACCAGTACTTTTACAAATCCAAAGTATTGCCAGGCAAACACAAGACCATTGAAGGGTTAGAACACCTGGACAAAGTGATTGAGATCGACCAGTCACCCATCGGCCGTACACCTCGTTCCAACCCGGCTACCTATACGAATTTATTTAACCCCATCCGTGACCTGTTTGCCAGCCTGCCAGAGAGCAAGATACGCGGCTACAAGCCGGGCCGCTTCAGCTTCAACGTTAAAGGCGGCCGCTGCGAAGCATGTGAAGGGCAGGGTCAAAACCGGATCGAGATGCAATTTCTGCCAGACATTTACGTGCCTTGTGACGTATGCCACGGCACACGCTACAACCGCGAGACGCTGCAAGTGCGTTATAAAGGCAAGAACATCGCCGAGGTGTTGGATTTGAGTGTTGAAGAGGGGCTGACCTTTTTTGAAAACATTCCGCCCATCAAGCGCAAGCTGCAAACGTTGATGGATGTCGGGCTGGGCTACATCACCCTGGGGCAGCCGGCGCCCACCCTCAGCGGCGGCGAAGCGCAGCGCATCAAGTTGAGCCGGGAGCTTTCCAAGATCGCCACTGGGCGTACTATTTATATCCTGGATGAGCCCAGCGTAGGATTACATTCACATGACGTCGCCAAGTTGATCGTGGCCCTGAACCGGCTGGTAGACAAGGGGAACACGGTCATTATCATTGAGCATAACCTGGACATCATCAAGGTGGCAGACACAATCATCGACATGGGGCCGGAGGGGGGCGACCGCGGCGGGGAAATTGTGGCCTATGGCACGCCGGAGCAAGTGGCGCAGGTAGAGAGGTCGTACACAGGCCAGTTTTTGCGGGTCTACCTTAATGGCCATGTTTAATAACCTCCCGGCAGCGGCTAGCTACCGGGAGGTTCTGCCAGAAGCCGCTATTCGCGCCAAATAACCGGCAGGTATAGATGCATCATGGTCATGGGGGCAGCAACCTCAATGGCGCTGGCAGCCAGGGCACTGCTAACCGGGTTTTGTACGGTTAACGTCACCGTGTAAACGCCCGCCTGGGCGTAAACGTGGCTGGGGTGGGTTTCTGTGCTGGTAGCGCCGTCACCAAAATCCCACCAATAGCTGGCATTTTCACCCGTTGACTGGTTCGTAAACGTCACCAGGGTACCGGCCGTAACCGGGGAGGTGTGGGTAAACACGGCCGTGACCGGATCCATCACCACGACCTCACTGCTGAATACATCGGTGCCCAGATTATTGGTCGCCGTCAGGGTCACCGTGACGGTCATGGCCTGGGCATAACTGTGTGTGGGGTGTGCCTCCATGCTTGTGGTGCCGTCACCAAAATCCCAGAGGAAGGTCAAATTTGCGCCTACAGAGCCGTTGGTGAAGGTAACAACCTGGCCGGTGGCCACCGGGCTGTCATGTGTAAAGCTGGCAGTGGGGGCCCCGTTAACCAATTCCAGGAAAGCGGCACTGACCGCGCCCCAATTCCCGGCCGCATCCTGCCCACGCACAAAGAGAATGTGCTGGCCTTCGTCCAGGCCGCTGGTGTCTAGCGTGGCGGTAACGCCTTCTAGGGGATTATTAAAATTGCCGTCGACAGCCGTCATGGGCCAGGCCACCGGCAGGGTTGTGGTCACCCAGGGTGGCGTATCTATGTAATATTCCGCGGCCATAATGTTTTGTGAGGGTTCAGTACCCTGGCTGTTATTGTAGCGGGTGTCATCTATCACGGCCGTAATGTCTACCAGGGTGCCTGCCGGCACAGATGCCGCCGATAAGGCCAGGTTTACCACATCTGGCCCGGCTGGGGTGATATAGGCAAAACGTGCCGCCTTGGCCGCATACAACAAGGTGGGCAGCATCTCTGGCACAATGGTGTTCTCAAAATAGGTGCAGGCCTGGAAAAAGGCGGTGCCCATTTCAATGGTATACCCCGGTACACCAAACGCGCCATAGGCAAAATCTTTGGTGGTGCCAGAGGTAGCATATAGGCTTTGGGTGGCATCATAGCCGTTAAAGTAGCCCATCTTGCGCGCCAGTGTTTGCATGCCAATGTGGTTGGGAGGCGGGTTTGACGTAAATCCCCAGGGCCACAAAATCTCGCGAGCGTAGCTGTGCAGGTCAATGAAGATGCCAGTGGTGGTGATGGGCGCTGTTGCCGTAATGGGGTCTTCACGCTGGTCTGGGAAGATCATTGCCTCATACGCCTGGTAAGCCTGTGTTTCCGGTTCGGAAGCGGCGGCCGAACCATGGTAGGTGGTGCTGCAGGGGTCCGGGCTGGAGCCGCCGCTGTTCCAGAAAAAGTCAAAGTTACGGTTGAGGTCAACGCCATAGGTTGTGGCACAGCCGTCGGCGTTGTTGGTGTTTTTGCGCCACGATTGGCCGGCTTCGGCTCGTTTACGGCCGTCTGGGTTAGCTTGCAGCACCAGGTGAACTTCATGATAATCCAGCAGCCAGGTTACGTCCGGGTCAATGCCATAGTTATTCAACAAATATTCAGCAAACCGCGTCGCCATTTCCGCAGTTGTATATTCACGGGCATGAATAGCGCCAAAAATCAGAAGCGGCGGCTTAAAACCGGGGATGCTGCTGTTGGTCAGGCGCAGCACGTTAAGATCATAACCAGCCGGGCCACCGGGGGTCACTTTGTCCCAACTATCACCAATGTCTGTCCACGTCGCCAGGGTGGGGTAATTGGCCGCTAACGCGGCGGCACTGGCAAAGGTTTCTTCTACGGTGCGGTAACAGGGATAACCGGGGATACCACCACCTTGATCCGGCAATGGCTCACGCGGGGCATTCAGTTCGGCCGTCAGCGTTGTATCAATCTCCACCCGGAATCCCTGACGGCGCAGACGGCCGTATTCCTGACGGGTCACGTCTACAAGAATATATTGCTGGGCCGCATTAACTTCCCAAGGTTCCATACGGGCTGCCAGCTCGTTGAGCATCTGCTGGTCAGCATAGTACAGGCGAATCACAAGAAGCTCTGGCTGAGGATCATCGGCCGTTACCGGGCGATACGTCCCCAACAGAACCACGGCCAACAAAACGATCACCAGACCCAGCCATAAATGTATACGTTTTATGGAATTCATCGATTTCCCTCCGGGTGACATGTACTGGATTCTTTCTAATGGCTAAAGAGGCGTAAATTCGGAGAAGAGTTGAGCTGCTTCGGCCACGTCGGCGACAGGAATATAGTCGCAGACTTCAGCGTAACGCTGCCATATGGTTTGAACCACCGGGTTTGTGTGGGCGGCTTCTATCGCTTCAGATGATCGCCACTCGAACACCTCCACAACGGTGCCATCCTGCGCTTCCATGATGATCGATTCCCGGTCCGTCACCAATCCCTGGGAGCTCAGAATAGGCAGGTGTTCTTTCATCAGTTCCCGTAAAGCCTGTGTTTTACCAGGCTTTGGTTTGTAACAGGCAATGACAATTCGGCTCATGGTAACATCTCCTATCGACGACTTATATCGTTGGTATTGTAGCCGATTGTTAAAGGCTGGGGTAACATGGCCAATCATAAGAATGGCCCACCGTCGGTGGCTAAATTTCCCTTTATTTGAAGAAGCGGCCTTTTTTGAGGTATGATCCGGTCCATGATAGATGAATTACACCCTGACCTGGCCCGCGTTCTTGTTTCTGAAGTGACCATTCAACAGCATGTGCAGGTGTTGGCACAGCAAATCTCCACCGATTACGCTGGTGTGGACCGGCTTTACCTGGTGGGCGTGCTTAAAGGCGCGTTTATATTTCTGGCCGATTTGGCGCGGCAGTTAACTGTACCGCATATTGTGGACTTCATGGCCGTCTCCAGCTATGGTCAAGCTGGCGCCGTTTCTGGCGCGGTGCGGCTGATGATGGACTTACGTGAACCCATCAGGGGCCAACACGTGCTTATCGTCGAAGATATTGTAGACAGCGGCCATACCCTGCGCTACTTGTATAATACGCTTCAGGGGCGCCAGCCGGCATCGCTGAAGACCTGTGCCCTGGTACGCAAACAACAAGGTCAGACCACTTTCTCCGTGGATTACCTGGGGTTTGAAATACCAGACGTATGGGTGGTGGGGTACGGCCTGGATTACGCTGACCGCCATCGCACCCTGCCTTATATTGCCGAACTAAAACCCCAGGCATTTTAGTTGTTACCCCCGGTTAGATCACCTATACTTCCCCGGCTATGGTAGGTGGCATGCCTCACGGCCGTCGCTGGCTTTTCCTCATCCTGACCGGGTATGTACTTATGACCCTGGCGTATGGGGCAATCAACCCTCTGTTTGAAGCACCAGACGAACATTGGCACTATTTTACCGTGCAGTACATCAAAGATAACCAGGCGCTGCCCGCCGTGACTGACCCCTATGATACATGGATGGCCCAGGAAGCGGCCCAACCCCCACTGTTTTATGTGCTGGGGGCAGCCCTCATCACCCCTATTAACACCACCCATGCTCGCAGCCAGGTATGGCTGAATCCCTTTTTTTATGCTGGTGACGCCGCCCGCCTGACCGATGTCAACCAGGTGGTGCATACACCAGCAGAAGCGTGGCCCTGGACAGGTGTCTGGCTGGCGGCCCATGTGCTGCGTGCTTTTTCTACCCTGTGTGGCTTAGGCACGCTGGTATGTGTCTATGGCTGCGGCCGTTTGCTCTGGCCTGATGATGCCCGTCATGCGTTGCTGGCCACAGCGCTGGTCGCTTTTTTACCCCAGTACAACTTTGTCCATGCCAGCATCAGCAATGACCCCCTCATTATTTTCCTTTGCTCTTTTGCCTTGTGGCAGGTGTTGTGGATGTGGTTGCATGATGGCCAGTGGCCGCGCCTGCTGCTTTTGGGCATCACCTGCGGCCTGGCCGCCCTTACCAAAAACGCGGGCACACTGCTGCTGGTCTACACAGCAGGCGTTTTATTTCTGTGTGCCCTCAAGCATCCTTCAAAACGTGCGCTGCTTGCCTGGTGGGGGCGCACGGCCGTGTTTGTCATCTTACCCGCATTGCTCATCACCGGCTGGTTGTGGTGGCGCAATCAGCAGTTGTATGGTGACTTTACGGCTACCGAACCCTTTATTCGGCTCGCCCACGGTGATCGCGATTACACTTTGCTGCAAGTATTGGCGGAAACAGGAGGGCTGGTGCGCTCTGCTGTGGCCGTTTTTGGCTGGTTTAATGTGTTAGCGCCCACCTGGGTTTATGGGGTGTGGGGCGGACTGGTGCTAACGGCCGTCTTGGGTGCTGTTAAAGGGCTGAAGATGAGAGGGTGGCGATCGACGGTAACTGCCAACAAACCATCTCCAATCTCTTTCCTCCAGGCATCCTGGTTTCCCGCCCTTCTTTTAGGCGGCTGGTTCCTCCTCGTCTATGCTGGGCTGCTCCTCTTTATGCTGCGCACACCGGCGGCCCAGGGGCGGCTGCTTTTCCCGGCCATCGTGCCGCTGGCGTTGGCCCTGGCCGGTGGGCTGGGGCGCTGGGGCTGGCGCGAGATTTACAGGCTGCCACCGCTGCTGGCCCTGCTGACGACGCTGGGGGGCTGCTTCCTGGTGATTCGCCCGGCCTACGCCCCACCGCCGGTTGTAGCCACGCTGCCAGACCATGCAGCCCCTTTAGAAACGGCCGTGGGCCAGGGGTTAATGCTGCATGCGGCAGCAGCAGAGCCAGCCACGGCCGTGCCCGGTGACACCCGTTGGTTTACCTTTTACTGGACGGCGGATCCGGTGCCCGCTACGCCGCCGGAACTAGTTGTAGAGCTGTTTGGCCGCGACCTGGCACTGGTGGGCAAGTCACATACCTACCACGGCCAGGGCCGATACCCGGCCAACCTGTGGCCGGCCGGGGAGATCATTGCTGACCGGGTGGGCATTCGCCTGACAGAAACGGTAGCCGCGCCTGTATTGGCCCGCCTCTTTGTACGTCTGGCACCAGGTGAGGGCTCTGAAGGTATGCAAGTGGGTGAGGTTAAAATTGTGCCGGCTGCCTGGCCATTGGGGGGCCAGGCATTGGCCCAGATAGGTGCGGGCATCGAGGTCACGGCCGTAACCCTCCGTCAGGATCGTGTTCAACCGGGTGACATCCTGAATATTGACATAACGTGGCAGGTGCAGCAGCCACCAGGGGCAGACTTAACCACCCTGGTACACCTGGCGGCGGCGGGGCAGCCACCCCTGGCCACCGGCGACGATCAGCCTTTGGCAGGGCAGTACCCCACCCGTGTCTGGGCGCCCGGTGAGGTGATCGCCGATCACTACGCCATCACCATACCGGCCGATCTGCCACCCGGCCGTTACCCGATCTGGATTGGCCTGTATAATGCCGCCACTGGGGAACGCCAGCCGGTCACCATCGATGACCAGCGCCAGCTAAACGATGTGCTGCTCATCGGTTATGTAAATGTAGGTGACTAAACGGCGTGTAAAACGCGGCCGTGGGGCCATCTTTACTCGCTAATCTGGATGTCCCCCACGAGTACCCGATCATCACTTTTTCCATCTGAGGTCAGAAGGGACAATCGTGCACCGGTATCCAGCCGATACAGCCCTACTTCCAGTTGATACGTACCCGGAGGCAGGTCTGGCAGCCAACGGCGGGCATCTATGATCACCTCGCCCGGCGCCCACCACGACGTGGGGTAGAGCGCGTTTACCGGCTGCCCGTCCTGCCCGGCAGCCAAGATGCCATCCGGAGAAAGCAGGTGGACAAAAACGGTGTAATTGGTGTCTACAGGGGCTATAGATTCCCAAACCAGGGTAAACTCCAACGGCTCGTCCGCAGCCAGATGGGTAGGAACGGCCGCATGGCGCAGCTTGATAGCCGAACCAAAAAGCGCGCCGATCGTTTCTGGGAAATCGTTGGGGGTGGGGGGATTTTTTAAATGGCCGGTAAAAACGGCCGTACGCCCTGGCGCATCTACCAACGGCACAACCTCATCTGTAACCGTGTCTATCAGCGACACAGAAAGGGAGTAGCCGGCGGGGGCGGGCAGTGCATCCAACGGCAGTTGGTACACGTCACGGATGAGCTGGCCTGATTCCCAGTTGGTGGTGGCCGTATAACCCGGCGCATTGTTGATCATGGTATGGCGCGGCATGCCTGTGGCATCGGCCAGGGTGACGGTCACGGCATACCGCTGCGCCGGTGTTGTCAACGCCTGCCAGTAGAGGGTGAGGGTGGCCGGAGGCGTGAGTTGGTAGCCGGCCAACCGGATTTCGTTATGGAAGTTACCGGCGTCCGGAGCATTGGCGCCTGGGATACGGCCGTCCATCGGGTAAGCCACCAGCGGCGTATCTACGTGATCAAGCACCAGCACCTTCACCAGGAAGAGTAGACATAAAACAACAAGAAGGAACAGCGGAAACTTTACCTGACCACCGGCCACCGGCTTGTCCAGCATGCTCCCAACCGGCTTTAGCCGGTTTTGTTTCTCAGTCGGGGGCTTAAACTCCTGACGACGGCCGTGAACAAAGAGGCCCATCGCCGCCATTACCGCCACAGCCGTGATCCCATCTGCCAGCCAGCGGGCCGGGGTGCGCCGGAAGGCCAATGCCAGCTGATGCTCGCCTGAGGGCACAGACAGTTGGATACGGCCGTTATCATCCACGCCTACGGCCAGCGGCTGGCCATCCAACCAGGCCTGCCAGCCAGGGAAGTGGTGCGCGGCCAGCGTCACGGTAATTGGCTGGCTCAGGCGGCTGTGCCAGGTGGCGCGCCAGGGGGTACCAGACACGGCCGTCAGGCCGGGCGGCGGCTCCAGCACTTTTTGCGCCAGCGGCACATTGCCATCAGCACCGGGAAAAGGCGGGCCTGACGGCCAGGTTTGCAGAGCCGGTGTGCTGTATTCTCCCCAGGCGGTGAGGCCATAGATGCCATACTGCTGCTGCACGGCCGTAACGTCGGCCAGTGTCGGGCGCCGTGGCAGGGTGTGGATGCGTGGTGGATAAAGGTAGGGGAGCAGGTTGGCAAAGGCCAACAACAACAGGGCATAAACGGCCATCCGTAGACTGCCTTTCACAAGCGAGGGCCTGTTGGCGACTGGTGCCTGACCATAGGCGGCATACGGCTGATAGAGCAGGAACCCGGCCGCCAGCGGCAGGCAAAAAGCGGGGATGTCCAGCAGCCGCCAGGGGAACTGCAGGTCACGCAGGGGGGGTACCGCCTGCCACACAGGCACCGACCAGGCAGTCGCCAGAAAGAGCGTACCCCCGCTGATGAGGCCGGCCACGGCCGTGAGCTGCGCCGCAGAGATCAGAGATGGAGAACGTGAAGAGTACCTTTCACTTCCCTTTTGCCGCCACCACATGACCCCGGCCAGCCCGGCGCCCATGCCCCCCAGAAGCATTTGGGCCCAACCGGGGCTTTTGGGTAGGCCGGGGTTGTGGGCCCCGGCCACGGTTTGGGTGGGCCAGCGCCAGGGGTCGGCAAAGTGATCAGAAAAGTCCACCTTGCCAGCTTCCAGGGTATAGCGCGTGTAGCCAATATCGGCCAGGGCCGGCAGCCAGGAAAAGGCAGCCAGAGATAAACCCAGCAGCAGGGCCAGTAGCAAAGGACCCAGACGCGGCCGTAATTCATGACGGGGGAAACGAAAGGGGGTAACGGCCGTGATCACCAACAGCAGCAAGGGGCCTAAAAACAAGAGGCTGGCGGCCGTATGCGAAAGCAGCACCAGGGCGATGAAACCAGCGGCCAACAGAAGGCGACCGGGGGACGGCCGTGGTCCCAGGCGCAGCAGCGCCCAGGCCGCCCAGGGAAAAAAGGCCAGCGCCAGAGCATTAGAAACGCTGCCACGAGCATAAATCTGGTAAACCAGGTGCGGCGACCAGGTGTACAGCGCTGCCGCCAGCAGCCCCCCCGCCGTCCCGTACAGATGGCGCGCCAGCAAAAACATGCCGGCCGCACTCAGCAGTAGTGTCAGGGCCAACAGGGCGTTCACCGCCAGCGGCGCATTTTGCCCGGCCAACCAATATAGGCCGGTTAGTCCATAGGCGCTCAGGGGCGGATAAAAATTGAATAAGGGCGAGCCATAGCCGAAGTTCAGATAAGGCAGCCAGCGGGCAAAGGGCACACCCGCTGCCCACAGCGCCTCTACCAGGGGAATACGATAAACGTGCAGGCGAATGTCATCGCCATAGGGGGGTGGGCCGGCCCCCAACGACGAGAGAGCTGCCAGGGCGATCACCAAGAGACCCAACCAGGGCAGACTGCCTGCCCATTTTGCTTGCCAGCGCATGGGGTGATCATACCCGGCAGGTATCTTTCCAGCCAGTGACATATGGGAGAGCGACACTATCGGGCTAAACATGGGCATACCAGGCTGACACGTCTTCGATTGCTCCACCTATGGGGGTACAATTAGTTTTGGTGTACGGCTTGAGAGCAGTTCCCAGACTGACAAGTTCATTCAGTCAAGTTTATACACCGATTTTAATGGCACCCTGCCTATGGATGGGGCTTGAGGCAACCCACGTTGTGTACTACCATGCAGCCTCTTGTCCTATAGTCGATTTGTCCTGTAGCCGGACGGTCGATACTGAGGCAAAATAATTGTGTGGGGTTCATTGTTGTACCTTCTAGATTGGTTTTACGAACTACTAATACGCTCAGTAAATCCAATTTTACCAATCTTGCCTTCTTTAACGTTCAATGTAACCATTCAGTTATAAACTGCATGGTGTCAATTGAAAAAAGCATAGACTAATTAAATTTCCTGGCCTTGCACAAAACGCACCTTTGTTTCTGTGACAACAACAAGATGATCATTCCTGACCGTTCAGTTGTGAACTGAATGGTGTCCATTGGAAAAAAGAATCAATGTTGGATGGCTGATTGACTGACAGATCTTATAAAACAAAATGAAGCGGTCTCCTGAAGTTGGGGTAACATTGTGAGTTTGCAAACTTACAAAAACCAACCCAGGAGACACCATGAATAATCATAACACGCTCT
>WYBM01000089.1 GCA_011525915.1 Ardenticatenaceae bacterium | reverse complement strand
CTTAAAGGTATGATAGGTTTGGACGATAGCCATTTTTTCCTCGCTGTTTTGTGGTTTGTTTCTACTCTTCACATTAACAGCTTTAGTGGTTATCGTCATCTTTTTTTAAACTGTCCGGTAGCTAGGTTACTGAACACTGGTTACTGAACACTGGTTACTGAATACTGGTGACGGACTTCTACCCACTGGTACTAGGTCTTTGGTACTGTTGCTTTGGCCATAGGCTTTGGTTCATAGTGTAAAGGTACTAGAAACAAGGTTTGTGAAGAAGCCTGTTTCGCCTCATCGGAGCAGAAAACATCATGCTAACATTGCTGGAGCCTCTCATGGAGTCTTTCATTAACTTTTCCTCTGTTCAATCCTATTCTCCTGCCTGCGGGCCAAGCCTTACCCGCCAGAAAGAACCCCCATATCAAACCTTTAAGCTGGTATTTGATCTGGCATTCACCATTCCCCTGGTGTGTGTGTTGGCGCCTATTATGCTGGTTATTGCCCTGTTAATCAAACTGGATTCACCGGGGCCCATCATCTATAAGCGGCACGTGATCGGTGAAAACGGCCGTCCCTTTTTTGCTTACAAGTTTCGTACCATGTACACCCATGGTGATGCCCTTCTGGCAGCATACCCCCAGTGTCAGGCAGAATTGGCCCACCGCCACAAAATCAGGCATGATCCGCGCATCACCCCCTTGGGTCACTTTTTACGCCGCTGCAGCCTGGACGAATTACCGCAGCTGTTTAATGTCATCAGGCGTGATATGTCGCTCATCGGGCCGCGTATGGTCACACGCGAAGAATTATCCCGGTTTGGAGACGTAGGGCCGCTTATGGTATCAGTGAAACCGGGAATTTCCGGCCTGTGGCAGATCAGCGGCCGGGCTGATACCCCTTACAGTGAACGCATTTATCTGAATACGGTTTATATTTTGCAGTGGACGCCCTGGCTGGACATCTCCATTCTCTTGCGTACGATTCCCGTTGTCCTCAGCGGCAAGGGGGCGTATTAAAGGCACATCCGTGACGAGCCTTGATGGGCGCGCCTAAGGTGAGGTTATGGATACGGCCGCAGCTTGGTGGCATTGGCCTCCCGCACCAACGCCCGTGCCAGAATCAGGGTAGGGTCAATGATGATGGTCTCACCGATGCATGTTTCAGTAACCGCTAACGGCATTTCCGTGCAACCCAACACCACCGCCTCTGCGCCTTGCGCTTGTAAGGCAGCCACACCGGCCAACAAATCTTGCCGGGCCCGTTCGGTCACATAACCGCAAGATTTGATGCCGTATTGGTGGTCATAAACAGCCGGGTGAATGTGTGTTTCTTGCATAAGCGGGTCAGGGGTCACGGCCGTGAAGCCTAACGCAGCTAGCACCTGTGGATAAACCTTCATCTGGTAAGTTCCCGTGGTGGACAATATGCCCACGCGCCGCACCTGGGGGCAAGTTTCCTGTAGAAAGCGCCCGACTTCGGCGATCATATGCAGCAGTTGAACCTGGCCAGCAGGCAAGGCCAACTCTGCCCGCATCACTTCCCAAATGGCCGGCGCGTGGGCCGTGTTACAGGGAATGCCTATCACCTGAGCCCCCATTTGCACCAACTGCCGTACCTGCGCTGCCAGGGCATAGGCCGGGTTCTCCGTCACCTGTCCCAACAAATAGTCGGTGCGATCTAAAATGGCTGACGGCCGTGATACACTCAGCACCGTTAGATGATCCTGATCTTGCCTGGCCAGGGTCTGCACCACAATTTTGCGCTGCAAATCCAGCCCGGCCAGCGGCCCCACCCCGGCCACCACCCCAATTACTTTTTCTACCGCTATCATAAAACTATACAAAAATGGCACTCTCTGGCCAGCCAGGCTCACCAGAGAGCGCCACCTGTTTAGGGCTTCAAAATTATGGGCAGGTTAAGGTACCAGACAGCTGGCAGGTCACCGCCAAAACCACCACCGTGGTTTAAAGCCATGGCCACGTTACCACTGGTGTCTACAGCCTGCACCAGATACTCAAAGGGGGCGCCCACGGCCGTGCTGCCCACAGCCACTTGTGATACAGGGTCATACGCCAGGTCAAGCAAATGCCAGGTACGGCCGTTAAACGGCCGATACAACACCACCACCCGCTCTATGTCGCTGCCCTCGTCTGTAACCAACGCTTCAAAATTCACCGTCAAGCCATCACCGCCACGCCATGCCCAGGTATTCCAGATGCTGGGTGCCGTGAAATCTGTGTTCTCAAACGGTGCATGGTAAACCTCGAATTCCAGGCCGGTGTATAGCCGTTGTGTGCCAGAAGTGCCAGTGCTGTTCAGCTTAAATTGACCGGGCGTCAACACCAACCGGTCTAGCGACTTTCCTTCGATAGACAGGAAACGGTTCACTGAGCCGGGTGCTACCGGGAACCAATATCCCAAGCCATACCCCGGTTCGGGATCAATGTAACGTTCATCGGTGATTACTCGTGATACCAGAGGATCAAAGTTGGGCAGGTCCATATAGGCACCGCCGGTCCACAACACGCCCTTTGCCAGTGCCCCAGGCAGGCTGACATCCACGCTGGTACGCGGCTGAACAGGTCGGCCACCAGCGGCATAAGTCTCCACCTCATCAACCAGGGTAAAGTAACGGCCGCGTCCTGGCACCTCATGCAGCTCATACGCAAATGATAAGGCCACCGGTGTACCCGTTACGCCCGTTGGCGTCTGCATAGAACGTGCCGCTCCGGCCACCAGACTATATCCGCCCACCGGTGTGGTGGTGGTCACCGGCATGTTGATGCGCAGCATGGGCAGCCCATATAATGTCATCACGGCCAATACCTTTTCATCATAGTTGCTGAACGAGCCCGCTGCCAGGCTGTTGAAGTAACGGTGTTTGGCCATTTTCATGGCCTGCCCCACTGTCTGTGGACCGGCACTCCAATCGCCTAAGGCCTCTACAAAATCCACCATGAGCAATTCTGAGTAAGCTACCAGGTCTGAGTCGCCATAACCAAAACCCGTGTTACCCAGGAAGGTGGCGTTCTGGTCATTAAAGGCCTGTGGCCAATCACGTGGCTCTATCGCCCAGGCGTCACTTACATTTAACCCGGAATGACAGCCCACAGAAAAGATCAGCGTCCCTTCATAGTCAGTGGCGGCAATGATCTCTGTGGCAAAAACATCTTGAGGTTCACCCAATGGGGCCGGATTGGGGAAAAAACGGTGATGCTCAAAGTGTGAGTTGAGCGAGATCAGGCCTGGCGCTGTCGATTGGGAAAAAAGAGTATTGGCAAAGTTGGTCGCCGTCCAGCTGTTGTTGATGAGATGGGTCTGACTGCTTAAGGGAATGCCCTGCATTTGCAGTGACTCGGTGATGGCATTAGCTTCATCAATGAGAAAGTCATAGCCGGTGATCAGGGCATCCCCCGGCTCGATGACGGAGTCCATCAGAAAACTATCAACAATGCCCAACATCTCCTGAGGCGTTTCCACAATACGCCCGATAGCCACCTGAGGCAGATAAAATTCCCGACCCCGCATGGGAAAAGGCAGCAGTCCGGCGTAATAATCATCCGTCAGCAAATAGCGCAAACTCAGCGAGCCAGACAGGGCCGGCGTATAGGCAATATCCGCATAGTGACGCTCATTGGCAATAAGGGTTGTGTCTGGCAGGCGCCGGTGGGGGATAACCAGGTCTTCACCCACAATGACGATGTTTTCCAGATTGGGGTAGGCAGGGGCCAGGGCAAAAAGCAGTGCCTTTATTTGCCGGGCTACAAAGTTCGCCGCAAAGGGATTCGCCTGGTTAGCATCCCAGATGGTATATACCCCAGGCCGCCCCGTGACCGCGGGCTCATGAAAACCATAATAATTTTTCAGGTCTACGACCACACCATTAACCTGGGGATGAGGCGCCAGGTTGTTCTGCAAACGGAGCATTAGTGTCGCCGTTAGCGGCTCACCTGGGTAGAGCGTGTTTAGGCGGCCAGAGTCCACCAAAATAATGGTATGGACGCTGGTATCTGTGGCAGGTGTTGTGTAGGTGACGATCAGGGGAAAGGCCGTTGCCGGGTCCCAGGGCATTTGCCCTGGTGTCACCTCTACCTGCAGGTGGAAAACGGTGCCCACGGCATCACTATTGTGCGGCACCACAGCCAGGTAATAGGTGCCCCATAATTCGTGAACGTCATGGATAATTTGTTCATCGACCGTACCCGGATTTACCGAAAGATTAACTAATGAGCCGATACCACCCAATTGGTTCAGGTTACTGCCCAGGCCAATACCACTCATCTGACCAATGCCACTCATCTGACCAACTTCATTGAGAAAACCAAAATCTATCAAATCACCAATGCCGCTCATCTGGCCAATGCCGCTCATCTGGCCAATGCCGCTCATCTGGCCAATGCCGCTCATCTGGCCAATGCCGCTCATCTGGCCCAGGTCACGAATCTGGCCGGTTTCTTCATCGATAGCCGGGGCAAACAGGTAAAGATTATAGTCACCTGACAGGTTAAAGAGTGTAGCGGTAAGGGTGGAGCCGGCCTCTGGAATGCGAATTTTGTACCATTGGGCTGATTGATGATCACTGACAACGCCGGTGATGACTTCAAAGGGGGTAATTTCTTTGGCGGTATACCGGTAAGAGCGAGGATCCGTATGGCGGTTGCGCAAGAAGGCATCCTGCACAAAACCATTAAAATCATCGGGGACAAGGTTGTCGGCGGCAGAGTCAAAGGTAAGGTAACGGCCGTCTGCAGAAATACGCGGCCGGCCAACACCGCCATTTGACTCTGACCCATCCCATCCTTCCGTTTCGCGTGTGGTCAGCTGCTGATGCCAATCAAACAAAAAGATGTCAGGCACATCATTAGTATCTGTGGGAATCAGGTTGGTGGCGAAGGACATATACGTGACAAAATTGGCGTCGGCAGAAATCATGGGGAAATCAGAATCGTTATCTGTCGGGCTGCCATCGTAAGCCCGCGAAACCAGTCGGGTAACCCCTGAAAGGTTGTCATGTACATAAATGTCCCGGTTGGGGTTAGGGTCAGCCGGGTCCAGATTGGTAAAGGAGCTGGCAAAAACGATGTATTGCCCATCGGCCGAGATAGCCGGATTAGACGTTTCTGGCTGGCCAAAGGGGTTTATGGGTCCCCCCTGATTACCACCTGAATTGACGGATACCCGCCGGGTGATACCGGTGTCTCGATCGTGCACAAAAACGTCGGCAGCATTATTGGTATCATTAGGAACCAGGTTGTTGGCCAGGGAAACAAAGGTGACAAAACGGCCGTTGCCAGAGATAGCCGGCTGCCCCGACGGGCCATTGGCCTCCATGCCATTACTGGCCACCGAAACCCGTGTCGTGACTTTTGTGGACAGGTCACGCACAAATATATCAGCAACACCATTTGCGTCACTGAGGATGAGGTCGGTAGCCTCTGAAGTAAAGGCTACAAAACGGCCGTTGAGCGAGATAGCAGGTTCGTAAGACGACCCATTGCCAGCCATCAGGTTGGTATGATCTGCGGAAACAAGCGACAGTGTGCCCGGCCCTCCCGAACCAGTTTCATCAACCCTAGGCAGGTAAAAGAAATCATACAAGTAAATATCCTTTAGCCCGTTGGTATCATTACCTAGCCACACAAAATTATTAGCATACGTGGCAAAGGCTAAGCGGACGCCATCACCAGAAAGGACGGGATCGAAGGAGTCGCCGTTGGGGTCAGCGCCAAGTTCGCCGATAAGCCGGTTGGTAAAGCCCGTTTCGCGGTCATATACAAAGATGTCCTGGGTAATAAGATTGGTATCAGTAATGACGATATTAAAGGCTCGCGAAGCGTAAGCAACGTAACGGC
Source organism: Ardenticatenaceae bacterium (assembly GCA_011525915.1). Classification (GTDB taxonomy): domain Bacteria; phylum Chloroflexota; class Anaerolineae; order Promineifilales; family Promineifilaceae; genus CAADGU01. Next base: position 46,416 of record WYBM01000089.1, on the reverse strand, counting down.
CGTTGGCTGACACAAAAGGTGTAGAGGAGGGGGCATTTGCCCCTGAACCATCATAAGCCCGGGAAATCAGTTCCGTTTCCGGCGGCGGGAAGGAGTGGGCATCATAAGGTGCATCCATCACAGGCGGTGTATACGCAGCCAGGCTGCTCAGGATGATGGACAACAAGGCTATGCTGCTGATAAAAAAAGAAAATAACATGAGGAAAAATCTTGTTTTCATAGGGCCTCTCTTTGTCCGGTAATCGGTAATCAAGGGTCAGTGACCGTTGGCAAAAGATTACCGATTACGGTATATGGAATCCAACTGCGCCAGTAATGCATGCACGGCTTTTAAGTCACGCTGTGCTTGCAAGCGGGTGAACGTTTCTGCTGCCATCATCAGCAACGGCCGTGCCTCATCACGCTTATTCAGTTCAAACTTTACAGACGCCAAGCCATAGTGACTGCGCGCCAGTTCATACTCTTCAGCCACGGCCGTCAAAATCTCCACGCTTTCAAGAATACTGATCTCTGCCTCAACCAACTGGCCTTGGGCCTGCAATATCTGCCCCAACACGCGCAAACTGATACCTTCTTCTCCTTTCATGTTCAGTTCCTGAGCCAGCTGGAGTGATGTTTTTATTTGCTCTTTTGCCAGGCTGATTTCCCCCACAATCATGGAGGCTTTCGCCTGATGCCGCATCATTTCAGGCAGAAAATCACGAGATTGAGCTTGACTAAAATAATCCTGCCCCTCATTCAAATGGGTTCGAGCGGAAGCTGCTTCCTCTTTTCGTACGTAAGTAGCCCCCAGATTCATATGGAATACCCCCATCATCCAGGCCGAGCCGCCAATTCGTTCGGCTAAACGTAACCCCTCCTGGTAGAAAAGGAGGGCATTGTCAAACTGCCCCCGATTGAGGGCAATCCCACCCAGGTTATTGTCCGTCATTGCTAAATGATATTTGTCACCGATCTGGTCCAACATCGTGTGGGCTTGTAAGTAATGGTACTCCGACTCTGACCAACGACCCAAGTTAAAAAAAGCATTGGCTAATGAATTATGGGCCAGAGCCTGCCCCTGTATATGCCCTGCCTGGCGATATAACTCAATCGCTTTCTGAAAATACCTGATCGCTTTGGTGCTATCGCTTCGCAGGTAAATAACCCCCAGCATGTTATTACCGCGGGCCACCGTTGATACATCATTAAGCAGTTCCGAAATCTGAAGTGCCTTCTGACAATAGGCTAAGGCTGACTCGAAATCCCCCTGGCGAATATTAATAACCCCGGCGATGATTTGCAGGTGTGCAAATATGCTGGTTTGTGCTTCCGGGATCACAGTCAACCCCTTGTTAATCCACTCGAATGCCTGAGGGTACTCACCACGCAGCTCATATAATTGTGCATACCATCGGCAAACATTGGCTGTTTCCAATGGCGAACCGCGCGTTATAGTTAGGTCATAGGCCCTGTCTAAATGGGCTAAGCCATCATCATACTGGCCAGTGATGATAAATAACTGGCTTAAAGAAAAATGGATCGTCAGGCGCTGCTCCTCGATCTCCTCAATGGGCAAACGTTCTGCCGCCCGCAATGCTTTGCGATAATGGTCAATAGCTTCCTGGTTGGCAAAAAGGGCCTGTGCTTGCTGGCCAGCCTGCATCTGGTATTTAAGGGCGCGCGGCCAATCCTCACCTTCATAAGCGTGATGGGCAATAAGCGGCGAGAGGTTCTCAGTACGGCCCCACCCTTGTGTACGGCCGTCTTCCAGGTATTGGGCGATCAGCCGATGGTACTCCCGGCGGGCGCTGGCAGCCAGGGCACTGTAGCTTACTTCTTGCATGAGCGAATGAATAAACGCATAGACCAGTTCAGGGTTGCGCTGCGCCTCGCGCACAATTTCCACCAACTGCAGCTCGGTCAGGTACTGGTTAACAGAAATGCCGTTCACGGCCGTGGCCGTATGCGCCAGCACGTCATAGGGGAATGATCGCCCCACTACTGATGCCACCTGCACCGTCCAGCGGCACAGCTCTTCCAGCCTGTCCAGCCGGGCCAACAACACTCCTTCCAGCGTGTCTGGCACGGTAATGGTGGTAATGGTGTCGCTAAACTGCCAACGGCCGTGATCATCTTGGGCCAATAACCCGTCATTTGTCAGTGAGCGGATAACCTCTTCCAGGTAAAGTGGGTTTCCTTCCACCCGGTTTAAGATCATATCGGCCACACCAGACGGCCATTCCCTGACAGGCACCAGGTTCAAGAGCATCTGCTGCGTTTCGGCCATGTCCAGACCATACAGGCCAATCTCCCGATAATAGTCAACCATGTCCTGCCGGGCTTTGCGGCGCAACTCCCAACACCCCTTTTCCCGATCCGGGCGAAAGAGCCAGACAAAGGCCACCGGCCCCTGCTGTACCAGGGGCATCAGGTACTCTATCAAATCCAGCGAGGCCCGGTCCATCCAATGCATGTCATCAATAAGCATAAGCAGCGGCTGTTGCTGGGCCTGCGCGGTGAAAATGGTACGCAAAGCCACAAAGGTACGCCGCTGCAAAGCCTCGCCGTCCAGGTAACGGATGCGTTCCTGAGAGGCCTCATCTAAAGGAATGGCCAGGAAGTTGGCCACATAAGGCAGGGTGGCTTCAGCATCATCGGCGGGAAACAGCTTATGAAGCGCCTGACGAATGTGCTGCCGCGCCAGCTCTGGGTTTTCATCAGTGGTTAACTCTAAAAGCTGGACCAGCAGTTCCTGAAAAGGAGCATAACTGACTGACTCGGTGTATGACAGGCAGCGGCTGCTAATCCAGCGCCCGACGTTGGGCATGGCCTGCTGTAATTCACGCACCAATCGTGATTTACCCACCCCGGCCTGGCCAATGAGAGAGATGACACGGCCGTGGCCCGCCGTCAGCGCCTCCATGTCACCCATCAACTGCGCCCATTCTTCCTGACGCCCCACCAACGCCGAATGCATTCCCTGCAAGCCATGCACCTGCTCTGGGATGGCCTTTAAACCTTCTGCCGCAAAAACAGCCACCGGGCGGCTCTTGCCCCTCAGTTGTACTTCACCGCCGGGCGTCAGGTGGCTTATCCCCTGCACCCGACGCTGTACAGGTTCACTAATCAGCACACTGCCGGGGGAGGCCGCCGACATCAGGCGCGCCGCCAGATTGACCTCATCACCCATCACCGTATATTCGTGCCGCCAGCTGCTGCCCACGTACCCGGCAAAGACATAGCCGTAGCTAATGCCTATACGCTGTTGCAGGCGAAGATCAGGCAGCCCCACCTGCTGCGGCAAACGGGCCGCCACCCCGGCAAATGCCGTTTGCATCCCCAGCGCTGCCCGTACAGCGCGTTCGGCATCATCCTCATGGGCTACCGGTGCGCCAAAAATCACCATCAACTTGTCCCCATGGTCATACAAATCAATCTTGTTGACCACACCACCATAGGGGCGCAGCGCCTGGCTCATCTGTGTAAAGTAGAAGTTTAACGCCGCCACAATGTCATCTTCCCGGCCCGGCCCTAAACAATCTACAATATCCCCCAGGCCGTCTACATTGGCAAACAGGTTGGCAACCAGGCGATGTTCCCCCTTCAGGCTGGGCGCACGGGGATCACTGGCCAGGCGCGCCAGCAAACCTGCCGGCAGATAGGGCGTAAAAACGTCCAGTTGTTTAACGGCACGCCGCAAGCGGTTCAGCGTAGGCGCCAGGGGGAAGTGGGTTTCCATAGGAACAGTCGCTGGTGGTAAGGGAGGCAGGTCTATGTGTTCAACCGCAAGATACCCCTCATGGCCGGGGACGGGCACGGCCGTGCACCATACATCGGTGTCAATAGCATCATACGTGGCCTGATCAAGCAGCACCTGCCCGGCATGGGCCGCCCCCTGGAGTGCTGCCGTCACATTCACATCCGCGCCAAACAGAGCATATTCCATCGTCTCAGGTGTACCCAGATGGGCGGCAAAAAAGTGCCCGTGGTGCACCCCTACGCTCATCTGCAAAGGAAATTCGCCCTGCGACGTTTTGGTGCGCACAAACTGAACCATGGCCGCTTGCATTTTCATGGCCGCCTGCACCGCCAGGGTGGCACTGTTGCTGCGGCCATGCCCTTCCTCAAACAAACCTAACAAGGCATCCCCACCAAAACGAATCAGTTCCCCTTTGTAATCCTTAAGAATAGCCAACATGACCGCAAAATAGCGGTTAACGACGGCCGTGACCTCTTCGGCCCCTTCTCGCCCTATCTGGCTCAAACGCTCAGACATCGCTGTAAAACCACTGATGTCTGCAAACAGCAGGGTCCCCACCACAAACCGGCCGCCGGCCTGCCCTGCCACCCAATTCTGCTGCACCTGCGTCACCAATGATGCGGGTAGATGGGTGGTCGTCGCTTCCAATAAGCCAGATAAATGTGTGAGTACCTGTGATCGCAACCGGGTAGGCGGATCAACCCTCTGTGCCATTAACGCCTCACACAGAGAAGCTGGCAAATACCGGTGCAGGTAAGCACATTCTTCGGGAGACAACTCATTATCCTGAAGGTTTAGCGTTTGGTCACCCATATATCATTCGTTCATACCGGCCGGCAGACGGGCTGGCAGCAGGCCACAACAACATCGCTGCAAATTAACATTAAAGGCAATTATACACCGTGAATTTAATGGGGTATGGAAATGGTATCAGCAAAGGAGTTAACAAGGCAACACATTGAGGCCATTTTAATACCCTGGTCAGTGACTGCCGCAAACTGTCTGAAGCAGGGTTGCTGCCCGTGCGGTCATGTAATAGGCTTTTTAATAACGATATAACGACCCATCTCATCCCCCTTGGCCTTGCACGTTTGCATGTCCACTTTAAACGTGTTTCCCCCAGATACCCAACTTAAAGCCTCTTGCAGCAACCCCAAACCCAGGTAACAAACCGGGTGGTCAGCCTCACGGCCACAGCACATGGGGCAGCGTTCCAGGGTATAGACAAAGTGATCGCCCTCATCATGCACATTAGAAATCTGGTCAGAGAATTGGGAAAAGATACGCGCCAGCGCCGGCAGGCCAATCTTTAGTTTGGTGTTCAGCGGCAGCACCCGAAAGGCTAGGTCACCGACACCTACCAGAGCGCCCACCCCCTTTAGGCCACTTTCAAACGTCGCCCGCCCCGCGCGAATGGCCAGGCCACGTCCCCCCCGCGGACCATACATATCATCCAGCGCCTTCTGCAAGGCAGTCAGGTCTGCAAATGAAAATGCTTTGTCCAGGTTATTGGGCGGGCGATCATAGATATATTGTTCCAGCCCGGCAAGGTGTAAGACTGCGTTCAAGCCATTTTTACCCATAACATCTTCCAGAGCCTGGATAATGATACGGCCAAATTTGTTGGGGTAATACAGTTCCTGGCAATTGGGGGCAGTTATTTCTTCAGTCATAGATGGTATGGTCTCTTTATGCGCAAAGGTCCCATGAAGGATACTCATTTTTTATTAGAATGTCTACCGTCCGCCGGCACTTTCCTGGAAAATTTACGCCAGGCCAGCTACGGCCGTCCGGCAGCCACCATCATCTTCGTCGTGCCCAATATGTCTTTGCTTTTAACCAATGTTTCGCCCACCAAGATGGCATCTACCCCGATCTCTCGCATGGCTTTTACGTCTGCGGCCGTCTTCAGACCACTTTCCCCCACCACAACCACCTCAGCCGGTATACGCTGCCGTAAACGGGCGGTGTTGTCAAAATCCACCACAAACGTCTGTAAATTGCGATTGTTAATACCAATAATACGTGGGCCAAGAGCCAGGGCCCGGTCTAACTCATCGGCCGTATGTACCTCCACCAGCGCGTGCATCGCCAGCTTGTGTGTCAGGGCCAACAACTCCCGCAGTTCGTTATCACCCAACACGGCGGCTATCAACAAGATGGCATCGGCCCCGGCGGCCCGCGCTTCATAAACCTGGTAAGGGTGAAAGATAAAGTCCTTACGCAAAACGGGGGTCTTAGCGCCAACCGCCTCTTTAACATCATGCAAATGGGCTAAAGAGCCCTGGAAGTGACGGCCGTCGGTCAGTACGGAAATGGCCTTTGCGCCTGCCTTTACATACGTCCGCGCCAGATTGGCAGGATCATAATTGCGCACCAACAGCCCCTTGCTGGGTGACGCTTTTTTGCACTCCGCAATCAGCGAAACCCCCGGCGACTTTAGCGCCGCGTAAAAATCGATTGGCGGCAATGTCACGGAGGCCATAGCCCGTACATCCTCAAAAGACACTTGACGCATGATCTTCGGCAGCTGCTCCCGGTGATACCGCATGATCTCATCTAAAATTTGCCCGCGTTGTTTAGCCAGGTTAGATACACTCATCGTTAAGTCACTACCTTCACCATATGGATGACCGGAGGTTATATCCCATCACATAAAGCTGTTGGTCTTTGCCACCCACGCTTCCAGTGTACGCCAGGCAGCGCCGCTGTCAATAGATTGAATGGCGGCGGCCAGCCCGGCCTGCATGTCATCGCTTTGCACACTAAGTGTAGCCGCCGCATTCAGCAGTACAATATCACGGCGCGGGCCGGTGTCTTTGCCTCTGAGGATATCGCGTGTAATGTCGGCGTTCTCCTCAGGCGTACCACCGATAAAGTCTTCCAGACGGCCCCGCGGCAGCCCTAAGGCAGCCGGGTCAAATTCATAACTCTTTACTTCTCCACGAAGCAAACGGCTGACACGGTTTGGCCCAGCGGTGGAAAGTTCATCCAGGCCATCTGCGCCATGCACCACGCAAGCTGCCTGGCTGCCCAACGTTTTCAGCACGTTAGCAATAGGTTCCGTCAGGGCGGGGTCAAAGACACCAATAAGCTGGTAAGCTGCCCCTGCCGGGTTGGTCATGGGGCCCAAAATATTAAAGATGGTGCGCTGGCCAATCTCGCGGCGGGGCGGCCCCGCAAAACGCATGGCCGGGTGATGATGGATGGCATATAAAAAACCAAAACCAATCGTCTCTACACACGCTGCCACCTGCGCTGGCGTCAGCTCCAGATTGCCACCCAGGGCCATGAGCACGTCGGCAGAGCCAGATTTGCTGCTGGCCGCCCGGTTGCCATGTTTGGCCACCTTTATCCCCGCCCCGGCCACCACAAAGGCCGCCGTGGTAGAGATGTTAAAGGTGTGCTTACCATCACCGCCGGTACCTACTGTGTCTACCAAAATATCCCCGGCGCCTATGGTAACCTTGACGGGAATGACATGAGCCCGCATAGACCTGGCGCTGCCGGCGATCTCTTCTACCGTTTCCCCTTTCATACGCAAGGCCGTCAGGTAACAGCCAATCTGGGCGGGGGTGGCATCACCGTTCATAATGTCATTCATAGCCGCTTCGGCCTGGGTTAATGTGAGGTTGCGGAAGTTAATGACTTCCGCGATGGCTTTTTGGATTCCCATCTTACTTTCTCCTTCATTCAAACGTTATTTAGCGGGGCACCAGACTGGTGAGCTGGGACTCTGTTTCTACCACCAATCCCTTATGGATGAAGCTGTCAAGCAGGTGATGAATGAGCTTTTCTGGATCTTCAAAGCCGGCGCGCGGCGCATAATCATGGGGCCACGGCCGTGCCAGCACATAGGCGACAAGGGCCGCACGGTGCATGGGCTGCTGCATGAGTACGGTCGTCATGGCCACCCGCCGCAGCAAATGCATGGCCATTTGCTCTGGGTGCCTTTTAAACTCAGCCAGCCGGCCGGCCAAAGCATTCAGGCTGGCGGGTACATCTGTGATCAGCCCCCCATGACCAGGCAAAGCCAGGGCAATATCATACATTTGCAGCCTGGCTACGGTGGCTATTGCCTGGTCAAGCACCTGGTCACCGTGCACAATTGTGTTCAAAATGCCACAATCCCCTTCATGCAGCGCATCCGCCGAAATAAGCAAGCGGGTTTCCGGCTGGTAGAGGGCGATGCTGTCTGGCGCATGGCCAGGCGTGGCCACCACTTCAAATTCATACCCACCTACGCTTACCATATCACCATCCTGCCAGGTGATGTCTACGGTTACCGGCGCGGCATCAGCGGCAAAGTAATCTAGCCACATCGCCCGCCGATCATGGTGGACCAGGATATGGGCAGTGGCCTGGCTGGCGGCCGTTAATGCCCCACTGGCCGCCCGAATAACGTTGTTGGCGCCTATATGGTCCCAATGGCAGTGAGTGTTCACAATCAGCCGCAAATCGGCCACATTGATGCACTGCCCCACCAGCCGCATCGTTTCAGCCACATCTTCATGGTGGCCTGTGTCCACAATGGCTGGAGCATCACCACCTGAGACAATGATGCTGTTGCTGCTAACCCAGCCTCGTTGGATGAAGTGGATGTGTGGTGGTAGATTCATGCCTCAAACTGCCCCGGAAAGCCTTTAATCTGCGCCTTCAGAACAGCCTCGCCGTTGGTGTTGGTGACGGTACAGTGGAGCCAGAGCCAACCTTTGTCTGACACTTCGGCAATTTCGGCCACGGCCGTGACCGTATCACCTACGTACACCGGCCCTAAAAACTCAAAATGCATCTCCGTCGCCAGGAAGTTCCACAAGCCGCCAATGTGTGTCAACAGGCTGGCGGTGAGCAGGCCGGGCACAATGCGCCGCCCGAAGCGGGTTTGGGCGGCAAAACGGTCATCGGTGTGCAGTGGGTTCACGTCCCAGGTAGCGCCGATGAACAGGGCCACTTCACCGTCGGTGAAGGTGCGGGTAAAGCTGCCCTTTTCACCAATGGCAATTTTTTGGGGAATGCGGTGGGTAAGTTTGGGGCGGTTCATATCTCGCTACACTCTATTTCACCTTGGTTACCCGCAGCCAGTCACCACCACGTTCGCTGTTGGCCTGGTGAATGGCCTCGGCAGAACCGAGAATCACCACACGGCTGTACGCCTGGAAATCTGCCAGCACCTCTGCCAGGGTGGCAAAGTCTGCCGGCGTGGTAGACAACACTTCGTCCCGCATCTGCTGCCGGTATTCGTCCGTGATATTTACCAGGTAGCGGGCCAGCGAACTGTAGCCTTTGGCATCTGGCAGTTCATAGGCATCTATGCTGCTGATGGTGCCGATGATGCTTTTGGTGAGCTCATCATCGTGCAGAGGCTGCCGCAAAAATGCCGGTACGCCACCATAATTGGCCAGGGTGCCCAGCAGGTTGGGGTCACGGTAAGACAAAAAGCTGTAAACACCGGTGTTACGGCTAAAGCTGACCATGCCGCCATAGGCCCCGCCCTGCACACGAATCTTCTCCCACAGGTACGTGGTGCGCAGGTAATTATTGATCACCCCAATGGACCCATGTAATTTGTAGCCTAATTCATAGAGATTCACCCCCTGGGCCACGTAATTGACCTGCGCCGGAATGGTCAAGCCTTCGGGCGTGGTGTCGCCCTGCCAATGCCAGCGCTGCATTGCCACCGGCACATCTGGCAGGCTGGCGATAAAATCGGCCAGCCGGGGTTGGAACTGCTCCCAATTTTCGGCGTCCAGGGTAACATTCACAATGAGGTTGCCGCGGCTGACCAGCGTTTGCCGCACCATTTCCAGTTTTTGCCGCACGCCGGGCCAATCACTTTCTATCTGCCCGGCTAACTGGCGCAGGAAAAACAGGTAGCTGACGCCGCTGGTCTGTTCACTGGCCCAGCCGCTTTCGCTGAAGGTGCTGCGCAAACGGCCGTTGGCCACACTGTGCCCCCCCGGAATCAGGCCGGCCTCTAACCGGGCGATAGATTCATGCACCATCTGCCGCAGCCGGTCACGGTTGTCCAGTTTGACCGTCAGCAGCACGTCACGCAAAATGGCCAACAAGTCGGCGGCCTGGGTCATGGTTGCCTTGCCGCGCAAAAACAGCCAGGCAGCCGCTTCAGCAGACCCTCGTTTGGAAGCAAGGTAACGGGAGGCATACAGCCCACCGGTCTGGCGTCCAATGCGCTGCTGCAGCTTTACAAAATCTTCCGTTTCCGTGCCGATTTCTGTAAGGGCACGGCCGTACATGCCCACAAACGGCAGCAGTTCCGCCGGCAGCGTATGCAAATTCAACCCCACATCCAGGTAAACGATGCCATTGGTGAACAGATCATGGGTTACGACATCCACACCGTGTACCGGAGAAATGGCAAACGGAGTGAGCTTGTTCTTTTTGTCCAGGTCGGCCAGCGTTAGCCGGGGGATGGCCGCCAAGGCCACCGGGTCATCTGGTTTTTCTTGCAGCGCTCTTAACCTTTGGGTATTGGCCATAATGTCCTGAATTTGTCGCTCATTCAGGCGCTCTTTTACGGCCGCCAGCTTGGCTCTTTCCTCTGTTTCCAACTGCGCTTGCAAGTTGGGATCGGGTGCTAACGTCAGGGTAAGGCGGTGGGTGTTACCCAGCAGGTAACGGCGGATGAGGTCTTGCAGGTAGGCGGGGTTGGCTGTCAGTTGGCTTTTAACGGCCGTTAACGGCGCTTCATACTTCAACGGCTGCAGCGGATCATGTTCATACACCCAATTCCGCATCGCCCGGATCATCAACACCAGGCCGCGTGGGTAAGAGCCAGTATTGTTTTCACGCAGGCTGAATTCGATGGTATTCAGCGCCGCTTCAATCGTCGCCGGATCAATGCCTTCATCGGCCAGGCGCGCCAGGGCTGCCAACACCAGGGGCTCTACCTGGTCCACGTTGGCCAGTTCCACCCCTTTTAACCCGGCGGAAAAGATAGGTTGGCGCAAGCTGCCAGACAAGCCACCACCAATAACATCACTCCCCAGGCCAGAGTCCATCAACGCCTTACGCAGCGGCGAAGCAGGCGTGCTCATGAGGGCGTAAGACATGATGTCCAGGGCCATGTCCAGCGCCGGGTCTACAATCTCTGGCAAGGCCCAGTTGACGCTGACATACGCTTTTTGTTCACCCTCTTTGTCTACAGCATACGGCCGTGTCACCCGCAGCGGTGCTGCAAACGGCGCATGCAGGTTGACTTTGGAATTCACCGACACCGCGTCAAACTCACTCAGATAGTCATCCAGCAGGGCCAGTCGTTTGTCAGGGTCATCGTCCCCATAGAAGAAGATGCGGGCATTGGACGGATGATAATACGTTTCATGGAAGCTGCGGAACTGTTCATAGGTCAGGTTTGGCATCACGGTGGGGTCACCGCCAGAATCATGCCGGTAGATGTTTTCCGGAAACATCAACTCCTTCATGGCTTTATACAACACCCCTTCCGGCGAGGAATACGCCCCTTTCATCTCATTAAAGACCACTCCCTTGTAAATAAGGGGATCGTCAGGGCTGTTTAATTCATAATGCCACCCTTCTTGCTCCAGGTGCTGCGGCGTTATCAGCGGATGAAAAACGGCATCCAGGTAAACATCGGCCAGGTTATACAGCTCCTTGGTATTGGTCGTTGCCACCGGATAGCTGGTCCAGTCGGCAGCCGTAAAAGCGTTCAAAAAGGTCTTAAACGATCCCTTGGCCAGCTCAATGAACGGCTCCTTCACCTGGTACTTACGTGAACCACCCAGCACAGCATGCTCCATGATGTGCGGCAGGCCGGTAGAATCTTCCGGTGGTGTACGAAACGTAATGCCAAACGCCTTGTTTTCGTCATCATTTTGCAGCGACAGTAGTTCCGCACCCGTTTTTATATGGCGGTACAGGGATGCTTTGCTGTTTAGCTCTTCAATATGCTCTTCATGAATCAACTCAAAACCGTGGGAGTTCATATCTTTACCTCATCTGCCTATGTCATATCTTGTACTGTGTAAGGCCAATATTACTACGTAATGCATAATACGCACCACGTTCCACCATGACCTTCCTCACACCCTCGTGCAAACCTAACAACAAAAGCGTCTGGCTTTACCGTCTCACACACGGCCGTGAGGCAAAGAGATCCCATCCTTCCTATCACCTCTCCAGAAAGTTCTGCAATATCCGTTTGCCATGTTCCGTCAGGATGCTTTCTGGGTGGAATTGCACCCCTACAGTCGGGAACGTCTTGTGGCGCAGGCCCATCACCTCACCCTGACTGGTAAAGGCCGTCACTTCCAGGCAGTCTGGCAGTGGCTCTTCCACAATCAGCGAATGGTAGCGCGTGGCCTGGAACGGGCTGGGAATACCGCTGAACAAGCCGCTGCCATTGTGGTACACCCGCGACGTTTTGCCGTGCATCAGGCGTGATGCCCGCACCACCCTACCGCCATAGGCCTCACCAATACATTGGTGCCCCAGGCAGACGCCTAAAATGGGCGTCGCCGGCCCCAGATCACGCAGCACATCCAGCGAGATGCCACCGTCGTGTGGCGTCCCTGGCCCTGGGCTGATAACAATGTGATTAGGCTGCCGCACCCGAACCTCATCCACCGTCACCTGGTCATTACGGAACACCTGCACTTCATGCCCCAACTCACCCAGGTATTGCACCAGGTTGTACGTAAAGGAGTCGTAGTTATCTATGACCACTATCATTACCTGTCTCCGTTTGTGGTATTCACTATTCAGTCAGACCCAACCACTCACTGAACACCGGCCGCTGAACACTGAATACGGACTACTGAGGCAAAACCAGCCCCATCATGTGCTTCATTTGATCTACTTTGGGTTGGGCCACGGCCGTGGCCTGCTCAGCGCCTTTGGCCAGCAAGCGCCCCAATTCTGCCGGGTCAGCCATCAGTTCTTCATATCGTTTGCGGATGGGTGCCAGCGCTTCAATAGTCACTTCTGCCACCCGCACCTTCAAGTCACCGTAGCCACGCGCATCAGCAAAGGCCGCCTCTACCACATCGCGGCTCTGGCCGGTGATCGCCTGGTAGATACCCAGCAGGTTATTAACACCAGCCTTTTCTGGATCATCGGAAAAGCGAATCTCCCGGCCAGAATCGGTTACAGCGCGTTTAAAGGAACGCATGATCTCATCTGGCTCATCTAGAATGCGCACAGCGTGGCCGCGTACCACGGCCAGGCTCTTAGACATCTTCACCAGGGGATTATCCAGCCCCATCACCCGCGCCCCGGCCTCTGGGATCACTGGCTCAGGTATCACAAAAAAATCTACTTCATACTGAGCGTTAAAACGCTGGGCAATGTCTCGTGCCAGTTCCACATGCTGCTTCTGGTCATCACCCACCGGCACCTCGTGGGCATCATAAAAGATGATGTCGCCGGCCATGAGCACCGGGTAGTCTAGCAAGCCTGTCAGCACACTTTCCTGCCGTGCGGCTTTGTCCTTAAACTGGGTCATGCGCTGCAGCCAGCCCAAAGGCGTGATGCAGTTCAACAGCCAGCAGCCTTCCGCATGCGCCGTCACATGGCTTTGGATAAACAGTGTGCATTTGTCTGGGTCTAAACCAGACGCCAACAAAATGCCGGCCAGTGACAACGTTTCCTGGCGCAGTTGCGCGGGCGTTTGGGGCACTGTCAGACTGTGCAAATCTACAATACAAAAGTAATTTTCCTTTTGATCCTGCCGGGCAACCCAATTCTTAAACGCCCCCAGGTAATTGCCCAAATGCACATTACCGGTGGGTTGGATGCCGCTAAATACTCGTTTTTTAGTCATAGTTCCCTCGCTAGCAGGCCACTGTTTAGGGCTCGTTTACAATTAACTTGGTGTTTTAAAGTGACCAGTATTCAGTTATCAGTGATCAGTTAGGTGTTCTTCTAGACTGATTACTGGACACTGATGACTGATTACCTGGCAAAAGTCCAAAGTTGTTCTTGAACGACCCCTTAGTGTTCAGCAACTGATTACTGACCTACTGAATACCGATTACCTACAGAATTCCCTGTTCGGCCTTGTCTACAGCCATCAACAGGGCACTGGCCTTGTTTACCGATTCCTGATACTCGGCGGCCGGGTCGCTGTCAGCCACAATGCCGGCGCCCGCCTGAACGTAGACGGTGTCCTCTTGCATCACCATGGTGCGGATGGCAATGCAGGTGTCCATGCTGCCATCGTAACTGAAGTAGCCCACGGCACCTGCGTACAAACCACGCCGCTGCCCTTCTAACTCTTCGATGATCTCCATAGCCCGTACTTTGGGCGCGCCGCTGACCGTCCCGGCCGGAAAGGTGGCCCGCATCAGGTCAAAGGCGTCCATGCCCGGCTTGATCTGCCCGGTGACATGGCTAACGATGTGCATCACATGGCTGTATCGTTCAATGACCATCAGGTCAGTGACCTTCACCGTGCCATAGTCGCTGACCCGGCCAATGTCATTGCGCCCCAGGTCTACCAACATGACGTGTTCGGCACATTCTTTAGGGTCAGCCAGCAGTTCACTTTCCAGCGCCCTGTCTTCCTCTGGCGTCTGACCACGCCGCCGCGTGCCCGCGATGGGGCGTACGGTGGCTTCACCATCTTCTAGGCGCACATGAATCTCCGGCGAGGCCCCAATAACCTGTAAATCCAGGTTACCAAAGTCAAAGTAAAACATGTAGGGTGATGGGTTTAACATGCGCAGCGCACGATAAATGGCAAAGGGATGGGCGCTGGTCTGGCGGCTGAAACGCTGGCTCAACACGACCTGGAAAATATCCCCGGCAGCGATGTATTCCCTGGCCTGACGCACAATCGCTTCGTAGCGTGCGGGTGTCATGTTACTGCTCAGCTCGTGGCCGTTACCGTTTTGGCGAGCGCCGTATCGTTTGTAAGGGATGGCGGGCAACGGCCGTAACAGCCGCTCGCTCACCCGCTCAATCATCTGAATGGCCTCCACATACGCCGCTTCTACGTCTCTTGCGGCACCGGCCTCAACCCGGGCATTGGCCAGAATCATCAAGCGATGGCGGGCATGGTCAAAAACAACCAGGGTATCTGCCAGAAGGAAGATGGCATCAGGGATATCCAGCGCGGTGGCGGCCGTGTCCGGCAGCCGTTCAAAAAAGCGCACCACATCATACCCCAGGTAGCCCACCGCACCGCCCTGGAAGCGGGGCAGGCCTGGCAGGTCTGCCGGGGTGAAGCGGCCTATCTCCGCACTGATCACGTGCAGAATATCTTCGCCAGGGTCTAATTCACGGGTGGTAACACGGCCGTCGCGCACCTCTGTCACCTGGTTAGCCTTCAGGGAAATCAGACCACGAGGGTTGACGCCTACAAAGGAGTAACGCCCTACCTGCTCACCGCCCTCTACCGATTCCAACAAAAAGGAAGGACCAAACTGCTCCATCAACTTTAGATAGACAGAAACTGGTGTTTCCAGATCGGCGGCAAACTCCCGGTAAACGGGAATAAGGTTTGCCGGACCGGCGGCCAGCGCCCGAAATTCAGGCAGTGGTGGATGGTAAACGGTGGCTGCGGCCGTTGGTGTTTGTATTGCTGCTTTCATACGTCTCTCCGTGACCGGTGATTGGTGATCGGTCACCAGTGTATACACTGATGACCCACTACCCTATGTCCGGCAAATGGCGCATTGCCTCAGCAATGGCCTCAGCCGGGTAGTCATAATCTTCTAAATCGCCGTTGAAATACGCCTGGTAGGCCATCATGTCAAAGTGACCATGCCCAGACAGGTTAAAGGCAATGACCTTCTGTTCGCCCGTTTTTTTACAGGCAACAGCCTCGTCAATGGCTGCCCGTACGGCGTGCGCCGATTCTGGCGCAGGCACAATGCCCTCGGCGCGGGCAAAGGTAACAGCCCCCTCAAACGTGGCCAGTTGGTGAATAGCGCGGGCCTCAATATGCCCACCAGCTACCAGGGCACTGACCTGTGGTGACATGCCATGATAGCGCAGCCCACCAGCATGGATGCCCGGCGGCACAAAGGTGTGCCCTAGCGTGTGCATCTTAACAATGGGGGCCATGGCGGCCGTATCGCCATAATCAAAAGCGTAGGTGCCGCGGGTCATGGTGGGGCAGGAAGCCGGTTCTACCGCGATCACGTGCGTCTTCTGGCCATTGGTCAGGTTCTCACGAATAAAGGGGAAGGTAAAGCCGGCAAAGTTGGAACCGCCACCAGCACAGCCGATGACCACATCTGGATATTCACCGGCCAGGGCCATCTGCTCCAGCGTCTCCAGGCCAATGACAGTCTGGTGCATGAGCACATGGTTCAGCACTGATCCCAGGCTGTACTTTTTAGCACCACCGGAGGTAGCTGCCACTTCTACCGCTTCAGAAATGGCAATACCCAGCGAGCCGGGGGAATCAGGGGTTTCTGCCAGCAAGGCACGGCCGTATTGGGTGCGGTCGGTGGGGCTGGCGTATACCTCTGCCCCAAAGGTCTGCATGATGATGCGCCGGTACGGCTTCTGATGATAGCTTACCTTTACCATGTACACTTCCAAATCCAGACCAAAAAAGTTACAGGCCATGGCCAATGCTGAGCCCCACTGTCCGGCGCCGGTTTCCGTGGTCAGTGTTTTGGTGCCGGCTTCTTTGTTGTAGAAAGCCTGGGGTACGGCCGTGTTTGGTTTATGTGACCCTACCGGGCTGACACCCTCATATTTGTAATAGATGTGGGCTGGGGTATCCAGCGCCTTTTCCAGCCGCCGGGCACGGAACAAGGGTGTGGGCCGCCACAATTTATAGACCTCACGCACTGGCTCCGGGATTTCAATGTACCGCTCCGTGCTAATCTCCTGCAAAATTAGACTCATGGGAAACAGCACGCCCAGAAAATCTGGCGTCACCAGCTCTTTGGTGCCGGGGTGCAGCACCGGTTGCGGGGGCACGGGCATATCAGCATTGATGTTGTACCATGCCTTGGGCAACTTGCTTTCATCCAGCAGATATTTGGTTGATTCGCTCATGTCAGCCTCCGTATGAGGCAAGCAGACCGTTTGCCTCATAGATAACAAAAAACGCTCTCATCCCTCACGAACGACATTCAACACATGTCCATTCGCTTTGAGGGACGAGAGCGTCTAATACACATCTCCCGCGGTGCCACCCCGCTTAAGCTGACCATCTTAGAACACAAAAACGCGCCCATGAAAGCGCGTCGAGTTTATTAGCCAGCTTCACTCATGATGGTTCAACACCCTTGTTAAACCCTTGCCCTGATAACGGTGGCATTTCCGGCGCAGGCTACTTCAGTGTTTACTTTTCAGCCACCACCTACCAACCGATAGGTGACCACTGGTTTGCCTGAGCAACTCCTTGGTCCATTCACCAACGGCGCTGTTACCAACCTTTCACCACACTGATTGGCTCTCTAAAACCCGCTTTGCTGGTTACTAATCCAATTCGACGTTGTTGTATGTTAAGTTGGGCGGGATGGTAACATGGGTTCACGGCCGTGTCAAGCCAGATTTTGGCAACAGGGCAGTTGCCTCTTTACGGCCGTGTCATTCTGGTTTACGCTGTAAGAGAATTCCATAGGAGGTAAAACATATGCTTAAGAAAAGCAACATCAAAGGCTCAGAACAGGTCAAGGTGACGTTTGTTTTGCCACAAGACCATCCTCACTCTGCGGCGTCAGTGGTTGGTGATTTTAATGATTGGGACCCGGCTGCGAACAAGCTGGTGAAACGGGCCAACAACACCCTTAGCACGGCCGTAACCCTGAACAAAGGCCAGCGATATGCATTCCGCTATTACGCCGCTGATGGCACGTGGTTTAATGATGAGGCCGCCGATGCGTATGAACCCAACGAACATGGCGGGCAAAATTGTGTCATAGAAACGTAAGCATTCGCCAGAAAAGGCATTCCGTTCAGGGGGTGTTTATCATCATACTGTTCAAAGACCCACGCTTGCCAGCCATTCAACCAGGCCCTCACGCGTCCAATAATCTTTGTCTACCAACTGCATCATCTCTTCCGCGATGGGCTGATAACGACCGGTGGGACCATACACGCTGCGGCCGTTTAAATCATAGCCCACTTTCTGGCTCAAACGCCATACGGCCATGCTGTAAGAAAAGTCTGGCCGTTCTATGGACTGGGGGCCAAAGGCCCCCGCATAGGCGGCTGCCACCGCACAGGTACGGTACGCTACACACCGTTCATAATGGTAATAGCCAACCATACGCTTTTCTACAAAGGCATGGCGGCACAGCGGATGATACATTCGGCCCAGGCGCAAGTAATTGGAGAGTGTGGCGGTGTCTACAGGCACGGCCGTAGATGGTGCGTCAATAATGATGGGAGGGGATGTTGTTGGCGAGGAATGGTAATAGGATACACTGAGTTCCTGGCGGGTTGTGGGCGCCAACAACTGCCGGCCCGATGAAGGGTCAAGCATACGGGTGGCCACGTTTGCCAGTTTCATACGTGTTGACATGTGAGTTCTCCGGTTTTGACAAACAGTTTAATCTAATCATTTCGCCAAACACAGGCGACAAAAGCCGCTCACACCTCGAACCCAGGCCAACTACATGGCCCAATCTACAAGGAAAACCCGTTAGCGACAACAGTACCTTTGGGTATATCTTGTCTGGCGGATCAATGGTGCATGTGTTAGCTGGCCTGCCGAATTTCCTTGATCGCTTCCGGGTTGACCAGGCTAGAGGTATCACCGGGGTCTTGCCCCAGGTAAGTGCTGCGAATGATACGGCGCATCACCTTGGCGTTGCGCGTTTTGGGAATGTCAGAAACAAACCAGATTTCTTTGGGCGCCAACGGTTTACCCATCGCCTCTGCCACCTTAGCCCGCAGCGCTTCTCGCAAAGTGTCAGATGGCGTATGGCCTGGTGCCAAAACACAGAAACACACCACCTCACTGCCCTTAATGTCATGGGGCACGCCAATGGCTGCTGCTTCGGCCACGGCTTCATGATTCACCAACACAGACTCCATCTCGGCCGGGCCCAGCCGTTTGCCGGCCACCTTGATGGTGTCATCAGAACGGCCGAGAATATACCACATGCCGTCATCGTCAATGGCCGCCCAATCACCGTGAATCCAGACATCTGGAATGCGCGACCAGTAGGCATCCAGATACCGCTGTGGGTCACCCCAAAAGCCCCGGGTCATGCCAACCCAGGGGGCACGAATGGCCAGCTCACCCACCGCATTGCGTACCGGACGGCCGTTTTCATCTATCACATCGGCGGCCATACCAGGGCAGGCTGCGGCAAAGGCAGCCGGTTTCAGGGGTAGGATAGGATTACCCATCAGAATGCCCCCGGCGATCTCTGTGCCGCCGGAATAGTTGATGATCGGCCGTTGGCCTTCACCCACCACATTAAACAGCCACAGCCAGGGATCAGGGTTCCAGGGCTCGCCGGTAGACGCAAAACATTTAATTGAAGAGAGATCATGCTTTTTGACCCAGCCCTCACCGTGGGGGATAAGCGCCCGAATAAGGGTGGGGGAGATACCCAACTGGTTGATGCGGTGCCGCGCCGCCAAATGCCAGAGACGGTCAGGGCCGGGATAGTCAGGCGCACCATCGTAAAGGAAGCAGGTAGCACCCAACAGGGTAGCGCCAAAGACAAGCCAGGGGCCCATCATCCAACCCATATCGCTCATCCAGTAAATGACATCGTTTGTGTGGACGTCTGTGCCAAAGGCCATATCTTGTGCCGCCTTCACAGGGAAACCACAGTGCGTATGCACCGCCCCCTTGGGTTTACCCGTTGTGCCGCTGGTATAGATGATCATGAGTGTGTCTTCTGCGGCGGTGGGTTCGGTGACGGCCTCTGGCGGCTGGTGGGGAATGAGATCACGCCACCAATGATCACGGCCGTCCACCATGGACACCTCATTTCCGGTTCGCTGCATCACAATGACGTGAGCTACAGAAGGCACATGAAACAGAGCCTCGTCTGCCGTTGGTTTGAGGGCCACGGCCGTGCCGCGGCGGAAAAAGCCATCGGCGGTAAAAAGTGCCTTTGCCTGGGCATCTGCCAGGCGGGAAACGATGGCGCTGATACCGTAACCGGAAAAAAGCGGCAAGATAATGCCCCCAATTTTAGCAATGGCAAAAAGGGCAATGCAAATTTCGGGCGTCATGGGCATGTGCAGGCCAATGCCGTCTCCTTTGCCCAGACCCAGGCTGCGCAAAGCGTTGGCGCAGCGGTTTACTTCGGTTGCCAGTTGACCGTAAGTGAGCCGGCGCACACCGCCTTCTTCCCCTTCCCAGATGAGGGCAACGTGGTCACGGGTAGCCGGATTGGCGGCCCATTTGTCTACACAGTTGTAGACAATGTTTAATTCGCCACCCACACACCATTGCGGCCACTGAATGCCGCCTGTCACGTCCAACACCTGGGTATACGGCCGTTGAAACTGTATGTCTAAAAATTCAAAGATGGCCTCAGTAAACCAGGCCACATCCGCCGTAGAACGGGCCATCAGTTCATCATAGGTGGCGATGTTGTGCGCTTCCATAAAACGCTTCAGATTGCTGTGAGCGATGTGTTCCGGTGTAGGCCGCCAGACGATGTCGCCGCCAAAATCAAATGTCGTCTCAGGCATGGGTAACCTCCGTAGGAAATGTGGTGACGGCCGTCATTATATCCCTGAGCCGCCGGTTACTTCCAGCGTATGCCCGGTGATATAAGCGGCAAACGGTGAAGCCAGCAGCACAATGCCACCAGCTGCCTCCTCTGGGGTGCCCGGACGCCCCAACGGGATCACCATAGGAGCCATCTGTCGCATCTGGTTAGGAATGCCAATGGCCACCTCCTGGCTGCCCACCACAATCGTCTCTCCCTTTTCTTTGGCCTGTGTCATGCGTGTTTCAATAAAGCCAAAAGCGACGGCATTACAGCGAATGCCAAAGGCACCCCACTCCTTGGCCACCGTTTTGGTCAACCCTACCACACCCATCTTACCGGCAGCGTAATTGATCTGGCCAATATTGCCATGCAAACCAGATGTAGAGGAAACATTAACAATGCAGCGCGGCTCTACCGGGCCGCCAGCCTCTTTTTCGGCTTTGGCGGCTTCGCGCATATAAGGGGCTGCCGCGCGGATCATACGGAAGGGGGCCGTGGCATGAATATCCAGCACTGCCTGCCATTGTTCATCAGACATTTTATGCAGCATGCCATCCCAGGTAAACCCGGCGTTGTTAACCAGAATGTTAAGTTTGCCATAGGTATCTACGGCCGTTTTCATGAGATGGTCTGGAAAATCGGGGTCCGTCACACTGCCCGGCACGGCCGTGGCCACCCCTCCTGCCGCCCTAATCTCCACCACTACCGCCTCACAGGGAGCCGCATCCAGATCATTCACAATCACGCTTGCCCCATGCCGGGCAAACAACTTCGCCGCCGCCGCCCCAATGCCCCGGCCGGCTCCGGTCACAATGGCCACCTGGTTTTGAAACATCATTCTTCCTCCCAATCTTCATCCATATCATCTTCAAACTCATCCAGAAACGGATCACCCATTTGCATCAAAAAATGATAATTCCCCTGGCCTACATGCCTATCTAGAATACGCAGCACACGGTCCACATCATCATATGGCCCGTTAACAAAAAAAGGCTTCCCCTCTGGACCGCCCGTAGGAATCGCTTCTGTACAGTTTTCCGGATGCGCTTCACCCATCACCAACAAGGCCTGCTTGATGTCCTTATGAGGCTTAAAGCCTAAACCAGCAGCATAGTTTACCGCTTCCGCTACAATTTTTGCGACCAGATCAAGCTCACACGTCACCATAGATTGGTGCATCGACAGACGAGATAAAAGCTCTTTACGGTAAGCACTCTCTGAATGAAAGATAGTAGCGTAGGCATTTTTGACACCCAGGCAGGCCAGGTCTACCAGGAAAATGCCGGCAGCTATTTCCCCAAGAGGTGAGCGCCGGGCCACACATAGCTGGCTAATCTGCATGGTGTCTTGCCATTCAGCATTCACCCGGCATTCAAACAACGCCCAGCTTCTTGCCTGCCGTAACTGGAAATTTGCCAGGCTGGGGGAAGCAAGTTTGCCACCCTTTTTTGCCTGCCTCTTTTTTCTTTTACGTAAGTACTTCTTGGTTTTAGCCATAGATTTTCACTCCTGTGTAAATAGCGCGGGTGCGCGGCTCTGCCGCGCTATTTTCATTCATTTGTTGGTGCCGCGCAGCGGCGTGGTGTCTCCTCTGAAACTAACCCTCCCAAAGGCTTTCATGGCAAAGGTCATCTAGGGTGAAACCTTCGGGAGGTTTGCTTCCATTCATCATCGTGGGCTGTCGCCTCTAACCATAAGGTGCATAGGGCTATAAAACATGCAGCTCCATGGCTGCCTGGGTAATTACCCATTCCTTTCGTTCAACGGTGCCAGCCCGGAACAGGATCCTGGTATCCGTTTCCCGCCACATGTCGGTGACAATGGTTTCACCAGGGAAGACGGGACTGCTGAAACGGCCGTGAATGCTTTTAAAGCGGGCGGGGTCGTTTTCGGCAAACTGCCTGAGGACAGCACGGGCGGCAAAACCGAAGGTACACAACCCATGCAAAATGGGCCGGTCATAGCCGCCAATGGCCGCCATTTGTGGGTCGGCATGTAACGGGTTGCCATCACCGGAAGCCAGCCGGTACAGCAGCGCCTGGTTGGGCTGGGTAGGTTGTCTCACCACGGCGTCCGGTTTGCGCGCCGGCGGCAAATTCACATCCCCAGAGGGGCCACGTTCACCGCCAAAACCACCGATGCCCCGGATAAAAGCAGAAATCTGGTTAAAGGCAATGTCATTACCATGCTCGTCTACACTGGTAATATCCAAAATGACCAGGGCGCCAGAGCCTTTGTCATAGATATGGCTGATGTGGGCATGGTTGGTGATGGTAGCTGCGGTGGGCAACGGCCGTTTTAACTCCAGAAATTGCTCGCCGTGCAGCAGCATCATCGGATTAAATTCTAAGCCCGGCACCTGCAAAATCTGCCACATCACGGAAAAGGGAAAAACGGCCGGGAAGGTGGGAAACGGGTAAAATCCAGCGCCATTTAATTCATACACAAACTTCAACTCCTCCGGGTCAACCGGGTTAGCCGCAGCGCCTATCGCCAGCCCATACAGGCTTACATCTCGTTCGTCATATTTAAACTCCGCCGGTTCAAACCGGTAGCCAACGACTTTAGCTACATCAACGCTCATCATGTTTTCCAATCAGGCATCAAGCATTGGTCAACCCATAGGGGCCAAACGCCTGGCCTATTTTAATTTGGGATTGTTGGCATGGCGATCTTTGTCGCGCGCCGTTTTCTTGGCCATATTTTGGTGGAAGGCGGCGGTCAAGTCTATACCAGTCTGGTTGGCAATGCACACCAACACAAACAGCACATCGGCCATTTCGTCGGCCAGGCTTACAGCTTCATCAGACTGCTTAAAGCTCTGGTCGCCATACAGGCGGGCCATAAGCCGGGCCACTTCACCCACCTCTTCCATCAGCACGGCCGTGTTTGTCAACTCTGAATAATAGCGTACACCAATCGTGCGCACCCACGCATCTACCGTTTTCTGACACTCTCTTAACGTTATCTCTGGCATAAAGTACCTGCAGCATGAGAGATTGGCATGGGGCCAACCTCTCATTCCTCATCTTAAAATCCTAAAGACCGCCCAATGATTTCTTTCATAATTTCGGTGGTGCCACCATAGATCGTTTGCACACGGGTGTCCAGGTAAGCTTTGGCAATGGGGTATTCCATCATGTAGCCGTAGCCGCCATGCAGCTGCAGGCATTCATCTACCACCTTCTTTTGTAGTTCCGTTGTCCACCATTTGGCCATGGCCGCTTCCGCCGCCGTCAGGTTGCCGGCGTTAAGCTCTTCAATGCAGCGGTCTACAAAAACGCGGGCAATTTCCACTTCGGTTTTCATCTCTGCCAGCTTAAAGCGCGTGTTCTGGAATTTACCAATCGGCCGGCCAAACGCTTCCCGTTCGTGGCAGTAGCTGATCGTCATTTCCAGCACCGTCTCACAAGCAGCGGCAGCAATGACGGCAATGGAGAGCCGTTCTTGGGGCAGCTGGAACATCAACTGGTAAAAGCCCTGCCCTTCACTGCCCAGCAAATTTTCTACGGGCACATTGACGTTGCTAAAAAAGAGCTCGGCCGTGTCTTGCGCCTTCAGGCCAATTTTCTCCAAATTACGGCCGCGTGTAAAGCCCTCCATTCCCCGCTCCACCACCAGCAGGCTGACGCCGCTGTGCCCGGCAGTGGGGTCTGTCTTAACCACCACAATCACCAGATCACTGTTGATGCCGTTGGTAATGAAGGTTTTCTGACCATGAAGGCGGTAATAATCACCCTGGCGCACGGCCGTGGTCTGAATACCTGCCAGATCACTGCCCGCGTTTGGTTCACTCATGGCAATGGCTGTAATGGTCTCGCCGGTGATCATCTGGGGCAGCCAGCGCTGTTTTTGCGCCTCGGTGCCATACGCCAGGATGTAGGGCAGCACAATGTCATTATGTAGGCCAAAGCCCACACCAGAAGCGCCGGCACGAGTTAACTCCTCCGTGAGAATGACATTATAGCAAAAATCAGTCAGCCCCAGACCGCCATAGGTTTCAGGCACGGCCGTGGCCAAAAAACCCAGGTCGCCGGCTTTCCGCCACAATTCACGCGGGACAATACCCTCTTTTTCCCACTGCTCGTGATAAGGGGTCACTTCCTTTTCTACAAAACGACGCACCGTCTCGCGGAACATCAGGTGTTCTTCATTAAACAGGGTACGCTTCATCCTTCTTACTCCTCGTTAGCGGCAAAAGGTTTGCCGTCTGGCATGGTCGTGCCCGCCAGCGAGCGCGCCTGAGCCAGGGTTTCGGCCGTTACAACAGCATCTGTCAGGTCAGCATCGGTCAAATCAGCGCCCGTACAATCAGCAAGGGTAAGGTCTGCGTGACACAATTTAGCCCCTTTAAACACGGCACTTATCAGACGCGCACCGCGCAAGTCAGCACGAGTGAGATCAGCTCCACTAAAATCTACGGCCACCAGACTTGCTTTCACCAGGCAAGCTTCTGTAAGTATAGCACCAGCACAGGAAGCACCATCCAGGACCACGGCCGTAGCATCTACCCCCATCAGCAGAGTCAGGCTCAAATTGGCCATCACCCCCTCCACCCCACATAAGATTGCCCCGCGCAGAGTTGCCCCGCGCAAATTTGCCAACACCAGCGTAGCACCGCGCAACCCTGCTCCGTCTAGATTCGACTTCAACAACTGGCTGCTTGTCAGATCAGCCAGCGTTAAGTCCGCCTGCCGCAAGTTAAGCCGGGACAATTCCAACCGGGTCAACGCTAAACCAGACAGATCTTGCCGGGCAAAACCGGTTTCGCCTTGTTGAATCTTTTGAAGAACATCTTCACGTGTGAGTTTGCGCATGGCCTGGATAAGTAAGTTCTCAGCTACTATCAGCTTGGAAGCCTGGCTTTACTACGGCAGCGCCAGCGAGCCTAAAGCAAGATCAACGCGAGATTGATGCCCGGCCGACTGCCAGCGCAAGCGCAGGTTTGCCTGCAAAGCAGATGCCGGTATCAGGAACACCTGAGCCCCTTCTGATGATCGATCGGGCCCGATAACTTCAGACATGGCGGTCAAATCACGGCCAAAGGGGACGCTGGTCTGCCACGATTCATACAAGTTCAGGTATTCGTCTATCAACCGAAATTCTGTAGCATTGACCGATGTGCCGCTCTGGTTGGAGACGTTAACATCTACCACCACATAGATATACCCTGGCTTCAGGTTTTGATCTGGGTTGACCACCCGTGCCTTGTTAATACGGACGGTGACGCCATTTAACGTGACGGGATTGGGGTAAGCGCCGGCAGCATAATCATAATCTGCCGGCAGTATATCCGGGTTATACAGTTCACGGCTCTGACAGGCGGCCAGTACCCATAAAGCGGCCACCAAAACAAGAATGCTCGTTCGTTTCACTATTCTTTCTCCTGTAAACAATGCTAACTTTTGTAAAGGGGGAGCATGACATAATGATACCGCTTTTAAGGTCATTGAACACTTTTATGACACCGCTACATCATTGGCCAGCGCGTAAAGATCATCAGCCACGTCATTGATAATCAGGTCCACTGGGGTCTGGGCAAAACGGCAGGCGGCGGCACGTGCCCGGCCATCACCCTCTATTGTCAATGACCACTGGGCGTGTTCTACCAACAGTGCCAGGGCCAACGCCCGCCCCAGGGTCAGCGCAAAACGACGGGCGCCCGCTTCTAAAGCTGGCTGGCCTTGTGGTAAGGCAGCTTGCAGCCACTGTTGGGCATGGGCAAGGGCACGTTCAGCAGTGCCCACGGCCGTGACCAGCCGTTCATCCTGCGCCGATTGGGCACATACCTGCACCTTTTTTACCAGCGCCGCCAGCGAGTCACCGTCCTGCAGCGCCCGTAAGACGTCCAGGGAGAGTACGTTTGTGGTCCCTTCCCAGATAGGCAGCACCTGGGCATCACGCAGCAGCAGCGGCAGACCGGTATCTTCCACATAGCCCGCCCCTCCGTGCGCTTCTAAAATCTCACTGCTTATGGCCACGCCCTGTTTGCCTGTCACCAGCTTGTTGATGGAAGTCAACATCCGCAGCAGCGCCGCTTCATCTTCGCCAATGTCGCCGGCTTCGTCCTTGCCAATCAGTGCTACACCATAAAAGGTCAGGTGGAAAGCTGCTTCAAATTCTGCCTGTAACATGGCCAGTGTGTCCACGTGCAGCGGCTTCTGCGCCAGGGCTGTGCCAAAGGCCACCCGCCTGCGAGCATAATCTCGCGCCAGCGCCAGACCCCGCCGCATGACGGCCGTGGCACTGACAGCATTCCAGGTGCGCGTCAGGTGCAGCATAGGGACAATATTACGCACACCGTGATGCAGCCCCATGACGGGGATAGCCGGCGCACCATACAGCATGATCTCTGCCGTGGGCACTTTGCGTGTACCCAGCTTGTCTTTGAGCCGCAAGATTTCCATGTTTTGCAACCGGCCGGCGTCATCACAGGTTTCCAGGTAAAACAGGGCCAGTCCCTTGCCGCCGGGGGGGTTCCCTTCAGGCCGGGCCAGGGTCAGAGTCATTTGCCCGGTAGCAGCAGAGGTAAACCATTTACGGCCGTGCAGCCGCCACATCTCTTCCTCATCTAACACCGCTACCGTTTCACTCCGCCCCACGTCTGAGCCGCCGGTAGATTCTGTCATCCACTGGCCGCTGGTCCAAAAAGAGGCGGGATCGCGGCTGGTCAGGTGAGGCAGGGCACGCTCAATAAGTTCCTGATTACCAGAAAGCAGCAGGGTACGGGCAGCCCCATCGGTCATGGCCAGCGGGCAGGTGTATACATCGGTTGAAGGGTGAAAGAGATAGGTGAGAGCAAATTGATAAATACGGTCGTAACGGCCGTAGGTTCCCTCATAGGCCGCGGCCACCACACCAAACTTGGCCGCCAACCGTTCCGCTTCCCGCCACAGCGGCGTGATTTCAATGTGGTCAATACGGTTACCCCAGGCATCCCAGTGGGTCAGCACCGGTTCATTCAGCCGGTCAGCAAGCTGCATCTGATACAGCCGGCCACCGGCCAATTCTCCCATCTCCCGCAGGGCCGGCTCAACCTGGGCCAGGACGTCTGGCGGCAGCACCCGTTTCAGGTAGCTGCGTAATACACGGTCATCGTCATATTGATTGCCCAATTGGGGCGCGGGTTGGTTAAAGGGTTGAAAATTCATAACACTTAAATCCTTAGCCCCATGCATGGGGCGTCCTGCCTGGCGATTCATCTTTGGATACTTTGGTTCACCAACAACGCCAGGGCATCAATGCCCTGGCTGGTCAGCGGCGCCGGATAAATCCGGCTCTCTGCTCGCCAGCCCCATTCATGGGGCGCCTCCTTTGCCCGGTGATTTATCGCCGGGCACCTAGCCAAACACCCCCTGCTGGCGCATTTTGTTAATCTCATCATCCGTATACCCTATCTCTTGCAGCACGGCCGTTGCCTCTGCCCCTGCCTGCCCCCCTACCTGCTGATACGCGGGCGGCGTTTGGGAAAATTTGAAAGGGCTGCCCACCTGGCGCTGCGTAGAGCCATCGGCCTTGGGCACATCTACAATCATACACCGTGCCTGCGTTTGCGGGTGGGCCACCATTTCAGGGATGCTCAGCACCGGCTCTACACACACATCATATCCGGCAAAGATTATGGTCCAGTCGGCCAACTCTTTCATGGCGATCACCGCCCGAATGTCTGCCTTTAAGGCCTGCTGGTTCTCTGGTGTCTGGTCAAAGCCACGAGGTATCAAATCCGGGCGAGCAATAGCCTGGCAAAAGTCCTGCCAGAACTTTGGCTCCAGACTGCCCACAGAAAGGTAACGGCCGTCGGCTGTCTCGTAAAAATCGTAATAGCCGCCCCCATTCAACTGCCAGCTTTCTGCCTCTGGCACTTCACCACCCACCAGGTATTGGCTGACGGCGTGGGCATGCCAGGCAATAGACATATCAAACATGCTGATGTCCACAAACTGTCCCTGGCCCGTTTGTTGACGATGGATAACCGCCGCCAGGATGCCCATGGCCGCGCCAAAGGCACCGCCGCCAATATCGGCCACCTGCACCCCCAACGGCGCCGGCCCCTCCTTTTTGCGCCCACTATGGCTCATCACACCAGCCAACGACAAATAATTAATATCATGCCCTGCCCGGTCACGGTATGGTCCATCCTGCCCATACCCACTGAGGGCACAATAAATCAACCCTCTGTTGACTACACGAAGAATCTCATACCCAATGCCCAACCGGTCCATGACACCAGGGCGAAACTGTTCCAGCACAATGTCATAACCGCCAGCACCCACCAGACGTTTCACCACGTCCACGGCCGTCGGCTGTTTTAAATCCAAAGTGATCGAACGCTTGTTACGGTTTAGCACCCGATGCCAGGCAGAGGCATCGCCATCATAAGGCGGCATCAAGCGCACCATGTCCGGGCGATGAGGCGCCTCCACCCGCAGCACGGCCGCACCCAGATCAGCCAGCATCATGGTGCCAAAGGGCCCCGGCAATAGTGTGCTGAAATCGAGAATTTTGAGGGAAGTGAGTGGTCCGGTCATTGGTATTCAGTGGGTCAGTGTTCAGTAGGTCAGTGTTCAGTAGGTCAGTGTTCAGTAGGTCAGTGGGTCAGTAGTCAGTGGGTCAGGAAGCAGTGCACCCATAACTGACGACTGACTACAGATGACTGAATAGTGACCTTAACCCAGCTGCCCTTCGGCATAACGGCTGCGCAGCACTTTTTTATCAAACTTACCCACACTGGTCTTGGGGATTTCGTCTACAAAAATCATCGTTTCTGGAATCCACCATCTGGCGACTTTATCTTCCAGGAATGTGGTAATGTCAGCAGAGGTCAGGGCTTGGGCATCAGGCGTCAGGACAACGGCGGCCAACGGCCGTTCCTGCCATTTTGCGTCTGGGATAGCAATCACCGCCGCTTCCAATACCTGCGGATGGGCCATAATGGCATTTTCTAGCTCCACCGTGCTGATCCATTCGCCGCCTGACTTCACCAGGTCTTTGGTGCGGTCCATGATCTGCATATAGCCGTCAGGGCTCATCGTCACCACGTCGCCGGTGCGGAACCAGCCATCAGGCGTAAAGCTTTCGGCTGAAATGTCACGCTTAAAGTATTGGCGAATGATCCACGGACCGCGCACCTGTAACTCGCCCATCTGACGGCCGTCCCACGGCAGTTCCTGGCCTAGCTCATCCACAATGCGCATCTCTACACCACAAATGGGGTAACCTTGCTTGGCTTTAATATCCCACTTTTGTTCATCAGACAGGCCGGCATGCTGGCTGCTCAGGTTACATACCGTACCCAAGGGGGACATCTCCGTCATGCCCCAGGCATGCAGCACGTTTACCCCCAGCTCGCTCTCATACGCTTTTGTCAGCGCCCGCGGCATGGCCGAGCCACCCACCACCAGCGCCCGAATACAGGAAATATCACGCGGGTTGTTCTTTAACTCATGGTACAACCCCGTCCAGATGGTAGGGACGCCGGCGGCAATCGTCACCCGTTCTGCTTCGATCAACTGCGCCAATGGTTCCGGTTTTAAATGCAGCCCCGGCATCACAATGTCGGCGCCAGAGGCAGCGCAGGCATAAGGCAGCCCCCAGGCCATGGCATGAAACTGGGGCACCACCGGCAGCACCACATCTGTTTCACGCACGCCCAGGGCATTGGCCTGCCCAGCGCCCAGCGCATGCAAATACATAGAACGATGACTGTACAACGCCCCTTTGGGCTCGCCTGTTGTGCCGCTGGTGTAACACAATCCGGCCGCCATCTGCTCATCAGTGCTGCGCCAGGCAAAATCTTCGTCTGCGGACTCTATCAGGTCTTCATAAAACAGCACATTGGGCAGCCTGGTTTGGGTGTCAGAGGGTGTATTAAACAATATGTAATGCTGCACACTAGTTATCTGGTCAGCCACCCGTTCATACAAGGGCAGCAGCGAGCCCTCCACAAACACCACCTTATCTGCGGCATGGTTGACAATGTAACTTAACTGCTCTGGAAAGAGACGGATGTTAAGGGTGTGACACACGGCGCCTGCCCCAGGAATAGCATAATAGAGTTCCAGGTGCTGGTAATTGTTCCAGGCAAAGGTGCCTACCCTGTCCCCAGGCTGCACACCCAAGGCCACCAACGCTTTCGCCAGCTGTTTTACCCGCCGGTACAGATCAGCATAGGTGTAGCGGTGCAGCGTACCGTCAGGTTGTAAGGTGGTGATGCGCTTGTGAGGGCTGATATGGTTGGCATGTTCCAGAATGCGGTCTAGTGTCAGGTGATACTCCATCATTAAGCCGTTCATATGTCTCCTCGGCAATGTTGGGGCGGGCCTTATGCCTGCCCCCCACACAACGTATTACCAATATCAATTTTGAACTTTCATGAAAATCGTTTATGGGGCAATGGCACCACAGAGGGGCGCGGGCCACGCCAGCTGGTTATGTTCTGCCAGAAGCACATCCTGTTTGGCCGCAATGTCGGCAGGGAAAGGTGATGTGCGCCGCACCCGCAGATCAGCGTGGGAGCCCAGCACTTCCACGGTTGCCGCCAACCGGTCAGTGGTTTCATTAACCATAAAATGGATAAAGTGGATGCGTCTATCGGTACGGCCCACCAACCGTGAGCGAATGGCCACAGTTTCATCAGCCCGAACCTCAGCCGCATAATAAATGAACTGCTGCAAGGCAAAAGAACCATTACCGCTGGTGGTGTAATAATGATGGTCCATGCCAAAGTGGGCAAAAAAGTGCCAGGTAGCGTCATCAAAAATGCCCAGGTAATGGCGCACATTCATATGCCCCATCAAGTCCAGGTAGCCATCGGTGATGGTTATGCGATGCGTTAGCGGCAGTGATGCCAGGTGGGCCGGTGTCAGGGTTTTGATGATCTCTTTCATGCGTTTATGAGTGCGGAGGTTCGTCAACACGTTACCTCCGCTTCCTAATCTCCTCTTACAGAATAATGCCACACGCCGTTAACCTCTCGCTCCACAATGGCTTTTTCAGCTTTGAGTAAATCCAGGTAACCGACCAGCATCCACAACCCGGCAATACGGGCATTGGCCGGATGGTGCGCGTACATAATATCAACCAACGCCATCACCGTCTGGCAGCCCTGCTGGATCAACAACAGGGCTTCTTGTTTACGCTGCTGGATGCGCTGGCGCTGCTGGTGAATGAGAGTGGTAGGGTTGGCGATCACACGGCCGTGACCCGGATAGGCCGTTTCGATAGCCAGCGCTTCTACTTTATCCAGAGACTCCATAAACAGGGGCAACGAGGGAACACGGGTACGGCCGTCTGGCGGCGCTTCCACCACCGGCGTTGGCGCGCTAGACAGCAGCATATCTGCCGAGAGTAACTGGCGCGTGGCCGGTTGGTAAAAGCAGGTCTGGTGGCTGGCGTGGCCTGGCATATGCAGCACCTGCCAATCCAACCCACCCAGCGCCAATGTGTCACCCACGTTAAACGTGGTGATACGTTCAGGAGGAACGGCCGTTGAACTTTCGGCGGCAAAGGTCATATAAGCTATCACCATTTGCCGCGTTTCTGGTGGTAAAGCACACAACATCAGGAAGTGGTCATGGTAATAGGCAATGCGCCGCTCCCATTGGCCTTTAGGGTCAACCAGCCAATCATACCCCACATCAGCAATGGTGATCTGGGCCGGGCTGTTGGCTGCCAGCCGGGCGGCTGCCCCAAAATGGTCTACATGGGCATGGGTAATGACGACACGCCGCAAATCGGCCACGTCCAGGCCCTGTGCAGCCAGCCCGGCCTGTAATGCCGCCCAACTCTCATCAGAATCGACCCCGGTGTCTACCAGCACGGGTTCTGGCCCCGTAAAAAGGTAAACATTCACCGGGCCAACGTCAAACGGAGTCGGCAGTTCTATGCGTATAGGGGTCATTCTAAAAAAGCGGCAATCGCCTGGCCAATGTCTGCCGGCGAATCTTCCTGAATAAAGTGTAATCCCTTGACGGTCACTTCTTGCTGGTGCGGCCAGGTGCGGCAGTAGTCACGCTGTGCCCCGGTGAGAATGATGCCCGGCTCAGCGTTGATGAACAGCTTTGGTACCCTGGCTGTTTCTAACCACGCCGCATACCCCTGTACTATCGCCTGTACATCTGGTGGTTCTCCGTCAACGGGAATTTCACGCGGCCAGGTGAGGGTGGGGCGGCGGCTTTCACCAGGTTCCAGATACGGCCGTCGGTAAACAGCCATCTCCGCTTCCGCCAAGGGGCGCAGCACACTGGCCGGCAAAATGCGCTCAATAAAGACGTTCTTTTGCAGCACAATGTCCTCACCCGCCGGGGAACGCATCGCCTGAAAGAGGCCCCGTGACGCCTGCGGCCATTCATCCCAGGTGATGGGCCGCACCACCGCTTCCATGTA
This sequence comes from Ardenticatenaceae bacterium, assembly GCA_011525915.1. GTDB lineage: Bacteria > Chloroflexota > Anaerolineae > Promineifilales > Promineifilaceae > CAADGU01. Next base: position 13,662 of record WYBM01000089.1, on the reverse strand, counting down.
AACAATAGCTTTCACCCGCTCTGGATGGCGGTGGGCCCAATGAAAGCCCAACGCCGACCCCCAATCATGGATAACCAGCGTCACGTTTTGGGTCAGCCCCACGGCGTCAAACCAGGCATCCAGGTAACGGGCATGGTCCACAAAGCGGTAAATGCCGGCCGGGTTTTTACCGGAGTCACCCATGCCAATAAGGTCCGGAGCCAGGCAACGGCCGTGGTTCTGCACATGGGGTATGACATTGCGCCACAAATAGGAAGAGGTAGGGTTGCCATGCAAAAACACCACGGGGTCGCCCTCCCCCCCCGTATCTACATAAGCCATTTCTGAATCAAGCACGGCCGTACGCTGCCGCTCATAGGGATCAACTGCTGAAATGGGCGTATGCATACCCTTCTCCTTTGTCGTAAGCCAGTCTCAGGAAATCTCAGACCAGTCACAGATGGCGGGCGACAGGCAGCGTAAATATAAAGCGGCTGCCCACATCACCATCACCTGGTTCAACCCAGATTCGCCCGCCGTGTGCTTCTACGGCCAGACGACAAAAGGCCAGCCCCAGGCCAAAGCCACGCGTGCGGCGCATCCCCACCCGCTGTACCTGAGCAAAACGCTCAAAGATGCGCTGACGGTCAGCCACAGGAATGCCCGGACCGCTGTCTGCCACGCTGATGCACACTTCCGTGCCGGTAGTGGTCACGTCTACACGCACACGGCCGTCTCGCGGCGTAAATTTCACAGCATTATCAATGAGGTTTGTCAACACCCGGCGCATACGATCTTCATCTACCATCACCAGCGGCAGGTCAGGGGCAAAGCGCGTCTGGAACACAATGCTGCGCTGGTCAATGGAGAAGGAAGCCAGCGCCACCACTTCATCAATTAACTGCTTCAGGTTGGCCGGGCCAATATCCAACGTCAATTCACCAGACTCCAACATGGACACATCTAACAGCGAGTTCACCAAATCTTGCATGCGGGCATGGGCCAGCTTGGCAATATCAAGCAGTTCCCGGTTAGCCACCAGCACATCTTCTGGCAGCACCAGTTCCAGCATGTTCAAAACACTAAACATGTTACTCAGGGGGCTGCGCAAATCATGCACGATCAAATCACTTGTCTCCTGACGCACGCGCTGCAAAGCCATTAACTGCTCATTTTCATCCATCAATGATGATATTTGCCGCAGCACCTCCTGGTCACTCCTGATCTCCGCCCGGCTCATTTCATGCACGGCCCGCAGGCGCGCACTGAGCAGCGCCAGCAAGTTCAGGCTTACCGCCGGCTGTGCCCGCAAAAGCTTATGAAAACCGTCCCGTTCAACACGCAGCAGGCGTGTTTTTTCCAGAGCCACCAATGACGCCCAACGAGGCTTGTTCTCCAGCAGTGCCATTTCGCCCACTACATCTCCTGGCACCCGGAAAAACACTTCACTTGGCCGGCCAAAGGGCCCCTTTACCACGGCTAACAGGCCCGCCCAGATAATGTACAGGGCATTTCCGGGGTCATCCTCAGAAAAGATGATGTCACCTGGTTCATGGCGCTGCTCCGTCATAATATCTTGCAGCAGGCGCCGGTCTAGCGTAGATAACAATTTCATCAGGCTGGTGGTGGCCGCGTTGTCCATAACACCGCTCTCAGCCGGTTCAGTCGCCCGAATGATGCCAAGTTCTACTTCCGTTACTTTTTTGGTCATAAAACCCTGATATTGGCGAACGCTTGCTTGCCAATCGCTATACATACATTACACAATATAGGGTGTGCTTGCACCCGTTTTAGCCATGCCCTTTTCATCCAGGACCACATTGATACAGGCGGGTTTACCACTGGCAAAAGCGCGCTGCAGTGCGGGGCCAATATGGGCCGGGTCATCAATGTGTTCACCGTAACCGCCCATGGCGGCCACAATCTTGTCATAGCGCGTGGGGGCCAGTTTGGTAGCGATAGCCCGTTCTTCACCCACCATATTCACCTGTGGGCCACGAATCTGCCCCCAACCAGCATCGTTGCCCACCACAGCCACAATGGGCAGGTTAAAACGTACGGCCGTGTCAAACTCAAACCCATTCAGACCAAAGGAACCATCACCGCTAATGATAAGCACCCTTTTATAGGGATACAACTGCTGGGCGGCAATGGCAAAAGGCGCCCCCACCCCCAGGCAGCCCAGCGGGCCGGGATCCAGCCATTGGCCGGGCATGGTCACGTCCAGCACTTTGGCGCAGGCGCTGACAATATCGCCGCCGTCCCCGATCACAATCATGTCTTCATCCAGAAGTTTATTAACCTCGGCCGCAAACCGGAAGTGATTGACAGGCTGGTCATCCAGCGCTTCCCATGCTGCCTGCTGCGCCCGCTTTTTGTCTTCCCAGCCACGTACCTCGGCCAGCCAGGGGTCAAAGCGAATGCCCTGCAAACCTTCGCTCAACGCTTCCAATACCAGCCGGGAATCAGCTACCAGGGCAACATCTGCCTGGCGGTTGTGGTGCAGTTCGGCGGCGTCGTTTTCAATCTGGATGAGTTTAGCATCGGCATTCCACCCTTCCTGGCCATACTTTAAGCGGAAGTCCAACGGAGTGCCAATGAGCAAAACGGCATCTGCCTCACGCAGCGCCTTGGAACGCACCGCCTTAAAGCAGTGGGGGTGGGTCATAGACAGTGTGCCTCGCCCCGCGCCGTTGGTAAAGACAGGCATACCCGTCTGCTCTGTAAAGTCACGCAGCGCCTCACTGGCGCCATCCCAATATACCTGGGTGCCAGCCACCAGCATGGGCTTCTGGGCCTGGCGCAAAATGGCAAACATCTCTTGAATGGCGCTGAGCTCCGGTGGGGGCGGCTCGATGATGATTTTGGGGGTTATCTCCGGCACGTCAATGGCGTTAAATAACACGTCAAAGGGCAGCTCAATAAAAATGGGGCCGGGCCGGCCGCTTAAGGCCAGCTTAAACGCCTCAGCCAGCTGCGCCGGAATCTCTTCCGTTTTTTCGATGGTGAAGCTGGCTTTGGTGAAGGTCTGAAACATCTCCGTCTGAGGCATTTCTTGCAAGGCGCCCCGGCCGCGGGTGCGCAAGGGGGCCGCACCGCCGAAGAGGATCATGGGGCTGCGGGCCTGGTAGGCATTGGCCACGGCCGTCACCGCATCGGTGACCCCTGGCCCGGCCGTGACAATGGCTGCGCCAATGTTGCGTGTCAGCCGGGCATACGCGTCAGCGGCGTGCCCGGCCGCCTGTTCGTGGCGAAAATCAATCACGGTAATACCGTTGTTTAAACAGCCTTCGTAGACCGGCGCAATGTGGCCGCCACACAGGGTATACAACGTCTCCACCCCCTGCGCGGCCAGGGCCCGCGCCACCAGTTCACCGCCATGTGTAAATTGCATCTTATCTCCACATTCCGTCATCCCTATGCCGCAAGCTGACTCAGCTTGCCATTTACGGATCACGGGGTAAGGTTGTCCCTGAAACCATCGTAAGCGTCAGGCGCATTGTCATGGTCATCGATGACCCAGGTTTTGCGCCAGAGTGAGTATGCCCCGTCTATTTTGAGCGTTTCACCACTGATATAGGCTGCCGCCGGGGAAAGCAGAAAGACAATGGCCGCGGCCGTTTCGCTTTCCGTGCCCATGCGCTTGTAAGGAATATCTTGAACGACCAGAGGTAAAAACTCTTTCTTCACGTAATCCGGATACTTTTCCAGGCCGCTGGAATCAATAATGCCGGGGGCAACGGCATTGATGCGTACACCGGCGTGCGCCCATTCCACGGCCAGCGTTTTGGTCAGGTTTTCCACACCGGCCCGGGCGGCGGCCGAATGGGCCATGCCTGGGTAACCACGGCCGTGATCAATAAGCATATTCACAACAGCCCCGCCATGCGCGTGCATATAGTGGGTGTATGCCTCACGGCACATAAGAAAGGTGCCGGTAAGGTTGGTTTCAACGACGGCCGTGAACCCTTTTAAAGAGATCGTCTCCGCCGGGCTCAGAAACTGGCCGCCGGCGTTGTTCACCAGCCCATGCACGGCCCCTCTTGCAGCCAACACCTGGGCAAACAGGGCCTGCACCTGCGCCTCCTCACGAATGTTGCACACACAGGCCGAAATGCTGCCGCCGCTGCGGCTGATCTCCTGCCGTACGGTTTCCAACTTTTCCGGGTCACGCCCGGCAATCACCACATGCGCGCCTAAGGCGGCCAGCTCGTGCGCCGTGCAGCGGCCAATGCCGCTGCCGCCGCCGGTGACGATGATCGTTTGCCCGCTAAACAGATCAGGCCGGAAAATAGAATGATAGCTCATGAAGTGCTATTATCCTCCGAAACGGCCGTTTGTGAAACGGCCGTTTCTTCTGTTGTCTCTTGGGCTTGCCGGCGCTGGGCGAACGGCCGTTCGCTGAAGCCAGCCAGCTTCACAATAAACGTGGAGAGCAGTCCCAGACCCATGATAATATAAAGGACAGTAAAAAGTTTTGTCTCCGGCCGTGTCGGCGAAAGGTCACCATACCCCACCGTCGCCAGCGTGACCACCGTGAAGTAAAAGGAATCCAGCCACGACCACCCCTCACGCCAATGGTAAAATACCGTACCTACCAGCAGCACAACCAGGACCGACCAGAACAATCCCCGAAATTCAGGGTCGCCCCAACCACGGCGCATTCTGCGTGCCAGCTGTGACAAAAAGAAGGTAAAGGCTATCATGATGCGTCACCCATTTGCCCGTTACTGGCTGCCAGCAAAGGCGATCTCTTGCGCCGCCCGGGCCATCAAGGGGATCATCATCTCAAAAGCGGCAAAACGCTGGTCTTGGGTCTGGCCGCGCTGGTAACGAATGAAAATCTGGGCGATGATGACGGCAAGACGAAACAGCCCCAGGGCATGATAAAAGTGAATGTCATGCACATCCCGGCCAGACCTTGCCGCGTAACGGGCCACCAATTCTGCCCGTGTCATAAAACCCAGGTCACCCGGCGGCATCATGGACATGGCCTGAAAGTGCGGTGGGTCATCTGGTTCCGTCCAGTAACACAGCAGCGCCCCCAGGTCAGACAGCGGATCGCCCAATGTACACATATCCCAATCAAAAATGGCCACAAGTTGGCCCGGATCATCTGCTGCCAGCATGGCATTATCCAGCTTGTAATCATTATGCACCAGGGAAACTTGCGTGGTGGGCGGCAGGTTGTCACACAGCCAATGATAAACGCTGTCCATCTCAGCCAGGTCTACCACTTTAGCCGCCTGCCAGCGTTTGTACCAGCCCTCAACTTGCCGCCGTACAAAACCGGTGGGTTCACCCAGTTCCCCCAGGCCAATGGCGGCATAGTCCACAGCATGAAAGTCCGCCAGGGCATCGACCAGCGCCGCGCTCATCTGGCGGGCGGCGGCCGGTGTGTGGGCAAATGCCGGCGGCATGGTGCGGCGCACCACCACACCGTGCCGCCGTTCCATCACAAAAAAGTCGGCGCCCATCACGGCCGTATCGTCACAATACACAAAGGCGCGTGGCGCGTAAGGGAACGATTGATGCAAGACAGACAACACGGTGTACTCCCGTTTCATGTCATGGGCCGACTTCGCTACCGGGCCCAGCGGCGGCCGCCGCAGCACATACTGATGGCTGCCATAGTCCAGCAAATAGGTCAGGTTGGCCGCACCGCCGCCAAATTGGCGCACCGTAAGCGGGTTTTGACTGCCGGGCAAACGGCCGTGCAGGTAATCAGCCACGCTGTTTTCATCAAATCGTTCGTCTGGGCGGACTTCTATTGTATCGTTCATACGTTCTCGTGGTCAGTGGTCAGTGATCAGTGGTCAGTGATCAGTATTCAGTGGGTCAGTGGTCAGTAAAGAGGTTTTCCTCAACATTGTCTTGGGCCGGAATGAAGTATGCTGCCTCTGGTTCACGTGTTCGATGGTGGTTGCAAAACAGATCTGCTTTGGCCATCATGCCGCCGAGCAACCGGCCAATTTCTTCGCAGTGGGCCAGCAGCTTAGAGGCTTGTTCGGGCGAAAGATAAGCGCAATCTATGGCCGTCTCCAGCCAGTGCTGCGTTTCTTGCTGTTCTCCATCTGCATCTGTCAGCTTGCTGAGGAAATGCTTCTCATAATGCCGCTTTGCCCATGCTTCCGCAATCTGGGCCCCTACCGCACGGGAAGACCGCCTGATCTGATCGGTTAGCGAATACATTTCTTCCTTGGGGAAACCCATCGACACCCGAAAAATCTCCCGCGCCAACTGCCGCGCCTTCTGATAAACAAGCAGCTCCCGAAAGCTGTTCACATACGGCAATGTACCCATCCCTTCTACCTCCTCAACCAACCCCAACACCGCCCACTGAACACTGACCTACTGACCACTGACCCACTGAACACTGACCCACTGATTACCGACTACCGATAGCCATCCAAAATCCGCCGGGCCACCGACCATTTATGCACTTCATCCGGGCCATCATAGATGCGGGCGGCGCGTTCATGGCGGTACCACCAGGCAATGGGGGTGTCATCGGTCATGCCCAGGCCGCCGTGCACTTGCAGGGCGCGGTCTAACACCCGCTGCAGCACCCCGGCCACATGGAATTTAATAAGGGAAATGTCATCGCGGGCGGCGTATTGGCCCTGTTTGTCAATCTTCACGGCCGTGTCCAGCACCATCAGCGTGGCCGCGTTCATCTCTGCCCGGCACTCGGCTACCCAGGCCTGGATAGTGCCCTGCTCGGCCAGGGACTTGCCGGGGGTGAGTTCTCGTTGGCAGGCGTACCGGCACATCAGGTCAAAGGCCCGCTCGCTTATGCCCAACCAGCGCATACAGTGGTGAATGCGCCCCGGCCCCAGCCGCTGCTGGGCAATGGCAAAGCCGGCGCCTTCTGCGCCCAACAAATAGCTTTGGGGCACCCGCACCTCATGGTAACGCACCTCAGCGTGGCTGGCCCAGCCATCACCCCGTTCACCCATCACCGGAATGTTACGCACCAGTTCAAAGCCCGCTGTGTCCAGCGGCACAATGATCTGGCTGGCGCGGGCATACTTATTATCGTGGTGCGGGTCGGTGACGGCCATGACCACGGCAAAGGCGGCGCCATCGGCCGCCGAGGTAAACCATTTGTGGCCATCAATAATATAGCTGTCACCTTCTTTCACGGCCGTGGTGCTCATCATCACCGGGTTAGAACCGGCATGTTCCGGCTCTGTCATAGAAAAGCAGCTGCGCACCTCGCCGCGCAGCAGGGGCATCAGGAACGTTTCTTTTTGTTCCGGCGTGCCATGCTCGATCAGAATTTCCATATTGCCTGCGTCCGGCGCCTGGCAGTTAAAGGCATAGTGACCCAGGGGCGTACGCCCCAACTCCCGGCTCACCAGGCCATGGGCAAACAGTGACAGCCCCAGGCCGCCGTAGGCCTGGGGAATTTGCGGCAGCCACAACCCCAATGCTTTGACTTTTTGCCGTTTTTCACGAAGACGCGGCTCCACGGCCGTGAACCCATTGGCCAGAAAGTCGGCTTCCAGGGGAATCAACTCCTCATCAACAAAAGCCCGCATTGTTTTAAGAATTTGCTCTAACTCAGCAGAAATATCAAACATCATCTTACCCCACCAGCCATCGGCCCCAGCGCCGCTAAACACCGGCACCCGAACACCGACCCACTGAACACTGACCTACTGAACACTGACCACTGACCCACTGAACACTGAACACTGACCTACTGAACACTGACCTACTGAACACTGACCACTGACCCACTGAACACTGACCACCGGTCACATAACAATACCACTGCTCACAAACTGCCCCCCATCAATAAGAAACGTGGCCCCGGTGGTAAAACTAGACGCGCCCGAAGCCAGGTAAAGGGCAATGCCCGTCAGCTCTTCTGGTTGGGCCATACGTCCTTGAGGGATGGTTTTCATCACTATGCTGTTGACTTCTTCATTGCCCCAGATGGCGGCGCTGAACTTTGTCTGCACAAAACCGGGGGCAATGGCATTAACCTGGATATTGTCGGCGGCCAGTTCCACCGCCAGCACTTCCGTGAGCATCAGCACGGCCGCTTTGCTGACACAATAAATGCCCATACCGGGCTGCGGCTTTGTGCCGGCAATACTGGCCATATTGATGATCTTGCCGCCGCCGCGCTGCTGCATTGAGGGCACACACGCTTTGGCCACGCGGAAATACCCTTTGACATTCACATCCAGGATCTTGTCCCAATGGCTTTCGTCTGCGGTGAGCAGGGGGCCAAAATGGGGGTTGGTAGCGGCGTTGTTCACCAGGATATCAATGCCGCCATACGTTTCTATGGCCTGCTGCACCACGGCCGTGACGGCCTCATCGCTGCCGGTATGGGCGGCCACGGCCAGCGCCTGGCCGCCACGGCTCTGGATGATATCGGCCACGGCCGTTACCCCCTCCTGTTTACGGCTGGCCAGCACCACGCTGGCCCCGGCGGCGGCAAAAGCCTCGGCTATCGCCTGGCCTATCCCCCGTGACGCCCCGGTGACGAGGGCCACTTTTCCGGCCAGATCGGGAGCATACCCGCCGGCAGGTTGACGTTCATTCATGGAAGCCTCCTCTAAATAACCTCCCGAGAGTGCTCCGGGAGCTTTGCTTTTACACCCTGGGGGATACTATAGCGTGCCGTTGATTTTGTGCCAAACGGCCGATGCCGGTGATAGGTTTTATCACCGGCACCGGTATGCCCCCTTTCCCGTAAAGGCGCCTGGCCTGGCGGGCCGGATGCGGGCTCTGGCACTTCCCCAGCGGTGGTCTGTGGAGGAGTGTCTGGAACAACCACGCCGTGTTAGCAGCGCGTTGTCTTACTCAACGTTACCCAGCACCACATGCCGACAAAACTGGAAAATTTGGGGTGATCAGGTGAAGAAGCAAGGGGATGTTGTGAAGGAAACAAAAATGGGGCGTGTCTTTTAGGCCACGCCCCACTCTTTAAAAAAGAAGTACGGGAACAGAGTATGAGCAGGTTACTCTATCATCGTGTTAGGTAACGCAAATCTCCTGACCTTCACAGTCAGGAGTTGGTGGGGTATTGTGCGGGTAAATATCACTTTTAAGATAATTTGGAGCAAGTCGCATCTCAACAATTAATTTATAGGTTCCAGGGTTTAAGCCAGACAGATCAAGATAAGCATCCCACTGGCAAACGGTCGAACAGGTAAAATTAAGCTCAGTGATTGGCACAAGATATGTACCTGTCTCATTAGTCGCGTAAAACTTGGTCGATAAAGGCATGTTGGAGGCTTCACCCTGCAAGCGATAAATCAACGTCTCCTCTACCCATTCTCCTTGCTGTGCTGTCACATAATAACTTACTTTTGCCGTCGCTTCGCCTGGGAATGCTGCTGCAAAAAGTGCCAACAGTAAAAGGATTATAATATTAAACTGTACACTTCGTTCTGATTTGGTTTTCATGACTTTTTATCTCCCGATAATCCAGTATCCATTAACAAAATAACTTTTATACAACTCAACGTGTTTTTGGGCGCTCTTCCGACAGAAAAACTCACCCGGCTATAAAAATGTACCCTGCCCAGTAGAATGGTGATAGACCCGTATTCACACAGGTCACCTGAGCTTCATGCAAAGCAGAGGCCGCACGTTCATTGGGCAATTGCCTTTTCCCCGCTTGTAGACTTACATAGAAATCCTTAATGAGGCCGGTGGCGTTTTCATCTTCTAGCGGCCACAGCGTCAGCAGCAGGGCTGAGGCGCCGGCGGCCAGCAGACCCCGCCCCATGCCCAACAGGCCGCCGCCACGCGGCGTGCCACGGCCGGTTTCACAGCCGCTGAGCACCACCAACGGCCGTTGGCGCATGGGCAGTTCATACCACTCGGCCACCGTCAGCCGGGCATCGGCCAGGGCCAGCCAGGAGAAGAGCGGGTTGTCCGGGCGGTAGACGGCATGGGTGGCCAGGTGCAGCAGCCGGGCGGATGCCGCCGCCGCCATCACCGCCTGGCGGGTGGCCGCCGCTTCTATGGCCAGGTGCGGCTGCCACTGTGGGGCCAGCACGCCAGCCACCGCCTGGGCTTCGGCTACCGTGGCCGGTAAACGGCCGTTCTCCGAATAGGCAAAGAGCCATGCTTCTGGCCGGTCTTTGTCTTCTAACCATGAGGGGGTGGCCTGAGTTAACAAGGCTTCGGCCGATGTCAGATGGCTGAGGGCCAGCTGTTCGACCACATAGTGACGGCCGTCGTACAAGGCGGCTATGGGCAGTTCCTGCCAGGCCGGCGGCAGCACCAGGTAAAGGTGGTCTACCGCCGCCAGATGGGGCTGTAACGGCGGCCACAGGGCCTGGTAAAGGCGGTGCAGATGGGCCTGCGCCCGCACCTGTTCGTTGGCGGCCTGGGCGCTGTGCGGATGGGTTTGCTGGATAAAAAAGCGCCAGGCGCCCAACTGCTGTTCTAACCGGGACACGACCACCAGGTCGCTGACCATGTGCCCGCCTGCCGCTGTCAGCAGGAACGCCTGCACCTGCCCGGCAGCTTCAAAGAGCTGCAGCAGCGCTTCACCAGCCCCCAGCCGGGCCTGTACGGCGGCCATCATCCCGGTTGGCAGCCAGCCTCTGGCCCCGGCGGGTTTAGCCACAGTGTAGCGCACCTGCTCCCGACGGCGCAGTTCACCGATCTGCGCTTCTATCTGCACCAGGGTGTCACGGACGGCGGCGGCATCTATGTCTTTGGCCCGGTCACCCCCATCAGCCAGCTTTTCATGGTGCCAGTGCCAGGTGCGGCGCAGGTCGGCCAGCCGGGCACGCAGCTCCGGCGTCAGGCGCTCGTTTTCGTCAGGGGCATGGGTGAGGGCATAGGGCCAGGGCGCCTTCTGGGCCAGGGTAAGGTAGGCGAAGAGATGGGCCAGGGAGAGGTGGTGCTGCTGCCACCGCTGGTAGGCCCCCTGGACGGCATCACTGTAAAGGGGCAGCTTGTCTTCCATAAACCCTAACTGCAGCTCGTCTAACAGCAGATTATGGCGCACATCTTCACAGTGCTGCACCGCCTGCTGCAGCGTCTGCCAACCCGCTTCCGGTTCCCCGGACAGTGTCAGAATGTGAGCCAGCAGCTGCCGCCCGGCGATCTGCTCTTCCAGCAGATGAAATTCATCTGCGATGATTAACGCCTGCCCCACCTGCCCCTGAGCCGCCGCCAGTTGGGCGGGGGTGGCCGCCAGAAAACAACGGGCCAGCAGAAGGTTCAACCTTGCCGCCAGGGCCGGCTGTTGGGCGCTGACGATCTGCTTCTGCACCCGCCGGGCTATGCGGCGGGCCGTCTCCGGCCGCCCCTGGCGTAAGGCCAGCTCCGCCCGCTCGGTGTCCACCAGCCACAACTTGCGCCACGTTTTCTGGCGGTAGAGCAGGCGGCGGGCCTGGGCCAGCAGCCTCTCGGCCAGGTCATGGTCGCCCAGCCGGGCATAGCCGATGCCCTGGTAATACAGCGCCAGCACCCACTCCCGCTGCATCTTGTTCTGCCGAAAGATGGCCTCCGTTTCGGCCGCCAGGTTGACCATCTCCTGCAGCAGGTTCAGCTTGTGGTAGACCATCATCCGGCTTTGGTTCACCACTGCCACCTCCACCGGTAGGGCGGCGGTCACAAAACCGTCCAGCGCCCGTTCCAGGTGCTGCAAAGCTAACTGATAGTCACCGCGGCGGTGCACCACCCGCCCCAGGTTAAGGTCGGTACGGGCTATCCTGGGATGTTCATCTGCGGTCACAAATACAGTCCGCGCTTCATGCAGCAGCCCTTCGGCTTCCTCAAAACGATCCATCGTTTCCAGTAAGTGTGCCCGGTTCATGTCAACACTGGCTGCGCTGCTCTGCTTATCATGTTTGATATACAGATCGTGACCATTTTTGTAGGTGGTTAAAGCCGTCTCAAAATCGCCAATTTCCTCATAAACCCAACCAATGGATGTATAAAGATTGGCCAGATAGATTTCCGCTTTAGCTCCTCCGGCAATTTCACACGTCTCCCGGGCCGTTTTTGCTAACGACAAGGCTCGCTCATACTCACCTAACTCGCGCAATACTATTACCTGGTTTATCTGTAAACCGGCTACCGATAAATCTTTACCTGCTGCCCAGTAATAGGGCTCAGCTTTCTGAAAACAGGCCAGCGCCTCCTGATAGCGATTAAGCGGAATATAGGCATTCCCCTGATTCCAGACGCCCATCGCTCGCGCTTCCTCAGTGCCAATGACCTCGGCCACGGCCGCCGAAAGATTGGCAACCTTAAGACCTTCATACGGCTTACGCCGGGCCACGTTCACGGCCAGGTGGGCCAGGGCTCTGATAACCTCCAGGTCAAGCTGGGGCTTTAGTTCTTGCAGTAACCTGTCCAGGTGGGGGGAATCAAGGTGGGTAACCAGGTGTTTGGCAATCTCTTGGGGGGTCACGGTATGGGGAACGCTGAAATCTGCAACGTTGTCTCCTGTAAATCTAATTCGACAGTATAAACGCCGCACGGCCGTTTGTCCAGGTCAAAGCGGCCCCAGTTCAACCGGCCAAAAGCAGGAAGCCGGCCCAATAGAAGGGGGATAGGCCCCTGGCGATGGCCGCCGTTTGTGCCTGACGCAGGGCCAGGGTGACGTATGGGTGGGCTGCCGATGCTGCCGCCATCTTCAGGCTCTCATAAAAATCGGTCATCAAGTGGGTAGCGTTTTCATCTTCCACCGGCCACAGCGTCAGCAGCAAGGCTGAGGCGCCGGCCGCCAGCAGACCCCGCCCCATGCCCAACAGGCCGCCGCCACGCGGCGTTCCCCGACCTGTTTCACAGCCGCTGAGCACCACCAACGGCCGATGCCGGTGATAGGTTTTATCACCGGCACCGGTATGCCCCCTTTCCCGTAAAGGCGCCTGGCCTGGCGGGCCGGGTGCGGGCTCTGGCACTTCCCCAGCGGTGGTCTGTGGAGGAGTGTCTGGAACAACCACGCCGTGTTAGCAGCGTGTTGTCTTACTCAACGTTACCCAACACCACATGCCGACAAAATCGAAAAATTTGGGGTTGATCAGATGAAGGGGAGATGGGAGCAGTTTGCACACTCTTGGGTTGAAGAAGGACCATGATATAAAACAGTGATTTCCGTGAAGCAGCAAACAAAAAGGGGCATGGTGCCTGGCACCAGCCCCAATGATTAAACAAGTGAATGTATAAACTGGTAGATGCGGCAGTTAACCAATGCAGGTTTCGCCGTCTGAGTCGCAAGTTGGAACACCATTAGGGTTCGGGTATATATCTTGTGCGGTACCGCCGGGGAAAAAGGCCTTGACAAGTATTTTGTAAGTGCCGGGCGGCACATTGGTAAAGCTCAGATATGCATCCCACACGCAGTTACCACCCACACCGCCGCCACAACTTATATGAAGGGCCACAATTCGGAGTTCAATGCCCACAATTCCGGAAGCCGTGGTGAACTGCCAGTGGGTGGGGGCGGAAGAGGCAGTGCCCTGTAGGTGAAATACGGGGGCGCCGTTAAACGTCGTCCACTCACCTGACTGGGCATCAACGGTGTTGGTGGCCGCCATTAAATCTTTGGCAGACAGTAATAATACCCAATGTGCAACTTTTAGGCCGTTACCAGGTCATCTAAATGAAGAGGCGGACGACCAAGTTGCAGGTTAATAAAGACGCAAACAGTGTGCGACAGTACCTTACGAATCAAGCGGTTCTGATAAT